>JASGJA010000021.1:0-186244 GCA_049840935.1 Mesorhizobium sp.
GGCGACATTCTGCGCCAGATAGTCATAGAGCCCTGCGGCATAGACGAGATCAAATGTGCCGATCGAGTTTGCGCTGCCAAGAATGGAACGCACTGAACCGTCCAGCGGTTCAACCGCGGTGCCCTCCCACTTCTCGCGAATGGTGGCAATGCTTTCCGGATCTTGATCGAGAGCGATCCAGCGCTTCAGCTTCTTGCTTTTCAGTGCTTTGGAAAGTTGCCTCTCGTGCAGGTGTCCTGCTGCGATGGTGAACACTTCGGTTCCGGGTCCATTCGCTTCGGCAACTTCATCAACTTTTGCCGCCAGAATTTCGCGCCGCTCGCGCACGGCCTGTGAAATACGCCCAATTGCTCGTGCTGGCATAGAGCAGCTTTCCGAGATCGGAAGCCTCTTCCAGACTTCGGTTGGCGCCCGGATGGCGATATATGAAGTCCAGAAGATGCGCGTCGCCGGAATAGCCGCGCGGCTTGGTGAAAGACCAGCGAGTGAATGGGTCTTGAAGGAAGAAGCTGGCAACCGGATGTTGCTGAGCCAAGGGTATCAGTGTTGAAAACGCTCCCGGAATATTTCAGGCGGATTTTGTGAAGCTCCCGTGCCACGCGATTGATAATTGGGGCGGGATCTGATTTCGCGACGAATTGTCGGCGTGAAAATCAGGATCAGCGCCAGATGGGCAGACGCTTCCTAAACTGTGTTTCGAATGCGACTGGACGTGGATGTGCGAATTCCCGAAGAAGAGCTTCGGGCGTGATCAGGCTTTTGCCATCAAATGCGAATTCAGCCAAGTTGGATACCTTTGTAGTGACAGCGAATGGGGATGGTTCACCCACCCTGGGCGGATTGGCGAATTTGAGCTAATCTAGCGTAGGATTACCTATTCCGCTTTTTCCTACGACAATTCGCCTCTAAATTAACTAAAATTTGGTTTGCTGCACTAGCATTCCTTAGACCTGCCCATTAATAATTTTATGGCGTCAGCGGGTCGTATTGAGGCCCGCAGGAGAGCTGTTTGTTGATCGCCGCTTATGGAAGCAGGTTCGCGCTGCTGATAGCAGTTGTATAGGCGGATGGATGAGTTCGGTTCTGTATGAACCATATGAAATGGAACTGACCGAGCCGCGCGTCGTGCGCTCGGAGCAGGAGTTGCGTGCGCTATATGATGAGCGAGGCGCCGCGGCACGGAGTCAGGAGTTCCGCAATGGGCTTTGGATTTCGGGTCGCCGTTTATTTGCTTTTTGCAATAACGGATATTTTGCTCATCCCGGATGTGGCGATTTTCACGGTGTCGGCGCGCTTCCTCCTCGCAGCGCTGGTGCTGACCGTCATTGAGCTGCAATACAGGTTCAAGGTCCAGACGACCTGGCTCGACTTTACTTGTGCACTAACGATCATTTCGGGTTATCTAGTCTGGCTGATTCCCGCATCGGAAACGATATTCAAGCAGACATTTTCCTATTACATGATTTTTGGCGCGATCTTCATGATGGGCGCGAATCTCTTTTTAGCCTTCGCTTCTTGATGTCGGTCATTACATCGGGGCTTGTTCTTGTCTTATTTTTGATTGCGCTTTTTGAGTTTTCGCCGGACTGGGCATATCGAGTAACCTTGGTCGTCTTTTATGTGTCTTGCTTTGCGTTCTCATCACACATCAACTGGAAGCTCAACCGGGAGCGCTTCAATGTTTTCTTGAAAGCGCTGGAAGCCGAGGCCAGACAAAATGAGACGATTGAGCGCGGGCAGGCACTATTGCGCCTGTCTCGTACCAACTCACTCACGGGATTGAATAATCGTCGCGCCATCGATGAAAGCCTGCGCGAGTATTGGCGTGAGTGGAAGCAATCCGGCCGGAACTTCGCTGCTATCCTGATTGATGTCGATCATTTTAAGAAGTTCAACGACTATTACGGTCATCAGGAAGGCGATGGTTGCCTTGTGTTTGTCGCTGAAGCCCTGGGTCATGTCGTCAAAGACTATGAAGCAACCATCGGGCGCTATGGCGGTGAAGAATTTCTCGTTCTGGCGCGCGCCAGAAGCAGGCGGCAGATTGCCGAACTTACCGAGGCGATGCGCAGGGCAGTCGAAGATCTGGGCTTGATTCATGAGAAGCGACACGACGGTCTGTCGGTTGTGACGGTTAGCATTGGCGGCGCATTTACGCGCAAACAGATCGGTACGAAGTTTGAGAAGATCATTCATGAAGCCGATCGTGCGCTTTATCTGGCGAAGGCCAATGGACGAAACTGTGTGCGGCTATTCGATCCAGCCGATCTGGAATTTGGCGCCGAGAGCGAAGATATTGCGCTTTGGCTGAATGAGGCCATCGCGCAGGATCTCGTGGCGCTCGCCTATCAGCCGATACTGGACATCCGGACTGGTCGCATGGAAGCTGTCGAAGCTCTAATGCAACTCAAGGCGCCCGACGGAAGCTCCATATCTCCAAATCTTTTCGTGCCCATTGCGGAGCGAACCGGGGCGATAATTGAACTTGGTCGGTGGGCGGTCGAAAAAGCCTGCACTGAAATGCTGGTCGAAAACCGGATAGAGATGGTGACGGTCAACGTTTCTCCGGTGCAACTCAAGGCGCCCGGCTTTGCAGCGTCGGTGGGGGCAATCCTGTCGGACACTGGCGTTAAGGGACAACGCTTGGCTTTCGAGATCACCGAGGGTCTCGACCTTGAACGTCAACCAGAAATCGCGACCTGCATCAGTGACTTGCGCGCCTTGGGCATAAACATCTGGCTGGATGATTTCGGCACCGGTTTCGCAAGTCTGTCGTGGCTCAGATTGATCGACTTCGACACGGTGAAAATCGACCGTTCCTTCCTGCACGATGCAGCCTTGCCAAGAGGAAAAGCGATGTTCCAGGATATGATCAGTCTGGTCCGCAATCATGGCCACAAGATTTTGATCGAGGGCGTCGAGACCGAAGAGCAGATGGCGTTCCTGCGCAAACTCGGCATCGACAAGGCGCAAGGTTTCCTCGTTGGGCGTCCCGTGCCCGCCCGGTCATATCCGCCGCGCGACGTTAATCCGCCTGAAGTCCACGCTCGCAGACTGGCCTGATTGAACTCACCTTGATCTTCTCGCGCAGGCTCGCGCGCTGAGAAAGGTGGACACCGGGAAAGGCTGCTTGACAGAATTTAATTCATGATATTTAACTAATAAAGATATATTGGTATTAAACTTGAGAGCTTTCGCGGCCGTCGCGGTATTCTGGAGCACACAGCATGCGGTTTTGTGGACTTACGAAGGTCGTGAGTGGTTGTCACATTGCGTTGCGGTTTTCCGCATTGGCAACCCTTGGGCTCTTGCCATTTGCAACCCCCGCTGCACCTGCTGAAAAAGGAAGCCAAATCACGGTAGGGGGCAATTTGCGGGATGATCGTGTTGGTGGCTCGGTCTCCTATCTGCAGGCGTTGTCGGGAAACCTTCGTAAAGCGGGACCGCTTCTACGGTTTGGAGCTTCCTCGGGCGAAACGGATGATGATTATATCGTTATTCCGGACAACGGGAGCAGCAGCTATTCAGTTGAGGCACTTGCAGGTTGGCAAAGCTTTTACCGCGGCTGGAGGTTTCGTGCATTTGCTGGAGCTATCTATCGGGGTCGTTCTGGCGAGAACAGTGATACGGACGGACTTGGATTCAAGGTCATGGTCCAGACCAATTCAGCTTGGTCCGCTCCCACCTATGTTAATGCCACCGCGAGCTACGACACCGCAACGGATAAAGTCGTTTCGCGTCTTCAGGTTGGGAGGCATTTCGGGGAAAAAATAATTGGCCCGGAGGGAGGAGTCGTGTGGTCCTCCGATAGCCAAAGATACGACTTTGGAATGTTTATGACAGGCGTAAAACTGGACAAGGTCGGTCTGTCGTTTCGCGCGGGCTACAGTCACAACGAAGGAGCCAGCACCAGAGGCGACTCCCCTTATCTGGGCGTAAGTGCCACGTACCAGTTCTAAATCTTTGCGATATCTGGCTGGAAAATTTTCTGAACTCGCATCGATGTTTGGCGGGTTTTCAAAGTGCAATTCGTCGTGCCGGCGGTCAGCAAGTCTTCACGCATCCGTTGAGCAACTTTGGCCTTGGGCATTGGCCCTTGCCGCGTTTTTTTTGGGGGTGCTTGTGCTTGTAGAGCACAAATTTACCCCAGCGTCTTCTCACTTTGTGCTGGCATTTGGGTTCATCGCAATCTGGCGATACAGTTGGGGAGCATTGCATTTCATTCGTGCTGCTATCTACCTGTGTTTTGTGTTTCCGCTCACACGGGCGAAGGTGCAAGGGTCTGGTACCACTGGCCGCATTGATCACGTCTACGGAATTATCTGTTCCTTTCGCATACCGGAGGATCAGTTCCGCACCGTCTACCGCGCCCTGATATCGAATTGCATATCCAGCGCGATCCCTGCCACCCTCGTTGCCTCGGTCACGTCCGATAGTGACTGCGCAATCCTGGCGCAACTTCTGGAAGAGGCGGGAAATCCGGAAACCATACGCATCATCGTGCAGTTTCAGAGGGGGACGGCAAGCGCGAAGCAATGGCGATGGCGCTCCGGGCCATAGCGAGAGAGCAGCCCACCCAAAATTCCGTGACGCTCTTTTTGGACGGCGACGTCGTACTTGCTCCGAACGCTCTTGCGGAATGCATCGGATTCATGCGCGCCGATTCAAAATTGGCTGCATTAACGACAAACAACGATGCGGTCGTCGAAGCCAACGATCTGGCGCGTCAGTGGTATCGGCTCAGATTTGCACAAAGGCATCTTCTCATGTCGTCGCTCGCGCTGTCGGGCCGGCTCCTCGTGCTGACAGGCCGCTTCTCCCTGTATCGAACGGTACAGGTGATAAAACCCGCATTTATCGAGATCATTGAACGCGACAGTATTGAGCATTGGCTGCATGGCAGCATCAAATTGTTGAGCGGAGATGACAAGTCGGCTTGGCATCAAATTCTGAAAGAGGGTGGCAGAATGACCTATCTGCCACATGTCATGGCGACTTCCTTCGAGGCGTTGCCCGGAAATCGGGGCTTCGTCGCTGAGAGCACGCCTTTAATGATGCGGTGGTTCGGCAATATGCGTCGCGCAAATGGCAGGGCGATACGGCTCGGGCCAAAACGTTGTGGCCCCTTCCTGTGGTGGTGCCTTATCGACCAGCGCATTTCGCCTTGGACCACACAGTTTGGTTGCGCAATGGCCATTATTGCGTTGGTGCGCGGTTCATCTGATCTGCTGACGGTTTGCGTTGCGTGGATGGTCGTCTCGCGCACGGTAATGGCAGCCGCATACGGCGCATTTTCAGGCAGGTTCAATCCTGCATGGCCGCTATTGCTTCTTTATGCACAGTTCTGGGGAAGTTCATTAAAGATATTCCTCGCGTTTCATCCTTACCTTCAAAGCTGGACACGGCAGCGCATATCAAGAAATGACACCGCCAATGCTGCTCGGCTGACCGCAACCTCGCTTTATTTATTTTCGATGCTCTTCGTTGCTGCTGCCGCTGCCAGCATGGCGAATCTTATGGTGGGTGCGTGATGAGCGTACACGCAACCACAAGACCGCTGCCGCGCGGGTTGGAAGTGGAGCGTCGTGATTCCAGAGAGAGCGTGGAAGTTACCCTACCCTTCAAGGTCTTGCACGGAACTCATCGTTACGAAGGTTTGCGCTTATCTCGCACGCATCTTGTCGTTGCGCGAACTTCTGAAGCACCAGATTTTGAAGAGTTGCGACCAATTGATGTGGCGCTCCATCTTTCCCTATCCGGCACGGAAACTGTCCTGCCTCTTAGTATCGTTGTGAATGCTTCGGATTCTCGGCGAATGGCGAATGGACATTGTTGGCCTCGGCGATGAGGCCGCCGCCACATTGAACCATTTTGTTCGCATCGCAGTAACCGGCTGGCTTCCCCGTGCGGAAGATCTGGCAAAGGGTTGGGATGGTGAAACGCCAATTAAGCCGCCTTCTGCGCCTTCCTCAAGGGCGCGCCTGTTTCCATGGCTGGTCTTTGCCGCAAGTGCTGGTCTGCTTATCCTGGGCGCCGGTCTTGTCGCGAAGGATGTCTATTACGGTTTGACTCGCATACGTGCGGAAGCCGCAGCAATTTCTGCCCCCCGTACTGATTTGATAAGCCATGAATATGGCACCGTCGCTCCAGATGTTGCCGCGGTGGGCACACCGGTAACTCAGGGGAAGTTTCTTGTCCGGATTATCTCTGATGATGTTGAAGCTGCGATCAAGATGGAGGAGGCAGACCTTGCACTTTTGCAGGAAAACGACCCCACCGCTTCTTCTAACCGTCGAGAAATCGTTCGGTCGCGCTTGGCTGCTCTTGAGCGACGCAAGCAGGCACTCACATATCGCTCGCAATGTGTGTGCAAGGTTATCTGGGCGGCTGCTCCTAACTCTCCGGTCGCGCCAGGTACGCTGCTGCTCAGCCTTGTTTCATCTGGCGCGGCAGAGATTCGTGTCGAGGCTTTCGTATCACCAGCCGATGCGTTGGACATCACACCCGGCCAGCTTGCTACGGTTACGCCTGCTGGTTCGGCGGTAAGCCACACGGCGCATGTCAGCGCGGTGAAATATGAGTTCGTGCCCGCTCCGAAAGTCGGACTCGGCAGGCGCGATGGTTTCGTGACTGTCGAGTTGGCGATCGACGGCGCGGTTGATGAACTCGTTCCCGGAACCCCCGCAGACGTTTTGATATGGAAGTAGAAATGCCTTCTTGTGACACTCCGAAAATCCGTTCCCTTGCGTTGGCTGCAGTGCTTTCATTTCCTCTGGCGCTCATTCCTGTGGCAGGGTTTGCAATGTCACCGGAGGAGCGCACGCATCTCGATCTGAGTGAATATTCGGTCCACGACAAGAACGCGGGTTATTTCAATAAAGACGAGCGCAGGGCCGAATTAGCCGAAACAAACGACCCCTCGTTGCTCAGGGTGATCGCGCGTCTGGAAAAGCGGGAGTTGTGTGCGGCTAGCGCGTCGATTCCAGTGATTTCAGGGGCGGAAATCACGCCTCGCTTCTACGAGGACCGCGATGCATGGCGGCGCGCTGCGGCACCCTATCACGACTTCGAGGACATGGTTAGCAATCTGGCAGCTCAACAATTCATAGCGCCCCAAAAAGGGGCCAGTGATTGTCTCATTTCCCTGTTGGACAATTGGGCGAAAGAGGATGCCTTCCTCAGTTTCGATATCGCGACCTCAAAACGTCAAACATGGTACCAGATCGAGTCGTTCTCTCTTTGCAGCGGCCTTTGCCTATTCCATCGTTCGGGGGGATGTTGTCGGACATGATGAGGAGAAGGCTCGGATAGAAACCTGGCTGACCAAGGCTGCCAAAATGCATCTTGGTCATCCGGGTACTTCTGACAACACCTGCTGCAACAACCATTTCTATCGTCGCGCGCTTTACGCAACCATTATTGGTGTTGCGGTAGGTGATGACGACCTTTTTCGTATTGGTGTCAGCGCTATCTATTCTGCACTTTCAGACGCTTCACCCGATGGTGCGCTTCGCCTTGAAATGGTGCGTCAGCAATATTCGGCGAAGTATCAAGTCTACGCGACAATGTATCTTGCCTTCATCGCTGAAGTTGCTGCCCGACAGGGTTATGATTTGTATGGGCTCAAATTCGACGGGCGTTCTCTTGATCAGGTCGTGAGTTTTGCGGTGGCGTCGATGTTATCCCCTGAAACTGCTGCACAGGCTGCCAAGACACCGAATCAGGACACCGAGTTTCTTAAGGACAAGCAATATTTCAGCTGGCTGGAGATTCTGTCGCGGCGCCCGCTTTGGCGTGACGCATCTGAAGCGCTGCTTTCTTCGCGTCGTCCCGCATATAATCGCAGCCTCGGCGGCTACACGACGCTTTACTATTTTCCTGCAGTTCCCGCGCAAAACTAGTCGGGCCTTGCAAGAAGCGCTTTAAAAGCAGGGAACTGGTAGCGAAGGAGGGATTTGAACCCCCGACACAAGGATTATGATTCCTCTGCTCTAACCAACTGAGCTACTTCGCCCCAAAGTGAACGGCGCAGGTGCGCGGCTCTGTCCGAGGACGGGCGGATATAGGATTGCTCCGCGGGGTATGTCAAGTTGCGGATTGCACTGGAGCAGTGCAAATCTGCTTATGCGTCCGCGCCGAAAACCACCAGCAAGTCCTTGGCGTCGATCTGGTCACCGCTGCGCACCAAAACCTCCGCGATTGTCCCGTCGCGTTCCGCGTGCAGCGCTGTTTCCATTTTCATCGCTTCGATGGAAAGCAGCACGTCACCTGCCTGAACGCGTTGACCAGCATTTACTGCAAGCGTCGAGACAACGCCGGGCATTGGTGCGCCGACATGCAGTTCGTTGCCTGCCTCTGCCTTGCGTCGCGCCTTGCCGTTGGATGCGCCGTGCGCGCGATCCGGCACTTTGATGCGGCGCGGCTGGCCGTTTAGCTCGAAGAATACCGTCACCATACCCTTTTCGTCGGTATCGCCGATTGCGAGGCAGCGGATCACCAGCGTCTTGCCGCGCTCAATGTCCACAAACACCTCGCCCTCTGCCTCCATT
Organism: Mesorhizobium sp.; assembly: GCA_049840935.1. Lineage (GTDB taxonomy): Bacteria > Pseudomonadota > Alphaproteobacteria > Rhizobiales > Rhizobiaceae > Mesorhizobium_G. Next base: position 8,550 of record JASGJA010000021.1, read on the forward strand.
CCGTAGAAATAGGTTGGCGTCGGCAGCACGCTGACTGGACCGTATAGTTCCTGCGCGGCCGCGAAGTCCGTGAAGACCTTCGGATACATCAGCCATGATGCAAATTCGTATTCGCTCAGTTCGCGGCCGAGCTTCTCTTCGATGTCCTTGCGGCTTGCTTTGAGGTCGGCTGGCTTCAACAGCGCGCCGGGGCGTTCAGTGTAAGGCTTGTCGCCCTTGAGCGCCTTTTTCTGTAACGCTTTCGGCCAGCCGCCAGGGGATTGCCCCAGATCGCCGCGCAGCATCGACACCACCGAATCAGGGAATGCAATGTCCTTAGCCGGATTCTCGACATCCGCTACGGTCAGATCCTGGCTCACCATCATCAGCGCCATGTCGCCGACAACCTTGGAGGACGGCGTCACTTTGACGATATCGCCGAACATCAAGTTCACGTCGTGATAGGCTTGCGCCACTTCATGCCAGCGCGTTTCCAATCCCAGCGAGCGGGCCTGTTCCTTGAGGTTGGTGAACTGTCCGCCGGGCATCTCGTGCAGGTAAACTTCGGATGCAGGGCCTTTCAGGTCGCTTTCAAAGGCGGTGTACTGGTTGCGCACGGCTTCCCAATAGAAGGAAATGCGGCGGATCCAGTGCGGATCAAGGCCGGGATCATGTGGCGTGCCGCGCAGCGCTTCGACAATCGAGCCCAAACATGGCTGGGACGTATTTCCTGAAAACGAGTCCATCGCCGCATCGATGGCGTCAGCGCCGCTTTCGACCGCCGCCAGTACAGTTGCCGCCGATAGTCCGGACGTATCATGCGTGTGGAAATGGATCGGCAGGTCCGTCGCTTCGCGTAGCGCCTTGAACAGCACACGCGCCGCACCCGGTTTCAGCAGACCGGCCATGTCTTTGACTGCGATGATATGTGCGCCAGCCTTCTCAAGTTCCTTCGCCAGATCAACATAGTAGCGCAGACTATATTTCGCGCGCTCCGGGTCGAGAATATCGCCTGTGTAACACATAGCGGCTTCGCAAAGCCTGTCTTCCTTGCGCACGGCATCCATTGCCACCCGCATGTTTTCTACCCAGTTCAGGCAGTCAAACACACGGAAAAGATCAATGCCGCCGCTGGCGGCCTGCTTCACGAAATGCTGCACGACATTGTCCGGATAGTTCGTGTAGCCAACGCCATTCGCGCCGCGCAGCAGCATTTGCAGCAATATGTTCGGCGCGGCCTCGCGCACATTGCTCAGCCTCTCCCACGGGTCTTCGGTGAGAAAACGCATGGCGACGTCGAATGTCGCGCCGCCCCAGCACTCCAGTGAGAGCAATTGCGGCAGGGCGCGCGCATAGGTTCCGGCAATTCGGGCAATGTCATAGGTGCGCATGCGCGTTGCCAGCAGCGATTGATGACCGTCACGCATTGTCGTGTCAGTCACCAGAACTTGCTTCTGTTCGCGCATCCAGCGTGCAAAACCTTCCGGGCCAAGCTGATCCAGCTTTTGTTTTGTGCCGTCCGGAATTGCTCCGGTGAACCACGGAATGACCGGCCCTGCTGCCTCCGGGTCTGGGGCGGGGCGTCCACGTGTTTCAGGGTGTCCGTTTACGGTGACGTCAGCCAGATAGTTCAGCAGCTTGGTGGCGCGGTCTTGCCGCTTCACCTGTGTGAAAAGTTCGGGCGTGGTGTCGATGAATCGCGTCGTGTAGGAATTATCGTGGAAGCTCGGATGCGAGATAATGGCTTCGAGAAATGTCAGATTGGTAGCCACGCCACGAATGCGGAATTCGCGCAGCGCACGGTTCATGCGCGCGATTGCCTCTTCCGAGGTCGGAGCCCAGGCCGTCACCTTTTCCAGCAGCGGATCATAGAAGCGCGTGATCACCGCGCCGGAATAGGCCGTGCCGCCATCCAGCTGAATGCCGAATCCGGTTGCGCCGCGATAGGCGGTGATGCGACCATAGTCCGGAATGAAATTATGCTCAGGGTCTTCGGTCGTGATGCGGCATTGAAGAGCGTGGCCGTTCAGCTTGATGTCTTTTTGCTTCGGAACACCGGATTTGGGCGTGCCGATTGCATAGCCGTCGAGGATGTAAATCTGCGCCTTGACGATGTCGATGCTGGTCACGGCTTCGGTAACGGTGTGCTCCACCTGAATGCGCGAGTTCACTTCGATGAAGTAGAACTTGCCGCTGTTGGCGTCCTGAAGAAACTCCACCGTTCCAGCTCCGATGTAGTCGGTTTCCGGCGATCTTCAGCGCATGGCCACACAGTTCTTCGCGTTGCGCATCGCTCAGATATGGAGCGGGCGCGCGCTCGACGACTTTCTGGTTGCGCCGCTGGATCGAGCAATCACGCTCGAACAGATGGACGGCGTTGCCATGCGTGTCGCCGAGAATCTGCACCTCGACGTGGCGCGACGCTCAACCAGCTTTTCGAGATAGACTTCGTCCTTGCCGAAAGCGGCCTTCGCCTCGCGCTTGCCTTCGTCACTTCGCGCAGAAGATCGGCCTCGGAGCGGATGGCGCGCATACCGCGTCCGCCGCCACCCCACGATGCCTTGAGCATCACCGGATAGCCCATCTCACTGGCGAGCCGCTTGATCTTCGTCCACATCATCGGGCAGCGGATCGGTCGCGGGCACGACCGGCACGCCGACCTCAATGGCGAGATTGCGCGCGGCTACCTTGTTGCCCAGCCGCCGCATGGTTTCAGGCTTCGGGCCGATGAAGGTGATCCCCGCTTCTGCGCAGGCCTCGGCGAATTCAGGGCTTTCGGAAAGCAGGCCGTAGCCAGGATGAATGGCGTCGGCGCCGGAGTATTTCGCGACGCGCAAAATCTCGTCGATCGAGAGATAGCTTTCGATCGGCCCCATGTCTTTGGCTAGCCAAGGGCCGCGTCCGACCTGATAGCTCTCGTCAGCCTTGAAGCGGTGCAGCGAATATTTGTCTTCTTCCGCCCAGATGGCGACGGTTTTCAGGCCCAGCTCATTCGCCGCGCGAAACACGCGAATGGCGATTTCCGATCGATTGGCGACGAGAATCTTCTTGATAGCCACGCACACGCTCCAGACGTCGCAGAACTGACCCTGTTTGCTTAGCCGAAAAATTGTGCAGTGCAAACGAATTTGGCAGCGGGAGCGTGCGAAAGGCCCAAAATGAAAACAGCCGGGCCGATTATCTCCGTTCAGCTTGGCCGCTTGGACGTGGACCGGGGGGACGCCGCGTCCTATTTGTTGAGGATGAGCTTGCCCTGCCTGGTGATTTTCAGGCGATAGAGCAACTCGCCATGCGCGATCCCGATTTCGTGCTCGCCGCGTTCGAATAGGCGTGGTGCTGGACAGCATCCGCACGCCGATACGTATGGCGTCCTGCGGGCGTTGCATCTCGATGCGATCGGTGCGAAGCGAACGGTGGAATTGGGGATTGTACGTATTCATCAGTGACCCCTTTGCTTGATCGGGTCGGTTCGAGCTGAACCGCTAATTTCTTGACTGAAAATATCAAGTTTATTCCGGAACGCAAGCCGGGAATTTGCAAAAGCACGCATTTTTGTCGTTGGATGAGCTTTCCATGTGGATGAGGGTCAAAGCGCTCAACTTCTGGCCCACGCGATACGGCTTGACGATCAACTGAACCGATTTAAATTAGCGCCGATTCAGCAATCTGGATGGTTTTCAGCATGGACACCGCAAGCAAAGATTTGGCAGCGCGCGCAGAGTGGGCGCTGGGCGAGTAGCAGGGCTGTTCTTCATGAACGGTTTTCTGGTCGGAAGCTGGGCTCCGCAGATTCCCGAACTGGCGACGCGTCTTGGCGATCCGCGAGTTCACGCTCGGCATCCTGATCCTCTTCTTTGGTGTTGGGCGCAATGTCTGTTCATGCCGCTTTCCGGCGTGCTGATGGCTCGCTATGGCTCTCGGCGTGTCGTCTCGGTTTTGCTGCAGCCTGCGTGTTTGCGTTGCTTGCGGTCGTGTCAGCTCCTAACGTTCCGCTGACGGCATCGCGATGTTCTTTTTTGGCGGTGTGGTGGGCGCTATGGATGTCGCCATGAACTCCAATGCCGTGGCGGTGGAAAAGCAGGCTGTCGCAGGCGATTATGTCGTCATCGCATGGCTTCTGGAGTCTGGGCGGGTTTGTGGGCGGCGGTCTGGGCGGGTTGATCATCCAGCATTTTGCGGCACTTCACACATGCGGTCGGCGTCACTTTCGCGCTGGCAATTATGCTCACTCTTGCTGCCCGATATGTCGTTGACGACAAGCAGTCGGAAGCAAGCGAGCAGGAAAAAGCCGATGCGGTTGCCGCGCATTGCATCTGTTTATCTGGTGGGCGCTGTGGCGCTTTTCGCAATGATCCCGGAGGGCGCAATTCTGGATTGGGGCGCGCTCTATCTTCGGCAACGAACTTGGCGCGTCAATCGCCACAGCCGGTCTTGGTTTTGCGTTTTTCGCTGGCGCGATGGCGATATTGCGATTTGTAGGGGATCGTGTTCGCAATCGTTTCGGTGCAGTTCAGACCATGCGCATTTCATGCCTCATCGCGGCAGCGGGCATTTTGGTTGCGGGGTTGTCGCCGTGGGCCTGGCTGGTCATCGCATCATTCGCGGTAGCTGGCGTCGGCATCGCCAACATCGTGCCGATTGCCTTTTCTGCCGCGGGCAACCAGCCCGGCATTTCTGCCAGTACAGGCATGAGTGTCGTCACAACAATCGGCTATTCCGGTATTTTGCTCGCGCCATCGGCGATCGGCTTTGTCGCTGAGCATGTAGGTTTTTCGTGGATTTATATCGCGCTGTCCGTGCCGCTGATCATCGTTTGCGTCTGTGCGGAACTCGTCCGGGCTGCGGATTTTCAGCCTGATCGACAGATAGCCGGACCGGAGATGATTTAACCTAATTCCTTCCCCCCGATCACGGGGAGAAGGGTGTACCGTGCTTAGTTCTTAAAGTTGTCCCATCAGCAGCAGCACCAAGACAACGACGAGCAACACGCCGACGATACCTGACGGGCCGTATCCCCAACCGCGCGAGTAGGGCCAGCTCGGCACCGCACCGATCAAGATCAGAATAAGAATGATGAGAAGAAGTGTGCCTAAGGTCATATCCGGGTTCCCTCCGACTATTCGGACCGGAAATGAAATGCGCGAACCCGGCTAAGGGTTCCCGAATGCGCTTTGGACGCATTCGGGAGATCGATTTATTCCGCGGGTGCGGGTGTGCCGCCGCCGTCAGCCGGTCGCGGAGCCGTGCGGATTGTGCCCTTTTTCTCACGTCGAAATACGCGATCCTTCAGACGCCCAATGAATCCCTTTGGCCGGACGTACGCTTATCTCGCGTGAACACCATCAGCATTGAAGGCGTCACGATCAGTGTCAGCACGGTCGCGAAGGAAAGCCCGAACACGATGGCCGACGAAAGCGCGATCCACCATTGCGTCGATGGCGCGCTGATCGTCGTTTCGTGGTGGAAGATTTCCAGACCAAGACCGAAGGCGATGGGCAGCACGCCGAGGATAGCCGACACTGCCGTCAGCACCACCGGGCGCGCGCGTTCGCGGCAGGTTTGCAGCACCGCGTCGAGCTTGTTCCAACCTTCCTCGCGCAGCCGATCATAGGTATCGATCAAGACGATGTTGTTGTTCACCACAACACCGGCCAGCGCGATAATGCCGATGCCGGACATAACGATAACGAAAGCCTGCCCGGTCAGCATCATGCCAAGCAGCGCGCCGATCGTCGCCATGATCACGCAGGACAACACGAGAACCACGCTGGTGAACTTGTTGAACTGCGCCAGCAACACGATGAAGATCAGGAAGATGGCCGCGCCGAAGGCATTGCCGAGGAACGCCTGTGCCTCCGCGCTATCCTCATCCGAGCCAGCCATTTTCCAGTCGATACCGGGCAAGTCCATCTTGCTGACAGCTTCTCTTACTTCATTCTGCACGGCATTTACCTGATAGCCGGACGCGACGTTGGCCTGCACGTTGATCGTGCGCTTGCCGTCGATGCGGTTCAGGATGCCGACTGTGTGTTCAGGCTTGCGCACCACGAAGTTTGAAATCGGCACGGACCCGTTGGCCGTTTCGATGCGCAACTGATCCAGTTCCGTAAGCGTGCGACGGTCCTCCGGCAAGCGCAGCCGAATGTCCACAGCGTCGTCAGCACCAGCAGGTCGATAGTCGGTCAGCTTAAGCCCGGTGGTGACAAGCTGCACAGCCGTGCCGACTGCCGTTGGCGATACCCCATATTGCGCGGCCTTGGAGCGGTCCACTTCCAGCGCCCAGTCAACACCGGGTGGCGGCAGACCGTTATCGAGGTCGATAACGCCCGGTATCTTGGCAACCGCCGCCGCAACCTCCTTGGCTTTGTCGTTCAGCCCTTCGGGATTTGTCGCGGACAGTTGAACTTGTACAGCTTTGCCGGTCGGCGGTCCGGCTTCCGGCACGCGCACCTCAACATCCACACCGGGAATGCCAGCCATCGCCGCGCGCAACTCGTCCAGGATTGCGTGGGCGGGCTTGCGCTCGCGCCAGTCCACAAACTCGTACTGGATCACGCCGACGACATCTTCCGGTATCTCGTTGCCGCCGCGGGATTTGCCCACGCGCGTATAGACTGACTTGATACCCGGCCAGCCGAGCATCCGGCTTTCAGCCTGCCGGGTTGCGGCATCCATTTCTTCAAGCGAGAGATTGCCGCGCGCGTGCACATAGAGCAGGCCATAGTCCGGCTCGACATTGGGGAAGAACTCCACGCCGCGCCCGAAATGCGAATAGGCGTAAGGTACAGCAACCAACAGCGCGACTGTCAGTAGCAGCACAGTCTTGGGATAATGCACCGCCTTGTTGACGACGGCCATGTAAAGCCCGTCCTTGTGCTCTTCCTCATGCGCGGGCGCCTTGGCGAACATTGCGCCCAGCGTCGGTGCGAAGATCAGCGCATAGGCCATCGATGCCGCCAGCGTCACGATCAGCGTGATCGGCAGGTATTTCATGAAATCGCCGATGATACCCGGCCAGAACAGCAGTGGCGAGAACGCCGCGATGCGCGTCATCGTCGCCGCGATAACTGGACCCGCCATGCGCTTTGCCGCAAGCTCGAACGCCTGCTCGCGCGGCATGCCTTCCGACATGCGTCGTTCGGCAAACTCCGTCACGATAATCGCATCGTCCACCAGCATGCCGACCGCAAGGATCAGGCTGAACAGCACGATCATGTTGATCGTGTAGCCCATCAGCGCCAGCGCCAATATTCCCATCAGGAACGACGCCGGAATCGCGATGCCGATCAACAAGGAAGCACGACCCGATAGCGCGTAGAGAATGACGATGAAGACCAGAATAACGGCAATCAGAACGTGGTTTTGCAGATCGGAAAGCAACTGCTTCACGAAGACGGATTTGTCCTGCGTGTAGGTCACGACCATGCCTTCCGGCGCGTTCTTCATGAACTCGTCGGCGACCGCCTTCGCACCTTCGATCGTTTCGACAATATTCGCGCCGATGCGCTTCTTCACTTCGATTGCGATGGCGTTTTTGCCGTCCAGTCGCGTGATCGTTTCGGCATCCTCGAAGGTCGAGCGCACCGTTGCAATGTCCTGCACGCGCACGACTGCATTCGGCCCCGCCACGACCGGCAGCTTGGCGACATCCTCCGGAGTCTCGATCAACGCCGGCACCTTGATGGCATATTTGCCCTCAGAGCCTTCCATCGCGCCAGCCGCCACGAGGCTGTTCGATTGCCCGATCCCTTGAATCAACTGATCGAGCCGCAGCCCGTAGGACGACAGCCGCATCGGGTCGATAATCGCTTCTACAAGCTCGTCGCGCGAACCTTGAATCGTGCCTTCCAGCACGCCCGGAACTTCCTCGATGCGGTCGCGCAATTCCTTGGCCGCCGCCGTCAGCACACGCTCCGGCACGTCGCCAGAAAGCGTCACCACCAGCACTGGAAATTCGGACAGGTTGACCTCGTTGACTGTCGGCTCCTCAACGCCCTGCGGCAAGTCGCGCTTGGCGTCCTGTACCTTGTTGCGCGTGTCGATCAGAGCGTCGCCCAGATTGGTTGACGGATCGAACTCGACCAGCACATATCCGCCGCCCTCATAGGCTGCGGATCGCATCTCCTTGAGGCCCTTGAGGTTTTTCAACTGCGCCTCGACTGGACGCAGCAAAAGCCGCTCGGAATCCTCCGGCGAAATGCCCTGATAAATCAGGCTCACATACATGATCGGAATGGCGACGTCCGGCTCGGCCTCTTTCGGCACGGCGCGATAAGCAAGCGCGCCCGCGATAATGAGAAACAGCAGAACGGAGAGGGTCAGCCGCGCATTGCGGATCGCGAGTTTGACGATATCCATGTGCTTACTGCGTTCCGGTTGCGTCCTGAGCGAGCTTCTGGATCATTGCCGGATCGGCTTCGACCGGCTTCACCTCGTCGCCCTCCTTAACCAGATCCTGACCGGCCATAATGACCCGCGCATCTGCGGGAATGCCAGCCAGCAGCAACCCCTTTGGTGTGTCGTCAACAAGGTCAATCGGGAAGAACACGACCTTGCTTGCACTATCGACAGCGCGAATGCCGAGATCTCCCGTCGCCGAAAGCGTCACGACCGAACGCGGCAGCGCCACAGCATCTACGGGTGCACTGCGCAGCGTCAGTTCAGCGGTCATGCCCGCCGGTATCCTGCCGTCGGGGTTCGGAATCTGTATTTCGACGCGATAGGTGCGTGTCGCGGTCGTCGCCTCACGGCTGATGTAGCGCACCGACCCCTCCACCTTCGCGCCGTCGACCAGAGTGGCCTCGGCCTTGTCGCCGATCTTGATGTGAGAGAGGTCGCGCTCGCTGATTTCGCCGCGCACCACCACCGGATCGAGGCTCAGCATGGTGGCCACTTCGCCGCCCTGAATCACGGAGCTTCCCAACTCTACGCTCACATCGTCCACAATGCCGTCGAACGGCGCGACGATGCGCGTGCGCTCCAGTTCCGCGCGGGCGGTTTCCAGTTGCGCGCGCGCCTGCGCCACAGCCGAAACGGCGGTCGCGAGTTGTAACTTGGCAAGGTTGCCGCTCTTGGAAAGCTGCTGTGCGGCTTCCAGTTCTGCCTCGCGCTGTTTCACAAGCTGCATTGCCGTCTCGATAGCCGCTGGCTTCTCTTCCGATTCAAGGCGCAGAATAAGATCGCCTGCCTTCACGCGGTCGCCTTGCTTTACAGGCAGTTCGGCAATGATGCCCGCTGCGCGCGTTGCCAGAACGGCGCGCTTGTCTGCCTGCGTCTGGCCGGAAATGCGAATTGCGCGTGCATGGCCAATTCGCGGCGGGGTCATCACCGCCACTGTGCGCAGCACTGGCTTGTTTTCGGCCGCCTTCTTCGCAGCTTCAGCCTTGTCCGCTGTTTCGTTTTCGGCAGAGGCGCTGCCAACCGAGGAGAACTTGCCGGTTCCCATCCATGCAGCAAACCCGATCAGCACGGCGACGGCCGCGACCTTGTGAAATCTATATTTAGCCATTGGCGTTTTGTCCGTTTCGTCGGCGGAACCAAGCGTCCAAGCAAGAACGTTTGATATGGGGCAGTGCCGACATGTCTTCAATCAAATTTCGTACATGTCCGAAATTCCGGTGCTTCATATACGAATTTCGCGGTGCGAAATAGTCTCAGGCTGATCAAATGTGACTTATTCTTGAGGGCACGGCGCGCCCGCCGCAGTCCATCTCTCCAGCGCTTTGTATGTTTCTTCCGCGGAGCCCGGCGCAGGCTCTCGTCCCGGTCCCGGCGTCCATCCCCAGCCCACCAGCGGGTCGTCGCGCACGTGCTCTGCGATTTCCTGCAATGTGCGGTCGCCATTGCGTGCCGGGTCTTTTATCTGCGCGCATATCCCGGCAGAGGAAATTTTGTGCCACACCATTTCAGCGGGTGCCAGATGCCAGTTCGGTGCGCCGGGCGGTCCATTCAAGTGGCTGGAATTGCTTTCAAAATGGCAGGATGTGCAGCGAAGCCCGGCATTGCCGAAGCCGGAGCCATCAACACCGCGTTGCACATTGAACGCGTGATAGCGCTCCGCAGAACCGGGAATGTCCACCCACCTTGGACGCTCGTCGGCCACGTGGCAGTTGGAGCAGCGCGGGTGCGAAAACACGGAGTAGACTTCCTGCCACGCAGCCAGCCCTTCCGTCTGCGCAGACGCGGTTTCCTGAGCAAAAGATGGGCCAGCCAGCATCAGGATGGCGGCAGGTGTCAGCAGTCTGATTAGCCAGCTCATGCGAACACCACTTCGTCCGACAGCGGCAAGGACCGCACGCGCTTTCCGGTCAACGCGAACACGGCGTTTGCGAGTGCCGGAGCCGCCGGTGGAGTTCCCACTTCGCCCACTCCGCCCATGCGGTGATAATTCTCCAATATCGCGACCTCAAACTCCGGACATTGGAAAATGCGCATCGCGTCGAAGTCGTGGAAATTGGATTGTTCCACGCGACCATCGGCAAATGTGATCTTCTGGTTCATGGCTGCGGACAGCCCGAAGATCGCGCCTGAAACCATTTGCTGGTCGATAATACCCGGATCGAGCGCCGTGCCGACATCGACCGCGATCCACATTTTTTCCAGCTTTATGCCGTTCGGCGTCTGCGCAATTTGCACCACCTGCGCGCACCAGCTACCGAAGGAAAGCACGAAGGCGAACCCCTTGGCCTTGCCTTCAGGCAACTTCTCGCCCCAGTTCGACATCGCCGCCACCTTGTCCACCACAGCGACGGCTGCTGGAAATTCGCGCAGCAATTTCCGGCGCAATTCGACCGGATCGGTCTTTCCGGCGTGGGCGATTTCGTCCATCGCGCTTTCGTGGAAAAAGCCATTTTGTGAATTGCCGACAGAGCGCCAGAAGCTGGCCGGCAGTGTCAGTGGAGCCTTGATCCCCGTTACCCGATAGTTCGGAATCGTGTAGGGCTGGTTGTGTGAGCCATCCGTTGTGGTGTTGTCCGGGCCCGGTGCGGAACGACCCGGAAAAATGCGTCCCACCAGGCTCGCCATCATGGATTGACCAGCTACCCGCATGTCCAGCGCTTGCGGCAATCCATCGGCGCCGAGCCGCGCCCGCATCCGCCCGATAAACGCCGGGCGATAGCAGTCGTGCTGCATGTCTTCTTCGCGCGTCCACGTCACTTTCACCGGATGCCCGTCGGCTTCTTTCGCAATCAGCGTTGCATAAAGCGCGTAGTCGAGTTCGCCGCGTCGCCCGAAGGCTCCGCCCATGGAGGTCGTGTGCACGGTCGTCTGTTCCTGCGTTACGCCTGCGAGATCTGCACACAGCCAGCGAATCAGGGTCGGCATCTGGTTGGGAGCCCACACTGTCAGGTGGCCATCCTTCAGTTGCGCGGTGCAATTCATTGGCTCCATCGGTGCGTGCGAAAGATACGGCACGCGATATTCCGCCTCGATAAGTTGCGCTTGCGGTGCGTCAGCGAATGCGGCTTCCACGTCACCATCATTGCGCATCACGTCGCCTTCGCCCTTTGTGGCGGCGTCAGCAATCACTTGCATCAGCCCGTCCGTATCGGCGGGATTGACCGGCTTGCCCCATTCCACGTCCAGCGCTTCAGCGCCCTTGAATGCGGCCCATGTGTTTTGTGCGATCACGCCGAAGCCGGAGCCATAGACTGTTTCGAGCGGCACGATCTTTATGACGCCCGCGACCTTTTCGGCCTTCGACTTATCGGCCTTTACCGGCTTTGCGCCGAATACCGGGCTTATCAGCACGGTCGCGTAAAGCATGTCTGGCAGGCGCACATCGATCCCGAATATGGGTGCACCAGTCACCTTGTCGTGCATGTCGACGCGGGGCTGTGTTTTGCCGAGTAGCTTCCAGTCCTTCTTGTCGCGCAGGGTCACGGATTTTGGCGGCGCGATGCGAGCTGCATCCAGCGCCACCTCGCCATAACTGACACTGCGGCCAGAACCGGCATGAACAATCCTGCCGTTATCCGTCGCAAGTTCAGCCAACGGGACGGCTAGACGGGTCGCTGCGGCCTGCATCAGCACTGCGCGCGTCGCCGCGCCTGCCTGCCGCATTTTCTCAAAACCATCACGCGTGGAGGAGGATCCGCCCGTTGCTTGCAGACCCAGAACCTTGCCGACCGTGCCCATTGCGCTGCGCGTCATTTCGGCCAGAAAACTGTCGTCGAAGAAGTTGAACGGCCCGCCCTCGGCAAGCATTTCCCCGTTGTAATAGGCATAGGATGCAGGGCCATGCTCGACCTTTATCCGGTCAAGCGTGACGTCCAGTTCTTCGGCAACAAAGGCCGCCAGAGTCGTTGAAACGCCTTGGCCCATTTCGGCGCGCGGCGCGATCACCGTAATCGTGTCGTCGGAAGCAATTTTCACATAGGGGTTGAATGTCGCCTCGCCCTCGGCAACTTCGCCTTCGAGCGGGTTTTCGTAAGGTCGGCTCACATACCAATAGCCGACTGCAACGCCACCAGCGACTGCGGCCGCACCGATCAGGAATGTGCGGCGGGCGATTGTTCCGATGCTGGCCATATCTAAAGCTCCGCCGTCTTGAGAGCAGCGGCGCGTTTCACTGCGGCGCGAATGCGCGGATAGGTTCCACACCGACACAGATTGCCGCCCATCGCATTGTCGATGTCATCGTCGGTCGGTTCCGCGATTTCTTCCAGCAATGCCGCAGCGGTCATGATCTGGCCTGCCTGACAATAGCCGCATTGGGCAACCTGTTCTTCCAGCCAGGCTTGCTGAACCGGGTGCAACTTGCCGTCCCTGGAAAGTCCTTCGATTGTGGTTATCTCGCCTTCAACGGCTCCCACCGGCAGCGAGCAGGAACGCACCGGCACGCCGTCAACATGAACCGTGCATGCGCCGCATGCCGCAATGCCACAGCCGAATTTAGGACCCATGATACCAGCAATGTCTCGCAGCGCCCAAAGCAGCGGCATATCGGGATCAGCATCGATTTCCAGGGAATTACCGTTTACAGTCAGGCGCATGCGGATACCCTTTGTTTTCGTCCAGCGTCGTTATCATAACACATTGACAATTTCCGTATATTTTGTCAATTAGCTTTGAAGCAACAAGAAAAAGCATTCTGAATCATGCCTTTCGAGATCGCACTGCCATCTGATAGCCCTGACGACGCGAAGAAAATTCGCGCGCTTCGTGGTGCGATGACCGCGTTCTTTTCTTACGGCTATCAGCGCACTTCGATGGACGATATTGCCAAGGCGGCAGGCATGTCTCGCCCTGCGCTCTATCTGCTGTTCAAGAATAAGGCGGATATTTTTCAGGCCGGTGCGGAGCGCGTATTTCAACGTTCGGCCATGCGTCTTGAGGAAGTGCTGAACGGTCCGGGATCGTTTTCAGAGCGCGTTTTCCAGTCTGTCGATCAGGGAATGATCGCCATGATGGCAAAGATGAATGCATCTCCTCATGGTGCTGAACTGATTGATATGAAAAACGATGTGGCTGGCGGGCTCTTGCAGGCATGGCATGGCAAGTCCGTCGCGCTTTTCCAGAAGGCCATTGAAGTTGAAGTGCGGGCCTCCGGCGTCGATCTTGCCGCGCGCGGCTTGACCTCGCATGTGCTGGCCGAATTGCTCGTGGATGGCCTCGAAGGCGTCAAGCATCGTGTCGCAGACGTTGAAACCCAACGCACGGCTTTACGCCAGCTTATTCGAGTTATTGAACTCGCATTGAAAAAATAGTTCTGGTGGTTTGACCATGCGGGCCGGTGCAGGGCATAAGAAGCTGCCCTGAACCGAGGCAAAGCATGGTGATTTCCTGTCCATGAACGAGCATGTCCAGCAGCGCCCTTCTTCGCTTGCGCCGCTCTCGCATTCGACGTTCCGTGCCGTTTGGCTGGCCAGCCTTGCATCGAATTTTGGCGGATTGATTCAGGCGGTTGGATCGGCATGGCTCATGACCGCCATTACGACCTCCGACGACATGGTGGCGTTGGTGCAGGCGTCGACCACGCTGCCAATTATGCTGTTTTCATTGGCTTCCGGCGCAATTGCAGATAATTTCGATCGCAGGCGCGTCATTCTCATCGCGCAGGGCTTCATGTTGGCCGTCTCGATTGCGCTGGCGGCTTTTGCGTGGTTCGGCCTCATCACGCCATGGCTTTTGCTGGCCTTCACTTTCCTTATTGGCTGTGGCACTGCGCTCAACAATCCATCTTGGCAGGCTTCCGTGGGCGATATGGTTCCGCGTGACCACCTGCCAGCAGCCGTTGCGCTCAACAGCGTTGGCTTCAATCTCACCCGCAGCGTCGGTCCCGCAATCGGTGGTGCGATCGTCGCTGCCTTCGGCGCTGCTGCCGCTTTTATCGTCAATGTTTTCAGCTACATCGCCTTGCTGATCGTCATCGCCCGCTGGAATCCAAATATCGCGAAAAGCAGCCTGCCGCGCGAAACGATGGGCCGCGCCATGACTGCAGGTCTGCGCTATGTCGGTATGTCGCCGCATATCGAAATCGTGCTGTTTCGCGCGCTGCTGTTCGGCTTCACAGCAATCGTCATTCTGGCGCTGCTGCCGCTTGTCGCCCGCGACCTGCTTAATGGCGGCGCACTCGCCTACGGCATTTTGCTTGGCTGTTTTGGCATTGGTGCCGTTTGCGGGGCGTTTATTGGCGGGCGGGCTCGCCAACATATTTCCAACGAATGGATTGTGCGCCTGTCATTTGCGGGCTTCGCCTTGTGCGCCGTCATTTGTTCTTATGGCACCGCCATCTGGCAAACCGGAGCAGGACTGTTGTTGGGCGGCGCCTGCTGGGTCATGGCGCTTTCCCTCTTTAACGTCACCGTTCAGCTTTCGACCCCGCGATGGGTGGTCGGTCGCGCCCTTGCGCTTTACCAAACCGCGGTTTTCGGCGGCATGGCGCTTGGCGCGTGGATTTGGGGTGTTGTCGCCGAATCTCACGGCGTCGGAATTGCCTTGCTTTACGCTGCCGGTGCGATGCTGTTTGGTGTTGTCGCAGGATTGCGTTTTCCGATGCCTGCCCAGCAAGTGCTCAATCTCGATCCGCTCAATCGCTGGCAGCAGCCTGATGTTGCGCTCGACCTGCGCCCGCAGAGCGGTCCCATCTTTATCGTTATCGAATACATCATTCGCGAAACCGACTTGCCCGCTTTTATGGAAGCGATGTCGGAACGCCGTCGCATCCGCCTGCGTGACGGTGCTCGTCAATGGGAGTTGATGCGCGATCTGGAAAACCCGGAAATCTGGCGTGAAACCTATCACGCTCCGACCTGGGTCGAGTATGTTCGTCATAACCAGCGCGCCACCCATGCCGATGCGGTTATCGGGGAGACGCTACGCGCTCTTCATGCCGGTCCCGATCTTCCAAAAGTGCAGCGTATGATCGTTCGCCCGACCGACTGGACGGAGGCTCTTCAACAGGTCAAACCGTCGATGGATATGCACTAAAACTGCATTCGTTTGGCGCAAAATGAGATTTTTACGGGCGTATTATTCCGTTTTCACACAAAAATAGCCCGCAAAAGCGGGCTATTTCAAAAGGAATTCGGCGATTTTGTCGCTTAGTTGCCCTTGGGCTCAAGCACCTGACGGCCACGATACATGCCGGTTTTCAGGTCAATGTGGTGCGGGCGACGCATCTCACCCGAGTTCTTGTCCTCAACATAGGCTGGGGCCTTGAGGGCGTCTGCCGAGCGGCGCATGCCGCGCTTTGCCGGCGAGGTTTTCTTTTTAGGGACTGCCATTTTAAGCTCCACTCAATTCGTCAAAGCCCCGCCAGCCCTTACAGAGCCGATCTCAAGGCTGAAATCCGGGAAATCGGGCGTGCCTATACAACGCCTGTGGGCTTTTGACCAGCACTTGCCCCAAATATTTTATTCTACACAGCCAACATACGCCCCCGCGCGGCTCGCGCGACGCTCTATAACGCGGGCAATTGCTCTCATGCCGGGTTTTGCCTTGGCGGGATTGCGGGCGATCGGGTTAGGAAGCGCCGCTGTGAGAAGTGCAGCCTGCTTTGCTGACAAGTTCTTTGCGGATACGCCAAAATAATGTTGGGAGGCGGCTTCAATTCCATAAATATTCGGACCCCATTCTGCGATGTTCAGATAGATTTCCAGAATGCGATATTTGGGCAATACAAGGTCGAAGTAGATAGCGAGCGGCAATTCCATTGCTTTGCGTAAAAATGACCGCCCATTCCACAAGTACAGGTTCTTGACAGTCTGCATCGGAATTGTGGATGCGCCGCGTGTTGGGCGGCCCGCGAAAAGGTCTTCGACTTCGCCTTTCAGTTCTCCCAGATCGACGCCGAAATGCGAGCAGAACTGCCCGTCCTCGGACATGATGACTGATCGACGCATGACGGGAGCGACATCTTCAAGGGCAACCCATTGTCGGTCATATCCTTGAAATGTAACGAGATCTCGAAGCATCAGCGTCGATACCGGATGCACGAATGGCGGGAAATAGAGGATCGTCAGAACAACCGGAATGAGCGCAACGACAATCACCGCCTTTACAAGACGGCGAAGCCACAAACGTGTGCGGCTGGTTCCAAGCAACTTCCGAATCGACGCCATATCCGGCTTTCCCGGATCGGGCTCCGCACTAGGCTCCGTCGTTCCGGCAATCCCTGTCTCCATTCTCATTCGCATAGCGGTGCGAAGCGAATAGTGCAACGGATTCGGCGCTTGACCCGCCAAGCCTTTGCCGTAAACGGTTCCGCCATGTTGCAGATAACCCAATCAGATTTTGAAGCCGCCCTCGGGCGTTGCGCGCGGGAGGTGGAAGCCGAACTTGACGCGATCCTGACCGCGATCCCGCAATCTGGTGAAATTGCGCGTCCTGAAAAGCTGCTGGCGGCCATGCGCCACGGGGTTCTCAACGGCGGCAAAAGGCTGCGGCCTTTTTTGGTTCTTGAAAGTTCTATGCTTTTTGGGGCGAAGCGCAGTGCTGCGCTTCGTGTCGCGGCGGCGCTGGAATGCATCCATTGCTATTCGCTGGTGCATGATGATCTGCCTGCTATGGACGATGACGATTTGAGACGCGGGCAACCGACCGTGCACAAGGCTTTTGACGAGGCGACCGCCATTTTGGCAGGGGATTCCCTGCTGACGCTGGCGTTCGATATCATCGCAGACCCAGCCACGGAGCTTGCCGAAGATGCCCGGTTGAAGTTGATATTGGCGCTGTCGCGTGCCGCAGGTGTTGGTGGCATGGCTGGTGGGCAGGCGCTTGACCTCGCAGCGGAACAGGATGCGCCTGACGAGGCCGGCATCATCCGCCTGCAAGCGATGAAAACCGGCGCGCTGATCCGATTTGGTTGTGAAGCAGGTGCAATTGCTGGCAAGGCAAGCAATACCGACAGTGAGCGCATGGCTGAGTTTGGGTCGGCGATTGGGTTGGCGTTTCAACTCGCTGATGACTTGCTTGATTTGACCTCCGATGCGCAAACGATGGGCAAGGCGACCGGCAAGGATCAGCAGGCCGGTAAGGCCACGCTTGCATCGCTGCACGAGCCGGATTGGGCGCGCGCGCAATTGCGCGGCTTGGTGAGGCAGGCCGAGGATTTGCTTGCGCCCTATGGCGAGGCCGGGAATTTGTTGCGAGCGGCGGCGCGTTTCGTTGCCGAGCGGAGCAACTAACGATTGCGCATCACGATGCATGAGCCGCCTGCGCCCTGCAATTGCTGGCAGATGATGTTGGCATTGGCGCGGTTCTCAACCCCGATGCGGACTGCGTAGATTCCGCGCCGCCCGATTGGTGTGCGAACCCGACTCACAACCGGCTCATATTCCTTGAGCAATGCGGGGAAACGCCCTCGAACGCGCTGCCATTGCTTGATTGCCGCCGAGCGCCGAAAATTGCCCGCGACCTGAACGCCCCAAGGCTTGGTGTGGATGGTCGCCATTGCGATGGTGGTCGTGCGAACAATCGGCAAGCGGCGGCACGCTTCGGCAAAACTGTGCTTTTCTTCCAAAGGCCGGTTCGTGCCGGTATACGCGGCGTTCGAGAAATTGTCCGCAGGCTCACCCATGATGTCGAGCACGTAGTCTTCCGTTTCGAGCGGCAGGAAGCCGCCGGACGACAGCCAGCGCGCAACGCGATTTTCGCCAGAATTATAGGCTGCGGCGGCAAGTCCCAAATTGCCAAAACTGCGCTCCATTTCTCCCAGATATTTGGCAGAAGCGGCGATTGCCTTGGGCACGTCGAACGGATCATCGAGGCCACGCATTTTCGCCGTTCCGGGCATGAATTGAGCAATGCCTTCTGCTCCAACGGGGCTGACGGCGTTGGCGTCGAAACGGCTTTCCTTCCAGATAAGCCGGGCAAAAAACTCTCGCGGAATGTCGTTCTGAACGGCGTGCATTTCGATGAGGTTGCAGATGCGATGTACGGGATCGGGACCGCCAACGCGGTCATCTCGATCCGCGCCGAAAGCATCGACTTGCAGCGTATAGAAGGTGATGGCGGCAGCTAGAACGCTTCGCAATGCAGCCATTGCGCCGCGTCTATTCTGCGGCAACGCGCCCGCGTCCGTAGCGGCGTTCGATGTAATCTGAGACCATGCGTTCGAAGTCGCGTGCAATGTCCGGTCCGCGCAAGGTAGCGGCTTTCTGGCCATCGATATAAACGGGGGCCGTGGGAGTCTCGCCAGTGCCGGGCAGTGAAATGCCAATGTCGGCGTGCTTGGATTCGCCGGGACCGTTGACGATGCAGCCCATGACTGCAACCTTCAACTCTTCGACACCCGGATAGCGCTCGCGCCAGATCGGCATGTTGCGGCGAATGTCTTCCTGAATGTTCTGCGCAAGTTCCTGAAAGACGGTCGAAGTCGTGCGACCGCAGCCGGGGCAGGCGGCGACAATCGGGATGAACTGGCGGAAGCCCATGGTTTGCAAAAGTTCCTGCGAAACCTGCACCTCGCGCGTGCGGTCGCCATTCGGTTCGGGGGTCAACGAAATGCGGATCGTGTCGCCAATGCCCTGCTGGAGCAGGATTCCCATCGCAGCCGACGAGGCAACAATGCCCTTGGTTCCCATGCCTGCTTCCGTAAGTCCAAGATGCAGCGCGTGATCCGAACGGCCTGCTAGCTCGGTGTAGACGGCAATCAAATCCTGAACCTGACTGACTTTTGCCGACAGGATGATCTTGTCGCGACCGAGACCGATTTCCTCTGCCGCGTGCGCGGACAACAGCGCGGATTGCACAATTGCCTCGCGCGTGACCTGCTGGGCGGTCAGCGGTGAGCCGTTGTCGTTGTTCTCATCCATCAGGCGCGTGAGAAGCTCCTGATCGAGTGAACCCCAGTTCACGCCAATGCGCACCGGCTTATCGTAACGGATCGCCATCTCGACGATTTCCGCGAACTGTCGATCCTTCTTTTCCTTGAAACCGACATTGCCCGGATTGATGCGGTATTTCGCAAGTGCCTCTGCGCAGGCAGGGTGATCGGCAAGCAGCTTGTGGCCGATATAGTGAAAGTCTCCCACCAGTGGGACGTTGATGTTCAGGCGTTCCAACCGTTCGCGGATCGCTGGAACGGCAGCCGCGCTTTCGTCGCGGTCGACGGTAATGCGGACGAGTTCGGAGCCTGCGCGATGCAGCGCAGCAACCTGCGCGACAGTCTGGTCGATATCGGCGGTGTCGGTATTGGTCATCGACTGCACAACGACCGGAGCCGAACCGCCAACGATCACGCCGCCGACGTCGACGCCGACTGATTTACGGCGCGGGAAAGGTGAAGAAAAATATCCGGACATGAGCCGGTTGCTCCGTTGCGGAATTTCGCCGATCAGGTGGCGGATGCAGTGACATATGTCAATGCATCAGTTCGATCACAAGAACATGACCCAATTTGGAACCAACCCGCGCCGCGCAATGATCAGGAAAGCGAATCTATTTTCCGCTGCATTGCGGCAATTTGCTCTTTCAGTTCCTTGAGATCGTCAGCTTTTTCAGGAGCGCTTTTCTTTTCAGGCTCTTCAGAGGGTTGTGTTGCACCCATGCCCGCCGGGAAAGGCGTGAACATGCGCATCGCGTTTTGGAAAAGTTCGACATTGCGGCGCGTCTGCTCTTCCAGCGCCTTCATTGAAGTAGGCAGATTTTCCATCATTCCGAGCGGCGTTTTGCCGAAGCTAGCCTTCATCTGCTCGCGGAAACGCTCCTGTTCCTTGGCAAATGCGACCATCGACTGTTCGAGAAAGCTCGGAACGACCATCTGCATCTGATCACCGTAAAAAGCGATGAGTTGGCGCAGGAACGAAATGGGCAGCATGTTCTGCCCGTCTTTGTTTTCAAGCTCGAAAATGATCTGGGTTAGGACGGGGTGAGTGATGTCCTCACCAGTTTTGGCGTCGTGGACGACAAATTCCTCATCTCGCTTGACCATTTCCGCAAGGTCTTCAAGCGTCACGTAGGTGCTGGTGCCGGTATTGTAGAGACGGCGGTTGGCGTATTTTTTGATCACCACCGGTTCGTCTTTTGCTGCCATTATCCTGCCTCCCGAGCCGGTTGGTATTGATTATGGCTCTTGTACGGCAAGATATGCGTAAATCCGTGACGAATCCAAGCATTTTGTGCAGTGCGAAACCTGCAAGGGAAATTGCCGACTTACGATTGCTGGTTTCATTGGGCTCCCGAAGCGTCGCAGGACCATTTGGCGTTTGACTTGCCGGGAAGAAAGTGAAGAAATTCAAATTCCATTCGTGCTTCATAGACTGTTCTGAGCCAAGCCCCTTTCCTGCTCAGTTTTTTCGGAGGAAATAAAATGTCCGCATCTTCGATTGTCGTTGCGAGCGCTGCGCGCACACCTGTCGGCTCTTTCAATGGCGCGTTTGCCAATACTCCAGCTCACGAACTTGGCGCAATCGCGATCAAGGGGGTGCTGGAACGCGCTGGCGTCGATCCGAAAGAGGTGGACGAAGTCATTTTCGGCCAGATCCTGACAGCAGGGCAGGGCCAGAACCCTGCACGGCAGGCTGCGATTAAGGCTGGCATTCCTAATGAGGCGACCGCATGGGGCCTGAACCAGCTTTGCGGCTCCGGCCTGCGGACAATCGCAATCGGCATGCAGCAAATTGCGACCGGCGATGCCAAGATCATCGTCGCGGGTGGGCAGGAATCCATGTCGATGGCGCCGCATTGTCAGCATCTGCGAAACGGCATCAAGATGGGCGATTTCAAGATGATCGATACGATGATCAAGGATGGCCTGACGGACGCCTTCTACGGCTATCATATGGGAAACACAGCGGAAAATGTCGCGCGTCAGTGGCAGCTTACGCGTGACGAGCAAGATGCTTTCGCTGTTGCTTCACAGAACAAGGCCGAGGCCGCGCAGAAGGCTGGCCGGTTTAAAGACGAGATCGTCCCGGTGACTGTGAAGGGGCGCAAAGAGGATGTCATTGTCGATGCGGACGAATATATCCGTCACGGCGCGACCATCGAGGCGATGGCCAAGCTGCGGCCAGCCTTCGACAAGGAAGGCACGGTGACGGCAGGCAACGCTTCCGGGATCAATGACGGTGCTGCTGCGGCTCTGCTGATGACGGAAGAAGAGGCTGCGCGCCGCGGTATTACGCCGCTCGTGCGCATCGTGTCCTGGGCGACGGCGGGCGTTGATCCGCAGATCATGGGTACGGGACCGATACCGGCCTCACGTCGCGCGCTGGAGAAAGCTGGCTGGAAGGTGGACGATCTTGATCTGGTCGAAGCCAATGAGGCGTTTGCTGCGCAAGCCTGCGCAGTCAACAAGGATATGGGCTGGAATACAGACATTGTGAACGTCAATGGTGGTGCGATTGCGATCGGCCATCCGGTTGGCGCGTCGGGCGCACGTGTGTTCAATACACTGGTCTATGAAATGGGTCGCCGTGGTGCAAAGAGGGGCCTCGCCACGCTTTGCATCGGCGGCGGCATGGGCATCGCCATGTGCGTGGAATTGATGAAGTAATCAGACCCGACAAACTTAAAAGCATTCAGGGAGGAGAACGGCCATATGGCAAGAACAGCAATCGTGACCGGTGGATCGCGCGGCATTGGAGCGGCAATTTCAATCGCCCTCAAGGCGGCTGGCTATAATGTAGCCGCCAATTACGCGGGCAATGATGAGGCGGCGAAGAAATTCACCGACGAAACCGGCATCA
The DNA here is from genome assembly GCA_049840935.1 of Mesorhizobium sp. Lineage (GTDB taxonomy): Bacteria > Pseudomonadota > Alphaproteobacteria > Rhizobiales > Rhizobiaceae > Mesorhizobium_G. The sequence continues at coordinate 30,662 of JASGJA010000021.1, forward strand.
AAACCTACAAGTGGTCGGTGGCGGACTATGATGCATGCGTGGCAGGCGTGAAGCAGGTCGAGGCTGAACTTGGGCCTGTCGATATTCTGGTGAACAATGCGGGCATTACACGCGACGCGATGTTTCACAGGATGACGCCGCAGCAGTGGAAGGAAGTGATCGACACCAATTTGTCGGGCGTCTTTAATATGAGCCATCCGGTGTGGGGCGGTATGCGCGACCGCAAGTTCGGCCGCATCATCACCATTTCCTCGATCAATGGTCAGAAGGGGCAGGCCGGGCAGGCGAATTACTCTGCGGCGAAGGCTGGCGACATTGGCTTCACCAAGGCGCTGGCGCAGGAAGGTGCGCGCGCAGGCATTACGGTGAACGTGATTGCGCCGGGTTACATCGCGACGGAGATGGTGAAGGCCATTGATGAGAAGGTGCTGAACGAGCGCATTATCCCGCAGATACCTGTCGGACGGCTGGGCGAGCCTGAAGAAATCGCTCGCTGCGTGGTGTTCTTGGCCTCGGACGAGGCAGGCTTTATCACCGGCTCAACTATTTCCGCGAATGGCGGGCAGTATTTCGCCTGAGGAACTGCACTGACGAAAAAGAAAAACCCGGCGCAATGGCCGGGTTTTTTGTTATTTGCTGGAGTGCCTATCAGGCAGCTTCTTCCTGCTCGGCTTCCTCATTGTCAGCCTTCGCGCCGCGCTTCGGACCCTTAGCAAGGTTGGCTTCGATCAGGCGGACGGCTTCAGTGTCAGACATCTTGTTGACGGCAGCGATTTCACGAGCCATGCGGTCGAGTGCGGCTTCGTAAAGCTGGCGCTCGGAATAGGACTGCTCTGGCTGGGTGTCTGCGCGGAACAGGTCGCGTACGACTTCCGAGATCGAGATCAGATCGCCGGAATTGATCTTTGCATCATATTCCTGCGCGCGGCGCGACCACATGGTGCGCTTGATGCGGGCGCGGCCCTGAACAACCTTGAGCGCACGGTCAACATAGTCCGTCTCGGAAAGCTTGCGCATACCAATGGACTGTGCCTTTGCAACCGGCACTTTGAGGCGCATCTTGTCTTTCTGAAAGTCGATCACGAACAGTTCCAGCTTGTGACCCGCAACTTCCTGCTCGTCGATGGACACTATTTGTCCGACGCCGTGGGCAGGATAGACGATGAACTCGCCGGTCTTGAAGCCGTGGCGGGCGGGCGAGGGCTTCTTCTGCTGGGTGGTCGATGCCATTCGCTTATGACTCCTTTTGGGTACTATCTGCGAAAACATGGCCGAGACGGCGTTTTCGTCAAAAACTTCCCCAAGCGATCGAGAAAAAGCTTTCCCACCGGCGTCGGCCAAATAGAGGCCGCAGCATCCAGTTCAACAACACCAGTATTGCTGGTGCGAAAATATGGGAAACGACCTTTCAGCGAGTGGCCTGAGCGACAAGATTGACGATATGCCGACGGCATTTCTTAGACAGGTAACATAAAACCCGCCAAGAATCAAGGTTTTTGCTGCAAGCGCGAACAACGCTGCGTCAAGTGCTCATTTTCTGAGCAAAGACGAAAAGATCAATCACCGCTTCCGGGTTCGGGAGAAAAATACTTCAACTTGTCCGGCACGCCGTCAAACTCTTTGGCCTCAGGTAGTTCCGGCTTCTTCTGCGTGATGTTCGGCCATTTTGCTGCGTATTCGGTATTCAGTGCAAGCCAGTCGTCCAGATTTCGCTCTGTATCGGGCTTGATAGCGTCAGCAGGGCATTCCGGCTCGCAAACGCCGCAGTCGATGCATTCGTCTGGATGGATGACGAGCATATTCTCGCCTTCGTAAAAGCAATCGACCGGACAAACCTCTACGCAATCCGTGTATTTGCACTTTATGCAATTGTCGGTGACGATGTAGGTCATGCTTCAGGCATTCCGGTTCTGCTTGTGCGGGTGAGGTAACGCCTTTGCAACTTGCTTGCAAGGGCAGCAAACACTCCAAAGTGTCGCTATTGAGGAAGGTTTTTCTTTCCGGGGCGTCAGCTTTTCGCTTTGTCTTCTTCCGAGGACATGCCGCCGGGCGACAAGTCCTCATACATAAGCCGGGCCTCCGCAGCGGGGCCGCGGCGTTCGCCGAGCGACAGGATGCGGTACACGAGAATGCGCCGTTCAAGCGTGATGGTGAGCACGTCACCAAGCTTGACGCTGTCAGATGATTGCGTCGCCTTTTCTCGATTTATGCGAACGCCTCCGGCCTCGACCAGTTTCGCAGCGAGAGAGCGGGATTTTACAGCACGCGAGAAGAACAGCCATTTGTCGATGCGCTGTCTTCCGCTTGCAATCAACGCCCGGCTCTATTTGCGAAGCTGGTCGCGCAATGCCGCGAGCTTGGCAAAGGGCGAGTCAGGATCAATGCGGGCGGGGCGCTCCTCACGCGGCTTTTGCTGATGATGCGGGGGGCTCTTCTTGCCACCGTCATGTGGCTTGCCACCATGATCTCCACGATATGGCTTGCCCTTGAAAGGACGTTCCTTGCGTTCTCCGGCGTGCTGCTCCGCGCCAGGCTTGCGGTGCTGTTGACCGTTCCGGTTGCGGTTCTGGCCATCCTGGCGCTGGTTTGCGCCATGTTGGCGCGGACGATGTTCGAACCGCTGCGGACGCCACAGGATGATTGGCTTGGGCGCTTCGGCGGGCTCATCGGAGGGCGATGCTTGAGGCTCCGGAGCCGGAGTTTCATCCGCCGCTTCCACGACTTCGTCGGTAGTTGCTTCGGCGACAGGGGCTTCTTCCTGAATTTCGGTGGCTGCAATCGGCTCGGCCTCATTGGCCTCGGTTGAAACCTCACCCGTTTCAGGTGCTGGGACGGCTTCGGCTTCTGCTTCGATAACCGGCTGTGGTTCGGCGGCTTCCTTGGCTGCCGCATCCAGCGATTCAAGTTTCGCTTTTACTTCGTCGGCAGGGCGAGCGTCACCGCGATAGCCAAGCCCTTTCAGAATCTGATCCATGTCATCGGCAGTTGCGCCGAGAATCGACATCATGGGCGGCGTAACCATGAAGGCATTGCCGTCAAACGCGCCATCTGGACGTTTGCCGGTTCCGGCTTTCCAGGCCAGTGCGGGGCGGATGAGGTCTGCGAGCCGTTCCAGAATGTCGACGCGGACGGCACGCTTTCCGAGCACGCGATAACCGGCGAGGCGATAGAAAGCGGGCTCGAACTCCGGGTCCACGGCAAGCGAGGTGCGTCCTGTCGAAAGCGCGTTTACGACATCGCCAAAGCCGGGCTTGCCTTTGCCATCATGTTTCAATGACCAGAGCAGTGTCACCAGACCTGCGGGCGCTGGCTTCAAAAGCGACGGCACAAAGATGTGGTAGGCGCCGAAGCGCACACCAAGGCGTCGCAAGGCTGCACGCCCTTCCTGATCCAGCGTTTTCATTTCTTCGGCGATATCGCGACGGCTTATGACGCCGAGGTTTTCAACCAGCCGGAAGGCGATGCCCCGCGCGATGCCGGAAAGCTGTTCGGCATTTTTCAGATCAACCAACGGCTTGAGCAGCGATTCGATCTGGAAATTCAGGAACCGCTCAGCGCGCGCCGCGACCTTGTCGCGGGCGGGGCCGGTCAATTGTTCGTCGGCCAGCAGCACAACGCGCGGCTTGAGCACGTCTTCGCCATCCGTGAGGGTCGCGATGGGCGCGCCGATCCAGCGGATAGTTCCATCGGACGCAATAGCGATGTCGCCATTCGGCCCGCCGGAGAAGCGTTCGGCACGCGTTTCAAACTCGGTGGCAAGCGCCTTTTGCGCGGCAGCACGGATAGCCTTTCCGTCTTCGCCGCCAGCGCTCTGGTCGGCGGTAAAACGGAACCCCTGCAATTCACCGACATGGTGGCCTTCCACCGTGACGGTTCCTGCGGCGTTAATTTCAGCTTCAAGCATCGTGTTCTCTCTCAGGCGGCGCATGAGGACGGAAGTCCTGCGGTCTATGAAGCGTTTCGTCAACCGCTCATGCAGTGCATCTGATAGACGATCTTCGATTTCCCGTGTCTTTTCTTGCCAATGAAGCGGATCGGCGAGCCAACCGGGCCGATTTGACACAAATGTCCAAGTGCGAATCTGCGCGATGCGATGCGAAAGCGTATCAATGTCGCCCTCGGTTGCGTCGGCGCGGCGCACCTGCTCGGCCATGTAATCTTCATCGACGTGACCGCGCTTTGCGAGGTCGAAATAGATGCTCGCGATGATGTCTGCATGTTGCGCGGGTGCGATCTTGCGGTAGTCCGGCAGGGCGCAGACTTCCCAAAGGAGGCCGACGCGGGATGCGTTGGTAGCGAGCGCTTTGACCTCGCCATCTTTGGACAACTGCTCAAGCGCCTGTGCGTCCACAGCAGGCGGCGCGCGCGTCAAGCCTTCAATCGGGGCATTGGTTTCAATAGAGCGCTTGAGCGCATCAAGGCTGCTGTAGTCGAATTGCGCGGTGCGCCATTGAAGCACCTTCGTCGGCTCGAAATCATGCGATTCGAGTTTCTGGATAAGTTCTTCGTCGAACGGATCGACACGACCCGTAACGCCGAATGTGCCGTCGCGCAGATGCCGACCGGCACGGCCTGCAATCTGGCCGAGTTCGGCAGGGGTTAGCTGGCGATATTGATAGCCATCGAACTTGCGGTTCTGTGCAAAGGCAACGTGATCGACGTCGAGATTGAGCCCCATGCCGATTGCATCCGTTGCGATGAGGTAATCGACATCGCCGGATTGATAGAGCGCGACCTGCGCGTTGCGGGTGCGCGGGCTGAGCGCTCCAAGCACCACCGCCGCGCCGCCCTGCTGACGGCGTATCAGCTCCGCAATGCCATAAACTTCGTCAGCCGAGAAAGCGACGACAGCCGAGCGGCGGGGCAGGCGAGTCAGCTTTTTCGAGCCTGCATAAGCAAGGTGGGACAGGCGCGGTCGCGTTAGCACGTTTACGCCACGCAGCAACTTTTCAAGAATGCCGCGCATGGTTGGCGCGCCGAGCAGCAGCGTTTCTTGTCGCCCGCGAAGATGCAGGATGCGGTCAGTGAAAATATGGCCGCGTTCGAGGTCACCTGCGAGTTGGACTTCATCGATTGCGACGAAAGCGGCATCGGTTTCGCGCGGCATGGCCTCAACAGTGCAAACCGAGTATTTCGCGCCAGCAGGCTGGATCTTTTCCTCGCCCGTTATCAGCGCGACCTTGTTTGCCCCAACCTTTTCGCAAACGCGCTGATAGACCTCACGAGCCAGCAGGCGCAGCGGCAGGCCGATGACGCCGCTTTCGTGGGCGACCATTCGCTCAATGGCCAGATGTGTCTTGCCGGTGTTGGTCGGCCCAAGCACCGCGGTCACATCACGGCCCGATAGGATGAGGGGCTGGGTGGGTTTTGACTGAACGTTCATAGGGAAGAGATTGTCGAACTCCTGCGGCGGTTCGCGGCAAATTTGCCGTCGCACGCGTTTGTCCACACATAGGCATTCCAGCACAGATGCGAAAGGATATTCTTCATCGAAACCCGTTCGGCGATTAGGTCTTTATCAACCAAAGACAGTATTCCGCTTGTGTTTGATAGGTTTCAATGGGATTTTCCGGTATGTTATCCGGGAGACAGAAATGGCTGAAACGGTGCTTGCGGCACTTTCCAACATTCGGACTATGGAAGACATGATTGAGGCTTTTCGCGACGAGGATCATTGTCGGCGGCTGCTGGAAGGCATGGTGTGGCCGAATGGCAGGATCTGTCCCGCCTGCGGTTACAAGCGCTCAATCGCGATAGCCGGTCGGGACATGGGAAAGCGGCGGGCCCGACCAGGACTATATCAGTGTTCAAACGGCGATTGCCGGTTCCAGTTCACCGTAACGACGCACACGCCGCTGCATTCGACAAAGCTTCCCCTGCGTGTTTGGTTGAAGGCGATGTGGCTGATCCTGCAATCGGACAAAGGCATGTCCTCTATACGTTTGGCAGAAATCGTTGGGGTAAGCCAGCCGACGGCTTGGCGGATGGGACATGCCCTACGCCTGATGATGGCGCGAGAGCATGTGCTCGACGGCACGGTCGAGGTTGATCATTTCTATCTTGGTGGTCGCCAAAAGAAGCGCCCGGACGATCCGCCGCCCGGGCGAGGCCGGAAAGGCCAAGTGAATACGGATAAAGCACCGGTCCTGGCAATGGTACAGCGGCCAAGCGACAACACGCCTGGCACGTCCGCGGGTGATGCGCGAGCCACGGTCGTGGCGGATCTTTCTTCACGGGCAAGCGAACGCGTCATGGAAGAGCAGATCGACTTGGAAGCCCATTTGATGAGTGACGAGTGGAAAGCATTCATGCCCATTGGCGAAAGCTTCGCCAAGCATGAGACCGTGAAGCATTCCAGTGGCGAGTATGTTCGCGATGCAACTCACGTCAATTCGGCCGAAGGATTCAATTCACGCGTTCGCCGCACGATCGCCGGCGTATTTCACCACATCAGCCCGCAGCATGCCGATCTCTATTTTCATGAGATCGGCTTTCGCTGGTCTCAGCGTATCATCACAGGCAATGCCGTGCGCAAGACGCGGCATGGTCGCGAAACCATCCGAACCCTGTGGTCACGGATACCGCCGGCCGTGCAAATCGTCAGCGTCTTGCGCGCCGCGACGGGGCGTCAAATGCGCCGAAGCCTGCATGGCGGCATCATCATCAAATCAGCTGTAGCTGTCTTTGGTTGATAAAGACTGGCGATTAACTTGTGGAACGAGTCTGGAACGAATCAGCGACGAATCGCTGACTCTGCTATATTCCGCATTTGTTCACCCCTAGATTTAGATTTTCGCTACACGAGTTGTACCACATGCTAAATCAGAGTGCAGGTGTTGAGTGCCAATGAACCGCGCGGCGTTAACCTTTGACGGCAATTCAGCTTGGAAGAGTTCAGGTGTGCTTGTAGCTGTTTGAAAAATAAAGAGAATATTAATTCAGTTTAAGCGTTCGTATATCGATTTTCGGCGTTTTCGTTAACGTTTCGAACCAAGGCGGAACGAATCGGCAACGAATCACGGATCAGTCTCGATTCATGCTTTGTTCTCCACAAGATGTTGTGTCATACAGAAGTTCTCCCGCTATTTTGCACAGGTTTTCCACAGGGTGCCGGTGCGTTTTGGATGGCAAAAGTTAATTTGGGAGGCGGATGAGGAGTAATTTTCCTCTAGCGGTCGGTGACGATCTTGACCTTGTAACCGGCAGGAACGGCGTTTCCGGTTGGGATTTCGTTCAGCACGCGGAACAGCTCTTCCTTGCGGTCCACACCAACCATGCGAGAGGAGAGTGAGGCGACCGTGTCGCCCGACTTTGCCGTCAAAATACGGATGCGGAGCGGCTTGAGCGCTGCCTTTTCGCTTGCGCTGAGTAGCCGGAAGCTGTTGCTGACCGTGCGGGCCGTTGCGTCGAGACTGTTCGAAGCGACAGGCGCGGCGGTCAGCAGGCGATAGACCTGTCCACCCGCGCGGATAACGGCAATGTCGAATTGCCAATTGTCGGCACGCGCACGAGCGATGGCGGCATCGTTGCCGTTGATCCGAACGGAACGGATGCTTTCGGCCTCCAGCCCAGTGACCCATCCGCTGCGCAGATAATCCGGCAGAGTGACATTTGGTTGAAGGGTAACACCATCGAAGCGGATGGCGACATTACCGGGTCCATTTGCCGTGACTGCGACCGAGGTATTGTCGATCACAAAACCCTCGGGCACGGAAAAGGAAACGCCAAGGCCGGGGTGCAGAAAAGTGTGGCCACGCACATAGCCTTCCTCTGGCGTGTCGCCAAATAGCAGGCCGTCGATGCCTGCCAGATAGGAGTCGCGGTCGACGACGCCCGTGCCGGGAGGGCCGAAATTCCGGGCATGGCGTTCTGCAAGCTCTATGCGCTGCGGTGTATTCGGGTGGCTGGCGAGGAAGTCCAGGCTGGCGTCGGTTGCGCCCGAAACGCTGCGCAAATTACTGTATGCGGCCATTGATTGCAGGAATCGCCCGGCGGCATAGGGATCAAACCCGGCCTGACCGCTCGACCTGATGCCGATGACATCCGCCTCCAGTTCCTGATTGCGGGAGAATTGCGCAAGCTTGAGCTTGCCACGAAGCGCCGCAACTTCCGCGACCGAGCTTTGGCCGAACAATTCGGTGGCCGCTTTGGTGGCAAGCTCGGCTTCGGCTTCTGCCTGCTGGCGCGCAATACCGTGATTGGCGGTGACGTGGCCCATCTCATGGGCGAGAACAGCGGCAAGCTCGGCAGAGTCATTGGCGAGCGCGAGCAGGCCGCGCGTGACGTAGAGATATCCGCCGGGAAGCGCGAAAGCGTTCACGTTTGGCGAATTTAGGATCGTGATGCGGTAGGCCTGACCGGGATTTCCCGCGACGGTCGTAAGATTGCCGACAACTTTGGCGACCATGCGCTCAAGTTTGGGGTCGGCATATTCGCCGCCGTAAGTCGCCAGAATGCGGGGATGCTGCGCACGGGCAAGCGCGGCCAGCTTGTTGTTTTTCTGGACTGTATCGACCGTGACCGGGTTGTTGGACGGCTGAAATGCGGACTCGTCCACGCGTGACGGATAGACATCAAGGCCCTGGCAGGCGGTGAGCAGTGTCGAAAGCGCAAGCAAAGCCATAGCTCGGCGCACCGCGCCGAAGCTTCTCAGCCTCATCCCGGTCGTTCGGGTTTTGCCCGTCACGCTCGTCCTTCCCACCTGTCATTACGCATCCTGCTCGTGGATGCGTTCCGCCGCTGACGCTGTGGCGACAAATTATGTCCGCTTCCGGGCAAAAATTGCCGATTCGTCAATACCTATATATCGCCTGAATGCTTCTGGTGCACCGTTTCCAAAAAAATCGTCAATAGGGCCAGTCGCCGCAACCTTCCCTTCCTCAATGAAAATCATGAACTCGGCAATGCGGCGTGCGTCCTCTGGCTGGTGCGTGACAAACAGCACGGTCATGCCCTTTTCCGCGTGGAGTTTTGCAAGCAGATCCAGCATGTCGTCGCGCAAGGCTGGACCGAGAGAAGCGAACGGCTCGTCCAGCAGAAGCACGGGACGGTCCCGAACAAGCGCGCGGGCGAGGGCAACGCGCTGGCGTTCGCCGCCGGAGAGTTCCGAAGGCAGGCGCTGTTCCTTGCCGGTGAGGCCAGTCTGGGCGAGTGCATCGCTGAATGATTGCACGATCTTGGTCGGTCAGGCGCAGCGAGGGCGAGCGGCCAAGGCCGATATTCTTCTCAACATTCAGATGGGCAAACAGGTTGTTCTCCTGAAACACCATCGAGACGGGGCGTTCGGAGGGGGAGAGCGCGGAAACATCTTTGCCGTCGATGACGATGCGACCGGATTCGGGCTTCTCGAAACCGGCGACGAGGTTGAGCAGCGTGGTTTTACCTGCGCCGCTCGGTCCCATGATCGCCGCAATGAGGCCGGGTGCGATGCTTACATCGAAAAACACGCGTGTTTCGGCGTAACCGAAGGAAACCTGATCCAGCTTGACGCTTGCGTCGGTCATTCGGACGTTCTCCCAAGCCGGTCGGCAATGAGCATAAGCGCAAGGCAGAGCGCGCCGAGAAGGAGTGCAATGCCCGCTGCATCCTGTGTGCGATAGCTGCCCATTCTGCCAAGCAGGAGATATGGCAGGGTCTGCACTGCGTCTGACCCGAACAGCGCAATGACGCCGAGATCGCCAAGCGATAGCGCCATTGCGAACGCAAGGCCGGTCATCATGGGTCTGCGCAGCACGGGCCAGTCGATGAGGCGCAGGCGGTTCCAGCCGGTGATGCCGAGTTGCGAGGCAATGCGGTCGTGGCGCGTGGCGGCTGCATCATGCGCGGGGCGGATCGCGCGGATGGCGAATGGCATGGCCATGACTGCGTTGACCGCTACGACCATAATGGGCGCGACGCTGAAAACGTCGACATGATTGCGTAAGAGCAGGAACCAGCCGGAGCCTATGACGATGGGCGGAACGATCAGCACGAAGCCCGCGCCCGTATCGAAAATGCGTTCGAGGAAGCTGGGTGTGGCGGAGCGGCGAATGCTGGCCAGGTTCCAGCGAGCGGCGACCAGCGACCATGATATTGTGAGACAGAGGACTGCGGAAAAGCTGGCGAATGTGATGCTCGCCAGCGCTGCTTTTTGTACGGCATTTTCGGTGACGAGACGCGCGAGATCGGCGCGAAGTCCTGCAATGATTGTCGCGACCATGGGTGACAGGACGAACAGCGCGGCCAGAAGAACGATGATGCTGTTGGCGATGGTCTCAGGCATGGAGGGCGAAACGGCCTTGCGGCGGGACACGGCTAGGTTGGCATCGCCCGCGACGTTTGCGCCGAGCCGTGTCAATGCGGCTATGACGATGGCTGTCAGCACGATTTGCAGGACCGTGACGGCAACGGCGCGCGCAGGATCGAAATCGAAGCGGAGCGCCTGATAGATCGCGACTTCCAGCGTGGTGGCGCGTGGGCCACCGCCAAGCGTCAATACGATGGTGAATGAGGTAATGCAGAGCATGAACACCAGCCCTGCCACTGCGGGAAGTGCGCGGCGCAGAGCGGGCCATTCGATGAAGGTGAAGGCAGAGCGCGCGTTCATGCCGAGTTGTGCTGCCAGCCGCCATTGATCGGTGGGAATCGTGTCGAGCGCTTCGAGCAGCAGCCGCGTTGCAAGCGGCAGATTGAAGAAGACATGCGCGATGAGAATGCCGGACAGGCCGTAAATGCCCGGCCAGCCGTCACCCCAAAATGTGGCGAATAATCCCGCACCGCCAAGCAGCGCCAATATGCCGAGCGCGGCGACGATTGCGGGCAGGGCGAGCGGCACGGCGAACAGTTTCAGGATAAGGCCTCGCCCTATGAAATCAGGATGGCGGGAGAGTGCGCGCGCTACAAGAATGGCCGGAGCGACAGACAGAAATGTTGAAAGCAGAGCCTGCCAGAGCGTGAAGCGCGCGACGCGAAACAGATAAGAATCGAACGCCCCAATGGCGGCGGGCAGGTTAGTAAAGCCTTCCGTCAGAAGTCCTGCAAACGCGCCGCCGATAAGCAGCGCGATTGCAGCAAAGGCCGCAAGGCCCGGAGTGATCGATCTGTTCAACTATTGGCCCATGACAGACAGCCATTCGCCCGTCCAAGCCTTACGGTTGCGCTCGACAATGTCTGGCGCGAAGAGCAGTGGTTTGACTGGCTGCGGCAGTGTTCCGAAGGCTGGGTTGAGCGGCTTCGAGGTTTTTGCAGCCGGAAACATCCAGTTCGTTTCTGGAATTACGTCCTGAAACGCGGTGCTGGTCATGAAGGTCATGAACTTTTCAGCAAGTGGATTTTGCGCGCCTGTACTGGTGATACCTGCCACCTCCACCTGCATGTAATTGCCTTCCTGAAACACGGTTGCCTTGTAGGTATCCACCTTCTCGGCAATCAGGTGATAGGCGGGCGAGGTCGTGTAGGAGATCACCATCGGGGCTTCACCCTTGGTGAATAGGCCATAGGCTTCGCTCCACCCCGGCGTGACAGTTAGCACGCGGCCTTTGAGCTTTGCCCAGGCTTCGCCAGCCTTGTCGCCATAGACCGAGCGCATCCACAAGACGAGTCCGAGGCCCGGCGTCGAGGTGCGCGGATCCTGAATGATGATCTTCTCTTTGGGATTTCCATCAACCAGTTCCTGAAGGCTCTTTGGCGGATTGGGCAGCTTGTCCTTGTTGTAGACGACGGAGAAATATCCGTAATCGTAAGGCACGAATGTATCGTCGTTCCAACCGCCGGGTATCGTGAGTTCGCCGATCTCACCGTGCGGAGCGAATAGCCCGGTCGATTTCGCTTCGGCTGTAAGGTTGGTGTCGAGGCCGAGTACGATGTCCGCCTTGGTGGCTTTGCCTTCAAGCTTCAGGCGGTTGAGCAGTGCGACGCCATCGGCGACAGAAACAAATTCGAGATCGCAATTGCATTGTGCTTCAAAGGCTTTTTCAACCTGCGGTCCCGGTCCCCATTCGGCTGTGAAGCTTTCATAGGTATAGACCGTCAGTTTGTCGGCTGCGGATACAGGCACGGCAAACAAAAGAACAGCAGTTGAAACAGAGGCGAACAGGTGACGCATTCAATCAATCCTTCTGTTTCGGAGTGAAGTGCGTCGTGTGACCGAAGCATCTAATCCCTCCGCCGGTACAAACCGGATCAGGTTCAGCGGGTTGGCGTTATGCCTCTCAGCCGCGCGTGCGGCACCCCGTTAGAGCGGGGAAACACATAGGGCGGTTTCTTATGCAATGCAAGCTGCGTGAACAGTGCCAAGCGGAACCCTCTGGCCTCGCGCCGCATCGCCTGATAGAGCCGCGCCGATGAGCCGTTTTACAATCCTTCTCGGAGGCGAAGTAACCCCGACCCCGCGCCTTGCCGCGCAGGTGGCAGGTACGCGCGTGATTGCCGCCGATGCGGGTATTCGCCATGCCGCTGCGCTTGGACTCTCGCCTGAATTGTGGGTTGGCGATTTCGACTCTGTGCCTGCAAATCTTGAGGGCGAGCTTTCCGATGTGGAACGTCGGACCTTCCCGAAAGAAAAGGATCAGACGGATGGCGAGCTTGCCGTAACAGAAGCGCTGTCGCGCGGGGCCACGTCGCTGGCCATTGCTGGCGCGTTTGGTGGGCCTCGGTTCGATCACAGTTTTCTTCATGTGACTTTAGCGATCAGGCTCGCGGAGCAGGGCATTGATGTGATGCTGACCAGCGGTGCGCAGGAAGGCACGCCGCTTTCGTCGGCGATGCATAGCTTTGACTATGAAGATGGCACTGTGTTTAGCGTGCTAGGGCTGACGCAACTCGATGGCTTGAGCGTGGAAGGCGCGCGCTGGCCGCTCAAGGCGGTGCAAGTGCCATTCGGTTCATCGTGGACTGTTTCAAATGAGGTGCGGGGCGAATTGCGCGTATCGCTGTCTAACGGCCGCGCGCTGTTGCTGGCCCATCCATATCCAGCAGAAGGTTTTTAATGGCACCGCCGCTTCTCAATCTCGATGGCATTAAACTGACATTTGGCGGCACGCCGCTGCTCGACGGCGCATCGCTTGCAGTCGAGGCGGGTGATCGTGTTGCTCTTGTCGGGCGTAACGGGTCGGGTAAATCCACGCTGCTCAAGATCGCGGCGGGGATGGTCGAAGCTCAGGATGGAGTCGTGTTTCGCCAGCCTACAGCAACCATCCGCTACTTGCCGCAATTGCCCGACATGGATGGGTTCGCCAACGTCCGCGACTATGTAGAGTCTGGGCTTGGGCCTGCCGATGATCCGCACCGTGCGACCTATTTGCTCGAACATCTCGGACTGACCGGGGAAGAACTGCCCGCCAATCTATCCGGGGGTGAGGCGCGTCGCGCTGCTTTGGCTCGCGTGATGGCACCGCAGCCGGACATTCTGCTGCTGGACGAACCGACCAACCATTTGGACCTTTCCACCATTGAATGGTTGGAAGAAGAACTGGTGCGCGGCCAATCGGCCCTGATCGTGATTTCGCACGACCGCCGGTTTCTGGAGCGCGTTTCCAAATCGACCGTCTGGCTGGATCGCGGACAGACGCGGCGCATGGATCGCGGCTTTGCGCATTTCGAGGAATGGCGCGACCAGATTCTGGAAGAGGAAGAGCGCGAGCAGCACAAGCTTGGCCGACAGATCGTGCGGGAAGAGCACTGGCTGCGATATGGCGTGACCGCGCGTCGCAAGCGCAACATGCGGCGGTTGGGCGAATTGCAGACGATGCGCCAGAAGTTCCGCTCCCATCGCGGTGCAGAGGGTACAGCGGTGCTGGCCGCGAGCGATGCGAACGAATCCGGCAAGCTCGTGATCGAAGCGAAGGAGATTTCCAAGAGCTTCGGCGAATCGGTGATCGTCGATCGGTTTTCGACTCGCATTCAGCGCGGGGATCGGGTGGGCTTCGTCGGGCCAAACGGGGCGGGCAAGACGACGCTGTTGAAGATGCTGACCGGCGTCTTAAAGCCGGATTCGGGCAGCGTACGACTCGGCGTCAATCTGGAAATTGCGACGCTGGATCAAAAACGTGAGTCGGTTGATCCTGGCGAAACGCTTGCCAATTTTCTGACAGATGGTCGGGGCGAAAACCTCGTCGTGAATGGCGAGCAGCGGCACGTCGTTTCCTATATGAAGGATTTTCTGTTTCGGCCTGAGCAGGCCCGCACACCGGTGCGCGAGCTTTCGGGCGGCGAGCGGGCGCGGCTCATTCTGGCGCGGATGCTTTCTCGCCCGGCCAATCTGCTGGTGCTGGACGAGCCGACAAACGACCTTGATATGGAAACGCTCGATCTCTTGCAGGAATTGGTCGCAGGCTTTCCCGGCACCGTGCTGCTGGTGAGCCACGACCGCGATTTTCTTGACCGTACCGTGACAAGCGTGATCGCGCCGGAAGGTAATCGTCGCTGGGTGGAATATGCCGGCGGCTACACAGACATGCTGGCGCAACGCGGCAGCAAAAAGCTGGAAGTGCGTGAGAAGAAGGATAATGCGGAAGCGCAGGTTGCAAAGGCGGACGCGCCGAAAGCGGCTTCTAAAAAGCTCTCGTTCAAGCAGAAATTTGCCTTGGATAATCTGCCCGGAAAAATGGAAGCCGTGTCTGCGGCAATTTCCAATCTGGAAGATAAAATGGCGGATCCTGCGTTTTATGAGCGAGACCCGAAAGGGTTTGCCCAAACCATAGCCATGCTGGACAAGGAACGCGCATCGCTCGCCGCCATGGAAGAAGAGTGGCTGGAACTGGAAATGCTGCGTGAGGAGTTGGAGGGCTAACGCGCGAAAATGACTCCGAGTGTCAGGATAAGCTGGGCGGCGTAGTAGAGCACCCACACAGCAACGCGAGCAGCCCAACGACCTTGGCCTATGCTGCTCATGACAAACCGCTCGAACCCAAGAATGGTGTCTGATGCCATGAAGAGCATCGCGCCGATGATGATCCAAGGCTGGCCGGTGGTAAGTGAAGCTAGACCCATTACAAGGATAGCGATGCCGTAGGCCAAGACGGGAAGGCGCAGCGAGGCTAGCACTTTCCGCAGCAGAATGTTCAGCGTTGCGACGGTTGTTACGACCATTACGAAGGCGACAGTGGTGAGCAAAGCGCTGGAGGCAATCGGCGCAAACCAGCCGGAACCGTGACTCAGGAAAAGGGCGATATAGGCGATGTGGGCGGCGAGAAAGCTGGCCAAACCGCCGAGGAAAGCCGCGTCGCCGTCGCGCGAAAGGGCTGCATCGCCAGCTGCGCTGAGCGCGAGCGCAAGGACCAGCAGCCACGGCGCGCCCTGCATGAAGGCAAGCACAGCAAGCAATGCGATGGCGAGCGTTTTGACGGCTGTGCGGCGCAGCGATGGCGCGTCAGCAGTAGCAAACAAATAAAGGATCGCCGCACCGACAGAAAGTATCAGCGCGCCATTCGCCGTGTTTTCGATGCCGCCGGGGAAAGGCATCATGCCTGCGGCTCCGCGAGGGCTTTTTTATCTTCGCCGAAAAGCAAGGACTTCGCGGCGAGAACCGCACCACCCGTGATCAGAAGGCAGGCAACGAGAATGCGCGGTGTGGGTTCGGCAAAGCCTGCGACGATCAGCACGAGTGTGGAAAGCAGGGGCGAGGCATAGCTGGCCGCTCCAAGCACCTGAATGTTGCCGCGCTTTACACCGTGGTCCCATGCGTAAAATGCTGCGCCAACCGGCATTAGCCCCAAGGCCAGCACAGCTAACCATTGGCTTGGGTTGGCAGGCAAGACTGTTTGCTCAAGGGCAAAATGGCAGATGAGCGAAAGAATCGCTGTGGCGGCGCAAAACCACGTCACGATGCTGGTAGGCACTGATGGAAAGCGTCGTGAGAGTAACGAATATCCTGACCACAGAAATGCGCACACGAACGCCATCGCGTAGCCGAATGCATATTGTGGGTCGAACGACAAGCCACCGCCTTTGGTGATGATCAGGATCGTTCCGCTGAGGCCAAGCAGCGCACCAGCAACATGATACCAGCGCAGGCGCTCTCCCGGCATGAGTGCCGAGCCGACGACGATGAACAGGGGCCAAAGATATGCGATCAGGCTGGCCTCGACCGCAGGGGCGTTGCGCAGCGCGGTAAAGTAGAAAAAGTGATAGCCGAAAAGGCCGCCAATGCCGATGAGCCAAACGACAGGCGGAATCGAAACCTTCTCGGTGGGAGGCGAAAACAGCCGCGCGACGATACCCACGAGCGTGCCTATCGCGAATGTCATTGCTGACAGAAGGAAAGGGGGCACATCGCCGGATGCATCAGTAAGCAATGCAAGCAGCGCCCACATGGCAACTGCCGTGAAGCCGATCAAAGTGGCTCTACCCATTTCCCGCTCCTGTGGCGCGGGGTGGTTAGCCCTTCGTGCGGCGCGCCGTAACTGTTACCGTGCCGATCTTGGTGCCCACGGTTGCATAAACCGGAGCGTATATGCCGGTCTTGCCGAGCGGCGCAAATGCGATGGTGATTTTCGACTGATTTTTTAGATAGGACAACGAACTCGAATCGGGCCGATAGCCGGAAACGGGTACGAATTTTGCCGAGCAGGTGACGGCCTCATCGCCATATCCCGGAACATCGCCGGTCGAGATATGGCCAAGAACGACATTCGCGCGCATTTCGCCATCATAGACCTTGATCGTGCGCGTGCAGATTTCGGCAGGAGATTTGACGCGTAAAAGCGTGGCAGAGATGGGATCGGAGACGGCGCTCAAATCGCCCACGCGCAGCGGTATCCACCGGCGGCGCTTCTTCATCGGCGGCACGTTGACGGTTTTAACGACATTGCCATCGGCAAAGGTGATCGATGTGCGCTGCGATTTCTTGCCGGATTTATAGCTGGTGTTGAATGCTGCCGGAATCACGCCTTGCGGTCCGATCCGCCCCGCGAACGAACTGGAGCCGGTGGTGCTGTCGAAGATTTTCGCAATGCCCGCGCTGCTGACCGAACCGCTGATGCGCACTTGATCGCCATTGAATGTGCTGGTGAAGGTGGAGCGCGCGATAGGCAGACCGAGATAGCTTACGGTATATTCGCCGGAATAGGTTTCGGCCGCATTTGCAGCACCCGCTGAAATCAGCAGGCACGCTGCCAGATAATATGATGTTTGCCTTGAGCGGTTGGCCATAGTGTCCGTATTGCCCGTGCTTTACCCAAGATAGATGCAGTATTCGCACAGTCCAGAGGTTATAATTCCGGCCAGAATAAGGTTCTTCACCGCTGTCACGCTTGACGCATCGACAAAATGACACTAAGGAGCGGCCAACTTTCCATGAGGCCGTTGCTTGACCGCGCGCCCAGCGGCGCTGCGAGGCTTGTTGGCCCAAGAATATAACTGAAGGTAAGAAAAATGTCCCGCTCTTGCGAACTGACCGGCAAAGGCGTCCAGTCCGGCAATAATGTGAGCCACGCGAACAACAAGACGCGTCGCCGTTTCCTGCCGAACCTCGTTAATGTGACGCTGATGTCTGAAACCCTTAACCAGAACGTGCGCCTGCGCGTTTCGGCCAACGCTCTGCGTTCGGTCGAGCATCGCGGTGGCCTCGATGCGTTTCTGGTCAAGGCTGATGCTGCCGAGCTTTCGCAGAAGGCGCGCCTGTTGAAGAAACAGATCGCCAAGAAGCAGGCTGAACAGCCGGCTTAAGCCTTTCAGGCGGGGGACAACCGCCTTTGGAGCCTTGGTCGTTCGTGATCGGGCTCCTTTTCATTGATGGCGAGGCAATGCAGCTTCCGCCGCACCAACTGGTTCCATCACCCAGGATAAAAAAATGAAGCGATCAGCGCTCTATTTTCCTTTTGTACTCGCCATGGCCGTGGTGGTTGTGGCGTCGAATGTGCTCGTGCAGTTTCCTGTACAGGGTCAGGTCGGCGGCCTGCAGCTTGCCGATATTCTGACGTGGGGTGCGTTCACCTATCCTTTTGCCTTTCTGGTCACTGACCTTGCCAATCGGCGTTACGGACCAGCGGTGGCGCGGCGAACCGTGTTCATCGGCTTCATGCTGGCGGTGACGTGTTCGATCATTATCCCGCCCTTGCTTTTCAAGCTTGGCCTGATCGAGTTTGGGACTGCGGCAGGGCGGTTGGTGCGAATTGCGGCTGCGTCTGGCGCGGCGTTTTTGACTGCGCAGCTTCTGGACGTGACCGTGTTCAACTGGCTGCGCAAGAAAAGCTGGTGGCGCGCGCCAATATTCGGAACGCTGG
This sequence comes from Mesorhizobium sp., assembly GCA_049840935.1. GTDB lineage: Bacteria > Pseudomonadota > Alphaproteobacteria > Rhizobiales > Rhizobiaceae > Mesorhizobium_G. Next base: position 48,862 of record JASGJA010000021.1, read on the forward strand.
CGGGCTCGGTGTTCGATACCGCGATTTTCTTCTCGGTTGCCTTCGCTGCGGCATTCGCCTTTGTCGGGCCGAACGACGATTTCGCGCTGGAAGCAGCGCCGTTGCTCGGCGTGTTCGGGACGGAAGCGGCGCGCTGGGTTTCGTGGGCGGTCGGCGATTTCAGCGTGAAGCTGTTGATCGCGGTGTTCGCACTGATTCCGTATCGCTTGATTGCCGCTCGTTGGAGCCAGCCGGTTACGGTTTAGTCGAGCAGACGGAATTCCAGATAGAGATTCCGTTGCAGCATCGACAGATTGTCGTCTGACAGAATCGAGATGATGGTGGCGCCGTCCGCGCGCTGCCAAACGTCCAGCGCTTCCATATTGTCGATCTGGTAGCCCATATTGGTCTGGATCAGCATGGGTCCGTCGATTGCTTGCGCCCCACCGTCGATGAGATTGCCGGGGATGCGGCGCATCCGCATTCCCACGCCGCTTGCAATCGAGAATGAGCGTTCCAGCAGGAGTAAATCGCCGTTAGGCAGGAAAGCGCCGTCTGTGATGTCGAACGGATCGTGGCGCTTGACGGTGAATATGCCTTTGCGCGGACCGCTCAACACTGCGCCGAAAATATCGCCTTTCTTATCGAGGCTCTTCTCCGTGATCGCAACGATTGCGCCTTGCAGGGGGCCGTCTTTGGGCGAGTAGGTGACTGTCTCGAAGCCGCGATTCAAACGCAGCTCATAGCGGGGAATCAGGAAGTCGAGCGTGTTAAACGCATCGCGCATTTGGCCGGGTGCAATGTGATACTGCGCAATGCGATGTTCCCGCTCGAGTCCAACTGTTGCGACGCCATCTCGAACGGCAAGACCCTCGGCGTCAGACAGGCGTTTCCTGATGATGGGATGACCGTTGGCATCGACAAATTGCTGCAACGTGTAGTTCGTAAAACCGCTAGGGCGCATTTCCGAATCGTGCGTAACTGTGCCGAACGCCCAGAAGCCCGTATCGGCAACGGCGATGAAATCCGAACCGGGCGTGAGGAAACGGAAAGCAGAGATTGCGCCGAAGTCATAAGAACTGCCGGTGAGTTCAAGGCCCCCGACAAATTCAAGTGGTCCAAAACGAGTGTCTTCGCTGCCTATTTGGAAGGAGCGAATCGGGCGCGCCTGAACCTCAACTTGCTCAACTGCTTCCCGCGCCAATGTAGGATGCGGTTGGGCAGGAGCGAGCAGAATCGTTGAAAGGACGAGGAGCCAGCGCAATGACAGGAGGCGACGTGGCCGGACGGTCATCCAGCCCGCCGAAGTCCTTGGCGATTGCGGTCGCGCGGCGTTTCTTCCGCGAACAGCGCGGCGAGTTGCTCGGTCATCGCCCCTGCCAGCTCTTCAGCATCTAAGATGGTGACGGCTCGGCGATAATAGCGCGTGACGTCATGGCCGATGCCAATGGCGAGCAACTCGACCGGCGAGCGGTTTTCGATCAGTTCGATGACTGCGCGAAGATGGCGTTCAAGGTAATTGCCGGGGTTCACGGAGAGGGTGGAATCATCCACCGGCGCACCGTCCGAAATCATCATGAGGATTTTGCGTTGCTCAGGGCGACCGATCAGCCGGTTGTGCGCCCAAAGCAGCGCTTCGCCGTCGATGTTCTCTTTCAACAGCCCTTCGCGCATCATCAGGCCGAGATTGCGACGCGAACGGCGATAGGGTGCGTCGGCGCTTTTGTAGATGATGTGGCGCAGGTCGTTGAGGCGTCCGGGAGCAGGCTGCTTGCCTTCTTTCAACCATTTCTCGCGCGACTGACCGCCCTTCCACGCACGCGTGGTGAAGCCGAGAATTTCTACGGAAACGCCGCAGCGTTCCAGAGTGCGGGCAAGAATGTCGGCGCACGTCGCGGCAACTGTAATCGGGCGTCCGCGCATGGACCCGGAATTGTCCAGTACCAGCGAGACAACGGTATCCCGGAATTTGGTGTCGCGCTCCTGCTTGAAGGAGAGCGGCTGCATGGGATCGAGGATCACGCGCGAAAGGCGCGCAGGGTCCAAATAACCTTCCTCAAGGTCGAAATCCCATGAGCGATTTTGCTGCGCCATCAGGCGGCGCTGGAGTCGGTTAGCAAGGCGGCCAACGACGCCGGAGAGATTGGCGAGTTGCTTGTCGAGAAACGCGCGCAAGCGATCCAATTCGTCCTCATCGCAAAGCTCTTCCGCCCCGACCGTTTCATCAAAGGCGGTCGTGTAGACTTTGTAGTCCACTTCCTTGTTGAGATTGCTGAACGGATTGTCTGGCCGCTTGGCCTCGCCGGGCGTTTCCGCCTCGTTGTCGTCATCGTCCGAAACATCGTCGGCATCTGCCTCGGCGGCTTCCGTTTCGCCCGCGGCTTCATCGTCTTCAGATGCGTCGGACTGCTCGGCCTCGGTGTCCTGAGCGCCGGAATCATCCTCGCCGCCTTCTTCGGACTGTTCCTCGCCCTGCGGCTGGTTATCGTCCTGATCTTCGGAGTCTTCGGCTTCTTCTTCGTCGCCAAGTTCGTCGGCCATTTCCATGGAGACGAGCATTTCGCGGATGAGGCGTGCGAAAGCCTGCTGATCGTTCACCTTGTTTTCGAGGAAGTCGAGGTTGGAGCCTGCTTTTTCTTCGATCCAATCGCGCCAGAGATCGACAACCTGCCGACCGCTTTTGGGAATGGGGCGGCCAGTCAGTCGTTCGCGCACGACCATAGCGATGGCATCCTCGAGCGGCGCGTCGGCCCGGTCGCGCACATCTGCAAGCTGCGCTTTGGCGTAGCGGTCTTCCAGCATGTGGGAGATGTTGTCGCCAACGCCCTGCATAGCGCGCGAGCCGATGGCTTCGACACGCGCCTGCTCGACCGCATCAAAGATGGCGCGCGCCTGCTTGCCTTCGGGCGCCAAGCGGGCGTGCAGGCGAAAATCATGACGTGCGCGCTTGAGCGCCATCGAATCGCCGATGCCGCGCGTGACGCCAATGTCGGTGGCGGTTGGCTTTTTTGGCAGTTCCGGCAGGCGCGCGAGATTGCCAGCAAGCGCGGGCCGGTCTTTTGCGAAGGAAACTTCGAGTTCGTTGTCGCCCGAAATGGCGCGCACGCAAACGCCGATGGAACGCTTCAAAGCGTCCAGGTCATTGCCCGTTTTGGGCTTTGCGCGTGTGTTGTCGCCCGGTCCAGCCATTGCTTAGCCGCCTTTCGCCGGAAGGTCGCCGATCGCGAAATCCTTAATCGACTTTGCGCTTGCTTCGACATCCATTGTTTTGGCGGGAACGAGATGCACACCGTTTATGCCTTGGTTCATTCCGGCATAGGTGACGTTATAGAAACCGTCGAAATAAAACCGCCCGCCATCCTTGCGATAGCCTGACGGGAAGGAAAGCTCCACGTCGCCCCTGCGCATATAGATGATAAGCAGGCCGCCGGTTTCCTCCGCCACCAAGCCATCATGCTCGCCGTCTGCGACAGAAATCTTGAGCCCCATGAAGCCGTTGACCGATTGCATGGCGCGCTCAGCCAAGCCGCCGAAATTCTGCGCGATCACTTCGCCACCTACGCGGGAAATATAGGCTTCTTCGGCGCGTAGACCGGATGCAGACGCGGTAAGAACCACGGCCGCAAGCGGCAGGACCTTCAGCAACGCTCGCCGGTCAACATGCATGAAATGCTCTCTAGCCCAGCACTACGTTTGCAGCGCTTTCCGGCAATTCTTCGCCAAAGGCCCGCTGATAGAACTCGGCCACGACAGAGCGCTCAAGTTCATCGCACTTGTTGAGGAAGGTGAGGCGGAAGGCCAGCCCAACATCGCCAAAAATTTCGGCGTTTTCTGCCCAGGTGATGACCGTGCGCGGGCTCATGACCGTGGACAGGTCGCCATTCATGAAGGCGGAACGGGTCATGTCGGCAACGCGGACCATCTTGTTGACGATCTGTTTGCCCTTTTCGTTGCGATAGTGCTTCGCCTTGGCAAGCACGATGTTCACTTCATTGTCGTGCGGCAGATAGTTCAACGTCGTGACGATCGACCAGCGGTCCATCTGCGCCTGATTGATCTGCTGCGTGCCGTGATAAAGGCCGGTTGTATCGCCAAGGCCGACCGTGTTTGCAGTCGCGAAAATACGGAATGCGGGGTGCGGACGAATGACGCGGCTCTGATCCAGCAGTGTGAGACGGCCAGAGGCTTCCAGAACGCGCTGGATGACGAACATAACGTCCGGGCGACCGGCGTCGTATTCATCAAAGCACAGTGCAATATTGTGCTGGTAAGCCCATGGCAGAATGCCGTCGCGGAATTCCGTGACCTGCTTGCCGTCTTTCAGCACGATGGCGTCCTTGCCGACGAGATCGATACGGCTGACATGGCTGTCGAGGTTGACGCGGACGCAAGGCCAGTTGAGGCGGGCGGCAACCTGCTCAATATGCGTGGATTTGCCGGTGCCGTGATAGCCCGAAACCATAACGCGGCGATTGAAGGCGAAGCCTGCAAGAATTGCCAGCGTGGTTTGTTTGTCGAACAAATAGTCCGGATCGATGTCAGGCACATGCTCGGTCGCATTGGAATAGGCCGGCACGACCATGCTGGAATCGAAGCCGAACTTCTCTTTGACGGAGACCGTTGTGTCCGGCAGGTTGGCAATGTCGCGGTCGACCTTATTCATAGCATCCTCTGCGTCCGCCCATGCAGACAGTCGTTCAAAAAACTCAATTCGCGCGGTTCTTAAAGCCTTTTGCACGGCGAGAATAGCCGGAAAAAGGCACTCTGCCGATTGGACGTTAGGCCCGTGCCCGACGCTTGCCAGCTAGCAGAGACCAGCCTGTTTCAGCATTCGGTAGGCCTGAAGAACCTCGCGGAAGCGTTCCTCCGAGCCACGGTCGCCGCCATTGGCGTCCGGGTGATGGCGCTTCACAAGTTCCTTATAGCGCGCCTTGATGGCCTCGCCACTTGCATTTGTATCAAGGCCAAGCGTTTCCAGCGCCTTGGCCTCAAGGGGGCGGGGACGACGCGTGCGCGTCGCGCGCTGGTCCTGTCCGGTACCGAACAGGTTGAACGGGTCGCGCATACGGTTGTGATAGCCCGCGCGACCGGAACGTTGCTGCGCGAAATCCGGCGATGATTTTGCGCCGTTGCTTGTGCCCATTTTCCAGGTGGGGCGATGTCCGGTGAGAGCTTCCTTCTGAAAACGAGCTATGTCGCTGTCCGCCAGTCCGGAGAAATAGTTGAAGCCCCGATTATATTCGCGCACATGATCGAAGCAGAAACGGAAATATTCGCCCTCGCGCATTCTCCCAACAGGGGCGCGGTGCGTTCCGGGCTCATTGCACCCATCCCATTGACAAACGGGCGCGTTCGGACGCGCCTCGGCTTTATTGTCGGGGCGGACACGGATGCGCTCGAAATATTTCGAATAAGCGATCATCGAGTCAGAGTGTGAAGTGCTTCGCGCTGCGAAACAAGAATTGACATTTGCAGATTGCGGGGCTTAGGCGCGATTTGCGGCGACGTTCGGGCAAATCGGACCGTTCCGCCTATATGGTGCAAGGAGGTGGCAATGTCCATTAAAGAACGTATCGAATCCAAGTTGGAAATGGCTTTTTCGCCGGAAAGAATGGCGGTTATCAACGAAAGCCATTTGCACGCAGGGCATCACCATGTCGAGTCCGGGCATCATGTGGAGTTCGATGGCGAGGGCGAGACACATTTTCGCGTGCGAATTGTCGCAGCCCAGTTTGCCGGAATGAGTCGGGTAGAGCGTCATCGCGCCGTGAACGAGCTGCTGGCCGATGAGTTAAAGAATGGGGTTCACGCACTCGCCGTCGAGCCGAACGCGCCGGGCGAAGCGGTGCGGTGGTAAAGCAATTCATCAATGGCTTGGAAGTGCTTTCAGCTTGCGGGTGCAAGCTACAATTTGGATCACCTGAACACGAGATTGTTTGAAGTAACTCCGAGTGCGGCTGGAGCGGTAACGCGAAGGGTAAAAGTTTCATTTGGCTGTCATACTTTTACTCGCACGCTTCTGGCGAATGATCGACCGGACGTGCATTTTCGTCATGCAGGAGAAGTTCGCGCATTCTGCACCGTGCGGCACGAACATTCCCTAAGCTTACCAATGATTGTGGATCACGCTGCATCCGGGGGACGAGCTTATTTCAGCCAACAGCAAAATTTCCTTTTACTCGATGCAGGAGGAAGGGCGCCGTATGCTGTTTTCTTTAATATGCGCCGCTCACGATCGGTCGATTGCGACGTGATTATGTTCGTCGTTTCTGCATACCCGAAACCTAACCTCCCGCCCCGCCTGTACGCGATCACGTTTCCGACATTGGTAGCGACCGTAGCTGCCGGGGAACGCGTGATTAAACCATCGAGAAAAGTGGGATATTAGTTCAGAAAAGAAAATAACCCCCGCAGGGGTTATTTCTGGGATCTCTCCCTTGTGAGAACCTCTTCCGTTCGCAAGCCGCGAAACCCTTTGGGCAGGCACGCTGTTTTTCATCACCATCAGCGAGCAATCTTTATACACCTGCAATTCGCGCAGTGCAACATTCGTTCGATTGTCGCAGAGAGTGGGTGATCGCTACCAGCTATTCGTCAATTGCTTGATGTTTTCCTTGTCGATGTTAGGCATTCCGGAAATTCGGTTGAACACATCATTGCCCGTATAGCTTGTCTCTTTCGAGTAATAGTCGATAGTGCCGAATTGCCCGGCAACAACCGTAACCAGATATTGAACCGTAACCGGGCTTGCGTCCGTTAATGGCGTGGCGGGATCATTCGCGGTGAAGCGCTGGCGGTCAAACTGGATAGTCGCGGAAAATCGCGGCAGGCGATAAGTGCATATTTGACCGTCCGGGCCGGCCCAGCAGAATGGCTGTTTGGCAAAAGCGCTCGAAAGGAAATCGAGTGTTGCTTTGGGGATGAAGTTCTTTTCCACCGCCTCACGGACTTCGCCATAGGTCGCGCGGACGTTGATCTGGCGCATGTCGAAATAGGGCAGTTTGGATAGCAGGTTCTGGTCGGTGGGGAACACCGCCTGCACGCGGTTCCTGTAGTTTGAGAACTCGTTGTTCAGGCGCTCGTAGAGCACTTGCGATTCGTTGCTGTAAACATTGCTGTTTACGAGAACGGCATAGGTGATGTCGCTGGTGCGGTCGCCGACGCAGCGAATCTGGGCCTGAAAATCAGCGCGGCGTACTTCCAGCGCATACATGTTTGGGCCGCCCTGATCGATCGGCGTGTAGCCGTTGGTGCCTACCCATCGGCGCATCATTTCGCGACACTGATATTGATCGGTATTGGGCAACGGTATGTAGGCTGTTCCCACACCGACGGCGGCTTCCAGCTTCTTCGCGAGTTCCGCGCGCTGAGCCTCGAATTGATCGATGCCGGACCACTCGCGAACCTTGGCGTAGAAGTTCGTTTTTACCACATCGGCTATGTCGGTGGTGATTGCGCCGCCGAGTGCGGTGGCCAGTGCGGTGGCGACGACGACGATTGTGGGGTGTCGCTTGATCGCCGCCCACAACAAGCCAAGCTTGGCCCACAAATACTGCACGCACCGCCCCCAAAGCGCCTCTCGCCGTTCAAAATAGCGGCAGCACGCAAAAGCGACAATAGCCGCTTTTTGTGGAGGCGCGCGCGAACCTCTTTCATTTTAGCAATTTGCGGAATATGGTCCCGCGAGAACCGGCTGCACGGCCGGTTCCGGGGCTTAGAAACCCTGTAACCAGCGGTCGATGTCGACCGTCAACGGCATCCCTCGAGTCTTATGGCCGGGGGGACCCCGGCGTATGTCCAGAGCTTCGGCTTAAAGGCCGGGGTGGTCGTCTGGTTACGGCTTTCTAACCCCCCGGTCACCAGAGGGGCGAATGGGGCAAATTATAGCCCCTCGGTGACCACCCATGCGCAAGGGGAGGTCTATGGAAAGCTATAATTTCTGGCAGGATTTTTTCGACACATATCAATCGCTCAACGACTGGATAAAGGCGCTGTGGTTGATCGTGCCGCCGGTGTTTGTGCTGGGACTGTGCTGGATCATCGCGCAATCGCTTATGATCCGAACCGCTATTTCGCTGCGATATCCCATGCTATCGCCGTCACCCTCGGGCTTGTCCCGAGGATCTAAATGTTTGACCGGTTCAGTCGCCGCAGACCCTCGGGACAAGCCCGAGGGTGACGAAAGAGCGGGGTTAAAAAGCCCGGAGCGCGGGTCACGCGTCGCCCTTCACCACGCCGACAAAGGGAAGCTCGCGGAAGGCATGGGCAACGTCCATGCCGTAGCCAACGACGAAATAATCGGGGCATTCAAAGCCGACATAATCCGCCTCAAGGTCGGTCTGGCGGCGCATCCGCTTGTCGAGAAGCACAGCGATGGAGCAGCTTTTCGCCCCGCGCGAAAGCATAAGCTCCCGCGTGTATTTGAGCGTTTTGCCGGACTCCAGAATGTCGTCGACGAGAAGAACGTCGCGCCCCGCTACGTTGTTGTCGATGTCGCGCAGAACGCGCACCTCGCCGCTGGTGGTGCCAGCGCCATAGCTGGAAATGAAGATGAACTCGACTTCCGGCTCAAGACCCGCGTCGTGCATGGCGCGGATGAGGTCGCCAGCGAAAATGAACGACCCCTTCAGGACCGATATGACCAGCAAATCCTCATATTCGCGGGAGGCGATTTCCTTGGCCAGTTCGAGGTTGCGTCGCGCGATGGCGGAAGCGCTGTAGAGGACTTCGATTTCTTTTCCCCGAACGACCGGCATTGACTGATCCTATTGAGCGAAGCTGACTGAAACCGTCTTTACTCCGTCCTTAGGCAGATGCAGGCGTCCCGAAAAGGGAAAAGTTCCCTGAGCGTCGATTGAAGCGTCACCTGTCCCCAGCTTGTAGTGCGTGCTGGTGCCATTTGGCGACGCAACTTCGATTTGTAGAGATGGCATGGGCTCGCTGGTTGCGCCACCATTCACCACTTCGCCGTCGATCATCAGTGTGGGGTTGGTGCCGGTAAAGTCGATTTTCGAGTCCCATCCGGCGATGCGCAATTGTGCGGGGATGGCTGCATGGGGTGCTGTGATTGTGGTGTTCAACAGAGCGTGGCCGCCCGCCACCCAGAACGCGACAGCCGCGATTGCCAGTCCGCCAGCCCAGAACAATGGACCGGCGCGGTTCGGATCGCGCGCCTCGACAAATTTGCGGTTGCGCAGCATCTCCATGCCGCTGGCGGCAGCAAAAGATTCATCGCGAGAGGCGTGCTCTTCGCGTGTGTCGGGCGCGACAACAATATAGTCCGCGTCGATGAAATCATGCGCCTTGCCAAAGGTTGCCTGTATCGCCACGCCAGCCACTCCGCATTGATCGGTTACGCAACGGTAAAGAAGAATGGTTAATCGTTTCTCAAAACGGGCTGTAAAATGCAGAATTTTAACCGCTGGTTAACCGTAAAGGGTCGATTGTCGTAGAAGGGGTGGAGCCGGGCGGGCGCTGCCTCGACAGGTTTCATTTCAACGGTTGCAGGTATCCCAAGGTGATCCGCTTCGAAAATGTCGGGTTGAGATACGGGATGGGCCCCGAAATCCTGCGCGACGTGTCGTTCTCCATTCCGCAGCGCTCGTTTCAGTTTTTGAGCGGGCCATCCGGCGCAGGTAAGACCTCGCTGCTGCGACTGCTGTTTCTCTCGCTCAAGCCCACGCGTGGGCTGATCAACGTGTTCGGGCGCGACCGCACGAGCATTTCCCGCGCCGACCTACCGCTGTTTCGCCGTCGCATCGGTATCGTGTTTCAGGACTTCCGCCTACTTGACCACATGACGACTTACGAGAATGTCGGCCTGCCGCTGCGCGTGCGCGGACGTTCCGAGGCGAGCTATCGCGGCGACGTCATCGAACTGCTCAAATGGGTGGGGCTAGGCGATCGTATGCACGCCATGCCGCCGGTACTTTCGGGCGGTGAAAAGCAACGCGTGGCGATTGCGCGAGCGCTGATCGAACAGCCGGAGATTTTGCTGGCGGATGAGCCGACCGGTAATGTCGATCCGCCGCTGGCGCGCCGCCTACTGCGGCTGTTCATCGAACTGAACCGGCTGGGAACGGCTGTTGTAATCGCAACGCACGATCTTGCTCTGATGGAGCAGGTGGATGCACGCCGCATGATCCTCTCAGACGGGCGACTCGATATCCATGACTGATATGGCCGTCGCCGACGAGATGGAGGAAATGCGGGCCGAGCCTTTGCCCAAGGTAGGTTCGCGCCGCAAGCCGACGCCAATCGTGCCGCAAGGAAACGTTGCAGGGACCGCGCTTGCAATTGTTATCGGCATCATGACGTTTCTCTCTTGCCTGACGCTTGGCGCTGTGAGCCTCGTGCGCGATTCCGCTGCGCAATGGGAAGTGCAGATTGCTTCCGAGGCTACGATCCAGATCAAACCGGTGGACGATTTGGACATGGAGGCGGCGCTCGAGAAGGCGGCAACAATTGCCAAGGGCTACACCGGCGTGACGGAAGCGCGGATCATCGACCGCGATGCGACCGCGCGCCTGCTGGAGCCTTGGTTGGGGGACGGGCTGGACCTCGATCAACTGCCCGTGCCGCGGCTGGTGATCGTGAAGATCGACAAGCAGTCGCCGCCTGATTTTACCGGGCTGCGCATTGCGCTGAGCGACGCGATCCCGACTGCGTCGCTTGACGACCATCGCACGTGGGTCGACCGGCTGGTAGCGATGGCGCACACGACCGTTGCGATAGGTTTCGCGGTGCTGGCCCTGATGCTGGTCGCGACCGTGCTTTCCGTGGTGTTTGCAACGCGCGGGGCAATGTCGGGAAACAATGGCATTATAGAGGTGCTGCATTTTGTGGGAGCCGAAGGCCGCTACATCGCGCAGCAATTTCGACAGCACTTTTTGCTGAACGGGTTTCGCGGCGCGGCTGCGGGCGGTCTGACGGCGGCGCTCGCCTTTGTGGGCTTCTCGTTCTGGTCGCTGCGCAATATGGCGACGCCGGAAGGCGATCAGGCCAGCGCGCTGTTCGGCACGTTTGCCATCGGGATCAACGGCTATCTTGGTGTGCTTCTGATCGTGTTGCTGGTGTCTTTTCTGACCGCCGCCACCTCGCACGTCACCGTGCTGGCGTATTTGTCCGATCTCGATGGCAAGCAGCGCGGCGAAGCATAGCCTTATTTCAGTTGCGCCTCATATGTTAAAGTGCCAATCTCAGCTTGAACTGGATGACTCAGTTGGCTAGCGACGTCGAAATGGACAATATGCGCTTTGCGCCGCTCGACGACAGGACGCGCAGTGGGACTTCTCCGTCGGAACGCGGCAGCACCCGACGTTCCCGGCATCGCGGCTTGCGTTTGCTCATGCTGCTGGTGATTTTCACTGCTGGCTTGTTTGCCGGTGGCTTCGCATTTTTTGCGCATTATGTGAGCGGGCTGACCACGCCAAACCAGATTACAAAGGCGGACGCGATTATCGTTTTGACCGGCGGTCAATCGCGCCTTGAGGCAGCGCTGGATCTGCTGAAAGATGGCAAGGCTAAACGGCTGCTTATCAGTGGCGTGCATCCGGCAACCGGCCGCAACGCGATTTTGGCGGCAACGGGCAGTGAGAGCAGCCTGTTTTCCTGCTGCGTGGATATTGACCGCGCGGCGCTCGATACAGTTGGAAATGCGCAGGAAGGCGCGAAGTGGCTGCGCGAGCACGGCTACGCAAGCGCGATCCTCGTGACCAATAATTACCATATGCCGCGCAGCATGTTGGAGATGAGCAGATTTACGGGACCGGTGGAGTTGGTGCCTTACCCGGTGGTCAACACAAGGCTGGACAACGGGCGCTGGATCGGTGAGCCGGGCGCGCTACGTGTGCTGGTGACAGAGTATGTGAAGTATCTTGCCGCAATCGCGCGGGGGATGCTGCCGGTAGCCGATTGATGCCATAAGCGTTGATTTTCGCGCGCCGTGGTGTAACCACGATGCCAAGCGCGGTCGGTTCCCAAAATGCTTCAAGTTTGTTCTGTTGTTTTTAACGTCCTGTTCTATCTGAGCCTGATCGTTCAGATGATTTTGTGGACGCCGTTTTATTTCCTCTCGCCGCGCAAGGTAGCCTGGATTGTTCCTAAGTTCTGGGCAAATTCGAGCCTTTGGCTGCATGATGTGGTTACGGGCACGCATCGCGAAATAACGGGCATGGAAAACCTGCCGCAAGGCTCGTTCATTCTAGCGCCGAAGCATCAGTCGTTCTGGGATGTTCTCGCCTTCTTCCCCTATCTCGACGACCCGCTTTACATACTGAAGCGCGAGCTTAGATGGATACCTATGTTCGGCTGGTACATCATGAAAATGCGCATGATTCCAGTCAATCGGGGGCATCGCTCCAAGGCATTGCGGCAAGTGGTGCAGGCCACGAAAGACGAATTGGCACGCAACCCCCGTCAGTTGATTATTTATCCTGAGGGAACACGCCGTCCGCCGGGCGCTGAGCCGGCTTACAAATGGGGCATCGTGGAACTTTACAATCAGTTGAATCTGCCGGTGGTGCCGGTGGCGCATCAGGCGGGGCTGTTTTGGCCGCGCCGCAAGTTTCTGCGCTATCCCGGCACGATCCGCGCCGAGTTTCTGCCTGCCATTCCGCCGGGACTGGAAAAGGAAGAATTCATGCGCCGCCTCGTTGGCGAAACAGAGCAGGCGGCGGACCGGATATTGCTCGAAACGTCCGAGGACAGCGTCAGGCCGCCAATGCCGCCGACAGCCGAGGAACGGCTGAAAGTGCTTGCCGACTAAGCCTTGCGGATAACCAGCTTTTCGGAGAGCGCTTCCATGCGGGTCGCAAGACCGGCGAGCGCACCCGTTAGCGCAGCATCGTTCTTATCGGCCTTGAGAAGCGCCTCGTCGCGCGTTTTGCGCAGCGTGCTGATTTCGCTTTCGAGACCCTTCACACGTTTTTGAAGCTCGGTCAGCTCGTCCATGACCATAATGCCCGCCATGACGGTGAGCCGCTGGTCACCGATTTCACCGAACGAATCCTTGAGGTGAGAAACATAGCGATCAAAATGCTGCGCGAGGTCAATCAGATGTTCTTCCTGACCTTCGTCGCAGGCCATGCGGTAGGCCTTGCCGTCGATTGTCACTGTGACCTGCGCCATGTGCTCTCTCCAGCCGCTTAGCGGTCCAGAACCGCGCGGATCGTCTCCATCGCGGTGACCAGCCTGCGCGATACTTCCTTGTTCGTCTCTTCGAGACGCTCGGCCCGAGCTTCGGAATTATCCAACTCCTGAGCAAGCCGAGCGCGGTCAGCGTTCATGCGCTGCACCTCGGCGTCGGCGTCCAGATAATCTTGCTCGTGCTCCAATCGGGCGCTGGCAGCATGCTCCAACGCTTCGATTGCTTTGCCGAGGCGGGCAATTACTTCTTTCAGTGTGGACTCCCCGGTCATGGTTCTCCACCCATTCCCGAATCGAAACGCTATCATAATGCGTTACACGGGAAAGATTAGGCAACAGATTAAACGGGCGTCAACAAAGCCGAGTGTTCTTTCCCCCGTTAATCGATTGAGGACCGGAAATAGGCCGCAATCTTCGCCAGGTTTTGTTGACAGCACCCCGGCAACTGCTATGAACCCCCTGCCTTTTTAAGCCCAAATTCAGAGCGGCGAGAGATCATGAGCAACTCCGAAAAATACGATCGCATGGCGAATGCCATCCGTTTTCTTTCCATTGATGCAGTCGAGAAGGCGAATTCAGGCCATCCCGGCTTGCCAATGGGATGCGCCGACATCGCTACGGTGTTGTTTACCCGCTTTATGAAATTCGATCCGAAAGCGCCGCACTGGCCAGACCGCGACCGCTTTATTCTTTCCGCCGGACACGGCTCCATGTTGCTCTATTCGGTGCTCTACCTCACCGGCTATGAGGATATGACGATCGATCAGATCAAGAGCTTCCGTCAGCTTGGTTCAAAGACTGCTGGCCACCCGGAATACGGTCACGCAACCGGCATCGAGACGACGACCGGCCCGCTGGGGCAGGGGCTTGGCAACTCGGTCGGCTTCGCTTTGGGCGAGCGCATCATGAATGCCGCCTATGGCGACGACCTCGTCAACCACTACACCTATGTGCTGGCGGGCGACGGCTGTCTCATGGAAGGCATCAGCCAGGAAGCGCTTTCACTGGCCGGGCATCTCAAGCTGAACAAGCTGATCGTGATCTGGGACAATAACAGCATTTCCATCGATGGCTCTGTGTCGCTGGCGGATTCCACCAACCAGCTTGAGCGCTTTGCTGCATCCGGGTGGAATACGCTCGCCTGCGACGGTCACGATCAGGAAGCCATTGCTGCCGCAATCGAGGCGGCACGCAATTCGGATCGCCCGACTTCTGATCGCAGCGAAGACGACCATTGGTTTCGGCTCGCCAACCAAGGCTGGCACCAACAAGGTGCACGGTTCCCCGCTTGGCAAGGACGAAATCGTAGCGACCCGCAAGGCACTGGGCTGGGAATATCCGGCTTTTGAAATCCCGTCCGATACGCTCGATGCATGGCGTCTTGCCGGACTAAATGCAGCCAAGGCGCGCGCTGAATGGGAGAAGCGCTTTGCCGCTGCGCCTGCTGACGTGCGGGCAGAGTTTGAGCGCCGCATGAGCGGGCAGCTTCCGGGCGGTTTCGATGAAGCGATTGCTGCCTACAAGGAAAAGCTTGTTGCGGACAAGCCGAAGGTCGCGACCCGCAAGTCGTCGGAAATGGCGCTTGAAGTCATCAACGGCATCGTGCCGGAGACGATTGGCGGCTCAGCGGACCTCACCGGCTCCAACAATACCAAGACCAGCCAGACCAAGGAAATCACGCCTGGTAATTATGGCAATCGCTATATTCACTACGGCATTCGTGAGCACGGCATGGCGGCGGCCATGAATGGCTTGGCGCTGCATGGCGGCCTCATTCCTTATGGCGGCACGTTCATGTGTTTCTCGGACTACGCGCGCCCGTCCATGCGTCTCGCGTCGCTGATGGGAATTCGCTCGATCTTCGTCATGACGCATGATTCCATCGGTCTCGGCGAAGATGGTCCGACACACCAGCCGGTCGAACATCTGGCTGCACTACGCGCTATTCCAAACCATCTGGTGTTCCGTCCGGCTGACGCGGTGGAAGCTGCGGAATGCTGGCAGATTGCGCTGGAATCGCAGAAGGCACCTTCGACGCTGGCGCTGACCCGCCAGAATCTGCCGACGGTACGCACCGAGAACACGGACGAGAACCTTTGCCGTCGCGGCGCTTATGAGCTTGCGGCAGCGGATGGCGAAGCGGCAGTGACGATTTTCGCCACCGGCTCGGAAATCGAGATTGCGCTCGGCGCACGCGCATTGCTGCAAGGGCATGGACATCCGACCCGCGTTGTATCCGTGCCGTGCTTCGAATTGTTCGAGGAACAGAGCGACGGCTACAAGCAGGACGTGCTTGGCGGTTCGACGCTCAAAATGGCAATCGAAGCCGGTATTCGGCAGGGCTGGGACCGCTTCATCGGCACGGACGGCATCTTTATCGGGATGCACGGCTTCGGCGCGAGCGGCGAGATTTCCGATCTGTACAAGCATTTTGGCATCACCTCGGAAGCCGCCGCAGAGGCTGCTGAAAAGGTTCTGCACAAAAAGCCGCATTGATGACCACTCGGCCTTGCCCGATTGTGTGAGCAGGGCCCATCTCCCAAGGAGGAATTTCATGGCTGTAAGAGTAGCTATCAACGGGTTCGGGCGCATCGGGCGCAATATCGTGCGCGCGATTTACGAATCGGGCCGCAAGGATATTGACGTAGTTGCCGTCAACGATCTTGGTCCGGTCGAAACCAATGCTCATCTGATGCGCTATGACAGCGTGCATGGCCGCTTTCCGCACGAAGTGAAGGTGCAGGGCGACACGATCAACATCGGCACCGACAAGTTCAAGGTTACGGCGATCAAGGATCCGTCGCAGCTTCCTTGGAAGGAACTGGGCGTCGACATCGCGCTGGAATGCACAGGCATTTTCACCGCGCGCGACAAGGCCGCGGCACATCTCGCAGCAGGCGCGAAGCGCGTAATCGTTTCGGCTCCTTCGGATGGTGCGGATTTCACGGTTGTCTATGGCGTCAATCATGACCAGCTGACCAAGGATCACGTCGTGATCTCTAACGCCTCGTGCACGACGAACTGCCTCGCGCCGCTCGCCAAGATTTTGCATGAGACGGTCGGCATCGAGAAGGGCATGATGACGACGATCCACTCGTATACGGGCGATCAGCCGACGCTGGATACGATGCACAAGGATCTCTACCGCGCCCGCGCGGCGGCCCTGTCGCAGATCCCGACTTCGACGGGTGCGGCGAAGGCCATTGGCCTCGTGCTGCCGGACCTGAAGGGCAAGCTGGACGGCATCTCCATTCGCGTGCCGACCCCGAATGTCTCTGTCGTCGATCTCAAGTTCATCGCCAAGCGCGACACCACGGTGGACGAACTGAATGCAGCAATGATTGCAGCGGCGAAGGGATCGTTGAAGGGCATCTTCAACGTGACGCATGATCCGAACGTTTCTATCGACTTCAACCATGATCCGCACTCATCGACGGCGGCGCTCGACCAGACCAAGGTCATGGGTTGCAATCTCGTTTCGGTGCTGTCTTGGTACGACAATGAATGGGGCTTCTCGAACCGCATGTCTGACACGGCGGTGGCGCTCGCCAAGACCATCTAACGGCAAGCCGTCTTTCGGTTTTCGAATTTTGAAAGGGTGGGAAGCGTTCGCTTCTCACCCTTTTCGTCTCTGCACTTCAGTTGCGAATTTTTGGACGTTTGACGGAAAAATCACCGTCTCGCCTTGCATGAGTCTTTTCTTCGCCTCACTCTTAAGTGAGGTAACTCCATTATTTGTTGAGGGGGCTCAATGGATCAGACGATCTATCTCGTGACGCTTGTGGGCACGGCGCTGGTGCTGGCCGCATCGTTTTCGAGCTTGATCGCATTCCGCTTCGGCGCACCGCTGCTTCTGTTGTTTCTGGGCGTGGGACTCGCCAGCGGTGCTGACGGCCTTGGCATCGAGTTCGACAATGCGCGGCTGGCTTATTTCGTCGGCTCACTAGCGCTTGCTGTCATCCTGTTCGAATCCGGTTTTGGAACGCCGTTAGCCATATTCAAACAGGCGGCTGCGCCAGCGCTCACGCTTGCGACGGTGGGCGTGTTGCTGACGACGGCCATATTCGGCGCTGCCGCGTATTATTTCGTGCATCTGAATATGCTTGAATCGATGCTACTGGGCGCAGCCGTTTCATCGACCGATGCAGCGGCGGTGTTTTTTCTGTTGCGCGCGGGAAACATTAATCTGCGCGACCGGCTGCGTTCGACACTGGAAGTCGAGTCCGGCACCAACGATCCCATAGCTATCTTTCTGACAATAACGCTCGTTTCCATTCTTGCGACTGGCGAACTGCCCAGCGCGACTGAACTGTCGCTGGAATTGGCTATCGGCTTCGCGGAGCATATGGGCATAGGCGCGGTTGTTGGCTTGATCGGCGGCTATGGTGTGGTTCGGCTCATTGAAAAGCTGGAACTTGACCACGGTCTGCTTCCGATTTTTGTGCTGACGCTGGCGCTGCTTATTTTTGCCGCCGCAGGTTCGGTCGGGGGGTCGGGATTTCTCGCCGTTTATGTGGCAGGGCTGATTGTCGGCAACGCGGGAATGCGCAATGCCTCGGTGGTCAAGCGGTTTCAACATGGGTTGTCCTGGCTGGCCCAGATCATCATGTTTCTGGTGCTCGGGCTTTACGCAACGCCTTCGGAGTTTGTGCCGATTTTCGGCATAGGGTTGTTTCTGGGTCTGTTGTTGATCTTCGTCGCGCGGCCGATTGCGGTTTGGTTCTGCTTGTTGCCTTTCGGATTTACGCGCCCGGAAACCGCTTTTATTTCGTGGGTCGGATTGCGTGGTTCGGTTTCGATCCTGCTGGCAATTACGCCGATCACCGGCGGGCTGGAACATGGCAGGCTGATATTCAATCTGGCGTTCATAATCGTGCTTGCATCGCTGGTCGTGCAGGGCTGGACCATCGGACCGTTGGCGCGTCGGCTCGGCTTGATCGTTCCGCAGCGCGGCGGGTTGGTCGATAAGGTGGAACTAGAATTGCCGGGTTCAGCTCGACATGAACTGCTGGCGTATCGCGTGGTTGCGGGTAGCCCGGTTGAGCGTGGTCAGCGCATACCGCGCTGGGCGCGGCCTTCGCTGGTCGTGCGTGGCGGGCGCTCGATGAAGTTTCAGGACGCTGGGCGGCTGGCGGCAGGCGACAATGTTTATATTTTTGTGTCTGACCGTTATCCGCGCTTGCTGGACAGGTTGTTTGCCAGCCGTGCGGATGTCGACCCGGAAGATGCGGATTTCTTTGGCGCTTTTGCAGTAGATCCTGCGCGGCCCGCGACTGATCTGGAAGCGATTTATGGTCCTGCGCTCACAGAGGCAGAGCGTAAATTGTCAATTGGCGCACTCGTTACAACGCGTCTGGGTGGCCGGGCGGAATATGCGGATCGTATATTGCTAGACCCCATTGAACTGATCGTTCGCGATGTGGACGAAAACGGCAAGGTATTGGCGATTGGTGTTTCGCTTGAACCAATGGCAACTCCAGCGCCGCGCGTGCCGATCTTCCTGTCTGCGGGTGAAATGTGGGATCGGTTCGTCCAGTTTCGCGCCAGATTTCGTGCTCGACCTTCGGGACAGGCGGAGGTTGCTGCGGCCGCTTCCGAAGCCGAGACAAAGAGCTGATATTTCAGTTACTGCGGCGCGACGACAGCTTGCATCGTTTACGCGCAATTGTATTGTCGCCGCGAAATTTCATGGAGAGGCTTATGGCGCGTTTCAGAACGCTCGACGATATTGGTGACGTAAAGGGAAAGCGTGTGCTGGTGCGCGTCGATCTGAACGTGCCGATGGAAAACGGTAAGGTGAGCGATCTCACCCGCATCGAACGCGTAGCGCCAACCATTCTCGAACTCTCTGACAAGGGCGCGAAAGTCGTGTTGCTCGCTCATTTCGGCCGACCCAAGGATGGGCCGGACCCGGCCTTGTCGCTTGAACCTATTGCCCGTGCCGCGAGCGATGTTTTTGGGCGGCCTGTTGCCTTTGTTTCGGATTGCATTGGCGAGAAGGCGCAAGGCGCGATTTTCTCGCTCAATTCGGGGGATATTCTGCTTCTGGAAAATACGCGCTTCTACAAGGCCGAAGAAAAGAACGATCCGGAGTTCACGAAGAAGCTCGCCGCCGATGGCGATATTTTCGTCAACGACGCATTCTCCGCGGCGCATCGTGCTCACTCGTCAACCGAAGGGCTGGCGCATCTGCTTCCGGCCTATGCCGGACGCACAATGCAAGCTGAGCTAGAGGCGCTGGAAAAGGGCCTCGGCAATCCGGTGAAGCCGGTTGTTGCAATTGTGGGTGGTGCGAAGGTTTCCACGAAGATCGACCTGCTGATGAACCTCGTGAAGAAGGTCGATGCGCTGGTCATCGGTGGCGGCATGGCGAACACATTTCTCGCGGCGCGCGGCGTCAATGTCGGCAAATCACTTTGCGAGCATGATCTCGCTGCGACCGCCAAGCAGATCATGATCGAGGCAGCGAGCGCGGGCTGTGCGATTATCCTGCCTTCTGACGCTGTCGTGGCGCGCGAATTCAAGGCCGGAGCGCCGAGCGAGGTCGTCGGGGTTGATGCGGTGCCTGCGGATGCGATGATTTTGGACGTTGGTCCGAAGACGGTGGCGGCAATCAGCGATTGGATTGATCGCGCTGCAACGCTGGTCTGGAACGGGCCGCTCGGTGCGTTTGAAATCGAGCCGTTCGACAAGGCGACGGTGGCGGCGGCCAAACATGCGGCAAGCCGTACCAAAGCAGGCAAGCTGGTTTCCGTCGCAGGTGGTGGTGATACGGTTGCCGCGCTGAACCATGCCGGTGTAGCCGACGATTTCACTTATGTCTCGACGGCTGGCGGTGCTTTTCTTGAATGGATGGAAGGCAAGCCGCTTCCGGGCGTGGACGTTTTAAAGGTCTAGGACCAATGTCCCAAGGCGGCGGTTATTGAAATCGCCGCCATTGCGAGCAAGGCCAGCTTCCAAAAATCGCCGCGCCTTTTCAGGCCGGGCAGACCCAGCGGCTTGACGATCTGGATCGCCATCAGCGCAATCATGAAAATGGCGAAAGCCTTTGACATGATGCGCTTTGAGCAGGATCGCGTGCGTCTGTCAAAGCCTCTCCATATGTGACGAATGGCTGATGGACGCGCCTTGGTGCGAGGGTCTAAATACCGCCCATAATTGTGGGAGGAACGAGCCATGTCGTCTCGGTATTTTGATGTCTATGCCGAATGGAAACGTGACCCGGAAGGCTTTTGGGCCAACGCGGCTGCCGATCTCGATTGGTTCAAGACTTGGGACAAGGTTTTCGATCCGGATGCGGGCGTCTATGGGCGCTGGTTCGTCGGTGCTGAATGCAACACCTGCTACAACGCCGTGGACCGCCATGTGGAGAACGGGCGGGCCGAGCAGACCGCGCTGGTCTACGATAGCGCTATAACCGGCACGCAGCAGAGCTTTACCTATGCGGAGTTGAAGAAGCAGGTCGTAGCGCTGGCGTCTGTTCTGCGGAACCAAGGTGTTCGCAAGGGTGACCGGGTAATCATCTATATGCCGATGGTGCCGGAGGCGGTGTTCGCCATGCTGGCATGCGCGCGGTTGGGTGCGGTGCATTCGGTTGTGTTTGGTGGCTTTGCCGCTCGCGAACTTGCGACGCGAATCGATGACTCGCAGCCGGACGTGATCATCTCGGCTTCGTGCGGACTGGAGCCAGGGCGCGTGGTTGCCTATAAGCCATTGCTCGACGGCGCTATCGAAATGGCCAGGCACAAGGTTAAGCGCTGTCTGATATTGCAACGCCCGCAGCAGACTTGCGACCTCATCGAAGGCCGCGATCTTGACTACGCCGATCAGGTTGCGCGCGAGCGAGCCGCAGGGGCGAGTGTCGATTGCGTGCCAGTGGCGGCGACCGATCCCCTTTATGTCCTCTACACGTCTGGCACGACTGGCCAGCCAAAGGGCGTGGTGCGCGACAATGGCGGCCACATGGTCATGCTGAAATGGACCATGCAGAACGAATTCGGCATTTCGCCCGGCGAGGTTTTCTGGGCGGCGTCTGACGTTGGCTGGGTCGTGGGCCACTCGTACATCGTTTACGCGCCGCTGCTGCATGGCTGCACGACGATATTGTTTGAAGGCAAGCCGGTGGGAACGCCGGATGCGGGAACGTTCTGGCGGGTTATCGAGGAGCATGGGGTTGCCGCGCTGTTTACTGCGCCCACGGCATTTCGAGCCATTCGCAAGGACGACCCAGACGGAGAGTTCATTCCGAAATACGACCTCTCGAAGTTTAGGACGTTGTTTCTAGCGGGCGAGCGCGCAGACCCAGATACGATCAAATGGGCAGAGCGGCATTTGCAGCGTCCTGTCATCGATCATTGGTGGCAGACGGAAACAGGCGCACCGATCAGCCAGAACCCGATTGGATTGGGGCAGTTGCCGATCAAGTATGGGTCGCCATGCGTGCCGATGCCGGGATTCAATGTGCAGGTGCTGGACGACGCAGGCCATCCCGTTCAGCATGGGACACTCGGCAACGTAGTGGTGAAGCTGCCGCTTCCGCCTGGTTGCCTGCCTACACTCTGGCATGCCGATGAGCGTTTTTATAATGCCTATCTGGCTGAATTTCCGGGCTACTACAAAACGGCGGATGCCGGGATCATCGACGATGATGGCTATCTGTTCATCATGGCGCGGACGGACGACATCATAAACGTTGCGGGCCATCGCCTCTCAACGGGCGGCATGGAGGAAGTTCTGGCGGAGCATCCCGATGTTGCAGAATGTGCGGTGATTGGCATTGCTGACACAATGAAGGGTCAATTGCCGCTTGGTCTGGTGGTGCTGAATGGAAAGGTTAGCCGCGATTTCGCGTTGATTGAGAAGGAAATCGTTCAACTCGTGCGTGACCGTATCGGGCCGGTCGCTGCGCTCAAAACCGTGATTTCCATCAAGCGGCTGCCCAAAACACGTTCGGGCAAGATCCTTCGCGCGACAATGCAGAAGATCGCCGATAGCGAAGAGTGGAAGATGCCCGCGACTATCGATGATCCCGTTATTCTGGAAGAAATTACCATTGCGTTGAAAGAGCGCGGCATAGGGTAACGCCGCGCTCCGTTGGCTACTATGTGCGGATGAAATCCAGCACGTCCTTGTTGAAGCGCTCGACCTCGATCTGCGCGAGACCGTGCGCGCCGCCGGAATAGACTTTCAGCGTGCCGTTCTTGACCAACTTAACGGCTTTCTTTGCCGCGGCATCGATAGGCACGATCTGGTCGTCGTCGCCGTGGATGAAAAGTGCGGGCTTGTCGATCTTCTTCAAATCGTCAGTGTAATCGACTTCCGAGAATTCGTGAATGCAATCGTAATGGCCTTTGATGCCGCCCTGCATGCCTTGCAGCCAGAAGGATTCGCGTAATCCGTCATTGTTCTTCGCGCCGTCGCGATTGAAGCCGTAAAACGGTGACGTGAGGTCGCGGAAGAATTGCGAGCGGTCGCCAGCCGTGCCTTTGCGGATGTTATCGAACGCTTCGATGGGGGTGCCTTCCGGGTTTGCTTTCGTTTTGAGCATGAGCGGCGGCACCGCGCCAACCAGAACGACCTTGGCAATGCGCTTTGTTCCGTGCCTGCCGATATAATGCGCGACCTCACCGCCGCCCGTTGAATGGCCGATCATTATGAGGTCTTTCAGGTCGAGCGATTCGATCAGTTCGTGCAGATCATCGGCATATTGATCCATGTTGTTGCCGTCCCAGGTCTGCGAGGAGCGCCCATGGCCGCGACGGTCATGTGCGATGACGCGATAGCCATTCTGGCCGAAGAAAAGCATCTGGGCTTCCCACGCGTCCGACGAAAGCGGCCAGCCATGCGAGAGAGAGAATCGGCTGACCTTTGCCCCAGTCCTTGTAGAAAAGCTTGGCACCGTCTTTCAGTTTGATCTTGCTCATAGCCTTACTCCGTTAAGATCGTTTGCGATTTAATCGTTTGCAATCTAAACATACATGATGACAGTCACGTGTCAATCGCTTGAGATTTGATCGTGTGCGATATATGATGATTGAGAAGGGCAGGGAGAATCTAATGATGAACAAGAATGTGACGGTAAGCGGTGCTTTTCCCGCCCTCGATGAATTCCTTTGCTTTTCGATCTATTCGACCGGCCATGCGTTCAATCAACTTTATCGGCCACTGCTCGACAAGCTCGAACTGACATATCCGCAATATCTGGTGATGGTGTCTCTGTGGGGAGGGGACGGCCAGACAGTGAAAGAACTCGGCGCGAAACTATCGCTCGATTCCAGCACCTTGACCCCGTTGCTGAAAAGATTGGAAGCGAGGGGATATCTCTCACGCCGTCGCGATACGCAGGATGAGCGGCAGGTGCGCTTGATGCTGACACAGGAAGGACAGGCGCTGCAACAGCGAGCGCAGGAGATTCCAGCCTGTGTCGCGCGCGAAATCGGGCTTGAGAAGGACGATTATCATACGCTGCATCGCCTTCTCGGCGAAGTTCGAGCGCGGCTTTTAAAGAGCGCTACGTAAGGTAGTTCTTTATCTGTTCACGCTCCTGACTCCGGGCTGTCAGGAGGGGTGTGCGATAGTGTTTTCCTAACAAGGAGGCACTGTCATGTTTACTTTCTTCAGCAGGCCCATTGCTACTTTAGTGCGCTTTGCGCAGCATGCGCATCGGCGTCGCGAACAGGTTCGGGCGCAACGCATATTGGACAGTTTGCCCGAATATCTGCGTAAGGATATTGGCTGGCCGGACAGGGAACTAGAACGAGAAACGCTAGTTCCACAAGCGAAGCCGATAAGGCCCGAGGTAAAACCGATACGGAAGGTTTGGGACGCCGAGACCATGCTTGCCAAAACCGAATGTCCGCCGGTGTTTCGTCGAGCCTCCTGACATGACGATGTCAGTAGACATGTGCGATTGTGTGTTCGCTGCGTGAAGGATGGCTAGTGTGAAGAGATGGTCAGACAGGCTGAGCCAAGGCGCACCGGTTTTGAAGGATGCGCCGCGTACCATTGGTGATGTCGTTGAGGGTCAGCGAATGCTTGTTCCGACTGCGCGTCAGGTAGACGACTTTATTCGCTCGATTCCAAATGGCGTGGAAATGGATGTGCGCGCGCTGCGGACGGCGCTTGCCATCGAGAACGGTGCTGAGGTGAGTTGCCCGGTCTATATGGGTTATCATCTCAGGACCGTGGCAGAGGCTGCATTCGAGGCGCTGGAGCAAGGGGCGGATGTGAAGGACATTACCCCTTTCTGGCGCGTGCTCGATGAGCAATCGCCAACGACGCGCAAGCTGTCGTTTGGTGGAGACTTCGTCGTTGGCCAGAGACGGAGCGAAGGATTGAGGGGGAAGGACAATGCGGCGAGCTGATCGGCTTTTTCAGATCGTTCAGCATTTTCGTGGCGGTCGTCTTGTGACTGCGCAGAAACTCGGCCAGTGGCTCGAAGTGTCTGAACGCACGATCTATCGCGACATCGCTGATTTGCAGTCCAGCGGCGTGCCAATCGATGGCGAGGCCGGTGTTGGCTATATGATGAGAGAAGGGTTTGATCTCCCCCCGCTGATGTTTACGCGAGACGAAATAGTTGCACTAGTGGCGGGTGCTCGAATGGTACGCGCCTTTGGCGGTGCGACTATGGCGCGCGCGGCGGAAGAAGCGCTGGTGAAGATCGGTTCGGTGCTGCCGGATAATGAAAAAGCGCGCATCGAGCGGACTGAAATCCATTCGCCGATGTGGGTCGTGACCGATGCGGATCGCAAGGTGATCGACGCGCTGGAGCGCGCCGTTGAAGAGCGCAAGGTACTGACGATTGAGTATAAGGACGAGTCAGGGCAAGCGTCTTCGCGCGATGTGCGTCCGCTCGGTCTGTGGTTCTGGGGTCGCGTGTGGACGCTGGTCGCGTGGTGCGAAATGCGCGAAGATTTCCGCACATTCCGCATTGATCGCGTTGTGTCGCTGGCTTGTTCTGGCCGAGTGTTCAAGCCAGAGCGCGGAAGGCAATTGGCGGATTTCTATCGCGCCATGGAACGCGAGGAAGCCCGCGACGGCATGAACCGTCGCAGCTATTACGCGTAAGGTCGGGCGAGAGCGCCGACCTTATTCTTCTTCGTCTTCGTCCGATTTGTTGGACTTGAGCGCCGAGAGCTTGGCAAACACGGCGTTCGCGTCCAGCTCTTCGTCTTCCTTGCGTACCTTGGCGGTTTCATCCTCAGCCGGAAGGCGCTCGGTGAGCGAAGCTGGCAGAAGCGTGTCGCCGACCGGGGCACCGGCAGGCCGGTTTGCCGATGCGCGCTGAACCTCGATGTCGAGATCGATCTGCGAGCATAGGCCGAGCGTTACCGGATCCATCGGCTGCAGGTTAGCGGCGTTCCAGTGACGGCGCTCGCGGATCTGCTCGATGGTCGACTTCGTGGTACCGACGAGACGCGAAATTGCAGCGTCTTTCAGTTCGGGATGATTGCGGACGAGCCACAGAATTGCGTTCGGGCGATCCTGACGCTTGGACAGCGGCGTGTAACGTGCGCCACGGCGCTTGGTTTCCGGAACGCGAACCTTGGGCTCGGAAAGCTTGATTTTGTGATTTGCATCCTGCTCGCCGCGCTTGATTTCGTCGCGGGTAAGCTGGCCGGTCATGACGGGGTCCATGCCCTTGATGCCTTGGGCGGCCTCACCGTCAGCGATGGCTTTCACTTCAAGCGGGTGGAGGGAGCAAAACTGCGCGATTTGGTCGAAAGACAATGCCGTGTTGTCAACCAGCCAGACGGCGGTTGCTTTGGGCATGAGAAGCGTATTGGTCATTGCGATAATATCCTCTCGTTCGCCCGCGTCCCTCGCGCGGGCGGTGGGCATAGCCACCAATTTTGGGAAATCACGGTTGCATATAGTCGCAAACGCAATCCGACGCAATGGCGCTATAGCCGGCGCCGCACAAGCACTGTTAACCACGCGCTCAGAGCGACATTCACGATCATCGCGAATGTAAGAATTTCGACCGTTCGCTGTGCGCCGGCAGTCTCGATCATGAATGCACCGACCGAGGGAGCGAGCGCATAGGCAATGTAGCCGGGACGGGCGAGCAGCCCGATGATAGTTGCGAATTTCTCCGGTCCGAAGAGTATGAGCGGGAGGGAGCCGCGGACAATGGAATAGATTCCATTACCCGCTGAAAAGATGATGATTGCAACAGACAGGTACGGAAAGCCCGTCGCGAAAAGAGCCAGACCGAGCGCACAGCCAAACTGAGCTATGAGAAAGGTCCATACCGGATGATGTCGACCACCGAGGACCAAGTCCAGTGACCGCGCGGCGACCTGGCTTGGGCCGATAAGAGCGCCGAGCGCGACGGCTGCTGCGAGCCCCAATCCGCGCGATTGCAGCAGTTCTATAAGGTGGATGTAGACCACTGACATGCTCAACGCGATGACGACGAAGGTTGCCATCAGCAGGTAATAGATGGGGCGGTCGGATGGTTCGAGAACGGATTCGCTTCTGTTCAGAGCGGGTGCGGGAATGACCTTTCCGCGAAGCGCCCACAGAACGAGCGGGATGCAGAATGCAAGGGATATGAGTGCATAGGTGACGCATATGCCGCGCCAGCCGATTTCAGGAAGAAGCGCTGCAGAAAGCGGCCAACAGATGGTGCTCGCAAAGCCGCCCCAGAGAGTGACCGTGGCAATGGCGGAGCGCGCGGAGGCGCCGTAAAGCCTGCCGAGTGATGCGAAGGCGGCGTCATAAAGACAGCCGCCCATACCCGCGCCCAACAACAGCCAGCCGATTAGGAAGACAGCTTTGTGGTTTGCAATGGAGAGCAAAAGCAATCCAAGCGCTAGCACGAGGAAACTGATTGCCATGACGCCGCATCCGCCATTGCGTCCGATGGTTCGGCCAACCCACGGCGATACAAATCCGGCGATGAGCATGCCCGCTGACTGGGCACCGGACATAAAGGTCAAAGACCAGCCTGTTTCGGCGTTGATCGGTGCTCCGAGAACGCCGAGCAAATAATAGGAAGAGCCGAAGGCGAATATCTGCGTTGCGCCCAGCGCCGAGGCCACGACCCAAGGGCGCGTTGTTGTTGCAGAAACCGCAGATGACATAGAGGCTACGAACCTTTCCCAAAGCCCAAGCTGGCAAAGAAAAGCGAATAACAGCCGCGATGAAAAATTGTTAGCCGAATGAAAACAGATAGGTGGGACTGGACCAGTCAGCAATCAGGCAACGTCCAGCATGATCTTTCCGATATGCTCCCCTTCCTCCATGCGCTCATGCGCCCGCCATGCTTCCTTGAACGGATAGATCATGTCCAGCACGGGTGCGATGCGCCGCGCCGCAAGCAGAGGCCAAACATAGGTTTCCAGCACTGCGGCAAGGCCAGCCTTGAAATCATTGCTGCGGGGCCGGAGCGTCGAGCCGGTATGGACGAGGCGTTTCACCATGAGCTTGGCGATATCGACATTGGCCTTCGGACCGGCCTGAACCGCAATCTGCACGATGCGTCCCTCAATGGCGGCGGCGTCGTAGTTGCGGCTGACATAATCGCCGCCAACCATATCGAGGATGACATTCGCGCCGCGCCCGTCTGTGGCTTCATGTACGGCTTTGACGTAATCCTCGTCCCGATAATTGACTGCTCGGACCGCGCCTAAACCCAGACATGTCTCACATTTTTCAGCCGAGCCCGCTGTCGCGATAACGCGGCTTCCAAGCGCGGTAGCTATCTGTATGGCGGTTGTGCCGATGCCAGATGTGCCACCATGAACCAGAAGCGTTTCTCCGGGCCTTAATGCGCCGCGTTCAAAAACATTATGCCAGACGGTGAAGTAATTTTCTGGCAGCGCTGCGGCTTCGGTAAACGTGAATCCGGCTGGAATGGGCATTACGCTGCCCGCATCGCATTTCGTATATTCGGCATATCCGCCGCCCGGTGTAAGCGCGCAAACCTGATCACCGACGCGCCAGCGTTCGACATTTTCACCAATCGCGGCAACAGTGCCTGACACTTCGAGGCCGGGCAGATCTGAAGCATCGGGCGGAGCAGGGTAGAGCCCTCTGCGCTGCATGACATCGGGCCGGTTTACACCCGCAGCCTTGACCTTGATGAGGATTTCATTGGCTTCGAGTTGCGGTAACTCGCGCTTTTCGGGACGCAGGACCAATGGGCCGCCGGGCGCGGTGATTGCGATTGCCGTCATTTTTTCCGGCAGCTTTTCCGCTTTTGCCATTGTTTTCCTCCATCCATTTGATGCTGCCTTGTAGTCTTAGTATTCTGGCGGCGATGTAAAGAAAAACGGGAGGAATGAATGGCCCTCTTCGACGATGAACCGCGCCCGGTGGCTAAGACCCACCAGATCGGACAGGATCTGTCGCTTTTGTCTGTTGGTGAATTGCAGGAACGAATTGCACAATTGCAAAAGGAAATAGCGCGGCTGGAAACCGAACTGAAAGCAAAGGGAGCGACAAAGGCAGCGGCAGAAGCTCTGTTCAAGAGCTGACGCGTGTCATGCTGTCGCCACTTCCAGCTTTGTAAAAGCCAAGGTCAGTGATTCGCAGTTGAAGGGTTTTGAATGTTCGCCGCTTATCGTCCGATACTTGCGCTGCTGCGCGGTACCGCGTTCCTGCTGGCCGCTTCTGGCCTGCATGGTCTGTTGCTGCCGCTGCGGGGGCAAGCGGAAGGGTTTTCGACCGGCGTGCTGGGTCTACTCGGCACCGCTTGGGCGGGTGGTTTTATCGCAGGCTGCTATTTTGCGCCGCGCCTCGTTCGCCGCGCTGGACATGTTCGCGCATTTGGAACATTGGCCGCGATCGGCGCCATCGTTGCGCTGCTGACCGGCCTTTTCATCGACGAAACGATGTGGGTGATCCTGCGCGCATTCACCGGCTTCACAATGGCTGGCTGCTTCATGATTATCGAAAGCTGGCTGAACGAGCGGGCAAACAACGAAAATCGTGGCACAGTGTTTGGCCTCTACATGATGGTGACATATGCCTCGATCATGGCCGGACAGATGGCCGTTGCGGCGGGCGATGTGCGCACCGAGTCGCTGTTCATGGTCGCAGGCATTCTGTTTTGCTGTTCGCTTATCCCCACGGCGGTCTCATCGCAGGCTACCCCAAGGCCGCTGCAAGAAGTTTCGCTTGACCTGAAGGGCCTCTACAAAAACTCGCCAGTCTCGTTCGGTGCGTGCTTTTTGATCGGCATTGCGAATGGCGCATGGGGAACGTTGGGCGCGGTTTATGGTGCGCGCATTCAACTGACCACAGCGGAAATTGCACTGATGATGAGTCTGGTCGTTGTGGCCGGGGCAGCGATGCAAATGCCGATAGGCCGCGTGTCCGATCGCACGGACCGTCGCTATGTTCTGGCTGCAACAGCGCTAGGCGCTGCGCTGGTCGGTCTCGCCGTGTTCATTTTCCAGCCGCACAGCGCTACAGCCGTGATTGCCATGACGGCATGTTATGGCGCGCTGGCTTACACGCTCTATTCAATCGCGGTTGCGCACGCAAACGACCATGCGCGCAATGAGGATTTCGTCAAAATCTCCGGCGGACTGCTGCTGCTGTACGGCTTTGGCACGATGGTGGGGCCGGTGATCGGCGCGAGCCTTATGAGCGCAATAAGGCCGGAAGGGCTGTTTCTCGCAACTGTCTTTGCTCATGCATCGCTTGCTGGTTACACGCTATTGCGGATCAAGCGTCGCGCGCCGGTTCCTCTCGAAAATCGCGAAGCGTTCCAAACGATGCCGTCCGACCGTGTTGTTACGCCGGAGGCTGCCAAGCTCGACCCGCGCACCCAATCCCAATAATGATGGTTGAGATTTTCTCGAGTCTGCGCCACAAAAGTAGGCATGACTACTTCTGATGCATTTATGGCGATAGCTGACCCGCACCGCCGTCATATTCTGGAAGAGTTGCGTCGGGGGCCGAAATCGGTCAACGAGATCGCGTCCGGCTTGCCCGTTTCTCGACCGGCGGTTTCTCAACATTTGAAGGTGTTGCTGGATTCAGGATTGGTGAATTCATCATCTGCTGGAACGAGGCGGATTTATGCGCTGTCCGCGCCTGGCTTCCTCAAGCTCAATCTTTGGCTCGATCAATTTTGGAAGACATAAAATAAAGCCGACGACCATAGGCCGCCGGCTCCCCTCAATTATAGCGACGCCACAGGCGCGCTACGAACCAATCAGTGAGTAGTCTGGACTTTCAGCTTCTCGATTTCATCCTTAAGCGCCAGCTTACGTCTTTTAAGCGTTACAACCTCAAGATCATCCACAGACGGGTGGGTCATCGCTTCATCCAGTTGACGCTCAATATCGCCGTGCTTGCGCTGCAATTCTTCGAGGTGGCTGGCAAGAGACATGAATAGCTTCTCCCTTTCATGGTATCGTCGAACGGTGCCGTCTCCACCGCCTCGATCACCCGCCGAGGCGATGTGACGAAACGATGACAGTGTGCCATCACTGCATTCCTTTGTCGAACTTGACGTAGTAGGATTTTACCCAACGTAAAAATGTGATAAGGGCGCTCGCGCCGGTCGGGGAACCGGTAAGCGTACCCTCCAAAGTGGCGCATGCGATGCAAGCGCGGAAATTCAGACGGTGAAAATGTCGGATCAGGACCAGGCGGAGATTCGTCTCGAATTTGCGCGACTGAAGCAGGAACATGCCGATTTCGACGCGGCCATCAATGCGATGATCGCAACCGGTTGTGATCCATTGCAAATCCAGCGCATGAAGAAAAAGAAGCTGGTGCTCAAGGATCGGCTGAAGTCGCTGGAAAGCAGTATTATTCCCGACATCATCGCGTGATACCGGCGTTAGCGGGGCTGACCTTAGCTTGCGGTTCACCGGATTATCGGCTAAGCGCGCCGCTTAATGCGGGAACACGAAGTGCCTGAAAAAGCTGATGTCGCAATCATCATGGGAAGCCAGTCAGACTGGACGACCATGCGCCATGCCGCCGAGACGCTTGCCGCGCTCGAAATCAATCACGAAGCTTTGATTGTTTCGGCGCATCGGACGCCAGATCGGCTGTATGAATTTGCCAAAGGCGCAAAGGAAGCAGGCTTTCAAGTTGTGATCGCCGGGGCAGGGGGAGCTGCCCACCTGCCGGGCATGACCGCGGCAATGACGCCGTTGCCGGTGTTTGGCGTGCCGGTCGAATCCAAGGCGCTGTCGGGACAGGATTCGCTTCTTTCCATCGTGCAGATGCCTGCGGGCATTCCGGTCGGGACGCTTGCAATAGGCAAAGCAGGTGCAGTCAATGCCGCGCTTCTGGCCGCGGCAGTGCTTGCTCTGCATGACGATTCGTTAGCAAAGCGTCTGGAAGCGTGGCGAGCGGAGCAGACCGGCAAGGTTGCTCTCAATCCGGTGGATGAAGCCTGATGGCCGGCCTTCCGACGGGTTCCAATATCGGGATTATCGGTGGTGGACAGCTTGGCCGTATGCTGGCGATGGCGGCGGCGCGACTTGGCTATCGAACGATTATTCTTGAGCCGCAGGAAAACTGCCCCGCTGCGCAGGTGGCAAATCGGCAGATCGTTGCGGCTTATGACGATACGCAGGCCCTAGCCGAGCTGGCGCGTGAATGCGCGGTGGTCACCTACGAGTTTGAAAACGTACCTGTTGCAGCTGCTGTGCAGGTATCGGCTACGGCTCAAGTTTTTCCGACTGCGCGAGCATTGGAAGTTTCTCAGGACCGGCTGACCGAAAAGATACTCCTTAATTCTATCGGTCTTAAGACGGCGGCATACCGCCCCGTTGATTCGGATGCCGATCTGGAGTCCGGTCTGGCCGCGTTTGGCGGCAATGGCGTGCTGAAAACGCGCCGACTTGGCTATGACGGCAAGGGCCAGATCACGTTTCGGCAGACGGCAAAACCGTCCGTGCAGGGTTCTTATGCCGCGCTTGGCTCAGTGCCACTGATTCTGGAATCGCTGGTGGATTTCGAGCGCGAGATTTCGGTGATCGCGGCGCGTGCCGCCGACGGTGCTCTTGCTGCTTTCGATCCAGCGGAGAATGTCCACAAGAATGGCATTCTTCATCGTTCGACAGTGCCTGCCGCAATTTCGGAGCGAACGGCGGCAACCGCACGCAGCGCGGCGTTCTCGATATTGCGTGGGCTGGGCTATGTGGGCGTCATCGGCGTCGAGTTCTT
This sequence comes from Mesorhizobium sp., assembly GCA_049840935.1. Classification (GTDB taxonomy): domain Bacteria; phylum Pseudomonadota; class Alphaproteobacteria; order Rhizobiales; family Rhizobiaceae; genus Mesorhizobium_G. The sequence continues at coordinate 81,133 of JASGJA010000021.1, forward strand.
TGTTTTACGCGATGGCGGCTTGGCGGTGAACGAGATTGCGCCGCGCGTGCACAATTCAGGCCATTGGACCGAAGCGGCGTGCGCTTTATCGCAGTTTGAGCAGCATATACGCGCGATTACGGGGCTGCCGCTTGGCGACTGCGCCCGCCATTCCGACTGCGTGATGGAAAACCTGATCGGGGATGAGGTGGAGCGCGCGGAGGAGCTTTTGGCTGAGCCAAGGCTGGTGTTGCACCTCTATGGCAAAACGGATGCGCGTCCGGGCAGGAAGATGGGGCATTTCACACGGCTGGTGCGCCACTCCGGTTGACAGCCCTACCGCTCGTCGTTTATGAGCCACCTCGATTTCGGGCGCGCTTTAGAGGCGCGCCTTTCAGTTAGGCCCTCAGGGCCAAACCCGACAGGCCAGACCATGAAGATCAAGAACTCGCTCAAAGCGCTGAAAGCCCGCCATCGTGACAACCGTCTGGTTCGTCGCAAAGGCCGCATTTACATCATCAACAAGGCCGCTCCGCGCTACAAGGCGCGTCAGGGCTGATTGATCGCGGCCTCGCCGCGTTCACATTGTTTTTCGTTGACGTACCTTATGGCGGGGATAGAGTCCTTGCCATGCGGTACGTTTTCGCCGTTTTGGCGCTCTCGTTAATTGTTGAATCGCCTGCGCTGGCGGCGGAACAGAGTGGTACGCCCGTGCAAAAGGGCGAACAGACACACCAGCAAAAGCTGGATCAATATTTCAGCGAATTGAAACGCGCTCAAAATGAGCGGTCCGCGTCGCGTATCGCCGCGCGCATTATCGAGGAATGGACCAATTCCGGCAGTGCCAGCGTCGATCTCATGATGGGATGGTCGAAGAAGGCGATGGAAGAAGAGAAGTTCAATGTCGCGCTGGATTTTCTGGATCAGGTCGTCGCCATGCGACCGGATTTTGCCGAGGGTTGGAATCGCCGCGCGACGGTGCATTTCATGATGCAGAACTATGCGAAGTCGATGGCCGACATTGAGCAGACGCTGGAACTGGAGCCGCGCCATTTCGGAGCGATTGCAGGCATGGCGCAGATATTCAAGATGCGCGGAAACAAGCAGTTGGCGTTCAACGCCTATCAGCGTGTGCTGGCAATCTATCCCATGATGCGCAACGCGCAGAACGAAGTCGCGACGCTTTCCGAAGAATTGGCAGGCGAATCGATCTAGATACGTCCGCTATTCGGGAATGTAGGCAATCCGCAGCATGTTGGTGGCGCCAGGCGTGCGGAGCGGCACACCGGCCATAATGATGATGCGCTCACCTGGTGCGCTAAAACCTTCTGTCTTGGCGATAACGCAAGCCCGCTCAACCATGTCGTCGAGATCGGTCGCGTCTGGTGAGACGACGCAATGCGTGCCCCACAGCAGAGACAGGCGGCGGGCTGTTTCAACGATTGGCGACAGCGCGATGATCGGCACTTGTGGGCGTTCACGAGCGGCTCGAAAGCCGGTATTGCCTGACGCGGTATAGGTTACGATGGCTGAGAGCTTCAGCGTCTCCGCAATTTCGCGTGCTGCAAGAGAAATGGCATCTGGGCCGGTCGGCTCCGGCTGCGAGCGTTGCGCGTTGATGATGCTGGGATAGGTCGGGTCTTGTTCAACACGCTCTGCAATGCGGTTCATCATTGAAACCGCTTCCACGGGATACTGGCCAGCCGCAGATTTTGCCGAGAGCATGATCGCATCTGCACCCTCGAAGACAGCAATAGAAACGTCAGAGACTTCGGCGCGGGTCGGGACCGGCGCAGTTATCATCGATTCCAACATCTGTGTGGCGACGACGACAGGCTTGCCAGCGCGGCGTGCGGCGCGGGTGATCTGCTTTTGAATGCCGGGAACCGCTTCGATGGGCATTTCGACGCCGAGATCGCCGCGAGCGACCATCAGGGCGTCGGAAAGCTCGATGATTTCCTTAAGACGTTGGACTGCCTGCGGCTTCTCTATTTTGGACATGAGAAGCGCACGACCGCGCGCGAGCTTGCGCGCTTCGGCGATGTCTTCCGGCCTTTGGATAAAGGATAGCGCGAGCCAATCCACGCCCGCATTGACAGCGGCGTCGAGGTCGGCGCGGTCCTTGTCGGTCAAAGCGCCGACGGGGAGATCGGTGTCAGGAAGGCTGACGCCTTTCTTGTCGGAAATGCGGGTGCCCGCGACGACGGTCGTCACGATCTTCTTGCCGTCCGCACTTACTGCTTTGAGCTGAAGCTTGCCGTCATCGATCAGAAGGCGGTCGCCGGATTGCACGGAAGCGAGAATTTCCGGATGTGGCAGTTGCACGCGATCGGCGTTTCCGGGTGTCGGGTCGTCGTCGAGAGTGAAGGTTTGCCCAACGGTCAATTCTTCTTTGCCGTTTGCGAATTTTCCTACACGGAGCTTCGGCCCTTGAAGGTCTGCCAGAATGCCGATTGGCCTGCCGGTCTCGTCCTCGATAGCGCGAATGCGGCCAACGAGCGTCCGCATCAAATCATGATCCGCATGGCTCATATTGATGCGAAAAACATCAACGCCTGCGTCAACCAGCTTTCTAATCATTTCCGGTTCAGAAGAGGCCGGTCCCAGCGTTGCCAGGATCTTGACTTTACGGCTGCGTCTCATTGTTCGCCTTCTTCTGGCTGATCAGTTCCCGTAATCGGTGGAGTAGGTGTTGCGCCGGGCAGCGGCGTGGGTGGGTTAGGTTCGTCGGTGAGCTGCACCATCCAGCTTGCCTGCTCACCGGTGTCATACTCTCGGAAGCCCGCGCGCTGATAGCCCCTGGCGAGACAATCACTCACGCCGGAGATTTTAAACTCTTTATCCGTAACGCACATATTGACCGGGCCATCCCAGCGCCCGCCGCGTTCTGCGTCTTCCGCGTAGAGATAGTAGAAGCGCGAGGAGAGGGCGCCTTCGATCAAGGTTTTGCAGGTTGAACCTTCAATGTGCCACCAGCCTTCGGATTTCCAGCCGTCTGCCGCGCGGTAGCCGATGGAAACGCCCACAAGGCTTTGCGTTGCATTGCAAACGCGGAAATCAGCGCGAGCAGGCTGGCTGAAAGCAGCACCGGCAACGAGCGACAGACAGAAGATGGCCAATGAAGGCCCGAAGCGAAACCGCCAGCCTCCCGCAAAACTCATTATCAGCGCCCCTTTTGCACAACTCGCCTGGCGGCTCTTTTCGGCAATGTGCCAAGCCGTGTCAACGCGACCGACTGTTGACCCCAATCGATTTAGTTATTTGCGCGACATTGGCACGACCGCAAACATTCTGCCAGAGTTTGCCCTGAAAAAGGCACAGAACATTGACGGCGTACAATGCCGGGTTGTTTCTGGCACGCGGCTGTGGTTCACCCGAACCACAATTGTGGCGGGTAGCGGAATGGCGCGTTCGGAATTTTTTCGGCCTTTTGAGGTCATCGAGGGGAATCGCGACAAGGGCATGGTTCTGATTGCCGACCATGCGGGGCGCGCTTTGCCTGATGAATATGGCAGTCTCGGCCTGCCTGCGAGCGAGTTTGACCGGCATATCGCCTATGACATTGGGGTCGAAGGTCTGACGCGCGAACTTGCGGCCATGACCGGCGTGCCTGGCGTAATGGCGAATTTTTCAAGGCTCCTGATCGATCCCAATCGCGGTGAAGATGACCCGACGATGATCCGCCAGCTTTATGATGGGACAGTCATTCAGGCGAATTATCCGATGACGGAAGAAGAGCGTGAAAAGCGTCTCGATGATTTCTACCGACCATATCACGACGCCGTGGGCTCGGTGATTGCGTCAGTTTTTGAAGCGACGGGGCAAGCGCCTTTTGTCGTATCGTTACATTCATTTACACCGGAAATGCAGGGCAGGAAGCGCCCGTGGCATGTCGGCATATTGTGGGACATGGATGATCGTGCGCCCAAGCCGATGATGGAATTGCTTGCCGCCGACAAGAACATAGTCGTTGGCGACAATGAGCCATATGACGGCGCGCTGCGCGGCGACACCATGTACCGGCACGCCATCGTCAACGGCTATGCACATGCCCTGATTGAAGTGCGGCAGGATCTGATTGGCGACGCGGTGGGTGTGCGAGCTTGGGCGGAGCGCCTGCATCCAATCATTGAAGAGCTGAACCGCAGACCCGATATGCATATCGTGAAGCAGTTCGGCTCACGAACTGGGCCGATTCTGGGAGAAGAAAATGGCTGACCTGACGGACGACCAGAAACGCGACTTCGAATCAGCAACTTTGCGCAGATTGCTCCAGCATCTCGATTCGCGTGGTGATGTGCAAAACATCGACATGATGAATCTGGCGGGGTTTTGCCGGAACTGTTTGGCCAACTGGTATCGCGAAGCTGCGGAGGCAGAAGGTGTTTCGCTGAGCAAGGACGAGTCTCGTGAAATTATCTACGGGATGCCTTATGCCGAATGGCAGGAGAAGCATCAGCGACCGGCCAGCGAGGAGCAAAAGGCCGCATTCGAGCAGAATCGCCCTAAGCATTAACTGGCGGCTTGACCCCGACGAAACGGTGAGGCATCGAACGCGCCGATCTTTTGGCCGCGACTCACGCGGCGGGCTTTCCGGGAGAATTTCATGGCGGACGATATCACCGATAATGCGCAGACCTTTGCTGCGGGACAGTTGCGCGCATTGATTGAGCGCATCGAGCGGCTGGAGGAAGAAAAGAAAACCATCGCTGATGACATCAAGGATGTCTATGCGGAAGCCAAGGGCAATGGTTTCGATACCAAAGCAATCCGCACGATTGTGCGCCTGCGCAAGATCGATCAGGCTGAACGCGAAGAAGCCGAGACGATCCTCGATTTGTATAAAGCTGCGCTCGGGATGGCATGAGACGGAAGCGCCGCGCAAATCGCGCGGCGCTCATTTTGTCCGTCAGGCGGGCATGAAGTTAAGCGCTACGCCATTGATGCAGTAGCGCAAGCCCGAAGGCGGCGGGCCATCCGGGAAAACATGACCGAGATGGCTGCCGCATGTGGCGCAATGCACTTCAGTGCGCACCATTCCATGCGATCTGTCCGTTGTGGTTTCCACCGAACCGGGAACCGGATCGTTAAAGCTCGGCCAGCCGGTGCCGCTTTCAAATTTCAACGTCGATTCGAATAGTGGCTGGTCGCAACCGGCGCAGGAAAAGGTTCCGGCTCGCTTTTCATAGAGCAACGCGCAGCTTCCGGGGCGCTCTGTGCCGTGTTCGCGCATGATGTAATACTGCTCAGGCGAGAGGCGCGTGCGCCACTCATTATCGGTGCGTACGACAGGAAAAGTGTGTTCTTCCATATTTGTCTCCGTGACAGGGCGGCGATTGCTGCCCTACCTCTCTATTCGATGCGCTGAGGCGCATTGTTACTTCAAAAGCGGCGTTTAACCAGTGGCGCGGACGCCATGTCGGCTCTATATAGGGATTGGCGTTCTGGGCTTCCCGGCAGGAGTAATATTTCCCCGGGGCCTTATTGATCTCGAAGGGAGCTGTCCCTGATTGGACCCGTGGGTTCTTTCACATGGCGCCCACCTACTTTGTAGGTTCCCGGGATCAACCTCTCCACCGGTTGTCTGGACGCCGCTTTCCATGTCGCGGACCGAACGGTCCTTCAGCTTCCAGCTTTCTATTCTTCACCGATGACAACACCCAAAGAACAGAAACGCGAGTTGCGCAAAGAGGCGCTTGCGCGCCGCGATGCGCTGGATGTGGCTTGGCGTGTGGATGCCTCGCTTGCGATGGCGGAAACGCTTCTCGCAAACATCGAGTTTGAACCGGGCAGCGTCGTGTCAGGCTTCTGGCCAATGCGGTCAGAAGTAGATGTCAGGCCGATGATGTTCGGTTTGGCAGGAAGGGGCGCTCGGCTTTGCCTTCCTGCGTTGCTCGACAAAACAACGATGATTTTTCGCGAGCTTGTGCGCGGAGAGCCGCTGGTCGATATGGGTTTCGGAACATTCGGGCCGGGTGAGAATGCGGAAGTACTCAATCCTGTGCTGATGCTGGTGCCGTTAGCTGCGTTTGACGGTCGCGGCCATCGCATCGGCTATGGAGCCGGCTATTACGACCGCGCCATTGAGCAGCTTCATTTAAAAGGCATTGAGCCGCGACTGATCGGCATTGCTTTCGATTGCCAAAAGGTCGAGCGCGTGCCGGACGAGCCACATGATGTCTTTATTCCGGAACTGCTAACGGAAACCGGCCTGCACCGCTTCCCTACGGCGGAGAACCGCACTAGAAGCGGCGCATGAGACTTCTTTTTCTTGGCGATATGGTTGGCCGCACTGGCCGCGTTGCGGTTTGGGAGAAACTTCCCGGACTGATCTCGGATTTCAAACTGGATTTCGTTGTGGTCAATGGCGAAAACGCTGCGGGCGGCTTCGGCATTACGGAGGATATTTTCCAGAGCACGCTGGCGGCTGGCGCAGATGTTGTGACCACTGGCAACCATGTGTGGGACCAGCGCGAAGCGCTTTCCTTCGCGGGTCGTCAGGATCGCTTTTTGCGACCTGCCAACTTCCCCGCGGGCACGCCGGGCAAGGGCTCAGGGGTCTATATAGCCCGCAACGGGGCTCGTGTTCTGGTGTCGAATATTATGGGTCGCGTATTCATGCATCCCGAACTGGATGATCCGTTTCAGGCAGCTGAGCGCGAGCTTGAGGCTTGTCCGCTCGGCGAACAGGCTGACGCTGTGCTGATCGATTTTCACGCTGAGGCAACCAGCGAAAAAATGTGCTTCGGACATTTTGTCGACGGTCGCGTTAGCCTGGTTGTAGGCACACATACGCATCAGCCAACAGCGGATCACCAAATCTTGAACGGCGGCACGGGCTACATCACCGACGCCGGAATGTGTGGCGACTACGACTCCTCGCTCGGCATGGAGAAGGAGGAACCGCTCAACCGATTCCTCTCAAAAGTGCCGAAAGGCCGGTTTGAAGCGGCTTCCGGCCCGGCAACGCTGTGCGGCGTGGGCATCGACATATCCGACAGGACGGGACTTGCGGAACGAATTGCGCCATTGCGCATTGGTCCGCGTTTAGAAGAAACAGTGCCGGCATTCTGGGCGTGACATTGACGGAGGGTAGGGTCGTTCCTACCTCTCCCGGAATTCAATTTTCAAAGAATGGGGACACATGGAGTTCTTACTGCCGTTTTTCACCTGGACGTCCGACCCGACGGCCTGGGTTGCCTTGGTTACGCTCGTTGTGCTCGAAGTCGTCCTTGGCATCGACAATCTGATCTTCATCTCGATCCTCACAAACAAACTGCCGGAAGCGCAAAGAGTACCCGCGCGACGGCTCGGTATAGGTGCGGCGCTGATCATGCGCCTCATTCTGCTCGCTACCATTTCGTTTATCGTGCAGCTGACGGAGCCGGTGTTTAGCGCATTCGGGCACGGCTTTTCGTGGCGCGACCTGATCCTGATTGCAGGTGGTCTGTTTCTTGTCTGGAAAGCGACGAAGGAAATTCATCATACCGTCGATCCGACTGACCATAAGGATTCGCTGGTTGGGCAGACGCTGCAACTCAGCCTGGGTGCGGCGATCTTTCAGATATTGCTGCTCGATCTGGTGTTCTCGATCGACTCAATCATTACGGCTGTCGGCATGACCGATCACATTGCGATTATGTACATCGCGGTGATCGTCGCGGTTTCGGTGATGCTGGCCGCCGCTACGCCGCTGGCAAACTTCATCGAAAAGAACCCGACAATCGTTATGCTGGCGCTGGGCTTCCTGCTGATGATCGGTATGACGCTGATCGCCGACGGCATGGGCTACCATGTTCCGAAGGGCTATATCTACGCAGCAATGGGCTTCTCTGCGTTGGTCGAGGGGCTCAATATGCTGGCGCGCAAGCGGAAGAAGCATTGAGCGATTGATTGTAAAAGGCCGGTTTCGACCGGCCTTTTTTATACGCCTGATAGAATCACTATTGTTGGGCGGTCGGGCAGGGTTTTGAGCGACACCGATAGCGTGTCTGTGCTGCGGAAATCGACCGCGAAACCGTCGCCCATCAAGCTGGTAAATTCCGACAGTGGCGTCGCGTGGCGGTGCATTGGCAAGATCATCGAAGAATAGAGCCGCGTCGTAATCTCGCTCATCGCCTGCACGGAAAGGGTCATGCCACCATCGATGGGCACCATGACAATATCCAGCCGTCCAATGGCTCCGTAATGCGCGTTTTCGAGCCGATGGTGCAAATGGCCGAGATGGCCGATGCATAGGCCCGCGACCTCAAAAATGAAGATCGAATTGCCGTCTTTTTCCATGGCTGCGCCGTGGCGGATGTCGGTCGGGACATTGCGGATCGTGACATCGTCGATAATTAGTGCGTGGTGTGCCGGGCCACCCTCTGGGTTCCATCCGCGAAGCACGTATTCAATGCCTTCTGAGGGGTGGTCCGTGTAATGCGTGCGATGCGCCTTGTTCATGGTGACGACGCGCGGGTTAAAATCGTTGCCGTAAACACCACTGAAATCCGTCGCGATGCGTACGCCTGCAGGCGTTTCGATCAGATATGTCGAGTGGCCCGCATAGGTGATGGTGACGGCTTCATCCGCCGTGGCGACAGGCTGCCAGTCTGGCGTGAAGTTTGCGTAGCTGATGCCGGGGGCGGATTGCGCAATCGCCATGCATTTTGAAACGACGCGGTTTTCCTGCGCGATGGCGGGGTTGGCGAACAGTACAAGACAGGCAAACAATAGCGGACGGATCATGCGTGACTCCGTTTTACTCCGCCCTGCGTAGACTATTGCGGTGTTGTGCACTGACGCGAAGTCAAATCTGCGCGAGCGATTTGGTTGGAAGGGAGCATCCACCTGCTGGACGTTTGTCGGCAATTTATCTATAAGCCCGCGAAATCCGAATAGATTTGGCATCGACAGAGGGCGCCATGGCTGGCCATTCCCAGTTTAAAAACATCATGCATCGCAAGGGCCGTCAGGACGCGGTCCGCTCAAAGATTTTCTCCAAGCTGGCGCGCGAAATTACCGTCGCTGCAAAGCAGGGCCTGCCAGATCCAGCCATGAACCCGCGCCTGCGTCTGGCAATCCAGAACGCAAAGGCCGAGTCCATGCCGAAGGATAATATCGCTCGCGCGATCAACAAGGCGACCGGCGGCGATTCGGAGAACTACGAAGAAGTGCGCTATGAGGGCTATGGTCCAGGTGGCGTCGCCGTCATTGTTGAGGCACTGACCGACAATCGCAACCGCACTGCATCGAATGTGCGGGCGGCCTTTACGAAGGCTGGTGGTGCTTTGGGCGAAACCGGTTCTGTGTCCTTCATGTGGGATCGTGCCGGTGAAATCTACTACGCGGCCAAGGCGGGCGATGCCGACAAGGTTATGGAAGCTGCAATCGAGGCGGGCGCGGACGATGTGGAGTCCGACGAGGAAGGTCACACCATTCTTTGCGGCTTTGAGGACGTGAACGAAGTTTCCAAGGCGCTGGAATCCTCACTTGGTGAAGCCGAAAGCGTGAAGATTATCTGGAAGCCGCAGAACAACGTTCCGGTGGATGAGGACCGCGCACAATCGCTCATGAAACTGGTCGCAACGCTTGAAGACGACGACGACGTGCAAAACGTCTACGCTAACTTCGAGGTCGACGACGCAACCTTGGCGAAGCTGAGCGCGGCGTAGCCTCTCAACAGTCGAAAGATACTTTATCTTATATAAGTATCTCCTTATGTGAATCTTTTCACGTATGGAGAGTACCTTTGAATTCTGATTCCGAAGCGGCTAGTGGTCACTCAACTTCCTCGCTGCGTGCGGGGTTTTGGCGGCGGTTTAGCGCGCTAATTTTGGATTTTTTGCTCGTTGCTGTGCCGGTTCAGATAGTTGTCGCTATCGCTTTTTCACTGACAGGTGGTGCCGTACAGACCCAGTTTGGGGTGCATTTTACGGCGTGTAATGTTGTAGAAGCGCTTCCTGCCGGAGTGGAGCTTCCCAACGATTATGATGAGTTCAAAACGTGTACTGTTTCCCTTTTGGGTATGCCAAATGCCAAGTTTTTTTCTGCACAAAAGAACACAAAAGACGGTGAGACATACACTGTAACATTTCCTCTTAAAGCAGATGGGACGCCTCGGGATGTTACCGATGTTTCGTGGATGGCTACGTTGGCATTGTTTCTCTATCTAGTTCTCATGGAAGCACATAGAGGAACAACATTTGGAAAAAGACAACTCGGAATAAGAGTGTATGACATAGATGATTTAGGTCGCATGCGGATTGGATTTGTAAAAGCCGCTAAACGAAAGCTGATTATGGTATCGCCTGTGATCTTTTTGTTGTGCCTTTCAACGGTTCTGGCACCTGAAAGTCTAGCAGAATTGGAGCGTTCGTTGTTCAATCCAATTCCTTGGATATTTTTCGCTATGACTATGCTTTTTTACATTTGGATAATCGTTTCGGTGGTTCGCATGGTTGATCCAATCTATGATCGCTTGGCAGGAACAACGGTCCGACGGGTAGATGGAAAATAGCAAACCAAGCATCCGCATCACCTATTGCACGCAGTGCCAGTGGCTGCTGCGTGCGGGATGGATGGCGCAGGAACTGCTGTCCACTTTTAGTCTCGAACTGGGTGAGGTGGTGCTGGTGCCGGGGACAGGCGGCGTTTTCACCGTCACCTGCGATGATCAGCTGATTTGGGAGCGCAAGCGCGACGGTGGGTTCCCAGATGCCGCGAAGCTCAAGCAGCTTGTACGTGACGTGATCGACCCGGAGCGCGATCTCGGCCATTCGGATCGCAAGAAGGTCTGAGAGATAGCAATCGCACAAATGCAAAAGGGGCCCGAAGGCCCCTGAGTGCTGGCATTCGCGACGGCTTAGATGCCGAGATTCGCAAACTTGTTCTTGAACTTGGAGAGACGACCACCGCGGTCGAGCAGGGTCTGCTGCCCGCCGGTCCATGCTGGATGCGTAGCTGAATCGATGTCGAGGTTCAGCGTGTCGCCTTCCTTGCCGTAGGTCGAGCGCGTGAGATATTCGGTGCCATTGGTCATGACAACCTTGATCGTGTGGTAATCGGGATGGATGTTCGCTTTCATCGGTCTATCCTGGCTTGTCGGGGTGAGCGGCCTCGACATGCCCTGCGGCGATGTCACCCACTCGAAAATCTTGAAGCGCGCGGCATGTGACTGTACGGCTTCAGACGGTCGGGCTGGCCTATACAACAGCCTCGAAATAAGCACAAGGCCGTGAAAGAGGCATTTCACAGGGCCTGACAGGGATGAAAAGCACCATGGCGCGTGGCACATCGGCGGAGACGCAGGCGAAGCGGCGTTCACTGAAGCCCCTTGGGCGGCTGGTTCCCTTTGTTATGCGCTATAAGGGCCATGTTGCGGCGGCGCTGTTCTTTCTCACCCTGGCTGGCGTGACGACGCTTACGTTGCCACTTGCCGTGCGTCGCATGATCGATCACGGCTTTTCCTCCACGGATGGCACGTTCATCGCCAACTATTTCTCGATGCTGGTCGTTATTGCGGCAGTTTTGGCACTGGCATCCGCCTGCCGGTATTATTTTGTGGTGACGCTCGGCGAGCGTGTCGTGACGGATATTAGAAGCGCGGTATTCGCGCATGTCACGACGCTTTCGCCATCCTTCTTTGACAGGTCGCAATCCGGCGAGATCATTTCGCGTCTGGCCGCCGATACCACTCAGATCAAATCCGCAGTCGGTGCGACGGCGTCCGTCGCGTTGCGTAATCTCATTCTGGGACTAGGAGCGGTCGCGATGATGGTCGTGACCAGCCCGAAACTTTCCGGTCTCGTGCTGGCGGCTATCCCGATAATCGTGCTGCCGCTCGTGGCGTTCGGGCGCTCTGTGCGTGCGAAATCGCGACTGGCGCAAGACACGCTTGCAGATGCAACAGCCTATGCCAGCGAACAGATCGGGGCTGTCCGCACGCTGCAGTCCTTCACCAATGAGCGGTTGGTTACGAGCAAATTCGCCAAGGCCGTCGAAATGGCTTTCGAGGCTGCGCGCAGTTCGGTTTTGTCGCGGGCGCTGCTGACATTCGTTGCGATTTTCACGATTTTTGCGTCGGTCGTGGCTGTGCTCTGGTTTGGCTCGCATGATGTGCTGACAGGGGCACTGTCGCCCGGAACGCTGGGGCAATTCCTGCTCTATTCGGTATTCGCGGCGGGGGCGCTCGGCGCGCTTTCGGAAGTCTGGGGCGAACTCAGCCAAGCTGCGGGGGCGGCGGAGCGTTTGGCAGAATTGCTCGATGAGCAGCCGACTATCAAGGCTCCGGCCAGTCCGGTGCCGTTTCCGACGCCAGCCAAAGGCGAAGTATCCTTCCATGCTGTCGATTTTGCCTATCCGATGCGGCCGCATCGTTCGGCTGTGCACGATCTGAGCTTCGAGGTGAAGCCGGGCGAGACCATTGCGATTGTCGGCCCTTCGGGCGCGGGCAAGACGACGGTTTTTGCGTTGCTCCAGCGCTTTTATGATCCGAATAGCGGTGCGATCCTCGTCGATGGAGTTGATATTCGAGGCGCAGATCCGCTTGCGCTGCGCAGCCGCATAGCGACGGTTCCGCAGGATGTAACGGTGTTTGCCGCGAGCATACGCGACAACATTGCGTTTGGGCGACCTGGCGCTAGCGAGGAAGAAATCATCGCGGCGGCGAAGGCGGCGCTGGTGGATGAATTCGTCGAGCGTCTGCCGGAGGGCTACAACACAATGGTTGGTGAGCGCGGCGTCACGCTATCGGGCGGCCAACGGCAACGCTTGGCGATTGCGCGCGCGGTGTTGCGTAATGCACCGATCCTGCTGCTCGATGAAGCTACCTCTGCGCTCGATGCAGAAAGCGAACGGTTTGTGCAACATGCGCTGGAAAGCCTGATGGGTGGGCGCACAACGCTGGTGATTGCACATCGGCTTGCGACAATTCTCAAGGCAGACCGTATTATCGTCATGGATGACGGTCGCATTGTCGAGCAGGGAACGCATGCCGCGCTCGTTAAGAAGAACGGCATATATGCGCGTCTGGCGCGCCTTCAGTTCGATACCGGCACCGAAGCGTTTGAGCGCGCTGCGGAATAAGCGGGTTCCCCTCACTCCTCTCGCATGTTTTCATGCAACGGATTCGGCCTGTACCCGTTTGAGCCGAACTCGAAGAGGAGGAACAGATGGCAAAACACAAACTGACACGCCGTGCCGGTCTTGCGCTCGGTCTTTCACTTCTGTCCGCTGCAACGTTGGGCAGTCCGGCTTCTGCACAGGGCTTTCCAGACCATCCGGTTACGCTTGTCGTACCATTCGCAGCGGGCGGCTCAACGGACGTGGTCGCACGCGTGATTGCTGCAAAAATGTCTGATCTGCTTGGCCAACAGGTGATCGTGCAGAACGTGGGCGGCGCTGGTGGAAGTTTGGGGGCGGGGCAGGTCGCGCGCTGACCCCGATGGCTATACCATCTTGATGGGAACAGTTGCGACCCATGCGCTGAACCCGTTGGTGCTGAAATCGACGCCTTATGATCCCGTGAAAGATTTCGCCCCTGTTTCGCTGTTGGTGGTGGTGCCTAACGTTTTGGTGGTCAATCCGCAGCTTCCGGTTAATACCGTGCAGGAATTGATCGACCTGCTGAAAGCGAATCCCGAGAAATATAGCTATGCGTCATCCGGTAACGGAACGCCGCTGCACCTGTCGGGCGAGTTGTTCAAGTCGATGGCAGGCGTGCAGATGCAGCATATTCCCTACAAGGGATCTGGGCCTGCGCTGAATGATGTGATCGGCAATCAGGTGCCAATCATGTTCGACAACTTACCCTCCTCGTCGGCCCATATGAAATCGGGAACGCTGAAGGCACTCGGCGTAACGACCAAGGAGCGAGCGCCGTCATTCCCGGACGTTCCGACGATTGCCGAAACGGTGCCGGGATATGAGACCTATACTTGGAACGCGCTGTTCGCGCCCGCCAACACCCCGCCGGAAGTCGTCGCCAAACTGAACGAGGCTGCAAACAAGGCGATGGCCGACCCTAACGTGATGGAGCGCATGAAGGAATTCAGCGCGACAATCGTTGCTTCAACACCGGAACAGCTTGCTGACCATGTAAAGGCTGAGATGGCCAAATGGGAGCCTGTGGTAAAGGGCGCAAACGTTCAGATGGAATGAGCGCTAAGCTTCACCATAGCGCTTTTCCAAATGTTCGATGAAGAAGCGCGCGTCCAGCTTTTCGCCGGTCGCGCGCTTTATCAATTCGGGCGTAGAATAGCGTGAGCCTTGCGACCAGATGTTCGCCCGCCGCCAGTCATTGACGGGCTCGAAGCGGCCTTGCGCGATTTCCGCGTTTGCAGCGGGGTGCACCTTTTCAAACGCGGCCCATTGCTGCGCGGCCATCAGGGCGCCGAGCGTGTAGGAGGGGAAATAGCCGAATGCGGCGCCGGGCCAATGCACATCCTGCATCGGACCGTCAGCGGGATTGTCCAGCGTGGAGAGGCCGAGATATTCACGCATTTTCGCGTCCCACGCCTCTGGAAGATCAGCGACTTCCAGGCGACCTGAGACGAGTTCCTGTTCCAGTTCATAGCGCAGGATGACATGAAGCGGGTAAGTTACTTCGTCAGCATCCACGCGGATGAAACCGCGCTCTACGTGATGAACCCAAGGCAGAATATCTTCGAGCGACCAAGTTTCGCCTAGCTCGCGTTCCACGACCGGAAGTGCCCAACGCCAGAAGGCCGGATTGCGGCCAAGCTGCTTTTCGACAAACAGGCTTTGGCTTTCGTGCACTGCCATCCCACGGGCGCGGCCAAGTGGCCAGTGCCCCCATTCATGCGGAAGGTTTTGCTCGTAAAGCGCATGGCCGGTCTCGTGCAGCACACCCATGAGCGCAGACAGGAAATCATTGGTTTTGTATCGGGTCGTTATGCGCACATCTGTCGGCACCCCACCGCAGAATGGGTGATGCGAGACGGACAGGCTGCCATGAGTGAAATCGAAGCCGACCGCACCCATCATGGCAAGACCGAGCGCTCGTTGAGCTTCAACAGGATAGGTGCCGGACAGTGGTTTGCGCCGACGTTTTGTGTCGCGCGCTTCCTGAATGGCAAGCGCCTTCGGCACAAAATCTTTCAGGAAAGCTTTTAGCTTGTCGAATACGGGTGTGATCTCGGCTGCGCGATTGCCCGGATCATATTGCTCCATCAGTGCGTCATACGGATCGAGCTTGAGCACGGAAGCGCGCATTGCCGCTTCTTCACGAACCAACGAGACAATTCCTTCGAGAGCGGGGCGGAAACTTTTCCAGTCATTCTTGGCGCGAAGGTCACGCCAGAGCTGCTCACTGCGCAGGCGTTGGTTCGTTTGCCGCTCTACAAATTCGGCGGGCAGGCAGGTGAGGTTTGTGTAGTGGCGACGAAATTCCTTGACGGCGATGCGCTGGTCGTCGTTGAGATCTTCATTTTCGGCAGCTTCAATCCAGTCCGCAATTTCTGGGGCGGTGGCTTGCCGGTGCAGCATTCCGGCCAGCGATGCCATTGCCTCTGCGCGTTTCTCGCCGCCGCCAACGGCCATGTATGTGGCTTCATCCGCGCCAAGAATCGCGAGCGCATGCTCCAGCGCTTCCAGCTTGTGGCCTAGTTCATCGAGTTTTTGAAAGGACATGCGTACTCCGGTGTTCTGGAAAACCGGAGGGGACATGAGTCCCGCGTCTTGGGCAAGTGGTTTTGCAATCCGGGTAGCGCCGCGAGCCGAATGGCCCGCGGCGTCCGAGCGGTTCAAGAGTTGTTCAGCCAGACTTCGTGATGCAGCGGGTTATGCCGCATCGATTGGTTTGCTGCGCTCTGCCGCGCCATAGAGCCATATTCCGTATTTTTACCCGGAATTTCCACATGCGAAACGCCCTGCATAATCAGCGCTTCATGTTCGACCAGACTGGTTACTGGCGCAGCATAGGCCGCACCGAAAGAACCAGAAACAAGTATAGCGGCAAGTCCCGCCTTGATTAAATTCGAGCGCATGATTGCGTCTCCTTTTCAGTCATTCGCGCCAGTGGGCGGCGCGTTGTCTGGATCGTCCGGTCCGTCGTGTCGCGGTATTTCAGCCGCCGGCGCATCCCGATCCGTCACTGAATTTAGGCTTCCTGTTGCTGGGCGCAAATTAAGGATAATTAATTCGCATCAAGGATTTATGATCGGTTTCAGGTCGCGATTGACACAGTTTTGCCGCGTCTGGGAGGCAGGCGTCTGCGGCGTTAGTTTGCTTTGGTTGCTTGATTGTCAGGCTTGGCGCGCCAGGTACCGCCGCAACCTGAGCCAGCATCTATCCACGAGCCGCGCAGCAAATCTTTTTCGTGCTTGCCTGTGAAATTATAGATGCGGGCTCCTTTGCGCCCATTCATTTCGAGCGCGGCATTGGGCTTTAGGGTGCCGGAGAGTTCGATGCCGCTGGCCGTCAATTTGGCTTTCAGCGCATCCCCATCGAGAGTGAGGGAGATTGGTCCGGCGCTGCAGATTACACCTCGCTCCATTATCCGCAGGGCGATGGTCTCTCCGGTCCATTGCGTTGGATCGGCTTTGGCAGGCAAGGTGAACATGCATGCGACCAAAACCAATCGCAAATGCATATCAGCGCTCCGTCAGCTTTAGTTCAATGCGGCGGTTGCGGGCGCGTGCCTCGTCTGTGTCGGCAGGATCGAGCGGTTGAAATTCGCCAAAGCCCGCAGCGACTAGCCGGTTTGCGGGTACGCCATTCGCAATGAGAAACTTCACGACCGAAGTGGCGCGGGCAGAGGACAGTTCCCAATTATCCTTGAACCGACCGGTTCCCGAAAGCGGGACGTTGTCCGTGTGACCATCGACGCGCAGAACCCAATTAATCTCCGGCGGAATTTCGCGCTGTAGCTCGATGATAGCGGCGGCGAGCTTTTTCATCTCGGCTTCGCCCTGCAGGATTGATCGTTTCGGCTCCAACCGGGAAAAGCACCTCCGACTGGAACACGAAGCGGTCGCCCACGATGCGGATGTTGTCGCGGTCGGAGAGGATTTCACGCAGACGCCCGAAGAAGTCGGAGCGATAGCGATTGAGTTCTTGCACACGCTGCGCCAAGGCGACGTTCAAGCGCTTGCCGAGGTCCGCGATTTTGGTGTTGGACTCCTGATCGCGCTTTTCAGATGCGTCGAGAGCATCTTCCAATGCGCCAATCTGTTTGCGAAGTGCGGCGATCTGCTGGTTCAAGAGTTCGACCTGTGACATGGCGCGCTGGCTTAGCTGCTTTTCATTGTCGAGTTCGCCGGTGAGCGTGCCGATGCGCGCCTGTGCCTGCTGGTCGTTGCCAGCGCCTTGCGAAAGCAATTGCTGGAGGCGGCTCTTTTCGGTTTCTGAGGCGGAAAGAGATGCTTGCAAATTGGCAAGCTGGTCCAACGCGTCCTGAGAATTTGAGCGCTCAAGCGCCAATAGCTGCGTTAGTTCGTTGATTTGGGAGTTGAGGCGGTTCAATACCTCATCCTTGCCGCTGATTTCGCGCGACAGAAGAAATTGCGCCAGCACAAAAACCGAAAGCAAAAACATGATCGACAGGAGCAGGGTCGACAGCGCATCGACGAAGCCCGGCCAGTAATCGACGCGGCGTTCCGAACGCCCTCGTGCGAGCGCCATTTAACTACGCTCCTTGAGCGCAACGGCGATTTTCTCCAGCGTCTCGCGCATTGCCTTCTGCTCGTCGGATTGCTGCTCGACCCAATCGCGCATGAGCTGTTGCTCCTGCCGCATGTTTTTGACGAGCGCCGAAATACCTTCGGCTAGGTTCGCCATTGCGGTGGCGACGCGCTGGTTAGATCCGCCCGTTTCCTGCAGATTGTGCAAACGATCTGTCAGAATCTTGAGGTCGTCGGAATTGCCTATTGGCGCGCCGCCGGACGCGACGTCGTAGGAAAGGTCCGCTTCGGTCGCGAGCCAGTTTTCAAGTTCCGTGTAAAAACGGTTTTGCGCGCGACCTGCTTGCAAGTCGAGAAAACCGAGCACGAGCGAGCCGGACAGGCCGAAAAGCGAGGACGAAAAGGCGGTGCCCATGCCGGACAGCGGTGCGGACAAGCCTGCTTTGAGGGCATCAAGAACAGAAGCCGCATCACCGGTGCCGGGATCCAGCGATTGGATGGTGGAACCTATTGCCCCGATGGTGCCAAGCAAGCCCCAGAAAGTGCCGAGCAGACCGAGGAACACCAGCAGGCCAATGAGATAGCGCGAGATGTCGCGGCTTTCATCAAGGCGATTCGCGATGGAATCAAGCATGGTGCGCATGGAGCTTGCCGAGAAGCCGCTTGAACTTGCGCGGCCAAGCAGCGCTTTCATCGGTGCAAGCAAAATAGGTTCGGTGGTTTCCGTGCCTTCACGGAAGGAGTTGACCCAACGCACTTCGCGGAACAGGCGGATGATTTGACCAAAAGCCAGCAAGATGCCGACGACCAGCACACCCAGAATAAGTCCGTTCAACCCTGGATTCGTGGCGAACGCGGTCTGGATCTGACGGGTGAGGATGATCGCAATGAAGGCGACAATCGCCAAAAACACGACCATTGACAGCAGAAAAAGCTGAGGGCTTGAGAGCTTATGATAGGCGTGCTTGCGCACTTCGCCTGATTCCGTAGCCTGCAACAAAGCCATGCGCCGGTCCGTTCATATCCTGTATATCTTCGGTAAGCTTATCCGAAAGACGAAGGCAATTGAAAGACATTGCTTATTTGCCCCCAACTCATTGAGGGCAAAGCGGCACTCAGGACGGTTGATACGGCAGGCGAACCGTTTTTAACAAGGCGCGGTGGATCAGTTCATTGCCAGCGCAAATTCCGCCTGTTTCAAGCATATCCTGCCCGCCTTCGAGGTCGGACACAAAGCCGCCAGCTTCCTTGATAAGCAGAATGCCTGCCGCGATGTCCCACGCCGACAAGCCAGCCTCCCAGAAGCCATCGAGCCTGCCAGCGGCGACATAGGCGAGATCCAGCGCGACGGAGCCGTAGCGGCGAATGCCGGAAACTTCCGCCATGACATTGCGCAGTTCCACGAGATATTTGCCATGATGCCCACGGCCAAGATGCGGGACGCCGGTGCCGATGACCGTGTCGGACAAGGCTCGCCGTCCGGCAACGCGCAGACGTCGGTCGTTGAGGAAGGCACCGCCGCCGCGTTCCGCAGTGTAGAGTTCATCCATTGCGGGATTGTAGATGACCGCAGCCACGATCTGGCCTTGACGCTCAAGTGCGATTGATACGGAGAACATCGGCAGGCCGTGCAGGAAATTGGTTGTGCCGTCGAGCGGATCAACTAGCCAGCGGTGCTGACCATCCTCGCCTTCGACTGTCCCACGCTCTTCCATCAGGAAGCCATAGCCGGGACGGCCCTTGCTCAACTCCTGAAAGATGATTTCCTCAGCCTTGCGGTCGGCCTGGCTGACATAGTCGCCCGGTCCCTTCATGGAAACCTGAAGGTTTTGCACCTCGCCGAAGTCGCGCGACAGCGAGCGGCCTGCCTTCATGGCGGCCTGAACCATCACGTTGAGAAGTGCCGAACGAGCCATATTGAATGTCTTCCGTTACGCCGTAGAAAATCAGTCTGCGCGGCGCAAATAGGTGAGTTCGTTCGTGTCGACGACGATGCGCTCGCCCGATGCGATAAACGGCGGAACGAGAACGCGAATGCCGTTTTCCAGAACTGCGGGCTTGTAGGACGAAGCGGCAGTCTGGCCTTTAACGACCGGATCAGCTTCTGTGATCGTCAACGTTACTTGATCGGGAAGCGAGATGCCGATGGGTTTCTCCTCGTACATTTCGACCGTAACCATCATGCCGTCCTGCAGGAAGGCGGCGCGGTCGCCCACGAAATCCTTCAACAGTTCAAGCTGCTCGTAGGATTCGGTGTCCATGAACACCAGCGAGTCGCCTTGCTCGTAAAGGAAGGAGAAATCCTTCTGCTCCAGACGGACGCGCTCGACCGTTTCGGCAGAGCGGAAGCGCTCATTGAGCTTGGTGCCGTTGATGAGGTTCTTGAGTTCGACCTGATTGTAAGCGCCGCCCTTGCCGGGCTTCACGTGGTTGCACTTTACCGCAACCCACAGGCCGCCATCATGCTCGATGACATTGCCGGGACGGATTTCATTGCCGTTGATCTTGGCCATCAGTCTTGCTTTCGGAAAGAAATTGGTGCGCGGAAGCGCCGTTGGCGCGCCTAAGACCACAAATTCGCAATTGTGGCAAGGCAGAACGCGCGGAAGATCAGCGCAGGCGGTTTGCCCGTTCGAGTGCCTTCTTGAGTTCGTCGTCTGTCAGGCCCGCCAAAAAATCATTCATCTCATAGTCGGTCAGTCCGGCGCGTCGGGCCAGGAAATACCATGCGGCGGCGTCAATGCTGTTAGGTTCGGTGCCGATGCCTTGCATATACAGCTTTGCGACGCGGTTCATCGCGGCAACGTTTCCGCCATCGGCGGCGCGCTCGAGCCAGTGGAATCCTGTATTCGCGTCGCGGTCGCCGCCGCGCCCGTCAACGAGCCAAGTGCCAAGGTCGATTTCCGCAGTGTCATAGCCTTGGCGTGCCGCAAGCGTGAGCCAGTGACGTGCCTGCTTGTCATCCTTGGCAACGCCGCCGGCACCATTGGCGTAAACCTGCGACATTGCGTATTGCGCGTCGGGCAGTCCGGCCTCAGCCGCCGTCCGATAATAGGGAACTGCTTTTTTAAGGCCCTCCGGCCCGCGATCATTCTGTATGTAGAGCTGAGCGAGGTTGAATTGCGCGAGAGGATTGCCTGCTTTCGATGCTTCTTGCAGCATTAACTCCGCTTTAGCAGTGTCTCTTGTCACCGTATTCCCGTCGAGCAGCAACAAAGCATATTGGAATTGAGCTTCCGGGACCTTGTTTTCGGCGGCCTTTTCATACCATTTTGCAGCCGCTTTTTCGTCTGCCGGAACGCCAAGCCCGCGCGACACGATTTCGGCGACCAGCGCCTGCGCGGCCCCCTCGCCCTTCTCTGCGCGTGGCAAAGCAAGGTTATATGCAGTCTTGTAAAGGCCGCGCTGGAACGCGCCGTACGCCTCATCGGGTTTGCGTTGCCCGAAGCGCGAAGGGTTGATCGAACCATCGCCATCTTCGTCGGCCTGCGGTGTGATTCCCTTTGATTTCAGGATCGTGACCGGCGGCTTGCCGATAGCGTCCTTCGGTTCAATTGCATCGCCAAAACGGGAAGGATCTGACGGACGATGCAGGCGCTTGCGGTGCTTCCTGCGCATGCGCACTGCCGACGAGCGCGGCCGCGAGAAATGCATATGCAAGCGTGCGACGCATTAAGCGACTTCTCCAAAGCTCGGCGCGTGCTCGTTCAGCAGGGCGTTGGCGGCAGCCACGGCGGCGGCGGGGTCGGCTGCGCCAAACACCGCTTGTGAAAGCGCGACGAATTCAACACCCGTTTCGCCAACAGCCCGGACACTTTCAACTTCCGAGCCGCCCATGACAATGCACGGTATCTCGATCATCTCGCGCCCACCATTTGCCGAGGGTCAAATTGCGGTTATGTGGTTCCGGCTTTGTGTCGTAACCGAACCTGCCGAAGAAGATGTAATCGGGGCGGGCTTCGCCAAGGTCGAGCGCGTCGTCACGGGTTTTGGCCCCACCAGCGCCGACAGCCATCTTGTCTTGCAGGCGGTCAATAGCATCGTCTAGCGTTTCGCGCCCACCTTCGATGTGAACGCCATCGGCACCGACACGCGCCGCAATGCGTGTATCTCCGCTTAAGATGGCTGCGGCACCCGCTGCTTGCGCGACAGGCACAAGCTGGGCCGCGTGGCGCTGGAACGATGCGTCGTCCATGCCGTAGTCGGGCAGAATTACGGACGCCACGTCACCGCCGCTCAGCGCCACCTCCAGCCTTTGGGCAAGGCGGGAGGTATCCGCTTCATGCGGCACAATCAAAACAAGGCGGCAACGGTTCGGTGTAGTCATGTCGGTCATGTTCTTGTTTGGGCTTTGCAGCCGGATCGTGGTGGTAATGCGGCATAGGCCATGCGCTGCCCGTTGAACAGACCTGTTTGGCCTACATCATTTGTCCTGATGACTGTTCGCGGCAGCTTCGCTATGGAGAGGCAGCTTCAGGAGCCAAGATATGTCCAGTGCCTATGACATGCATCTCGACAAGAATGCCGCGAATTATCAGCAACTGACCCCGATTTCCTATCTGGAACGGGCTGCCCGAACATTTCCTGAGCATGTGGCGATTATTCATGGTGCCGGACGCACCACCTATGGCGAGTTCTGGACGCGGTCGTTGAAATTGGCCTCCGCGTTGGCCAAACATGGAATAGGTAAGGGCGACACCGTTACTGTGATGCTTTCCAATACGCCGCCCATGCTTGAAGCGCATTTCGGCGTGCCGATGGTGAAGGCCGTTCTGCACAGCCTCAATACGCGGCTCGACGCAGCGGTGCTGGCGTTCCAACTCGACCATGCAGAGTCAAAGGTCGTGATCGTCGATCGAGAATTTTCAGGCGTCATGCGCCAGGCGCTGGCGATGGCCGAAGTGAAACCTTTGGTGATCGATTTCGACGATCCAGAATATTCCGACGACGCGCCCTATCCGAAAGGCGAGAGAATCGGAACGCTCGACTACGAGGATTTTGTCGCGTCCGGCGATGCAGACTTTAAATGGTCGATGCCTGACGACGAATGGGACGCGATTTCCCTTAACTACACGTCCGGCACGACGGGCAATCCGAAAGGCGTCGTCTATCACAATCGCGGTGCGGCGCTGATGGCCTACACCAATACGATCCATGCGCAGATGGGCAAGCATTGCGTCTACCTTTGGACGCTGCCCATGTTCCATTGCAACGGCTGGTGCTTTCCGTGGACGCTTGCGGTGCAGGCGGGCACGCATGTGTGCCTGCGATGGGTGCGCGCAAAGGCAATGTATGATGCGATTGCGGATTACGGCGTAACCCACCTGTGTGGCGCTCCCATTGTGATGTCGACGCTGCTGAATGCGCCGGATCAAGATAAGCGCGAATTTTCGCAGACCGTGAGCTTCAACACCGCTGCTGCGCCGCCGCCGGAGGCCGTTCTGGCGGGCATGGCAGATGCGGGATTTGTGGTTACGCATCTCTACGGTCTGACAGAGACCTACGGGCCAGCGGTGGTCAATGAATGGCATTCCGATTGGGATGAACTGGACCGCACCGAACGCACTGCAAAGAAGGCGAGGCAGGGCGTGCGCTACGCGTCGCTCGAAGATTTGACAGTGCGTGACCCTGAAACCATGCAGGAGACTCCGCCCGATGGGCAGACCATTGGGGAGGTGATGTTCCGCGGCAATATCGTTATGAAGGGCTATCTCAAAAATCCCAAAGCTACGGATGAAGCTTTTTTCGGTGGCTGGTTCCACTCTGGCGATCTCGGCGTCATGCATCCGGATGGATATATCCAGCTCAAGGATCGCTCGAAGGACATAATCATTTCGGGCGGTGAGAACATTTCTTCCATCGAAGTGGAAGACGCGCTTTATAAGCACCCGGCGGTCGCATCATGCGGTGTGGTTGCACGTCAAGACGACAAGTGGGGCGAGGTGCCAATTGCCTATGTGGAACTAAAGCCGGGCCGTGCTGCGACCGAAGCGGAGATCATCGAGCATTGCCGCTCGTTGCTCGCACGGTTCAAGTGTCCAAAGGCTGTGATATTCGCGGAAATTCCTAAGACATCGACCGGAAAAATCCAGAAATTCCGCTTGAGGGAGATGGCGCGCGAGGCGTGAAAGCGATTCAAAATTGAATTTAATGTTAGCAAAGTGAAGCGTGCTGATACACTCCGTTTAAAGATTCCTTGACTCTTTAACGCCTTGTTAAGCTTCATCTGTGCATAGTGAGGCCATCCAGTGATCTGGATTCTTACCGAGTGGTTTGGACCACTTTGTTTGACGCCTCCCTGTTAAACTCCTGAGAGCCGCCCCTCCCGCGGCTCTTTTTTTGGGCTGATGGCGCGTTAACCCTTTATTAACCTAAGCCGTTGATTTTTCAGGGGAGCGTTTTAAAAATAAAGTAAAAAATAAGTATTATTTGTTAAAACGTCCTATTCTTGGCTCGAAGTTCTGCAATTCTATTGGCTGCTTCAAGTAATGCACGATCATATATAACGCTTGTTGTAGTAGACGTTGAGTGACCGGCGAGTTTACCCAAATCAGTTATATCGCCTCCGTACATTCTGGCCTCAGTAATACCCGATGCCCGCAAATCTCTAGCCATGAGGTCTTTCGGCAGTCCGATTTTATTCGCCTGTTTTCTAAAATACCTCGTGAAATCAGCCGACTTGTAACGAACGCCAGTCACCTCATTAACGATCACTGGACCTGACTTTGGTTTCCCGTTTTTAAAGATCGGAGCCAATTCAGCCATTACCATTGGGGCGTGGTTAAGATCGAAACGCACTTTTACTCCGGTCTTTTTTGCGGTCTTGGTAGGGATGTAATCGAGGATCAGATCGTCGTTGATATGCTTCCAATCCAAGTGCTGGTGAACGTCGAAAAGTCTCAAGAGAGTTTCGTAAACCAGCGCATAGGTGAGGGCCATACTAGGACGCCCAAAATCATGTGCTGAAGCACGAACGTCAACGACCTGTTTGGTGGTGAAAATTTCAGTTCGCTGCTTATTGGTCGGAAGCCTTCCAGTGGTGGCCGCTATGACCTCTTTCAAGGCCGAGCAGCCTTCTAAGCGAATTGAAACTCCATAAGTAACAATCGCATTTAAGACAGCCAGACACATTCGGCCAGCTGACACCTTAGTTCGGTTTTCGGACCAGTCGTTGAACCACCTAATGATGTTGGTCGAGACGATGGAATCCAAGTGAACGTTTCCCACATCCTTATACAAGCGCCGCATATAGGTTCGATACGATCTTTGAGAGCCAGGAGATACGTCATGGAACGGTGATCCAGCATCGGTTTCATATCGTCTCAAAACGTAGCTGAACTTCCCAAAATCGCGGTCATTCCCTATACCGGCCTTATGAAGCCGAACCTGCTCGTTGTATTCCTTTGCTCGCCTTTCTAACTCGTTTGGGAAGTCGATCCATTTCGTGAGGTTAATTGTGCGGGGAGAAAATCGCGAAGTCGCAGGAGCCGTCCAGTAAACGACTAGGCCTTCCTTTCGCTGACGATACTGAAGGCCCAAACCCTTTACCTTCTCAATTTTTGCCATTCGTAATCCCCAAATTTTGGAAAAGGCAAGGTTGCCTCGCCTTCACTTTTAAAACGGATTTCAATAATTACAAAGCTCTAGCTACATTTCGTTAGCGCGAAGCTGCCGCAATTTCTTCTCTCAGCGGTTATTTAATCAGCAATTAATTCATAAAGTGCATCCGAAATCTGATACCCATGCCGAGATAGATCAAAGGAGCTATACGATGAAAAAAAGCGTCCCCGCAAAGAAAAAATTTTGCAATTCGTTCATCTCTGCCTTCGGTCGGCGTATAAATAGAGGGATAGCTGGTTGCCGATGTGGTGGCCGGCTGAAATTTTTAAAATGTTTAAATCATTGGTTGGTAGAAATCTGCTCCATTCAATTCGTGACCTGAAAGATGGCCGTCAGTGAACTATTCGTTTGCTGCGGGTAGTATAATTGTAACTTTATTACAAAGGTTAAAATTTAAGAAATGAAAAATTCTAAAATGTCAATAAATCGAAAACTGAAATCTAAAAATAAAGTTGAACGTATCGTTCCTAGAAATTTGAATGATACCAGAATTTCTTATGAAGAATGGTTCTCTGAAATGATATCTGATTATCTTGAGTTTGATTCTATTGTAGATGAAGAAGCTCATGAAACCATTCTTAGTCATTGCGGCTTCTTCGTGACGATGACATTCGATCGGAACCTGATTTTTGAACTTCGATCTGAAAAGGGTATCGGGTTTGGTGATTACTCAATCGAGTTCGACAACCTGAATCACCTCTATGCTCGAATTGCCTCGGAAATGTTCGGTCCAAAATGGATGAAGATGGAGGATAGATCGAATTTGCCTCTCGTTATTTCCTGTTTGGATTTTGAGGCGTCGAGATACGCGATGAGCAACTCGCTGACCACAACAATCCTCATATCCATGCTATTTGGGTGGTTCGACCTGCTCATCTGGAAGCCTTTAAAAAGGTACTGGAAAGCGTGAAGCATCGATTTAAGACCGTGGATCGATTGCATTGCGATGAGCTTGAAGTGGTCCCATACGATCCAGAAAAGCGGATACGGGTGGTCTTGGGAGCTATGTTTGCAAGATGCTGATTAAAACCACTCGTGAAGCCATGTCTGCGGATCTTATTCGTATCTATCCGGATAAGAATTTTGGCGATGGGACCTATAAGGCTGCGCATAAATACAAGACGCGCTCCAAATCGCTCGTGAAAGCTCGAAAAAAGGCTCGAAAAGGTTGATCCTGACTGGTCAGTGACAGGTTCTATTAGCCATAGTCGATGAATGATCTGTCAGTGCTGATTTGACGTGATAATTGGCAATCTTGGAGTTGTTCACGTCAATTCAGTTCTTGCCTATGGCGCATGTCAAGGAACGATATAGTCGGTCAAAAGCTGAAAATCGCTTTGCCCATGTTTATGAGCCTGTCGATGGGGACAGGTGCATTTACTGCGGTATGCCGAATGATGGGAAGTTTGACCATCAACCTCCTGTCTATGTCCTTCATAGATTTGCTGACGGTGGATTGGTCACAAGAGGGGCAATTCGACAAGCGTTTGGAGCCTGCAAATTGGTTCCATGCTGTACGATCTGCAATATGGGTCTGGGAGCCTATAGCGGCTCTGATGACAATGATCGAAGAGCTGAGATCGTGAATTGGTTTCTGCTGGATAAGCGATTTCCCGATGATGAATTCGTCCTGACAATGGGTGAAAAGCTGATTGAATCCCGACTAAATAGAGAGTGTGATGAAGAGATTTATGCGTTTCCCGGTGTTGGAAGGGTCATTTACATAAATGCGTTGATGGGATTCATCGAAGGCAATTTTAAAAGCCCGAATGGCTTTCCCGACTGGCTGAAAATGGCTCAAGCTGAGCTTTCGGAATGGCTTCGAAAGGCTCCAAGACGGAAATCCAAATACTTTTTGGATATGGCGAATCTGGCTAGCTATGAACTGCTGCCCAACGCACGCGATAATCCTCGTGGGCAATTCAATGGCTAGGGAAAGGTGCCTGTGGGTGAAAATCCACTGGATATAAATAAGTCGTCTCTTATAAAAGGAATGACGACTTGTGGCTAAGCTTATCAAAAGAAAGAATTCAAAATCCTGCGTGAACAAGGATTCGAAGCCCGATATATTAGAGGTCTGGGCGAGGAACCTTACGTACCTCCTGCGATCAGACTTATGGGTCCAAAATCCGGCGATCATATTCTGCTTGCTTGGATAGAACCCGATGATGAGGATCGGGCCTTCGGGATCACTTGCATCGATGGGATTTCAACGATGGGGGAAATCTCCATCAAGAGCCTTGAATATCTGAATTCTCGTGGGGAAGTCGAATTCAAGATTGATGAGAACTGGACCCCTGATCCACTCATTCCGCTGCGATCATATCTGCCTCAGCCAAAGCCGAAACGTGCCTATCGCAAGAGATTGAAAAAGACCCAATAGCGCCCCTCTCCTGATAGAATTCGCTTTCGTATATGAGTATATCAGTATATTATAAAGTACGTTATATTATACTGAAAGCTGGAGAAAAATGGCGGAGCTATTCTACCTCGTTTCTTTCATTCTTGTGGTCGTGTTTCTGGTCGCTTGGATCATTGCGAAGAACTTTGCTAGCTCGCTGCGTGCCGAACTGGCTGTCATCCTCGATGGGATTATCACCACCGATCAGGTTGGATCGCTTCACGCTTACCAAAGCCACTACGCTGCTGGTGAAAAGCCCGACCTGCCTTACTATCTGGGAACAGCCGTAGCTGAAGCTCCTCTAATGGAGCGAATGTTGCCTGCGACTGCGTTCCTGGGGCCGCAACTCGCATTTCAAATAGTGAGCGTGAATTCGATGCTTGCTCAGGTGCGTCGAAGCCTTCGCGATCTGTATTTGGATTTTTGTCCAAATGAGTCAGTAGCTGATGCCCTTGCTGAAAATATCCGTCTTTGTCGAACTATCGAACTGAAGGGAGCAAAGCTGGTCAAGGACCTTGGCCGTTTCGGTTCGCTGTCACCATTCCAGTATCTTCTTGTCGCGACTGGAATGGGCAAATTCGATGTCTGATCTGATTCAGCATCGAACCGTTCTTCTGCCCTCCCAGATCATTCAAAACGCTGGATCGAAGGCTGAAGAACGGTTCATCGAGTTCTTTGTCGCTCAGATACGAAATCCGAATACACGATTGGCCTATTATCGCTCGGTTCTGGAACTGATGAATTGGGCTGAGAGTGTTGGAATTGAAGATGTTCGGCTTATTCAGCCGGTTCACGTCGCCACTTGGGTTGAGGATATTTCGAAACGGTATTCGGTATCCTCGGTGAAGCAGAAGCTGGCAGCCGTAAAAATGCTTTTCGATTGGCTGGTGACTGGTCAGATCATTCCAACAAATCCGGCCAACTCCGTGAAAAGCCCGCGTCAAAGCATCCAGAAAGGCAAAACACCTGTTCTTGATCCTTCCGAAGCGCGAAAGCTGCTCAGTTCGATAAATACGCAATCTCTTGTCGGCCTTCGCGATCGAGCCATTATCGGAACCATGCTCTACACATTCGCTCGTATTGGTGCGGTCCTTTCCATGAAGGTTGAAGACGTCTTTATCCAGAACCGTCGATTGTGGGTTCGGCTCCATGAAAAAGGTGGCAAACTTCATGATATGCCTTGTCACCATGAGCTTGAGGTTTGGCTTGACGAATATCTGGAAAAGACCAGACTACGAAAAGATTCAGACGGCTGGTTGTTTCGATGCTGGGATAGGAAAACTGGCTGCTTCGGCAATGAGAAACTGCCCCAAGCCAACGCCTATGCAATGGTCAAACGTCGCGCTCGGAAAGCTCGGATCAAAACCCGGATAACAAATCACACGTTCCGAGCCACTGGCATCACTGCATATCTGCTGAACAACGGTACACTGGAAGCCGCAGCCAAGATGGCAAACCATGCTTCAACTCGTACCACGCAACTCTATGACCGTCGCAACGATCAAGTGACCATCAGCGAAGTCGAGAGAATTCGGTTCGAATAAGGCAATCGTTGATAGGGCCGGCAGCGTCCGGTTGCATTAAACATTGTTGTGGGCGTTAACGCCCGTCGATTCAGACAATCCACTAACCTTGATATAACAATTCGCTCAATGTACGCACCTGATTTTTACTCGCCAACTCCAGCGAAACATTTCCGGCACGTTTAGTGCGGAAAAGTTTTGTATCAGTCTGGCAATCGGCCTGCTCGTGATACAGATGATGAGTTTCAGTGCCAAGTCGGTATTGTATCTATGCTCATCCATTGTTAGGTACAATTCGATTTTCTGATCTTGGGGGCGATTTCTTGGGCACACTACGGCGCATTCTTGCCGCGGTTTGGCATTTGGCGATCATGCCACAACCGGCACGTTTTTTGCTTTCTGTACTCTCGGGCGCGCTTTTGCGTGCGCTAATAGTGCTTTGCTTCGTTGCAACAATTCAAGCCTTATTAGTCGCGGCCAAACCCGGATCGGGCTATCTCCATAAAATTACTAGTCTGGAGCATTTTGCCCCGTTAACCCATCGCCGCGAAGCATTATTTATGGCGATGATCGTTATCATACTCTTTATTTTGCAATTTATATTGCAGCATATTTATCAATCTCAAGTAGGAAAAGGCATAACTAACTGCTCAAAACAGCTTTATCTGAAAGATATTCAAGGAGCAAAAAACTATATTTCTGCGCGACGTGCTGGTGCAATAATGTATGATGCGTCAGTTAAGTCTGGAGAGATATGCGTATTCTTGCTGACCTTATACGGCCTTCTGCTTTGGTTCGATTGGAGAATATTCGCTGCTATGTTTGTTTTAGGTGGGTTATCGCTTGCCACTTTGATCTACACGTTTCGACACAGTCCGTGGAGGCTAAAGGCGCGTGAAGCACAGAAGCAGAGTTTGCTTCGGTCATCCGAAGCGGAGTTAAATGCTAATATCACCAAGTACGACGAGGAAGATGAAAAGGTAAGGTTTCGACGCCTGTTGGCGCCTGGAATCGAAGGTTTGACAATAGCGGCGTTCACTGCCTTCTTAGTAATCGCACTTGCAGAATCAGGGGTTGATACGCGGGGTCATAGCGTACTGGCGATAGTGCTGGTTTTCTCAATGCGGTATGCAATTGTATATATTCGGGATTTAGGCCGGAGCCTGAATTCCATTTTTGAATTAAGGACTGAGCAGTTGGTTATGCGGCCCAACAGGGCTGGGGGGATTTAATGGAACACGCACGTTCTATAGCGGTTCTCGTGCATAATGACGTTGTGCGTGATGCCCGCGTTCGCAAAGAAGTACGCACCTTGGCTGATGCGGGATATCAAGTGGACGTTTACGGCATTACCTCAGACAAAAGCGCTCCCGCAATTCAACAATTTGAAGGCGCTTCCCTTCGGCTGCTGCGAACGCAACGAAAGAACCGTCTAAAACTTTGGCTGAGGTGGACAATCTTGGTCACTGCAGGTTTGCTCTTCGGTGCGTTAACGGTACTTGCTTTCATGGATGGTGAGATTTCGGCAATAGCACGCTGGTTCATGTTTCTCATGGTTCCCATTATCCTATTGGTGCTAAACGGTTTTCGTCGCGGAGCGTTTGCTGATGAAAGAGCAAGGCGTTTGTTCAGTATGCTGCTCGGTTGCGCCGCAAGTGCGGTGTCCCTCGTGCTATGCGCCCGAGGTTATTTGCCTTGGTACGAGGGTATTGCCCAAATCGTTCTCCAGTGGCTGATTGCTGGGAGCGGGGTATCTTACAGACACATCAACACTGTAGTTGCGCCGTTGAAGGCCTTTGCGAGGAGAAAGGTTACTCTGCGTGCTCGCCATGCCGAACTGGCAAAACTGCTCTATGGTGCCGTTAAGAAGAAAAAATACGACGTCGTTCACTGTCACGATCTTATTGGTCTTATTGCAGGTCGGCAGTTGAAAATTGATTTACCAGAGACAGTCTTGATCTGGGACGCTCACGAGATTTA
Source organism: Mesorhizobium sp. (assembly GCA_049840935.1). Lineage (GTDB taxonomy): Bacteria > Pseudomonadota > Alphaproteobacteria > Rhizobiales > Rhizobiaceae > Mesorhizobium_G. The sequence continues at coordinate 112,260 of JASGJA010000021.1, forward strand.
TGAAGGCACACCAGATGTGTCAGAAGAATACTTCAAATTTTGCAGGGAAATAATTATAAACAGCGAGGCTTATATTGATCGGTTTATTACTATAAATCCGAGCATTTCGGATTTCTATGCAAATAACTATAATTTGCCTCCTGCCAGCGTTGTAATGAATGCGACGATATATGAGGCGCCAGCATTCGATGACGGCAGGCTTCATGCTGCGACGGGACTTCCAAGAGAGCAGAAGATACTCCTCTTCCAAGGCGGGTTTGCCAATTACAGGGGATTATCACAATTGATGCGGGCAGCGCCTCTCTTGCCGGAAGATTGGTCTATTGTTGCAATGGGTTGGGGGGCCTTGCAGCAAGAGTTGGAACAAGTAGCCAGGGCGTGCATGACTCCCGACCGACCGCCTGCGCTAGTAATCATTCCTCCGGCGCCGCAGACAGAGTTAGCTGCATGGACCGCAGGCGCGACGATAGGCATCATTCCCTATGAGAACGTTTGCCCAAATCATCTGTATTGCACGCCGAACAAGATTTGGGAGTTTCCGAATGCGGGCGTTCCTATATTGGCTACCGACGTTGTCGAGATGGGGGCAATTATTCGGGAATGGCAAACTGGTTTCCTTCTGAAAAGAGATTTCACTGAGTGGGATATTGTTCGTTTTCTACACCGAACCAGCGATGAGGCAATTGCGATCGCGAAAGGCAATTGCGATAAATTCGCACGGGAATTTGGATGGTCGCGTTTTGCGCCAGTATTGATTGATCTGTATCGTTCTCTGCCCCTATCGAATTCTCAGTTGGATTTACAGAAACCTTCCGTGCTGGAAGATAGTATTTCGAGCCTCCGCGCGGTTTAATCCAGGCCTCAATTTGGCACTTCAACCGCAAAATGCGCTCAGTTCCCTTACTTGTTGAGCCAGCATGATTGTTTCAAAAGCGACGCGACCGCCAAAACAGGGCAACAACTGGAAGCTAAATCGCGTCTTTACATTTGTCTGTTTTGCTCTTCCACCCGGTGCGGGCAGTGCTGTGAGTTTCATATTTAATGGTGCTGCATTGTATTCGATAAGCAATGTGGTGCGAGGCAAACTTAACATTTCTACAATTCGGGAAATCGAAGTTCTAACTACGCTATTTCTTTTATATGTCTGCACCGCAATTTTTGCAGCCGTTGTAAACGGTAGTGCATTCTCTGATCCTTCTGAATTGCTCGGATTGGCAACATTCGCTTTTTTCCCATTCGCCTACGCGTCGTGGTCAGTTTCAAATAGAAGAGATGTATATTCCGCACTAGTGTGGGGATCAGCAGTCGCTTGCGTCACAGCACTGATATTGGCGGTTGTTCAAGTGTATGGACTGGGGTTTCGTCGAGCCGAAGGTGGAGCGGGAAATGCGCTTATATTTGCAACAATTCTGATAATCTCTGTTTCTATCACGTTGTTGGGAATTTTTACCGGGTCTAAGAAAAATAGATTGCTTCTAGCCATCGCGGCGGGCTGCGGTGCCGTGGCTATCGGGCTGTCAAAATCCCGCGCACCTATAGTGGTTCTCGGATTTAATATTATCTTTCTATTCTTCATTTTTTGCCCATGGCGCTTCAGAACCAAAGGATGGATCTCGGCACTCATCGCGCTAATACTCATTGTCTCACTGCTGATGCTTGCTGAGCAAAATCCTCTTCTAACACGCCGATTCGGACATTTGTTTAATGATTGGAATAGAATTCAGAACTACGGCGACTACAATAATTCGGGGGGAATACGTCTCGCAGTTTGGGAAATTGGGTTCGAAATGTGGAAACAGGCTCCGTGGTTCGGTTATGGTCAGCACGCTGCTGCGGACCGGATGTCAGAGCAGCTATCCAGCATTTATGGGATTAGACATACCTTTAGTCACTTTCACAATTTTGCCCTGCAAACGCTAGTGCAGAGCGGGCTATTTAATTTCACCGCATTGATGGCGCTGATAGTATATCTATTCGTGCTTGCATGGCGCGCTACATTCGCTCGCGAACAAGTGTACCGGCGTGTGGGAGGCGGGATATTGTTGATAACGTTAGTTGCCTATATGGGTACGGGTCTAACAAACATCATGTTCGGCCATGATATTCTCGATGCCGTCTTCATGATTAGCGTAGTCCCTGCTGTCTTCTTAGCGTTTGGTTGTGACGAAGCTGATTCGGTGTTGCGCGCTCCGTGTCTCAATCCAAATGAGGAGGGAGGTGTTCTTTCGGAAAGCTAAATCTCGGTACCCCATTGTGACTTGAAACATGAGTCAAATGCCTATCCATCGTTCATACAAGCTATGTCGACAGTTCGTTTTCATATCAGAAGAAGGAATGATTTTTGAGAATAGCTACCATCGTGGGGGCACGCCCGCAGTTCATCAAGGTCGCACCGGTTAGCAAGGCGCTTGCAGAAACGGGAAAAGTGGAAGAAGTGCTGATTCATACAGGGCAGCATTTCGACCCTGAAATGTCAGACGTTTTTTTTGATGAGCTAGGAATAGCGAAACCGGATCATAATTTGAATATCCACGGTGGCGGGCACAGCGTTATGACTGGCGCGATGATGCAAGAGCTTGAGCCACTATTGCAGTCTCTTAATGTCGACCGGGTTCTTATTTACGGAGATACGAATTCCACCCTAGCCGGTGCGCTTGTGGCCGCAAAGCTCCATATTCCGGTTGCTCACGTTGAAGCAGGCTTACGATCCTTTAACCGAATGATGCCTGAAGAAATAAACAGAATCGTGGCGGATCAACTGTCGGATCTATTGTTTACGTCAACAGATGAAGGAACGGCACAACTCATCAAAGAAGGAATTAGCCGGCAGCGTATTATCCAGGTCGGCGATGTCATGTACGATGCAGCGCTAATGTTCGCTGAAAAAGCGTTAGCGCGTGCGAGCATTCTGAAAACTCTCGATTTAAGCCCTCGCGCCTATATTTTGGCGACGGTTCACAGAGCCGAAAATACAGACAAGCCAAAACGGTTGAAGAACATCGTTTCTGCTCTCGAAAAGATGACCGAAATCATTCCTGTCGTTCTGCCGCTCCACCCACGCACGGCACAGAAAATGAAAGCGTTTAATATCGCATTCCATCATGTAAAAGTCATCCCGCCCGCGGGCTATCTGGACATGATCTCTCTTGAAAGCAATGCCGCAGTCGTGGCAACTGATTCCGGCGGCGTGCAAAAGGAAGCGTTCTTCTATAAGGTTCCGTGTGTCACGTTGAGAGATGAAACCGAGTGGGTGGAACTCGTTGATCTTGGATGGAACCGCCTTACATCGCCGGATAGAGGCGATATCGCTGATGTGATTAGATGTGCGATTGGTTCAATAGGTGTTGATGCCCAACCCTATGGCGACGGTAGTGCGTCCCAGGCCATCGCAGCGCGGCTGATCAAGAATTAGTTTTTGTCCGGTTCTTCGTAAGCATGTATTGCAACCCATTTCCGCCTCACTGAGAGCGACGCCAAGAGGTTCGCGGAAAAGGTTAAGGTCATCGTTGATAGCCGCTGTCAGCGTCCAGGAGATCGTTGATCTGACGCCTGAAAATTGAGACTTTCGAATCCCTTACCAAAGGGTTAAGCTAGACACCCGCATTAACCCCCGCAGACTGAGCCGGCGGCCGAGTTTGAAGCCAGATTGGGGGTTGGCGGTCGGTTGAGGATGCCGCCTTTGATCGTCGAAGGGCGTCATGGCGGCCGATACCGGGCTGCTTTTCCGACGCCAGACGGATTCAGCCCAAGGTTCCTGCCCGTTCATGGAAGATCAACTTGTCGAAGTTGTAGGCGATGTTGGCCAGAGTGAGTTTCGCCTCGGCCCGCGCTAGGCCAATGGTGCGGATGAACAGGCCGAAGCGGTTTTTCTGGTGGGCGAAGACGTGTTCGACATGGGCACGGATCGACGATTTTGCGGCATTGGCCCGTGCGATATTCTGCGGCATCGGCTTGCCTGCCGGCTTGCGACGATGGATGCGGCTGACCAGCATCCTTGAAGCCAGCCATTTCTCGTTCTTCTGCGACCGATACGCGCTGTCGGCCCAGACCTCGGAGGAAGTGTTGTCCGTCGTCACCAATCGCGGCAGCATCCGGCCATCCGCCTGTGCGGCCGAAGTCACCGCGCTCTCCCGGATGAAGCCGAAGCGCCTGTCGATGGCGATGTGGGATTTGTAGCCGAAGACCGGCAACGCGATTTGAGGCAGCGGCGTGCCGTCCGGCCGATACCGGATCTTGCCACCGATCTTGAGCGTCCAGCGCGCATCGGTGTCTTTCTGGGCCGCCTTGTTCGGCTCGTTCGGCCAGATTTCGTTCGCCGTCTTGCCGGCTTTGATGGCTTCCTTCTCCGCATCCGTATTCCGCTGCTTCGGCGCTGGCACCAGAGATGCGTCGATGATCTGGCCTGACATCGGGATGTAGCCCTTCTTCTGGAGTTGCCAGTCGAACGCCTTCATCACTCGCTTCAACGTGCCCGTCTCGGTCAGTTTGTTACGGAACAGCCGGATCGTGTTCTCGTCGGGTGTCGGACCGCCGAGGTCGAAGCCCAGGAAGCGCATCCAGGACAGCCGGTCCCGGATCATGAACTCCATTCTGGCATCGCTCAGATTGTGCTGGGCCTGAAGGATCAGCGCCTTGAACATCGACACCGGATCGAAGGCAGGGCGGCCGCCCTTGGTTCCGTCGCCATAGCCCAGCCCTTCGGTCAGCCAGCCGCGGAAATATTCGAAGTCGACCGCCGCCTCCAGAACTTCCAGCGGATCGCCGATTTTGCTCAGCCTCTCAAGATGCTCCCAAAGCCCGAATAGCGACCGCTGCTCCATCGTCCCGCCTCCAAATCATGAAGGCCAGATCGAATCATGGAATCAGAAATCTCGCGAGGTAAATACGGGTGTCCAGCTAACCCATCAAATGCGATGGTTAACGTTTGAAGGCTCCCGGTCGAAATCTTAAAACGTGTTTTCAGTGCCAGCTAACAACCTTGATTTATTATCTTTTTAGCTTGTTCTCAAAAAGCATATTATAAATAGTTTTAACAGTAACAGCTAAAAGTCATTGGAAAACAACGACCTTCGTTAACCCTTTATTAAACATAATCTTGCCAACCGGTGATCTACGGCGCATCTTCACCCGCATACGCTTGATCGTTCGTCAGGCGCGAGGAAAAACGATGGCTGGCGGAATAATGAAAAAATCAACGGCAGGGGCGCCGGCATGAGTGAGGTTTCTAGGGAAGCCGCAAAGACCGTTCGATTGGCCGAGCGCCGGTTGCATTCGGACTCTTTCAAGCCGCTTTACAATGAAGGTATGGCGCTGGTTGAGCGCACTGCCGAATATCTTGATGGCCGTGGTCGCGCTGCGGCGAAGGGGCTGTCACGTCCTGCCGCGACTTTATATGCGGCGGAATCCATGCGCCTGACTACGCGCCTGATGCAGGTGGCTTCGTGGCTGCTGCTTCAGCGAGCGTTCAATTCGGGCGAAATGACGCGCGATCAGGTGGCTTCGGAGAAATCCAAGGTTCGGCTTGATACGCCTTCGGCGCATCAGGAGACGCTTGGCTGGACGGAATTGCCAGACGAGTTTCGCGAACTGGTCGATCTTTCCTTGCGATTGCAGGCGCGCGTGCGCCGGATGGACGAGGAAATTTATGGCCAGACTGCCGAACAAGCGCTGAACAGACGCGGCAATCCGGTTTCCGATCAGATACTTTTACTGAAAACTGCATTCGGGCGCGGATGATTCCTCTGTAAACGTTTCTGGTTTGTTCACATTTTGCTGGCATGCCGTCCCCTAAAGGGGATAATTCGGCATGCAGCGCGCGATTTGCATCATTGGGATTGATCCCGGCCTGAGACGCACCGGTTGGGGCGTTATCGAAGCTATAGGCAATTCGCTTCGCTTTGTGGCGTCGGGAACGGTACGTTCGGACGAAAAGGCTGCTCTGGCCTTGCGTCTTTGTCAGCTTCACGACGGGTTGACGGATGTCATGCGCCGTCACGAGCCGGACGAAGCGGCGGTGGAAAATACTTTCGTCAACAAGGATGCATCAGCGACGCTGAAACTCGGACAGGCACGAGGTGTGGCGATGCTGGTGCCAGCGCTAGGCGGGCTGGTTGTTGCCGAGTATGCGCCAAATGCGGTCAAGAAAGCGGTTATCGGCGTGGGAAAAGGTGAAAAAGGCCAGATCGTAATGATGGTCAAGGTTTTGATGCCTAAAGCTACCTTCGATACCGATGATGCTGCCGATGCGCTGGCGATTGCGATATGCCATGCGCATCATCGCCAGAGCGTGCAGGGCCGTCTCGCTGCGGCCATGGCGGGATAGGGCGGGGCGATATGATCGGAAAGCTCAAGGGGCTGGTGGACGAGATCGAAGATGACCATTGCACCATTGATGTGCATGGCGTCGGCTACGTGGCCTATTGCTCGACGCGGACTTTGTCGGCGCTGCCGGGAGCGGGCGAAGCGGTGACGCTGTTTATCGAAACCTATGTTCGCGAGGACATGATCCGTCTTTACGGGTTTCAATCTGCTTTGGAGCGGGAATGGTTTCGGCTGCTTATGAATAATGTGCAGGGGGTCGGCGCAAAGGTCGCTCTGGCAGTTCTCTCGACGCTTTCACCCAGCGATTTGGCCAATGCAATTGCGTTGCGAGATATCGCGATGGTGAGCCGCGCACCCGGCGTCGGCAAGAAGGTGGCCGAGCGTATCGTCACCGAATTGAAGGCCAAGGCTCCGGCCTATTCCGGTGGGGCGAGCGGGACGATCGGATTGAAGCAGGCGCTGGGTGACGGTGTCGCGCCGTCGCCGGTCGCCGATGCTGTGTCTGCGCTCGCAAACCTTGGCTACTCGCGCGACATTGCCGCCAATGCGATTGCGGCGGCAATCAAGGAAGCTGGTGAGGGGGCCGATTCTGCAAAGCTAATTCGTCTCGGTCTAAAGGAATTAGCGCGTTGAGTTCTGCCTTGTTCTGCAAAGGTTGCCGTGCGAGGTCATGGTTATGAACACCGCTCCACGCCTGATCTCATCAGAAAAGCGTGGCGAGGATGTCGACCAGACTCTTCGTCCGCAGACGCTTGATGATTTCGTCGGGCAGGCAGCAGCGCGCGCAAATCTCAAAGTGTTCGTGGAAGCGGCCAAACAACGCGGCGAAGCACTTGACCATGTGCTGTTTGTCGGGCCGCCCGGTCTTGGGAAGACAACGCTTGCGCAGATCATGGCGCGTGAAATGGGTGTGAATTTCCGATCCACGTCAGGCCCGGTTATTGCGAAGGCGGGCGACCTAGCGGCGCTGCTGACAAATCTCGAAGAGCGAGACGTGTTGTTCATCGACGAGATTTATCGCCTTAGCCCGGCGGTCGAGGAAATTCTCTATCCTGCAATGGAGGACTATCAGCTCGATCTCATCATCGGTGAGGGTCCGGCGGCGCGCTCTGTGAAGATCGATCTCGCGAAGTTCACGCTGGTTGCAGCGACGACGCGTCTGGAACTCGATTACGAATCCTCTGCGTGATCGCTTTGGCATTCCGGTACGGCTGAATTTCTATACCGTTGAAGAGTTGGAACTGATCGTGAGACGCGGCGCACGTATACTGGGCATGCCGATGGGCGATGACGGTGCGGTGGAAATCGCACGCCGTGCGCGAGGTACGCCGCGCATTGCGGGGAGGTTGCTGCGTCGCGTGCGCGACTTTGCATCCGTGGCGGGTGTTGAAAAGGTGGATCGCCGCATCGCAGATGAAGCGCTGTCGCGACTGGAGGTCGATCAGCTTGGGCTCGACCAACTCGACCGACGCTATCTCACGATGATTGCGTCGAATTTCGGAGGTGGGCCGGTTGGAATTGAGACGATTGCGGCGGGCCTGTCCGAGCCGCGAGATGCTATCGAGGATATTATCGAGCCGTACCTGATCCAACAGGGCTTTATTCAGAGAACGCCTCGCGGTCGCGTTTTGACGGCCAATGCTTGGCGACACCTTGGCATTGATCCGCCCAAGGAATTCGTGCAGCAGCAGATCAATTTGTTTCAGGAAGAGTGAAGGTGAACGGTTCGAGCGGTGACATTGCGCTGACTGGCGTGCTCGACAACGGCACGCACCGGTTACTGGCGCGGGTATATTATGCCGATACGGATTTCTCCGGCGTGGTTTATCACGCTCGCTATCTGGAATTTTTGGAGCGAGGGCGTTCCGACTTTCTGCGGCTTTGCGGTGTGCATCACACGGAATTGCATGACGGCAAGCATGGCGAGAAAATTGTGTGGGTGGTTCGTCGGATGGAGATCGATTTTCGCACGCCTGCGCGCATCGACGACATCATTACGGTCGAGACACATGTCGCCGAATTGTCGGGCGCGCGTGTTTTCATGGCGCAGCGTTTATTGCGTGGCGAGGAAGTGCTTGTCGAGGCACGGGTAGAGGCGGCGATCATTGGTGAAACGGGTCGGCCAAAGCGCTTTCCCAAGGAGTGGGTTGCGGCATTTTTGCCGGGAGATCGGCACCTAACCTCCTGACTTTTCTAACGTATCGTTAACCATAACAGTCCATTAAGGGAAAACCGAAAGGTTGCATGCAATGCGTATGCCTTCCTTTCACCAAATTTCGCCGTGAAAAGGCCGCGAAACACGCTTTCCGAAGCATGTCCGGTCGTGCGGCCAGACAGGGAAAGACGGCGCAGCGCCCATATTGCGGGGCTGTTTCTTTAGGGACACAAAGATGGAACAACTTCCTCTCGCGGCGACAGGCGCGGAATTGTCGGTCTGGAGCTTGTTCTGGCAGGCTGGATGGGTCGTCAAACTGGTGATGATCGGCCTGCTGGGCGCGTCTGTCTGGACGTGGGCAATCGTCTTCGACAAAATATTCGCCTATGCCCGCATGCGCTCGGCGCTTGACCGTTTCGAGCAAATCTTCTGGTCCGGACAGTCTTTGGAAGAGCTTTATCGCACTCTGGCTGATCGCACGACGACCGGCATGGGTGCGATTTTCGTTGCAGCCATGCGCGAATGGAAGAAGTCGTTCGAAAAGGGTGCCAAGTCGCCCATCGGGCTACAGACGCGTATCGATAAGGCAATGGACCTTGCGTTGACGCGAGAGATGGAGCGGCTGGAAAGTCGTCTCGGTTTTCTCGCGACAATCGGGTCGGCGGCTCCGTTCATCGGCCTGTTCGGAACGGTGGTCGGTATTATGACTTCGTTTCAGGCTATCGCCGGTTCGAAATCGACCAACTTGGCTGTCGTTGCACCCGGCATCGCGGAAGCGCTTCTCGCAACGGCGATTGGTCTGCTGGCGGCTATCCCGGCGGTTATTGCCTACAACAAGCTGTCATCGGATGTCGGCAAGCTTGGTGTGCGCATGGAAGGCTTTGCGGACGAATTCTCCGCCATACTGTCGCGCCAAATCGATGAGAAAGTTGCTCCAAGGGCAGCCGCGTAAGGCTGGAGCGGATTGGATAGACGATCATGGGTATGTCTGTAGGTGGGGCGGGTCGCGGTGGCCGGGGTCATAGACGCCGTGGCCGCCATCACGGCTTGATGTCGGAGATCAACGTCACGCCGCTGGTGGACGTTATGCTCGTGCTGCTCATCATTTTCATGGTGGCCGCGCCGCTTTTGACTTCGACAGTTCCAATTGATCTGCCCAAGGCCAATGCGGCAACGACCGCTGCAGAGACAAAGCCGCTGGAGGTTTCGGTCAACAAGTCAGGTGAAATCTGGATCGGCGACGAATCCTATCCGCTCGGCGAAGTCGCCTCCAAGCTCGCGGCCATCGCCAAGACCGGCTATGACGAGCGCATTCTGATCCGTGGCGACAAGACCGCGGATTACGGCACGATCATGGGTGTCATGGCCGAAATCAGTTCGGCTGGTTACAAGAACATTGGCCTTGTCGGCCTTCCGCAGCAGGGCTCCTGAAGCGGGTTATGAAAAGCAGCCTCACAAGTTCAGTTGTAATGCACGCCGTGCTTCTCGGCTTGGGACTTGTGTCATTGTCCTCGCCGCGCTCCATGGATGCGTCAGTTGAATCCGTATCGGTAGATATTGTGCCGGTGGAGGAACTTGCGCAGGTGCAGATGGGCGACAAGAAAGCGCCCATGTCGGAAAAGCCTGCGCCATTGCCGACATCGCGCCCGGACACTGTGCCGGATGCGCAGAAGATCGGCGACAATGATGTCGATACCGAAAAGCCGCCCATTCCTGATGCGAAGCCAAAGCCGGTAGAATCGGCGCAGGCTCCAAAGCCTGAGCCAAAGCCAGAAGAGCCAGTCAAAAAGGAAGAGGTTCAAAAGACCGAGGAACCGAAGCCGGTTCCGGCCACTGAGGTTGCCCAGACAGAGCAGCCGAAAGAAGAGGTCAAGCCCGATCCCGTCAAGCAGCCGCAGCCCGATCCTAAGCCCGAAAAGCAGGCAGAGCCGAAACCTGCCGAACAACCGGCGGAAAAAGTTGCTGAGGCGCAGCCGGAAACGACTGACTCCATCGCAGATACGATTGCCGAATCGAAGCCTGTCGAGGAAGCGGTAAAGCTGCCTGACAATGCACCAGCGCCAGAAGCAAAGCCAAAGCCTGCCGAAGCGCAGACGGCGAAGGCTCCCGATCGCAAGGCGTCGGAAAAACCCGTCAAAGAAGCCGCATCTAAGCCGAAGGCTGAGGACAGTGAGTTTAATGAGGACGAAGTCGCTGCTTTGCTGAGCAAGGAAAAAACAGCGGGCGGCGGGGCCAAGCGCTCCAGCCAGGAAGCCTCGCTGGGCGGCAAGCAAAATCAGGGCGCGAAGCTGTCGCGTGGCGAGGAAGACGCGTTACGCGAACAGTTGAGCGGATGCTGGACAATTCCGGCAGGGGCCGAAGGTGGTGACGGCCTTCGTGTCAAGGTGGCGTTCAATGTCGATGCCAGTGGAAAGCTTGACGGTAGACCTCGTGTTGAGGAGTCGAGTGGCAATCGAGCATTCGATAATAGCGCGGTGCGGGCCGTGCAAATTTGTGACCAGCAAGGGCTGCAATTGCCCGCCGGCAAGGCCGATGTGTGGGCCGAAATCGCCGTGAACTTCGATCCGAGCGCGATGTTCTGATCGCGAAAGATTTAAAGAGGCAGATGGGAATGAAGAAACTGCTCAAATCGATTCTGGTGTTGTCGGTGCTTGCTGCCGCACCCATGGCTGTCGTTCAACCAGCGCTGGCTCGCGTTGAGATCGATGTGAACAAGGGCGTTATCGAGCCTTTGCCAATCGCCGTCACCGATTTCCTTGGCGAAAGCTTAGGGGCTGAAATTTCCTCGATTGTCGCCGCTGATCTCAAGCGTTCAGGATTGTTTGCGCCGATCGACAAGGCGGCGTTCGTGGAAAAGATCTCCAATCCTGACGCCCAGCCGCGTTTTGAGGACTGGAAGGTTATCAACGCGCAGGCGCTGGTTACGGGTCGCGTTTCGACGGAAGCTGATGGGCGCATTCGCGCCGAGTTTCGTCTGTGGGATACGTTTGGCGCGCAGCAGCTCGTAGGCGAGCAGTTTTTCGCACCGATGGCAAACAAACGCCGTGTCGCGCACATCATCGCCGATGCGATCTATAAGGCGCTGACCGGCGAAGAAGGCTATTTCGATACGCGCGTTGTGTTCATCGACGAGTCGGGTGCAAAGGATAAGCGCCTGAAACGCCTCGCGATTATGGATCAGGATGGTGCGAATGTACGCTATCTGTCCAAGGGCACGACAATTGCGCTGACGCCGCGCTTCTCGCCGACGCGTCAGGAAATCACATACATGTCTTATGAGAGCGGCCAGCCGCAGGTCTATTTGTTGCAGATCGAGACAGGCCAGCGCGAACTCGTAGGCAATTTTCCGGGCATGACTTTCGCGCCGCGCTTCTCTCCGGATGGTCAGAAAGTCATCATGAGCTTGCTCCGCGATGACGGAAACTCGAATATTTTCGCGATGGATTTGCGCAGCCGGAATACAACTCGGTTGACCAATACCAATGCCATCGACACCTCGCCGTCTTATTCGCCGGACGGTGGTCAGGTTGTGTTTACCTCGGATCGTGGAGGCCAGCCGCAAATCTACAAGATGGGAGCGGACGGCTCCGGCCAGACGCGCATCTCGTTCGGCGGCGGCAGCTATTCGACGCCAGTCTGGTCGCCGCGCGGTGACTTGATCGCATTTACGAAGCAGGTGGGCGGTGAGTTCCAGATCGGTGTGATGAAAACTGATGGTTCGGGCGAACGTATCCTGTCGTCGGGCTTTGCGCAGGAGGGCCCGACATGGGCACCGAATGGCCGCGTACTGATGTTCTTTGCGGAAGGTGCTGGCTCTGGTGGTCCCAAACTGCGGACCATCGACCTGACAGGCCGGAACGATCAGGCGATTGGAACGCCGAACTACGCGTCCGACCCCGCTTGGTCGCCCCTGTTGGATTGAGCTATTCGTCGCACGGGGCGGCGTTCTGGACGACTTGCCGCCTTTTGGCCCCAATCGGTGCAGAAGGGTCCGAATTGAGGGAAAAACCATGTGGAATCAGCGATTCGGACGGAAGTTAGGGAAACATTAACCCTGTTCGTTGAACGCGCATTAACCGCAACGTGGTTACTGGATGGTCAACCACTTTGTTACAGTTTTGCCAAACGTTACTTTGAAGGAGAGGCGGGTATGCGCCGCATCGCAGCTATAGCAAGAAACCCAGTCGCAATAGCGCTGGTGGCCGGTCTGGCCATCGCGGGTTGCGCATCGAAAAAGACACCGAACAATGCGGGCGACCTCGGCCTTGGTGGAGCGGGTGCTGCAACGCCCGGTTCGCCTCAAGACTTCACCGTGAATGTTGGCGACCGCATTTTCTTTGATACCAACTCGTCATCGATTCGTGCGGACGCACAGCAGACGCTTGCTCGTCAGGCACAGTGGCTCAATCGTTACGGCAACTATGCCATCACTGTCGAAGGCCATGCCGACGAACGGGGTACGCGTGAATACAACCTTGCACTTGGTGCGCGCCGTGCAGCGGCAACGCGTGACTTCCTGATTTCGCAGGGCGTTGCGGGCAATCGCCTCAAGACGATTTCCTACGGCAAGGAGCGTCCGGTCGCTGTATGCGACGACATCTCGTGCTGGTCGCAGAACCGTCGTGCGGTTACTGTGCCGCGCGGTGCAGGCAGCTAATTCCTGCCGAGAAGGCCAGAATTTGAAAGAGCGCCGGGCCTGTCCCGGCGCTTTTCGCTTGCGGCGGATTGTTGCCGACTTGCAACAAAGGCGCGCATCTTGCCCGCTGCGCTGCACACATCAAATTTTGGCCGCTAAGATCGTTCTATTTTAGAGAAGGCCAATGGGCCGACAACAGATTGCGAGAGGCAAATGCAGTTGCGAAGTTTACTGAGTGGCGCTGTGGCAGCGTTGCTCTTTTGCGGGGTGGCAGAGGCAGCCAGCCTTGGTGTAACGCCGCCTACGCCACAGGGCGGACTGCCGGGCGTGTTCACTGCGCAAAAGCAGGCACCTATCTTGATGGCGCAGAGCACCAATCAGGCGCTTGATGAGCAGTTGCGCCAGATGAATGGGCGCATTGAAGAACTCAACTTCCAGATCATGCAGCTTCAGGAGCAAATCCGGAAGATGCAGGAAGACAATGAGTTCCGCTTCCAGGAACTGGAAGATAAAAAGACTGATGCTGGTGGCGCGAAAGCCCCACGCAAGCACACTATGGCAGACCCGGCTCCACAGCCGGGTTCGCCTTCTGAACTGCCTGCCGCGACCACGCCAGCGGCGCAGCCTAATGCTCAGCCTTCGATTGAAGAGCTTGCCTCGGCGCCCTCTGATGCGGCAACGCCGCCAGCCAATGGCGCTCAGGACGGCGAGCCGGAAAAATCATTCGGTACCATTACGTTCGATCAAAGCGGAAATGTCGTTGGCGGCAGCGTGGGCGATACAACTGTCGGCACCCGCGACCCCAATGCGGCCCTTCCACAGGAAGGTACGGATACGTCCGACGACACGGTCGTGGCTGCCTTGCCGCCGTCGAACAGCCCTGACGATCTTTACCGAAGCTCGTATGAATCAATTCTGGCGGGGCAGTACAAGACCGCTGAAGCAGGTTTTCGCCAGCATGTAGAGCGGTTTCCGGATGATGCGCGTGCTCCCGATGCACAGTTCTGGCTTGGCGAGTCGCTTCTCGGACAGCAGAAATATCGTGAGGCTGCGGAGGTTTTCCTCGCAGCAAACAAGAAGTTTCCGAAGGCCAAAAAGGCACCGGACATGCTGTTCAAGCTTGGTGTCTCACTGGTTGGTATCAATCAACGCGATGTCGGATGCGCAACCTTTACTGAAGTCAGCAAGCGCTACCCCAACGCTTCTCCCGCGCTGAAAAAGCGCATCGAACGTGAGCAGGTCGAGGCCAAGTGCTGAACGGCGGCCCGCTAGCCTCCCTATTCAATTCCTATAATTTCGAGCCGGGCGCGACCTATATCGTTGCGATTTCTGGCGGTAGCGATTCTACGGCGCTGCTCTTTCTGCTCAAATCTCACCTCGACAAATTTCATCCCAACGCGCGGCTAATCGCTGCGACAGTCGATCACGGCCTAAGGCCCGAAATCTGCGGTCGAAGCTAAATCCGTTGGTTCGCTTTGCCGCGAGCATGGCGTTGAACACAGAATTCTTGCATGGATGGGTGCAAAGCCCAAGCAGGGCATCCAAGCGGCAGCGCGTTTGGCGCGTCATCGCCTGCTTGCTGACCTCGCAATGCGAGAGGGCGCGAAGGCGGTCTTTACCGGACATACACGCGATGATCAGGCAGAGACGGTGCTTATGCGCAGTGCGCGCGGCAAGGGTCTTGGGAGCGCAGGCATTGCACCGGCAACGCTCTATAGTGGGCGGATCTGGTTTGTTCGCCCATTGCTCGGCACCTCTAGGGCGCAGCTGCGAGAGAAATTGGCAGCGCTAGGGGTCGGTTGGGTTGACGATCCAAGCAACAGCGATGCCCGATATGAACGTGTGCGGGTTCGCGCTGCATTGCGGCAGGCGGCAGACGGTGACGAGGCAGGTTGACGCGGCTGTTGCTGAGGCGGCGGACGCTGGCGCGTTGCGCATGGCGCGCTCGGTTTGGGCCGCGGGCTTGCTGCGGCGGCACGCCAGTCGCGCTGCGCCGGGCCTGATCCGATTGGATCGGGTCGCGCTTGATGCGCCAGACGAAACCCTGCTGCACGCATTGCGGGTTTTGGTCGCCGTTTCGGGCGGCGCGGAGCACTTGCCGGATCGTGAGCGCGCGATGGCTCTTCTGCAAAAAATGCGACGCGGAAACTTTAGGGTGACGTTGGCACGCGCTTTGGTAGATGCACGAAAGGATGCCATCTATTTTTTGCGCGAAGCTCGTGGATTGCCATCGAGTGAGCCAATCGCTGGCCAAATTTGGGATCGTCGCTTTGAGATAATCGAGGGCGTGAAGCGCAGGCGCGGCGATTCGTCTCGCTATTTTGATGCGCCGGAAAGCTTGGTGCGGGCGGCGATGCTTACCCTGCCGATTTTACCCGAAGGTTGCGAGGCAAGGCCTCTTGTTGCGCCCTGGAGCCAGTTTCTGCCAGTTTTCGACCTGGTGATTGCCGGCGAAAGTGCTCGATTGGTCGGTGCACAACCGTTTCCTGGCTTGCCTTTCCGCGGTCACATTGAAAAGACAACTTAACTCAACTGAAGGGAGCGCTTGGCAATGTGCTTGCGCCTCCCTATGTTGAGGCGAATTGAATGAATGCCTTTTTTGCCCGGCGCGCGTCTTGGGCTGTAGTGCGACAGGAAAGTGATGAACCCGAATTATCGTAATCTGGCCTTGTGGGCGATCATCGCGGTCCTGCTCATAGCGCTGTTCAACCTGTTTCAGGGCGGCCCGCAGCAGCGCGGCTCCACGCAGGATATTCCATATTCCGAGTTCTTGTCCCAGATTGAAGCCGGACGGGTTAAGTCGGTTACAATCGCAGGACAGCGGATTACGGGCAATTATTCTGACAATGCGACGGCATTCCAGACCTATTCGCCGGGTGATTCCGATCTGGTGAAGCGGTTAGAAGACAAGAATGTTACGATCAATGCGCGCCCTGAAACCGATGGTTCGGGCTCATTGATTGGCGTTTTGCTGTCCTGGCTTCCGATGATCCTCATTCTTGGTGTGTGGATTTTCTTCATGCGCCAGATGCAGTCCGGCTCCGGTCGAGCGATGGGCTTCGGTAAGTCCAAGGCCAAGCTGCTCACCGAAGCGCATGGACGTATAACGTTTCAGGACGTTGCCGGTGTCGATGAGGCGAAGGAAGACCTCGAAGAGATCGTCGAATTCCTGCGCGATCCGCAGAAATTCCAGCGTTTGGGTGGCAAGATTCCGCGTGGTGTGCTGCTGGTAGGTCCTCCCGGCACGGGTAAGACGCTGCTGGCGCGCTCGGTAGCGGGCGAAGCCAATGTACCGTTCTTCACGATTTCCGGTTCCGACTTTGTCGAAATGTTCGTAGGCGTTGGCGCGAGCCGCGTACGCGACATGTTCGATCAGGCCAAGAAGAACGCGCCTTGCATCATCTTTATCGATGAAATCGACGCCGTTGGCCGCCATCGTGGTGCGGGTCTTGGCGGCGGCAATGACGAACGCGAGCAGACGCTGAACCAGCTTCTGGTCGAAATGGACGGTTTCGAGGCCAATGAAGGCATCATCCTGATTGCTGCCACCAATCGCCCCGACGTGCTTGATCCCGCTTTGCTGCGTCCGGGCCGCTTTGATCGTCAGGTTGTGGTGCCGAATCCGGATATCAATGGCCGCGAGAAGATTCTCAAAGTGCACGTGCGCAACGTTCCGCTTGCGCCGAATGTCGACCTGAAGGTTATCGCCCGTGGTACACCCGGTTTCTCCGGTGCGGACCTCGCGAACCTCGTCAACGAAGCTGCGCTGATGGCTGCGCGTCGCAACAAGCGACTCGTGACTATGCAGGAATTCGAGGACGCCAAGGACAAGGTCATGATGGGCGCCGAGCGGCGTTCGTCGGCCATGACTCAGGCCGAGAAGGAACTGACGGCGTATCACGAAGCCGGTCACGCTATACTGGCGCTGAATGTTCCAGCCGCCGATCCGCTGCATAAGGCGACCATCATTCCGCGCGGACGTGCGCTCGGTATGGTTATGCAGTTGCCGGAAGGCGACCGCTATTCCATGAGCTACAAATACATGATCTCGCGCCTTGCGATCATGATGGGTGGCCGTGTGGCGGAAGAGTTCAAGTTCGGCAAGGAAAACATCACCTCTGGTGCTTCCTCCGACATCGAGCAGGCAACCAAGCTGGCGCGCGCAATGGTTACGCGCTGGGGCTTCTCGGACAAGCTTGGTCATGTCGCTTACGGCGAGAATCAGGAGGAGGTATTCCTCGGACATTCCGTCGCGCGTACGCAGAACGTTTCGGAAGAAACTGCTCAGATTATCGATGCGGAAGTTCGTCGCCTGATCGACGAGGCCTATTCGACCGCGAAGCGCATTCTGACCAAGTATAAGAAGGAATGGATCGCGCTGGCCGAGGGGCTTCTCGAATATGAGACGCTGAGCGGTGATGAGATCAAGCAGCTTATAGCTGGTAAAAAGCCGTCGCGTGATCTTGGAGACGATACGCCACCTTCGCGCGGATCGGCGGTTCCCAAGGCCGGAGCGTCCCGTGGACGCAAGAAAGGTTCGGAGCCGGAAGGCGGCATGGAACCGCAGCCTCAAGGGTGAAACTAAAAACGCCGCGTTAGCGGCGTTTTTTTATTGCGTAATGTTTAAGAGTTGCCTTTGAGGCGCGCGCTGCACGCACTGTAATAGCCGCCGCCTTTCTGAATCCACTTCATGCCATTGAGCGTTTTGGCATAGCGGTTGGCCCGGTAGCTGTCCAAACAGGTTCTCATGCGCTGCTTTGCAGCCGTTTCCGATGCGAACTTGCTGTCCACCTTGTCTGGAAAGGTTACGCCTTCGGGAATCTGGGTTGCCGCCGCAGGCTTTGCCTTTTCGTCTGCCGCTGCCTCGGGGAGAATATTGCATTGAGAAACGCGGAAATCGCTCCAATTTGCACCATTCAAGGTGCCGTCTTTCTTGGCTTCCGCAAATTTTTCCGAGCACTCCTTCATCGTCATGGCATGAGCGGGCAGGGCAAGGGTGAGGCAGCAGAGGAACGCTGCCGATCGCAACAGTGACATTATTAAACCTCCAGAATTGAAGGTTCTTGATATTATAGATTTCTAAAATGATATATATATCTGTTTATGACATACTGCGAGGCGCGTCGATTTTCGACTTAGCCGAATTCAGTAGACGCCACGGAAAAAGGCCAACGCAACCTTTTCGAAATCA
This sequence comes from Mesorhizobium sp., assembly GCA_049840935.1. Lineage (GTDB taxonomy): Bacteria > Pseudomonadota > Alphaproteobacteria > Rhizobiales > Rhizobiaceae > Mesorhizobium_G. Next base: position 130,563 of record JASGJA010000021.1, read on the forward strand.
CTGGTAATATAGGCTAACTAAATGTGATGCGCTCAGGGCGGTGATTTGTGGCATGAGCGCCCAGCAGGTTTTTAGGGTCAAGAGTATATGGCGAAGCGCTATTTCGGCACTGACGGTATTCGTGGACGCGCAAATTCATTTCCGATGACAGCAGAAGTTGCCATGCGTGTAGGCATGGCTGCGGGCATGTCTTTCCAGCGTGGCGACCATCGCCATCGCGTGGTGGTCGGCAAGGATACGCGCCTCTCCGGCTATATGCTGGAAAACGCCATGGTGGCGGGCTTCTGTGCCGCGGGCATGGACGTATTCCTGCTGGGACCGATCCCGACCCCGGCCGTGGCTATGCTGGCGCGTTCGCTCCGCGCGGATATGGGCGTGATGATTTCTGCTTCGCACAACCCATACGACGATAATGGCATCAAACTTTTCGGACCCGATGGCTACAAGCTGTCGGATGAACTGGAGCAGCGCATCGAGGCCATGCTCGATCAGGAAATCGATATTAGTTTGGCTGGCCCTGATGGATTGGGGCGTGCGAAGCGTGTCGATGGCGTGCATGACCGCTATATTGAGTTCGCAAAGCGGACGCTTCCGCGTGCAATGTCGCTGTCCGGCCTGCGTATCGTAATCGATTGCGCGAATGGCGCAGGCTACAAGGTGGCTCCCGCCGCACTCTGGGAACTCGGCGCGGAAGTCATTGCCATCAATGTCGAGCCGAACGGCTTTAACATCAATAAGGAATGCGGTTCGACGCACCCGGCAGGCTTGCAGAAGAAGGTGCACGAAGTGCGCGCCGATATAGGTATTGCACTCGATGGTGACGCTGACCGCGTGACGATCGTTGATGAGACGGGCGCAATCGTGGATGGCGACCAGATCATGGCGCTGATTGCCGAATCATGGAACGAGACGGGCCGTCTGGCAGGTGGCGGCGTTGTTGCCACCGTCATGTCGAATCTCGGCCTTGAGCGTTACATGACCGATCAGGGGCTGCAACTCCATCGCACCAAGGTTGGTGACCGCTATGTGGTTGAGCATATGCGCGCGCATGGTTTCAACGTCGGCGGTGAGCAGTCCGGCCATATCGTGTTGTCGGATTTCTCGACCACGGGCGACGGGCTTGTTTCTGCATTGCAGGTGCTGGCTTGTGTCAAGCGGGCTGAAAAACCCGTTAGCGAGCTTTGCCGCAAATTTGAGCCGGTGCCGCAGTTCCTCAAGAATGTACGCTTCTCCGGCGGCAAGCCGCTGGAAGACAAGAATGTGAAGCAGGCGATTGAAGATGGACGCTCGCGCCTCGGTGCAGGTGGACGTCTCGTGATCCGCCCCTCTGGAACCGAACCGCTGATCCGCGTCATGGCCGAGGGCGACGATTCGGTGCTTGTCGAATCGGTGGTGGACGATATTGTCAGCGTTATTTCGGATCTTCGCACTGCCGCCTGAGGCGAACGAAAGTCACTACGATTTAAAGCGCGGGAGCATTTCCCGCGCTTTTTATTTGTGTCGAGCTTGGTTAACAAACAGGGTTAAGAGCAGCTTAACCTTTGCAATTCATTATCCATATCGGATGAGGTGGTGCCGGGCGGGTTCCGGCTTTCCGAGAGGTTTATGAATATGCGTATTTTCTTGCTCAGCGCGGCGATACTTTCTGTCAGCACAGCATTGCCAGCACTGGCAGCAGACATGGCCGCTGTGGAGCCTGCTCCGGCTCAAGTCGTGTATGAACAGCCAAATACGGGTGGTTGGTATATTCGTGGAGACCTCGGTGGCCACTGGGCCAATTTTGGCGAGGCAGAATATATTACGTATGGTGCTGGCGTTCCATTGCCGGGCACGGACATTCTTGAAGGCGATCTGGACGGTGCGTTTACGCTGGGGGCTGGTGTCGGCTATCAGATTAACAGCCATTTTCGCACGGATGTGACGGCGGATTACTGGTTCAAGTCGGACTTCAACGGTTCGAGCAGCAATGGCGCTACGACTGATACATCCTCAATGTCTGCATGGTTGCTTCTGGCCAACGCCTATGTCGATCTTGGCACATGGGGCGGGTTCACTCCCTATATCGGTGGCGGTATTGGTGGTGCACACGTCAAGTGGGACGACTTGACCAACACGCCTCCCGGTGTCGAACACCCCGGTTCTTCCAACTGGCGGTTTGCCGCCGCCGTCATGGCTGGCGCTTCCTACTGCTTGACCGACAAGCTGCAACTCGATGCGGGTTATCGCTTCACGCATGTCGAGGGCGGACGCATGTTCGAACAGGTTGGTACTCAACCTGGCCCTGGTTTCGACGATGGTCTGAACGTGCATGAGGTTCGCGGTGGCCTGCGTTATGCGTTGGGCGGAAGTGCGCCGAACTGTGCGCCAGAGCCCGTTGCTTACGAACCTGCGGTCGAGCCAGTTTACAAATAAGCGCAAGCCTCACGCCTTTCAAAGCGCCCGGACATGTGCCGGGCGCTTTTGCTTTCGAGGATTTGTTATCCTTAACCAGAGCTTAACCGGCGTGGTTAATAAGCTGTAATCGCACGAAGAGCGGGGTTGGTTATGGTGCGAAAACTTGCAGTAGTGGCGATGGCGCTTCTTTATCTCGGAGCGCCAGTTTACGCTGCAGACATGGACCCCGCCGAGGCTGAGCAGCTTCCCGAATACGTTCCGTCCGAAACGGCCAAAGGGTGGTATTTGCGGGGCGATGCGACCTATGTTGCCAGTGATCCTCTCTATGATTTCACATTGCTTGGTGAAGATACGAAGAACAATCAGTTTGGCGGCGGGCTTGGTGTCGGCTATCGTTTCAACGATTGGGTGCGCGCGGATCTGACCGGCAATTTCATTGCTTCTGATAGCTATGATTTCGACAATGGCGTTGTTTCTATCTCTGCCAATCATGAAATATGGAGCGGGTTGCTCACTGGCTATGTAGATCTGGGCACGTTTGCAGGGTTCACGCCGTATGTTGGGGCAGGGGCCGGTGTTCTGTATACGCGCGATGATTTTAGCACCAATCTCGCCACGCTTGATCTGGATGAAAGCCAGACGGAATTCGCCTTCTCGCTCAATGCCGGGTTCGGCTATCGCATCTCTGACAGACTGACGGCCGACATCGGCTATCAGTTTCTGTCGTCGCCGAATACGCAATATCTCGACACCGATACACTCTCGATTGACGAGGGTGTGCAAGTGCATCAGATCAAGGTTGGATTACGTTTCGACCTCTATTGAGCGAATTTGCTGCCATGTTTCAGACGCGGCATTTCTTTTTCCCTTGACGACTCAGGCCTGATCTCATATCCGCGTCCGTGGGCCACTCCTCCCCACCGAGGAGCTAACTATCTGGAAGGATAGACCACGATGACGATGCTTGCGTCCACGCCGGCAGTGCGCCCGGCAAACCCTAATTTCTCCTCAGGTCCCTGTGCTAAACGTCCCGGCTGGTCGCTGGAGGCGCTTAAAGCCGCGCCGCTTGGCCGTTCGCATCGCGCCAAAGTCGGTAAGACCCGTCTTGAACAGGCTATCGAGCTTACCCGCGAGATTTTGCAGGTGCCTGCCGATTATCGCATCGGCATCGTGCCAGCTTCGGATACCGGTGCCGTGGAAATGGCGCTGTGGTCGCTGCTTGGCGAGCGCGGTGTTGACATGGTTGCGTGGGAAAGCTTCGGCGCCGGCTGGGTGACCGATGTCGTCAAACAGCTCAAGCTGGTTGATGTTCGCACTTTCGACGCGGCATACGGCACTTTGCCTGATCTCTCTGCCGTCGATTTCGATCGGGATGTTGTGTTCACATGGAACGGCACGACCTCCGGCGTGCGTGTGCCGAATGGCGAGTTCATCCCAGCGGATCGCAAGGGGCTGACGATTTGCGACGCGACCTCCGCTGCTTTCGCGCAACGTCTCGATTTCGCCAAGCTCGATGTGGTCACGTTCTCATGGCAGAAGGTGCTCGGTGGGGAGGGTGCCCACGGTATGCTTATCCTGTCGCCGCGCGCTGTGGAACGCTTGCTCACTTATAAGCCTGCATGGCCGCTGCCAAAGATTTTCCGTCTGACCTCCGGCGGTAAATTGATTGAAGGCATCTTCAAGGGCGAAACGATCAACACACCCTCCATGCTGTGCGTTGAAGATTATCTCGATGCGCTGAAATGGGCCAAATCAATCGGTGGGCCTGAATGCACTGATTGCGCGGGCTAATGCGAATTTCGAGGTGCTGGACCGCTTTACGAAAGCAAGCGGTTGGCTCGCTAATCTGGCTGTCGATCCGGCTACGCGTTCCAATACCTCGGTTTGCCTTTCCATTGTCGATCCTGATGTGACGGCATTGGATGCTGATGGTCAGGCTGCGTTTGCAAAATGCATGGTGGCAGCGTTGGAAAAGGAAGGTGTCGCTTACGACATCGGTGCTTATCGCGACGCGCCTCCCGGTCTGCGCATCTGGTGTGGCGCGACTGTCGAGACTTCCGATCTGGAAGCACTGCTGCCTTGGCTCGATTGGGCCTTCGCCAACCAGAAATCAGCACTCAAGGCTGCTGCCTGATTTAACGACCCCTCGTCCTGCCAGCTTCGTTTCCAACGGAGAAGCGCCTTGCGGATGAGGGGCACCGATCCCCTATTCAAGGACAAGCTCATGCCACGCGTACTCGTCTCAGACAAACTTTCTCCCACCGCTGTTCAGATATTCAAGGATCGCGGCGTGGAGGTGGACTATCTTCCGGACCTCGGAAAAGACAAGGACAAGCTTCTTGAGGTCATCGATCAATATGATGGTCTTGCTATCCGCTCGGCCACCAAGGTCACGGAAAAGCTCATCGCCGCTGCAACCAAGCTAAAGGTAATTGGGCGCGCCGGCATCGGTGTGGACAATGTCGATATTCCGGCGGCGTCGCGTCGCGGTATCATCGTGATGAATACGCCTTTTGGCAATTCCATTACGACCGCCGAACACGCCATTGCGCTGATCTTCGCGGTGGCGCGTGAACTGCCCGAAGCAAATGCATCGACACATGCTGGCAAGTGGGAAAAGAACCGCTTCATGGGTGTGGAAATCACCGGCAAGACGCTTGGTGTTATCGGCTGCGGCAATATCGGCTCCATCGTTGCTACGCGCGGCGTTGGTCTGCGTATGCATGTCATCGCGTTCGATCCGTTCCTTTCGGAAGAAAGGGCGCGGGAACTCGGCGTTGAAAAGGTGGAACTGGACGAGCTGTTCACCCGCTCCGATTTTATTACACTGCACACGCCGCTGACCGACAAAACGCGCGGCATCATCAATGCCGATGCAATTGCGAAGATGAAAGACGGTGTGCGGATCATCAATTGCGCGCGCGGCGGGCTGATCGTTGAAAAAGACCTCATCGAAGGGCTCAAAAGCGGCAAGGTGGCGGGCGCGGGCATCGACGTGTTCGAGGTGGAGCCTGCAACGGACAACGAACTTTTCAAGTTCCCGAATGTCGTGTGCACACCGCATCTGGGTGCATCGACCTCTGAGGCTCAAGAGAATGTGGCGCTTCAGATTGCAGAACAGATGGCGGATTATCTCGTCAAGGGTGCCGTCAGCAACGCAATCAACATGCCATCGATCACGGCTGAGGAAGCCCCGCGCCTCAAGCCTTTCGTAAAGCTTGCAGAGGTGCTTGGCGCGTTTGTCGGGCAGGTCACAGATGAGCCGATCAAAGAGGTCGAAATACTGTTTGATGGCGCAACTGCGACGATGAACACGCGCGCCCTGATGAGCGCGACGCTGGCGGGCTTGATCCGTCCACAAGTGTCAGACGTCAATATGGTGTCTGCGCCGATCATGGTGAAGGAGCGGGGAATAATCGTCTCCGAGGTTAAGCGCGACAAGTCGGGTGTGTTCGATGGCTATATCAAGCTTACCGTCAAAACGCCGAGCATGACGCGCACCATCGCGGGCACATGTTTCTCGGATGGAAAGCCGCGCTTTATACAGATCAAGGGCATTAATCTGGATGCGGAAGTCGGCCATCACATGCTCTATACGACGAACCCGGATGCGCCCGGCATCATCGGCTTGCTTGGCACGATTTGCGGTGCAAACGATGTAAACATCGCGAACTTCCAGCTTGGCCGCGACAGGCCCGGCGGGGATGCAATCGCGCTGCTCTATCTGGACGCACCGTTTCCCGAAAAAGCGCTCAATGAACTACGGAGCAATCCCAAGATTGCATCGGCGAAGCGCTTGCAATTTGACGTGAACTAATGCGTTCAGGGCGTCGCCTCATGGCGGCGCCCGCTATATTCGGCGAGTGCGATGCCTCCGAAAACAAGGGTCAACGCGATTGCGTGATAGAGGTGGAATTCCTCTCCCAACAAAACGATTGAAAGTATCGTTCCGAAAATCGGCACGAGGTTTATAAAAAGCCCTGCGCGATTTGCTCCGATGAGTTCAACACCCCTTATGTAAAGTGCCTGCGCAAGCAGTGAGGGGAAGATCAGCACGTACAGCAATATCGCCCAGCCCTGAGTGTCTGGGAAAATGGCTGTCCCAACCGCTGTTTCAATAGCAAGAAAGGGCAGGGAGCTTATAAAAGCCGATCCCGTCAGCGCCACCATGAGCGAATGCCAGTGAATGTCTGGCTTGAAGCGGAGCGCTACCGTGTAGCCGCTGTAAACGAATATCGAGGCAAGCATGATAGCGTCGCCAAGATTGAGGTCGAGCGATAGCAGGCGTGAGAGCACACCGTGGCTGGCGGTGAGCGCTACGCCTAGCAAAGTGAGGCACAGCCCGATCATCTGACCGCCGCTTGCTTTAAGCCTGAAAAACAGGAAATTGAGCAGGAATATCAACATGGGCATCCCTGCCTGCTCGATACTGACGTTGATCGCTGTAGTCAGTGTCAGCGCCGTATAGAGCGCGACGTTGAATATGGTGAACCCGAACGTTCCCAACATGGCGAGCAACAGCCAGTGTTTGCGCAACTTAGGCAAATCCGCCTTCACGCTTTGCCAGCCTATGACAAGCATGATGACGAACGCCAATGCCCAGCGCCCTGTCGTCAGAACCATTGGGGATATGTGTCCGACTGCCAGCTTGCCGGCAATCGCGTTGCCGCCCCAAAACAAGGTTGTCAGCAGAAGATAGATATAGGCGCGCAGATGCGTTCGACTCCGCTCGGGATGCATATCGGGTTAGTCCACAACGGCGCTTGAGTAAACGAAGGTTAGCCACTGTTCTATCGAAAAGAACTGTCGCCTTTATGCTTTAGACGTTATAGAGCGCTGGTTTTGAATTTGGGTTCGCTGGACGGGCAATTCATCAGGATAAAAAAATGGCGAATGTGGTGGTTGTCGGCTCGCAATGGGGCGACGAGGGCAAAGGCAAGATTGTCGACTGGTTGTCTGAGCGCGCGGACGTCGTCGTGCGCTATCATGGCGGTCACAATGCAGGCCACACGCTGGTTATCGATGGAGTTAGCTACAAGCTCGCGCTGCTGCCCTCCGGTCTTGTGCAAGGCAAGCTTTCCGTCATTGGCAACGGTGTCGTCGTGGACCCGCACCATTTCGTTCAGGAACTGGCAAAGCTACGCGGCCAGGGCGTGGAAATTACGCCGGAGATTCTGCGTATCGCTGACAACGCGCCGCTCATTCTCTCGCTGCACAGAGAGCTTGATGCGATTCGCGAAGACGCAACCGGTGGGCTGAAAATCGGCACGACCAAGCGCGGCATTGGACCTGCCTATGAGGACAAGGTGGGTCGTCGCGCAATTCGCCTCGTGGACTTGTCTGAGCCCGACACGCTTATGGTCAAGATCGAGCGCTTGCTAGGTCATCACAATGCATTGCGGCGCGGTATGGGGATCGAGGAGATCGACTCCAAGAAAATCTATGACGAACTGATGTCCGTTGCGGACGAGATTCTGCCTTACATGGACCAAGTTTGGCGCGTGCTCGAAGAAAAGCGACGCATTGGCTCGCGTATCCTTTTTGAAGGCGCGCAAGGCGCGTTGCTGGATAATGACCACGGCACCTATCCGTTTGTGACGTCCTCCAATACGGTTGCGGGGCAGGCTGCAGCTGGCTCCGGCTTGGGGCCGACGGCAATCGGCTATGTGCTGGGAATCACCAAGGCTTACACGACCCGCGTGGGCGAAGGGCCTTTCCCGTGTGAACTGCACGATGAGATCGGCCAACATCTCGCGACTGTCGGGCGTGAGGTTGGCGTTAACACGGGGCGTCCGCGCCGGTGCGGCTGGTTCGATGCAGTGCTGGTGCGCCAGACAGTAAAAACCTCCGGGATTTCTGGCATTGCGCTCACAAAACTGGATGTTTTGGACGGCTTGAAAGAGATCAAGGTCTGCGTCGGATACGAGCTTGACGGCAAGCGCATTGATTATTTGCCTGCCTCAATGCGGGCACAAGCTGCGGTTAAGCCAATATATGAAACACTTGAAGGGTGGTCGCAGACGACTGCTGGTGCGCGGAGTTGGGCGGAACTTCCAGCGCAAGCTGTCAAATATGTTAGGCACATTGAGGAACTGATCGGCGCGCCTGTCGCTTTGTTGTCAACCAGTCCAGAGCGCGATGATACGATACTTGTGACGGACCCTTTTCAAGACTAATTTCAAGCTTCTCGCTGGGCTGATGGGACATATCGAGCGGGCGGCAATAACTCAGGTCGGATTTTAATGTCGGATTTTGTGGCGGTACTCAGAAAGACGCTGGAAGGGCTGGGCGAAACCAGTCCTGAAATGCGTCAGCGGGTTTATGATAAGGCGCGCAGCACCATTGCCGCCAAGCTTTCCGGCATGACCCCGCCACCACCACCGCAGGTGGCGGACCGTCAGCGTCGCGCGCTTGAGGACGCGATCACGGAAGTGGAACGTTCTTATGGCGCCGCTTCAAGAGCAGAGCCGCTGGATGAGCTAGAAAACGTTCTCAATTCTCTCAATGGGCTGAAAAACCAGCCAATTGTTGCGCAGCCTGCAAGACAGCCTGAGCCACGGCGTACTCCTGAACCTCCGCGTTACGCCGAACCGACGCGCAGTTATGAGACGCAACGCCCGGTGACGACGCCGACTTCGCGTCCGCCTGCACCGCATCAGCAACCGGTGCGGCACACGCCTCCCCAGATGGAGATGGCTCCTGAGGATGAGTTCGAACCGCTGGAAGATGATGGCTACGATGCGCCGCAGCCGGTTGAATATGCTGCTGCCGAGGAAACGCGAAAGCGGGGTGGTCTCGGTCGGTTGATTGCTGCGCTGTTGCTGTTGGTTGCTCTGGCAGGCGGTGGTTATGCGGCATGGCTCAACAAGGACCAGTTGTCCGCTACTGTTGCGGAGCTGACAGAATTCGCTGAGCAAGAGCACGGCCTCGAATGAGCCCGCAGCGCCCGCGGAGCCTGCGACTGCTAATACCGAGCCAGACAATGGGACCGATGCTGCACCTGCGGCCAATGGTCCGGCAAAGTTCACACAGCAGCTGAATGCTGATGGCACAGAAGCTGATGCAGGGCCTGCTGCCGCTGGTGCTACTGTGGGCGAGGGGGCGTCCGTGGCTGAAGCCACAAATAACGCCACAACGCCGCCAGTTTCTCAGCAACAACCCGCGACTCAGGATCAGGCGGCGCAAGAAGGCACTGACGAGCCGGAAGAAGCTACACAGGCAACAGATCAGCAGCCTGCCGATCAACAGCCGCCTGCGGACGCTGCTCAGGCGCCTGCCGACGCGCAGCCTGCTCCGAGCCAGACAGCACCCGCGCAAGCGGATTCGGGAGCTGTGCAAGTTGGCCAGCGCGCAATATTCTACGAGGAGCGCACCAATTCGGCTGACGGTTCAGCAGAACCGGGTTCGATAGTCTGGTCTGTGGTTCAGGAGTCGCCCGGTGGTGATCTGCCACCGGAACCGGCGATCCGCGCCGAGGCCACGATTCCCGGTAAGGACGTGCAACTGCGCATGACGATCCGCCGCAACGCGGACAATACGCTTCCGGCAAGCCACATTATTGAGATGATTTTCCTTACGCCGCAGAACTTTGAGGGTGGTGGTATCGACAATGTGCTCCGCGTTGCGCTCAAATCGTCCGAGCAGGATGCGGGTACGCCGCTTGCGGGTATTCCCGCCAAGATTTCGGACGGGTTCTTTTTGATTGCGCTGAACGACAGCCAGCAGGACAAAGACGCGAACATGAAGCTTCTGCGCGAGCGCAGCTGGCTTGACGTTCCGCTGGTTTACAAGTCGGGACGCCGCGCGCTCATCACCATGGAAAAAGGCATTCCCGGCGAGAAGGTCTTTGACGATGTGTTGAAGTCTTGGGGTCAGACGAGCGGCTGACCCGGCTCCCAACCTTTAGGCGCCATCTCGAACGACGAGAATTCAAACCCTGGCGCAACAGTGCATCCAACAAGCGTCCAGACACCAAGACTGGCCGCGCTTTGCCAATGGCCCGCAGGCACCACGGCCTGCGGTCGTTCACCAGCCGGAATGTCGATACCGAGCGTGACGGTTTCCACCGGACCGCTTGGCGATGCTATACGGAGCGCGAGCGGCGCACCTGCATGAAAGTGCCAAACTTCAACCGCGTCCTTTACGCAATGCCATGCGGATTGTTGGCCGCGTTCGAGAAGAAAATAGATTGCGGTTGAATAGCCGCGCCCACCGTTCGGATTGTCGCGTAGCGTTTCGACATACCAGCCGCCCTCAGGGTGCGGCTGCATGCCGAGTGCTGCAATAATGTGCTTCGCGTCCATTCTCAGAAATTGTCCTTGCGCCTGCGAAATCTCTGCGAAGACTTCCGTATCGGTTGCGTCGATCATTCCCAGATTGGCTCGTATGGCCGGATCGCTGCTGCGAAGGAAAGGGTTTGTGGAGAGTTCTGTTCCGATTGTTGTGGGCAAGGTCGCTTTGCCCTCGGCGCGCAAGGTTTCAATGAGCTTGAGGCGCTCTGCCAAGGCTTCATTCGTTGGGTCGATGGTGACTGCGAACCGCGCGTTGGACAGCGTGTATTCGTGCCCGCAATAAACGGTGGTTTTTGCCGGAAGTGCGGCGAGCTCGCCGAGAGAATTGTGCATTATTTCCGGTCCGCATTCGAAAAGCCTGCCGCATCCCAGAGCAAACAGCGTGTCGGCGGTGAATACGACACCTGATTTCGGGAAGTAATAGCTAACGTGCCCTGCTGTATGACCGGGCGTTGCAATTACCGAAATCCTCTCTCCGGCAAAGTCGATTGTGTCACCATCGCCCACAGTTTCATCAACGCCGGGAATTTTGTCGGCTTCCTTTGCAGGGGCAATGATCTTGACGCCGAAGCGGCTTTTTAGGGCCAGATTAGCCTCCACATGATCGGTGTGGTGATGGGTTGTTAGAATGAGCGAAGGCGTCCAACCAGTGCGCTCAATTGCTGCCAGAATGGAGCTTTCCTCGGGTGCGTCGATCAATGCTGTGAGCCCACTTGCGGGGTCGCGTACCAGCACGCCGAAATTGTCGCTGCGACAGTTGAATTGCTCGATTTCGATGGTCATGTGCGGTCCTTGGCTGATTGGCGAAGTTTATGCAGCGGTAATGCACATGTCACGCACGCGGCTTGTTAAATCCGTAATGATGCACGGCTAGCGTTGTGCCTATGAGTTCCGACATCGTAAACATCCGCGCATTCTACGCCAGCCTGACAGGGCGGCTGGCCGAGCGTTCGCTTACGACGGCGCTGTCGAGCATCTGGGCAAATGTTCCGAAGGAGCGGCTCGTTGGCCTCGGCTATACACTGCCATGGCTGGAACGTTTCGGTGCCGATTCGGACCGGACAATCGCTTTCATGCCCGCGGCACAGGGGGCGGTGCGTTGGCCAGCAGAGAAGCCGTCAGCAACTGCGCTGGTGTTTGAAGAGGAATTGCCTCTGGTGGACGCTTCCGTCGACCGCGTATTGCTGGTTCATACGCTGGAGCATTCCGAGAACCCACGCGAAACGCTGAATGAAATCTGGCGCGTTCTTTCGCCTGCGGGACGGGTGGTTATCGTCGTGCCAAACCGGCGAGGTGTTTGGGCAAGGTTTGAGCATACGCCGTTCGGTACAGGGCGGCCTTATTCACGCGGTCAACTCGACGCATTGTTACGGGAGGCGAACTTTACACCGTCCGCATGGGCGGATGCGCTGTTCTATCCGCCTTCCAAGCGGCGATGGGTTCTGCGGCTGCACAGCAGTCTTGAGAGGTTGGGCAGACGGTTCTGGCCTATCTTTTCCGGCGTGATTGTCGTTGAGGCGCAGAAGCGGCTTTATCAAGCGCTGCCGGCAGCCAAGCGCGCATCGCGCCGTGTGTTTGTGCCTGTACTGACACCGCAAGGTGCAGCAATGAATCACCCAACGGCTTCGCAGCGACGGAACCCAACTCTGTAAGTGAGCGTTTATCACCTCTATAATCCCACCAAATTCATTCTTAAATTCAGCTCACGCGATTGATTGGAGCGCAAATTGAAGCCCCAGAAGCCTCGTAGAGCATTGCTTATCGTAAACCCGCACGCGCGACGTGGGGCTGAATCCATCGATGCGGTGAAAGACGTTCTCTATGCTGCGAATATCAGGCTTGAGGAGATTTCGACCAAGGAGCAGGAAAATCTTTCTGAATTGATTTCTCGACGGTCGCGGGATGTCGATCTGGCTATCATCGGGGGCGGTGACGGCACGTTAAATGCGGCGGCAGCGGGCTTGGTGTTCACAGGTCTGCCGCTTGGCGTATTGCCGTTGGGAACGGCCAATGATTTTGCGCGAACGCTTGGCATTCCGCCCGATCCTGTGCAAGCGGCGGAAATTATCGCGCGGGGCAAGCCCAAGCCTATCGATTTGGGCGAGGTTAATGGGCGCCTGTTCTTTAACGTGGCGAGCATTGGGTTTTCTGCAGAGCTTGCGGGCGAATTGACCGAACATGCCAAGAAACGGTTCGGCACGCTTGGATATGGAATCGTAGCGGCCCGCATTTTGATGAGGTCGCGCCTGTTCAAGGCTTTCGTGGACCACGATGATACGACCGAAACCATCAGGACAATGCAGATTTCTGTCGGCAATGGTCGCCACTATGGCGGTGGCATGACGGTTGAAGAGACGGCCACCGCCGATGACGGATGGCTCGACGTGTATAGTCTTGAGGTCGATCATTGGTGGCGCTTGCTTGGACTACTGCCAAGCCTGCGGCGTGGCACACAGGGACAATGGGATGACGTGCGCGCCTTCAAGACGACAGAGTTGACGATCCGCACCAGCCGTCCACGGCCAGTCAATACAGATGGCGAATTAAGCACATGGACGCCTGCGCATTTCCGCATCCGTCCGAAATCCGTGCTGGTCTATGCGCCGGAAGATGAATCCTAGGCGTCGTCCTGACTGATTAAACGCGCTAAAGAGCCGTTTCGAAAGGAAACGACTCATGTCAGACGCGGCTTCCGAAAAAGACCAGCCGAGCGCTCCGATTACAGCGCCAGCCGAATCCATCAGGTTTGGCGAGCAGATTGCGACAATGCGGCAGGCGCTGAATGGTTCGCCGTTGCGCAACCGCATTATCTGGCTCGGGCTCAGCGCGATAGCGATAATCATAGCGACGTCGCTGGGGCAGATCATTCTCAACCGCTGGAATGCTCCATTTTACGATGCGATTGAGCGTCGCGATCTCGCTGCCCTTATCAAGCAGCTTGAAATGTTTGCTATTATCGCCGGTGGCTTACTGACGCTGGGCGTTGCGCAAACTTGGCTGAACCAGCGTTTCAGGCTGAGGCTGCGAGAGGCGCTGACGCGCGATCTGATAGCGGAATGGATGAAGCCGCGCAGGGCGTTTCGGCTCGCCAATGCGGGCGCGATTGGCGTCAATCCTGATCAACGGATGCAGGAAGATGCAGGTCATCTTTCAGATCTTGTGACGGGGCTCGCCTTTGGGCTGTTCCAGTCGTCCATCCTGCTTGTATCCTTCGTTGGAATATTGTGGTCGCTGTCATCGGGCTTTGTGTTTCACATCGGTGGCCACACATATGCGATCCCCGGTTACATGGTGTGGGCCGCGTTTATCTATGCTGGTTCGGCGTCTATCATTACCTGGTTGGTCGGGCGTCCGCTCATCGGGCTGAATGCCGACCGCTATGCTCGCGAAGCCGATCTGCGTTTTTCCATGATGCATGTGAATGAGCATGTGGACGCCATCGCAATTGCGGGCGGTGAGCCCGACGAAAAGCGGCGCATGGAGAATGATCTTGGCAATCTGCTCAAGTCGATCATGCGCATCTACACCGTGCAGATACGTCTCGAATGGGTCACGGATGGCTATGGTTGGCTCACAATCATCGCGCCTATTCTTGTGGCTGCCCCGGTATATTTCGCTGGAGATATCACCTTCGGCGGACTGATGATGGCGGTCGGCGCTTTCAATCAGGTGCATTCATCGCTGCGCTGGTTCATAAATAATATCGGCGCGATTGCCGACTGGCGTGCGACGCTGCTGCGCGTGGCCTCGTTCCGGGCCGCGCTAGTGGAGGCAGACCATCTGCATGGCAGCGAAAAGCAAATTGAGTTCAGGGAGAACGCGAGCAATCGGCTGAGCTTTGAAGGCCTGGAGGTCGTTTCACCTGCGGGATGTACGCGTCTTGCCGAAGATCGCGTTGTGATCAAACAGGGCGAGCGCGTCTTGGTTACTGGCGATCCGGGTGCGGGCAAGACATTGTTCTTCCGTGCCCTTGCAGGACTTTGGCCGTGGGGTAGTGGGCAGATTGGGCTACCCAAGAACGACTCGATGTTCTTCTTTCCACGCACGCCTTATTTTCCGCGTGGCACGTTGCGGCAGGTGCTAAGCTATCCGCGGGAGGTGGGGGCGTTTCAGGAGGACAAGCTGAATGCAGCGCTCGCCAAAGTCGGCCTTGCGCGCCTGTCTGCTTCGTTGGATCGCGATGCACGCTGGGACAAGGAGTTGAACGAAGACGACCAGCGTTTGCTGGCGTTTGCGCGGCTTGCGGTTCACAAGCCCAGTTGGGTCATTATCGATGAATCGCTGGACGCGCTCGATGCATCCTGCCGCCGTGACATCTACAGCCTGCTTGAAAGCGAGTTGCCGAAATCCACGGTTATCAATATCGGACGGCTTTTGCCGAATATGACCTTCTTCAAGCGACAGGTGGAACTTGCCAAGGATACCAAAGGCAAGGCACTGAAACCGGTCGATTTCAGCAAGCGTTCTGTGGCGAAGCCTAAGGAGCGAAAACCTAGCGCGGTGATTTAGCGTCTGAGCAAAAACACCGCCTGCTGGCCGAAGAAATTCCAGAACCACCAAGGCATGGAAAACCCAATCTTCTGGCCATTGGCGTTAATGGCGACAGCCTTTTCGACCTTTGCTCCAACTTCATCGCACAGAACCACGAAATCGCGGATCGTGCAGAAATGGATGTTCGGCGTGTCGTACCAGCTATAGGGCAGGTCTTTCGTCACTGGCATCCGACCGTTAAAAAACAGCGATGAGCGCACGCTCCAATGACCGAAATTAGGGAATGAAATGACTACGTGTTCGCCAATGCGCAGCAGATGTTCGAGCACGGTGCGTGGATTGCGTGTTGCCTGAAGGGTCTGCGAAAGCAGCGCGTAATCGAACGAATTGTCAGGGTAATAGACGAGGTCGGTATCCGCATCACCCTGAATGACGGAAAGCCCGCGCGCCACGCATTCGTTTACGCCGCGCTGTGAGATTTCCACGCCGCGACCGTCAATGTTTTTCTGGTTCCGCAGAAGTTCGAGAAGCTCGCCGTCTCCACAACCGACGTCCAGCACTTTGGCGTTGTCGGGAATGAGATCGGCAACGACCTGCAGGTCGATACGAGGATGCGAATTTACACTCATTTCAGGCTAGTCCCTTGGCGCGGGCGGCAGAGGCTACAAATCCGCCGATGGCGCTGAATAGTTCCGGTTCGTCCAGCAGAAAGGCGTCATGGCCGCGATCCGTCTCAATTTCGACGAATGAAACCGGCGCGCCGGAGGCATTGAGCGCATGGACAAGCGCGCGGCTTTCCTCGGTCGGGAAATGCCAATCGCTGGTGAAGGAAACAACGCAGAAGCGCGTCTTGGTATTCTTGAATGCGGCGGCGAGTTGGCCGTCATGGTCTGCCGCCATGTCGAAATAATCCATGGCGCGGCTCAAATAGAGGTAGGAGTTTGCGTCGAACCTATCGACGAAAGTCATGCCCTGATGGCGTAGATAGCTTTCGATCTGAAAGTCGGCATCGAAGCTGAAAGTCAGCTTCTGCCGATCCTGCAAATTGCGCCCGAATTTACGGTGCAACGCAGCTTCGGAAAGATAGGTGATATGCGCAATCATGCGCGCGACTGCGAGGCCTTTTTCAGGGCGCACGCCAGCCTCGATATATTTGCCGCCTCGCCAGTTTGGATCAGCCATCACCGCTTGGCGGCCAGCCTCGTAAAACGCGATATTCTGCGCTGAATGTCGCGTGCCGGTCGCCATAGGCAGCGCGGAAAATACCCGCTCCGGATAGGTCGAGGTCCATTCGAGAACCTGCATTCCACCCATTGAACCGCCGATGACGCAGAATAGTTGATCGATGCCGAAATGGTCGACCAGCATTGCCTGTGCGCGAACCATGTCGCGAATCGTGATTATCGGCAGGTCAAGGCCGTATGGCTTTCCGGTTGCGGGGTTGGTGGAGGCGGGGCCTGTCGAGCCGAGGCACGAGCCTATCACGTTCGGACTGATGACGAAAAAGCGATTGGTATCAATGATTTTGCCGGGGCCGATCAACACTTCCCACCAACCGGGCTTATCTGTAACCGGGTTCGTGCTGGCAACATATTGATCACCGGTCAGCGCGTGGCAGATCAGTACCGCATTCGACTTGTCGGCGTTCAACTCGCCGTAGGTTTCGTAAGCGATTTGGAAGGGCGCGAGCTTCACCCCTGCTTCCAACAGGAGTGGCTTATCCGCGCCGAAACGCAGCACCGGGCTGGAAGGTTTGTTTGCTTCGTCGGCCTTTCGGCTCTTTGCGCGGGCAACCGCCATCATACTCACTTTCGCGGCCTTTGCCGGGGCGCTTGCCCGCAACAAAAAACCGGCATTGCAGCGTCGCAAATGCCGGTTGCCTGACTGACACGGCCCTTTAGCGACTTGTTTAACGTGGCTGCAAGCCGACCGGCCAAATCACCACGAATTCGGAAGCTATTTAAGCCTTGAATGAATTTCCGTCAACGGAAGGAATCGTGCTGGACCATGTCGCGCACTCGACATTCTTTTCCGTGAGGTCTATTGCCCTGACGCATTTTTCCTTCCGGGCTACAATCATGACGCGTGCCGACAAACCTTCTCGTCCCCAACCCAATCCGGGTGTGATGGACATCGAAGCCTATGTGCCGGGCAAATCGTCTGCGCATCCGGGGGTGGCGAAGGTGTTCAAGCTGTCGTCGAACGAGAACCCGTTTGGTGCTTCGCCCAAGGCAATCGAGGCGGTGAAGGCTGCTGCCGAGCGCATGGAGTTTTATCCAGACGGTCGCGCATCGCGATTGAGGCAGGCTATTGCCGAGGCGCATGGTCTGAACGTTGCAAACATTCTGTGCTTCAACGGCTCGGATGAAGCGCTGGCGCTTCTGGCCCGCATCTATCTGCAACCTGGCGATGAAGGCATCATCACCGAGCACGGTTTCCTGCAGTATAAGATTTACATCCAGATGACTGGCGCAAAGGCCGTCACGGTGCGCGAGACGAACGAGCGCGCAGATGTTGACGCCATTCTCGCTGCTGTCACGGAGCGCACGCGGATCATATTCCTCGCCAATCCGAACAATCCGACCGGCACATACTTGCCGTTCGACGAGGTGCGCCGATTGCAGGCGGGGCTCCCGAAAAATGTGTTGCTGGTGCTCGATGCGGCTTATGCCGAATTCGTGCGTCGCAACGATTATGAGGCGGGCATAGAACTGGTCGGTTCGTCCGAGAACGTCGTCATGACGCGCACCTTCTCCAAGGTGCATGGTCTTGGCGGAGCACGCATTGGTTGGCTCTACGCGCCGTCGCACATCATCGACGCGGTTGATCGTGTGCGCGACCCGTTCAACGTCACAGCCATGTCCATAGAGGCTGGCGTGGCGGCGATGGGCGACCGCGCGCATGTCACCAAATCCGTCGAACACAATGAGACATGGCTGGCGTGGCTCACCGAGGAACTGACCGCACTTGGTCTGCGCGTGACGCCGAGCGCGGGCAACTTCCTGCTAATGCATTTTCCGTCTGGCGAGCGATACTGCGCCGAAAAGGCTGATGAGTTCCTGCTGGCGCGGGGATATATTCTGCGCCGCGTCACCGCCTACGGATTTCCAAACGCATTGCGCATGACCGTCGGCACGGAAGAAGCAAATCGCGGCGTTGTCGCTGCGCTCAAAGAATTTCTGGAAGTCTGAATCATGTCAGAACCAATGTTCGACCGTATTGCCCTGATAGGCATCGGTCTTATCGGCTCTTCGCTGGCGCGTGTGATCGCGCAGAAGGGTCTCGCCCGTCATGTGGCCATTGCCAGCCGCAGCGTGGATACACTGAAGCGTGCGGAGGAGCTGAAGCTCGGACAGTCCTATCATACGGACCCGGCAGAGGCCGTGTGCGATGCGGATCTGGTGATTGTTTCGGTGCCTGTTGGCTCATCGGGCGCGGTGGCAGAGGCAATCGCGCCTGCGCTCAAGCCCGGCGCAATCCTCACGGATGTCGGTTCGACCAAGGCCAGCGTTATCGCGCAGATGTCGCCTTTCGTGCCGGAAGGTGTGCATTTCATTCCTGGCCACCCGCTGGCGGGCACGGAAAAGTCAGGCCCGGATGCGGGCTTTGCCGATCTGTTCGTCAATCGCTGGTGCATCTTTACCCCGCTGCCGGATACAGACCCGGCGGCACTCGACCGGCTCGCTGCATTCTGGCGCGCCTGTGGCTCGAATATCGATGTGATGGATGCGACGCATCACGACAAGGTTCTGGCTATCGTTTCGCACCTTCCGCACATTATCGCCTACAACATCGTTGGCACGGCGGATGATTTGCAGAATGTGTCCAAAACCGAAGTCATCAAATATGCGGCGTCTGGTTTCCGTGACTTCACGCGTCTTGCGGCGTCAGATCCCACAATGTGGCGCGACGTCTGCCTGCATAATCGCGATGCGATATTGGAAATGCTGTCACGGTTTTCAGAAGATTTGGCCGCCTTACAGCGCGCCATTCGCTGGGGCGATGGCGATAAGCTGTTCGATCTCTTTACCCACACCCGTGGTGTACGCCGTTCGATTATTGAAGCGGGGCAGGAGATTGACATACCAGATTTCGGGCGTCATGTGGCAGAGCAGCCGGCAAAGAGTTGAGCGCGAAGCTTCTCACTCTACTGGCGGCAATTGACCAAGCGTAATTGAGCCGAATACCAGATCGAGCTTGATCTTGCCTTTCTCAATCTTGATCGGGATTGTTGGCTTGTCTCCCAGCATTCCGAGCGCGCCAAACGCCTGACCGATTTCGTTAGCGCGTTCCGGCACCGCTGTCTGGAATATTGCCGAAGCAGCGGCGGGGTTTTCCATCGCGAGGCTGAGCGTCGCGTCCACCCTGCCAGCGGTATCCACCGCAATTGGGCCGCTCAACGTCATTTTCGCTTCGCCGGACGACAGGGCTAGATTGCGAATTTCGATCGATTGGCCGCGCAGGCTTTTCGGTCGCGACTCGATCAAGGCAACGCCATTCTTCACTGTGGCATCGCCCTCGCCGTCGAATACCGGCAGCGTGCGGTTGCCAACCGCAGCAGGATCGATTTCCAACTGCTTGAAGCTGCCTGCCCAATCCAGATCGGGACCGTTGGGGCGCAGATGCGCTTCCGCCTGTTCAGCACTAAAGAATTCCACCGGGTCGGTTTCGTCGTCGGGATCGGAAACGCCCGATAAGCCCGTGGCCTCAATCGAGATCAGCGTGGGTACGGGGCGAGCGAGGCGTGCGCTGGAACGCAGCGAATCCCATTCGATAAACAGTGGCGTTATGCCCGGCGCGTCGATACGCAAGGGGCCGTCCAATTCCGCAACCGTCTTGAGTGGATCGTAAACTTGCGCCGCTGTGCGCAAGCCTCCAGCCGTCATGGCGATTTTGTTGACGTCGTCTTCATAAGCCACGCTGTCACATGTCAGGCCGAGACGAAACGGAAAGCCGCTGATCGTCCGGTTTTCGCATGTAGCCGCGCGGCCATCTCCGTTGAGCTTTGTAATTGTTTCGTCGACGTGCTCGGTTGCTCGGTTGGCTAACCAATACCAGCCTGCGGAATATCCACCGAAAAGAGCCAGAATGAACAGGGTGAGCCACAGAAATCGGCGGCTACTTCTTGAACGCGGCGCTTCGCTTGACGACATGCTGGCTCTTTCGTAGGTCGAACGTGAGTTCGGATCAGGCGTTGCGATATGGGCGATTTTTGGGTTTTTGGCTATGGTTCTCTGATCTGGAATCCCGGATTTGCGCATGTCGAGACAAGTCGCGCCCGGCTTTCCGGTTATCGCCGCTCGCTTTGCGTCAAATCATGGGTGCACCGGGGAACGCGTGAGCGGCCCGGTCTTGTGCTGGGCCTGGATCGTGGCGGCTCCTGCGTTGGGCTGGCGTTTCGCGTGCCGAGCGAATTGCGCGACGAGGTAATTGGGTATCTGCGCGAGCGCGAACTCGTCACCAATGTTTATCTGGAGCGTCAGCTACAGGTACGTCTCGCCGATGGCAGGCAGGTTCAAGCCGTTACATATGTTGCCGATCCAAAGCATGCGCAATATGCGGGACGGATGGATGAGTTACATGCCGCCGCGATCGTACGCGGCGCAACCGGGCAAAGCGGTGCGAACCCGGATTATGTGCTTTCGACGATTCAGCATCTTGAGGCGCTCGGTATCCGCGATCACTGGCTTGAACGCGTCGCAGCGCAGTTGACATAAAAAAGCCGGGCAGGCGCCCGGCTTTTTGTGAGCGTTCAGGTATCAGGCGGGTTGCGCCTCGATGGTGCGCAGGGCCTGCGCCTGCTTTTTCGCAGAAGCCTGAACCGCTTCCTGCACCTTTTCAAAGGCTCGCACCTCGATCTGGCGCACACGTTCGCGACTGATGTCGAATTCGGTCGACAAATCTTCCAGCGTCATCGGGTCTTCCGACAAACGACGAGCCTCGAAAATGCGCCGTTCACGGTCGTTGAGAACTCCAAGCGCGCTTTCCAGCATCGCGCGACGATTGTCCAACTCGTCCTGCTCGATCAGCATTTCTTCCTGACTGTCATGGTCGTCGACCAACCAATCCTGCCATTCGCCGGACTCGCCTTCCGTCGCGCGAATCGGCGCGTTCAGCGAAGCGTCGCCGGAAAGGCGGCGGTTCATAGAAACCACCTCTTCCTCGGAGACATTCAGCTTGGTGGCGATCTCTTTCACCTGATCCGGGCGCAGGTCGCCATCTTCCAGAGCCTGAATCTTGCCTTTCACCTTGCGCAGATTGAAAAACAAGCGCTTCTGATTGGCCGTGGTGCCCATTTTCACGAGGCTCCACGAGCGCAAGATATACTCCTGAATCGAGGCTTTGATCCACCACATCGCATAAGTTGCGAGACGGAAGCCGCGATCCGGTTCGAATTTCTTGACCGCCTGCATCAAGCCGACATTACCCTCGGAAATAACTTCCCCGATGGGCAGGCCATAGCCACGGTAGCCCATTGCGATCTTCGCGACGAGCCGCAAATGGCTGGTTACAAGCTTGTGAGCCGCTTTCGTATCCTGATGCTCATGATAGCGCTTGGCGAGCATATACTCTTCCTGCGGCTGGAGCATGGGAAAGCGACGGATTTCTTCGAGATAGCGGGAAAGCCCGCCTTCGCCCGAAACGATACTTGGTAGTGACTGGGCCATTTATTAGCACCCCTCCAATTCTGAAATTCCACGCCCCCTACAAGGCAGGCATGGAGCACGCCCGATAAAAGCAAGGCTTCCTCAGCGCCGTGCAACAAACTTAGATAGGAATGAAATTGCAAAGTTCAACATCTGTTCCCATCCAGAACAGAATTACATTTGCCGCCTCGCGAGGCCAGTCAGGAAATTTGACCCTCGCATCAATTTGAATGGCTATAGCTGCCGAAATCCATCGATGAGGTCTGCCATGTCCGCGGTGATCGGAGCTTCAAATCTCATATTCATATGGGTTTTCGGGTGCTCGAACGCAAGCAGCCGCGCATGCAGGGCTTGGCGCGGAAACTCCTTCACCATCTGCTGCAAAGGCTCCGGCAAGCGGTTCGCCTTGGTGCGAAACGCCTGTCCATAGTCGCGGTCGCCAACGAGAGGATGACCGATATGGGCCATATGCACGCGAATTTGATGCGTCCGCCCCGTTTCCAATCGGCATTCCACGAGGGAGGCCATGAAGCTTCCATCGTTCTGAACGCCGAAGCGCTCCAGAACGGTGAAGTGAGTTACGGCATGGCGCGCGTCGTCACGCGTTTCGCGAACAACCGCGCGGCGCACGCGGTCTGCCGCACGGCCGAGAGCCGCATCAATCGTTCCGGTTGGGCGCTCAGGCGCACCCCATACCAAGGCCACGTAAGCGCGCTCAAGTTCGCCGTCACGACCGTGATCTGCAAAAGCCTCCGATAAGGATTTGTGAGCGCGGTCGGTCTTCGCCGCGACGAGTACGCCGCTTGTATCCTTGTCCAGCCGATGCACAATTCCGGGACGTCGCACGCCGCCGATACCTGAGAGACTATCGCCGCAATGGTGGATGAGCGCGTTAACGAGCGTGCCGGTCCAATTACCCGCGCCGGGGTGAACAACCAGCCCTGCGGGCTTATTGATAACGATCAGCTCACCGTCCTCATAGAGGATGTCGAGAGGAATATCCTCGCCCGACGGCTCGGCTGGTTCTGGCTCCGGTATTTCGATGGAGAGAGAGTCGCCAGCCTTGAGCTTTCGCCGCGCTTCCGACACCGGCTTGCCATCCAGCAGGATTGCGCCTTGCTTTATCAGCGCTTGAATGCGGCTGCGCGAAAGCTGTGGCGCAAGCTTTCCAGCCAGCCATTGGTCAAGCCTCTGGCCGGCGTCTTCTGCAGCAGCAGTGAGCACTATCAATCCGGTTGGCACTTCGCTATCAGGGGCGCTCATTGGCATTGGACGATTTTGTATGACGAATCCCGCTTTCGACAATGAAGACGAAAAGCCGCTGGACCCGGCGGTTGAAAATGTACGGCGCAAGATGATCCGCTTTATGGGGATCAATCTCGGCCTGCTGTTTGTCGCCCTTATGGCTGTGGTCGGCGCGATTGTCTACAAGTCGCGCACCGCTGTTCCACCGCGTCCAACGACGCAGGAGCTCGCCGTGCCCGCAGATGGTGGGTTGCTCGAAGGCAAGATTGCGCTGCCTGCCGACGCCCGCATTCTTTCGCAATCGCTCTCCGGCGACAGGATTTCATTGCAGGTTGAACGTGCTGACGGCTTGCGTGCGATCTATCTCTACGATCTTGCAAATGGCCGGATGATCGGTCGTTTCGATATTTCTGAAGAGTGAGTAATTGAGCGCAGATTTCCTTCTCGCTCTGTGTTGCCAACCCTGAGCAGATTGCCTATATCCGCATTCTCGCTGCGCCCATCGTCTAGCGGTCAGGACGGCGCCCTCTCACGGCGCAAACAGGGGTTCGATTCCCCTTGGGCGTACCAAAATTTCCTAACAAAAACAGCCACTTATACAGATCAGTATCCAGCGCCGAATTGGGCGACATAGAATTCGACATAGAATGCTCCGCTGGTTAGTCGTCGAAGTCTGTTGCGCCGATTTCCTGCATCCGCTCGAACAACGCGTTGTAGTGGTCGGTTAGGAATCCGGCGGTCTTTGCTTCGCGATGGGCCTTAACGACCAAGTATGGGTTCCATATCTGCACATAATGTGTGCTCCCCGACGTTCCTGGCGCAGTTTTAATAAACCACAACTCTTCCAGCAGCCTTAGCCGCTCCTTCCAAGTCGAGACTGCGCGCTGCGTGGTAAAGCCAGAAGCAAATGCGATATCGTGTTGCTTACTTAGGACTGCAAATCCATCATCATTCGCTCGGGACCATAGCTCGAGGTAAGTTCGCGACACAGGCTTACCTTTTCCGGCCAAGCCGTCCATAATCGCGCCAAGAAGCGGAATTGTGCGGGGAATCGTTGTAAATCCAGTCGCACGCAGACGGTTCCATGTAGACTTCGGATTTATCTCGCCGAAAACTTGCTGTCTAAGTTCGGCCTGCCGCATCTCAATTTTTTTGCGGGGTGTCTTCTTGGCAATCATCTTGATCTCCTAGGAATGGGGCGCTGCGGGTTTGGACCCCGCAGCTTTTTAGTCCATAACAAACGACTTTGGACGCCGTCTTCAGAACTAACCCAAATATGGATGGAAAATCGTGCAAAATCAATAGCTTAATTTATTGTAATTGTGCTTTTGTAGCGGCATATGTGTAGAACTTGCTATCCGATTTGTCAATATAAATCGGATCAATATAGAATATTGCACATTGCAGTTGGTGATAATAATGTTTATAAACAAACGCTTATCATCGGATAGTAGTGCTCAATTGTACTACTGTAATCCACTGTGCTTCATTGTGCTCCCTGTGCTCCAAAGAGAGCGCGAGAGAATGGGCTGAAGGCTCTTGGCCCGTTTTGGCTAGTACACAATCCAGTTCGAAAGCTCGCCCAAACTAAACGGTATCGCCGTTCTGCTGTACAGCGAGGCCAAGCTTGGCGTCGGCCATCTTGGCCTTTTGCACACCATCCTCGGCATCCTGCTCGGCCTTAAGATCACGCATCTTCTCGGCCTCTTTCTCGAAGGTCTGCCTCGCCAGATCGAGGTTGTAGAGGGCGGTCTCGCAGTCAGCCAGCTCCGCCTCCAATCCCGGCACCACCTTGTTTACATGCATCTGGATAAGCTCACGCACCGGAACCGTGGTGTGTCCAATCAGCATGGGACTCACGTTCCGCAGCGACGCAATAACCGCAGTATCCCCGTTCGCAATTGCGTCGGCGATGGCCCTGTTGCGGTCCTTGTCGCTCATCGACCGCAGCGCTGCTCTTATCTCGCTGGCTTCCGGGGGGATGTGGAGAGGCCTGCCCTGCCCAGAGCGTCCTTCTCCAGCCGACCGGCCCGATCCAGAATCCGCTGGTAACTCTTGGTTATGTAGTCACTGGCGGCCTTTATGGCGGAAGCGTGCTGGTTGCGGTACTTTATGGCAGCAGCCTCCCGCGATATCATCGGATCGACAGCAGTGCGGACCTCGACCAGTCCATCGAATATTGCGCCGACCTTGTCCAGCGTTCCAAACAGATGCTCGAATTCGGCAACATTCTTGCTTTCCAACAGACCCTTCGAGATCGTGCTCGAAAGCGTCGGTGGGCGCAGCTTTGTTCTTCCAGACATCACATCATTCCCTTCTTAATCTTCAGATACTCGGCCAGCGGAAGCTGGTTCATGTTCTGCCCATTCATCAGCGTGGTCTGCTTCTCCGGACCGGGGGGCACGTACTGCGGTTCGACGTGCTTCCCATCGCTGCCGGAAAAGAGCACCGACTTCCGATTTCACCAGTTTGTTGCCACTCATCTCGCTCTCCCTACCAGCCGAACAGAATGTTGGGTTCGGGTTCGCCTTCCATTGCCGCCAGCACCAGCGCACCACAGGCCGAATTGCACAGATCGTCGTGTCGGCCGGGACGGTGGTTTACCTCCTCGCGACCCGACTTTGTCGTGCGCCGTTCCAGTCCAACCAACTGGTCGATCAGCTTTTCGTTGTCCAAAAGCTGGACCTCGCCGCTGTTTAATGCCGGGAGAAAAGCCAAATAAATCTGGCTGCGATTCAGCTTCGAAAGCCGATAGCGAACACCGAACTGGTCGAATGCGTTGCTAACCCAGACTGCGCCATATCCATCGCCCACCACCGACCGTATGCCGTACTCGGCCATCTCGCGGGTAAACCATGCTGTCACCTCAGATGGATCGAAGATTGGTTCCGCCACCAGCAGCTTGTCCAGAACGGCAACGCCATTCTCATCGAGATGCGCAATGGCAAGAGTCATGTCGTCGCTGGAACCGCCGGAGGGGTCGACAAACGCGACATAGTGGTTGGTGGATTCGTACTCCCGGGAAGAGATACGCTCCTCTACGCAGGCACGCACGGCATCCAGCGTGCAGAAGCCTTCGATATCGGATCGCCACTCTGCGTAATACTCGGCCTTCGCCCTTGCGGGATCGCGGCGCATGGCCCTGTCAATCTCGCTCTCATCGACGCTGGAATTCATCCTCTGCGTGGAGGCCTGCACAACGATGGTCTGCGGATCGCCGTGTGGACCGTGGTTGGCCTCCCACGTGTCGAACAGCAGACCGCGTCGGGCGAACGGCGACGAAATCGCGATCAGCTTGCCCTTGGTTGTCAAGAGCGATGGCCGCACCGCCTCGATTATCTCGACATCGGGATTTGCGCTGCTGTCGTCGGTCTGCCACCACGCTATCTCGTCGGCCAGAACGGCAATGCAGGTTACACCACGCAGATTCTTAAAGCTGGCAGCGCGCAGCTCGATCTCGATTCCGTTCCGAAGGGTAAGGCTCTCCTTGTTCTGCTCGACGACCTTGCCTTGGAATGCCGGGATGTCGGAGTAGATGCGGCTGGTGTAGCCCATTGCGATCCGGGCCTGCTTCTGCGTTGCGGCGAGGAACAGCAGCTTGCCGGTCTCGCCGACGACGAGCGTATCGCTCCAGTCGCAGAGCGAGGCAAGATAGACCGACAGGACGGCCATAGAGCGGGTTTTTCCGCCGCGTCGGCCGACGACGCACCACAGTTCGTTAAACGGCATGCCGGGGATAAAGGCTCGGCCTGTTAGCTCGTGCCAAAGGTCCAACTCGTCGGGCAGCAGTTCGCCATCGACGACACCGCACAGGATAATGCGCCATGGCCGCCAGCTTTCGCCACCGAGCAGCTTGCCGAAGATGTTCGGATCGGACAGCGCCTTGCGCATGGATATTATCTGGCGCATCAGCCGTGGACCCGCGCAATGTAGGATTCCAAGGTCTCTGGCTCTTTGGCCTTGGCCTGTATGCCAAGGTCGGCAAGTAGGCGGCGAAGGGTGTTGCTTATCGTGCCATAGGATAGCAGCGATTTGGCGTCGGAGCCGTGTTCGGCGAAGCGGTTCTCCAGCTGTTCCAGCTCGACCGTAAGCAGTGCGGCGCGACGGGCAATGTTCCGCTGGACTTCGGATGCTGCGGCATCGCCGCCGACATGGTCGATAAGATCGTTCCACACATCCCGGAAGCGTCGGGCCCAGACCGTTCGGCCATCGCTTACCGCAAGCATGTCCTTGCCGTTGGACACACGCGAGCGATTGTTGGGCGGCTGACGGTCGGCCACGGTTCGCTTGGTGGTAGGAGGCGTCGCGTTCGGCGGGGTATCCATCCCAATATTGGCTCCAAACTTGGTGTTCGGCTGCCAAATATATGCGATGAGTTGTCCAACGTATTGCTTTTTATAGGTTTTTTCGAGTTCGTCCGAGTCCGTGTTTGCGCCGTAGGCGGGCGCAAGCATGCTCCAGCGAAGAAATTATGGGTTTCTGGACAAATTCCTGCTGGACAGTTTACCGGGGTTGCCGGGGGTTTTGCGGTAAGCGGTAAGGGGTAGTAAGGCCTTTTTTCATGGTGTCTCGAATTCTATCATAGTCAGTCGACTGGCATACCTCTCTTACCCATTCTTCTTCCAAATACCCCTTACCGCCCTTACTGCCATTACCATTGTCTCCAACTCCCCGGCATAGGTCCATTTTCCCGGTAAGGCCTTTCAGAACCCAAGCCATTACCGCCATAACCGATCAAGGCATCAGAACCTTTTCGCTGGCATCTATAACATCACCACCATGCTCCGCCTGCCAAGAGCCATCGTCCGGTCGTACATAGCCGGTAAACTTCTTGCCCTTGTAGGAGAAGTTCTTTGTGGTCCAACCCATCTGTCGCATAAGATCGGCGATGCGCTTAAGGTTCGTCATTGTCTGGTCCTGCAAGTCTATATTGAGCTTTTCGTAGATCTTCTTGGAAGAGATCTTAAGCTGCTGCTCGTGCCGAACTGGCCGGAGTTCGCGGGCAAGCGCATCTGTCCATGGATCATCGATTACTCTGTCCTGCTGCCGCAGCATCGCAATCTGCTCCATTTCGCGCGATAGGTAGGAGGGTGCGCCTGCTGCCTCCAAGTGCGCTGCCTCTGCGAAAAGCTGGTCGCGATCAAGCGTTAGCGCTTCGATGTCAATGTCGCCCACCTTAACCGGCAGGAAGCGGCGATTTCCGGTTGGATCGCGCAGATACTTGTCGCTGTTGGTGGTGCCGACGAAAACCGTTCGCCGCAGATGCGCCTCCGCCTCGGCAGCATAGGCCATGCGTGCTCGATCCTCGACCCGCGTTAGAAAGGCCTTCAACCTTTCAACGTCGGTCTTATGCAAACCTTCCAGCTCGGCCAGCTCGTACCACCAAACACCCTGCATCTGCTCGATCTGCTCGCGGGCGCGTTCGTTTAGAACATTCTGGTCCGAGAAGAAGCCGCCGGACAGCACCCTTACCGCAGTGGATTTACGAGCACCCTGCCTGCCTTCCAGCACAACGACATGGTCGAACTTTACGGCAGGGTCGCGAGCGCGGCGAACAGCACCCACCATAAGCAGAGAGGCAATCGCCCTGTTAAGACCATGGCTGTCGTCTTCTGCCTTAAAGTACTTGCCGAGCATCTTCTCGACACGCGGCACGCCATCCCAG
Source organism: Mesorhizobium sp. (assembly GCA_049840935.1). Taxonomy (GTDB): domain Bacteria; phylum Pseudomonadota; class Alphaproteobacteria; order Rhizobiales; family Rhizobiaceae; genus Mesorhizobium_G. The sequence goes on from JASGJA010000021.1 coordinate 159,296, forward strand.
ACCAGACCGTTTAGGTATTCCAGAACGGGGTCGAACTTGTTTTGTCCGCATAGGTGCGCCAGCGCATCGCGCATTGTGTTGGGCTGCGGCTCGAACCGACAGATACGGGAAATGGCAATACGAGCCTCGCGCACCATCGAGTTGTTTAGATCGCCCTTGCCGACCACATCCCCGGCTACAAGATCGCGCATGCGGAACTCGTCGCGGCTACACTCGATGCCCAGCCGCTGGACGGCCAAGATCGTATTTACAACGGTCGCCTGCGGCTTGCCCTGCTTGTCCTTGTCGTGCCAGCTTCGTGTAACCAGCGGGTCGCCCTTGCGACCATCCTTAAGAATGCGCCCGAACTTTGCCTGCGACATCATCTCTTGTGCCGAAAGACCGCACTGCTCGACGGCGGGTCGCACAATGTCGCGAGCCTCCTGCTCGGAAACATCGCAGTACTCGACTGCCCTGCCGCACAGGTGGACCAGACCGTTAAACAGATTGTCGCGATTACCGGCAGCAGCCGTAGCCAGTTCGGTGGCCTTCTTCCGCAATAGCGCGATGGCCTCGTCGCGGGACATATTAAGGCCAAGCGAAAGCGGCGCATCGTCGGTCGCGGGGAGGCCACCAGCAGGAGCGATAGCGCCAAGGGCGGACGGCGGGACCGCCGAACGCTCTATCGCTTCCACGGTCTTTCCCAGCGACATCTTGCGACCATCGGCATAAAAGCCCAACTGTCCGCCTGCCTCGCCGCCGAACGCGGGCATGGTTATCCAGTTGCCAGCCTTGTTCTCAGATTCGGAATTGTGCCGGGGGTAGACATCGTCGTGGGCCATGCCCGAGGCGTTCGCGGCTCGCGCCAGTGTCTCGCGCATAATCGCTGCAAGCACAGGTTCCAATGTCCGCAGCAGCACATGCGCTCCACCCGACTTGGTCGCGATAACCAGCAGCCGCGAATCCACTCCCGCATAGGCTTTAACCACATCGGACAGAGACAGCTTGCCGCCCTTTGGATGGTCGATGTCGATCATGCCCCATGTGGTTACGTCGCCATCCAGCGGTACGATTCCCAGCCCTCTTTCCCCGGCCAAATGTCGATTCCATTCGACAACTGTTGCTGGGGTCTTGGGGGTAACGGCGCTGCCCTTTATCTCGGCCTTGCCGTCGACAATTGTGGGTGGACTGTATTCGCCATGTGCTCGCTGGCTTCCGGGGAAAGCCGCATGTAACCGTGCTGCGTAATCGTCTATTTCTGTCATGGTTCTGCGTCCGTGCTGTTGCGTTGCCGCAGCGAACGTCGCTCATCTTCTTGGTCGCGAATGTCCTCGATCTTCTGCCAAAGATCGAACTTGTCCTTGGTCCGAAAGATCATCGACCGTCCGAGCTGGTTTGCCAGCCCAATTTCGCCAGCTCGGTAAAGTAGTCTGTAGATTTCGGAGACGATACTCGACGGAATTTAGCTTTAATTTTTCGTCTGTTACACTATATTGACTTATGAATATGGTTCCTAAGCAGCATCATGTTCCTGGTATTACTCATGTTTCGTCCTACCCTTCTCCCGCCTGCGGATCTCGATGCAGGCGGGAGTTTTCACATCAGGGCATGCCACCCCGAAATCGTCGGTAACGGTTCCACAACTCGCTGATGACGCCAGCCTCAGCCCGATAGGGACTGTTCTGCACATAGCGAAGCAGATTACCGCGAGCGTTCATCTCCGGCATGTCGTCATCGGCTCTAATCTCTCGCAGCAGGCGACCAACGCTGTCGTTGGTTAGCAGCGCCCAGCCTCTTGCCCAGCGTCGGAAGGAGCCATGGCAGGGCAGCACTGGACGACGCCGACCAATGGCGATGCAGCTTACGGCTGGATAGGTGCGCGCAATGGAGAAAGTTTCCATCGCCGCAGCGGTCAGTATCCAGCCGAACGGAATGGTCACGGAGTACTCGCGGCGGATGCTGGCCTGTACGTCTTCGACCAGCTGCGGATGCTCCAAGCTGGTAATCGGTGTGCGTTCGCTAAACCAGTGTCGGGCAATGGCGACATGGTCCTCAACGTGCGCTGGGTGGAACCGGGGAAAGCTCTCGCCCACGTAGTTCTCATTATAAGGTAGCAGGCCGGTCTCGGGATGGATGCCACGGTCGCGAGCGACGGCCACAATGTCGTTCAGGGTCATGCGGCACGACCAGCACGAGCGGGAACTGCGCTATTGGCGGGGTGGTTCGGGTGCTGCGCGGCCTTGCGTCCACCCTCTGTGGCAATACGATTAAGCTCGGCCACGCGCTGGTCGCTTTCGGCCACCGTGCGCTCCAGCCATTCCTGCTCGTCGCGCAAAAGAATGCGCACGGAGTTGCCAATAACGGTCTCGCGTGGCGCGGTGCCGTTCTTGCGCATGTTGTTATGTGTGCACTTGGTTATGCCGTAGCGCTTGCGCCACTGCTCGCGGGAGTATGCGACAATTTCTTCGGTCACGTTTCTCTCCGAAAAGTTGGTCTTAAAATCCAACCTAGTCCGGCAGAGAACGTAAGTAGCCGACGAATAAATAGGGTATTTTCGCGAGGCTCAGATTGCGGTCCGGCGCTTCCGGCTCTGGTGGCGCATTGCGGCGATGGTTTCCTTGTCGTCGCGCGATGGCCTGTCGTTAAGTGCCGCGAATTTTACGAGCGCTGCGTCAACATCTAAGTCGTAAAGGTCCATAAGCGAGCAGACCACCTTGGCATCGCTACGCTGCGCTTCTGCTAGTTTCTGTGTGTGGGTGCGCTTTGGCCTGCCGCGCGGACGCTTCAGCTTGCCCTCGATGTAGTCGGCAAGAAACGCTCGATCCACCGCTGTCATTTCAAGCGACGCTTGGCGAAGCAGGGCGGCGAGGGGCCGGGGGTCTCCTTCGCGTGCCTGTGCGATGGCTCCGGCGAAGGCTAGGCTGGCAAGGTCCATCACCCTAGCCTCGCAGCGCCACAACGTTGTCGTCGGTCGGCAGGGTCGGCAGCGGCTTCATTCTGTCCCGCGCCAAGCTCTCCAAACCCCCAGCAATGTAGGCCGAGTACGTGGACTCGATTACAGCCGTCGATGTGTCGTGTAGCGAGGCGACCAGCCGCAGCGGTATGTCCGCCGAAATCGCCCGTACAATCGAGGTGTGCCGCAGGCTGTAGGCCACTATTTCCTTCTCCAAACCGACCATGGCCCGTATCTTATCCCAAGAGCGGTTAAGGTCGCTCGACGCATTCCAGCCACAACGTACAGTTCGCTCCCACTTGGTCGGTCCGGTCTGCTTCTTAAGCCAGCGCTGTAGCAGCGGCTCGTCGGCGGGACGGTTTACGGCAGCGGGTCGCAGCAACGCAACCACATCGTCCGTAATCGGCACCGGGATAAGTTTGTGCTTCTTGTTGGTGCCTTTGCGGGAGTTCGGAATCATTATGCGCCGAAGCTCCGGCTGGAAATCCTGTACACGGATACGCATGGCCTGCGAGAAGCGAGTACCCGTCGCGGCCAGAACCGTAAGCATCCGCAGCAGGTCGCCCTCCCACTCGCCTTGGGCGTCAATCACCTTTGCGGCCGCAAGCACCTTGGCAAGCTGGAGGTCGGACAGAATTTGGCAGTTGCGGCCATCCTCGGTGCGGTTTTCGGCGTCGGGCTTTAGCTCGTTCTCCAGCATTGTCGAAAGATCGAAGCCGATCTGGTCGTAGTTCTTCTTGTACCAGCCGTTTAGCGCTGCCTTAAGATCGGCGCACAAGCGCTCGGTGGAAGAGTATGCCAGCGATTTTGGCAGGCTTGCCATCCACTGTTGTAGATGCCGCTTTGTAATGTCGGCGATGCGGAGTTCCGCCAGCGGAGCCGGGGGAATGGCCGGGGACTTGCCGCGCTTTGGCTGGCCCAGAACGTAGCGCGACATGCGGCGATTTCCATCGGAGCGGACACGGCGACCTTGGATCTTTTCAACACGAGCGTCGCGCTTCTCTACATACTTGCCGACCACGTGGCCGACCGTTGTGGTGGCAACGACCTCCTCCGGCACAACGACCACCTTCGAAATCTCCAGCGCTTTTTCGGCAGCTTGGAAAAACGTTAGAACGTGCCGGCCATCCGCGACCTCCAGATCGTCGGCGGTCCCGATGGTCTCGATTGTGTACGGAAACGACTTTTTGCTGTCCGGGTCGAACCGGCGCAGAACCCACGTTCCGTTCGGCTTCGGCTTGCTGCGGTCCGGCTCGTCCCGTCGCCTGTACAGCAGGGTAAGCCGGTCGGTTATAAGCTGGGCGGGGTACAGCTTCGCTCCCGGCTTTAACCGCAGCCGGTCCGTGGACTTCTCGATCCCCTTTGTCTTCTCCATACGCCTGGCCATACAAAACTCCTCGACATAGAATGGCATAGAATTATCACTATACTCGGACGAACTCGGATAGACTAGTCCCGACTAAGATACTGATATTAATGGCATTCTCTGGATGTCAGTAGCACAGAAAAGGTCCGTAAACCAGCCCTCTCACGGCGCAAACAGGGGTTCGATTCCCCTTGGGCGTACCAAAATATCCAATTTTCAATGACTTGCAAGAGCCGCTGCCAAGTCGATCTGGCAGCATTTGGCAGCAACCGACCAACGGCTCGAACTGCAAGCGCGTTGATCGTTGGAACAGGTCGCTGGATCTTGAGGTGAACCGAGATGATTATGTGGGACGCGCAGCTACGCTGGACATTGATGAAGCAGGATGCATCGACCACTCGTGGGACGTGTCGAAGCTGTATCGTCCGCGATGCTGAGAGATGCAACCTGCGGCCGCGCCTTGTGAACAATGCTTTGTGCCTAGTATATGGAACATATACTATAATATATTATATGTTGCAATCAAGATACAATTGCAACGCTGAATTTTGTTAACCATTCTTACCGCTTTCCTTAAGTAAGTCCCGTCTGTACGAGGTCCCTATCTGTAAACACCACATGCATTGGTGGGGGGTATTCGGGCATGAGTAATTTTGCGCCGCCTGTGAAGACGGGCATTCAACGTGGATTTTTGAGTTCGAGTGCAATCGCGCTCATAGCGGGTTTGGTTCGAGGGGTTTGTGAAGTACGTGGGCGCGGCCTACGTTTCGCCGTCGCTTCAGTCGCAGCACTTGCCCCGGTTGCAGTCTCCGCTCATACCGATTTATTGGGGTATATTGTAACCGCAGGAAGTAGTGCGGGCTTGTACAACGTTGAGATTATTTATGGCAGTTGGCACACTGGCAGTATCGCCCCAGAGGGGGACCTCAATCTCTACCAGGATGGGACCCTCGTAGGCACACAGACGTTTACCTCGCTCCTTGGCCCCGTCGCCAACGGGGTGCTACCTGCAGGACTCGTGCCAGGCGACAACTATTTCTGGGCCGATGGTGATGATCTGACCTCAGACGGCACGGGCCATACCATATACAATTTCCAATCGGTGACGTTCCTCGATATCACGCCTGGAACATTCACGTTTGGCTACGCAACAACAGGCGGCCTTTCACAGAACTGGACACCGTCCGGGAATGCTATCCAAAATGGCAGCTTCGTGCTGACGAGCGGTGGCGGTGTTGTCGTTCCAGGGACCATCCCCAATATCGACATGGCCCAGCCTTCCTACGCTTCGAGTGGCTTGGAAACGCTGGTAAATCCCGTGTTTGAAGGTGGCACTCTTGCAATCGATGAAGACGGCGTAAATTATACTACCAACTTTACGCTTGATGATTCGCCAACAAATACCGTCGATTCGCTTGGCAACGACACCACGCTTTCCGGTGTGTTTTCCGATACAACTGGATTTGCCGGTACGATTACGTTCGCGGATACAGTCGGCGGTGGATCGGTGACGCTCACAGGAGCGAATACACACACCGGCGGCACGACATTGGATTCCGGTATACTCATTCTGGGCGGTGCCGGCACGCTTGGCGCGGCCACCGGCGCCACCACCGTCAACGGCGGAACACTGAACCTCGGGGGCACGTCCCAAACGCAGGCATCTCTCACGCAAAACGGTGGTGTTATAGCCAACGGCAATATCGACGTGAATGACTATGTGTTGACCAACGGTACACTGGCAACGGATGCTGTTGTCGATGCTTCAAATCAGTTCGCGCTGACAAACGGTCTTATAGATGGCACATTGACTGGTACCGGCACACTCAACAAAATCGGGACCGGGACCGTTACCCTTTCGGGCCCGAACACCTACACTGGCGGAACAGCTATCACGGGAGGTACGCTGATCGGTTCAGCCGGTAGTTTCGGTTCAGGTGCGATAGCTAATGACGCCACGCTCGTGCTGCAACAGCAAACCGACGCTACTCTCCTCAACCCTCTTTCTGGCACGGGTGTACTCAACAAGCTCGGTGGCGGCACGCTTGCTATTACCGGCGACAACTCTGCCTATACGGGCACGACGAACATCGTTGGCGGTGCGCTGGATATTTCAGGCTCGCTCGCAAACTCAGCCGTTAATGTCGGTTCGGGTGCGCTTCTCACAGGTACCGGTACCGTCGGCACAACAACACTAGCGTCCGGCTCAGCGATTATGCCTGCCGGTACGACGCTCGGAGGCATCAACGTAAATGGTGCATTCACACAATCGGCTGGAGCTGTCTATTACACGCAGATTAGTCCAGCGACGGTTACCTCAGATACCATTGTTGTTGCCGGCCCCGCAGTTCTTGAAGCTGGTGCGATTCTGAATGTGAGCCAGACAAGCTTTGCGATCAATCCGATCGGGACGCGGTATACGGTCCTGACGTCAAATGCTTTGACAGGAACCTACACACTCACCGGAAATACCCATCTGACAGCGTTCCTCACGTTAGTGGATACCTACGACGCCCAGAATGCGTATCTCGAGGTCACCCAGACAACTAATTTCGTTGACGTTGCGGGGACTTTCAATCAGCGCCAGACGGCTACCGGTGTCCAGACGTTGCCGCCGACGTCACCCGTGTTCACCGCTGTCTCCCTATCGCCGACCATCGATGACGCGCGCTACGCGTATGATCAGCTTTCGGGTGAGATTTATGCGTCGCTATTAGGGTCACTTGCAAATGACAGCCGTTTTGCCCGCAATGCCGCGCTGTCGCGGATGCAGGATATCAACTGCAAGGTGGAACAGCCGGATGAGAAAAATCAGGCAGTTGGATCAGATGATCGAAACGAGCAGGGCTGTTCCAGCGAATATCTGACCGCCTGGGGTAGTGCGTTTGGATCATGGGGCGCCCGTGACGGGGACGGCAACGCGCATGATCTGGATCGTTCGACCGGAGGTTTTTTCGTCGGAATGGACGCACCACTTGATTCAACTTGGCGGTTTGGCGTGTTTACTGGTTACAGCCATTCAGAAACCAACGTTGACTATGTGCGTTCTTCCGCCCAGACCGACGATTACCATTTCGGGGTCTACGGCTCCGGGCAATGGAGTAATCTGGCGTTGCGGATGGGCGCTGTCTATACGCATCATGAGATCTCGACGAACCGCCATGTCGCCTTTGGTTCGTTCGATGAAAGAGTAAGCGCGGATTATTCGGCGCGCACCGCCCAGACTTTCGCCGAACTCGCCTATCAGGCGACATTCAATTCCGCGCGCTTCGAACCCTTTGCGCAGATTGCCTACGCAAACGTTGATACGGGAGGGTTCAATGAGACCGGAGGAAGCGCTGCTCTCCATAGCGACGGCTCTACCTTCGACAGCACCTTCACAACCTTGGGCGTGCGGTTCTCTGGCGACTATTTTGTCAATGGGATGAAGCTGCGTCCCAACGCCATGATTGGCTGGCGCCATGCATTCGAAAGCACTGCGAAGACTGGTCTTGCCTTTACCGGGAGCAGCGGGTTTGAGGTGGCGGGGACACCGATCGCCTCGGACACGCTGGTGCTTGAAGCTGGCTTCGATGTCGATGTCACGCCAAACGCCTCACTCGGATTGTCCTATGCCGGACAGTATGGCGATGGCGAGGTCGACCAGGGCGTTCGCGCCGATTTCAAACTTCGCTTCTAATGATGAAAATACTCAAGACGGTGATGGCGACGCTATGGGGTGCCGCCATTCTTTGCCCAGTAGCCGCCCAAGACAATAACACCGGAAAGTCGAGGATCTTCGGGGCATGGGAGGTTGTCTGCCCGGCCAAGGCTGGCAATCGGCCCTGCTCGCTGCTTCAACAGCAAGCAACCACCGATGCGGCAGGTAAGAAGCAGCGCCTGCTTGCAATCGAACTCAAGCCCGCTGGAGAAATGCTGCAAGGAACTATGATTTTGCCGTTCGGCCTCGATTTGTCCAAGGGGGCACAACTTCATTTGCCGGGCGAGTTGGGCTCGCATCATTCGTTCAAGACCTGCCTGCCCGTTGGCTGCCTGGTTGATGTCAGCTTTGCGTCCGCCTCGATTTCCGCCCTATCTGGCGCAGAAAAGATCGAGGTCGAAGTAACCTCACAACAAAGCGGACAGACCACCATGCTTACCATCATGCTTGAAGGATTTGCTGATGCGCTCGCTGCGGTGCGCTCCGGAGACCTCAATTAGTTTGTGCATGGACGCGTCAGCCGCCGGTGAACCTCATTCCTCTCGGCAGAATTACCTCCTCTTCGAGTGCAACATAGTTTTTCATTATAGCGACGTCGCGCTACGAGCCTCTATCGTTACAAAGCCATTTAGTGGTTGGTTTTCTGTCTTCAGCCTCTGATCGGCACCCACATCGCGCCAGTTCGCTACGTTTTGAGCGGCTTTGCCGAAACAGTTTGTATCGCTGTCCCGTGCGAGCAAGAGGTCGATCATTGACAACGGCTGCCCCGCAGCTAACGCTGCGTAAAGGGAGAGGTAAGAAGGGGAACTTTCATGACAATGCCTTCTGGTGCATCACTACAACTTTACAACGAGGACCTCGCTCCAGCGACCCAGCGCAATTGGGGTGCCTTCTCGATCTTTAACGTCTGGACCTCAGACGTCCACAGCCTCTGGGGCTATTTCCTTGCGGCAAGCCTTTTTCTCTTTTGCGGCAGCTTTGTGAATTTCCTGCTAGCCATCGGCGTCGGGTCGCTGATCATTTTCTTCCTAATGCACATGGTGGGTGTGGCTGGTGTCCGCACCGGCGTGCCTTTCCCCGTGCTGGCCCGCGCATCATTTGGCATCTGGGGAGCCAACTTTCCAGCACTGGTGCGGGCCATCGTCGCCTGTTTCTGGTATGGCGCGCAGACTGCTGCCGCGTCCGGCGCTATCGTTGCGCTGCTGATCCGCAATGAGAGTCTGCTGCAGTTCCATCAATCGAGCTTCATGCTGGGGCATTCGACACTGGAACTGATTTGCTACATCATCGTCTGGGGGCTGCAGCTGCTGATCATCCAGAACGGCATGGAAACCGTCCGCAAATTCCAGGACTGGGCCGGCCCAGCCGTCTGGGTCATGATGCTGCTGCTCGCCATCTATCTGGTTGTCAAGGCTGGTGGCTTCTCGATCGACCACACTATTCCTATGGATGTCCTGCTGGAGAAGACAAAGGACGCTGGTGTCCCAGGTGTGCCGGGTTCCCTGGCCGCGCTCGCCGCGGTGGCGGCCATCTGGGTAACCTACTTTTCCGCGCTCTACCTGAACTTCTGTGATTTCTCGCGCTACTGTCCGAGCGAACGGGCACTCACTGTCGGCAATTTGTGGGGACTGCCGGTCAACCTGATCCTGTTTTCGCTGGTCGCCGGCGTGACCACAATCGCGGCCTACAATGTATATGGCGAAGTGCTGCTGCATCCCGATCAGATCTCTGCCAAGTTCGACAGTGTGTTCCTGGCACTACTCGCCGCACTCACCTTTGCGGTGGCAACGCTTGGCATCAACGTCGTCGCCAACTTCGTGTCGCCGGCCTTCGACTTTGCCAACGTTTTCCCGAAACACATCGACTTCAAGAAGGGCGGGTACATCGCGGCGCTGATCGCGTTGGTGCTCTATCCATTCGCACCTTGGGAAAGCGGAGCGGTGCATTTCGTCAACATGATCGGCAACACGATGGGTCCTATCTTCGGCGTGATGATGGTCGACTACTACCTCATCCGCAAAGGCCGCGTCGATGTTGAGGCGCTTTATCGCGAGAATGGTGAATTCCGGTTCCAGAACGGCTGGCACGTCAATGCGCTGATCGCCGCCGGCATTGGAATCTTGTTCTCCTCGATCCTGCCCGGCCTCACAACGCTTATGCCGTCTTGGTGGGGTGTATACGGCTGGTTCTTCGGAGTTGCCATTGCTGGCACAATCTACTATGGCCTGCGCGCGACAAAATCGGGCTTGGCGCCCAGTCGCGCCTGATGCGGCTGGCATAAAAAAGCGGCTATCGGCAGACCGTGTGGTAACGCAAGAGGCTCTGGCATTGCCAGAGCCTCTTTTGGTATCATGTGTTGCAGTCTCGATGTTGCTGGTGCGCAGGATGTTGTAAGCGGGCACGGACAGCGTCATTTCGGTCCTACGTCCCATGATTTTTTCAATAGCTGCCTTGATGAAGCCGCCTTATCTATGCAGGCACTCCGTATGCTCACCAATGGCCTGTACATAAGCGATAGCTATGTTCTGCGCTGTCGCATGCCCCTGTTCCAAAAATCGGTGTACTTGCGTGTACCTTCTGACCTCTTCAGGATAGCAATCCGGCCATTGCCTTTCCCTTGTTGTGCTGATTGAGCTGCGGTCGAGAAAATGGTCGTCGTCCGTACGATCTCCATTATTTTTCGACGATCCGCAATTTCGCCGTTTGTGGCGGCGTAGCTTCTGCTGCCCTGCGCTGATCGTGGTATTCTTCGAGCCGCTTGGTGCCCTCAACTGTCATGCGCAATTTGCGCGCCGCCTTCGAATAGGTAAGCACTTGCTGCATCGTTGAATGGCCAAGCATGTCCATTTGTTGGCGCTCGCTTGCGCCGGATTCGGCAACGTCTGCGCCGTAGGTCTTGCGCAGACCATGGAGCGTGTAGCCCGGCTCGATTTCAGCTTGCCGGCACCATTCGGCCATCTGCCCGGTGAGCGATTTCTCCGAAAACGGCTTCTTATTGGCTGTCACCAAAATTGTATCGGTTTCCCGAGAAAGCGGTTGAAGTGCCTCGGCCAACATACGTGAGATCGGCCTGATCTGGAGCATGTCATCGTCGCTCTGGACTTTCTTGTCCTGGATATACTCGAAAGCATCGATCCACTCGCCATCGAGATAAACCCTTTTCAAATCGGACCAGCGTAGTTTGGCGACGTCACCGCGGCGCCCGCCCATATAGGAGGCCAACGCATAGGCGGTGCGCGCCGCCGAGCCGATCGGATGGCGGGCCTCAAATTTGGCGCGAATGTCCCAAGGCCAAGCTTTGTAGCCGACGTAACCACCTCCGATCCCGCCACCCCGTTTCCATTTCACCAGATCGGTCGGGTCGTCGACCCGCCATTTCCGTTTGCGGGCAATGAAGATCATTTTCTTCAGGACGACCTTCATGTGCCAAGGCTTGCTTGGAGTAGGTATCAGTTCGCCCGTTTTCCTGTCCTTGCGAACGCTGAAACGTTTTTTCAGAAGCTCCAAATCGTCATCGTTCATCGTCGCGACTGGAACGTCGCCCCAAATCGGAGCCTTTCCCTCCACAATAGGCATCTGGAGAAGTTCTTCGGCATGACGGAGTTGCTTAAACTTGGTCGCGTCGTCCAAATCAGCCCAGTCTTGTGATTCGAGAACTTTACGCCATGCATCGCGAAAGGTTTTGGCCTCGGGCGCGCCAGGCAGTGGAATGACCTCGGCGATTGGCTCGCCTTGGACAAGGCTGCGATATGCTAGCTCAAACTCTTCATCGCCTGGATCACCCGGCAAGAGCTTGCCCTTGACGGTTTTGCTGCGATAGCGCCAGCGAATTTTGCCGCGATTCACGAATTCGGTTACGCCGGGATATTGCTTCTTGATCTCATTGGGAGTCATTTAGTTTGCCCTTTCAAAATCCAACGTGGACGCTGTTAGGCTAACGTCGTGATTCTTCCAGTAACTTCTCGATCTCACTCTTTGGTTTGTTTTCCTCGTCGTCCGGAAACTCCGAAAAGGCGCGATCCAGCGCCACACGATCCCAAAGAACCCGCCCATCGACCCGCTTGCCATTAGGCAGGCGATGGGCCTTCACCAGTTCGTCAAACTTGGTTGTACCAACGCCGATATAGCGCGCTGCCTCCTCGCGGCTTAGACCGCGCGGCGGATATGCGAGTGGGTCCGATTTGAGGGTCATTATCTCCAATTCCAATTGTGCGCCGCCCACAATTTTGCCGTGCAGCGGTCGCAAAACCGACAGCCAGCACCATCCTCTTTCCAAAGTATGAGAGGGACAGAATCCTCCGCGATTGCGGCGCCACAATAGGAACAATCGCCGGGCGGCGGCTGATCGCCAGGTGCCCATTTTATGCCGTTCCAATCGAATCCGGCCTTCGGTGCGATGGATGTCGGATTCCGTTTCTTTGTCTGCTTATCAGCGAGCAGTTGGATGGCTGCTTCGCGCCCCTCCTCGCCTTCCCACCATTCGTCGCTTTCCTCCTTTGAAGCGTCGAATACGCCGCCCAAATGCCGCTGGCGCAGTGCCTCGGCCTGCGGTGTGCCGGCGGCGCTCAGATCCTGTTCAAGCTGTATTTCGGGAAATGTCAGCGGCGACAAGAAATCATGGTAGTAGCCATCTCGAGCTTTCGCCGCTATCTCTGTCGACCCGGCCCTTTCCAGCTCCTGCGCGAGAAATTCCTTGGTGTGCATCACGCCTGGCCCTTCTGTTCGGGCTGGTCCTCAAAGCGTGCGATCTGCTCGCGCATCAGCGATACGACGTCCTCGCGTTTGGCGTTCGAAATATAGTTGCAGCGGCCTTCATGGTCGTTGAATGAGAAGACCATTAGTACAAAGCCCGTGCTGGGCTTCGGGCCATTTGCGTGTCCGTTGAGCATTTCATCTAGTGCAGCCGCCAGCCCGTTCATCATGTCGCGATAGCGGTCCTCGATCGGGCCATCGCCGAGTGTTTCAGATGGCTGCTTCATCATATTAGTTCCTCTTCGTCGCAGGCCTCGCAGGCAGCGTCAGTTCAATGACGGTAACGGTCCGTTCAGGCGAGCGAACGGACAAAGCGCCGTGCGGCATCAATCGGCAGTTCTCCGCGAACGACCTTGGAAACGGTGTTGAATACGTCGCGGACAAATGCGGGATCATCGGCCAAGGTCGCGTCCCAATCGGCGCGCCGTTCTTCCAATATCGAAAGACGGTCGGATTTCGACAGGCGCGCGTCGGGATTGCTGGCAATGAAGAACAGCTTGTCGATAAGTTCTGCACGCGATTGGGCCGTGTCGGACTGTGTAGCCAGCTGATCGGCGGAGACTGACGCATCACCTGAATCGGTTTCCCCACCACCTGGATCGCCGGATTCGCCTGTGTCGGCAGGAACGGGAGGATCGGCACCGTCAGCGAAGGGCTCCTCGCTTTCGCTGCCGTCCCCGTCAATCCCGGAAGCCGGCTCGTCGCCAACCGTTGCCTGAGCCCCGGTGACTTTGTGGTTGGTGTCCGTATCGCGAGCTTCGCGACGAAGGGTCAAGGGATCAACGCCCGTGATCTTATGCAGGATCGACCAGCATGCTTCTAAAAACGCCTCAAGTTCGGGCTCGTCCAGATCGTTTAAGGATCGTGGATAGCGCAGCGGCAGCCCACGAACATCGGCGCTCATATCGACCACGCCGAGCGCGTGTTTCAGAGCTTGCACTGCCTCGTCAGCGGTCTTCCATGGTGTCGGGCACTGCTTCACGGCTTTCGAGACGACTGCATAAAGCCGACGGATCAACACCCCGTTGCGGACCGACTTCCAGGTGCATTCGACCTCCGTGCCGTCCCGATAGGTAAGCAGGCGCTCCTGATCAATTGGCCCAGCGGGCACGAGTCGTCCATTCTGGACGATCATGCGATAGGATGGGGTGTCGTTGCTCATGACGTGACCGCGTTTGCCCTTTCAAGCTTGGACAGGCGCAAGTTGCGGATTTTGATCGCGATGTCCTGATCCAGTGGCGATTTCTCAAAACGCGCCAAGGGATCGAATTCCTGCCAGACTTCCTCGATGCTGGCGGCGTCAGGCGCTTCGGCCAGGCGGTCCCGCAATTCATCGAAATAGCGGGTATCATCACCCTCCCAGGGGTCGTCAGTAATGTCGTGGATTTCCGCCTCAATGACCTTGCCGGTAGCCTCCTTTTCGGCGTGGCGATCTTTGTTGGCCGTTGGTGGCGGGGCTTTGGGACGGACTGGTGGCGGTTCCTTCGGGCGAGCCGGCTCCGGCGGTACCGCATAGGCGACTTCGCCCTCTATGGTGTGGCCCTCCATTTCCTCTGCCGCATAGGTGTTGCCGAGTTCCTCCGGGAAGGCCTTTCGCAAGGCGGCGGCCTCGGTGCATTTCTCAAGCTGACCACAGGGGCGCTTGCGCCACATTTCATTGGGCATGTCGGTGTTGCGACCGCTGGTGGCATAAGCCTCATTCCAGAAGACCTGGGCATGGAAGGCGCAGCGCTGGCCCTGCACGAAGCGATAGACTGTCAGCTTGCACCATTCGGGATATTTGACGCGATGTGCGACGCTGCGATTGCTGCGCGGGTCGCGCTCGTCCTCGATCTTCTGGACGAACTCGGTTTCGATTTCCGGACCATAGACCGCCTCATCGATGCCGGCATAAGCCTTCGTTCGGGTGGCGGTAGTGCGGATTTCGGCGATTGAGGGCCAGACCGTTTCGACCATCCGTTTCAGGATGGACGAATACATCGGAACGATGTGAACCGGCTTTTTCAGGATATCGAGATTTCGGGACCGGCAATAGGCAAGTGCCAGATTGATCGCCTCGACGGAGCGCGCGCTCGGGAATATCTGGTCGGTCAACACCCGCCATTCGGCTTCGCTCACTGACAGCTGGCCGAGCATTCCGGCGCTGACTGGCAGGCGCATTGGCGCCAGCCGCTCGACGGTTGGCAGGTGGGACTGCGCGCGCTGCTGTGCCTGTGCCATCAGACCGCTCTCTGTTCCTTGACGATTTCAGTGCCGGCCAATCGCTCACCTTGGCGCTGGTGAATGTGCGCAGGCTCATTTTGGCGCCCGTCCGTCCAGCTTGTGGCTTGCGGTACTCGGCCTCGCGTTCGGCAGCCTTGGCAGCTGCGACCGCCGCGCCGGCATCGGCGAGCTTGTCCGGGTCGTTGGCACGCTCGGCCTCGCGGGCTTTCTGCAGGGCCTCCAACCGAAGCCGCTCGGCCTCAGCCTTTGCCGCTGCCTGACGCTGCTTTTCGAGTCTGTCCTGTTCGATCAGCCATGCGTCGGAATGGCGCTTGAGCCGCTTGGCCAGATCCTTCGGTTCCTCACGCAAGTTGCGCCACCTCTCATGCACGGCGCGCTCTGCATCCAGATGCGGACGAACTTCGACGTCATGAAATTGATCGGCGCGCGTGGCGATCTCGCGCAGACGTTTGGCCCATATCGCCGCCCGGTCAGCCGCGTCCTTATCCCTGATTGGCTCTTTCAGGAACGCTTCGGCCTGATCCTTCTCCCCCAGGAATTCCAGCCGCAGGCGCTCATGATCATCAACTTCGTCGGGCAGATTGTGACCGGCGCCCGGCGGCGGCTCATCGGCCCATCCCTTGCCATCAACGGCACGCTGATAAGCTTCATAGGTGACAGGATACCGGCAGGCCCAATTCCACAACCGGGCGATATCGCGCTCCCCAACCGCATTGCCGCCTTTCTCGGCACGGATTTGACCGGTTTCCTCCTCCATGAAAAACGCAACCGGAATCCAGTGCCCGGCCTTCTTGTTCAGGACCCGGAAAAAGCCGATGCGCGGTTCATCGGGATGAATAAACAGCCCTTGACCGCCGATCTTTTCAGGGGCTTCGACGGCGCGGCGCCACCAATCCCACGGATCGTCGGATTCGGGCTCGATGGGGAGCAAGGAGTTCTGGGTCATATCGCACGGACCCTTCGCAGTGTGATCTCGGCCTTGATCGCCGCAATTCTCTCGTTGGTCTCTGCCAGCAGCGGGACGGTATGATGGGTGAACGGAGCACCGCCTCTTTGCTTCAGTGCGCGCTCAAGCTCGGCGTGCAATTCGTCCAGGGTCATCTGATCGAGGCGTTTGTCAGATAGATCCTCGTGTTGGCATTGCCTGTCCGAACGCATCTTTTGGATACGCTGCATGACACAAATCATCCAGAAAGTGTGGCTTCCCAGATAAATAAGCAGGACTTATCATATTATGCAAGTGCCTTTCGCAAGGCTGTGGATAATATGGCCCGTTATGCTAGTTAAGCGACTTCGTGCAAAGCGCAATTAATGATCTTGCGACCCGCATCCCCTCATCCATTTCAACACGTGCGGCAAATGGCATATGGTTGGTGAACTGAAAGACACCCACGATCTCGCCACGCGGCAGATCCAGCACGAAGTTTGAGCCACCACGCCTGAGCGCTGGTGCATTGTTGACCAGCCTTTCCATGAATGCCTGCCCGCCATCCACGCCAAGTGCCATATTGGCGGTTGTTCTGGTTGCAGCCCGGTTCACCTCCCGCTGAAACCGCGGCATCATGTCCGCCGATATGCGAAGCGTGGTACCGCCTCCAATATCGACAAAGCTCACATCCTCAGTTGCGTCCCTGATTGCATGCACTTGATGCACGTTGAGAATGCTCATTCCAGAAACCCATCATTTATTCGGGCCGAGCCGCTGCGAAATGGTGAAATCCGCCCATTTCGTGAGATAGTCCACCTCCTCAGGCAGCAACAATTGCAAGCGGTTGACCAGCAGACTGAGCTTTGGAGTGCCTTTGCCCGCCAGCAACCATTCTCGCGATATTTCAAATACCTCCGCGATCCGCTCGGTATTGGCGCGCGTGATGCCGTTGCCGGCCTCCCATTGCGCCACAGCCGGGTTTGATACGCCAAGACGGGCCGCAAACGATCGCTGATCAAGACCTTCAATTTCGGTTCGGATGTACCTGATCCGCTCGCCGATCTCCTGATCGCTCTTGATGACATCAATGGACTTTCCACGTCCGGGCCTCGCCTTGATCGTCTGGCTCCCTTGCGAATATTCCGTTCGCTTTTTGATCTTTGGTTTTGGCACGTTCTTCGGCTCTTTTGGTCCTTTTGGACGCTCCAGTCCTTTCCTGTTGGCCATGGCTTCCCCAATTCGTTGTTGCCCTGTTGAGAGGGTGCGCTTAGCACCGGGCGTTGGCAAGAATTATATTCTGGTACTTGTTAAAATGAAAAGTCACGCTTATCATAATGGCGACTTCGGAGACTTCACCCATGCCCCGCCAGTCGTCAGTATCGCCGGATGACCCTCGTGCCATCGCTTGGAAAAAAGCTCAGAAACGTGCAGGCGGAAACAGAAAGATCGCCCGCTACTTCAACATCTCCTCGCCTGCCGTCGCCATGTGGAGGGTTTGCCCACCCGACAGGGTAATCCCCATTGAGCGGCTTTCGGGCATTTCCCGCTATGAGCTGCGCCCGGACATTTTTGGCTCGGAGTATGAGGAGCCGAAATACAACGCCGTTTCAGAAGCGCTGATCGCCTATGGATCGCTCAAGCTGGCCGGTCAACTTGGCATATCCGTCGAGGAAATGCGCAAGTGGGGGTCGTCCCCGCCACCCGAACTGGTGCGCACCATCGAAAAACTTACCGGCGTCTCCCGATACAAGCTGCGTCCCGATGTGTTCGGTGATGGGCCGGAGGAGATCGCCGCCGCCTGAATTCGCCGCACCAATCCGGCGGATAAGGCCACCGTGGCCAGCAGGTTCATAGCCCAAGCGCGCGGTGGTCACTTTTTTTTGGAAACCAGACAGGGAGCCGAAAAATGCTAGCCGCACTCGGGGATAATTCGAAGATGCTCACGCCGGTCGAGGATCGCGCCCTTTTCTTTCACCACTTCAATAAGATCGCAGCACAGCGGGCGATCGTGGACGCTGCAAAGGCGGAGGAGAAACGCCTGCGCAAGATTGCCAAGGCCGATCAGATTGCCTTGCGCGATATCGACTTTGCCATGCGCTGCGCTGAAATCGACGACGCCATGATCGTCGCTGATGATCTGCGCCGCCATTTCCTTATCGCGCATTGGTTCGCGCTGCCGGTCGGCGAGGCACCCGAGTTTGATTTCGATGCCGAGCCGATCAACGACCGGGCCGCGCGTGAAGGGCTTGCAGCCGGCCTCGCGGCGAAGGATCGCGATGCCAATCCCTACGATCCAAACACGCCGGTCGGGCGCATCTGGACCGAGAATTATGACCAGGGCCAGCAGGAAGCCCGCGACAATCTCGAAGCGGCAATGACCAAGCGCAACGCGGAACGCGAGGCCGCGAACGGCGCTGATGCCGACTACGACGATGAGGACGACGGAGGCTAAGGCACATGCCGATCGCCAAGCGGATTAAAGAAGAACAGCCAGCGGCAACAAACGTTGCCATAGCGAAAGCGGTCCTCAAGCAAGGCGACAATGGATACAGCGGGGGTGATATCGTCGCTGAAAGCCAAATTGAGCTTTGGCCCACGGCCGAACACCGCGCCCTCGTCAGGGATATTGGCCGGGCGCGGGTTCATGTTCCGTCGAAAGGAGAATTTGTCGAGGTCGATCCGACCAAAATCAGCCGTGCGGAATTGAAGGAAGCCGGCCAGTTCCTAAAGCGCCAGGCAGCCGATCAGGATTTGCGTGGCGACCGCTGTATTGAGCTTGCCGGATTGGGCGGGTGGTAGCCGGGGAACATTTCGATGCGCCTCACCGTCCTTGCCTTCGACCAATCGCTCAAGCACACCGGATGGGCTGTTTTTATCGCGCCGGGCGAACCGGCGTCGATCAAGACAGGCTCATTCTCGTGCGGCAAGGCAAAAGACAGCAACGCGGCGGCTGACCTTTTTGCTATCACCATCAAGCGGCTTGCCAGTCATCATCATGCCGATTTCTTTGCATGGGAGCGGGCCAAACCACACATTTCAGCCTATGGCAAAAAGCACGCCGTCGATCTGGCTGGTCATCGTGGTGGCGGCTGGACCGTCAATGCGGCACAACTGATCCTGCCCGAATTGCAGGGCATCATTCGCGGTGCTGCGCGGGCCTATGGAAAGCCCTACGCGAGTGCCTATCCCTCAACATGGCGCGCAGCAGTGATCGGCGGTGGTGCTGGCAAGTTCACCACCACCCAAGCCAAAGCTGCGGCCAAGCGCCATTGTCGGATGCTGCACATCCGTTTCGCCAACGAGCATGAGGCCGAGGCGGCATGCATTGCTCTGTGGGCAGCGTCCTCCCCTGAATTCAAGCTCGCGCTCGACGCGGCGAAAGCGAGGGCGACATGAGCGTTCAGTCCAGCCCCATCGCCTTTCTAAGCGTCTCATTGATGCGCGTTTGCCAGCCGGGGCCGCTGCCGCGCAGCCGGTCGACCAAATCCGCGTCAAGCCGGATGTGGACAAGCTGTTTGGGATTGTCCAGCCGAGGGCGACCACCTTTCCGCCTGGCCTCAAATTCTGCCAGCGTCATGCCACCGGACAGGTCGTATTGCGACAAATCCGCATTATCGACGAAGTGCTCGGCCTCGTCGTCACTGCGAAATGTCGGCAGCTTTTTAAGTCTGGTCTTCGACATAGCGTCTGATCTCCTTATCGCGCATGTAACGCGCACTGACCGGCCTCTCGTTGTCGCCGCGAAACGTAAAAACGACAAACAGGTGGCGGCCACCCTTGGTCTTGCCAATCGCGCGAAAGCGCTGCTCGGCGGGGAAAGGATCATCGAAAATCGTGGTCGCCGGATTGGCGAGAACATCTTCGATTTCGGCTTGCGAAACACCATGCTTGCCGCATTTCGGCCAGTTGCCGTGATCCCAAACCACCCCGATCTTCATAGAGATAATGTAATCACAAAAACGTGGGAAGCAAGAGGAGCTGCGGCATGAGCACCGGCCTCCCATGGGTTCGATTTTTCCCATCCGACTGGTTGGCCGGAACACGCGGGCTATCGGCGCATTCGACCGCCGCTTACATCACCATTCTGGCAATGATCTACGAGCGCAATGGGCCGATCAAAAATGACCCTGATTTGCTCGCCCGCAGCTGTGCCATGACGCGTCGGCAGTTCGATGCTGCGCTCGCCGCGCTGATCGAAAAGCGCAAACTCCTGCTGCTCGATTCTGGTGAGCTTTGGAATGAACGGGCGGCTGCCGAAATTGAAAAGAGAATCAAGGCACGCGAAATTCAAATTGAACGCGCGAATAAACGGTGGGGCAAAAAAGACAATAAAAACAGTGCCGATAATATGCCACCGCATGCCACCGGCATTGCCGAACATATGCCAATTAAGAATCAGAATCAGAATCATATAGAAAAAGAAGAAGAAGCTAACGCTTCTTCCAAGAAAAAGCGCACCGCCACCCGGCTCTCGGAAGATTGGAAAATTTCACCTGAATGGCTGGCCGAGGCCGTTCAGGAGGGTTTGCCCCATTCAGTCGCCGTCGCCGAGGCCGAGCCATGAAGAACTGGTCCATCAGCAATCCCAAAGCCGTGAAGCTCGATTGGCACGCGATGTGGCGCAACTGGTTCCGCAAGCGGATCGAAGAGCGAACCCGCGCGCCTCCAAGCCGATCCGGTAGCGCATGGAATGATCTTCTCGATGCGGAAGCATTGGAACAGCCTGATGAAGGAAATCTCGAACTCCACCGCGATGCAACCGGAACCTACGGTGTCCGCAAACCCTGCTGAAATCCGGGTGGCGCTCAAGCTGCTTTCGACCTTGACCAAGCGGGAGCCTGCCGATCCACGCACCCTGCGTGATGCGTTCACAATTGCGCTCGACGGTGTGCAGAGCGAGGTTCTGAAATTGGCGACCAACGCGATTTTGCAGAATTCGCTTGGGCATCCGTTCATGCCTTCACCAGCGGAATTGCGCGGCGAATGTGACCGAATTGCCTTTTCGCACCTTCTGGAAGCACTCGCTGCCAATCCAACACCGCCGCCCGATACAATCATCGCGCCACCACCAGCAAAACCCGAACCCATATCGCGCCCCCTTGGTTCGAAGCCGGGACAGTCCTTTGCCGATCACTTGCGTGAGACCGCCAGGCGCTTTCGTGGTGAGGAGCAAGCGTGATGGCCAGTCACGCTGAAATTGCGGTTCAAATGAAGCGGCTCACTGACACCATGCCGCCGCCGCGCGGGGTCAATTCTGTGCAAGCCCTTCCCGGTTATCTGACGGCCCTTACGCCATTTTCCGTGGATGAAGTCCGGCAGGCAATCGATCGCTATCTGACCGGCGAATTTGATGGGGTCTCCCTGAAATTCTATCCGCGTGCGCCAGAACTTGCCAGCCTCTGTCGACGCGTCCGTCAGGGTGCACAGGCTGCTTACGATGCGGATCGCCGCCGCGAGGAAATTGCCCGGCAACGCGCGGAAAGGGCCGAGGCCGACAGGGTGATCGCCAGCAGGACGCCGGAAGAAAAAGCGCGTGTCCAAGCCCTCTACCAGAAGTTTCTGAAGTCCAATCATGCGGCCCGGCTGACCGATCATGTTGGCCGACCGATTGGAAGGCGCTCGCAACCGCTCGGCGATCCACGTGCCAACCTCAACGCAATGGGCATTACCGACGAAATGCTCGCAAAAATCCCGGATCGCCCTTTGCCGTCCGGCATGAAATCGCTGTCCGACGCCTTGCCTCCATCCGTTTCCCAGCCACCTTCGAAGGAGAACAAGAAATGACCGTTCAATTCCCGTTTGACGATCTGGCTGCAGACATCGAGCGCTTGCTTGGTCGCGGCTGACATTCTGGCCAATGCGGGCTGCACGACAGCAGTTTCAGCTTGAGCACGATAAACTCTGCTTTTTTTGGGTTTGCATTGCCATTCCGATCGTCTCATCCGAGGAACCCGATTGAGGTTCGCCCCGGCTCATTACCGCTAGTTTCTGCCCATCGACTTGAAATACGGCGACATTCTTGGCCCCGTCGAAATGCAAAATGAATGGATGTACGAATTCGAAAAATGAGAGTACGATAAACTATGCTTATCACGGACAATGACCATGCCAGACCTGTTCTTCGTCGACCTTTCGCACCACAACACCGTATCCGACTTCACCAAGGTGAAAGCCGCAGGATTGTTGGGGATCGTTCACAAGGCGACCGAGGGCATCGGCTTTGTGGACAGCAAATATGCCTCACGAGAAAAGTCCGCGACAGCCGCTGGCCTTGCATGGGCGAGCTATCATTTCCTCAAACATGGCAACATTGCCAGCCAGATCGACCACTATCTGACAACCATCAAGCCGGAACCCGGCGCGCGGGTGGTAATCGACTATGAGGATGCCGCCTGCACGCTCGATGATCTGCGTGCTGCGATCAGACGGATAGAGCAGTCGGACGCCTCGCTGCAAATCACCGTCTATGCCGGGCACTTGCTGAAGGAACAGCTTGGCGGCAAGAACGATCCCGTTCTTGCGCGCACCTCGCTCTGGATCGCGCAATACAACAACACCGGCCCGTCATGGCCGAGCGGCACATGGCCGACCTGGACTGCGTGGCAATTCACTGACAAGGCGACAATCGCCGGGATCAATCCTCCAACCGATGGCAACCAGTTTAATGGCAGCCGGGAGAATTGCCTGAAATGGTTTGGCCCGGCGTCGGCTTCTGCACGCACGGCACAGCCAGAGCCGGCATTCGATCCCGCTGGCGTGACCATTTCGATCGATGCCAGGCCGGGCACTCCCGTCGCCATTGTTGTCAATGGCAGGCAAGCAACTGCGGTGGAGGCAGGCTGATGGATCAGCGCTTTCATCAGCGGCAAGTGGAAGGTCAAGGCATTGCCGATCAGATTGCATTCTGGACCGGGCGCGAAAGCCTCGGCGGCTGTGAATTGCTGCTTTTCGACGAGGCTGGCAGAAAACTGCTTGTCGATGGTGACGCGCTGATTTCAGAGGCGCCGCAAGATGGTCAACACTATGCGCGCAAGGACGGCGCTTGGATCGAAATTCCAGATATGCCCGCAGGCGGTGGTGGTGGCGGATCGTCGGGCGACGGCACACCCGGCCCTCCCGGTCCACAGGGGTTAAAGGGCGATTCCGGCGTGCAAGGCGCGCAAGGCATCCGGGGGCCACAGGGTGAGCAAGGGCCGGAAGGTCCGATGGGGCCGCGCGGATATCAGGGTCCGCAAGGTGAACCCGGAGCCGATTTCCCCGACGCACCGACCGATGGCGGGCTTTATGTCCGCTGCAATGGTGCATGGGTCGAAATCCAAATTCCGCAAACCATCGACGAAATCGGGGAAACGATATGATCGGGCAAGGTGGTGCTGCGATCGGACGGCCCGACCCCTACGACCATCAGTGGCGCAGGCTGTCCATTGCCTTCCTCAAGGCGCATCCGATATGCGCGGTTGCCGGGTGCGGCAAGCGCGCACAGCATTGCGATCATATCAGGACGGTGCGCACCCATCCGCACTTGCGTCTGGAATGGACCAACCTGCAGGCGCTTTGTCATTCGCACCATTCAAGGCTCACGAGTGCCTACGATAGCGGGCATATCAGAGGTGCTTGCGATATAGCTGGCAACCCACTCGATCCCGACCACCCCTGGGCGCAGCCTGACACTCAATCCGCCATCGACGCGGCCAACCGCAGTCCCAGGGCCAACGCTAAAGCCGCTGCCGCCCTGAAGCAGCGCTTTGTCCAATGGGGAAAGGTCAAATGATATTCTCCAGTTTTGTCTCGATCCCGATGGCGATGCCGTGCGTCCGCGCCACCCGCCTGCCGCATTCGCGCGCGCCGCACCCAGCGGTCGCTGGGGGATGGGGGGCCGGGGGGAGGTCCGTACACGCGACGTGAGGGGGCCACCGCCGCCCAAATGGCGTTTTAATTTCCGCAAAATTGGAAACTGCCCCCTCTTCCAATTTCGCTGCACGGAGAAAGACGCATGAAAGGCCGGCCGCCCAAGCCATCAACCATCAAAATCGCCGAAGGCAATCGGCGAAAGATCCGCGCGGATAACATCAGGCAGGACATCAAGGGAAACGGCTTTCCGCGTTTGCCGAAGCATTTGTCCTCTGATGAACAGTGCCTGTGGCTCGATGTGATCGATGCTTTGCCGGTGAACCTCCTTTCGCGGGCAGATGAAGCGGTTTTGGAGCGGTTCGCAGTCAATTGGGCGCGGTGGCGGACGGTGCAAAACACCATCGTCAAGACCGGCCTTCTGGTGAATTCGCCGCAAGGTCCAGTCCGCAATCCGCTGCTCATCGTACAGGAAAAGGCCGCACGAGAAATGCATGCCGCCGGCGAGGTGATCGGGCTTTCGCCAGTTGCGCGTGCCCGGCTGGCAAGCACCGATCAGGATGGCGAGGAAGATCCAATGGCGCTCTTGCTCGGCATGGACGGCGATCCGAATGGCGCCTGGTCCACCCTCTCCAAAACGCGGCAATAGGGAATGAACGCTTCAACAATTCAATGGCCCGCGGATGCGGTTGAGCGCATGCCAGTCACCAATCTGGTGCCCTATGCCAAAAACGCGCGGCTCCATTCGGACACGCAAATCGATCAGATCGCCACATCCATGGCCGAGTGGGGTTTCACCATGCCGGTGTTGGTGAACGAAAAAAATGAAATCATTGCCGGCCACGGTCGCATATTGGCCGCCGCCAGGCTCGGTTATGACACCGTCCCAGTCATGGTCGCACGTGGCTGGTCAGAGCGCCAGATCAAAGCCTACCGGATTGCCGACAACAAGCTGGCACTCAATGCCGCATGGGATGTGACGCTGCTTTCGGCTGAATTGTCCGAATTGTCCGGATTGGAATCGCTGATTGGCTTTTCTGAAGATGAGTTGGTGCAGCTCCTGGCACATGGCAATTCCGGCTTGACCGATCCCGATGAGGTACCACCGCTGCCGGACGAGCCAGTTACGCAGCCTGGCGATCTGTGGGTATGTGGCAACCATCGCATCTTATGCGGTGACAGCACAAAGGCCGAAGATGTTGGGCGACTGCTACGCCAGGCTAAACCAAACCTGATGGTGACCGATCCGCCCTATGGCGTGCAATACGATCCGAGCTGGCGCAACAAGGCGGCACGAACCAGCGCGAGCATGGGAAACCGTGCAATAGGCGCTGGCGCCCGCGGCAAAGTTGAGAACGACGATCGTGCGGATTGGCGCGATGCGTGGGAATTGTTCCCCGGCGATGTCGCATATGTCTGGCACGCCGCCTTGCATGCGGCCACGGTCGCTGAGGGGCTGCTTGCCAGCGGCTTCGTCATACGGTCCCAGATCATATGGGACAAGACCAGGTTGATCATAGGGCGCGGTGATTACCAGTGGCGCCATGAATCATGCTGGTATGCCGTGCGCAAAGGCAGGAGTGGACACTGGGCAGGCGATCGAAAGCAGTCGACGATCTGGCCGATCTTGCATCAGAAATCCGAAACCGGCCATGGAACGCAAAAGCCGGTCGAGTGTATGCGCCGGCCCATTCTTAACAATTCCAATCCGGGCCAGTCCATCTACGATCCATTTCTGGGGTCTGGTACGACCATCATCGCTGCCGAAATGACCGGCCGAAGTGGCTTTGGGTTGGAGATATCACCCGCCTATGTCGATGTCTGCGTGCGTCGCTGGGAAGCTTTTACCGGCGAGACAGCCGTCCGTGAAATGCCAGACGGCCAGCCAGCGATACGGCAAAGCACGCTGCCCCGGCGCAATAGCCCATGATGCGCAACAGCAATTTCAAGGTTGGTCTGGCGGGTTGCTATTTCGGGTTCGCCTTTAAGGTTGGGATGCATTGCGACGGCCAGATTCAATGAAAGACGGAAACCTTGCTGGTCCGCGGGACGAAGAAGGAAGAGGCGAAGTCATCGCGTGGCCGAGTCTCTCCACCGCGCGACAGGCGCAAGCTCGATCCAGCCCGGCGAGCGCTTTACCTCATGCTGGACGTGCCGCGCCGCGATTGGTTCGAACCGTCCGGTGCAATCATCGCCTTTGCCCATTCCCTGATCGTGCCCGCCGGCAAATTCGTCGGCCAGCCTCTTCGCCTGTGTCCTTTCCAACTTGATTTCATCCGCGACGTTTACAATCCGCGCGATCCCCAAACCGGCTTGCGCAAACGAAGGCAGGCGATCCTGTCGGTGGGTCGGCGCGCCGGCAAAACCCTGATGGCTGCGCTGATTATCCTTGTGCATCTCATTGGTCCCGCCAAGCGCCTGAACTCGACGATTGTCTCGGCAGCAACCACACGCAAACAGGCATCCATCGTGTTTCGCATGGTCCGCGATATGGTACGGATGAACCCGACGCTCAAGAAACGCCTCAAAGTAATCGATTCCACCAAACACATCGTCCACAAGAGCGATCAATCCACCTACGCCGCGATTGCCGCCGAGGCCGGCGGCCAATATGGCGAGGGCCTTGATCTGGTCGTCTATGACGAACTTGCGCAAGCCAAATCGCCGGCTCTCTACGATGCTCTGATGACCTCGCTTGGCGCGCAGGTCGAGCCGCTGATGATGATCATTTCCACCCAAGCGCCAGCGAATGATCACATCCTTTCAGAATTGATCGACTATGGTCTAAAAATCCGGGCGGGCGAATTTGAGGATGATACCTTCACCGTCCATCTGTTTGCGGCCAATGACAATGCAAGGCTGATGGACGAAGCCGAATGGCGCCGCGCCAATCCGACGCTTGGTGATTATCGCGATCTGGACGAGTTCCGTGCCACCATGCAGCGGGCAACCAAGGTGCCCTCCCTGGAGGCGTCGGTTCGCAACCTCTACCTCAACATGCGGGTGCAGGCGAAAGCGCCATATCTGACATCCGCGATCTGGGCACTCGGCTCTGGCCAGCCTGACGAAGTCCTTGCTCTATTCCGGGCGGCCCGTTTATGCCGGGCTGGACCTTTCCATGCGCACCGATCTGTCGGCCTGTGTGCTGGCGGTCGAGGATGATGACACCAACGTGCACCTGTTCCCCCGCATATGGACAC
>JASGJA010000022.1:0-36269 GCA_049840935.1 Mesorhizobium sp.
CATCTCTAACATTTTGAAATTACTTGAGTTTCCTCAGCTACCTAGGACAATATAGCGAACTCTCGAATTTGTTGCGTAATTTCAATAGCTTGTCTTAATTGATGCCTCCATTGTGGGGTGTCATGGAATGGCGCACCGGCCAAGTTGCCTGAAGCGAAAAGGCTAGGCTCTGGCTTTCTGCCTTACATAATCGGGATACCACCCCGTGAATTTCACGGCGCAGACAAGCGCGGCCACGATCGCCAGAATGCCGAGTTGATGGGGAACGGTCGTTATGTATAGCAGCGCCAGTTCTGCCGCGACCATGACAGCGAAGGCAAACGCCCACGCACCGGTGAGCACGTAATTCGTCCGGACAAACTCAGGACTAGCCTGATCTTCAGCCGCGACCTGCTCGCGTGCATATTGCAGAGTAAAGGGACGACCGATCGCCATCGAGATAAGGACGATCGCCAAAAGGCCCGTGTCGACGCACAATCGCACGCCGATGACCGACCAAGTTGGTGCGCCAAACAAGGCGTAGAGAGCAAGTACAAAGAATAGCGTTGCCGTACCAATCTCCAAAATCTTGGGGGAGCGTCCCACCGTCATCACATCACGTGCGATCAGCCCGATCGAAACGAGAGCGCCAACGACAAGGCCCAACGTCGACTCCGCAAATCTATCAATCAAGGCGAAAGCTATGAATGGCGCGAAGGCCAGCAAAATGCCCATGTCACGATACCTGAAAGTAGGCCAGACGCCCGCAGCTCGTTGGCAAGCCCATCCTTTGCACTTCTATTCAATCAAAGCCTTCAAAGCAAAGTTGCTAGGGCGCGATCGACTTCACCTTTAAGCTCGCGTTGCTACGGCTCAGCCACAACAGCGCAAATCCGAAAAGCGGGATGAAGATATCGGTCCAGAAGATGATGCCGGCATTGCCCGGTGCGAAATCATGCGCGGTCACCATCTGATAGAGATGGCCGACGGCAGCCCCCAACGTGAAGATGCTTGGGCCGAGCACGGCCGCGAGGCGTAGATCATAACTCCGGAAAGCCGCAAGCAGCCCAACCGCGGCGAAGCCCAGGCTCGCGGTTCCGACCTCGAACTGGAACGGACTATCGGCCCAGCCGATGAAGTCGGCGGATAGCTTGCCGAAAAAGACGTGCATGACAAAATTATAGAAGTTGTCGATGCCAATGCTGAAGAACACATACCAGGCGAGAAGCTTTTCGACGACAAGCGGCCGGTCGATGGCCATTCTCGATCGTGCAATCGCAATGAGTGAGGCGATGAGCCCGAGCACGAAGAAACTCAGCGAATAGTTCGACATCACGAATGTGACGGTCGCTTTGATGAGGTTCGCCAGCATCATTGAAATACCCTTTAACGTGAGAGGGAAATTACCGTCGCCCCGGCGCAGATCAAAAGAGTACCAAGGGCGACGAGCGAGAGATTGAGGTTGCGCCATTCAGAGAAAACTACGCCGCCAACAAGGACAGCTACTAAGGCATTGCTGTTGGTCAAGGGCGCGATAATCGAAACCGGCAGGTTCAGCACGCCCATTGCATAAACCATGCAGGCAATCGCCAGTGTCCAGGTCACCCCCATCGCCGCTGCGAGCAGCACTGGACGGACAGAGAGAATTGGACCGCCTGTCCAGATGAAAGCCGCCCAGCCGAGCATCGCCACGACGCTGCCAACGACCGCCAGGTAGAGGGGAACGGATGCGCCGGCGCCCAAGCTCGCCCGCATGAATACGGTACCGAGCCCGAGGCAGATGGCGGGAATGGCCCCGCCGATCAAAAATCCGGAAAGCGTCATGGCCGACACCCCGTCACTTTGGGAAATGCTCGACATGGGTCTCGGCGGTGCGGCCGAAATAGACGACACGACGACCCAGGAACGAGACGAGATATCCTGCGCAGCCGGCATTCTTCGCCTTATCGCTGAAGGCGACATAGCTGTAGTCGGCGGGGTTCGCCTGTGCCCACCGCACCAGACGCTCGATTTCGGTGGCATCGAAGGTAGCGGCGACGCTGCCGGCGGAGGGTTGCATGTCCATCGTCACGCTGTCGCCGTCCGGCAGGTAATAGGTCTGGCTGTTCCGGCGATAGTCGACCGTATAGCCCTCGAAGCCGGCGGCTATCAGCTTGCCGACAATCTCCGGGAAGCTCAGGCTGCCGTCATGAGCTGCGTGCAGGCAAATTTGGGCAATAGAAATCCGTTCCGCGTCCATGGCGGTTTCCTTTCATGTCAGTGGTGAGTTTGGCGGGCGGGTTCAGTCCACCGGGGTTACCTTCAGCTCGCGCCGTTCGGCGAGAACCCTCAGGATACGGTCGAGCGTTTCGTGCTCTTCCTTGGTCAACACGCCGAAGAATTCAGCGTCGTTCTTGTCGGCAAGCGATGCCAGCACTGGGATTTTGGCCTGCCCCTTTGTCGTCAGGGATAGGCTGTGAGCGCGCTTGTCCTCCTGGCTTTCCGCCCGTTCAACCAATCCTTTGGCTACCAGCCTTTCCGCAAGTTTGCTGATGGCCCCTTTCGTCATACCCATCCTCTCGGCCAGAACTGACGGAGGTGTCGGCTCCAAGTCGCAGAGCGCCCGCATGAACGACCACTCCGCGACGGTGACATCTTCGCCCGATACTTTGCGCGCGAACTCGTGCGACACAGCGTTTGACACCATTCGCATCCAGTACCCGGTGTGGTCGGTTAGTTCCGAAGCTGAGGTCATGAGGCATTCCTTGTTGACTAGGAAACTAACTCGGAGAAGTTTCCTAGTCAACAACAATTTTGTTGCCCATAACCCGGAGGGATGAATTGTTATGTTCTCGGCGCCTTCGGTCATTCGCGTTGTGGTCACGCCTTTGAAGGCAACCGCGCGTGGTTTCGATTCGCCTTCAACTGGAGAAGGAGCGCCAAAACCGGCAAGGCCCGCAGCCGAGCAGGCATGCAGTCCTACCGCGTAGAAAGTGGCAGCTTGATGAAGAATTGGCTCTCGATGCAGCCGCTGCAGGATCGTCATGGAGCGAGTCCGCCGCCAGGAGCGCGGCGCCGCCGATCAAGTAGCTGGCGCATGGGTTCGAACCGGCTCGAAGCGCATAGCAGGGCGTCCCCGAATCGCAGCTCGTAGCGGCGAGCATGCAGGACCAATGTCGAGGCGAGGCAAGACACTTGGTTCTGTAGTCTGTCGCAATTTCATGGCGAAGACGATGACATACGAGCACCCAGTTCATCCTGTCCGGCGCGCCAATTCACCGGCCGGGGTCGAAACTACATGCATCGTAAGCGCTCGCAGCGAGCCGTTCAGCGGGGAAGAAGCACCGTCGCCGGTTTCTGTTCTGCCTGCCCCAGAACCTTGAGGCATACGTCCTGATAGTCCGCGCGTCGCCTGACGCAATAGGTTTAGCCCTCTCCTGGGCGAGCGAGTGCCTTCAGGTTCATTTGGGAGAACAAACAGAAATGGGTCGGGCCTGTGTTCTCCGGCGTGCGACCCACGGAGTTGTCGAATCCCCTCGTCCTTGGCCCGATACATGTCGACATAGCCCTGCGCCACGGGCTCGCTGGCGCCCCAGTCGATTGTTGCTTGAACTGGTCGAAGGATATCTGCTGGTAGCGCACGGGGCGACCCACGACGTCCGAGAGGATCGTCGCCTGGTCGTCGAACGACAGATCGTCCGGTCCAAGCAACGGCGCTTCCTGTTGTCCATCCCAACGGGTGTCGGCCAGCAGGCGCACGGCGGCCGCGGCCATGTCGCGCGTTGCCGTGAAGGGCAGCTGGCGGTCGGCGACGAACGAAGAACGCGCCGGCTCGCTTGTCGCTCCAGCCTGGCGCGCCGTATTCTCCATGAAGGATGGTCGGCCAGGCCGCGAAACGCTGCGCCGGTCGCCATCGGCCGTCTCGTCCATGCGGATCGATGCCGTGACGGGACCGCGCTGGTCCTGCCACGCCGTGCCGCGTCCAATCGCGGTGATGGTGACGATCCGCGCT
The DNA here is from genome assembly GCA_049840935.1 of Mesorhizobium sp. Classification (GTDB taxonomy): domain Bacteria; phylum Pseudomonadota; class Alphaproteobacteria; order Rhizobiales; family Rhizobiaceae; genus Mesorhizobium_G. Next base: position 3,971 of record JASGJA010000022.1, read on the forward strand.
ACTTGATGGCGCTGGAGCGCGGCAGCGGCGGGCCGCGTGAAGTCGAGATCGGCGTCTCCTCCAGGCTCTGCGTCCACCAGCGGCGCAAGCCAGATTGGCTGTGGCTCCTTGAAGGCTCTCTCGACAACGGACGCTTCGCCATGCGATCCTTCGATGATCTCCGCGCGGTCGCGGATTCCGGCGGGCAGTTTGACGGGCGTCCGCGCGATGACGCGCAAGGGCGCATTGCGTTCCAGCAAGCCACTCAGGACCTTGCTGCCGATCTGGCTGGTGGGCGGTGATGACGATCATTGTGATGAAATCCTCGTTCAAATACAGAGGCGACGCCTAGAGGCGCATCGAGAGCTCAACGTCCTCGACGAACGGTGGCCAGGTAGCCTTGACGGGGTGCGCGCGTCTGAGGTACTCGGGGCTCAAATCCGCGTTGTCGGCGACGATCAGCGAGCCCGGCCTCAGGCGAGTTCGATGAGAGCCAGAATGTCCGGGGTAGAGAGGCTTTGCGCCATCAAGCAGCAGCAGATCGATGGCGTTCGGCAAGTTGGCGCGCAAGTACGAGGGCGTCGCCCGCGCGAAACTCGACGAGGTCGATCAGCCCGGCTTCGGCCAAATGCTGATGCGCACACGCCGCCTTGGACGGCTCGAATCGGTTGTGATCAGGCGTCCGCCGCCGTTGTCGCGGAGAGCTGCAGCCAAGATGCGCTGTCGAAATGCCGAAGGACATACAACTCAACAATGTTCCACGCCGACGATGCTGCGCGCCAGCATGTAGAGCGGAGACCCGTTCGCGCGAGACAGGCAGCCACAAATCTTCATCAGCCCGTAGAGCTGACGATCAGGTCTTGCTATGCATCAGCCTGTACCCGTCGCCGCGGGACAATGATGCCAGCGCCAGGCTCGTGGCGGCTGCAGCGCCTGCAACGGGCCATCCAGCAAGGGTGCCGCCGGGGCTGTGTCTGAGCTGTCATCTTCACAGTTCCGATCGCCGCGCCATCACGTCGTCCTCGATGAAATCTGAAATACGATGATTTCGTCGCGTTTTTATTCGCATCCAGGAAGATCTCGGGGCGGATGGGCCGAGCCCCGGATTTCCTAGCGAAAAGCATCCCAAGCAGTCCGCTCGACGGAGCTGGTTGTGGCCGATGCTGGAAGCCGCTGTTCAGGTTCTCGCGGAAGAAGGTGCCGAGTCGTTCACGACTGCTCGCGTTGCGGAGAAGGCAGGAGTGAGCGTTGGCTCGCTCTATCAGTACTTTCCCAAGATGAGGCGGCGATCCTGTTCGCCTCCAAAGCGACAATGGCAAAGAACCACCGACCAGTGGCGTGCCATTCTGAGGACGAGGCCGAACCGCCCCTGGATCGGTTGAGGAGCCTTGTGCACGCCCTTGTCCGTTCCGAGATTGACGAAGCCGCCCTGCGTGTGGCGCTGGATGATGCTCACCGCTCTATCGCGATGCCGCTGAAGCTCAGGAAATTCATAAAGAGGGCGATCGCATCGTCGATGCTTTTATGCACGAAGCGCTCCCGAACGTTTCGGAAAAAGTCCGATTGCTCGCGGGCGAATTGATAACGATGACGCTGACCGCCGTCGGCAAGGAGTTTTCGGAGACCGTCCGGACGGATGCAGAGACCGTCGCCTATGCCGATGCGATGTCAGACATGCTTTGCGCGTACCTTCGTGAAGTTGGGGACGCTTGAGTGATCCTGCTGCGATCTCCTGGACAAAACTGAAATCCACCACCTGCTACAGTTGCTAGGGATTGTGGTTGATACGGATACTGAACAGACCTTGGCCACCGCCAGCCAGCGTTGGGCTTCAGCTTCCGCATCCTATTTCCGCAGCTTTTCGTCTCTTCGAATGTTTGCAAGCCAAATCATGGATTATAGAGGTTGAGGTAGTAGCATGCCTAGAACCGGTCAATTTGGTTCCACTAAGCGTGGATTGCATTTTCTCATAACTCTGCAAAGCTTTGTGACAATAGGCGCGATCGATGTCCAACCATGGGAGTGCCGGTGGGAATGAAACCGCGCATGATGGCATTAACCGAGGAAATGGTGGCACTTTGTCATCGTGATGTCGTCGATATTGGTCCGGAGCCTGGGCTGAGCTATCTTGACGAGAATGATTACATTCGAATTCGTGACTCCGCGATGGCGGTAAGGCCGGCTGGCCCGATTTGGCTATTCGCTTATGGTTCGCTCATTTGGAAGCCGGAGGTCGAACACGTGGAGGAGCGCGTCGCCACCGCGCGCGGTTATCATCGTGCTTTCTGCATTCACCAGACACGCTGGCGCGGCACGTTGGAGCAACCGGGATTAATGATGGGCCTTATGCACGGAGGGCAATGTCGAGGCATCGCCTTTCGGGTGCCGAATGGCGATCCGGCGGAAGTCGTCTCCAAGCTCATCCGTCGAGAAATGACCGCGAAGCCCTCCACCTACCTGCCGACCTGGTTAAAGCTCGACACTTCCGATGGGCCGTTGTCTGCTCTTGGATTTGTGGTCAACCCAAACGGACAGACCTCCCGGCAAGCGCAGCGATGCAGACGTCGCGCGGATCCTGGCGCGAGCCTGCGGCCATATGGGTTCGGGCGCAGATTTTCTGTTCCAAACCGTGCGCAACCTCAAAATCGCGCGGCATCCATGATCGCCGTCTCTGGCGACTGCAACAAATGGTAGCGGATGAGATCGATGCCCTCCGGTAGCGTTTCCTCAGTCGTACGCACCTTGGAGGCAATTGACAAAACCTCAGTCAACAAGAACTGCCCAGCCAAGATGATACAGAACGGACAAAACTGAAATCGGCTACTAATGCAGTCGCTACGCTCCGCTATAGGCTGGCTCAGATGGTAGTGCTCAAGCCTCGGCGATCATCGCTATTGAGACTTTCATGTCCGGAATGCGGACCGGCATCTTTGCTCCCTGTCGGGCGGGTGGGTTGATTGGAAACCACTTAAGCCATTCCTCATTGGCTCTCGCGAAGTCTTCCTCATCGGCCACAATGAGCGTCGCACTGACCGCCTTTTCCAGACTGCTCCCCGCAGCCGCAAGAATAGCGGAGATGTTGCGAAGGCATTGCGCGACCTGTGCCTGCACTGGACCTTTAACGAGTTGGCCTGTCGATGGATCGATTGGCGCTGTTCCAGATACGAACACCAGTCCCGCGGCGATGACGGCTTGGCTATAGGAAGGCGGTGTAGCTGGTGCGGCTGAGGTGGCGATTATCTTGCGCGACATGACAAGACCTATCCGTTCGGCGTTTCTGGTCCAGGCTCTCTAAGCTCAGCCAAATAGAGCTAAAGTCAAGCGCCAGAACCCATTGCCACCGAATCGAGCTTATACTCTGTGTCCCAATTGATTGGAATTTGACGCAGAACTCGCAGGCCTGAGCGCAAGCACACGTGCGCGAACAATTCCTTACTCATGAAATTCCGCAAATGCCTGTTTTAGTGGGGCTTTGGTTGTTTGACGTTTTTGTCTTGAACGAAAAGGGCTTAGTGGAAGTCACGTGATTTCGGGATAATACGTCCATCTCGTGGGTGTCGGGCGCGCGGCAGATCGGACCGAGAGGATATGTCAGCAGACATCACTTCCCTCTCGCTCAAGCTATCGAGCAAAATGGTGCGATCAACGATGCGATCGGCCATCAGGTGTAGAACGCCTTCCACACTTTTTTGCACCCGTCCATGCACCTCCATCAGACGCGATGCCATGAGTGGACGGCGATAACGTTCTAATAGCCTCGACCAGAGCAGTATGTTCACGATTCCCGTTTCATCCTCCAGCGTGGCGAAGATGGCGTTGCCCTTGCCTGGTCGTTGACGGACCAAAACTACGCCCGCCACTTTCGCGCGTCGGCCATTCGGTACTGTAAGCAGTTCAGCGCTGGACAAAATGCCCTCTGCACGCAGCTGCTCGCGCAGAAAATGCATGGGGTGCTGTTTCAGTGAGAGGCGGGTCGTCTGATAATCGGCGGTTACCTCCTCCGATAGCGGCATGGCGGGCAGCGAAAAAGGCGGTTCGACAGCAAGTTCATGAGCGTCTGCGGCAGCGAAGAGAGGCAGTTCGTCGCCGCCGGGCATCCGTCGTACCTCCCATGCCGCTGGCCGACGTTTAAGATCGATCGAACGGCAAGCGTCGGCATCCGCCAGAAGGCGCAGCGCGCGTGTCGGAAGCGGTGACGTGCGATCCTGAGAACCTTCACTGGCTCGTGGCACTCGTACCCGGCGAGCCAGATCCTCAATACTGGCGAAGAGACCGCTGGCACGGCGTTCATTCGCGATGGCATGTCCCCATGCCTCGGAGAAACCATCGATCTGGCGAAAGCCGATGCGTAACGCATGGCATTTATCAACCCGGTTCGCGGCAACTTCCCAATCCCAGCGTTTGTGAACCACGCCGTTGTTCGTATTGGCTTCCAGGCTGTTATCCCAATCACTGTGATTAATGTCGGCAGCGCGCACCTCGACGCCGTGCTCAAACGCATCGCGTACTATTTGTGCTGGAGCATAGAAGCCCATGGGCTGTGAATTGAGCAGTGCGGCAGCAAAAACTGCCGGATGCGTACATTTGAGCCATGCGGAAACATATACTAAAAGTGCAAAAGAAATGGCGTGACTTTCGGGAAAGCCATAGCTGCCAAACCCCTTGATCTGGTTATAGCAGCGTTGTGCAAAAGCTCGCTGATAGCCGCGTGCAACCATCCCTTCGATCATCTTTTCTTCAAAATTATCGATTGTGCCAACGTTGCGAAATGTCGCCATTGCGCGCCGGAGTTGATTTGCGTCGTCGGGAGTGAAACCTGCCGCTATGATGGCGAGTTTCATCGCTTGTTCTTGAAAAAGCGGTACGCCATAGGTGTCGCCGAGAACTCCACGCAGTTCCTTGGGGTCATGCGGTGGAGCGGGAGAAGGAAACTCCACCGTTTCCCATCCTGATCGCCGTTTGAGATATGGATGCACCATATCGCCTTCGATCGGACCAGGTCGCACGATCGCCACCTGCACGGCGAGGTCGTAAAATTTTCGCGGCTTAAGACGCGGAAGCATGTTGATCTGCGCGCGGCTCTCCACCTGGAACACGCCGATGCTGTCGCCTTTGCAAAGCATGTCGTACACCGCCGGAAATTCTTGCGGCACGGTGGCGAGAGTGAAGTTTCCCAATCCGTGCTTATTCATCATTTCAAACGCCTTACGAATGCAACTCAGCATGCCAAGCGCCAGCACGTCGACCTTCATCAAGCCGAGCACGTCAATGTCATCTTTGTCCCATTCGATGAAGCTTCGGTCCTCCATCTCGGCGTTGTGAATCGGTACCAATTCGTCGAGCCGGCCCTGTGTCAGTACGAAACCACCGACATGCTGGGAAAGATGGCGCGGTTTATCCAGCAACTGGTCAACAATCCACCGCAACCGTGCAAGTTCGGGTGCATTCGGATCAAACCCTGCATCGGTGATACGCTGCTCTTCCATAGAACCGGCATAGCTACCCCAAACGGTGCTGGTCAAACGCGTGGTGACATCTTCGGAAAGGCCCAGCACCTTGCCTACATCCCGCACTGCGCTCCTCGGACGATAATGGATGATAGTGGCGGCGATGCCGGCGCGGCTTCGGCCATAGCGTTCGTAGATGTGCTGGATCACCTCCTCGCGGCGTTCATGTTCGAAATCGACATCAATGTCTGGCGGTTCGTTGCGTGTAGCCGAAACGAAGCGAGAGAAGAGCAGATTGAACTTCCCCGGATCCACTGAAGTAATGCCAAGGAAATAACAGACTGCTGAGTTGGCGGCCGAGCCCCTTCCCTGGCACAAAATCGGCGGATCGAGCGACCGCGCGAACTTCACCAGTTCATATACGGTTAGAAAATAATAAGCGTAACGTCGCTTGCGGATCAGCCTGAATTCGGTGCGGAGAAGGTTACGAATCTTGCGCGGGATGCCGTCCGGATAAGCTTTCTCCACCGCCTGCATGGTGAGGTGTTTGAGCCAGGGCATGGGTTTCCAGCCCTTCGGCACTGGCTCATGCGGATATTCGTATTTCAGGTTATCCAGGGTGAAATGGATACGCGAAAGAATATCTGAGGATGCTGCGAGTGCTTCCGGCGCCGTGCGAAACAACCGCGCCATTTCCATCGGAGATTTCAGATGTCGTTCGGCATTTGCGAGCAGGAGCGAACCGGCATTTGCAAGCGTGACCCCTTCGCGAATGCAGGTAATTATATCGTGAAGCGGCCGCTGTTCAGGTGTCGCATAGAGCGCGTCGCAGGTGGCAACCAGCGGAATACCGGTACGTATCGAAAGCGCTTGAAGATGTGCAAGACGGCGTTGATCATTGCCCTGTCTTATCATCGTGGCAGCGATCCATAAGGGAGCATGCCGCGCGAGGCGACGTAGCAAGAACTCATGAGTTTCGTCGGTTATCGCAATTAGCAACAATCCATCAATATGCTCGATAAGATCGGCAAGGTAGAGTTTGCACTCACCCTTTTCAGCGCGACGATTGCCAAGAGTAAGCAGGCGAGTGAGGCGTCCCCAACCCGCCCGGTTCATCGGGTAGGCAACGATGTCCGGTGTTCCATCCACAAAAACAAGTCGTGCGCCGACAACAAGTTGGAAGTCGAATGCAGCAGAGACGTTGGGAGCCAGCTTTGCTCGAAATTCCTTCAGCGTAGCAAAGGCGCGCACCACTCCTGCAACCGTATTGCGGTCGGCAATGCCGATGCCCTTATGTCCAAGCGAGATCGCCTTCGTCACCATGTCGGAGGGATGCGAGGCGCCGCGCAGAAAGGAATAGCTGGTCGCTGCAATCAGCTCTGAAAAGGACACGCCATGAGTAGTGGAGGATACGTCGTTCATGCGAACAGCCCATGAATATACCAGGTAGGGCTGTCTGTCTCGCGTTCGTAAAGACCGCGGCGAAACAACCAGAACCGACGACCATACGCGTCCTCTACTCGGAAATAATCCCGCGTGAGCAGAGGACGCCGCGGGCGAGAAGCAACGCGATTTTCCTCCTCATCATTGCTTTGCCGTACAATGCTGGGTTCCGGATCAGGCAAACGGTCGACCGGTACGCGCCACCATTCACCGGCTATGCGCTCTGGACCTTCGAAACGCTTCACCTCATGCACCGACCGACGCCAGCGAAAGCGCTGAGGGGGGCCATCCGGTACTTCAGCCAGAACCTCGACCACTTCCGGTGGATCAAACATATGGAGCGGTCGAAGCGGTGGTTCGTTGACAGCAGACGACGGCCAGGAAGCGGGATCGACCATGTCGATTGCAGGTAAAGCCAGTGTTTGTCGTTCAGGGATGTGGGTATCTCGTCGGACCAAGCGGCGAATGCGTTCCCGCCCCAGTCGAGTGCTTAGCCGGTCAACCAGCGTAGCGGTTACTTCCGTGTTTAGTTGGCCGCCTTCCAAGCCGAGTTGCGACGGTTTGATTGGCTCGACCATTGGTATTGCCAGTCGCACAAGATCGTAGCCAAAACCCGGATCGAGCAGATCGGCCAGTGCATCAATCCGTTCGCGGAACAGCCGTGCGGTCACGGTTGGATCGCGGATGGGCAATCCGGTCTCGACGGTTATCTCTCGCACATTGCCGTCGCTACGATATAGGCGTCCGACGAAACGCCGTCCGCCCACGCACCGTTTTTCGAGAACATCGGCGGCTTCGCGAACGAGATCGTCAAGCGCAGCCAGAACATCTTCGGTGCGCGCAATCGGTTCAGCGAAACGGCGCTCAAAAAGCAATGCAGGAAGCATTCTGCGGGGAGAGATGCGGCTATCGGCATGGCCCAACAACCGATCGAGCATCATCATCATCTTCGGGCCAAATCGTGCGGCCAGCGGGGCAGAAGGACGCGAAGCGAGATCTCCCAGGGTCTTCAGCCCAGCACGGCGGAGCGCTGTCTCAGCCTCTTTCTCAAGTCGTAAAGCAGCAATGGAAACGTTGCGAATAGCCTGATGTTCGTCAGTCACAGGTACGGTATGGAAACGAGCCAACGCCTGTGCCGCTTCAGGCGTTCCAGCGTAAGCATAACGCAGGCTCATCCTCGCCGCATGGAAACGCCGTTCAACTTCCAGCGCCATAGTGGTTTCACTGCCGAATAAGTGTGTGCACCCGGTGATGTCGAGCGTCACGCCGTCGGGAGGATCGAGTTCCACCATTGGAGACCAGAGGTCGCAGTAATCGGCAATGCGTTCCAACCAGAGTCGATCAGCATGCAGATCATGTTCTATGGCGACCAGTCCAGGAACGCGCGCACGCGCATCGGCCAGCGTCAGGTCTGGAGTGAGCCCCAGCCGCAATGCACTTGGATCGAGCGCTACGATATAGACCGCACCACCCCGTTTCTCGACAAAGGCAGTCGGTGCTTCAACCGACCCGGCGCTCTCTGTCCTGCGCCAGCGATCCGCCGGGAGCAGAGGAAACCATAGCGCCAGATAACGTCGCTTCATCAAAGCAGGCTCGATCACGATTCCACTCCAGATGCCAGCATCCACCATCGGGCCGCCCTCGCTGGTGCAACAGTTCGACTTTGAAGGTCGGACAGGCGAGAGCTTCCGAAGGAGCCGCAGCAACGCTCCAGCGTGTCTGTGCGGCACTCGGGACAGGCTCCGCCTCGACCCGAAGTAACAGTGGGGTAACACCTGACGTCTCGGCAGCCAGCGCCAGCCGTCTGCTTGCGGTCAAATCGAGTGCGCGTGGGCGGCGCCATAATTCGATCACCACCGCACCCACGGAAGCACAGCGCACCACATCGGCTGCTGCGCATAGCAACGCCACGGGATCGGGCAATACGGCAAGCACCATTCGAGCTGGATCTATTCCAATTTCGGCTAATCCCGGCGCATGAAGAAAACCATTCCGCTCCGCCGCTTCTTCGCGCAGCCAAAACAGCGGGGCATTCCCTTGACTGACCAGACACGCCAGCATCGCCGCGAAACCGGCGGCACTGCCATTGTCGGCAGGTTCTTTTGCAAATACCTCGTGCAGTCTCCCTCGGACCAACCCACCACCAATCGCTGCATCCAGCCGCGCATATCCGAGAGGCGCCGGAGTGCACTCCTTCCTTTGTTTCTCGATTCGAGTGATTCTTTTTTGCAAAGCGCATAGCGCCCCTACCGATTTGACTGGAACAATGTTCTCCATTTGTTCTATATCAGACATCTGGTAGGCAGGAGTCAAGATTGCACGTTATGCGTTAGCTTGAGTGACGGTAAACGCGATCAGTTCCACGCCATTGTGTCGAGATCGATCAGCTCGATCTTGTATCCATCGGGGTCTTCGACGAATGCGATGTTTGTCGTGCCGTGCATCATAGGGCCGGGCTTGCGCGGTATGTTCGCGCCATTGGCTTCCAGCTCCTTGCAGATGCCGTAAATGTCGCGAACTCCGAGCGCGATGTGACCGTAAGCCGTGCCAAGTTGATAACCCTCCGGCTTGTCCCAATTGTAGGTTAGCTCGATGACAGCGTTGTCCTGCTCCGGCCCATAACCGACAAAAGCGAGCGTGAACTTTCCGTCTGGAAATTCGTTGCGGCGGAGCAGCTTCATTCCGAGCAGGCGCGTGTAAAAATCAATCGACTTTTCGAGGTCTTTCACGCGCAGCATTGTGTGCATGAGGCGGAATTTCGGTTCGCTCATCGGGCATTCTCCTGTCTGTTCATGTTCTTTCTCGACGCGGTGCAGCCGACACCGATACGCCGTCCGGCAACCAGCATTCGGCACATCTCACCACTGGCGGCAGCGCTTGTGCTTACGCGTCTTATTTCACGCATATGCGCGTTCAGATCGGTAATGGCTGCACCCTCTGCGTCACAGATTGCGGGCTGACTGGTGTCGTGAGGAATACCGGCCTCACGGCGCTTCTGCATTAATGCCGCCCCGAGTTCCACAATAGCGATATTGTCCAACTGATCTAACGTGCGAATTGTTGCGGCGCAGATTACGGTATCGCTCATGCCCGTTTTACGCAGCGCAGCAATTAATGGCGCTTGGCGCATGAGCATGGCCTTGGTCGCAAAGTCGCGCTTGAGCTGGCTCAGGTCGCCGACCGCATGCGCAGGAAATACAGCTTCAAAAGCCAACCCTTCGCTGACGCCCCGGCTGATTTGCGCGTCTGCGAAATGATCGACTAATTCCAGCTGGAAGCCCGTAGCCCACGGCAGAGACAATACGGCTTTGCGCATGTCCTGTGCCATCAGCCAAGCGAAATTGGCGGGACACCAATAACTCGGAAGCCGGATGGAAACGGCGACGTCGCCTTCGGCTACTTCCACGCCCACGACGAAATCAAGCTCGCCCGCCGTCTCGTCAATTTCGGGATCGCGCACTGCGGAAATAACACTTTGGACCTGCGCTACGCGCTCGGCGGCGGTCATGGCTCAGGCCGCCTTGTCGAGCGATTGATCCGCCGGAACGTCAATCCCGTAGAGCTTGGCGGCGTTCAGGCCGAGTATCTTGCGCTTCACGTCGAGCGTCAGATGCGTGCCTGCCTCGCGTGCGGTTTCTTCGTCAAACTCGAACTCCATGAATTTTTCGATGATCCAGTTCGGGCTGGTGATCGCATAATCAGATCCGAAGAGGAGCCGATCCGGTCCAAGATAGAAGAGCATGTCGCACATCATCTTGGTGAAGTATTTGGGCCGCGCATGGATGTAGGACGGGATCAGCGCCAGCCCGCCATAAACATTCGGCTCCTGTCCGGCGATGAAGCAGAAATCATCGATGCGTGGCATGCCGCAATGGTCGATGATGAATGTCAGGTCTGGGTTGTTCGTGGCGATATAATCGATGTCGCGCACGTCGAAAGCATCATAGTCGAGCGGGTAGGTCGTCGGCCCTTTGTGGATGTGGATGTTGCGCACGCCAAGCTCAAGACATTTGTCCATATAGGGCTGCACGAACGGGTCTTTCATGGAGTAGCCGCGCGATGCGCCTTTCCATTCGCCAGTGTAGAGCTTGACGCCGGTAATGCCCCATTGCTCGACATCGCGCTCAAGCTGCTTGATGCCGAGCGGACCGTCACGAGGGTCTATGCGACCGTTCAGGATGACCTTTTCCGGGTGCAGTTTCTTGAACGCGCTGCACTGCTCAGTGGTGTTAAAACCGTTGATGAAGAAGTCACGCAGATAGACCGGGAGCATGACCGCGACGTCCACATATCCATCGACGAACAAATCCTTTGCGGCTTTCTCGATGCCTTGCCATGCAAACTCTTCTGCCGTCCACATCTGGTTGGCAGGCGTCATCGCCTTGTGGGCACCGTAGAATGTGTCGATAAACATCTGACCATTGCGGTTGCGAATATTTTCGGGGCGCGCGTCCCAGACATGGCAATGCGCGTCCACGACGAAAATCTTGTCGCCATTTCCCGTCACATACATCGCAACTCCTCCACCTTGCGCGTGGCCTCCTCGCCAAGCGCCGTCTGTCTAATCGGGCACGAGACTGCCCGGATTCATGATGCCTTGCGGATCGAAGGCCGACTTGATTGCCCTCATCAACTGGCGGCTCTCTGGCGTCAGCCAATCCCAATAAACATCGCGACGGCTGCGACCTACGCCGTGCTCGGCGCTGAACGAACCACCAAGCTCGTGCACGATGGCATAGAGTACGGAGAGAACTCGCGGCGTGGATGTGATGATTTCTTCCGTCGCCATATTAAGCGGTGGGAGCACATTGAAATGGATGTTGCCGTCGCCCGCATGGCCATAGGCGAGAGGCTCCCAGCCGGGCCAATCCGAAGAGATTGCCTGCCTGCATGAATCGATCATGCGCGGCACATCCGACAGGCGGACGGAAAGGTCCGTGCGCACGTGCCGTCCGCGCTTGGCCTGACCTTCGACAAGATCCTCGCGGATCGCCCAGAAGGCACGCGCCTGCGCACGGCTTTGCGCGATTGTGCCATCGCCGAGCAAGCCAGCTTCAAACGCTTCCGCCAGCAATGTTTCGATCAGGACGCGGCTATCGATAGCGGTGCTGCATCCGAGTTCCATGATGATATGAACCGGCCAATCGCCTTCCAGCGGCGGGCGTGTATCGGGATTGCCGAGCTTGGCCATTGCAATGCATTCGGAACCGATTACCTCAAAGGCGGTCAGCAGGTCGGAGCAAATCCTGCGCGCCATGCCGAAAAGTTGCATCGCGGATTCGAAAGAATTCCGCGCCGAGATAAGCGGTTTCAATGTTGGCCGGACGCGGAAACAGTTTGACCTCAACGCCGGTAATAATGCCGAGCGAACCTTCCGAGCCGATCAGCAATTGTTTGAAATCATAGCCACGATTGTCTTTGCGCAGTCCGCTCATGCCTTGCCAAAGGCTGCCATCCGGCAACACCGCTTCAAGACCCAGCACGAGGTCGCGCGTCATGCCGTAGCGCAGCACGTTTATGCCGCCCGCATTGGTGGCGACATTGCCGCCGATCTGGCAGGAGCCTTGCGCTCCGAGTGCGAGCGGAAAAAACATGTCCTCTTTTTCCGCAGCATCTTTCATTGATTGTAGAACGACGCCCGCATCGGCGCGCATCGTGAAGTTGGTGGGGTCGATTGAGCGGATGTGGTTCAGTCGTTCCAGCGAGAGAACAATCGTGCTTTGCGCATCGTTTCCGATGGCCCCGGAAACGAGCCCTGTATTGCCGCCTTGCGGGATGATCGAGACGCCATGTTTGCCGCAGATACGGACAATTTCCTGAACTTCCTCGACGGATTTCGGGCGCAGCACTGCGAGCGCTGCACCAAGATAATCACCCGTCCAATCGTGCAGATAGCGCACGGCATCGGGTGAATTGCCGTCGATAACGCCCGAACTGTCGAGCGCGCGGCGAAAGGCATCCAGCGCATCAGCCACGCGCTTTTCGGCGCTCATTGCAGCGTCCATCAGCCGAAGTAGCGGACGCGGATGGCGTCGATCGCGACAGCGATGAAGATCATGACGCCGCCGATAATGCCAACGTAGAAAGAAGGAACAGCAATGATCGCGAGCCCGACCTGAATGACCGTTAGCAGCAGCACGCCACCAAGAACGCCAATGACATTGCCGCGTCCGCCAAAGACGCTTACGCCGCCGATGATCGGCGCGGCGATTGCGTAAAGCAAATAGCTCGACCCCTGATTGGAGGTAATCGCCATCTGCCAGGAGGCCAGCAGGAAGCCCGCTACACCAGCTAACGCGCCCGCAAGCGTGTAGGTGATGATCTTGATGCGGTCCACGCGAATGCCGGCAGAGTTAGACGCAACGGCGTTGCCACCGACCGCATAGATGCTGCGACCAAGCACGGTGTTTTTCAGCAGGATTGCCATGCCGATCAGCGCGATAACAAAGATGACTGGCATGATCGGCCAGCCGCCAATGGTGGCCTGTCCAATCCAAACATAACCCTGAGGCAGATTGGTAATTGTACGGCCTTGCGTGAGTGCGAGAAGTGCGCCCTGCAAAATGATCATCATGGAGAGCGTCTGGATCAGCGACACCATCTTGAGCTTGGTAATGCAGATGCCGTTGAACATTCCGATCAGAGTCGCCACGCCGACGCCAACGAGCATGGCTAGAACCCATGGCAAGCCGAGATCCGAATAGGCCATCGCACCGATTGCGGAGGAAAATCCAAGATTGGCTGGAAGCGACAGATCGATTTCCGCAACCAGCAGCGGCAGAGCGACGGCCAGTCCGATCATGCCCAGCACAGTCGCCTGAACCATGATGTTCTGCAAGTTGAAGGTGGTGAAGAAATATTCGTTGAACATGCCGAAAAGGACGACAAGCGCGATCAGCCAGATCCAAACGACATTGTGCAATATCCAGCCCAGAACGGAGCGACCGTGATTTTGCGAGTTTGGCGCACTGGCGGGCTTCGCGGTGGTGACTGATGCTTGGCTCATGGTTTCCTTCCCTGTGCAGCGGCTCTATGCGCCCGCCGTTACCTTCGCTCCCTGACGCAATCTTTCGCTGGTAATCTCGTCCCCGGACAATTGCTCCCGGATCGCGCCAGCCTCAAAGATGCACACCCGATCCACGGCGCGCACGATCTCGTCCGTATCGGTCGAGACGATGATGACACAGACGCCGGTGCGGCTAAGCTCATCAATGATACGCAGCACATCCTGCTTGACGCCGATGTCGATGCCGCGCGTTGGTTCGTCCAGCATCAGAAGGCGCGGGCCGGTGGCCAACACGCGACCAAGACACACCTTCTGCTGGTTGCCACCGCTGAGCGTATCCACCACGGTCGCGGGGCCGGATGCCTTGATGCCCATCGCCTTGAAATAGCGATCCGACAGAACTTTTTCGGCCTCAGGCTTGAGGAAGCCGGAGCGCGCTACGGCACTTAGCGACGAAAGCGAGATGTTCTCGCCGATGGTCATTTGCGCGACGAGACCATCGCGGCGGCGGTCGTCGGACAGGAAGGCGATACCCATGTCGAACGCATCGCGCGGCGAAGCTGGAAGTGGTTGCGCAGCATCGTTGCCAAGGGCGATGGTACCCGAATGCACGGGTACCAGACCAAAAATCGTGCGCGCCAGTTCCTTCGCGCCCGCGCCGGGAAGGCCGGTAAAGCCAACGATTTCACCGGGACGCAGATCGAGCGCGCTCACGTCAATGCGGTCGCTGCGAACATCGCGAATGCTCACTGCGGGTCGCTGGTCTTCATATGTGCGGCGCTCTCGCTGGAACAGCACCAGCCCGCGACCAAGCACCAGTTCGGAAAGCTGCTCGGAAGTCAGGCTGCCGACATCTTCCGTGCCGCCCGCCAGCACACCATCGCGCAGCACAGAGCAGGCATCACAGATTTCCAGAATTTCGTCATTGTAGTGCGAAATGAAAATGAAGGTGACGCCCTGCGCCTTCAGCTCCTTCATGAACGCGAAGAGATGCGCACGGTCTTCGACCGTCAGCGCCGCAGTGGGTTCGTCAAGAATGATAACCTTGCCGCCGCTGAACATGGCGCGCAGGATGTTGAGCTTGCGCCGAGCGACGGCGTCCAGCTTGCCCGCCAACGCCTGCGGGTCGATGCCAGTGCCTTGAAGCATATGCGCGGCGTCGGCCTTGAGCTTGCGCCAGTTCACGAAGCCGCCGCTGCTCGGCCAAATTCCGAGCATCAGATTTTCCGCAGCGGTGATGTGATCGATGATCATCGGCTCCTGCGTCACCAGAAAGACGCCTGCCTTTTCCATCGCCTTGACGTCGACATTCACGATGGGCTGTCCATCGAGATAAATGGAGCCCGAAGTGGGTGTGCGCTGGCCGGAAATAATGCCCACGAGCGTGGTCTTGCCCGCGCCGTTTTCACCGAGCAGGCCGTGGATCGTGCCGCGACGAATGCCCAAAGACACATCTCGCAACGCGGCGGTCGAGCCGTAATGCTTGGTCAGCTTTTCGACCCTGAGAATGATCGGGTCTTGGCCGGTTTCGGTGGCGGCGGCGACGCTCAATGCAATCTCCCGAAATCTGAATTTCTATCGAACAGCGTATTTCAATACGCGGGAAGTGCCACGCCGGAAAACCGACGTGGCACAGGGAGGATGGCGTTTAAGCCGATCTCATCAAGTGTAAGGGATGCCCCATTCTTTTTCCGAAATGGAACCCCAGTGACGCTTGTCAGCGGCATTCGAGCCATCAATGACGAAAGGCGGAATGATAAGTGTCGGGCCGGTCTGGCCAGCAACGATTTCGCCCTTCTCCCAGAAATACTTCTTATTCTCGTAGGTGCCGATCGGAACAGCCTCGCCCTTGATGGCGTGCTTGACCAGCATTTCGACCGCGATTTCACCATAAGCAATCGGGTCCTGCGAAACGCAGGCGTCCATGAAGCCTTCCTGAATCCACTTCAGCGCAACCGGTTCGCCGTCGATGTTGACGAAGATCACGTGACCCTCTTCACCGACCTTCTTCCAGCGGTTCTTCTGCTGGAGAGCGGTAACGATGCCGCGCGACGGCGAGTCGGATGGCGCGTGTACCGCGTCGAGGTCAGGGAATTCCGAGAGCGTGGAAAGCGTAACAGCGAGCATCTGGTCGAGCTGACCTTCGGTCGGACGAGCGAGATACTTGATGTCCGGATATTTGGCGAACTCTTCGTCCATGCCTTCCTTGCGCAGACGCCACGCGACGCTCTGCAACGCGCCGAAGCAATTCAGAACGGTGCCCTTCGGGCTGCCGTGCTTTTCCGTCAGGCGCTTAATGATTTCCTGCGCAGCCATGACGCCGCCGAGCTTGTTGTCGAACGACACGGTGATCGCAACATCGCCGCCGTCAGACGGCGTATCGATGATCGCGACAGGGATCTTCTTTTGATTGTAGCGGCCAATGGCCGAAACGATTGCCTGACTGTCGATCGGGTCAGAAACGATTGCCGATGGCTGGCTGAGCATGAGGCTCTGCCACTGTTCAAGCTGACGGGTATTGTCGAAGCTGGCATTGGTCGCCTGGAACTTCATCTTGTTCCCTTCGACAGCGCGCTTCACCGCCTCTTCCTGAATTACGAAGAAATAGTAGTCGAGGCTCTTATTGCTGTAGGGGATAAAACCCCCTTCTTGCGCAAAGGCGGATCTGCCGAGAACAGAACTTGCTCCAACCGCCATGCCAAGTGCGCCGCCAGCCTTCAAAAGGCCGCGACGAGTCAATCCATTCATTCGATCCATTGTTTCCTCCCAGATACGAACTTATCTAGCAATACTAGATTTGTAATTCAATGACAATAGACATGCACTAGGATAGAGCAACTTTCTTCATGAGCCCAGTCACGTGTTCGAGAAAAGATTGCGTATAAATTTCGCTATATAAAATAATCACTTACATGACATAAAGCGCCGTCGTTGACGCAATTTCGCGCCACATGGCGGCCAAGCAAGCCGTCATGTAGTAAAACATTCAAAAATGTAGCGTTCACTACTTATGGCGTAATTCTACATATGTCGTGCCATCGAAACGGCCCACGACCATGCCTTGGGATTCCCGCGTGAAGAGTCCATTTTCGACAACGCCGGGAATTTGGTTCAATGCGATTTCAAGCTCGGCTGGAGCAGGGATAACGCCGCAGCGGCAATCCAGAATGAAATTACCGCTGTCTGTTACAACGGGCTGCTCGTCACGCGTGCGCCGCTCAATTACCGCGCTCTTTATGCCGTGCTGAGCAAGCGCATGAGCAACCATGCGCTCGGTCTGCTTCCACGCAAACTGCACCACTTCGACCGGCAGCGGAAATGCGCCGAGCGTTTTGACGATTTTAGATTCGTCGCAGATGGTGATCATGCGCTTGGAAGCATGGGCAATGATCTTTTCCCACAACAGACACGCGCCGCCGCCCTTGATCATATTGAACTGATGATCGATCTCGTCGGGGCCATCGACCGTCAGGTCCAGTTCGCCAATTTCATTCGGATCGGTCAGCACGATGCCGACTTCGCGCGCCACATCGTTGGTGGAACGGGAGGTGGTGGTGCAGGTCAGTTTCAGACCGTCCGCAACGTGCTTGCCAAGTTCGCGGACGAAGAAGTGCGAGGTGGTGCCGGAGCCGAGGCCGAGCTTCATGCCGTCCTTGACGAATTCCTGAATGACCCGGCGACCCGCTGCCTTTTTTGCTTCGTCCTGCGCGCTCATAATCTGTTCCTTCAAATTTTCTCGGTCTGCCAGAAGTCGAGAGCCGGAAGCTGATCCGGAAATTCGCTTCCGCTCGTCATGGCGATGGCCGTCACCAACATGTTGACGACCAGATGGTGATTGAGCCGCGACGCCAGCGGCGTGAGAATTTCCGTACGGTCATAAGGCAGCACGGCGATGAGCAGGTCTGACACCTGCGAGAGCGGGCTGTCGGCGGCGGTGATTGAAAGCACACGCGCGCCCTTCGTGCGCGCAGCGATAGCTATGTCGATCATCTGCTTGGTGTGGCCGGACTGCGAGAAAATCAGCACCACCTCGTTTGGACGTGATGTTTCGGCATGCAGCCATTGCTTCTTTCGACCAATCAAAGCGGCGCAGCGCATACCGAGACGCTGGAATTTATGCTCTGCGTCGAGCGCGGTGATTTCCGAAATGCCGCTGGCATAAATGCCGACCCATGATGCGGAGTGCAGCAATTTCGCACCAGCTTCAACTTCCAGCGGGTTTAGATCTTCCAGCAGGCGCTGGATCGCATTGAGCGAATTGCGCGCGGTCTTTCTCACAACATTCTGGATCGAGTCGCCCGGCGCTATCTGCTCGTAAGCAAACGGCGCTGATGGCACGAGACTTTGCGCCAGATGCAGCTTGAAATCCTGATAGCCTTGAAAGCCGAAGCGTCGGCAAAAGCGCATGATGGTGGGATCGCTGACCTCGCATTGTTCGGACAGTCGCGCCATGCTCATGTGAATGACTTCGCCGGGATTGGCGCTGACGAATCGCGCAACGCGCAACTCAGCCGAGCCCATCTCTTCGCTTTCCTGCACAATGCGCTGCAAAAGGCTTTGCGCCATCGGTTCCTCCCTACGTGCGTTCGTCACGGTCAGGATTCCTCGCGAGATCGATCAGGCGGTCAAGGCGTCGATGCGGTTCAACGGAAAGCTCGCCGCCGCATCCCCAGGAAACTGCATAAAATGGAACGCCAGCGGCTTCGGCAGTGGCTTGGTCAACCTTCGTGTCGCCTACATAGGCCCAAGCGTCGCCGTTAAGGTCCATTTTTTCCACCACCGCAAGAAGGTGACTCGGATGCGGTTTGCAGACAGGCGCAGCGTCGGCGCCTACCACCACTTCAAAGAAGGAAGCGACCCCCAATATATCCAGCACTTTCAGTGACAATTCCTGCGGCTTGTTGGTGCAGATGCCAAGGCGCAATCCGGCTGCATGCAGCGCCTGCAAATCTTCGCGAACATGCGGGTAGAAGAGCGTGCGCTGGGCGGGTTCACGCTTATAGTTCGCAAGATAATCGCGAACGGCTTGATCGACCGTTTTGTCGTCGCTTGGCAGGCCAAGCGCAACGAGCAGATCGAGCAGAAGGCGGCGCGGGCCGAAGCCGATGAACTTCTCAACAAACGCCACGGATTGCACGGGCCAACCCCGCGCTGCCAGAACCTTGTTAACGGCGGCTGCGATGTCGGGCGCGCTGTTGATGAGCGTACCATCGAGATCAAACACCAACGCCTTGTAGGGGCGTTCCTGCCGCGGGCCGTCTTGCTGGCTCATGTGACGTGTCCGTCCATGCTGGCGCTATCGGTCAAGGCCAGATTTGCCAATGGCGGCAAAGCTGGGTGTGAGGGTCTTGTAAAGGTCGGCGTAAATGTGGAACGCGGCTTGCAACGCTTCACTATTTGCAGCATTCGGGCTTTCGCGCGTCATGGATTTGCAGACATTTGCCGCTGCGGCTGCATCCGGCCAGATGCCGACGCCAACGCCAGCAACGAGCGCCGCGCCAAACGCGCCGCCTTCCGCTGCACCTTCGGTTGTCACCACATCGCAGCCGAAAAGGTCTGCCTGCATCTGCCGCCACAGGGCGGAGCGTGCGCCGCCGCCTGAAGCCTTGATGAGCGTGCGGCCAATGCCGACTTGTTCCATCAGCGAATAGATGTCGAAAAGCGAGTGCGTGACGCCTTCCATAACGGCGCGCGAGATATCCGCCGCACCGTGACGGGCAGTCAGGCCGACAAACGCACCCCGCGCTGAAGGATCGGGATGCGGGCAGCGTTCGCCATTCAGATAGGGCAGGAATAACAGGCCGCGCGCGCCTGCGGGAGCTTCGGCTGCCAGCGAGGCAAGCTTTTCGGCTGTTGGAATGTTTCCGCCAGTAAAGCCGCCGATTACCGAGCGCAACCACTCCATTGCGCCACCAGCATTCATTGACACACCCATGCAGTGCCATTTGTCTGGCGCGACATTGCAGAACACCTGCAGCCGACCATCGGGATTGTTGACCGGCTCATCCAGCGCGACTGCGAGAATGCCAGCGGTGCCGATCGTGGTTTGCAGTTCGCCGGGCGCGATAACGCCCGATCCGATTGTCTGGATGACGCTATCACCGCCGCCACCGGCCACAGGAATGCCAACCGGCAGACCGAATAATTCCGAACCCGATTTGCTGACGCGCCCGCTTATGACGTGCGATTCATGGCAGCGCGGCAAAAGCGCATGATTGATGTCCAGAATGTCGAGCAGGCCGCTCGCCCATTTGCGCGCGCGGGTGTCGAACAATCCGGTGCCGGATGCGTCCGAAACTTCGGTCGCCTTCTCGCCCGTCAGCACGAGGCGCAAGTAATCCTTCGGGTTCAGAATATGCTTCATGCGCCCGAACAATTCCGGCTCATGATTGCGCATCCACACGATCTTGCCGCCCGTGTACCCCACCAACATGCGGTTGTTCGTATGCGCCAGCAGGCCTTCAAGCCCGCCAGCGCGTTCGGTGATTTCCGTGCACTCCTCGCCATTCCGCTGATCGTTCCAGAGCAAAGCAGGGCGCAGCACCTTGTCGCCGGAGTCCAGCGGCGTCAGACCATGCATCTGACCGGACAGGCCGATGGCTGCGATTTCGATCTTGGGCTGCTTGGCAAGAACGCCAGCAACCGCCTTGCGCGCACCGTCGATCCACAATTGCGGGTCTTGCTCGCTCCAGCCTGGCTTAGGTTGCGACAGCCCGTAAGTCTCGGTCTGGCTCGCCAGCACCGCGCCCTTGCTGTCAATCAGCAGCGCCTTGCAACCGGATGTTCCAATGTCGATGCCGAGAAGAGCCTGGGTCACGGATCACCGCCCTTCCGGCTCGTCGTAGCGAATGCGGATATGCTTGAAGTTAAGATATTCAAGCATGCCTTCGCGCCCATGCTCATATCCCACGCCGCTTTGCTTGCGACCGCCATAGGGTGCATTCATTATGCCAGCATCGACGTTGTTCACGGCGACGTTTCCATAATCGAGGCGACTCGAAATATAGCGGACCTCGTCCATATCCTTTGCGTAGAGATAGGAGGCGAGCCCGTAGGGCGTGTCGTTGGCGAGTTCGATCGCCTCATCCAGCGTGTCGAACGGCATAACGCCAACCAGCGGGCCGAATGTTTCCTCGGTCATTACCTTCATACCATGCGTACACGCGGCTACGACCGTTGGTCGGAAGAAATGGCCGCGTGCAAATTCCGCGCCATCGGGTGCCGTGCCGCCAGCAATGAGCTTGCCACCCTTTTGCAGCGCGTCGGCGAGATGTTCCTTCGTTTTGGCAAGCGGCTCACCCGATGCCATTGCGCCCACATCAGCGTCTGGCTTTTCGATGCCATTGGCGACGATAAGTTTGTCTGCGGCTTCGCCAAGCGCCTTCACGAAATCCTCATAGATCGGCCGGGCAACATAGATGCGGTTAATCGCGATGCAGATCTGGCCCATATTGCGGAACGACCGCCGCGCAGCACCTTTCACGGCGGCTTGAAGATCAGCAGATGCGGTGACGATCAGCGGACAATTGCCGCCGAGTTCCAAAGAAAGCCGCTTGATCGTCGGGCACGAGCGTTGGATATGCAGGCCCACCGCGCTTGACCCGGTGAAGGCGATCTTATCGATGCCGGGATGCTCCACCAGCGCCTGACCCACCTTAGAGCCGGAGCCGGTGACGACATTTACCACCCCTGCAGGGATGCCTGCCTTCTCGGCCATTTTGGCGATGGCTAGCGCGGTAAACGGCGTGAGTTCGGCAGGCTTGATAACGATTGTGCAACCGGCAGCGAGTGCGCCACACAGCTTCCAGCCAATCAACTCGGCGGGGTAGTTCCACGGTGTGATTGCGCCAACAACGCCAATCGGCTCGCGCACCACGAGGCTATCTATATCGGTCGTTGTGTTCGGCACGATCTCGCCATGAACGCGAACTGCTTCTTCGGCGTAGAAGTGACATGCATCTGCGAGCTTGAGCACTTCGCCCTTGGCTTCGTTGAGCGGCTTGCCCTGTTCGAGCGTCATGGTGCGTGCCATCGCGTCAGCCTCGGCGGTAATGCAATCGCCTAGCCGATGCAGCGCGCGAGAGCGCTCGAACGGGGTGACTCGTGACCATGTCTTGAACGCCTTGCGGGCGGCCGCAACTGCGGCATTGATTTCTTCCGGAGCAGCAGTCGCTATATGGGCAAGCACTTCGCCTGTCGCGGGGTTCTCGACAGGAATTCGCACGCCTGCGCCTGTGACGAACCGGCCATCAATAAACAGCTTTTCGGCCAGTTCCGAGATCATGCCTGGCGTTCCTCCGCTTCGCCCTTTTTCGCGGGCTTTTGTATCACTCATACTCATAAACTAGATTTACTAGCTTGCGCAACCTTTTCGTCTGACGAAAGCGCCAAATGAGAAAATATCGGCCATAAATCTATTATTATATTGTTTTTAAAGGATAAAATGACAAATCTTCGCTTTCGCTTCATTCATAAAACAGAATAGCTGTAGCACTCTGAGGGAGATTGCGCGATTGAAAAGTTAGTTATACTACTGCGCAAACACCGAAGGTATTTAAGAACAAGAAGGTCGGCTACTGTTCTGGCCTCAGCGGAGGAAGAATCATGTCGTACATGGCGAAATTTGGCCTGCCGGAGCGTTTTGCGCTTGTAACGGGTGCGGGGCAGGGCATTGGCGAAGCGTGCGCAACCGCACTTGCCGAAGCGGGCGCGCATGTATTCGTCACCGACCTCAGCGCGGATCGCGCCTATAAGGTCGCCGATGCGCTGGCAAAGCGCGGATTGAAGGCGACCGCGCACGAACTCGACGTGATCAACACGGTTCAGCTTGATGAGCTGGCGGCAAAGCTGCCAACGCTTGATGCTTTGGTCTGCAATGCGGGCATTGCGTCAAACACACCCGCTGAAGATATGACGGATGCGGAATGGGATCGCGTCATCGGCATTAATCTAACAGGCGTGTTCAAGACGTGCCGCGCATTCGGGCGCAAGATGCTGGCAGCGGGGCGTGGCACGGTTGTCAATATCGGCTCTATGTCCGGTGACATTGTGAATACGCCTCAGCCACAGTGTCACTACAACGCCGCCAAAGCCGGCGTGCATCATCTGACGAAATCGCTCGCCGTCGAATGGGCGACTCGCGGCGTGCGCGTCAATGCCGTAGCACCTACCTACATCGAGACGCCGCTGATCGCCAATCTGGAAGACGCGAAGGAAATGATCGACCGCTGGCTGGACCTGACGCCGATGAAGCGCATGGGACAGCCGCAGGAAATTGCCTCAGTGGTCTTGTTCCTCGCGTCCGATGCATCAAGCTTGATGACGGGCAGCATCTTGACGGCGGACGCCGGATATACGTCGATCTAAGCAGCCTATAACAAGCAGAATTCAGGAGGACGCCATGTCAGACGCCGCAATCGCTTTGCCTTCAACCGGCACTTATCTTGGACGATTGAGCGTGCCGGGAACGGTGTATCCGCTGGTCGTTACCGTTCGTGACGGAGAGGTGTTCGACATCACGTCGAAGGATGCGCCGACCGTTCGCGACATATGCGAGATGGATGATCCGGCAAGCTATGTGCAGAAAGCCAAAGGCCGTCGCGTCGGCAGTATGGCGGAGATTGCGAGCAACAGTCTCGGCGTGCGCGATGGCAAAAAGGCAGTGCTGCTTTCGCCGGTCGACTTGCAGGCCGTGAAGGCATCGGGCGTGACCTTTGTTGTGTCGCTGCTGGAACGCGTGATCGAGGAGCAAGCGCGCGGTTCCGCCGAAAAGGCCGACGCCATTCGTGCCGATATTGCATCGCTGATCGGTGAGGACCTGTCTAAGCTGAAGCCCGGCTCCAAGGAAGCGATTGAGATCAAGGCGAAGCTGATCGAGCGTGGTGTGTGGTCGCAATATCTGGAAGTCGGTATAGGGCCGGACGCCGAGATTTTCACCAAGTGTCAGCCAATGGCTTCCGTCGGTTTTGGCGCGGATGTCGGGCTGCATCCGGTTTCAACATGGAATAATCCTGAGCCGGAAGTTGCCGTCGTGGCTTCGTCCAAGGGCAAAATTGTCGGTGCGACCCTGGGCAATGACGTAAACCTGCGCGACGTCGAAGGGCGTTCCGCCCTGCTTCTCGGCAAGGCAAAGGACAACAACGCATCGGCCTCGCTTGGGCCATTCATTCGGCTTTTCGACGACAGCTTTTCGATTGACGATGTAAAGTCCGCGACCGTCAATCTTTCCGTGACGGGCGAAGATGGCTTCGTTCTTGAAGGATCGAGTTCGATGTCCGAGATCAGCCGCTCACCTGAAGAACTGGTGGCCGCTGCGATGGGCAAGCACCATCAATATCCTGACGGCATGGTGCTCTATCTCGGCACGATGTTCGCACCCACAAAAGACCGCGACGCCAAAGGGCATGGGTTTACGCACCACATCGGCGATGTGGTCACGATTTCGAATGAAAAGATGGGCGCGCTGGTCAATCGCGTGAGGCTTTCCACGGAATGCACGCCGTGGACCTATGGCGCGAGCCATCTGCTGCGCGGTCTGTCGAAAGCAGGGCTCGTTTAAGCTGGCCGTTGTTGATCGGTTGCGGGCAGGCGGATTGTAATTTTCAGCCCACCTGACGCTGCCTGGTCCAACTGGAGACTCCCGCCGTAGAGTTCGGCCAATTCTCGTGTGATCGAGAGGCCGAAGCCGTGACCGGCAACACTCTCGTCAAGCTTCTGGCCCGCACGCAATACGCCCTCGATCTTCTCATCGGTGATGCCGGGACCGTCGTCCGAAATCTCCAGCACCACCTGCTTTCCATCCACGCGACCCGCAACATTGATAGCGCTGCTTGCCCATTTAAAGGCGTTGTCGAGAATGTTTCCCAACATCTCGTCAAGGTCTTGCGGTTCGCAGGCAACGGCAAGTGAATCCGGCAGATCGGTCGTCACCTTTAATCGCCGCTCGGCGTAAACTTTCAACAGCACATCCTTGATGTCCCGCACACGTGCGCCGACTGGCGTGCTGATATGCGCGGAACCGTGCAAGGCTGCAGCCCGCGCGCGTCCGAGATGGTGACGGATGCGTTCCTGCATTTCCTCCACCAATGCCAGCCTTTCGCGATCGGTTGCCTTATCGCTGCCGCTCAGGGAAAGTGACAAGGCGGCGAGCGGCGTGTTGAGCGCATGACCTAGATTCGATACATGGCCACGCGCGCGCTTGATGCCTTCCGCGTTCTGCTCGATCAGCGAATTCAACTCATTGACCAGCCCGCTCAATTCGCGCGGCTGATTTCCGCCAATATGGCTGGCACGTCCATTGCGAATATTTTCGAGGTCTTTTGTAACCTTGGCGAGCGGGCGCAGGCCAAGGCGCAGTTGCAAGATACTTGCCGCACCGAGCAACAGGCCGAGCGCCAGCGTTGCCAACACGACAGGCATCAACGCGTCGCGCAACGGGCGCACCAGTGCGTGAGCTGGCGCGGATGCGGTGATGGTGATCCACGCGCCATCCATCGGCACAATTTGCGTCCGCAGATATAAAGGCTGTCCGCGCGGGCCAACTCCGTTGAAAGGCCGTGGTCGCGCATTGGCATCGGGCGGTCCTCCGCGCGAAGCATCCCACCAACTGTTTGACCGGCGCGTGACAATGTCATTGCCGTTCAGCGATGTGGAGCGATAGGTGTGTCCGTCGCCCGTCGCCATCCAGTACCAGCCATCATTTATCCGGTCGAACGGCGGCGGGTCGCTAAGCTGCAACGTTTCCGGCAAGGCCTCGTGAGCCGATAGCGCCGTAGCCACCGCACCAATTTGCGCGTCGAGCCGTTGATCGATCTGCAAACGAATAAACCGCGACAGCACAACGCCGGTGCTGATACCTGTAACAATCAGCGCCGCAATTACGAGAATCGCCGAACCAAGCGCCAACCGCCCCGCGATTGATTGCGGCACAAACCTGCGCAGGCGGCCAAACATCTTCATTGCGGCGTCACTAGCCGGTAGCCGCGCCCGCGCTCGGTCTCGATCATCTCATGTCCGATCTTTCGGCGAAGCCGCGCAATGATCACCTCGATGGAATTTGAATCGACATCGGCATCGCCCTCATAAACACGCTCAACCAGATTGGAGCGGTCCACCGTCGTATCCTTGCGCAGCATGAGGCATTGCAGGACACGCCATTCCAGTGCGGTGAGTTTCAGCGGCAAGCCTTCTTTCTCGAACGTTCCCAACTGTGCGTCGAAGCTCAACGGACCGCAGGTAATGAGGGGCGTTGCATACCCCGCAGCACGACGGATCAAAGCGCGCAACCGAACGACCAGTTCTTCGATACGAAACGGCTTGGTCATGTAGTCGTCAGCGCCAGCCTTGAAACCTTCGACCTTTTGCGACCAGCCGTCACGCGCGGTCAGGATCAAAACCGGCATTGTCCGGTTCGCCTTGCGCCAAGAGTTCAAGACTCCAATGCCGTCGACCTTTGGCAGTCCCAAATCAAGCACAGCCGCATCATACGCCTCGGTGTCACCCAGATGCATGCCGTCCTCGCCATTGCGCGCGACATCCACGGCAAAGTTCTCCGCGCGCAGTGCTTTGGAAATGCCATCGGCAAGGGCAGCGTCATCTTCTACGAGCAATATTCGCATGGGGCGTGAATCCGGCTTTTCAGCATGGTGATAGGTCTGGCGGCTTAACTCAAGCTGAACGGCGCGGTTCAGTTTCGGTTCGACACGGCTTGCTAGAAAGGGCCATCGACAACGAAAGAAAGGAATTTCAAATGTCGGACCAAGACAACACCAACGCAGCGAACGGACCCGAAACCTCACCTGCGAAGCCAATCGTAAAGAAAAGCATCGGCGGCAAAATTCTCGACGGCTCTGCCCTGGTGGGCGTGCTTCTCGTCGGGGCCGTCGCGGGTGCTTTCGCGATGAAGATGTCGCACCGCGACGAACGTCAGGCGCTGTTGCCTCCAGTTGCGATTAACGCGATGGCCGATGACTCTCTGGTCGCGGTCAAGGGCAAAGTGTCAGAGATTTTCGGCAACAAGTTCATCATTGCCGACAGTTCTGGGCGTGCCCTCATCGACGTTGGACCGGCAGGTGACGACAAGTCGCTCGTCGCACAAAATGAAGAAGTGACCGTGCAGGGTCGCTTTGATGACGGCTTCGTTCGTGCCGGCATGGTGATCCACACCGATGGCCGCGTTGATGAATTGCGTCCTCCGCGCCCGCACGGCCCTCATCACGGCTGGCGTGATTTCGGTCCCGGTGGCCCCGGCGGTCCCGGCGGCCCGGATCGTCCGGGTGGCGAAATGGCTACGCCGCCTCCGCCGCGCACGTAATCGATCGGCATTGAACACCGCGACCCCGGTTGACGTCGGGGTCGCGCTTATACCGCTGGGTGTCCGGCTGCGACATAGATCGCCCTTGCGCCAATGGGCTTCAATGCTCTAGCGACTGCGCGTGCCGTGCATCATGCCGGAACGCGCAAACGCATCGGAATCCCATGATCCGCCTCGAAAATATCAGCAAGCAAAACGGCAAGCAGATTGTCTTCATCGAAGCGTCCGCCGCACTTCAACGCGGCGAAAAGGTCGGGCTGGTAGGACCGAACGGCGCGGGCAAGACCACGCTGTTTCGCATGATCACCGGCGAGGAGCAGCCGGACGAAGGCCAAGTGTCTACCGATCGTGACGTCACCATCGGCTATTTCAGTCAGGATGTTGGCGAAATGGGTGGGCGAAGCGCTGTGGCAGAGGTTATGGACGGCGTTGGCCCCGTCAGCGCGCTTGCTGCCGAAATGGCAGAACTCGAAGCGGCGATGGGCGACCCTGAACGCGCCGACGACATGGACGATATCATCACGCGCTACGGCGAGGTGCAAAGCCGCTTCGACGAATTGGACGGCTACGCATTGGATGGCCGCGCCCGTGAGGTGCTTGGCGGCTTGGGCTTTAGCCCCGAAATGATGAACGGCGATGTCGGCAATCTGTCCGGTGGCTGGAAGATGCGTGTCGCGCTCGCGCGCATCCTCCTGATGCGGCCAACGGTGATGCTGCTCGACGAACCGAGCAACCACCTCGATCTGGAGAGTCTGATCTGGCTGGAGAACTTCCTGAAAGGCTTCGACGGCGCAGTGCTGATGACCTCACACGACCGCGCTTTCATGAACCGCATTGTCGGCAAGATCGTGGAGATCGACGGCGGATCGCTGACCTCCTATTCCGGCGATTACGAATTTTATCAGCAACAGCGCGCCATCGCGAATGTTCAGCAGCAGGCCCAGTTTGAGCGTCAGCAGGCCATGCTTGCCAAGGAAATCGCCTTCATCGAGCGCTTTAAGGCGCGCGCCTCCCACGCAGCGCAGGTGCAAAGCCGCGTCAAGAAGCTGGATAAGATAGAAAAGGTCGAGCCGCCCAAGCGCCAGCAGACAGTGCGCTTTGAATTTCAACCCGCGCCGCGCTCTGGCGAAGATGTCGCCACGCTGAAAGGCGTGCACAAAAGCTACGGCGCGCGCAGAATTTATGATGGGCTGGACTTCCAGATACGCAGGCGCGAACGCTGGTGCGTCATGGGCGTAAATGGCGCGGGCAAGTCCACGCTGTTGAAACTCGTGGCGGGTGAGTTCAAGCCAGATGAAGGTTCCGTCGCGCGCGGTCCGAGCGTCAAAATGGGGTATTTCGCTCAACACGCAATGGAAGTGCTCGACGGCGACCGCACGGTTCTGGAATTTTTGGAAGATTCCTTCCCGCAGGCTGGTCAGGCTCCGCTGCGTGCGCTGGCCGGTTGCTTTGGCTTCTCCGGCGATGAAATAGAGAAGAAGTGCCGCGTGCTGTCAGGTGGCGAAAAGGCGCGTCTGGTGATGGCCAGAATGCTGTTCGATCCGCCGAACTTTCTGGTTCTCGACGAGCCTACCAACCACCTCGATATTGCGACCAAGCAAATGCTGATCGAAGCATTGTCACGATACGAAGGCGCAATGCTTTTCGTCAGCCACGACCGGCATTTCCTCGCCGCGCTGTCCAACCGCGTGCTGGAACTTACCCCGGAAGGCTCTGCACACCTATGGCGGCGGCTACACCGAATATGTGGAGCGCACAGGCCAGGAAGCGCCGGGCCTGCGCAGCTAATAGCCTCAGCTTGGGCGCTTCGGCTTGCCCTTGCGCTTATGCGCATGGTCGCGGTCTGCGGGCGCGCCCTTGCCTCGGTGCGCGGGCTTCTTGCCCGGCTTTGCACCCTTTCCAAATTTCGGCTTCGGCTGCCACGAAGTCCCCCGTGCCTCGCCAGCGGGTGCAATAATGATTCCGCGTTCGAGGCTACCCGGCTGCCTGATCTGTTCGGCATAATCCGCTGCCTTGTCGCCGGAAATTTCAAAGCGGGTTTCCATTTCGTCGATCCTGATCGAACCGACATCGCGCTTTG
Source organism: Mesorhizobium sp. (assembly GCA_049840935.1). Classification (GTDB taxonomy): domain Bacteria; phylum Pseudomonadota; class Alphaproteobacteria; order Rhizobiales; family Rhizobiaceae; genus Mesorhizobium_G. The sequence goes on from JASGJA010000022.1 coordinate 33,238, forward strand.
ATACACCACCAGCCTTGCAGATCATCGGCAGCAGCCATTTCGGGTCCGCGCGCTGCTTGCGACCGAGCGAAAGCGTAAACCAGACGCCGCCCACCATATCTGGACCGCGTGGCTCGCGTACGGGTGCTGGTCCGCGCACGTCATCATTACCCCGGTCGCGCTTGGGTTTTCGCGCCTGCATGTCGGCAACGGGCAGAGGATAAAGGTCTTCCGGTATGGGACGGGACGTAAGCTGCTGGCGCAGAAATGCCGCAGCAATGCGCTCTGCGCTTGCCTGTGCCAGCAATTCGGCCACGAAGGCGGCTTCGGCCTCATCCGGTTCGTCCGCGCCAAGAACCGCATCGACGATCTGGCGGCGATAGCGCGCTTCGATCTCCGCGATGCCCGGCGCAGCGCGAACAGTGGCAGAAAGCTTGGCGAGCGCCAGCACGCGCTGCGCTGCTCCGCGGCGATTCTCCGGGACGATCAGGACGCAGACGCCTTTTCTGCCTGCACGGCCTGTGCGTCCCGAACGATGCAGCAGCGTTGCCGGATTGCTCGGCACATCCGCATGGATCACCAGATCGAGGTTCGGCAGGTCGATACCTCGCGCTGCAACATCGGTCGCTACGCAAACATGCGCGCGACCATCGCGCATGGATTGCAGCGCGTTCGACCGCTCCGACTGCGCCATTTCGCCCGACAGTGAAACGACCGAAAAGCCGCGATTGGCCAGCCGTGCTGTCAAATGGCGCACGGCTTCGCGCGTGTGGCAAAACACCAGCGCGCTTGTGCTGTCGGAATCCAGCAACGTATTGATCACTGCATGTTCGCGCTCATCGCGCCGCACGAGCATCATCTGATATTCGATGTCGGCATGTTGCTCCGTCGAAGTGGTCGCGGCGATGCGCACCGCACTTCTCTGGAAGTTCTTCGCCAGCTCAGCGATGCCACGAGGAACCGTTGCCGAGAACAGCAACGTGCGACGCTGGTCCGGTGCGGCGCTCAGAATAAATTCGAGGTCTTCGCGAAAGCCGAGATCCAGCATTTCGTCGGCTTCATCGAGCACGACCGCGCGGACAGAACTCAGGTCCAGCGCTCCCTTGGTTATGTGGTCGCGCAAGCGCCCCGGCGTACCGACGACAAGGTGCGCGCCACGCTCCAGCGCGCGACGTTCCTTGCGCATGTCCATACCGCCAACGCAGGTCGCGGTCAGGATTTTTGTGTCCGCGTAGAGCCAGTCGAGTTCGCGCTGTACCTGGATCGCCAGTTCGCGCGTCGGCGCGATAATCAGACCGAGTGGGTGCGCCGCCGTGTCGAACTTTTCCGCCTCACCAAGCAGCGTGGGAGCAATCGCGATGCCGAACGCAACCGTCTTGCCGGAGCCGGTTTGCGCCGAAACCAACAGGTCGGCATCGCCCTGACCCTTGGCGGCCATTTCCATCTGCACGGGCGTCAACTGGCTGTAGCCCTTCGTTTTGAGAGCAGCGGCCAGCGCGGGATGAATTGTTGTGGGTAGGGAGCCCGATTCGTCAGTCTGTGTCATATTTGGTCTCTGTTTGAGGGCCGCATAACACAGCCTTTGCTCAGATACCTAATGCCACTTGTTGGCACGACAGCGAGTACGAGCCGGTGCGTGGCGCGCGCTACAGAGGATCGGCGCTGGTAGGTGCAATTTTTTCGGTAAGCAAGAGGTTGATCTGAACGCATAGACCGCCTTTTGGGGCGTCCTTGAAATGCATCTGCCCCTTGTTCATCGCGACGATTTCTTGCGCAATGGCAATGCCGAGACCGGTGCCGGATTCTGGACTATCGAGCGTTTGGCCACGTTGCCCCAAACGGCCAAGCTTGGACCATTCCAGCCCAGGCCCGTCATCTATTATCCGGACCAGTACGCTTTGACCCTCTCGCGCGGTAGTGATCGTAACCTGATGCTTTGCCCATTTGCAGGCATTTTCGAGCAGAACGCCGACGAGCTCCATGAGGTCTTGCGGGTCCATGTCGATCATCAAATCATCCTGCGACTGGAAATCCCATTCCAGCTTTTCGCCTTGCGCGGTTTTCTTCAGCACAGCAACCGAGCGACGAATCGATGTGTTTAGGTCCGCGCGTAGTGCATGCTTTTTCACGCGCGTAAAAAGACGCGACAATCGAAGCTGGTATTCCACGCGTTGGTTGATCTGGTCCGTAATTTCCTCAATCGTTTCCGCATCCTCCACGTCGCCCTTTCGGCGAAGGCTGTCTGCTAGACCGGAGAGCACAGCCAGCGGCGTCTTGAGCCCATGCGCAAGATCGGACGCGCGGGCGCGGGCGAACTGAACAGTTTCCGCATGCGAAGCAAGAAGCTCCTCGATTTCATCCACTAGCGGCTTGACTTCCACCGGAAAATCACCCGGCAGATGCGCCATCGATGAGCGACGAACCGCACCAATGCCTGCACGCAAATGATGAAGCGGGCGCAAGCCTATAGTTACCTGGAGCCAGGCGGCGCCAACGAGAGCAACTCCCAGCATGCCAAGCGCAATCGACAAATCCCGGACGAATCTTTGTTGAGCGCTGTCGAGCAGAGAGCTGTCCTCGGCGACTGTAACAAGCGCCTTTTCCTGATGTGGCTCGGCACCAAATGTCGCGACGACTGAAGCGGTCAGCAACTGCTGCCCGTCGGGCCCGGCAATCGTTTCGAATTGTTTTGCTCCGCTCATATCGGCAGGCAGCTCAAGCACCGAGTCCCACAGTGAACGCGAACGGACAATAGGCCCTTCCTCAAGCTTTCGCACCTGCCAGTAAGCACCGGAAAAGGGCGTTTCATACCGCGGATCGACAATAGGCTCCGACACGAGAACAAGTTTCGGAGAGCGGGCATCGGTTGCCGCCACGAGCCTGTTCAATCTGTTTTCAAGCTCCTGCCGTGCAGCACGCTCGGCGTTCTCGCGAAAAAGAAACGCAATGGCTAAACCGGCCAGCAGAATCGCCAGAGTTACCCAAAGGACCGCTCCAGACAGCAAGCGAAGCCGAAGCGAGCCGAGCGGATTCAATCAGTATCTCCGCGAATG
>JASGJA010000023.1:0-108625 GCA_049840935.1 Mesorhizobium sp.
AAGGTTAATAGGGAAACACGATAGAATCCGAACAGCACCTCTAGAGTTGGCATCAGCTGATAGGTGCTAACCTCCAATTCCGAGCAGAGAGATAGACGATCAACAGTCCGCTCGACACCACAAGTAGAATTCCGATCAGTGCCCATCCATCCGGATGTTGCCCAAAAACCAACAAGCCCGAGATCACTGCCCAGACGGTAAAGCAATAATAGAACGGTGCAACGACGCTGGCGGATGCACTGCGGTAAGCGAGGAATAGAAACAGGTGGCCAAAGACGAGAAAGAAGCCGGACCCCGCTAGTAGAATGATGTGACGCGGCGAGGGAATCACCGACTGTTCGAAGAGAAGATGCCCTAGCAACGCACCAATCACCACCACAACCACAGCAGACATTGCAACGATCAGGCCTGGCACTTCGGCTTTTATCCTCTGACCCAGTAGATCTCGTAGTGCTGACAGGACCGCGTTTGCTATTCCAAGAACAGCGAATATCGACAAACCTTGTCCTGTCGGCCGCGCGATGAAAACGGCGCCAACGAAGCCACATGCAATCAAGACGGACGTGGCTGTCGAGATTTTCTCTTTGAAGATCAGTGTAGAACCAAGCAGAACAATTAGTGGGGTGACCTGTCCGAGAGCTGTAGCATCAGCGATAGGCATGTTCGCAAGCGCTATGATGAAGCACAGGATGGCCCCTGTTTCTGCAAGATTTCTGGCCAGCACCCGAGGGTCGAACATCTGCGATAAGCGAGAACGATGCCCCAAAAAAAGCAAGAGGGGAAACCCCCATAGAGATGCCGCTATGCCCCTTATCATCAGGACTTGAAAAGGAGGGAGGCCTTCCGTGGCGAGTTTCATCAAGGTGTCGGTGACGACATACGAACCGGTGGCGAGAAATCATGAGAAGTGGTCCGCGAAGCGGATGAAACGCTGAAAACACAATTGCCCCGCCCTGACCGGAAGAAATATCGATGCCCTAATCCCAAGCTAGCGTGACAATGGTCTTGTCTACAAGTTGCCTTCGATCTGCTAGATCGATTGATGTATCGCATCGGGCAACTGTGCTTGACGAACAGTGTTAGGCTGTTCGGTTGCCAGGAAGCTAACCGGTCCGGACATTGCTGTCCGGACCGGCTTGGGAGGTCGTTTAATGAATGATCAGTTCAGGCGTGTGCGGCAGACATGTCGGCTGGGAACATGTCGTTGATCTTGCAGGCGACTTCGGTGCGGTTCGACGCCTTCAGCTTGCGCATGATGTTGCGGATATGAACCTTCACCGTGCTTTCCTGCAAATTGAGTTCATAGGCGATGATCTTATTCGCCTTGCCGCGCCGCAGTGCCTCGACAACTTCCGTCTGCCGTCCGGTAAAGATGCCTGCCATCTGGCGTGCAGCGTCGTTCTGGGTGGTCAGCATCTGCCGGATAGCCATAATGCTGCTTGCCGGAACGAATACGCCGCCAGCAAGTGCCAGGCCGATGGCTTCGATGCAAACCGTAATGCCAACCGAAGTCGGGATGTAGCTGCGCGCGCCATATTCCAGCGCTTTGAAGATCTGTGCCAGATCGTCGGTGTCCGCCAGTACGATCACCGGGATCGACTTGAACTCGCTGGCAAGCTTCGCCAGCTCGTCACCTACTGTCAGATCCGTCACGCGGCGTCCGCCGATGTTGAACAGGATTGCCGAAACTTGTGAATGCTGGTCACGTGCTTGCTTCCAGTTCTCAACAGAAGCAAATGGCACGATTCCCGTCGATGCGTCATGTGAGCGAATGCTCTGCGCGAAGCACTCGCGGTCCAGAGCACGCGGATCGATCAGCGCCAGAACGCGGTCATGATCCTGATTGCTGGCAGCATGATCCTGATTGCTTGCAAAGGAAGCCTCCCTTGCCTTTAGCTGATAGGGAGCGACCGAAAGAAAATCGCTCGATTTCATTGAAACTGTGTTTGCGTAGCCCATTGCCCTTATCCCTTTTAGCCCGGTTTTAACCTTTCGGGAGAAAACGGCAGCAATGCGCAGCATCCTGACATGCGCCGCCGCCAACTATGGGCAGCATCGCCAGAACCGGTTTTAGACCAAATGTGCGAATTGCACGGCTTACGCCGTCTTGTTTTTACCGCCCCGCCCGTATTCCGTGGTCAACAACCAAACCCCATGGCCATTGATATACGCTGATTTATCTACACCCACCCCCATCGGCATTAACACAGATCAATAGGGCTAGATATTTTTGGCGCCCCACACCGCATGGTAAACCGACGGTAAACGCGGTCATCGCCCATCTGGCACCATCGTCAACAGATTTCGGAATTCCGGCCCATGCAGCGGCAAATGTTCTCCCATTCGAGAGCATTCTTTTCCTCCAGCTGCAAAACCTTCAGCACACGCATGAGACGTCGGAGCCTGAATGCTTCGGCGATCTCAATCTCGATCAGGTCGTGCAGTCGGTCGTAGCCGGGCGACAGGAATATGATCTCAAAGGATACTATCGTGTCATCCTCCTGCGGCTTTGCCTTGGTGAACTTCACAGTCCAGCGCGCGTCGCGGTCCTTGTGCCTCAGCTTCGCTGGCTTGTCCTTCCAGGCTTCCGGTATCTTCCCTGCCTTGATGTCGGCTTTCTCCGCTTTCGTATTGCGCTGACGCGGCGCGGCCACCAGCGAGGCATCGACGATCCGACCGGACATCGGGATATAGCCGCCGCCACGCAGCATTGCATCGAACCGCTCGAACAGCGGACCGATCGCGCCGGCTGACGTGATCTAGTGAAAGTGGTCCGGATCGGATGTTAAATTTCTGGCGGATTTTCCAGAAGGAGGAAGTTCGCTTTGAAGAAGAGACGTTATTCAGTCGAGCAGATTGTCGCTGCTCTCAAACAGGTTGAGATGGGGCTGCCTGTCGCCGACCTGATCCGCCAGCTCGGCATATCCGAGATGACATATTATCGCTGGAAGAAGCAGTATTCCGGCCTCGAGAGCGAACAGGTTCGAGAGCTGAAGCAGGTTCTGGAAGAGAACGCCCGACTCAAGAAACTGGTCGCGGAGTTGAGCCTAGATAAGGCCGTTTTGCAGGATGTCCTGTCAAAAAAATTCCCCGGCCATCGCTCATGAAACAGGTTGTAGACTACGTGACCCGCGTCCACGGCTATAGCCAGCGCAAGGCCTGCCGTCTGACGCGCCAACACCGCTCCACCCAACGCAAGCCATCGGTCCGCAATCCTCGAACTGAGCTTCGCCAGAGGATGCATGAGATCGTGGCGGCCCGCATCCGGTTCGGCTATGGGCGTGTGCACATTATGCTCAGGCGAGAGGGTTGGCAGGTTGGCAAGAATGTCGTCTATCGGCTGTATCGCGAGGAAGGGCTTTGTTTGCGGACCAAACGCCCGCGTCGGCGCAAGATGGCAGTTCATCGTCAGGCACGCTGTCTGGCCAGAAGACCGAACGAGGCGTGGAGCACGGACTTCGTTCACGATCAACTGACAATGGCTCAAAGCTGCGTCTGTTGACGGTCATCGATGTGTTCACGCGTGAAGCTCTCGCCATTGACGTGGGGAGCCAGGCTTCGCGGCGAGCATGTGGCAGCAGTGCTGAATCGCCTTGTCTATCTACGCGGAGCACCCAAGGCAGTATTTTGCGACAATGGTGCAGAGTTCACCGGGCAGATTGTCGATCTTTGGGCGTATACGCATAAGGTCAGATTGGACTTCTCGCGACCGGGTACGTCAACCGACAATGCTCATATCGAGTCGTTCAATGGGTCACTCCGTGACGAGTTCTTGAACCTTAACTGGTTCAGTTCCATTACGGAGGCCAGGCGGCTCGCCGATATCTGGAGGCAAGACTATAATGATAGCCGGCCTCACATGGCTCACAATGGCAAGACCCCAACGGAATTTGCCGAAATATCAGGCCTGTGCCATGGTGGGCAGGTCAAAATCGCTGCTGGATTTTAACAACCAGCCTGGGCCACCCAAACCAAGCACCTCAAACCGCCGGAACTCTAACTTACCCGGTGGACCTCCATAGTGGGGCAGGTCAAGAGACCCGAACACACCTTAAATCACTCCCTTAGTTCTGAGCCATAGGCGCTGACGGGGAACAGCGCGCGACTCCGGTGAGGAGGAGGTCCCGTACCGACGCGCAGTGTGATTCAGGCCTAAACCGCCGATAAAAGCACAGCACTTTCCTCTGGAAAGGAGACTGCGACATGCTCCCCGGGGGCAAGGCGGAGTTCTTCACGCTGGGATCGGCTGATTTCGGCGCGAAGCGTCTTTCCCAGTATCCCGACGAAGAGGGTCACGTTGTAGTGCGCGCCACGAAATTCCACGGTCTGCACGGTCGCCTCAAGTCCGTGTCCAGTAACATGCGCCAACACGAGGTCTGAGGGCCGGATGCAGTATGCTACTTGGTCGCCGGGACGGTGGGTGCCGCAGTCACGCACAGCAAGAGTCCCCTGCCCGACGCGCACGCGTCCGTCCGGCAGGACGAGACCGTCCAGCACGTTTGTATCGCCAAGGAATTCCGCAACGAAGCGAGTTGTAGGACGGGCATAGATAGCCTCCGGTCGGCCAACTTGTTCGATGACGCCATGGTTCATCAGGACGATACGGTCGGCGACTGCTATCGCCTCCTCCTGATCATGCGTCACCATGATGGTTGTGACTCCCAGCCGGGTTTGCAGATCGCGAAGCTGATCACGGAGATACAGGCGTACCTGCGCATCGAGTGCGCTCAGTGGCTCGTCGAGCAGAAGAAGACCTGGCGCTGGCGCGAGCGCGCGAGCGAGCGCAACGCGCTGCTGCTGACCACCTGACAAAGCGGAGGGATATTTGTGCGCATGATCGCCAAGACCGACGAGATCGACCAGTTCCTGACCCGGCGCCGGCGTTCCAACTTTGTCAGCCGCGCGAGACCGTAGCCGATATTGTCGTTGGCGGTCAGATTGGGAAAGAGCGCATAAGACTGGAAAACGATGCCAAAATCCCGCCTGACCACGGGCAGGAAGGAGATGTCACGTCCATTCTGGATGATGCGCCCGCTGTCTTGCCGGTCGAGCCCGGCGATTGCGCGCAGCAGCGTGGTCTTACCGCAGCCGGACGGGCCGAGAAAACAGACGAACTCCCCCGCTTCCACGTCGAGGTCGATACCGTCGAGCGCCTTGAAGGCGCCGAAGGATTTAGTCAGACCACGGATTTCCAGCGCTTTGGCCATGTTGTGCGCGTTGTTAGGCAATGGCGCCATAGCATTCTCCCTCCATCGGGTCGCTTGCGAGAAGATCAAGCGTTTCTGACAGACGCGCCGCATTGCCCAGTATGACGAAACGGTCACCTGAGGAAACCGTAAGGGGTGCCCCAGTCCAGTCGCACATGACGCCACCGGCACCCTCCACCACCGGCACGGCCGCTAGATAATCCACAATACCGTAGCGCGCGGCGATCATGATGTCGGCATGGCCGCTGGCAACGAGTCCGTAGCCCTGTGTACCGGCGTCGTAAATGGTGAACTTTGCCGCCTCGACCACCCTTTGAAATGGGGCGGCCGCATCGCCGTTCAGATATTCTGGCGAAGTAGCGAGCAAAATCGCATCCGAAAGCGCCGGGCAGAGCCATGTCTGCGCTTTCACACCGTTTAGCGTGGTGGCGTGACCTTTTGCGCCGAGCCACCGCTCACCCATGATCGGTATGTCAACGACACCCATGACCGGGATACCGTCAACCGTGAGCGCAATCAGCGTTCCGAAAACCGGACGGCCGGCAATGAAAGAACGGGTGCCATCGATGGGATCGATGACCCAGACGTGGCTTGCCGCTGCGCCATGTGTCGGATGCTCCTCACCGATGAGCCCGTGATTGGGATAACGTTCGGCAATCATGCGTCGGATCAGACTTTCCACCTCAAGGTCGGTCGGCGTAACGGGCGTATCGTCCGGTTTCATTTCGATATCGCCGCGGGCACGAAAACGGGAGCGGATTAGCGACCGGCTTGCGTCAGTCAGTTCACTGGCAAACTGCAGAAACTCTCTGGGGGTCGTGTAGGCGGAAGGCAAAGTCATGGGAAACCTTGAATGACGACGGAAAAAGCCGGGCGGACTAAACAACCTCGCCGCGCCAGCCCTGGGTTTTGCGCAGGAGCCCACGCATGGCGAACCATTGGAGAGCAACGACGCTCGCCGACGTTGTGACAATCAGCACGCTCATCGCCGCTGCAGGACCAAGCATGGCATTGTCGTTGAGCAGGACAACGCTCACGGTCGCCACCTTGGTATCTGCAGAATACAGGAATATCAGTGCGGATATCGTTGTCATGGCGTTCATGAAAAAGTAGCTCGCAATACGCAGGATCGTCGGCAGGCAGACTGGCAAGATAACGCGCAGAAACGTCACCGGCTGGGGTACCTTGAGCGACTGCCCGACCGCCTCTACGCCTGGATCAATCTGTTTCAGGGCTGTGAGGGCCGTCAGGTGCGGGACCGTGTAGAGATGAATAACGGTGCTCAGCACCAGAATAGCCAAGGTGCCATAGATGCTGCCGAAAGGGTTATTCGGGCTGTTGAAGAAGAATATATAAGAGAGACCCAGCACCATGCCCGGCATGGCGAGCGGCACGATGCATAAGAAGTGGATGATGCCACGCAGCGCTCGCGCGCCCTTTGTCCGTTCCAGCATGTAGGCGCCGCAAAAGGTGACCGCAGTGCCGGCGATTGCGGTTGCTGATGCGAGTTTCAGGCTGTTGAGATAGGCGCCCCAACCACTTGGCTCGTATTCTGCGAAACGATAGTTACCGAGCGAAAAGTTGAGATTGTAGGGCCAAAGCTTGAAGAGTGAACCGCAAACCGCCGTCGCGAGAATGGCGAGGATGGCGAGGGCGACGAGGGAGCAGAATGCCAGGCAAGCCACATCCCGCGGGCCGCGCGGTTCGGGAACGTGGACGACGGCGCGGCTACCCATGCCGCCGCTGCGGCTGCGCTGGATGATATTGGTTGCGAGGAAGGCGAGTGCGGCCGGAACGAAAAGCAGGATGCCAACGACCGCACCCATCTGAAAATCGAAGCCGCCGATGACTTTCTGGTAGAGATCGGTCGCCAGCACCGGAAAGGAGCCACCGATAACCATAGGTACGCCGAAATCCGTGAAAACTTTGGTGAAAGTGGCGAAGAAGGCGGCCCCGAGGCCGAAGCGCATCGCGGGAATGGTAACAGTCCAGAAGCGGCGGAAAGGGCCGGCTCGAAGGGCTGTGGCAGCCTCATAAAGCCGCCCGTCGATTGTCGATAGCGCGGTCAGGACGATCATGAGCGCGATTGGAAAGGTGAAGAAAACCTCGCCGATGACGATACCAATCGGCCCATACAGGCTCTTGCCCATCAGCACGGGTTTTAAGAAGCCTTGGTTGCCGAATAGATAGATGAGCGCAATGCCCGGCAGCAGCGAAGGAGTCAGGAGTGGCACCAGCGCTACAGCACGAAAGACTGTCCTTCCGGGCATGCGGGAATGGGTAAGCGCAAAGGCATAGAGGCTTGCCAGCAGAAGCGTCAGACAGGTCGACACGAAGGCGATCCAGAGGCTGTTCCAGAAGACGACGGAAACGCCGGGTTCGGCGAAATAACGCACGAAATTGGCTACGCCGACGAAATTGCCATTCGCATCCTGCAAGGCCTTCGCTAGAAGGGTGCCAACCGGCAACAGGATCGCCACCGCCAGAAAAAGTGCTAGTGCCGCGAGGCACATTGCTTCCGGCAGATGGCGGAAGGCAAACCGGAGTTTCGATCCGATTTCCTGTTCCGGCATGGAGGGCGAAAGGGCAGTCATCGGCCAATTCTCCAGCGAACATCGGGCCTGCCAGCGTCGCACCGCGATACTCGGCAAGCGTGTGCGGAATCCTATTTCGGCTCGTCCTTCGCCCCATAGCGCTTCTGCCATTCGGCGAGGATGCGGTCACGGTTTTCGGCCACCCAGTAGAAATCCATCTCAACCAGCGCTGCCTCTTCGCCCTGCGGATAATTCGGTACGGGATTGGACACCCCTTTGCGAGCGACAAGTGCGTAGTACTTGTTGTGGATCTCGTTGGCTTCTCGGCTGGCGGCGAAATCCGCGAGCTTTTTCGCGGCATCAACATTGTGCGTCCCTGCAAGGATGGCGACACCCTCCACCTCGGACCCAACTCCCTCACTCGGGATAATGACGCTGAGCGGTACGCCGTCGTTGATCGCCTTGACGCCCGGTGCCGCATAGGCGATGCCGATCACTGCTTCGCCGGTTGCAGCCATTCGGCAGGGCTTACTACCGGAATGGACGTATTGCGCAATATTATCATGCAGCGCGTCCATGTATTTCCAGGCTTCCTCCTCGCCGAAGAGCTTGATCCAGCCGGCGATTGCCAGAAGGCCGGTGGCCGAGGAATTGGGGTTGGGCATGACGATCATGCCCTTATATTCGGGCTTGGTCAGGTCCTTCCAGCTTGTCGGCGCAGCAACACTCTTCGCCTCTCCTTCGACCTTGTTGAAGCAAAGCGCAGAAGCCCAGGCGTCAGTGCCAACCCAGTTTGGCGGATCGGAACGCTTGTCGCGGAAGCGATCCTTGATCTCAGCTAGTTCGGCCGGCGCGTAGGGCATTAGCATGTTCTGCTTTTCCAGCATTACGAGGCCAGGAACAGAGGCACCGAGCAGGACGTCGGCGCGTGGATTTTGCTTTTCCGCCAGAAGTCGGGCGATGACGGGGCCGTTGGAGTCGATAAGCTGGTTGATCTTGATATACGGATATTTTGCCTGGAAAGCGGCAATCAACTCTGCAAAATGCTCCTTGGCGAGCGCGCTGTAGACGGTGAGATCCTCGGCACGAGCAGCCGAAAGCCCGGCAATCAGCGCGGCGGTACAGGCAAAGGCCCGCAGACGGAACGAAGTCTTGAATGAAAACATATTTCGGTCCTCCCCATATTGGCTGAGGTTAGTATTGAAACAGCATTCCATATTGTCAAAGATCATTATTTGCGAAACCCATACGTAAAAGCTATGAGTTTAGGATTAGAATGAAATCCAGAACCGCCCTCCCGCCGATCAGTCTCCGACAGGTCGAAGCCTTCAAGGCTGTCATTGATACCGGCTCGGTGACGGCGGCCGCGAACCTCCTGCACGTCTCCCAGCCGAGCCTTAGCCGGCTTATCAAGACGCTGGAAGGCAGCCTTGACTTTTCGCTATTCGAGCGGCGAAAGGGGCGGCTGGTGCCGACACCCGAGGCTCTGCTCCTCTACGAGGAGGTGCAGAAGTATTTTCGTAGCCTGCAGACGCTAGCGCAGACCGCAGTCGATATTCGCGGCCTTGCCCGCGGGCACCTGCGCATCGCTTCCTTCGCCGCCCTCTCCATAGCCGTTACACCTCGTGCGATAAAGCGCTTCTGCCAACTCAACGCCTACATGCGCGTTTCGACCACCACCGGCCAATCCCGCCAAATAGTCGATCTCGTCGCGGCCCGCTTCGCCGATCTCGGTATTGTCGATCCTGTGGCGGTGACAGATTCAGTACGAATCGAAAAGCGCTGGCAGTTTCCCTGCGTCTGCGTCGTGCCAAACAAACATCCACTTGCCGAATGCGGGCGCATCGGCGTTGATGAATTGCGCACGGAAAAAATGATCGGCCTCGGCCGCGAGTTCATGTCGCGCTACCGACAGGGCGCCGCATTTTACGAAACTCTCGCTCCGCAAATGCATATCCAAGTTCAGCAATCTATAGCTGCCTGTGCGCTCGTTGCAGAATATGCCGGCGTCGCCATCGTCGACCCCTTCACCGCCCGGCAGTGGCAGCCAATGGGCATTGCTGTCAAACCGTTGAACGTCGACATTCCATTTGAGATCTGCGTCGTTGCATCATCGGAGATTCCCCTCTCCATCGCCGCGCGGCAATTCCTCACACTCTTCGAGGAAGAATTGTCCCATTCGTAAGCGGTGGGTGCTCGCGAGACATCTCCTTTAAGCTCGCAATATTTGGGCGATGGAGATGTTCATGGAGGGATCAATGCGAGATCACACGTCAGCTTCGATTTCTCTTATCCGACCGCACCATTGTGATGAACAATGCGGTTGCCGCACAGGACGGCACCCCGCGCGATCTCTACGAGGCCCCGGCCAATGCCTTCATCGGAGAGGTGAACATTTTTGACTGCGAGATTGCCTCCTGCAAAGCTTGGTCCCGCTACCCTGAAACTGCCTTCCCGGGGCCAGCGACCCGGACTAGCCCCAGATGGCCGTGCGTCCGCGCCGTATTGAAATTGCAAAGGCGGGTGCGCAGAACACATTCTCGGCAAAAGCTGACGTCCAACTATTTCCGAAGGACCCAGGGCGAGGTCATGTTGGTGGGTTGTGGTCCTCCGGGGCGGGTGCCCGATTTAGCCGCCGCTGAATAGGTGAGATAGTGAGCTCTCAGCCGTTGTTCGAGCGCATCGCGAATTGCACGCAAGTGCGGCTGGTCAGCAACATCGCGCTCTTCACGAGCGTCGGCATCAAGGTCAAACAAGCGGACGGTTTTGTCCGCGCAGTAACGCACGAGTTTGTAACGTTCCGTCCTGATCATCTGGACATCGCCATATTCGCAGAACTGGGTATCACGCCATGATCGGATTTCCGCTCCGGTCAAAATCGGAGCATAGCTGCGCCCAGCGAAGTTGCGATCGGCAGGTGAAGTCACCTCACAATAGCTTACCAATGTCTGAAACAGATCGAGGTGATCAACGAACTCAGCTCGCCTCTGTGCCACAATATCCGGTCCCGCTATTACGAGTGGCACGCGAATGGTCTCATCGACCATGTTAAGCGGCAACGTGCCGTTGCCCTTGCCCCAAATCCCGTGGTGACCGCAGTTGAGGCCGTGGTCCGAGGTGTAGACAACGAGCGTCTCCTCTTCCAGCCGCTCGGCGTCGAGCGTGTCGAGAAGCCGTCCGACGCCTTCATCGATGGTTGTCACGGCAGCATAGTAGTTGGCGAGGGCCTTGGTCGGCCGGGCTCGGTCAATCAGGTCCCGTAATTCCGAAATTCTGGACGCCGAAGGGAAATGTCTCATCGCTAGGCACATCGAAAAAGCCACTGTCACGATAGCGGTCGATGAGGCGTAAGGGTTGGCCGGTCCACGGGCTATAAGTCTGCACATGACCGACTAACAGGAAGAAAGGTTTTGTCCGATCGCGCGCGCGGATGAAATCCGCTGCCTGATCTGTGATAACTGAAGCTTTTGAACCGGCAATCGTCTCCAGCCTGCCGTTAATGCTGTAGCGTGCGGGGCCGACAGCGTCGATTGGATAATCGCCCGCTAGAGGGTTCCAGCGGTCGAAGCCACGCTGCGGTTTCGCATCGTTGCCTAGATGCCATTTCCCGACGATGCCGGTAAAATATCCAGCCTCCTGAAGGAGTTGCGGCAATGTGATCTCTTCTTTCATCCAATCGCGTTCGAAGAACTCGGGTTGGTTGTCGAGATAGTCGTGGAGACCGTGCTGCGAGGCAGTGCGTCCCGTCAGCAGACATGCACGAGCCGGCGAACAAACAGGTGTAGGAGTGAAAGCATTTTCCATAACCGTGCCGCGCCTGGCCAGATAATCGAGGTTCGGCGATTGCACCTCGCGATTACCCGACGATCCAAGGGCCCATTGACCGTGATCGTCAGTGAGGAAAAGAACGACGTTGCGCTTTGCCATCAGTAATTGGCACTTTCACGAACGTAACGACCAAGCAGATGCCGCCCGATCAGCTTCCAGGAATAATCGGAGGCAAGACCCAGGACGCCGAGCAGAAAAATGCCGACGAACATCCAGTCGATCCGGAAGTACAACTTGGAGGTCCAGATGAGATAGCCAAGTCCGGACTCTGCCGCCAGCATTTCGACGGCAACGATCACGAGGAACGAACCGGCGAGTGCGATACGCATTCCAATGTAGATCGAGGGGACCGCCGCAGGCACGGTGACCAGCCAGAAGATCTGCCAACGCGAAGCGCCTAGTGTTTGGGCCGCCAGAATCTTGTTGCGATGCGTCGTCACCACCCCGGTGGCGGTATTCATGACGACCACGAATCCGGTTGAATACATGACCAGCAATATTTTGGAAACTTCGCCCACGCCAAACCAGACCAGAAACAGCGTTGTCAGCGCCAGCGCCGGAATGAAGCGCAGAAAGTGAATATAGGGATCGAATATTTGCCGCACAGTCAGGTTCGTGCCGATGATCAAACCAAGCGGAATAGCGACAGCACTCCCGAGGATGAAGCCGGTCAGGATGCGAAACATGCTGATGGCGATATGATTGAATAGCAATCCGCGCTCCACAAGTTCGACGGTGCCCATGAAGATGGAACTTACAGGTGGCAGGAAGAACGGATCGATGAAAAAGCGGGCAGCGATCTCCCAAACAACCAGGCCAATTATGATGGAGGCGGCGGAAACCCAGGCTCCGCTAAACTTGCGGCGGGTCGGAGCAGGCGCTTGCGGTGCGGTGGCGTTCGTTATGACCATACCTTAGTCACCTCCTCCTCGATGTCCTTCGACAGGGTGGAAAGCAATTCGATGTAGAGCGGATCGGCCTGATTGCGTGGATAGGCAAGCGGCACGATATATTCGCGTTTGATGTGGGCGCGGGGGCCTGCCGACATCAGCACGATGCGCTGTCCAAGGTTGAGGGCCTCGCGGATGTCATGGGTAACATAGATCGCAGTACGCTTGACTTCGGACCAGATCGAAACGAGTTGGCTCTGCAGCATCTGGCGGGTCTGAGCGTCGAGCGCAGCAAACGGTTCGTCCATCAGCATGATCTCGGGGCGCATCGCCAGCATTCGGGCGATCTGCACCCGCTGTTTCATACCGCCAGAAAGCTGGTCGGGCAATTTGCGATCGTGGCCGGAGAGATTGACCATACGCAGCGCGGCGTCGGCGCGTTCCTTGCGTTCGGGCTCGATCACATGATTGACCCGAAGTCCGAACTCGACGTTTTCTCTTACCGTCAGCCATTGGAAAAGCGCGCTGTCGAGATCCTGAAAGACCATCCCTCGGTCGCGGCCGGGACCCGTCACGGGCGCGCCGCTCACCGTGACCCTTCCGGCAAGGGGATGGTCAAAGCCGGCGATAAGCCGTAGCAAAGTGGACTTGCCGCAACCGCTTGGGCCTAGAAGGATGAGAAACTCCCCATCCGGAACGGTGAGGTCGACGTTCTCCAGAACAGGTGCCCCGGTGGTGCTGCCGTCATAGGCAAATGCGACCCGTGTCATCTCGATAGTCATTACAGCTTCCGCACAAGAGGACGCGGCCCGTAAGCCGCACCGAGAATGGTTACTTCACCGACAGATCAACTTCGACGCCAGGAACGGCTTCGACCAGCGCGGAAGTATCGAACTGGGCTTTGAAGTCGTACGGTTCGATCTTTTTGGCGGAGACGAGAAAATCATACTTTGCCTTGAGGCTCGACACCGCGCTTGGACCAAATGTCAGGCCATAGCGCTGCTGAGCCACCACGTTCTTGATCTGGGCTGCGTCGCCACCGATGCTTGTGGCGATCTGTGCCGTCGCCTCATCGAGATTGGCGGAAAGATACTCGGACGCCTTCTGGAAAGCCTTAAGCGTGCGCGTGACGGTGTCCTTGTGGGTGGCGTAATAATCTTTAGTCGTCACAAGCAGTGCGCTGGTGCTTTGATTCACTACGCCGTCATCGGCGATATACTTCCACGCGTTATCCGCGTTGATGGTTTCGACGCCTTCGCCCCATATCCATGCCGCGTCAACACGGCCGGCCTTCATCGCGCCAACGATCTCGAACAGGCTGGTGAAGCCCACCAGCTTAACGTCCGTGTCGGGATTGAGTCCGTTGTCGATGAGATAGGTACGGGTCACAAACTCCTGAGCGGTGCCGGTGGCCACGCCGAAGCTTTTGTCTTTGAGCCCTGCTGGCACGTCGATGTCGGCACGAGTGTAAAGCTTGTGCCAGCCCGGCAACGGCTCGGCTATTACCGCCGGCGACATGAGCTTGCCGGAGGTAAGTCGCGTTAACAGCGGAAAGTCGATGATGACTCCGAATTCTGCATTGCCGGCGAGCACGGCATCGATCGTATCTACGCCGTAGGAATAGGTCTGCACGACCGGTGTTATGCCTTCTTCCTTCAGGAAGCCTTTGTCAGAAGCTATGATCGCCAAGGCGCCCATGCCGTAGCCGTCAGTGGCATATCGGACGGTTTCCTGGGCTTTGGCAGTTGCGGCGGAGACCAGAGCGATGGCGGCCACGGCCATGATTTTGCATATGCTGAATACCCTCATATTCGCGCTCCTTGTCGCTTGATTGAAGTTTGTTTTGTGGAAGTAAGAACCGGCTCGTGGGCCGTTTTTCGTAACTCGGTAAGCCGTCTTGTTGCTTCAGCAGCCGCATGGCGAACCTGTTGCAAGAGAACGGCAGTGTCGATCTGTTCGGAATCCAGCGCCGCAACCGCCATCAGGTTACTGACGGGAGCTTCGGGTGCGTAATCAATCGCAGCAATCACACGCACGACGGCGCCTTCGTTGCTTATATAAGCCCTGTCCTTGCGGATATGCGCGAAGCGCTCCCAGTGCATCTCAGGCACTTCGCTCCCGAAAATGCGACTGTAAATATCTCGCACCGTCTTTTCGGGCTGGAAGGCAAGCAGGAACTGACCCATTCCATTTTCGATCCAATCCGTGTTGGGAACGAACACGTCGATGTAGTGATAGGAATTAAGCATCTCGAACTTCGCGATCAGCACGAAAAAGTCGCCCTGAAACGTGGCCACGCAGGCGGAATGACCCGATACGTGGGCGAGGCTCATTACCGAACCTTGCACCAGCGGGCTCTGCAAGCCGAAACTACGCAGAGAATGGGCCAGCGCCAGCGTGCGATGGCCGACTACATACCGTCCGTTTGATCGGTCCTGCCGCAGCCATTCCTCGTCCACCAGCATTTTGACCAGCCGGCTCAGAGAAGCGTCCGATAAGCCCATGCGATCGGCCAGCTCGGAGAATGTCGCGCTCTGTGGCTCACGACTAATCACCTCGACCAGCGCCAACGCCCTTCTTCCGGCAATGAGGGGGTTCGTCATATCTTTTACTTTCAAATATGAAAGTGAAAGCTTTCACTGTTGACAGTTTGACTTGCGCGTCTTCTCTTGTCAAAGATAATTTTTTCTCCATTGGCTGTGAGCGGAAGGAACGAAGTTGGCGCGACGTCCGAATATCTTGATCGTCTGTTCCGATCAGCAGCGTTCCGACACGCTTGGTTGCTACGGCAACAGTTATGTGCAGACGCCGAACATAGACTCACTAGCTCGTGATGGTGCGCTGTTCGAGAATGCATTCGTGCAAAGCCCCATCTGCTCGCCGAGCCGCGGCAGCTTTTTGACAGGTCGCTACCCGCGTACAACCCGGCTAAGACAGAACGGCCAGATCATGCCGGCGGATGAAAAGCCCATCTCACGACTGCTTGCAGACGAAGGCTATATCGCGGGGTTGGTCGGCAAGTTTCATTTCGGACCGGGTGCGCCTGAAATCGCCCGTACCACCGAGCCGCGCATCGATGATGGTTTCAGCGAATTCAACTGGGCGCAATCGCCGAGTAACCTGTGGGGCATGTATTCGGACTACACGCGATTTCTCGCCGCGAAGGGCATGCGCTACGACACGACGCCTCACGAGCTGTCGCCTTGGGTTAAGAACGGAATGCCTGAGGACTCTACCGAGGCAGCATGGTGCGCGACGCGGGCATGTGAGTTCATAACGCGTCGCTCAGAACTGGCGGAGCCGTGGTTCTACATCGCCAATATTTATGCGCCGCACCATCCCTTCGATCCGCCTCCTTCCTTCCTTCAACGCTATGTCGACCAACTCGACGAACTGCCGCTGCCGGTAGCGACGGACGACGACCTTTCGACCAAATCCGCCTACCAGCGAACAGATGCCGATGGCGCTTATGGGCAGGTCAGCGGCTTCCTTGGCGGTTTCGGCCGCAGCGAGATGCGAGACATGGATCGTCGCATGGTCAAGGCTGCTTACTGGGCGATGTGCGACCACGTCGACCAGCAGGTTGGCCGTATTCTGAAGTCGCTGGACGACAGCGGTGCAGCTGATGATACGATCGTAATATATATGTCCGACCACGGCGAGATGCTGGGGGACCATAACATCTATTTGAAAGGGCCGTATTTCTATGATGCGGCGATTCGCGTGCCGCTCATTATTCGCTATCCGCGAAAACTCGAGCCGCGGCGCGTAGCGGGCATGTTCGAGATGGTAAATCTGGCGCCAACATTGATGGAGGCAGCAAATGCCGCACCCTATGCTGGCATGCAGGGTCGTTCGGCGCTCTCCTGGCTCGCCAACCCTGCGCTTCCGGAGGAGACAGACACGTCGATCTACTGCGAATATTACAACGCCATGCCTTATCATCGTGACCCAACGGCTCAACTCACCATGTTGCGCACCGCGACCCACAAGATCGTCGTTAACCACGCTCACGACGATGGTGAATTATACGATCTCGCTGCAGACCCGCAGGAGATGCGCAACCTCTGGCAGGACGTCGGATCGGTCGCGGTGAAGGTGGAGATGCTTACCAAGCTTACGCACCGCATGGCCTTTACGGTTGACCCGCTTCCTCCGCGCCTATCGGAATGGTGATATGAACGACGAAGTTCCTGTCGATCGTTCTTGTTGCGTGCCATCACGTGGTTGCACTGCTGATGCGCAACCGCTTCCGAGCGATACTTCCCCCGGTCTAGTTGCGCCGGACCAGATGGTGTTGGTTCCTGGTGGAGCGTTCCTGATGGGTTACAATGGATCAGAGACATACCCGGACGATGGGGAGGGACCGGTCCGCAAAGTTGGGGTCGCCTCGTTCTGGATCGATACAAGCGCCGTAACAGCCGCCGCATTTGCCAGCTTCGTCAACGCAACCGGCTATCAGACCGACGCTGAGCGGTTCAGGTGGTCATTCGTGTTTGTTGCAGCCGTTCATCCGGGTTCGTTTAATCGGATTATTCCCGGCACTGTCGCCAGCGCTCCATGGTGGGTCTGCGTGGAGGGTGCGAACTGGCGCTGTCCGGATGGCCCTGGATCGGACTGGCATGAGCACCCCGACCATCCCGTCGTGCATGTGTCTTGGAACGATGCCGTCGCCTTCTGTCAATGGTCGGGGAAACGGCTGCCCACCGAGGCTGAGTGGGAGAAAGCTGCGCGGGGCGGTCTTAAGCAGGCTCGCTACCCCTGGGGCAACGAACTTACGCCCGATGGTCGACACATGTGCAACATCTGGCAGGGTGAATTCCCGCGCCACAACACCGGGGCGGATGGCTTTCTCACAACGGCACCTGCGCGATGGTTCGAGCCAAATGCATATGGGCTCTACAACATGTCCGGAAATGTCTGGGAGTGGTGTGAGGATATATGGGTTGCAGGACCTGCGAGCAACCTTCGTACTATTAGCAAGTCCCGGGTAATCCGTGGCGGCTCCTATCTTTGCCATGAGTCGTACTGCAACAGGTATCGAACCTCCTCAAGATCAAAGAACACCGCTGAGTCTAGTACCGGACACATGGGGTTCCGATGTGCCCTTGATGCCCAGGCTAGTCGCTGCAGCAACCCAAACCTCTGATCGAGAGCTCTATGTGCCCACTGCTGACAGACCCGTCCCGTGAGGGAATGGTTGGTTTAATCTAAGCGACAGCGCACTGCGAGGCTTTACATGGTGGGCACACTGGCCTGTGCGGGAGGCCATCACAAAATTGACCTTAGCCACATACAACGTCAAGTCATTTATCGAAGCTTGGAACAGTTACGCCTGTGAAATTGCGCCGAACAGTGACCCCGACATTTCAACACTCAAGCGGTTGATTCAGTTGCTCTTCTTGAGATCATCGAGGATTAACGTAGGGTGCCTCTCGAACCCTTCGCTTCGCGACCATTTCGCAATGGAATCAACAGATTAAGTGTGATCCACGCAGGGTCACTGTTCGGCGCGATTTCACAATCGGCGACCTCAATGCCCGCTATGGCCCCACTCCCGGCGCCAAGTAGGCGCTGGCCGACGTACAACATGGTCGCCCGCACTCCTTCATCCGGCAAGGGTCTCCCACCAAGATGCTTTCTGCTCCATCGCTTTGAGAATGCCTACTTTTTGTTCATGCATAGAAATCGAACATACTATGGCGTATTTTGCTATGCCTTTGGCCGAAGATGAATTGGGAAAGGGGTTGTGCCGTCATCTCTTTGCCTTTTAATGCGCAAGGGACACTGACGGATTTTGGCGGTAACGGGATTGCGAACACCAAGTCCTGTGCGGGCAGCCATCATAAATCTGAACGCAAGGGGCTAATATGTCGAAGTTGAAGGCGAGCATATTAACTGGCTTTCTCGGCGCCGGGAAAACTACCCTTCTTAACCGCGTGCTTTCGGAGAGAGCAGATGAGCGGATAGCAGTCATTGTTAATGAGTATGGAGAAGTCGGGATAGACGGCAAATTGATTGTCGAGACGCGCGATGAAGTCGTGGAACTCAATAACGGCTGCATTTGTTGTACCGTCCGTGAAGATCTGATCGTCGCAATCAAGTCCATTTTGAACTCTGGCCGGCCGATCGACAGGGTTGTTATAGAGACGTCAGGCTTAGCCGATCCTGCTCCTGTCATCCAGTCGTTCATTCTGGATGATGAGATATCCCGACGACTGGAACTGGATGCAATCGTCACCGTAGTCGATGCTCGATATATCGAGCGTCAGTTATCGCAGGATGAAGCCGTTGAGCAGATTACCTTTGCCGACATACTACTACTGAACAAGACGGACCTGGAGTCGGAAGATCGCTTGGCAGACATTGAACGGCAGCTACGCCGCCTCAATTCGCTTGCGGAGATCATCAAGACGCGTTTATGCGCTGTATCCCTCGATAAGATACTGGATCGCGGTGCCTTCGATCTGAAGAATATTTTGACACTCGATCCGGCAATATTTGCCGAACATGTTCATGAGCACGATCAGAGGGTCAGGTGTGTAGCTATTCGTGAACAAACCCCCGTGAACTCAGCCGCGTTCAATTCCTGGCTCAATCGACTTGTCCAGGACAGAGGACCGGATCTTTTCCGGATGAAGGGTGTCATCAACTTTGCAAACGAAGCGAGACGTTTTGTCTTTCATGGGGTGCACATGACGATGGAGGGGCGCCCCGGGCGGCCCTGGACAACATCAGACCGCCCGGTGAGTGAACTCGTCTTCATTGGCCGAGATCTGGACGAGGGTCTGCTTCGTGAGGGTTTTGCAAGCTGCCTTGATGAGCGAAGAGCCATGGCTTCTTGAAACTTGGCAAAAACAAAGGGAAAAATATCCATGTCTCGTGTTGTCGAATTATCGGTGCAGTGAGCAGCCTTCACTTGCACGGCGCGATCCAGTCTCGTCAAGTCTGTCGTTCTCAACCTGATCTGAGCCGGCGTATCACCGGTCACAAGGGGGAATGCGCCGTTTGGCTTGTAAGTCGTCACAAGATTGGTTCGGTGGGCTCCGACCGCATCATCCAGCCAGTTCATTCGCTTCTGGATACTCTCTCAGCTACGCTGCCCGCAAGACAGCTCCCGCCACAAAGTCACTGGAAAGGGAACAGGGAAATGAAACTACAACACTACCTTGGCGGCTTGGAGGGACTTGGACCGGTAAGCACCGAAACGCGTGTATTCGTCGAGGCGTGGGAAACAAGAATTTTTGGTATTCACGCTGCGATGATGGCGCTTTCGACGCAGCTTCCGCTGCCCGCAACGCCATCAACATTTACGACTGTCTGGACTTGGGCGGACCTGCGCAAGGGGGCAGAAGCGCTGAACCCATTTGACTATTTCAAGTTCCGTTACTACGAGAAATGGCTTGGAGGCATCTCCGCTTATTTCGTCGAGAACGGTTACATCACCGAAGATGAGCTCAATGCCCTGACCGAGGAATACTACCACCACCCGGAAACCGCATTGCCTATCGCGGAAGCAGATGTCATCGACGAGCGGGTTGTTCAGTATCTAGTTGAGGGTGACAGCCCGAAACGTGACGTCGATGTGAACTATTCTTTCACTGTTGGCGACGTCGTAGCCATCAAGGATGTCCCAAGCGTCGAACATACACGACTTCCCGGGTATCTTCGCGGGAAGCTGGGTACTGTAGAGACCGTATATGATGGTACGTTTGTCTATCTCTGCGACACTAATTCTGATGGTATCGGCGCTCCAATGCCGGTCTATTGCGTGCAATTTCAACCCGCCGAAATCTGGCCGGGCAACGCTGAAACAAATTTCACGATCTACGCCGACCTCTATGCTCATTATTTGTTTGCACCTAAGGCAACTGCCTAATTGAAGGCGGCCTAAACATCCGGAGAAAACAGATGGTCGATCGCTTCAAATACAGACCGGATCGTGAAGCCTACAACGCGGCACGGGTGCGAGCACTCGAAGCCCTGCTCATAAAAAAGGGCATAATCACAAGCAAGACCGTTGACACAGTGCTAGAGTTCTTCGAGACGAAAATGGGGCCCTTCAATGGTGCCAAGATCGTCGCGCGATCCTGGATTGACCCGGCATTCAAGGCACGACTTATTGCACACACGCCGAAAGCAATTGCGGAGATGGATCTACCAACCGGCATCGCGGGAGCCGAAGGCGAGCACATGCGAGCCGTCGCGAATAGTCCCGGCATTCACAATTTGATCATCTGCACGCTTTGCTCCTGCTATCCCTGGCCAGTCCTCGGCTTGCCACCCTACTGGTATAAGGATCCAACCTTCCGCAGCCGCGCGGCAAGGGAGCCGAGAGCGGTCTTGCGCGAGTTCGGTTTATCAATTGCAAACGACGTCGAAATCAAGGTGTGGGATTCCAGCGCCCAAATTCGCTGGTTTGTCGTCCCAGAACGGCCGGAAGGCACTGATGGTATGTCTGAGGCCGAACTGGTGGCGCTGGTCACCCCCGAGGCGATGATGGGCGTCGCTGTAGCCATGGCAGAGTAAGGGCGAGACCATGCTGACGCAGTTCGAGCATTTCGCGGTGACCCAAATGATGGGCAAAGCCGATAGTCCCCCAAGAGTAAACGGAACGCTCTGCTTCGACTCGGAATGGGAGCGGACATCATTCGGAATGGCCCTTGCGCTCGCCAAAGACGGATACTTCGAATGGGACAACTTCCGCGACGAACTGATCGCCTCGATCGGAGCCTGGGAAGCAGAGGACCCCACGAAACAGTCATCATGGAACTACTACGATCAATTCCTCTTAGCTCTCGAGAAAGCTGTCGTAAGAGCTGGCATCGTCGATTCCGAAGAGATTCTCGCCGTATTGGCAGTCGGGCCATAGCCAACGAGAGTTTCTTTCACAAAAGAACTATGAATTTCTCACAAACGATGGCGAAGTTTGAACGAATCTAATCTGAAGCATGCATTTTTCCTCCGCGCAGGATAGCTTCCCAATCCTTCGTGACGTGGAGTGCGCAATAAAACTCGCGCAGGGGCAAGATCGCTGATACCTGCACCCGTCGCCACACCATCGGGCTCAGCCCTTTTAGCCAGACCTAGTATTGCAGGCCTTTGGCATCATGCCCGGCCTTTCGCCTCTCTCGGAAAGTGAGGGCGTTTCGATCGACGCGGCAGTCTCAAGATCTCCAGTCTCAAGATGGCCCCAATGAAAATCATTGGCCATTGTATCGCACCTGTCCCCGGGCACCAACGGCAGCAGTGTCAATGACCGTGGAAACGGGACCCCGTATTTTCGCGCAAAAGGGGCTCTGACTCAATCTCGCTGCACGTGAAAGGTGAAGTGGCCTGATTTCGAGAGGGAATCAGCGCGATGGAACGGAGATTTGAGTCGACGAGATTGGCGCCGACGGGGTTCGTTGTTGAGCATGCCGAGATAGGCACGGATTGTGTATTTCTCGACGTGCGGGCAACGGCTGTTTCGGCAACGTGCCCGTGCTGCGGGACCAGTTCACGCCGGGTCCAGAGCCGATATCTGCGGCAAGCCGCTGATCTGCCGATTGCCGGCCGGCATGTTGTCCTTAGGGTGACGGTTCGTCGCTTGTGGTGCGATGCCGTTCTTTGCCGGCGTCGCATTTTCGCCGAGCGATTTGGCGCCGATGTTTTGGCTCCTTTGTCACGAAGGACCGGACGTCTCGAGACGATCGTTCATCATTTGGGGTTGGCGCTGGGTGGCAGACCGGCCGCAGCCTTTGCCGATCGCCTGATGATGCCTGTGAGCAACGACACCCTGCTGCGTGTCGTGCGCCGGCGGATTGAACAGCCGCGTGATAAGCTTGCCATTGTCGGCATCGACGACTTCGCATTCCGGCGCGGCCAGCGATACGGGACGATTGTCTGCGATCTCGAACGCCGCAGGCCAGTGACATTGCTGCCTGATCGCGAACAGGCGACATCACAGGCATGGCTCTCGGATCATCCGTCCATCACAATCGTCGCACGGGACCGGGGTGGCGGATATGGCGAGGCGATCGCCAAGGCCTTACCTCACGCCGATCAGGTGGCCGACCGCTGGCACCTGATGGAAAACGCCAGCCGCGCCTTTCTCGATGCGGTTTGCAAATCCATGCGTCAGATCCGACGGGCTATCGGCAGCACCGTCATCGATCCGAAGCTTCTGACCTATGCCGAACGGTTGCAATATGACGGATATCTACGCCGGCAGGAGACGAACGAAGCCGTTCTGGAATTGTCGAAGCAGGGCTTCCCGATCAAGCAAATCGTCAAGCGTACCGGGCATAGCCGCAAGCTCGTCCGCGGTATCCTGCGTGGTCAGCGCTCCGACGTGTTCCGTGTCCGCCAGAGCTCGCTCGAGGAATGGCTTCCCTGGCTCGACAACCGCTGGGGGCAAGGTGCACGCAATGCATCGGCGTTATGGCGCGAAATGCACGAGAAAGGTTTCCCCGGCCAGATCGGCGTCGTCTCTGAATGGGCACGGCGCAGACGTCTGGCCGAAAAAGCCGACCAAAGCGCGCTTGCACGCACGCCTTCGGCGCGGAGCATCGCCAGGCTTATGACGCTGGCGCGCGACGACCTGTCCAAATCCGACGCCGTGCTGGTCGCGGCGATCGAGAGCAATGTTCCTGACCTCGTCACCGCGCGAACGCTCATCGACGACTTCCATCATATGATCCGATCGAAGGCGGTCGCAAGCCTGGAACTTTGGCTCGAAGGCGCCAAGGCGAGTCTCGTCGGTTCTTTTGCAAACGGCGTCCAGAAGGATATTGCCGCAGTCCGCAACGCCATTGTCTCTCCATGGTCGAATGGCCAGACCGAAGGCCAGATCACCAAGCTCAAACTCGTCAAGCGGCAGATGTACGGCCGCGCCAAGATCGATCTGCTCCAGGCGCGCCTCGTCGGTGCAACTTAGGCTGTCGCCGCAGCGAGAGTGCGTCAGAGCCCTAATTCCACGAAAAATCACAGCTCGACCAGATTCTGGAGGCATTCAGCTTGCCTTCAGCATCTATCGCCTCCGCACACATCAGAAGAACAGAGCACAAATCACGGAGCCTTCACCAGTGATGGTTTTGCATAAAGCGGCGACCAATTAAGCCCTTGAAACCATCAAGATCGGATCGCAATCTGGTTGCGGGTTCCGGCGTTCCGAAGACTGGACGTTCATATGCGCATCGGCATCCTATCACCACCCGGTGTACAGTCTCTCGACATTGTTGGTCCGGCCGAAGTGTTTTGGGAGGCTGCGCGTAGACTTGGAGACATGTCGAAATATCAGGTCCAGATTATATCGACTGGAGCAAGTTTTATCAGCGGTACGGGCGGGCTGCGATTTGTTGCGGACCGCACGATCTTTGACCGGCACGAACCCATCGACACACTTCTGGTCGCTGGAGATCCCTCTTTTCAGGTGATCGATCCACAAGTGATCGCCTGGCTTCGCTGGCGGGTGCCGACGGTCCGGCGCTATGGATCGATATGTACCGGTGTATTCCTGTTAGCTGCAGCAGGTCTTTTAAATGGCAAAAAAGTTAGCACACACTGGGAGTGCGCGGCAAAATTCAGAAAAGATTACCCGGACATAGATCTGGAGGAAGACGCAATTTTCGTTCGGGACGGCAATCTGATCACTGCTGCCGGTGTGACCGCCGGAATAGATCTTGCGTTATCGCTCGTTGAAGAGGACTACGGTCGAGGAGTGGCCTTAACCGTCGCCCGCTATATGGTGATGTTCTTGAAGCGGCCCGGAGGGCAGTCGCAGTTCAGCGCCCATCTAGCGGGGCAGATGTCCGAGACAACGGTGATACAGAGGTCGCAATCATACATCTTGGAAAACCTTCATATGTCGCTACCGGTCGAGACACTCGCAAGAAGGATGGGAATGAGCGTTCGGAACTTCGGTCGTGTGTTCCGGCGGGAAATGGGCGTCACACCGGTAGAATTCATCGTGGCCGCCAGAACGGATGCTGCGCGGCGGCTGTTGGAAGACACGCAGCAGCCGCTGCAAGGAATTGCGCGCCAATGCGGCTTCGGCAATGTCGCTGCTATGCGTCGGGCTTTCGTAAGGACTATCGCGGTTAGCCCGAACGAGTATCGCGCGCGCTTTCAAAGCACCAAACCCACTGCCGCACATCGACATATTCTCAGTACTTCTCAGCACTCGCAGGAGAGATGATGACCATAGGTGATCTGCAGCCGGCATTTCGTCATGGTGCTTCATATTCCGCCGGACGGCATCCCAGCTACCCTCATAGTCGGGCGCGCAGAGCTCCTTATGGATATGCTCCACAGTAAAGCATTTACGCCTCGCCTTTCGCATCATTGTTGCCCAGCGTCGCGTCCAAATGGGCTGTCAGTGGCCAATCATCGGCTGCGACCGGTGTTCGTGCTCATAGGAGAGCGGAGCTTCTTTTATGCATCTCACTGTTGTAATGGCTGGGTCGAGAGCTACGCCCTCACTCGATGGGTACCGCCAGACTCACCTTGACCCGGTCCATGACGACCAGTGTGTTGAAGCGCTTTATGTTCTTGTTGTTGAAGAGAAAGTCGTTGGTAAACGCCTCGTAGTCACTCATGCTCTTGACCGCGACGATGAGGATGAAGTCGACCTCGCCGGTCACGTAGTAGCACTGGATGACTTCGGGCGTTATGCGCATTGCCTTCTTGAAGTCGCTCATGATGTCGGGTCTTTCGCGCTCCAGCGACACCTCCACGACCATGGTGAGCCGGTGCCCCACCGCCGCCGGCGAGATCACGGCGACTTCAGCTTCAATGACACCTGTCTCGCGCAGCCGGTTGAGGCGTCGCAGGCAGGCCGATGGCGACAGGCCAACCGCATCGGATAACTCCTGGGCAGTGCGCCGCGTATCCATCTGCACCAGGTTGAGAAGCTTGATATCGAAACCATCGAGCACAGTGACGCTCCTTTTTTGCGTAACCCACCGTCTTTTGCGAATCTCTATCACAAATGACAGGGGTTTGATAATTTCACGCGCATGACTTGTCTCTATTGTAAGTGTGCTCGCCGCGCTCAATCCAGTGCCCATCTCGGGCCGTACCGGAGTTCGACATGACCGGAATGCAACTTCCACGCGAAACGCTGCTGGAGGCCTACCGCTTGATGCGGACGATACGCGTCTTCGAGGATCGCGTCAGCGCCGAGATGGCGAGCGGCGACATTCCAGGCAACACCCATCTCTACGCCGGGCAGGAAGCCTCGGCTGTGGGCGTCTGCATAAATCTCGTCGAAAGCGACAATATCGCCTCCACGCACCGCGGCCACGGGCACTGCATCGCCAAGGGATGCGACGTGCATGGCATGATGGCAGAGATCTTCGGCAAGGATACGGGTATCTGCCGCGGCAAGGGCGGCTCGATGCACATCGCCGACCTCTCCAAGGGCATGCTCGGCGCCAACGGCATCGTTGGTGGTGGGCCGCCGCTGGCTTGCGGCGCAGCGATGACCGCCCAGGTTCTGGGCCGCGACGACGTGGCAGTCGTCTTTTCCGGCGATGGCGCCATCAACCAGGGCACCACCGCCGAAAGCATGAACCTAGCCCAGGTGTGGAAGCTGCCGGTGATCTTCGCGGTCGAGGACAATGGCTTCGGCGAGGCGACGGCCAGTTCCTTTGTCGTCGCCGGAGAAATCGTCAAGCGCGCCGATGCGCTGGGCATGGCCTTCGCGAAGGTCGACGGGGTCGATTTCTTCGCCGTGCACGATGCCGCTGCCGAAGCGGTGGCGCGGGCGCGCCGCGGCGAGGGGCCGACGCTGCTCCACATCGAGACGCCGCGCTACTACGGCCATTTCAGCGGCGACCCGGACAATTACCGCTCCGCCGAAGAGAAGTCGGCGATGCGCCGCGACCGCGACTGCCTGACGATCTTCCGGCGGCGCGTCGGCGAGGCGAGGCTGCTGGCTGAGAGCGATCTCGACGCGGTCGACGCCGAGGTGCAGGCCGTGATCGATAGCGCCGTCAAGGCCGCCAGGGCAGCACCTCAGCCTCCCCTCGATACCCTCACCACCGACGTCTACGTGCGTTATCCCTGAGCGAGAAAGACATGTCACAGAAATCCTTCCGCCAGGCCCTGAACGAGGCGCTTCACCATGAAATGGGCCGTGATCCGACGGTGATTGTGCTCGGCGAGGACATCGCCGGAGGCGCCGGCGCGTCCGGCCAGCAGGATGCCTGGGGTGGCGCCTTCGGCGTCACCAAGGGCCTGCTTGGCACCTTCGGGCCGCTGCGCGTGCGCGACACGCCGATCTCGGAAAGCGCTTTCGTCGGCGCGGCGGCGGGCGCCGCTGTCACTGGCCTGCGGCCGGTAGCCGAGATCATGTTCGTCGACTTCCTCGGCGTCTGCTTCGACCAGATCTTCAACCAGGCCGCCAAGTTCCGCTACATGTTCGGCGGCAAGGCTGTCACACCCTTCGTATTGCGCGCCACTTATGGCGCGGGCACCCGCTCGGCCAGCCAGCACAGCCAGGCACTCTATCCCATCTTCACCCATGTGCCCGGCCTGAAGGTGGTGATCCCGTCCAATCCCTATGACGCCAAGGGTCTGCTGATCCAAGCGATCCGCGATAACGACCCGGTCATTTTTCTCGAGAACAAGCTGCTCTATGATATAGTTGGCGAGGTGCCGGACGGCGCCTATGCCGTGCCGTTCGGCGAAGCCAACGTGCTGCGCGAGGGAAGCGATGCCTCCATCATCGCCTTCGGGCGCATGGTACATTTCGCACAGGAGGCCGCGGGCATTCTCGCGGCCGAGGGCATCGACTGCACGGTCGTCGACCCCAGGACCACCTCGCCGCTGGACGAGGATACGATCCTCGAAACGTCGGAGGAGACCGGCCGCGTGGTCATCGTCGACGAGGCCAATCCGCGCTGTGGAATGGCCGCCGACATCTCCTCCATAATTGCCGAGAACGCTTTCGGTGCGCTGAAGGCGCCTATCATGAAGGTGACTGCCCCGCACACACCGGTGCCTTACGCCCCCAATCTCGAGGCGGCATACCTGCCGGATGCCAAGCGCATCGCCGAAGCCGTCCGCAAGACCATGGCCTACAGGAAATGACGAAGATGGACACACAACTACAGCCGATCACGATGCCCAAATGGGGCATGACCATGACCGAGGGTCGCCTCTCCGCCTGGCTGGTGAAGGAAGGTGAGCGTATCACTACCGGCCAGGAGATCATGGAAGTCGAGACTGAAAAGATCACCAACGTGGTCGAGGGGCACGTCAGTGGCCTGCTGCGCCGAATCGTGGTGGAGGAAGGCACAACCGCTCCGGTGGGCGCGCTGCTGGCAGTCGTCGGCGACACGGGTGTTCCCGACAGCGAAGTCGATGCGTTCGTGGCGGGATATGCGGAACGGGCGGGAGCCGTCGGCGACGATGCCGATGCTTACCCGGAGCCGCGCATCGTCGAGGCCGGTCCGCACCGGCTGAACGTGCTGAGCATAAGCGACGGCGACGCCACGCCGGTGGTGCTGATCCACGGCTTTGGCGGCGATGCAGGGACTTGGCTCTTCACGCAGGACGCGCTCGCCAAGGACCGGCCGGTCCACGTTCTCGACCTTCCCGCCCATGGCGGTTCGGCACCGACCGTGCCGTCCGGCAAGCTGAACGAACTCGCTCAGGCGGTGGTCGCGGCGCTGGACGCGCTGGGCATCGCGAAGGCACATCTCGTCGGCCATTCGCTCGGCGGAGCCGTGGCGCTTTCGGTCGCGGCCTCGGCACCCGACCGGGTCGCCTCGCTCGGCCTGCTGGCCCCCGCCGGCCTCGGCGCGGAAATATCGAGCGACTACATCGACGGCTTCCTCGCCGCCGACCGACGCAAGCCGATGAAGGAAGTGCTTTCCAGGCTCTTCGCCGACCCTGATGCAGCGAGCGCAGAGATGGTGGAGAACGTTCTGCGTTTCAAGCGGCTGGATGGTGTTCCGGAAGCGCTCGGCGCCATCGCGAGCAACCTGGCGAGCGGCGGCAGGCAAGCGATCGACCTGCGTGGGGCACTTGTCGCCGCGGAAATTCCGGTGCTGGCCGTGTGGGGGGAAAAGGACGGCGTCATCCCGGCCATGCAGATCGATGGCCTGCCGGCTAACATAAGGGTCGAACGCCTGGCTGATGTCGGCCACATGCCGATGATGGAAGCGGCGGTCGCCGTCAACCGCATGCTCGCCGCCCATCTCGCAGACGCGGACCGCTGACCATGGGCGAATCCGGCGGACTGCCTGGACTGCGGGGCGGCGAACATGTTGGCATCACGGTGCCCGACTTCGATGCCGCGATCGATTTCTTCGTGCGCGTCATCGGCTGCGAATTCATTCTCGACGGCGGCGTCTATTCCGATCCCGACTTCATGGAGCGACAGATCGGCGTCGATCGCCGCTCCCGCTTCCGCTGGGGTTACGTGCGCTGCGCTAACGGCCCGAACTTCGAGGTCTTCGAATACTCCGCGCCTGAACAGTCTCTTGCACCGCCGCGCAACAGCGACATAGGAGGCCATCACATCGCATTTTATGTCGACGACATCGAAGCGGCGGTTGCGTATCTGCGCGCCGAGGGCGTGACAGTGCGGGGAGAGGTCCAGCGGATCGACTCCGGGCCTACCAAGGGCTCGCTGTGGGTCTATTTCCTTTCGCCCTGGGGCATGCAGTTCGAGCTGGTCAGTTACCCATCCGGCAAGGGTGACGCGGATTCGCCAGCCCGTCGGCTGTGGCACCCCGGCTTTCCCGGACGCTGAATGGAGAGACTGGCAATGTTGCGTCCCCTGGTCGACGGGAATTTCAGGAGCTTTTCTCCACTACCTTCATCCTCGATCTCGTGCATATCCACGAGAACCGTCAAGTCGGGCGACAAGCGGTTCGGGGCGCTGGTGAAGCGGAAACGATCGAGACCTAGGCCGAACATCAACCTGCCCGGCATATTCTTCGGAGGAATAAATTATGAAACTCAAGCGCTTCGTCGCGCGGGCCGTTCAAAACGCCGACTCGGACCGTTCTCGTCCCTATGGCGAGTGCGAGCGACGCGTTCTGAACCGGGATGGCTTTCGCAAGGCCCACGCCGAGATATCGTCCTGGCCGGGTTACGAGAAGACCCCCCTGATGAAGCTTACGGGGATGGCGCGTCAACTCGGCGTCGGTGAGATATTCTACAAGGACGAGGGCCAGCGCCTGGGACTGAAGAGCTTCAAGGCCATCGGCGGTGCCTACGCGGTGCTTGCAATCCTGCAGGAGCATCTTTTGGCCCAGGGTATCGAAAACCACCTGACCGCCGCCGACCTGATCGCGGGCAAGCACCGGCCCCGGATCGAAAACGTTATCGTCGCGGCGGCGACCGACGGCAACCACGGCCGTTCGGTTGCATGGGGCGCGCGGATGTTCGGTTGTCAGTGTATCATCTATCTCCACGAGCATGTCAGCCTCGCCCGCGAGCACGAGATCGCACGCTTCGGCGCGCGGATCGTGCGCGTGAAGGGGCACTATGACGACTCGGTCCAGGCCTGCGCGGCGGATTCAGCGGCCAATGGCTGGCATCTCGCCGGCGATACCTCGAGCCAGGCGGACGCGCATGTCCCGTCACTGATCATGCAGGGCTACACGATCATCGCCGATGAGATCCTCGCCCAGTTGGAAGGCCAGAAACCCACGCATGTCTTCGTGCAGGCTGGTGTCGGCGGTCTCGCGGCGGCGGTCGCCGCGCACTATTGGGAACTGCTCGGCGCAGAGCGCCCGGGCATCGTCGTGGTGGAACCGCAGCGGGCGGATTGCGTCTTCCGCAGCATCGCTGCCGGCCGCCCGACGCCGGTGCCCGGGGACACCAACACGGTAATGGCCTGCCTGGCCGCCGGCGAGGTATCCGCACCGGCCTGGGTCATCCTGCAGCATGCCATCGACAGTGTCATTGCACTGCCCGAGGAAGCCGCTCCCGAGGCAATGCGGGTGCTGGCCGACGGCGTTGCCGGCGATCCGGCGATCGTCGCGGGCGAATCCGGTTGCGCCGCCGTGGCCGGTCTGATCGCAGCCGCGCTCGACCCGCAATTGCGCTCGGCGCTGGGCATCGGACCGCGATCGCGCATCGTGACGATCGGCAGCGAGGGAGCGACCGACGAGGATGCCTACCAGCGCATTGTCGGCCGTGCTTCCGAAAGCGTGGCAGCCTGAGAAGGAGACAGGAATGGACGGTCACGGCGGTTTATTACTCGAGGGCAGGACCGCGTTCATCACCGGCGGCGCTCAGGGCATCGGCCTCGCCGTGGCGGAGGCCTTCCTGCGGCAGGGCGCCAGGGTAGTGGTCGCCGACATCGACACTCGCTCACTGGAGGCGGCTCGAGCGCGCCTGGAGACGCTGGCGCCAAGGCGGGCCGAGTTAGTCACCCATGACGTGACGGATCTTGACGCCACCGAAGCCCTCGCCGACAGGCTGTTCTCGGATGGCGGCGTCGATATCGTGGTGCCCAACGCCGGAATTCTCGTGCTGAAGCACGGCATCGACACCAACCTCGCGACTTGGCGCCGGGTGCTGGACGTCAACCTGACGGGAGCCTTCATCACCGCGACCTCGTTCGCGCGGCGCATGGTTGTGGCGTCAAAGCCTGGCCGCATCATCTTCACTGCTTCGTTGTTCGGCGTGCGCGGGGGGCGTGAAAATAGCGCCTACTCGGCCTCAAAATTCGGCATGATCGGCCTGATGCAGAGCCTTGCCGCCGAGTTGGCGGAAAGGGGCATCCTGGTCAACTGCGTCTGTCCGGGACAGATCGATACGCAGATGATCCAGTTGCTGTTCAATGAACGGGCTGCGCTACAAGGCATCAGCCCCGAGGCGCTGAAGAGCGCTCTTGAGGCACGCATTCCAGTTGGAAGGCTCGGTCCGCTGGAGGAGTTGGCGGGCACTTATGTCTACCTGGCCTCCGACCTCGCGCGCTATGTCGTCGGCCAGTCGCTGGTAGTCGACGGCGGCTGGCAGGTTGGCTGATGACCTTGGCCGGGGAGGATATCAGGATCGCCAAGCGCTTCGCGGAAGCCGGTCGTGAGCGCCTTGTGCAACTATGCGCCCGACTGGTTGCGGCGCGCAGCCCGCAACCCGCGGGCGACACGACCGCACCGGTCGAGGTGGTCAGGTCATTCCTCAGGGAAAGCGGCCTGCATGCACGGATTGTCGCCGCCATGCCCGGCAAGCCCAATATGGTGTGCTCGTTCGAAGGCGCAGAGCGCGGTCCCCATCTCGTCCTCAACGGTCATCTCGACACGCTGAATGCCGGTTGTGAAGCGGCCTGGTCGGTACCAATCTACGAGATGGGACGCTGCGGCGGCCGGCTGACCGGGCTCGGCATCGGAAACATGAAGGCCGGCGTGGCGGCGCTGACGACTGCCTTTGCCGGCCTGCACAACCTGCGCTCCAGGCTGCGAGGGCGGGTAACGCTTGCCCTCGTAGCCGACGAAGTGGTGTTTGGTCCGGACGGGGCAGCCTACCTGCTCGACCAGGAGCCCGACCTGGCGGGCGATCTGCTCATAAATGCCGAAGGGCCGGGATGTATGAACCTTGCGGTGGCCGAGAAGGGCCTGCTTTGGGTGTCAGTCGAGACATCCGCTCCTGGCGGGCAGGGCATGCTCACCGGAGCAGGCACCTCCGCAACGGCGCGGCTGGCGGAATTCGTCGGTGCGGTCGATGCCTGGAACAACGAGCAGGTGGCCCCGCCCGCCGCCATGGCACGTCTTGCGGAAGGCGCCGGCGAGCATGGCCTGAGGCTTTCGGCAAACACCGGGACCCTTTGCGCGGATGGCTTCGTCAGCCAGGTCGCCACGCGCGCCATTGCCGAGATTGATTTCCGCGTGCCGCCCGGTCTCACCATCGAAGCGGTGGAGGCGCGATTGGCAGCAGAGGCCGAGCGCATTGGCGGTATCGCCGTGCGGCGCATCAAGGGCTGGAACCCCAACTGGACGACGATTGACAATAGACTCTGCCAGGCCATGCTTGCTGCCAGTGCCGGCGTGCGCGGCGAACCGGCGTTGCCGGTGGTGCGGCTGCCCGCCAGCGACGCGACGCGCTGGCGGGCAAGGAATATTCCGGCGGTCTGCTACGGGCCGCAGGCGGAACTCGCCTCCGGCATCGACGACTATGTCTTTGAGGATGACGTCGTGGACTGCGTCGCCATCTATGTGGCAGCAGCGCTCGAGCTTTGCGGCGCATCTGCCCGGCATGCGAAGGAGTGACAGATGGGTGTCGTTCTGATCGCGGGCGGATCGTCCGGCATCGGCCTCGGCGCGATGCGCGCTTTCCGCGCGCAAGGTGACAGCGTGCTGCTCGCAGACATTGACGGCCGGCGCGCCGCGCAGGTCGTGGCCGAACCCGGCAAGGGCGAGGCGCGCGCCTTCGCCTGCGACCTTTCCACCGATGACGGACCGCGCGCCGCGGTCGAAGCCGCGCTGGATACTTTCGGCGGACTGGACTGCGTCTTCGCCAACGCGGCGATCCTGGAATCGGCGCCACTGCAGGACTGGACGCCGCAGCGCTGGAACAAATCCTTGGCGCTGAACCTGTCGAGCCCGTTCTTCCTCGCCCAGGCGGCGGCGCCGGCGCTGGCACGTTCCAACAATGGCAGCATCATCTTCACCGCCTCGACCGGCGCACTGCGCGGGCATGCGGGCATGCCCGCCTATCACGCTACGAAATCGGGACTGCTCGGGCTCTGCAGGGCACTTGCTGATGAACTCGCCGTGCAGGGTACCAGAGTCAACTGCCTGCTGCCGGGCTGGGTCGATACGCCGTTCAACAACTCCTTCTGGTCGTACCAAGCCGACCCCGCGGCCGCCGAGCGCGAGTTGCTGCGCCAGATACCAATGCGACGGCAGGGAACGCCGGAGGATGTGGCGGGAACAGTGTTGTTCCTGGCCTCGCCGGCGTCTCGCTATGTGACCGGCACATCGATCGTCGTCGATGGAGGATATACAGCGGTATGACGATATCTTGGGAGGACACCATGCTTGCCGATGCTTTCGCATCGAGGGAAAGACCGGTTCTGATCGGGCGCGGCGGCGCCGTTGCTGCGGCCGACCCGTTTGCGGCGGCCGCGGCGCAGGAAATTCTGACCACCGGCGGCAGCGCGGCCGATGCGCTGGTGGCGGCGCAGGCCGTGCTGGCCGTGGTGGCGCCGCAGGCCTGCGGCCTGGGCGGCGACATGCTGTGCCTGGTGCGTGAACCCGGCGGACGTACCCGCGCCTTCAACGGTACGGGAGCAGCGCCCGGCAAACTCAAGGCGGCGTCGGATGATGGCGGCGCCAGCGTGACGGCGCCCGGCATGGTCGCAGCCTGGTGCGCAGTGCTTGACGACTACGGACGGCTGCCGCTGCATCTCGTGCTGCAGCCGGCGATTAGGCTGGCGCGGCTGAAGATGCAGGTGCCATGCTCGCTGGTCGCAGCGATACAGAAGCATCGCGGCAGGCTGGAGCGCAACGGCGCGAGGGAATGGGTCCTTCTTTCGGCAGCGGCGGGCGACCTTGTCGTGCAGGAGGAGCTCGCCATGACGCTGGACCGGATCGGCAAGGAAGGTGACCACGCCTTCTATTCCGGCGTCTACGCAGAAGCGATCATCCGGGCGGTGCAGGCGCATGGAGGGACCCTGGCCATGGAGGATCTGCAAGCACACCGCACCGTTGTCGACGATCCGATCGCCGTCGAGTTTCGGGGCATGCGGCTGATGGTGCAGCCGCCGATCTCGCAGGGCTTGCTGCTCGCCATGTCGGCCAAGGCGCTGTCGGCGCTGGGCGACATCCCACGAAACAGGATCGATCATGCCGGCATCGAGCTGACGGAGGCGAGTTTCGCCTTCCGTGACCGCATCGCCGAAGGCGAAAGCCTCTTGTCCGAGCCGCTGAGCCTCGACCTCGACAGGGCATCCAACCGGGGCGGCCCGCGCGCCTATCTCCACACTGCCGGCGTTTCCGTCGCCGACCGGCATGGCTGCTGCATCTCCTCGCTGGTCAGCGTCTTCGACGATTTCGGCTCCGGCGTCTTTGTTCCCGAATGCGGCTTTACCCTCAACAACCGCGCCGGTGGCTTCACCGCCGCACCCAACGACGCGGCCCCCGGCAAGCGGCCCGTCCATACGCTGGCGCCGGCGATCCTGGAGACACTACGCGGCCCGCTCGCGCTGTCGACGCCCGGCGCCGACGGTCAGGTGCAGACGCTGCTCCAAGTAATCAGCGGTCTTGTGATCGAGAAGGTCGATCTCGCCAAGGCGATCGACCGCCCGCGCTGGCGCAGCGAAAATGGCAAGCTGCTGGTCGAGAAGAGCCACCCCCACAAGGCGGAACTGGCGGCGCTTGGCCACGAGGTGGTCGAGATGCCCGATGGCGACATGCGCGCCGGCGCGGTCACGGCCGCCGGAATCGTCGACGGGGCGCCCATCGCCTGCGCCGACTGGCGCCGCACCACCTGGGCCGGCATCGTCTGACGGAGGCAGCAATGGCATCGATCCTGAATGAGACCCTAGCGCGGAACGCTTTTGAAAAGGTCCGGCCTGCCCTGGAACTGATGATGCGCCAGGCGATGCCCGACCGTGCCGGCTGCGCGATTGTAGTGACGACTACGCCGGCAATCGGCCCGGTGCCCGGTAAGGAAGGTGCACCGTTTCGCGAACGCTGCCATCTGGTGGCCTCGATCGGCGATCTGTCGCGTTCTCGTTACCCGAATATGGAGATCGCACTGAAGAAGGCCGAGATGTCAGCACGCACGGGATTGCCGACCGGCGCGCTTGCCGCGCATCACCTGCTTGCGGGTGATACCGTCTATACGGGCAGTGCCGTGCTGGAAGGAATCGTAGTGGCCTGCGCCGGGCTTGAGCCGCGCGACGATGAGATGTTCTCCCAGTGGATCGCCGCGGCCGTGAAGGCCGAGGCGTCGCGCGCGCTGGTCGGCTATCTCTCGGACAAGAGCGACACCGACTTCTATGACTGACGCCAAAGTGCTTCTCAGGCAAAAGAACCCGCTTGGCTCAAGCCTTCCGGTATCGCGGTTGAAACCGTTTGCCGCCGATCGAATCAGCAGAGGTCGTTCGTTGCGGAACGGCAATTCTTTTGGGAACGTGGAAGATCATTACGAACGCGCGCAACATAGGAATTAACGCATGCCGAACACCGTTCTGGACCTCCTTCGCAATGCGCCTGATCACTCGGTTGCACTGACTGCGCCCGGTCGTCCCGCTCTAAGCAATGGGGAGCTTCGCGCGGTCGTTGGCGGGGTGCACCGGCAGCTCGCGGCGCGCGGAATCTGCGCGGGCGACCGCGTGGCGATCGTGTTGCCGAACGGCCCGGAGATGGCATCGTCCTTCCTGGCGGTGGCCTCCGGCCTGTCGGCCGCGCCGTTCAACCCGGCCTACAAGGAGGCCGAATACGAGTTCTACCTGTCCGACCTCAGGCCGAAGCTGGTGCTGGTCGAACCGGGCTCCGACAATCCGGTGCGCAATGCGGCCGCCCACCTCGGCATCCCGGTCACCGAGATCAGGATCGCCGATGGCGCGTCGGCCGGCGCCTTCAGCCTGTGGGACGAGGAGGCCGCGTGCGTATCGCCCGGACCGGAGCAAGAAGCGCTTGTGCTGCACACCTCCGGTACTACCTCGCGGCCCAAGGTGGTTCCGCTGTCGCAGGCCAACCTCCATGCCTCGGCCAACAATATCGCTGTCACGCTCAGGCTGACAGGGGATGATCACTGCCTCAACATCATGCCGCTATTCCACATCCACGGGCTGATGGCGGTGGTGCTTGCCTCGATGGCGGCCGGCGCTTCGGTTTGCTGCACGCCAGGCTTCAACGCGCTGCGCTTCTTCGGTTGGGCGGGCGAGGAGAAGCCGAGCTGGTATTCGGCGGTGCCGACCATGCACCAAGCGATCCTGCAGCGCGCCGAGCGCAACATGGAGGAAGTGGCTTCCATGGCGCTGCGCTTCGTGCGCTCATCCTCGGCTTCGCTGCCCCCGGCCGTGTTCAAGCAGTTGCAGGAGACCTTTCGCTGCCCGGTGATCGAGGCCTACGGCATGACCGAGGCGGCGCACCAGATGGCGTCGAACCCGCTGCCGCCGGGCGAGCAGAAGCCCGGCCATGTCGGCAAGGCGGCCGGCCCCGAGATCCGCATCCTGGATACGGAAGGCGCCCAACTCGGTGTCGGCGTCGAGGGCGAGGTCTGTATCAGGGGTGCGAACGTTACCGCCGGCTACGAGAACAACCCCGCCGCCAACGCGTCCAGCTTCACCAATGGCTGGTTCCGCACCGGCGACCAGGGTTTCCTCGATGAGGACGGCTACCTAAAGATCACCGGCCGCATCAAGGAGATCATCAACCGGGGTGGCGAGAAGGTGTCACCGCTGGAGGTGGACGACGTGCTGCTGGAGCATCCGGCGGTGCGCCAGGCAGTGACCTTCGCCTTGCCGCACAGAACGCTCGGCGAGGACGTGGCTGCGGCGGTGGTGCTGGTCGAGGGGGCAAGCCTGTCGCCAAGCGAGCTACAGGCGTTCGCCGGCCGCACTCTTGCCGCCTACAAGGTGCCGCGCAGGATCGTCATTCTGGACGAAGTGCCGAAGGGGGCGACGGGCAAGGTGCAGCGCATCGGGCTGGCCGCCCTGCTCAACCTAGGAGAGGCCTGACATGGCAAGGGTGTGTGTGTTCGGGGCGGGTGCAATCGGCGGCTATCTGGCGGCGTCGCTGGCCAAGGCCGGCGCCGACGTGTCGATTGTGGCGCGTGGCCCGCACCTTGGGGCCATCCAGGCCAATGGCCTGAAGCTGGTCAAAGATGGCGAGGAGACGAACTGGCTCATCCGCGCGACCAGCGATCCGCGCGAGCTTGGCGAGCAGGACTTTGTCATCGTCGGCATGAAGGCGCACACTGTGCCCGCTGTTGTCGACCAGTTCGCGCCGCTGCTCGGAAAAGACACCGCCGTCGTACCGGCGGTCAACGGCCTGCCGTGGTGGTACTTCCATGGCGCCAACACCGGCACAGCGCTCGACGAGACATGGCTGGAGAGCGTAGATCCGGGCGGGGCGCAATGGAAATATCTGGGGCCGGAACGCGCCATAGGCTGCGTGGTCTATCCGGCCTGCGACGTTCCAGACCCCGGCGTCATCCACCATTCCAACGGCGACCGCTTCACGCTGGGCGAGCCAGACGGATCGGACACTCAGCGGCTGAGGCTTTTGTCGGAGCTGTTGATCGCGGGTGGGCTGAGAGCGCCGCGCAAGGCCAGGCTGCGCGACGAGATCTGGATCAAGCTGTGGGGCAATTCCTCGTTCAACCCGGTGTCGGCGCTGACCGGGGCAAGCCTCGACGTGATTGGCCAGGATCCCGCCTGCAGGGGGCTGATCCATGCCATGATGGTGGAGTGCAAGGCGGTAGGCGAGGCGGTCGGGGCGCGCTTCAGCGTCACCATCGAGCAGCGTATCAAGGGAGGTACCGACATCATCGGCCACAAGCCCTCCACGCGCCATGACGTGGAGCTCGGGCGGCCGATGGAAATCGACCCACTGGTATCCTCGGTGCAGGAACTCGCCCGCCGCCTCGCCATCCCAACGCCGACCCTCGATACCATTGCCGCCCTCCTGCGTCTCCAGGGAGAGGTTCTCGGACTCTTACGCCCGAAAGCAGGATATCGAAAACGTAATCCGCTCGATCACCTAAATTTCTTCCCCTTCAACAGGGGGCGCCTGCGACTGCCGCGATAGCACCAACCCGATCACCGAACTCGGATACTGCGATCTCCAATCGCTATGCACCTTTCCATACGAAGATCATGGCTGCCAAAGCGAGCAAAGTCACATACTCGACACCTTGTCGAGAACCACCACCGGCGATGACATTGTCCGGAATCATATCTTTGGTGATGGTGTCAACGACCTCATCTTCGAGCTCTACCACGCGCTCGGCTTCGCTTTCGTCCCCCTTAGCCCCGATCTCGGCGGACGATATCTCTATGACTTCATTCCCGCAAAACCTTGTGGGGTCGGAACAAGATGGTGGTTGCCGCCGACCCGAGACGACATCGCAATGTGCCAAAATGACGGGGTGAAACCCTCTAGCAGAGAGGGGCAACCGCGATCGACGATACGATGATCGGCTTTGATCCGCCAAAGGCAGTTCTCTATATCCGTCGAGCATCGATGACCGGACGAACGCATTTTCGTAAGAAGCTGTCACGTCGGTTATGTATACTTCTAGATCTTCACGCTCCATCTGCACGAGGAGCCTGACTCTACATCCCGAACGGCTGCCAAGGACGCCGATTTTTGGCGCGTTAAAGCATTTACTTGCACGAATTTTTCACATGATGAGATAAGTATGCGTAATTTCACAGTGGAGCTAATCCTAAGGTTTCCTGTATTCACGTGGACCGTTGAGCAGCTTTAAGGTTGTGAAACGAGCGCTCCTTGGAAAGTAGACGAGACAATGGACTTTTCGGTTGTCTGGCAGTTTCGGGAGGCCATGCTCCGCGCAACAGGGAGCACATTGGTGCTAACCCTTGTTCCCGGTTGCATCGGAATTGTTCTTGGAGCTGTGGTTTGCGCAGCGGTGGCGTCTCACTGGCGCATTCTCCGTTGGCCTGCGGTTGCATTTGTCGAAGTCTGGCGCAATACGCCCATTCTTATGCAAGCAATTTGGGTACACTTTGCCCTACCCATGTTTACTGGCTTTACGACAACGCCGTTCCAGAGTGGGCTCATTACTCTCAGCCTAAATGCTGCGGCTTACTTCTCCGCGATTATCCGCTCCGGCATTGACTCAGTCGGACAAGGGCAGATCGAGGCTGCTGCGGCGTTAGGGTTGCGCTGGTGGCCAAAATGGACGCAGGTGATCCTGCCGCAGGCAATACCAAAATTGTGCCGCCGCTAACGAGTTCGCTCATCAGTTTGCTCAAGGCCACTGCAGCGCTCTCAATCATCGCCGTTGACGACATCATGAAAATGATCAACCGGGTCAACAGCACCAGTTTTCGCACTATCGAGCTCTACACGACGGGCGCTGCCATCTACGTAGCTATAGGCCTGTCCATCGGAGCGCTCGCATATCTGCTTGAGCACCACTTCACGCCGAAATGGAGCCGTTGATGCAGCTCGATTTCGGCATAGTTCTTCGTGCCTGGCCAGTCCTGCTGGGTGGATTTGCATACACGGTAGTGCTGAGCATTGTTGTGTTTGTCACTGGTATCGCTGGTGGGCTGGCCGTTTGCATGTTGCGGCTTAACCAGCACAGCTGGGTGACTGCCATAGCTCGAACTTACATTGGTTTGTTTCGGACGATCCCCGAGATGGTCCTGCTGTTCTGGATCTACTACTGCCTGCCGTTGCTTGCGGGCATCTCCGTTCCTACCGTCGCCACCGGCGTCCTCGCTCTCGCGCTTATCGCCAGCGCTTATTTTGGTGAAATATTTCGCACAGGGATCGCAGCAGTTCCAACCAGTCAGTTCGAGGCGGGTCGGTCCCTCGGAATGCACAGGCTCCTGATCTGGCGAAAAATCGTCCTCCCGCAGGCGCTTCCAATCGTTTCTGGT
The DNA here is from genome assembly GCA_049840935.1 of Mesorhizobium sp. Taxonomy (GTDB): domain Bacteria; phylum Pseudomonadota; class Alphaproteobacteria; order Rhizobiales; family Rhizobiaceae; genus Mesorhizobium_G. The sequence continues at coordinate 39,989 of JASGJA010000023.1, forward strand.
CCGGTTGTCAACTACTCCGCCGACATCGTCAAAAATACGAGTCTGCTTGCCGCTATCGGCATTGCGGAAACCATGTACCGCGCTATGGCGCTAGGCTCGAAATCGTTCCGATACTTCGAGTTTGTAACGGTTGCGGGCGTCTTGTACTTCGCCATCATTTTCCCCCTCAGCCTCTATGCGCGGTCGAGAGGGGTAACTGCCGCAGGACGCAGACACCGATAGGATTGCGCCTGCAACTTTTAGTCGACCATGTAAATCACATGGCACAAAACAAGGGGAATCCGACATGAAGTTTGCATCGACTCTCGCCACTGTAGCGCTCGGAGCGGTACTATCTGGCTTTTTTAGCACTGCCGCCCTCGCACAGGATCTGATTGAAAAGATCAAGAGCAGCGGCACAATGCGCATCGGGGTGGCTCCCGGCGCTCCGTACCAGTTTCCCGATCCCGCAACCGGGGTCTATGAAGGCTTCAACATAGATCTTGCCAACAAGGTCGCCGGTATTCTGGGCGTCAAAGTAGAGGTCGTGGAATCGAGCTGGGCGACCCTTAGCACGGGCCTCCAAGCCGGACAGTTTGACGTCATCTTCGCTAACGTCTTTGCTACACCCGAACGCGCGGTCAGTGTTAGCTTTACCCAGCCTTACTTTAACTATGGGTTCCACGTGATGGTGCTCAACGAAAGTCCGATTACCTCCTTGGATCAACTTAATTCTCCGGACGTAATTTTCTCCGGTATGTCCGGAACGGTGGAGGCACGATATCCGGCAGAGCTTTATCCAAGCGCCCAAGTAAAAGAACTGGTCACTGACAATAGCTACGGCGGGCCGCTCGAAGTTGTAGCCGGGCGCGCGACTGCCGCTTTTGTTGATCCCGGTATTTATCGCATCATGTTGGCGCAGAATCCCGATCTTGCTGGGAAGGTGCGGCTGCTAAATGACGAGGACCACCTTCTCAAACCGGTGGGGCTAGCATGGGCTGTGATGCCTCAAGAAACACACATGCTTAATTTCCTCAACGTTTTCATTCAGGACCTAATCAACAACGGCGAACATATCAAGTTGCGCGATACCTGGTTCGATAAACTCGCCAGCGCAAAATAAACGGGACGGTATAATGGCATTCCGTCACGGCGGAATGCCAACTCGACGGAGTTCAAATGCACCTACGAACCGTCCATGGAAACCACCATCATCACGGCTGGAACCGCGACAATCAACCCGCCGTCCGTGTTGCGCCGGGTTCAGTCCTTGATCTCGAGGTGCTTGAGGTAACCACCGGCCAGCTTACCCCGCGCTCCGTCGCCGCCGATTTACTCAAGATCGACAATGCGCTAGCGAACCCGTTGACTGGACCGGTCGCTGTAGATGGTGCCGAACCCGGTGACACATTGGTGGTGACGATACATGGCTTCATGCCTTCTGGCTGGGGCTGGACTGGTATCATACCTAGTTTCGGTTTGCTGGCTCGCGATTTCACAGAGCCAGTTTTGCACCACTGGCACTACTCAAATATCGGTAAGCCTACGGCTTTCGGCGACTTCGCTCGTGTGCCCCTGCGGCCCTTTCCGAGCACTATCGGGGTCGCAATGGCTGAGGCAGGCACGCACGGTGTTATGTTGGCACGGAATAATGCCGGCAATATCAACATTCGTCAGCTCGTTGAAGGAGGAAAGCTCTATATTCCGGTGCAGGTCAAGGATGCGTTGTTCTCCGTAGGCGACATTCACGCCGCTCAAGGCGACGGTGAAGTCTGCGGCGCAGCCATCGAGAGTCCGATGACAGTGTCGCTTGGCTTCGAACTCGTAAAAAAAGAGAATTTGGTAGCACCTCGGATCACCACACCTGCCATCCCACAAGGCTGGGAGGGACGCGACGGATATGAGATCACAACCGGCATGGAGACCGACCTCTACGCCGCAGCCCGAGCAGCAGTCTCGCGAATGATTGATCTGCTATGTCGGCGTCACGGCCTCAAAGCGACTGACGCCTACATGTTGTGCAGCGTAGCGGGGGATCTACGCATCAGTTCCGCGGTAATAGAACCACATTGGGTGGTAACGTTCCACCTCCCTCGGGCAGTGCTATGTTGATCTCCGACCGGGACCGATCAGCAGCACAGTGAAACTCCTTGAGCTGGCTTACAGAAGTTGAAAAACTGTCCGGCTCTCAGGCATTGAGCGGGTGAGTGAGGTTTCTTGAGATAGGAAACAGAATTGATGGAATAGACGATCGACCTTCGGTGCTGGGGCCAGAGGATGGCGCGGCGGACGAGATCGAACCTACTGTCTGTTTCGAACACAGACGCGTGTCTCCTTTCCTAGTCTCTCTCCCGAAAGCTGCCAGTCCGTTCACGGCCCCAAAGCCGCTATTCGCCAAGCTCGGCCACACAGGTGGCTTAGCCATAACATTCGCGCAAATTCGAGTGGACTTCGCGGGAACGGCAAGCATGTGTACACCTGTTTTAAATTTGAAGGCGCACAATGGTTCGGGTTTCCAGAAATGAGAATATCGTTAGCCCGGCCCGCGACGCGCTCTTTGTAATCGAAACAGAAATAATCAGTCTTGAGGCGCTGGTCGCAGCGTTACGTATCTTCAGCGAAGCTCAGGACTTTATTGAACCGATCGCGCTTTCAATTTTAGCAAACACGGGCGCCTCTTCAGTTGAAAATATCCGCAAGGCCTTACGGGAAGGGATCCAGCTTGCTGAGAAGAATAAATCTGCATGACATTCACTCGTAGCGCTGGACTTCCAGCGCACAGCAAGCATTGCTTGTGATCGTAATAACGATCAACTGATCGGAGCTGATGCTCTCACGCCCGCCTTCGTGCGGGCCCTTCGCAGTACAGGCACCGGATTGTCCGGTGCCATGCAGGGAGAGCTCAAACATGACCAACATTCAGCATGACGTGTTTTCAGCTGGTGGAGCGGCTGAGGCCCGGAATACCAGTGAACAGGCCGGTCAACCTTCCGCTGCAACGCGCACCAATAAGAAAACTGCAGGTTTGCCAACTGCTGCTGCAAGCGCAGGCAGGCGCGGCGCACAGTTAGCAACTTCCAAATCCGACATTGTCCTCAAGATGTTGCGGTCGGCGAAAGGCGCGACAGTAGCAGAAATCATGGAAGCAACCGCCTGGCAGGCACATTCTGTGCGTGGCTTCCTCTCCGGCACAGTGCGTAAGAAATTAAATCTGAACCTAGAAGCAGATGTCGGCAAGGACGGCGTCCGTCGTTATCGGATACCGCGCCCAACAACAGCGGGCTGATCGCTATGCGCACAAACCCGAAACTCGAACAGGAGGTCGCCGGAATTGGCGCCCTTTCACGCATTGAGCTGGTCGAACGGTGGATCAAGGCCCACGGAACTCCACCACCGAAAGGCATCAAGCGGCCATTGCTTGAACTGTCCGCCGCCTGGCATCTGCAGGCCCGTCGTCTGGGCGGGCTTGCCGCATCGACACGAAAGCTGTTGTTGCACCGGCGAGGAGCTCGTCCTTGCGCAAACCCTGCAACGCGTGACGTCGTTGTGGGCGAGATGTCGCCCGAGGGTAATTTAAGGGCAGCAAATGCAGTCAGGGCTTTACCGATTGCAGGGACGCGACTGATGCGGGAATGGAACGGCCGCATGCACATCGTCGATGTGACCGATGATGGTTTCATCTTCGACGGCAAACGCTATCGCTCACTGTCAGCCATTGCGCGACGCATCACGGGTGCCCGCTGGTCTGGGCCGAGGTTCTTCGGGCTATGAACGGAGTATCATCTACCCGCCTGCGCTGTGCGGTCTATACCCGAAAGTCGACTGAAGAGGGATTGGACCAGGAGTTCAATTCGCTCGACGCCCAGCGTGAGGCATGTGTCGCCTATATCGCATCGCAGGCAGGACTCGGCTGGAAACCAGTTGTGGACCGCTACGACGATGGCGGTATCTCGGGCGGTACGATGGAGCGCCCTGCCCTGCAGCGACTGCTCAAGGATATCGGCGCTGGTAAAATTGATGTTGTCGTCGTCTACAAGATCGATCGCCTGACCCGCTCTCTGATGGATTTCTCGAAGATCGTGGAAATCTTCGACGGTCATGGCGTGTCATTTGTTTCGGTCACCCAGCAGTTCAATACCACCACCTCCATGGGCAGGTTGACGCTCAACGTCCTTCTCTCCTTTGCTCAATTTGAGCGCGAGGTCACTGCAGAGCGTATTCGCGACAAGATCGCGGCCTCAAAGAAGAAGGGCATGTGGATGGGAGGGGTGGTTCCGCTTGGCTACAGGGTCGAGAACAGAAAACTATTGGTAGAACCGCAGGAAGCCGAAACGGTGCGGCATCTGTTCAGGCGCTATGTTGAGCTACGTTCCGTTCGTGCGCTTTCCGAAGAAGCCATCGCATCAGGCTTAATCGGCAAAACGGCAGAGCGAAAAAGATCGGGAAATGCGTTTGGAAGAGGCAATCTCTATCACCTGCTGTCCAATCCGGTCTATCTCGGCAAAATCCGCCACCGCGACAAGGTTTATGATGGCGAGCATCAACCGATCATCGACCAGGCAACCTTTGATCGGGCGCAACGCCTGCTGGCAGAGCAGGCCCCTCCCCGTCGAAGCGCCACGAACGCAGGTGGCAACCATCTTCTGACCGGACTCGTCTTTGATGAAGCCGGAAATCTGCTGCGATCCATGCATGCCAACAAAAAGGGCAAGCGCTATCGTTACTATGTGTCCAGTGATCTGGTGGACAAGCGACGTAGCAGAACAGATGGCTGGCGATTACCTGCGGCCGAAATTAAATCAGCCGTTGAGGCGGCGTTGATTCAGATCCTGCGAAATCCAGCGCAACTGACTGAAATGACTCAAGGGCTGATCCCCGCTGGCCAAATCAGCGATGCGATCGATGGCGCCCAACAGATCGCAACAAAGTGGAGCGGATACACCCCAGGAGAAAAGCGCGACATCATTGCCAGCTTGATCGACCGGATTGATTTGGGGAAGGCCGAAATGACAATCCGGTTGCGCCGCCGGGGAATTGTCGAACTAATTGCCCCTGAGATCATTCAAATCGAGAGTGCTAAGCCGAACGAACAGTCTGCAACAATCATCCGCACGATGTCCTTGCGCCGGCGCGGTGTTGAAACAAGGATCGTTCTCAACGGGGCAGTCGGAGCCGCTAGAGCACCTGACAAGTCACTTATAGATCTGGTCGCAAAGGCGCATATATATCTTGATGAACTTTCCTCCAGCGCCTGCGCCACCCTTACGGAAATCGCAGGCAGCCATCGCACTCCACTTTCCGAGATCAGCCGGGTCCTTCCGCTTGCGTTCCTGTCGCCCGGAATGATTGAGGCGATCGCAACGGGCAGGCAGCCTGTCGATCTCAATACCCAGCGACTGCTGCGCCTCGGCCAATTGCCTGCATCCTGGTCGGAACAGGAAAGCATCCTCGGCTTCTGAGCCGATCCATCAAACATCGCGGCGATGCACGCAGCATCATTCTTCAAAACGTTTGGCGGACGACACTGGCGAACAGAGACGAATGCCTAAAACGGCGACATTCCAGCGCAAAATTGCCGTCTCTCACCCAAACGTGCGGCGCAGTTGGCCTCTAAGCCACGGAAAAGACCGCACTATTTGGAGACACGGCAAAATAAATGAAAATAGCCAGACTGGATGGTGGGCCCGGAGGGACTCGAACCCCCAACCAAGCGGTTATGAGCCGCCGGCTCTAACCATTGAGCTACAGGCCCCACGCGTGGTTGCCTTAGTTGCTTTTTGCGCGGTGCACAAGCCATCGCGCATAATCCACAAGCGCCGTAATGCTCCCACAATCATCGCTAATGTCCGAAACCGTTATGAATATGTCCCGGAGTAAGACCTATCATGAAGAAAACCGCGCTTGCCCTCGCGCTTGCGGCCAGTTTCGCCCTTCCCTTTGCTGCCAATGCTGCGGGGCCTGAAAGAATGCCGCCGCACATCACAGTCACCGGCGAGGGTCAGGCAACGATGGCGCCCGACATCGCGATTCTTACCATTGCCGTCATGCGCGAGGCAAAAACAGCACGCGACGCACTGACTGCCAACAACGACGCAATGGCTGCGGTAATTGCTGCGATGAAGTCCTCTGGTATTGCCGACCGTGATCTGCAAACGACCGGCATCCAGATCAACCCGCGCTATGATTATCCGCAGAAGCCGGATGGTGGTCAGGAAGCGGTGCTGGCAGCTTATCAGGTCACGAATACACTCTCGGTTCGCATTCGCGACATCGACAAGACTGGTGAGATTCTCGACAAGTCTGTGTCGCTTGGCATCAACCAAGGCGGCGATATCTCGTTCTCGAACGAGAACCCTGCGCAGGCTCGTGAAGAAGCGCGCAAGAAGGCCGTCGCCGATGCAATCGCCAAAGCAAAGACTTTGGCAGAAGCTGCCGGTGTTTCCCTTGGCAATGTGCTGGAAATCTCTGAGACGTCGCCTATTTCTCCGCCCATCCCAATGGCGCAGGCAAAGTTCCGCGCGGATGCCGCTGGCGCTCCCGTTCAGGCGGGCGAAAACACCTACGTCGTGCAGGTCAACATGACTTATGAATTGCGCTGAGCATAAACAAAAACGCCCCCGAGCCAATCTCGGGGGCGCATAATTCTAATACCGCTTCAACGCATAACCGGGCAGCCGGGCACGTTGGCGAAATTGATCCATTCACGGCCGCCATAGCCCACACCGGCAATTACGATCATCCTGCGATTGGTGCGAGCCACGAAAGGTCTGTCCAGACCCATTCTATATGCCTTGCGAATGGCCTGACGTTCCGAGCAGCCGGGCGGTGGACCCCATTCTGGCGGCGGAGGCGGGCGATCCCAACGCGGCGGTGGGCGGTCCCAGCGTGGCGGTGGAGGTCGATCCCAACCGGGAGGTGGCGGACGATCCCAGCGCGGCGGCGGGCGGTCCCAATCCTGCACCGGCGTGTAATTGTCGCCGATAATAACGTCGCCGCGCGGGCCACCCACACCGAGCGAAAAATACAAGCTGTCCGCCTGTGCGCTGGCTGGCGCAAGGGTAAACGCCCCCGCACCTATCAGCGCTGAAACCATCACCGCTTTTGCTACCTTGAACATCGTTGGCTCCTTTCCGCCAATGCTCACCTCAATGCGTGTGTAATCGCACAGCGCGGCTGAATGGTGGCAGAACTCCTCATTCATCGGCCATTCATCAGATAATATTTTGATTTTATTGATAAAATTTTAGAGGCCCAGCGTTTCCGCCTCAAAGCTCGTCTTCAAGCATGTGGTCGAAATAGTCTTCCGGCTCGGCGAGTTCCGTTTCCAGTGCAGTCACCCGTCCGCGAACTGAAATGCCCGCTTCGTGCACCGTTTCGCGTGAACCTGAAACGAGATAGTGCCACCAGTAGAGGTCCCTGCCCTCCGCAACCAGTCGATAAGCGCAGGTTTTCGGCAGCCAGCTCAGTGTGCGCACTTTCTCCGGCGTCAACCCAACGCAATCATCCACCACTTTCAGGCGATTCGGATAGTCGCGGCAGCGGCAGGCGTCAGAATCAAGCAGGCGACAGCCCACTGAAGTCCAGTAAATTTCGCCCGTATCCTCGTCTTCCAGCTTGGAGAGACAGCATTTTCCGCAGCCATCGCACAGCGATTCCCACTCTTGTGGGGTCATCCGCTCCAGCGGCTTTTCCTTCCAAAATGGGATTGTCATAGCGCGCATTTGGCAGTCGGACCTTGTCGCTCGTCAAGCTTTCGCCTCGTTAAGCGGTCAACCAGCCCGCGAAGGGAACCTTATGTTCCGTCAACGATTCGCACACCGACGGACATACAGACCGGAGGACTCCTGATGAAGCATACCCCGATTTTTCTCGCGAGCGGCGCGTTCGCTCTGTTGATGGCGTCAACATCGACTTACGCAATGCCGGGGCAGTCCGGCAAGCCGATGATGCCACAGCAATCGCGCGTGGCGATTGTGCTGGCGCAAGCCGAATGCGCCGAGGGCGAAGACTGCGCGCAACAGCAGCCGCAGCAAAAGCGCAAGACCCCCGCAGAGGCTGCACCGGATGCTGAAGCTCCGCCACCGGCAGAGCCAGCCCCCGCGCCTGAACCAGAAGCCGCACCGGCCCCCGCTCCAGAGCCACAGGCCGCACCAGCGCCAGAACCGGAGCCACAGGCTGAACCTCAACCCGCACCCGAACCGCAGCCAGAACCCGAACAGGCACCAGCGCCCGAGCAAAAGGCTGTGCCGCAGGAACCCGCGCCGGAGCCACAAGCCGCTCCCCAACCGGAAGCGCAGCAGCCTGCTCCGGAACCGGAACAGCAACCCAAGGCCCCGCCAAAGCGCAAGCAGCGTCCACAGGCGGAACAAGCGCCTGCGCCTGCCGATCAGGCCGAGCCTGAGCCACAGGCCCCTGCGGATCAGTCAGAGCCAACACCGCAAGCGCCAGCAGAAGAGCCTGCGCCTGCCCCGGACGCACAGCCAAATCCCGCTGTGGAGCCCAAACCCGCTCCCGAACCGCAATCCGAGCAACCCGCGCCACAGCCGCGCGCGGAACAACCAGCGCCGCCCCCGAATGATGGCGCGGAAGCACCGCTTCTCGACAGCCAAAAATCCGGCGACGAACATGCCCGGCCGCGCAAACCTCAACAGCGTCAGGACAATGCCAAGGCCCCTCCACCGGCAGCGCCAGCAGGCCCGCCACCCGCAGACGACCGGGCCGCGCAGGAATCTGTCCAGCCTCAGGAGATCATCCCGCTCACGCGTGAACGTGGCAAACGCCGCGAGGCCGCGCCGGATGTGCTCCGTCAGGAACGGCCGCAGGGCGCGGATGTCGTGCGCCAGATGGGCGACCGCGTAATCCTCAATTTCGGCGGCCAGAACGTTGTCGAAAGTGACGACCGCCAGCGTCTTGGGCGCGGTGCACGCGATGTCTATTATGAGGATCTGCCTGGCGGTCGCACGCGCGAAATCATCGAGCGTGAAAACGGCGTGCAGGTTGTCACCATCCGCAACCGATATGGCGATGTGATCCAGCGCTCGCGCATCATGCCCGATGGCCGCGAATATGTGCTGGTCTACGCGCAGGACGAAAACCTCAGCCCAGACCGTGAATGGCGTGATCCGGGCGACGACCTGCCCCCTATGGAGCTCGGCATCCCGGCGGATGAATATATCTTTGATGCCGAACGTGCGCGCGCACCGGACGATTACTACGACTTCCTCAGCGAGCCGCCGGTTGAGCGCGTCGAACGGCTCTATTCCGTGGATGAGGTGAAGCGGTCGGCACGCATCCGCGACAAGACGCGGCGCATCGACCTCGACACGATCACGTTCGATTTCGGCAAGGCGTCGATCCCCGAAACCGAAATCACGCGACTCGAAGGTGTTGCAACCGCGATGGAACGGCTGCTGAAGGCCAACCCGGCAGAAACCTTCCTGATTGAAGGTCACACTGATGCGGTCGGCACAGATGTTGCCAACCTCGCGCTGTCAGATCGCCGAGCGGAAGCGGTGGCCGATGCGCTAAGCAATGTGTTCGGCATTCCGCCGGAAAACCTGGCAACACAGGGTTATGGCGAGCGCTATCTGAAAGTGCGCACGCAAGAACCAGAGCGTGAAAATCGTCGCGTTGCAATTCGGCGTATCACGCCGCTCGTTGCGCCCGTCGCAAGCGCAAACTAGGCAAAACATTGGTGTGCGGGCGCTCGCCCGCACACTTTCCCCTACCCGCTATTTCCCGACCGCCTCCGGCGCAAACTGCGCTAGAAACTCCTCGCTTGGCGGTATCGGCTTCACGATATCAATCAGAATCCCGTTCGGGTCTTTGGTTATGAAATGCCGCTGGCCGAAATCCTCGTCGCGCAGCGAAAGCAGCATCGGCAGGCCCGCCGCCTCCAGCCTTTCGTAAACGGCATCGACATCGCGCACTTCAAAATTGATCAGCAGGCCCTGCGTCCTCGCCCTGCCCTCAGCCGGAATTGTCGGGTGATCGTAACGCACCACACCGAGATTCACTTTCTTGTCCTCCCGCGAGCGCAGATGCACATACCAATCGCTCTCGAACAGCGGCTCGAAACGAAAATGCTCGACATAGAATGCAGCCGTGGCGGTCACATCCTCGACCATAATCACCGGGTAATAGCTCGTCGTTTTCATGGCTTTTCTTTCTCCGCACATTTACATACAATCTGCATGTAAATTCAAATAACATACAGGCTGTATGTATGCAAGAGATAATGGGACGCCGCTCCAATCGCGAGCGCACGGAGCAAACGCGAGGCCATCTCATCGCTGCGGCGCGTCGTCTCTTCACCGAGAAGGGCTATGCCGACACCGCAACGCCGGAAATCGTCGAGGCCGCAGGCGTCACACGCGGCGCGCTCTATCATCACTTTGAGGACAAGAAGGCGCTGTTCCGTGCCGTTTGCGAGCAGGAAGCGCGGCTTGTCGCGGAAGCAATCGAACAAGCCGCGCCTGAAAATCTCAGCCTGCGTGATGCGCTCATTCAAGGCGGCGACGCCTTTCTTCATGCAATGGCAGCGCCGGGCCGCACGCGTCTGCTTCTGCTTGACGGTCCCGCCGTCCTCGGTCGCGCTGAAATGGATGAGATCGATGCCCGCCACAGCAGCCGCACATTGCGCGCGGGCATTGCACACGGAATCCGGGAAAAAGCTATTGTTCCGAATTTAAGTCTCGACGCCGTCACCGCACTGCTTTCCGCCGCGTTTGACCGCGCCGCTCTCGCCATCGAAGCGGGCGGCAAACCCGCAGACTATGCGCAAGCGCTTACCGTGCTTATAGAAGGTCTGCTGCGACCCGCAGACCGGCGAGATGGTCACTCGGCCTCATGACATTGCAAACCTTTGGCAGTTCTTCCTTGAACCGCTCAATCAGCCATGTCGCGGCCGGTCCGGGCATTGAATCGGCGCGGTGAAACGCAAACAGCGCATATGGCCGCACCGGATAGGGTTCCAGGTCGAGCGCTTTCAGCCTCCCTGCCCTGATGTCGACCGAAACCATCCATGTCGGCAAACCGCCCCAGCCCATCCCTGAAAGGATAAGGTCGCGTTTGGTGGACATATCCGTCATGCGCCAAGTCCTGTATGCAAACACGCCGAAATCCTTGCCCTCCGTCATCCGCGACACGTCGGAGATGACGAGTTGGAGGTTTTCACGCACCACGGATAGGGGCACCCTGCCCTTATATTGCGCAAGCGGGTGGTCCGGCGCAGCAACGGGTATCATGCTGGCATCGCCAACCCGGATCGAGACAAGTTCGTCCGTCTTGCCGATCAATTGCCCGCCAAATCCAATATCACAATTCTGGTTCAGCAATTGATCCCAAACCACGCCAAGCGCCCCGACATTGAGTTTCAGCGTTACAGACGGAAACTGATGTTCGAAGCTCTTCAATGCTTCAACGAGCGCTGGCGACGGCAGCGACACATCCACCGCGATTGACAACTCGGCTTCGAGCCCAAGCTTCATGCCCTCCGCACGCGAGCGTATGTCATTCAGCACAGCGATCATGCGCCGCGCATCGGGCAACATCGCCTTGCCTTCCGGGGTCAGGCGCGGCTCCCGCGTGCCCTCCCGTTCGAAAAGTGACATTTCCAGTTGCGCTTCCAGATTGGCAATCATGTAGCTGATAACCGATTGCGCGCGATTGAGCCGCCGCGCGGCAGCAGAAAAACTCCCGGTTTCGGCAACCGCCAGAAACACCTGCAATTGATCGAGCGTCGGGTTTGCCTGCATGACCTATCCATTTATTGGATATGATAGATAGATATTTTCCCAATTTTTTGAATGGATGTCCAATCCTATCTTCGGTTCTGAAATTCAAGCGTCCTCCCGACGCCGCAAATCGGAGCCAAGAAAATGTCCAATATCCTTCTCGTAACGTCCAGCCCGCGCGGTGATTCCTCCCAGTCTACCCGCGTTGCAAATGAACTCGCAGGCAAATTGCAGGCTGCAGTTCCGGGCAGCACCTTAACCGTGCGCGATCTGGTCAAGAACCCGCTGCCGCACATCGAACCGGACTATGCCACCGGCATATACACCCCGGCGGAATCCCGTACCCCGGCTCAGGCTAAGGTTGTCGGTGTTTCGGACGCTGCGGTGGATGAACTCTTTGCCGCCGACTACATCGTGCTCGCCACCGGCCTCATCAACTTCTCCATTTCCTCAACGCTGAAGTCGTGGATCGATCATATCTCGCGTTCGGGACGCACCTTCGCTTATGGACCAAATGGCCCGCAGGGTCTGGTCAAGGGCAAGAAGGTCTACGTCGTGCTTGCCTCCGGCGGTGTGTATTCGGAAGGCCCTGCAGCGGTCATGGATTTCGCCGTACCTTACCTCAAGGGCGTGCTCGGCTTTAACGGCATGACCGATGTCGAGGTCGTGCGCGTAGAAGGCATGGGCATGGGCGAAGACGCGGTCAAGGCCGCGCTGGCCAAGGCTGAAAAGCAGATCGATACGCTCGTTAAGCAAGCCGCCGAAAAGCCGCTCGCAACCGCCGCAGCCTGACCTGAACAACAGCGCTCGCGATTTGTGAGAGCGCATTGTCAGCGTTCCGAATTGGCTCAGAACGTTGATGCAGTCGCCTTCTCCCTAGAATCTAGGTGAGAGGGCGGCATTATTTTTGATCTGACCCCTCATCCGCGAGTTATTTTAGTTACCCAAACAATCGCTCGCCCTGTTCGTCGATAATCTGTCGGCCTTTGCTGAGCGTCAGTTGCACGACATCATCCAGACCCGCAAAGCGGTCAGCGCGAATGAAGCGATGCTCCTTCACTTCCCCGCCGATCTCTTTGGAAATCACGCCGCAGGTCTGATACTGACCGTCATTCTTGAACGGCGTCGCCTTGATGATAAATCCGCGATGCTCCGCTTCGCCCGCAACTTTCGGCTCGGCTGCTGCCGGCTCACCGCCGCCACCGAACAATTTCTTGAAAAACGACATCATTCCTCCAATTCCGAAATGCCGACCGGCTTAATGCGTCAAGCGTCCCGGATGGCGCTCCAATCCAGCCAGATAGACCGTCACAAGATGATCGACCTGCCGCCACGTCTCGGCTTCCGGGTTCGTGGTCGAACGGCTGGCCACTCCGCTGGTGACAATGCCATGCACGCTCGACCACAGGATTCGCGCGTTCAACACACATTCCTCTTCATCAAGCGCCAGCTTCTTGTCGTCCATCAACACTCTGGTGATGATTCCAAAAAGTCCGTCCAGCCGACCCATATAATCTTCGCGGCGTGAAGCATCGATCCGTGCCGGACTAAAAGCCAGAAGAGCGGCCCAGCTTTGGGGATGTGCCGCTACATATTCCAGATAGGTCCGCGCCAAAGCGAGTAAACGACCTTTCGTATCCAGAACACGGGATGACTGCATTTGCGCCATGGTTTCCATTCCGGCGCGCGAAAGCCTGTCCAGCAGACGAAAATTCACGGCAAGGTGCAGCCCGTCCAGATCACCATACAGGTTGTAAATCGAACCAACGGCAATCCCCGCCTTTTCGGCAATCGTGCGCGCCTTAAGATTGATCGCCCCACCTTCATTCAAAAGGTCTTCGGCAATATCCAGAACGCGCGAGCTTACTTCGTCCTTGTCAAGCGCCATTCCTACAGATCCTCCAACGATACCAATGCGGTCAAACCGCGAACTCCCCTCGAACTGCATTATGATTCAGGCACAAATGTGAACGCAGTTCAAGTTTTTTGAACATGATTCATCTATTATTCCCATTCGCCTTTTTGGCAACGCCCTGGTGGCTGTCAAAAAAAGCAAAAAAAGTTGAACCACGTTCAAAATAAGACTTGAACATCGTTCAGACAGTGATATGGTGTGCATATGAACAACGTTCAAGAGACACGGGAGGGCGAGATGCACGAACTTCTTCAAGGCGGCAAGATCACCGACCCGGCAGATTGTTTTGATTAGCGGGCGGCGTTGATCGACCCTGACCGGCGCGTGGGCGGGGGCAGACCGCCGGTCAGGGCGATCAAGCTGAAATAAGCAAGAGCATTGAGTTTAGGGCGCGGGGCTGTGGGGTCCGGCGAGAGGATCAACTGATGAAAATCAGACCGGTGGAACGGGCGCTGGCGGGCGCGCGAATGGGCCACTGCATTCCTCTCGCCGGCTGCACATTCCGTAAAGGGAGCCGATCATGACCAACAGCTTGTTTTTGATAACAGGAGAGGCGTTTCCCGCCGGAGCACCAATGAGCGGAGAAGTGACCCTCGAATTGATCGACCGGCATCTGGCTGACACGCGCGCCAAGTGCCGCGAAATCAAGCAGACACTGGACTGGCTGAAGCTGCACTTGCGCATCGAGCAAAAGAGCCTGCGCGCATGTAGCGGGCGGCTCTCCGATCTCGAAAACCGCGCAAGGCTGGCCAGGCGCACCGGTTCCGAAGTGCTTGCCGCCTACGTTGATGAGGCGATTAAGGATCTCGAAAAAGAGGAAGACGCGTTGAACCTACGCGTCGCAGATCTGGAAAGCAGACTGGCTGTCACGCGCTTTACGCTTCAGCGAAAGCGCCGCCGTCTCGTAGAACTCAAGCGGTCGCGGGAAATCGCACTGCGGCGCAAGAGCAGATCGGCTGCGACCCGGGCCTGAGCGGGTCGCGCCATGACGATGCCGGAGTTGACCTCCCTCTCCGGCATCGTCTTTTTTCTTGAACTTGGACTCGTCACAAAACGAAAAGGCCGCCCGAAGGCGGCCCTTGATCTTAGCTGTCGAGGAAGCTGCGCAGCTTGCGCGAACGGCTCGGATGCTTGAGCTTGCGCAGCGCCTTCGCCTCGATCTGACGGATTCGTTCGCGCGTAACCGAGAATTGCTGGCCCACTTCTTCAAGCGTGTGGTCGGTATTCATGCCGATTCCGAAGCGCATACGCAAAACGCGCTCCTCGCGCGGCGTCAGCGAAGCCAGAACGCGCGTTGTCGTCTCACGCAAATTCGCCTGAATGGCCGCATCGATTGGCAGGATCGCCATCTTGTCCTCGATGAAATCGCCGAGGTGCGAATCTTCCTCGTCGCCAACTGGCGTTTCGAGCGAAATCGGCTCCTTGGCAATCTTGAGGACCTTGCGCACTTTTTCGAGCGGCATGGCCAGCTTTTCCGCCAGTTCTTCGGGCGTCGGCTCGCGACCGATTTCGTGCAGCATCTGGCGTGACGTACGAACGATCTTGTTAATCGTCTCGATCATATGCACCGGAATACGAATCGTACGCGCCTGATCGGCAATCGAACGCGTAATCGCCTGCCGGATCCACCACGTCGCATAGGTCGAGAACTTATAGCCGCGACGATATTCGAACTTATCGACCGCCTTCATCAGGCCGATATTGCCTTCCTGAATAAGGTCGAGGAACTGCAATCCGCGGTTGGTGTACTTCTTCGCGATGGAAATAACGAGGCGCAGATTAGCCTCCACCATTTCCTTCTTGGCGATTGCCGCTTCGCGCTCGCCCTTCTGCACCTGATTCACGATCTTGCGGAATTCCGCGATTGAAATCGCGGTTTCGGTCGCAAGGTTCTGAATCTCCGCGCGAATTTCGCGGATCGTGTCCTTCTCGTTCTTCGTAAACTCCTTCCAGCCCTTGCCGGAAAGGTTCGAGATCGATTTCATCCAGTTCGGATCAAGTTCGGAACCCTGATATTCTTTCAGGAATTCCTCGCGCCGCACGCCGTGGCTTTCGGCCAGACGCAGTAGCTTGCCCTCATTCTGGGTCAGTCGCTTCGAAATGTCGTAAAGCTGCTCGACCAGCGACTCGATGCGAGCCTGATTGAGAGACAGCGATTTAACCGCCTTGATCAGCTTGTCCTTGAGTTCCTTCGCGCGCCGATCCTGGCTTGGCGAAAGCGTACCCGTAGCTGCGAGCCGGTTTTCAACCTGCTGGTCCTGTAGCTTGCGCAGCTTTTTGTAGGTGTCCGCGATGAGGTCGAGCGTTTCCATCACCTGCGGGCGAAGCTCTGCTTCCATTGCCGCGAGCGAAAGATTGCTTTCGTCTTCCTCGTCCTCTTCTTCCTCGACATGGCTTTCGCCGCCGACATTGGTAATGTCGTCTTCATCCTCACGTGAGCGGCGGCCACCCGGACGCACCGGCTCTTTCGGCTTTTCGAGGTCTTCCGTGCGCTCGATCACCGGGGCCTGCTTGGCTTCCGGTCCGGCATAGGTCGCTTCAAGATCGATAATGTCGCGTAGAAGGCCCTTGCCCTCATTCAAATCGTCGCGCCAGATGATGATAGCTTGAAAGCTCAGCGGGCTTTCGCAAAGCCCTGCAATCATGGTTTCGCGGCCAGCCTCAATGCGCTTGGCGATAGCGATTTCGCCTTCACGCGACAGAAGCTCCACCGAGCCCATTTCGCGCAGATACATGCGCACCGGATCGTCCGTGCGGTCCGTCGGCTCTTTTTTTGCAACGGCAGCAACTGCGGTGCCGGTTTGTTCGGCCAGTTCGTTGGCCTCTTCCTCGGCGTCCGTGTTGTCTTCCTGTTCGGCAGCCTCGTCCTCTTCCACGACATTGATGCCCATGTCGGAGAGCATGGCCATCGTGTCTTCAATCTGGTCGGGAGAAACTTCCTCGGAAGGCAGCACCGAATTCAGCTCATCCATAGTGACATAGCCGCGCTTCTTCGCGGCTTTTATCATCTTCTTGACGGCATCATCGGAAAGGTCGAGCAACGGACCATCTGTTGCGCCTTCGCGCTCGGTCTCCGCCTCTTCCTTTTCTTTGGTCACTTTATTCGCCATGCTTTAATCTTCCTGCGGCGGCCCGTTGGCCGGCCAGTTATCAATCCATCACCTTGGCAATTGCTTGGCTTCGGTCGGTGCGCATCGCCCGCGTTGCCTCTTCAGCGTTCACTATGTGGGGTGTGTCCCCTAATTCTTCCAGAGCCCAATTCGCGCAGGGATTGCGGCGTTCCGTCCATCACAACGTGCTGTAAGCTCCAAATGATCCCTCGAATTGTCCTGATTCCGCTATTCTGGCGTAAGGTCAAGCGCTCTCGCATGATTCGCGTTAAAAAAGCGAATCAATTGACGGATTCGGCAAGAACCGCGCCGCCGTCTATATATCTCAGCTTATACGCAGGTTAATTTCTCGCGGGGATTTTCGGATACCGGCGCGGCGGTGTTTCAGATCAGGGCGTTGCGAAAATGGTGATTTTCGAGAACCGGAGCGGAGTGTACTTTTTGTACATGAGCACCGGAAGCGCAGAAAAGCGACATTTGCAGCCCGCCCTCATCTGAAACAAATCAGCTTCGGTCGACGCGACCGGATAACACCCCAAACCCCTCGATCAGGGCTTCGGCGGCTTGCAAGTCGCGAAACTGCGCCTGCACTTCCACGAGATGCCGATAGTTTTCTTCGGTAGGCTCGGTCGCCAGCGCAGCTTCGGCGGCCTTGAGTTCGGATTGAATGGTGCGCGAGCCCTTGTGCAATTGCAGCGCCTGTAAAAACGCCTCGCGCGCATCATCCAGTGCGGCCTGTTCCATTGCGGGCCAATGCCCAGCGCGGTTCACATGCTCGAAGCCGCGTTCCCAGACCGAACCCAGCCCACCAGCATCGATTGCCGCAAGCACTGCCGCGCGGTCGTGACCTGTCTGATGCGCCAGCACGTCGATCAGCACCGCGAGCACATGGCGCAACTCCTTGTGCGACAGGTCGAGCGCCTCCACCTCGTCGAAGAACTCTTCCGCGAGCATGGGATGGTTGACCAGCGTCACGACCATAACCGCTTCGCGCAGGGGCATCACCCCGCCCGCGCGCTTCACCAGAGCGGTACGCGCCAGGCTTTCCGACACGGCGAGCCTACCGGCCTGTGTCCTGCCGCCCTGATTGAAGCCACCGCGTCCCTGCCATCCGGCCCCGCCACCGCGATTTCCTTGCTGGTCGCGCCGCCCGCCGTCGCGCCGGGAGCCGAAAAATGCCTGCACGCGCTCCCGCATTTCCTGCTGATAGTGGAAGCGCACGCTTTCATCTCGAATACGTCCAGTTAGTTCGCGCAGCGTCTTTTCAAGTTCGGCTCGGCGCTCCGGCGTTTCAAAAACACCGCCTGCCGTCTCGCGCATCCAAAGCAGGTCAGCCAGCGGTCTTGCATCGGTCAACACCTTGCGAAACCCCTCCGCGCCTTCGGCCTTCACCAAATCGTCGGGGTCTTGCCCTTCGGGCATCAGCGCGAACCGCACCGACCTGCCCGGCTGAATGGCGGGCAGCGCCAGATCCGCAGCGCGCCATGCAGCCTTCAACCCGGCCTGATCGCCATCGAAACACAGGATCGGCTCCGGCGACATGCGCCATAAGAGTTCGAGCTGGTTTTCGGTAAGTGCCGTACCCAGTGGTGCGACAGCGTTCTCGAACCCCGCCTGCGCCAGCGCGATCACATCCATATAGCCTTCGACTTGGATAACCGCGCCGCCCTTTTGCAGCGACCGCCGCGCGCGCGCAAAATTATAAAGCACGTTGCCCTTGTGAAAGAGTTCCGTCTCCGGCGAGTTCATATATTTCGCCAGTGCATCCGCAGCCATCGCGCGACCACCGAACGCAATAATCCGCCCGCGCGAGATCCGGGATCGGAAACATGATGCGGTCGCGGAAATAATCATACGAAACCGGAATATCGTCGCCGTGGCGAACCAGCCCGCACGCTTCGATCTGCTCTTTCGCCACGCCCTTAGAGGCCAGATGTTCCTTCAGCGCATTGCGGCTTTCCGGCGCAAAGCCAAGCCGAAATGCCTTCTGTGTCGCAGGCGTCAGCCCGCGTTCCCGCAAATATGCGCGCGCCCGCGCGCCGTCCGCCGACTGCAACCGCTCCTCGAAAAACACCGTCGCCAGTTCCATGACATCATGCAGGCTGGCGCGCTCACGCTCGCGCCGTTCCTCCTGCGCGTCGCGCACGGGCATCGGCACGCCTGCCATGTCGGCAATCTTTTCAACCGCTTCGGGAAAGCTCATGCCATCCAGTTCGGTCAAAAACCGGAAATGGTCGCCGGTGACGCCACAGCCGAAACAATGGTAGCGGCCCTTCTTGTCCTCGCAGTGAAAGCTGGGGGACTTCTCACCGTGAAAGGGACAGCACGCCCACCAATCGCCTCTGGAAGCATTGGTTTTGCGCCTGTCCCATGTCACGCGCGTGCCGATCACCGAAGAAATCGGCACCCGGTCGCGTATCTCATCGAGGAAGGTTGGCGAAAAGCGCATGAGTCCTTACTTAGACTGTCGCCCGCCCGCGCGCTATTGCCGAAATCAATTCGCGGCGATCACACTCGCAATTATCCCCGACGCCGACGCAATCAGCAGATAGTCGTTGTTGACCTTCACCCATTGCTGACCGGGTCCGGGGCGACGCAGCCCGTGATGATAATAATCGCGCACGATTTTCTGACGCTTCCAGTTCGGCACCTGATTTCCACGCACCCAGCGCGTTGTCGTGGTGCGCTTCACCACTACATTGCGACCAAAGCGGTCCTTGCGCACGACTTCACGAGTGACCTTCCGCTTTACGACCGGGCCATTCTTGCTGTTTTGCACCAATATCTGCGTATTGCTGTCCTGCACCGGCGCTGCCTGTACCGTCATAGCGGTTGCGGAAAGCATTACGGCTGCAAGTGACGAGAGAAGAATACGTTTCATGGAAGGTTCTCCGCGTTGTTGACACCCGGAAACCTAAGCTTCCCACCTGAACCGAAACTGAATGGCGAAATTACAATTATGTAATGAATTCGCAATGTTAGATGGCATTAATTATGTGAGATCACCACCTCGGCGTGTCCCAGATTTAGCAGTTTTAAACTTACGCCTTTAACGGGATTGGAAGATTACCCGGCTAATATGCTATCACTTCTCTGACCATGATTCACATTGCACCGAAATTGATGCACACAGCACCTACCCCTCATCCGCCTGCCGGCACCTTCTCCCTCAAGGGGAAAAGGGAGAAAACTGCCGTGTATCGCTTATTCATCAACGTTGGCAGTTTGAGCCAACGTTGCAATTATCCTCCTTCTCCCCTTGAGGGAGAAGGTGCCGGCAGGCGGATGAGGGGTAATAGCACAGCCCACCAACTCTCACGCTCCACGCTAGAAAATCCATGAGCGGCTCTGTCGTACTGCTTCATCTGGCGGGCGCGGTTGCGCTTCTGCTGTTTGCAACGCGCATGGTGCGCACGGGCGTCGAACGTGCTTACGGCGACCTCCTGCGTCACCGGCTGCGCGGCGTGTTGAAAAACCCGTTCCTCGCGGTCGGTGCGGGCGGCGTGCTGGCAATTTGCCTCCAGAGCGCTACAGCCGTCGCGCTAATCGTCGGCGCATTTGTCGGATCTGGCATTGTTGGCGGCGCATCGGGTCTGCTTGCTGCGCTCGGTGCTGATGTGGGCTCGGCACTGATTGCTAAGCTGCTCAGCTTCAACCTCAGCTTCCTATCACCGCTTTGCCTTGTTGCCGGAACAGTGCTTTTCATGGCGACCGACAAGCGCAATCTGCTCCAGATCGGCCGCATTCTCATCGGCATCGGCCTGCTCATCCTGTCGCTGCGGCTTATCGGCGAGGCATCCGAACCGCTTCGCGACAGCGAATTGCTGCCCATCATCGTGCAATATCTCGCGGGCGACCCGATCACGGCTTTTATCGTCGCGGGGATCATGACGTGGCTATTTCATTCCAGCGTTGCGGCAATCCTGCTATTTGCTGCGCTGGCGCAGCGCCATATTATTCCGCTGGACCTTGGCGTTGTTCTCGTACTAGGCGCAAACATTGGCGGCGCTGTCATCGCGGTCATGCTGTCGCGCGCCTCACCCCCTCGCTCGCGCATCGTGCCGATTGGCAATCTCATCATGCGCGGTGCGGGCGCCATCTTCGCGCTCATCGTCATTATGCTGTTCAAGCCGCCATTCGATGAACTCGGCGCAACGCCCACTGCCGCGATGCTCAATTGGCATATAGTCTTCAACATTGCGCTGGCGATTGTGGGAATAATCGTGGCTGCTGGCGTCTATCGTATCGCCGAACGCATCGCGACCGCAGGCGTAAAAACCAGCGCCGACGATCCAGCCGTGATCGAGCTTAATGTTCTGAACGAAGCCGCGCTCGACACGCCCATGCAAGCATTGGGCAATGCCACGCGGGAAGTCGTGCGGCTTTGCGAACTTGTCGAAATCATGCTGCAAAAGGTTTTCGAGCTTTACGAGAACCCTGACGAAGACGGCATGAAAGCGCTCGCCGCACTCGACGACCGCGTTGACCGCAAGCATCAGGCGATCAAGCTCTATCTGGCTAAGCTCACCACACGCGAACTTTCACAGGACGAAATGCTGCGCTGTCAGGAATTGCTCGGTGCTTGTGTCAAGCTCGAACAGGTGGGCGACATCATTGTGCGCAACTTGCTCGTTCACGTTCGCAAAAAGGCCGAACGCGGGCTGGAATTCACCCCGGAGGGCTGGAAAGAACTGCGCGATTTTCACGCGTCGGTGCTGGCGAATGCGCGGCTCGCGTTTAACATTCTCGTCTCACGCGATGCCGAATCCGCGCGGCAGCTTGTGCTTGAAAAAGACCGGCTTCGCGATTTGGAAAAACGCGCCAACACCAGCCATTTCAATCGGCTGCGCGAAGGCACGGCCAAGAGCGTCGAGACGAGCACCATCCACCTCGACACCATCCGCGACCTCAAGCAGATCAACTCCCTGCTGGCCTCGATGGCCTACCCGGTTCTGGAAGAACTCGGAATGCTCGGCGGCTCGCGATTGAAGGCGAGCTAGCCCCCCCTCATCCCGCTGCCGCGACCTTCTCCCTCAAGGGGAGAAGGACGATTTGTCGAAGTCTCGCAAGTTCTGCAACGATGGCAATTGAAGCCAGCGTTGCAATTGCCCGCCTTCTCCCCTTGAGGGAGAAGGTGCCGGCAGGCGGATGAGGGGTAATGAATACGTTACTTCAACATATCCTTCACAAGACCGCTGGCCTTGCTGAAATCCATTTGCCCCGGATACTTCTCCTTGAGCACGGCCATGCAGCGGCCCATGTCGCGCAGACCATCGGCCCCGACCTCATCTATCGCCTGACGGCAAGCCTGCTGCACGGCCTCATCCCCAAGCTGCTTGGGCAGAAAATCCTTAATGATGGCGATTTCGTCGCGCTCCTGCGCCGCGAGTTCCGTGCGCCCGCCTTCCTCGAAGGCTTTCGCGGATTCCTCGCGCTGCTTCACCATCTTGCTCAGGATTTGCAGAATCTCCTCATCGGTCACGGGGTCTTTGCCCGCGCCGCGATGCGCAATATCACGATCCTGAATGGCAGCCTGAATGAGCCGCAGCGTTCCCGTGCGGCGCTTGTCCTGAGACTTGAGGGCGGCCTTGAGCGCTTGGGCGATCTGGTCGCGCATGATAAAAACTCCTGTAATCTTTTCCAACGATAGCCGCCCGCAACCTCCAAGGCAATGCGCCGTTCTCACAAACGGTTGTTTTCATTGGAGAAAATAAATCATGGAAACTGATGCCTGGCGATTGACCCGCACCAGTCCTTAACCTATTTTCCGCGCCTTGCAGGATTAAAGCAGCTTTTGCAGGCGCACCATTGGTGTCGCCCGCGTTTCGCTGCGTGATATGGCGCTTCGCACTCGCACTTGCAAGTGACACTCCGCGCCGGAACAGGAATGACGACGATGGCCACCGCTCCCTGGACAACTGAAAAGCCGACCGCGCTATTGGTGCTCGCAGATGGCACCGTAGTTGAAGGGCGCGGCCTTGGCGCCACCGGCAGCACCGTTGCCGAAGTTTGCTTCAACACAGCACTCACCGGCTATCAGGAAATCCTGACCGACCCGTCCTATGCGGGCCAGATCGTCACCTTCACCTTCCCGCACATCGGCAATGTCGGTACGAATGAGGAAGACATTGAAGACCTGAACCCGGCCTCACGCGCGGGTGCCGTCGGCGCGGTTTTCAAGGCGTCGATCACAGACCCTTCCAGCTACCGTTCGCACGCGCATTTTGACCAGTGGCTCAAGCGTCGCGGCATCATTGCCATTAGTGGAGTCGATACGCGCGCTCTGACCGCCGCCATCCGTCGCAACGGTGCACCAAATGCGGCAATCGCCTATTCGCCGGATGGCAAATTCGATGTTGAGGATTTGAAGCGTCAGGCTGCTGCATGGTCGGGGCTTATCGGCCTCGATCTCGCCAAGGAAGTCACCTCCGGCCAGACATCGAGCTGGAATGAAACGCCGTGGGCATGGAACGAAGGCTATGGTGAACAGGATGCGCCCACCATGCACGTCGTTGCTGTAGACTATGGCGTTAAGCGCAACATTCTGCGCCTGCTCGCAGGTCTCGGTGCGAAGGTCACGGTCGTACCGGCAACCACCAGCGCCGACGACATTCTGGCGATGAAGCCGGACGGTGTATTTCTGTCAAACGGCCCCGGCGACCCGGCAGCAACCGGGGAATATGCCGTCCCCGTCATCCAGAATCTGCTCAAGACCGAGCTTCCGATCTTCGGCATTTGTCTTGGCCACCAGATGCTGGCGCTGGCGCTCGGAGGCAAGACGGAAAAGATGCATCAGGGCCATCACGGCGCGAACCATCCGGTAAAAGATCACACCACCGGCAAGGTCGAGATCGTCTCCATAAATCACGGCTTCGCGGTGGATTCGAAGTCTCTGCCGGAAGGCATTGAAGAGAACTCATATTTCGCTGTTCGACGGTTCGAATTGCGGGCTGGCTGTCACCGGCAAGCCGGTGTTCTCTGTGCAGCACCACCCGGAAGCTTCGCCGGGACCGCAAGATTCGCATTACCTCTTCCGCCGCTTCGCGAATCTCATCCGCGAGCGCAAGGGCCAACCTGCATTGGCGGAGCGATAAGCTAACCTTGCACTGATCTTACCCCTCATCCGCCTGCCGGCACCTTCTCCCTCAAGGGGAGAAGGGAGAAGTGGCAAAGCCGGCTTCAATCGCGGGCGTTGCAGAGTGAACGAGGCATCGCAATTGTCCCCTTCTCCCCTTGAGGGGTGAGGAGTGGTCCGCGACGCGGATGAAAAGCCCCAAAATGGGCTTTTCAAATGACGAGCGCCCGGAGCCATAGCGGAGGGCAGGGTAGTGCCGGCAGGCGGATGAGGGGTTCTTCGCCTCAAACCGGATTATTGAACGTATCGCAGTCGGACAATTTCCCACTGTTGAACCCGCGCGCAAACCATGTCTGGCGCTGTTGCGAGGTGCCGTGGTTGAAGCTTTCCGGCACGACATAGCCCTGCATCCGCTTCTGCAGCGTATCGTCGCCGATCTGCTGCGCGGCGTTCAGCGCCTCTTCGGGATCACCCTTTTCCAGAATGCCCTTCTGCGCGGTGTAGTGGCCCCATACGCCCGCGAAGCAATCCGCCTGCAACTCTACGCGCACGGACATCTGGTTGGCTTCCGCCTCGCTCATGCTCTGGCGCATCTGGTTGAACTTCGGCAACACGCCGATCAGGTTCTGCACGTGGTGGCCGATCTCATGCGCAATCACATAAGCTTGCGCGAAATCGCCCGACGCTCCGAACTGTCGCGAAAGCTGATCGAAAAACGCGGTGTCGAGATAGACCTTCTGATCGTTCGGGCAATAGAACGGCCCGGACGCCGCCGATGCAAAACCACAAGCCGACCGCACCTGCCCGCTGAACAGCACCAGTTTAGGGTCCGTATAAGTCTCGCCTTCGGCCTTGAAGATGCCGCTCCATGTGTCTTCCGTCTCGGCCAGAACGGTCGAAACAAACTGCTTCATCTCGTCAGACGCCGCAGGCTGATTGCCGTCCGTTTCCTCAGTCATCTGGCCGGGCGCGAAAGAACCGCCGCCGCCCGTCAGCACCTGAATCGGATCAATGCCGCAAGCGCGCAGCGCGAAGAACAGCACGACGAGAATAATGATGCCGGACAGACCGCCACCGCCAGCTCCGCCGCCTATCGGAATGCGAAAGCGGCCACCGCCACCCGGCATTCCAAATCCGCCGCCCTGCCCGCGAACGTCCTCGACATTGTCGCTCTGGCGTCGACCTCTCCATTCCATAGGAAATCCCTCATTCACTGCGGCATTCATGAAAAGCCGCGCAAGCCCTTCAAGTCGAAGTGTTATCGCAATCGTTGATTGAAGTCACAACCTTTCTCGTCCCGCGGCAAGCGAAAATGAAAGGCCGCCGATAGCGCTGAAATCGCCTATTTCTGCTTTGCTCCCGCGCTCTTTCCATCAGAGCTTTTCGACCGCTCCTCGAAGCGCTTTTCGCCCTTTTTCAGCGGCTTGCCGGTCTCGGCCTCCACCTTGCGCTCTTCCTTCTGCGTGCTGCGTTTCAACCCTGCGGCAGAAGCCTTGCCTGCTGCGGTCTGTGTCTTCGTGGCGCTTTTCATTGCGTATCTCCTACCCACCGCAAATGATCTGCGGCCCAAACTAACGAAATTTGCGCGCTACAGTTCCGCCCCTCTTGCAAACCGTTTGCAATTGGATATAGTTGCGAATGATTTGCAATTGCGGTTATGGATTTTGCTGACATGGATGTTGCGAGCGGCTCGCGAAATGACGATCTGCGGGGCTGGATAAAGCCACGCGGCGATGCCTCTCTTTCGGATGTTCATGGCACCATTCCCGTTTCGCGGCGCGGTCCGGGTTGGAAGCGAGCGCTGGCGTTCTTCGGCCCCGGCTATCTGGTGGCCGTTGGCTATATGGACCCGGGCAACTGGGCGACCTCCATCGCGGGCGGTGCGCAGTTTGGCTATATCCTGCTGGTCGTCGCGCTTGTGTCCAACATCATGGCGATCATCCTGCAAGCGCTTTGTGCACGCCTTGCCATCGGGTCGGGCCGCGATCTGGCGCAAGCCTGCCGCGATGCTTACCCGCTGCCTGTCTCGCTCATGCTTTGGCTGCTGGCGGAAATTGCCATCGTCGCCACCGATATTGCGGAAGTCATCGGCACCGCAATCGGCTTAAACCTGTTGTTCGGCCTGCCGCTGGAAATCGGCGTCATCATCACCGCACTGGACGTCTTCCTCATTCTATATCTGCAAAAGCTCGGCTTCCGCTGGGTCGAAGCCTTCATCATCACCCTGCTCGGCGTCATCGCCATATGTTTCGCGGTCCAGATAGCGCTTGCCGATCCAAACTGGGGCGATGTCATTCGCGGCTTCGCGCCGACCACCGAGATCGTCACCAATCCGCAGATGCTGTATCTCGCGCTCGGCATTCTTGGCGCCACCGTCATGCCACACAATCTTTACCTACATTCCGGCATCGTGCAGACGCGCGCTTACGGCCATTCCGTCGAGGAAAAGCGCGAGGCGCTCAAATTCGCGACTATCGATTCCACCGTCGCGCTCATGTTCGCACTGCTGGTCAACGCTTCCATTCTGATCCTTGCCGCTGCCGCCTTCCACAACACGGGCAACACGCAAATCGTCGAACTTGGGGAGGCGCACGCGCTGCTCTCTCCGCTGCTCGGCGCGGCTATTGCCCCTGCCCTGTTCGGCATCGCACTTCTGTGTTGCGGACTGAACTCAACCGTAACCGCCACTCTGGCGGGGCAAATCGTGATGGAGGGCTTTCTCAACATCCGCCTCGCGCCGTGGCTGCGCCGCCTCATCACGCGCGCCATTGCGATCATTCCGGCGGCAGGTGTCACCATCTGGTACGGCAACGAAGGCACCGCTCATCTGCTCATCCTCACGCAAGTCGTGCTGTCGCTTCAGCTTTCATTCGCCGTCTTCCCGCTGGTGTTCTTCACCGCCTCGAAATCGAAGATGGGTGCGCTGGTTGCCCCGGTGTGGCTCACAGCAATCGCAATGTTCATCGCCTTCGTCATTGCCGGGCTGAACATCAAACTGCTGTTCGACTTCTTCACGCAGTAGGCACCCCTCATCCGCCTGCCGGCACCGTCTCCCTCAAGGGGAGAAGGCCGATAGCTGCAACGCTGGTTTCAACCACAAGCATTGCAGAACTGGCGAGACGGGGAATTTATCTACCTTCTCCCCTTGAGGGAGAAGGTGCCGGCAGGCGGATGAGGGGTAAATTTGATCGCAATCTCTCGAAGGCACGCACCCCTTAACCCTCCACCAAAAAACGGTCTGGAACTATGCGCATCATGCGT
The DNA here is from genome assembly GCA_049840935.1 of Mesorhizobium sp. GTDB lineage: Bacteria > Pseudomonadota > Alphaproteobacteria > Rhizobiales > Rhizobiaceae > Mesorhizobium_G. The sequence goes on from JASGJA010000023.1 coordinate 67,064, forward strand.
GCAATCCTGAGCATCTCGATTCACCATGACACATTCTCGCGCCCTTCCTTTTCTGTTCCTCGCTTTCCTGCCTTTCCCGGCGGGCGCGCAGGATGCCGCCAATGTGGCAAGCATTCCTGTCGTGGAAGTCACCGGCGTTGCGCCGAACGACCTGCTGAATCTGCGCGCAACTGCATCCGCGGGCGGGCTCATCATTGCGCGGTTCGAAAACGGCGCGATGATGAACAATCTCGGCTGTGCAGATGTGAACGGCATATACTGGTGCAAGGTTCAGTATGTGGACGACCCCAAGCTGCAAGGCTGGGCGCCTGCGCGTTATCTGCTGGATCCTGCCACTGCGGGCATACAAGACGCGCCTCTGGATGAAATTCCGGAAGAACCTGCGCAATAGCGCGACAAACCATTCATGGAAAACCGCATTTGCGGCCTTCCCACGGTGCGACTCCTACCCTATAAGGCGCGCCTAGCCTGACAATATATATTGCGTGCGAGCCGGCCGGCCCTTCCCCGCGCCGTGTTTCCGCGCAAGCACGAAAAACGGATACCCGCATGCCAAAACGCACCGACATCAAGTCCATTCTGATCATCGGCGCGGGGCCTATTGTTATCGGTCAGGCATGCGAGTTCGATTATTCAGGCACGCAGGCCTGCAAGGCGCTGCGCGAGGAAGGCTACCGCGTTATTCTGGTCAACTCCAATCCGGCCACGATCATGACCGACCCGGAGCTTGCCGACGCCACCTATATCGAGCCGATCACGCCGGAAGTCGTCGCCAAGATCATCGCCCGCGAGCGTCCTGACGCGCTGCTCCCCACGATGGGCGGCCAGACCGCGCTCAACACCGCGCTTTCGCTGCGCCGCATGGGCGTGCTCGACCGCTACAATGTCGAAATGATCGGCGCGGACGCCGCAGCCATCGACAAGGCCGAGGATCGCGCCCTGTTCCGCGAGGCTATGGCCAAGATCGGGCTGGAAACGCCGCGCTCCATGCTTGCCAACGCGACCGAGGTTAAAGACGCCGACCGCAAGATGCATGAGGCCGAGCGCGCCAAACTCAAGGCCGAAGCCCCTGCCGACCTTGACGCCGCACTCGACGCGCTCGAAACCCGCTGGAACCTTGGCGAGACGGACCGCAAGCAGCGCTACATTGGCCACGCGATGGCGGTCGCCGCGCAGGCGCTGGATCATGTCGGTTTGCCCGCCATCATCCGCCCGTCCTTTACAATGGGCGGCACAGGCGGCGGCATCGCCTATAATCGCGCTGAGTTTTTCGACATCGTGCAGTCTGGCCTCGACGCCTCCCCGACCACCGAAGTGTTGATCGAGGAAAGCGTTCTAGGCTGGAAGGAATATGAGATGGAAGTCGTCCGTGACAGGGCGGACAATTGCATCATCGTATGCTCCATCGAAAACATCGACCCGATGGGCGTGCATACCGGCGATTCCATCACCGTCGCGCCTGCCCTCACGCTGACCGACAAGGAATATCAGGTCATGCGCAACGCCTCGATTGCGGTGCTGCGTGAGATCGGCGTCGAAACCGGCGGTTCCAACGTGCAGTTCGCGGTCAACCCCGCGGATGGCCGTCTGGTCGTCATCGAAATGAACCCGCGCGTGTCGCGTTCCTCCGCTTTGGCCTCCAAGGCCACCGGCTTCCCTATCGCCAAGATCGCGGCAAAACTCGCTGTCGGCTACACGCTGGACGAACTCGAAAACGACATCACCGGCGGCGCGACGCCCGCCAGCTTCGAGCCATCCATCGACTACGTAGTCACCAAGATCCCACGCTTTGCCTTCGAGAAATTCCCCGGCGCAGAGCCAGTGCTCACCACCGCCATGAAGTCGGTCGGCGAGGTCATGGCCATTGGCCGCACCTTCCAGGAATCGCTGCAAAAAGCCCTTCGCGGCCTTGAGACCGGCCTCACCGGGCTGGACGAAATCGAAATCCCCGGCCTGGGCCAAGGTGAAGACAAGAACGCCATACGTGCCGCGCTCGGCACGCCGACGCCCGACCGTCTGCGCATGGTCGCGCAAGCCATACGCATGGGCACCTCGCTGGAAGACGTGCACCAGATGTGCCGCATCGATCCGTGGTTCCTCGAACAGATCGCCGGAATCCTCGCGATGGAAGCGCGCATACGCGAGCACGGCCTGCCGCAAGACGCCGCAAACCTTCGCATGTTGAAGGCAATGGGCTTTTCCGACGCGCGCCTCGGCTCCCTCACTGGCGGCGACGCAGACACCGTGCGCGCCGCGCGCCAGAAGCTCGACGTGCATCCGGTCTACAAGCGCATCGACACTTGCGCCGCCGAATTTGCCTCCCCCACGGCCTATATGTACTCCACATATGAAGTTCCGTTCGCGGGCGAATTGGCCGACGAAGCGCAAGTCAGCGACCGCAAAAAGGTTGTCATTCTCGGTGGCGGCCCGAACCGTATCGGCCAAGGCATCGAGTTCGATTATTGCTGCTGCCACGCGGCCTTCGCGCTGCGCGAGGCGGACTATGAAGCCATCATGGTCAACTGCAACCCGGAAACTGTTTCCACCGATTACGACACCTCCGACCGCCTCTATTTCGAGCCATTGACCGCCGAAGACGTGCTGGAAATCCTGCGCGCGGAGCAAGCAAAAGGCACCTTGCACGGCGTCATCGTGCAGTTTGGCGGGCAAACCCCGCTCAAGCTTGCTGATGCGCTCGAAAAGGCAGGTATCCCGATTCTCGGCACTTCGCCGGACGCAATCGACCTCGCAGAAGACCGCGACCGTTTCCAGAAGCTGCTGAACAAGCTTGGCCTCAGCCAGCCCAAGAACGGCATCGCCTATTCCGTCGAACAGGCGCGCACCGTCGCGAGTGAGTTAGGCTTCCCGCTTGTCGTGCGCCCGTCCTACGTTTTGGGTGGCCGCGCCATGCAGATCATCAACGACGAAAGCCAGTTGCAATCCTATCTGCTGGACACGGTTCCCGGCCTCGTGCCGGAAGACATCAAGCAGAAATACCCGAACGACAAGACCGGCCAGATAAACACCTTGCTCGGCAAGAACCCGCTGCTGTTCGACTCCTATCTGTCGGGCGCAATCGAAGTTGACGTAGACTGCCTGTCGGACGGCAAGTCGAATTATGTCGCGGGCGTCATGCAGCACATAGAGGAAGCAGGCATACATTCCGGCGACTCCGCCTGTTCCCTGCCCGCCTATACGCTCGACACCGAAATGGTTGCCGAACTCGAAAGGCAGGCCAAGGCGATGGCGCTGGCTCTCAAGGTCGGCGGCTTGATGAATGTGCAGTTCGCCATCAAGGACGGCCATATATACGTGCTCGAAGTGAACCCGCGCGCCAGCCGCACGGTGCCGTTCGTCGCCAAGGCTATTGGCCGCCCTGTCGCCAAGATCGCCGCGCGCATCATGGCAGGCGAGACGCTTCGACGACGCCTTCGCCCATTACGGCAAGAAGGTCGACGCCACCGCGCTCAAGCACATAGCCGTCAAGGAAGCCGTGTTCCCCTTCGCGCGTTTCCCCGGTGTGGACACGCTTCTCGGCCCGGAAATGAAGTCGACGGGCGAGGTCATGGGCCTCGATACGGATTTCGCGCTGGCCTTCGCAAAGAGCCAGCTAGGCGCAGGCATCGACCTACCCCGCTCCGGCACTGTGTTCGTCTCCGTCCGCGACGAAGACAAGAACGGCATCTTGCCCGCCATCAAGCGTCTTGCCGATCTTGGCTTCAAGGTGCTCGCGACGAGCGGCACGCAGCGTTACCTCGCCGAGCACGGCGTCGCGGCTGAAAAGGTCAACAAGGTTCTGGAAGGTCGTCCGCACATCGAGGACGCCATACGTAACCGTCAGGTGCATCTGGTGTTCAACACCACGGACGGCCAGAAAGCTGTCTCGGATTCGAAATCGCTACGCCGCGCGACGTTGATGCAGAAGGTTCCGTACTACACGACGCTTGCCGGCGCCGCCGCCGCCGCCGAAGCGATTGCCGCGCTGAAGGCCGGGAGCTTAGAGGTGCGGAGATTGCAGGAGTATTTTTGAGCGCCAAGTGCACGACAATTGCATTCCTAGTTATCCTGAGCTACCATTTGTTTCCTTTTTGTTCCAATCGAGGGCGACTTGAATACCATTTTAAAGTTGTGTGCTATATTGCTAGGAAGCGCCCTCGGTACCTTGATATTTTTAGTTCTAGTCATATTTGTGGTCGGCGACCCGCTAACCGATTGGCTTCGCTCATCTCTCGGCATTGTGTTTAGTGCAGAACCAAGAGCAACAGACCCTCTCGCACGAGAAGCTGCGATTGCGCTCATGGAAAGAGGACTTATAACTACGCCAGACAGCCTAATCTCCACAATTTCGAATTTATACGGAAATATGATACAAATTCTTGTTGGAGCATTTGCTTTATTAGCAATATTATCATTTTTTGCGATTTGCTGGCAATCAATTCAACAAGCAGAAGCATTTCTTGAAGAAAAGATTGAAAAATCATTAAATTCAACTGATTTTAATAAAAGATTGAACGATATAACCATAGAAACATTTGACACTTACTATGGAACAAATATCGGAAGCATAGATCAACGCTTATCTATATTAGAAGATCATATTGCAAAAGCCGCTTCAGACCAAGAACCAGAAGAGTGAGGTGACCATCATGGCCGTATTGCGCCGTGCAATCTCAGCACCCCGCCCACCAATGGAATATGACCCTGCGCGAGCGGCGAGAGACGCTCATCGCATTGCCCACACATATTCTCTAGAAACAACTCCCGTTGACGTTGAGGGTTTAGCAACAGCGCTTGGATTGCGCGTTGAAAGGATCGGGATGGATGAGCGCACCTCCGGATATTTACGCCCCGATGCGAACGGGTGGACCATAGGAGTTAACTCGTTTCACCACCCAAATCGCCAGCGATTTACAATCGCACATGAAATTGGCCATTACATGCTTCACAGGGATCACGCTCCATTTGAGGACGGTTTACTATTCCGACGCGACGTTCAGAAGAACGCCCGAGAACACGAAGCTAATCAGTTCGCCTCGATGCTTCTGATGCCAGAAAGTGAGTTCAAGCGAGTGGCCAGCAATACAGCATTGATGATGTAGCAAGGAACTTTAGAGTTTCCCGTCAAGCTGCCGAGTACAGACGGGATTTTGTTATTAGCTCAATTGGGATTGATTGATGTACTATCCAAACTTGAAAACATCGGACGCAGAATTAAGGGCCGTACGTTTTTTAGATGCGGATACTAAAAGAAAAATCAATCCTATTTTTGAGCTGACCCGGTCTAGGAAAACTCTGCTATCGCCCAATGGTTCGTTGCGAAGAAGAATGGATCAGTTGGTTGAAGCATACGGCGGAGGGAATTTTATATTGGATCTTTCTACAGAAGAAGATCTTATGAATGACGAAACGATTTCGATGTTCGATGAAACTGATGGATATGCAAATTGGAGAAATTTTATAATTGAATTTAAAAATCTAAATATAATTCCATGCGCAATGTTTGTAGATGATGGTAACAAGGAAAATTTTAATTTACAAGTAAAATATATCGTTGATAACTTTGGATCGGTGTGCATTAGAACGTCTGTTCTGGATGAAAATGCTCCTCAATTATATCGATGGGCACTCGAAGCAACTAGTTCACAAAACATATTGTGTTGCGGAATTACATACTTTGTAGACAAGAAGAGAGCAAAAAACTCGGAGATATCTTGCCAAGAGTACCTCAAAAACGTTGTCGGTAACCGTCCTCCTAAAGCAATTCTGTTTCCCGGATCATCTTTTCCTAGGTATGTTACGGAAATGGATGGTTGCAAGGATCTCGAAGGAGAGTTCCAGGCCAATGAGCTGCTCCTTGAGAGAGAGCTAATGCAACAGTTTCCAAACCTTCCAATTAAGTCGTCGGATTTTGCTTCGGTTCATCCGATCAGGTATCAAACTTCAGGTGGAAACTGGATACCTCGCATTGATATTTTCGACGGCATGAGCTTTCATTATGTTCGTGCAAGACGAAACGATGGTGGGTACGGATCAGCAGCTCAAACACTTAATAGGTCATTAGTTTCTAAATTACCTGATTGTTGGGGCAAGCGTCAGATTGAATCGGCAATGAAGGGTATGATAACTGGCGGGAAACCTTCTTTTTGGTTTTGGGTGGGTTTTTCCTGGTTGCCCCCCGTTGGGTCCCTTCTCCCCAATCACCAAATACGCCGTATCGGGAGGAATAACGACCGGTCTTGGCACCGCACTGATCTGAAATTTGGCGCATGCCACCCTTTCGGACGGCCTCATCTAGAACCGGCTGCGCTTGCCTTGGTCGTTGCCTAGCCCGGTTTCATCGAGCAGGCCCATGCGCTTGGCGTCATAATAATAGCCGCGCTGGTAGAGCTTGTCGGCAACGTCTTCGTTGCCCTTGGCCACCATGTAGGCCCCGCGCAGGTAGCGCACGGCATATTTCAGGTTTGTCTCCGCATCGAGCAGACCAGTCGCCGCGCCCACATAGCCCATGCCGCGCGCTGTCGCGTGGCTGATCTGCATCAAACCCCAATACGGGCCGTTACGCGCCTTCGGGTTGAGCGTGCTTTCACGCTTCGCCACGCGGCGCACCAGCGATTCCGGCACTTCATAGTGCTGTGCGTAAGTCTTGATGAGATTGTCGAGTTCAGGGCTGCGCGCGGCAACTGCGCCGTCAGGTCCAAGCTTGCCGTCAGGCGCTTCCACGGCCATCGGGCGCATACGCAGCGCCAGACCACCCGGATCAAGGCCATCATCCGCAGAGGCAAGCACCACCGGCGGCGTACCGTTTTCGGCAAGCGCGGGTTGCGGTAAGGCTGCCGCAGCCGCGGGATTGGTAACCGTACCGCCCGCATAGGCCGCGGGCAGGGAAGCACTTTGTTCGACATCAGCGGCGAGGCTGCGCTGTCCCAGGTCGAGACCAGCAAAGGCGGGATTGGATTCAGGCAGCGACGCCACGGTCTCCGGCAACGCCGGATCGTCCGGAAAAACGGCTGGTGCAGCATCCGCCAGATTTGGCGTGGTGCTGCTGCCGCTCGTCGCGCATCCGGCAAGGCCGCTGCATGCAGCCAGCAAAGCCGGAACTATGAAAATCCGCAGTCGCTGCAAGCGGTCCCATCTCCAATGTTTAACGGACCCTTACATGACGTGATCGGCTCCGGCAACCTTTAGCAGGAAACGGGTGGCGCAAATGTCGCAGCAGGCCTATCATCGTTCTTGCTTTGTACTGCACAAAGCCAGTAATATTCGACGTTCGGGAAGGATTTGGTCGTGCCGCATCTCGTGTTTGAATCAGCATTGGGCTGGATGGGAATTGCTTGGCGTGGCGAGGCCGTCACGCGGCTTTGCACTCCACAGAGCAACAAGGCCGCTGTCGAGGCGCGTCTGTCGCGTTATGGTTCGCCAGCAGACGCCGACACCCTGCCGCCCTCTATCATCACGACCATCGACCTGCTCAAACGTTACGCTGAGGGCGAAACCATCGATTTCTCCGCCGTGACGGTCGATCTGGGCGACGTGGACGCCTTCCACCTTGCCATTTACGACGCCGCGCGCAAGCTGGGCTTTGGCGAAACCACCACCTATGGCGGCCTTGCAACCGCCGCCGGTCATCCGGGCATGGCACAACAAACCGGGCAGGCGCTCGGTCAGAATCCCGTTCCGATAATTGTGCCATGCCACCGCATTCTGGCGGCTGGCGGCAAGATCGGCGGCTTTTCCGCTCCGGGCGGATCGCGCACCAAGGAAATTCTGCTGTCGCTTGAAGGCGTGCATGTCGGCCCACCGCCGCCCGCACAGTCTGCCTTCGCCTTTTAGCGATCGTTCAGAAGCCAGCGACGCTCGTCATTATCCGGCTGTATGCATTGTTTGACCGTGCAACTCGGATTGTCCGCTGTCGGCACGGATTCAAAATCCGTCACCTCACCGAGCTTGCAAAACCGACCGTCGCTGACGTAGCGCCCATAGAGCGGCAGGCCAGGCGTGTTGCGCGACTGCCAGCGCAATATCACCGCGCCTTCGCGGTTGACCGTCGCCTGCACCTGCGCGCAACTCATACTCATGGTTTGATAGCGTGAAATCGCTTGCGCCTCGCCAATGGTCAGCGTCATCAATCCCGCACCGATAACCAGCTTCATCATGGCGAACCCTCTGCCCTTTCGCGCGAATCTATCAATGAGAAATGCGGCGAAGCTCTGTCCGTTCCCGGCTGTCAGCCTATGCGCGAACGCCGCGCGAACGGCACGACATTTGGAACGGTCAATGCCGAAACGGCAAGCGGAGAAAGGTCCATCACCGCGCCTGCGGAAAGTGCGGCACCCAATGCGTCACCCGCCAGATAATCGGCTTCGATCCCAAGCGCCGCCAGCGTTTTCGCACGCCCGTCAACATCGGCAACCATCACCTGCGCGCCCACCTCGTGACAGGACATCACAAACCGCGCCAGTAGCGCCGCCAGCGCATCACTTTTCGCCGCGCGTTCCAGCCAGTCGCCTTCCATGCGGATCATGTCCGGCTTTACCATGCCAATTGTCTCGGAAAGCGCGGGGTCATCCAGCCGCGCCACAAGCCCGATGCGGATTCCGCTGCTCCGCAAAAGATCGACGGAAGCCGTGTCCGCGCTGCTGACAAACACGCTGATTTGCTGGTGCCGTCCGGCAGCCAAATCCTGAAGCATATCAATCGCCAGCCGCAGCCCCGCGCCTGACGCGCTCGGAAAATCCACGAAAAGGTCCAGCGCATCGGCAGCGCTGCGCGCGTGGTTGCGAATTGCCAGCGTCAGCGCCAGCAGCTCAAACGCCTGCCGCGCCGCAGCTGATGGCATATTGCCCAGCACGGCTTCGGGCGAAACGTCCCTGCCCTCCAGTGTTATCGCGGCCAAGCCCTGCGCCGCCACCGGAAACAGCCTTTCATCCATGCGTGCATAAACGGGCCGGTAGCGCGCCCGCGCCCGGTATTTGCCAAGCAATGCAAACTCAATACCTATTTCATCGCTGAGAATGGTTTCCACGGCAGCGCTTCTCTTTATCTTTGCCTGCGCACGCGGCGTCCGAAAACGCGGCGACGCGCACCGCTTTCCGCCGACACTTCACTCACCACGTCGTCCTCAAGCACCTCGCGAAGGGCGGAGCCATCCGCAGCTTCAAACGACTCGAAATTGGCCGGAACCGTTTGCGGTCGTCCCAGCGCATAGCCCTGCACCATCGAAACACCACACGCTTCCGAAACTTCCACCTGCCAAGGCTCCTCAAGTCCCTCGAACAGCGTGCTGATGCCCCGCGATTTCGAACTCGCCCACCATTGCTTTCAGCAAGGCGATGCCCGCGCTCGTTTCCATCAGCCGGGAAATCCAAAACCCGTCGAACTTCACAATATCCGGCGACAATTCCTGAATCCGGCTCATGTCGGAATCATCTGCGCCGTAATCATCCACCGCGATGCGAAAGCCGTGGTCACGCAGGGCCTGCACCAAGCCCATAAATGTCTCGTCGGAGGCGAACTTGTTTTCCGTTACCTCGCAAACAATCCGCTGCGGATCGATTTGCGCCTCATGCAGCACAAGGCGCATGTCGCGCAGTGCGCTGTCGGCCAGTGAAGGCTCAACGAATACGCCGGGATCGAAATTCACGAACAGCGAGCAATTTTCGTTCAGGCATTGCGCGGCGTTCAGCAGGTGCAAATTGCGGGTCAGCGTTTCGACGTGATAGCGCTCCAGCGCGGTAAACGTGCTGAAAAACGCTGGCGGCGAAAGCTGTTCGCCGTCGCGCGTGGGCCGGATTAGCCCTTCAAAGGCATAGGGTGTCAGCCTGCCATTGACGAATGAGAAGATCGGCTGGAACGCGCTGCGAAGCTGATAAAGCCCCCACACGCCGAACCAGGTGCGATCTTCCGCTCGAACCAGATGGGAAAGAGCCAAACTGCGCGCCAATGAAAACCCCGAAACCGTTACTCACGGTGACACTACCGCCACAGGGTTTGACCGGGCGTTAATTTGGGTCATCAGATCTTTCGCTTTGTCTCATTCGAATGGCCGCAACAGGGTTGCATTGCGCCGCCTGCGGTACAATAGAAGCACCCGGCATTAATCGGAGCCCAAACTCATGGCATTTCTTGCAGACGCCCTTTCCCGCGTGAAGCCCTCCGCAACCATCGCGGTCACTCAGAAAGCGCGTGAGCTGAAAAACGCTGGTCGCGACGTGATTGGGCTTGGCGCAGGCGAGCCGGATTTCGATACGCCTGACAATGTCAAGAACGCAGCCATTGAAGCTATCCGCCGCGGCGAGACGAAGTATCCGCCTGTTTCGGGCATCGTGCCGCTGCGCGAGGCAATCGCCGCCAAGTTCAAGCGGGAAAACAATCTGGATTACAAACCAGCCCAGACCATTGTCGGCACTGGTGGCAAGCAGATATTGTTCAACGCGTTCATGGCGACACTCAATCCGGGCGATGAAGTCATCATCCCTTCGCCCTATTGGGTCAGCTACCCGGAAATGGTGGCCATTTGCGGCGGCACTTCGGTGTTCGCGCCCACTTCCATCGATAATGGTTTCAAGCTCAGCGCCGAAGCACTGGAAAAGGCGATCACGCCGCGCACCAAATGGCTGATGCTCAACTCTCCGTCGAACCCATCCGGCGCGGCCTATACCGAAGCCGAGCTGCGCGCGCTGGCAGATGTGCTGCTCAAGCATCCGCAAGTGTGGGTGCTAACCGACGATATTTACGAGCATCTCACCTATGGCGACTTCGTGTTCCGCACCATCGCCGAGGTTGAGCCAAAGCTGTACGAGCGCACGCTCACCATGAACGGCGTCTCCAAAGCATATGCGATGACCGGCTGGCGCATTGGCTATGCCGCCGGTCCGATTGAACTGATCAAGGCAATGGACATGATTCAGGGCCAGCAGACCTCCGGCGCGTGCACCATCGCGCAATGGGCATCGGTTGAGGCGCTTAACGGCCCGCAGGATTTCGTCCACAAAAACAAGGCGATATTCCAGAACCGGCGCGATCTTGTTGTATCCATGCTCAATCAGGCGCGCGGCATTGAGTGCCCCTCGCCCGAAGGCGCGTTTTACGTGTATCCGTCCTGCGCAAAGCTGATCGGCAAGAAAACGCCGAACGGCAAGGTCATCGACGGCGACGAAACCTTCTGCTCAGAGCTTCTGGAAACGGAGGGCGTCGCGGTTGTTTTTGGCTCGGCCTTTGGTCTTGGCCCCAACTTCCGCATTTCTTACGCGACGTCTGATAAGCTTCTGGAAGAAGCCTGCACCCGCATCCAGCGCTTCACGGCGTCGTTGATTTAAGGGGTCGCGAGACCCCTCATCCGCCTGCCGGCACCTTCTCCCTCAAGGGGAGAAGGGAGAATTGGCAACGCCGGTCCTAATCACCAACGTCTCAGATTATGCGAGGCGTATCGATTATCTGCCTTCTCCCCTTGAGGGAGAAGGTGCCGGCAGGCGGATGAGGGGTTTGCTTCATAGCCATCCCCCTCCACCCCCTTGCCGTTCGCTGTCACAGTTGTACGATGGCTTATGGCTGCTGCCGGAGGAGGCTGCGGCCATGCGACGGCCGGAATGGCCAGTGGTCGTGACAGGCCGCCGCTCACCAACCCGATTGAGTGGAGGTCAGTCATGGGAAATCGCGCCGGAGGAAGGCGAACGGGGCCGAAATGCGTTGCCATTGTCGGTCCCTTTGCAAGCGGTAAGTCCACCCTGCTCGAAGCAATATTGGCCCGCACGGGCGCCGTCCCGCGTCAAAATGCAATAGGCTCGGGCAATACGGTTGCGGACCACAGTGCGGAGGCGAAGGTTCACGCGATGAGCGTTGAGGCCACCGTCGCCACCACCACATTTATGGGCGAAAGCCTGACATTCATCGATTGCCCCGGCTCCATCGAGTTCGCCTATGAGGCAGAGCCTGTACTTGCCGCCTGCGACGTGGCCGTTGTCGTGGCCGAAGCTGACGAAAAGAAAATCCCGGCTTTGCAACTCGTCATGCGCAAGCTGGACGATCTCGGCGTGCCGCGCATTCTGTTCCTGAACAAGATCGACCGCACCGCCGGTGGCGTCCGCGACGTGCTAAAACTTCTGCAACCCGCCAGTTCTCGCCCCCTGCTTCTGCGCCAGATTCCGCTGCGCAAGGATGGCAGCGTCATCGGCTCTATCGACCTCGCACTTGAGCGCGCCTATGTCTGGCGCGAGTTTGCGGAAAGCGAAATCACCGAAATTCCCGGCGATGAAAAGGCCCGCGAGATCGAAGCGCGCTTCCATATGCTGGAAACGCTGGCCGATCACGACGATCTGCTCATGGAGCAACTGCTCGAAGACAAAGAGCCCCCGCGCGACGAGGTGTTCGACGATCTTTCGGCGGACCTTCGCGACGGCGCCGTCACACCCGTGTTCATCGGCACCGCTGAAAAAGGCAACGGCGTTCTGCGCCTGCTGAAATCCATCCGTCACGACGCGCCCGACGTCACCGCAACCGCCAAACGTCTCGGCGTGCCGGAAAAGGCGGGCGCGGTCGTGCAAATCATGAAGACGATCCACACACCGCATGGCGGCAAGCTGTCCGTTTCGCGCGTTCTCTCCGGCAGCGTTTCAGATGGCACGGAGCTTTACCTGCCCGGCGGCAATCCGGTCAAAATCTCCGGCATCTACACTCTGCTGGGCACCGCCCAGACCAAGACCGGCACCGCCGCGATTGGCGAAACCGTTGCGCTCGGCAAGCTGGACGAAGCTGCCACCGGCCAAACGCTGACCTCCGCAAAGTTCGGCATGCCGCCGCTGATCGAACTCGCCGCACCGCAGCCGGTCTATGCCTTCGCGCTGCGCCCGAAAGAGCGCAAGGACGAGGTGAAAATGTCGGCAGCGATCCATCGCCTCGCCGATGAAGACCCGTCCCTTTCGCTCGAACACAATCAGGATACGGGCGAAACGATCTTGTCAGGCCACGGTGAAATGCATTTGCGCGTCGTGCGCGAACGGCTGGAGGGGCGCAATCAGATACCCATCGAAAGCCGCGAGCCGTCCGTTCCCTATCGCGAAACGATCCGCAAATCCGTGACCCAGCGCGGTCGGCACAAGAAGCAGTCCGGCGGGCACGGCCAGTTCGGCGATGTCGTCATCGACATAAAGCCGCTGTCGCGTGGCGGCGGTTTCGAATTCACGGAAAGCATCACCGGCGGTGTCGTGCCGCGTCAATATATACCCTCCGTGGAAACCGGCGTGCGCGACTATCTAAAGTCTGGCCCGCTTGGTTTTCCGGTCGTGGATATAACCGTCAACCTTCAGGACGGATCGTATCACACCGTGGATTCGTCAGACATGGCGTTTCAAATGGCGGCGAAACTCGCCATGAAGGAGGGCATGGCGGCCTGCAGTCCGGTCTTGCTGGAACCCATCATGAAGGTCGAAATCTTCACACCATCAGACGCCACCGCCAAGATCACCGCGCTGGTCCCACAACGTCGCGGCCAGATTTTGGGCTATGATGGCCGCGAGGGCTGGCCCGGTTGGGATGTTGTCGAAGCCACCATGCCGCAGTCGGAAATCAGCGATCTCATCATTGAGCTTCGCTCCGCTACGGCTGGCGTCGCGAGTTACCGCGCCACATTCGACCACATGGCCGAACTCACCGGGCGGCTGGCCGACGAGGTCATGAACTCGGCAGGAAAGGCAGCCTAGGAGGAATATAGACATGACCCCTCATCTGCCTGTCCAAGGATGAGGGGTATGAAACATCGCAAATTCCGCCTCATCCATGTAACAATGCTCTTCATCGCCGCGAAACACGGACAAAGGAGTATCCGTCATGGTTGCCATCCATCGCCGTCCGTCGTGGGCAATTGCTGAAAGTCTCGCCACACCGGAGTCCATATTCCTGAACCGGCGCGCGATACTCGCGGGCATGGGGCTCGGCCTGGCCTCCGCCATCCTCCCGCGACCAGCGCGCGCAGAATCCGATCCCACAGCCGATCTGTACCCGGCCAAGCCGAACACGGCATACAAGCTCGATCGTTCGATCACGCCGGAAGAAATCAACGCCAACTACAATAATTTCTATGAGTACGGCACGTATAAGGAAATCGCCGCGGAGGCGCAGCAACTCAAGACGCGTCCGTGGCAAGTCGAAATCAGCGGCCTTGTCGCCAAACCCATGACCGTCGATTTTGACGATCTCGTCCGCAAATTCCCCTTGGAAACGCGCCTTTACCGGCATCGCTGCGTCGAGGCATGGTCCATGACCATACCGTGGGCGGGATTCCCCCTCAAATCTCTTGTTCAGGCGGTGGAGCCGCAATCATCGGCCAAATTTGTCCGCTTTGAAACCTTCCTCGATCCGGAAATGGCGCCCGGCCAGAACAACTTCCTGTATCCGTGGCCATATATCGAAGGCGTCACAATTGAGGAAGCGATGAACGACCTGCCCTTCCTTGTTACCGGCGCTTACGACAAACCGCTCGCCAAGCAGTTTGGCGCGCCGTTGCGCCTCGCGCTTCCGTGGAAGTACGGCTTCAAATCCATCAAATCGATCCGCAAGATCACCTTCGTGGAAGAGCGTCCGGTCGGATTGTGGGAGGCCATCCAGTCAAGCGAATATGGCTTCTGGGCGAATGTGAATCCCGACGTTCCGCACCCGCGCTGGAGTCAGGCGCAGGAGCGCGTGCTGCAAACGGGCGAGCTGGTTCCGACGCAATTGTTCAACGGCTACGCCGAGCAGGTCGCGCATCTTTACAAGGGCATGGACCCCGCAACGCTCTACATGTGAGCGACGCTAACCCCATAAAACAAAAAAGCCGGATCAGTTGATCCGGCTGAGTTTGTTGGAAGTGCCTGTTAGGGCCAACCTCCAGAGGGGAACACTCACCGAGCGCTAATGGGAGGAGGAACGCGCTCAGGAGATGAATGATATATGAGCGGTGAATGCATCTTTATCAAGCAACGATTTTGCATCGCTTTTATGCAAAAACCGCTTGGCTGTGGCACAATGAGCGTCCAGCCCTTTAGTACCAGTCCATTCGAGCTATCGAATCCCGCTTAATTTTTGCACTGCAAACTTTTTTGCATATAAATTGTGCAATGCAACATTATCCTAACCCAGCGTCAGCCTAAACAGCCGTCAATAAGACCAGTTGCGGGCCTTATTGATCACGAAATCCCTGAAAGCGTGCAGTTTCGCCTGGTTCTTCATAGCTTCGGGATAAGCGAAATAGGTGTCGAAGGATGGCACTTCTGTCTGCGGCAGCAACTGGACCAGGCCCACTTCCTTGCTCGCCACATAGTCGGGCAGCATTGCAATGCCAGCCCCGGCCTGCACAGCTCTTTTGATTGAGATGACATCGTTGATTTGCAGGGTTGCAGTACGAAGCCCGCTCTCGAAATCACCAACTGTTTCAAGCCAGTTCAATTCGGATAAATGCGAAGGAACAGGGACGCCAAAAGTCACGATCCGATGGTTCTTGAGATCATCGATGCTTTCGGGTTTTCCGTGCTGGTTCACATAGGTAGCAGATGCATAAAGATGGAAGTGCACGGTGAACAGCCGTCGCTGAATCAGGTCCGGCTGTTGCGGCTGACGCAGGCGAATGGCGCAGTCAGCCTGTCGCATTGTCAGATCCAGTTCCTCATTCGCGAGGATAAGCTGCACCTGAATTTCAGGATACATATCAAGGAATTCGGGCATCCTTTCGGTCAGCCAGCCAGCGCCCAGCCCCACCGTTGTCGTCACTTTCAGCAGGCCGGAAGGGCGATCCTTAGTCTCGCTCAGCCGCGATTTGATGCTTTCGAGCTTCATCAGCACGTCATGCGCGGTGCGGAAAAGCAGTTCCCCCTGCTCCGTCAGCACCAACCCGCGTGCATGCCGGTTGAACAGCGGCACGCCGACATCATGCTCAAGCGCGCTCACCTGCCGCGAAATCGCGGATTGCGAGAGTTTCAGCGTTTCGGCAGCGTGGGTAAACGACCCAGCCTCTGCCGCGGCGTGAAACACGCGTAGCTTGTCCCAATCCAGTGCCATATCGTCCCCTCGTTGATCAGCCTCTTGGTGGGCCGTTCAAACAGTCCATCTATTAGAAAGCACTATAGTTTGGCCAAACATTGGCCCATAGCTCAGAAGCCCCTGCGCTACTCTGCCGCCTCACGATGCACTTCAACACCTGCCAAATATTTCTCGGCCTCAAGTGCGGCCATGCAGCCCATGCCTGCCGCAGTCACAGCCTGCCGATACACATCGTCCGTAACATCGCCCGCAGCAAACACACCCGGCACATCCGTTCGCGTCGAATCCGGCGCGGTCCAGAGATACCCATTCGGTTTCTGCTTCAGCTTGCCCACAAACAACTCGACAGCGGGCGCGTGACCGATAGCAACGAATACACCATCCGTCGGCATTTCCGTCACCGCACCGGTCGCGACATTCTTGAGCCTCACGCCAGTCACATAAGCGGGCAGCGGCGGTTTACCCGCGGTTCCGGTAATTTCATCCACCACGCTGTCCCAGATCACCTTGATATTTTCCTTGGCGAACAGGCGCTCGCGCAAAATGCGCTCGGAGCGAAACTCCCGGCGGCGATGCACAACCGTCACGGATTTTGCCAGGTTGGACAGATAAAGCGCTTCCTCGACAGCGGAATTGCCGCCGCCAACCACGACCACATCCTTGCCGCGATAGAAAAAGCCGTCGCAGGTTGCGCAAGCCGAAACGCCGAATCCCTGAAACACCTGCTCGCTCGGAATGCCAAGCCATTTTGCCTGCGCCCCGGTCGCAATAATCAGCGCGTCGCAGGTATAAATCGTGCCAGAATCGCCGGTCAGGCGGAAAGGCCGCACGTCGAGATCGACGCTCGTAATAACATCATTGACGATTTCCGTGCCCACATGTTCGGCCTGCTTCTGCATTTCGCCCATCAGCCACGACCCCTGAATAGGGTCGGCAAAACCGGGATAGTTTTCCACATCAGTGGTAATGGTCAGCTGTCCGCCCTGCTGCAACCCTGCCACCAGCATGGGCTTGAGCATTGCACGGGCTGCATAAATCGCGGCGGTGTAGCCGGCCGGTCCTGATCCGATGATAAGAACGGGTGCGTGCTTGGTAGACATGGAAATCTTTCAACGGGCCGGACGCGCCAGCTTCAGCTTTATAATGCGAAGGCGAGCCTGTAAGATAGGTGTAGCCATGCGTCACATGCAAGGCTTAGCCACAAACATCCCCTGAAAGCTTTCACAGCACCTGTTTTCTTGGCGCTCGAACTGGTCTACAGCGTCACGAAAGATTCTTGCGCGAATGGTCGGAGATTTGAAATATGCCGCTCACAGCGGAGCTTGATGCAACCGACTGGAAAATCCTCCGCGAATTGCAGGATGATGGTCGCATGACCAATGTGGAGCTGTCGCGCCGCGTCGGCATTTCGGCCCCGCCCTGCCTCCGCCGGGTCAAAAGGCTGGAGGATACGGGCATCATTCGGGGCTATCGCGCCCTGCTAAACGCGCCGATGCTGGGAGCCGATGTCGTGGCGTTCTGCCTCGTCGGCCTGCTCAACCAGTCGGAAACCGCCCTGAAATCCTTCGCTGAACTGACCCGCTCATGGCCGATCGTGCGCGAGGCGTGGATGGTTTCGGGGGATTCTGATTTCATGCTGCACTGCGTTGCAACAGATCTGACCACCTTTCAAACCTTTGTGATTGAAAAACTCACCTCCGCACCGAACGTCGATACTGTTCGCACGGCTCTGACCATTCGGCAGGTAAAAAGCGAGGGCCTCGTCGCCATTGACGAACAGCCTACGCGCGCGTCTTAGGGCATTTATTCCAGCAATGCACCATCGCAGGAGTAGCTCCGTCATCCTCGGGCTTGTCCCGAGGATCTACGACGCCCGCAGGCTTGAGTGGGGTAATTGAGATAACGCAACGTCCACACCTCACCCCTTCAACCAAAGTCCCTCATACACTGCATTGATCCGTTCCGCCTCACCCTCCAGCGGAAAGTTCGCGCGCACATGATCGAGCGCCGCGCGGCCTGCAGATTCGCGCCCAGCATTATCATCCATAAACGCCCCGGTTGCGGTCACCATCGCCGCCAGATCGTCGCGCGCGATTAGCCTACCGGTCACGCCATCAACCACCAGTTCCGGGAACGCCCCGACATCGGTCGCAACCACAGGCACGCCAGTTGCCATGGCTTCCAACGGCGTCAGGCCGAATCCTTCCCAGCGCTGCGGCGCGACGAATAGCGACAGACTCCGATACCAATCCGGGATGTTCGTATGCTCGCCCACAAATAGAATCCGTTTGGCCAGCGCCGCCGCCTCGACCTTTTCTTTCAGCGCCTGTTCGAATGTCTGGTGTTCCACCGTCGCGCGTCCCGCAATAATCGCCGACCAACCCGGATGTGACGGCAACAGCGCGATCATCGCATCGACAAACAGGTCCGTGCCCTTCTGGTGGCGCACGCGTCCAAAGCACCCGGCGTAAAGCTGCCCGCTGTCCAGCCCAAGCGCCTCAAGCGTCGCCGCCCGATCCCGCGCTGGCGCAAAGCGCGCAACATCGATGCCGTGCATAATCACGGTGTTCGGCACGTCCAGATAGCCTGCCGTCCGCGCGCTGGTCGCAATCACCGCGTCCATCTGTCGGATCAGGAACTTCGTCCAACCCTTATGCTGCCGTTGAGACGCTGACGTAAAAACGAGCTTTAGTGGTGCGCCGAGCGCGCGCAAAACCAGACCGCCGAGCATTTCGACGTTCCGCCGCGCGTGCCAGATGCGCTTGCACCTAGACACCGGCTTGCGCCACAGCGCTGGCAATTGCCGCCAGTGCAACCGCGGCAAATGCGTGGGCAAGCCCGGCCCAAGCACGGCAATGCCGATGCTTTTTGCCTGTAACGGCACAAGCTGAATGATCGTGCTGGTTACGCCGGAAAGCCGCCGCTTGAAGTTCGGCGCAATAACCTCAATCTGCGAAGGATCGACGGACGCCGAGGGCCCATCGCCTTCAGCGCCATTCGCATGTGCCATGAATCAGCCGAAACGAACGTTGAGCACTTCGTAGCCGCGCGCGCCACCCGGCGCGTTCACCTCGATGGTGTCGCCCGCTTCCTTGCCGATAAGCGCGCGCGCAATCGGAGAGGAAATGGAAATGCGGCCCAGCTTCACATCAGCTTCCTGATCGCCAACGATCTGATAGGTCTTCTCTTCTTCCGTGTCCTCGTCAACCAGAACGACGGTCGCGCCGAACTTGACCTTGCCGCCGGTAAGCTTGGAAACGTCGATAACCTCAGCACGAGCAATCAGGTCTTCGAGTTCGTGCACCCGGCCTTCATTGTGGCTCTGCGCTTCTTTGGCAGAATGATACTCGGCATTTTCCGAAAGATCCCCATGAGCGCGCGCCTCCGAAATAGCTTCGATGATGCGCGGACGCTCCTCTTGCTGACGCCAGCGCAGCTCTTCCTTCAGCGCTTCGAAGCCAGTTTGGGTCATCGGAACCTTGTTCATTCCCTAAGCCTTTCCTCGGACGGGCAGCACACCCCTGCGCGATGCCCTAAGCACAAAAATAAAAACGGCCCGGCGGCCTTTCAGCCAACGGACACGTCGATATCCATCTGACAAAATATAGCAGGCCGTTGCTAAAATTCCATTCCAAAATGAATTTCGGGGGCGTTCACCACATTTTGAGCGAACGTAATCATGCTCAAAGGCATTCTCATTGGGATACGGCCACAATGTCAGGATATGCCTTGCACATGCAGAAATTCGCGAAGATCGCCTACGCCGCCTTGCTTGGAACCACCCTCGCCTTCCACGCTACAGCCAGCGAGATCGATACCGAAAAGGTGAAGATCAACGCCGACATCGTTGCAGACGGCCTAGCCAACCCTTGGGGTATGGATTTCCTGCCTGATGGTGCAGTCATCGTCACGGAGCGCGCTGGCACCATGCAGGTCATCGACAAGGCCGGCAAAAGCCATGCAATCGCGGATGTGCCGAAGGTGTTCGTGCGCGGTCAGGGCGGATTGCTCGATGTTGCCGCCGCCCCCGATTTCGCTGATTCGAAATTGATCTACCTCACTTATGTCGAACCCAGAAAACGGCAGTGGGGCACTGTGCTTTCCAGCGCCACGCTGGTCGAGGAAAATGGCCGCTATTCACTCGCCAACAAGAAAGTCCTGTTGCGCATGAGCAAGCCCGGCACGACCAATCGGCATTTTGGCTCGCGCATCGTCATCGCGCCGGATGGCACTATCTTCTTCACCACCGGCGACCGTGGCCAGGGCGACCGCGCGCAGGATATGTTTGATGAGTCGGGCGCTGTGGTGCGGGTCAATGCGGATGGCACAATTCCCGCCAGCAATCCCTTTGCCGATGGAAAGAATGGCGCGCCAGCGATCTGGTCAAAAGGCCATCGTAACATTCAGGGCGCGACCTACGACCCGCTTACGAAAAGCCTGCTGACGGTTGAACACGGCGCGAAGGGCGGCGACGAATTAAACCGTCCCGAAGCAGGCAAAAACTACGGCTGGCCGGTCATTTCCTATGGTGTTGACTATTCAGGCAAAAAGCTCGGCGTCGGCACGGAGGCACCCGGCTATGAGCAGCCTGAATATTATTGGGATCCGTCCATCGCGCCATCCGGCGTCGTCAGCTATCAGGGCAACATGTTCCCGGAATGGAATGGCGACCTGCTGGTCGGCTCGCTCAAATTCGGCCTCCTCGTACGATTGGATCGAGACGAGAGCGGCAAGATCGTCGGCGAAGAGCGCATGCTGGACAACAAGTTCGGGCGCATCCGCGACGTGAACCTCGCACCGGATGGCTCCATTTGGCTGCTGACGGATGAAACGGACGGCGCGCTGATCCGAATCTCGCGCGCCGACTGATTCAGCCTTTCTGCTCGAACTCCGCGATTTCTTCCGAGAGGTCGCGATATTCCTCGCAGGCCGTTCCGCCGCAAAGCTTTTCGATCTCCGCAAGTTGCTCCTTCGCCGCAGGCAGATTGCCCATCTGCAAATGCGCCTCGCCCAGATATTCGCGAACGAGCGTGTAATCCGGCTTTTCGGCCAGCGCTGCTTTGTAATATTTCAGGCCAAGCTCAACCCGGCCCAGCTTGCGGTTCGAATATCCGAGATAATTCAAAACGCGTGGATCGTTCTGGTTCGCGGCCAATTCCAGTACGGCAATCGCCTCGTCATAACGCTCTGCATTGGCAAGGTCGCGCCCGGCCTCATAGATGCTTTCGTCATCCACCGCGCCGCGCTGGGCCTTCACGCATTTCTGGCTCTTTTTGTCCCAAACTTCACCCTTCTTGCATTGGGCAACGGTTTGGCCCCCGCCTTCACCGCCACCTTCTCCGGCCGCTATTGCCGCCGAAGCAGCAAATGCCAAAGCCGCCGCACATAAAAATGTCGGCAAGTAACCGCTCACCTTCATTTCAGGTCCTCCATTGCTCGGTCCTGTGACACGAACGACGCCAGCCGCGCGTCTCATCCCGGCAATTTTCATTTCTTCGCTGGCACATAACGCGTCCATTCCCTGTCTTTTGCGACAATGCTAAAGCGCCGACGCGAATATTGGGGAACATCATGAGCCGGGCTCAGGCCAATCTGCTATTATTGCTTGCCGGTGCCGTGTGGGGCATGGGCTTTGTCGCCCAATCGACCGCAATGGCGTCTGTCGGCCCATTCCTGTTCATCGGCTTGCGTTTTGCTGCTGCCACAGTCGCCATGCTGCCATTCGCGCTCATGGAATCCACACGCGCACCGGAAAAACTCACACGTCAAAACTGGCGCGCATTCGCCCTTATTGGCGCAAACCTGTTTGCTGCCATCTCGTTCCAGCAATTGGGCATCATGAGCACCACGGTAACAAACTCCGGCTTTCTCACCGGGCTTTATGTCGTGCTCACGCCAATTTGCGGTGTGCTACTGTTTCGCGAATGGCCACATATAGCCGTCTGGACTGCGGCACTCATCGCCGTTGCGGGCATCTGGCTGCTCGCTGGCGGGCAGCTTTCCACGCTCACCAAGGGCGATTGGCTCTCCATCCTCGGCGCACTTTTCTGCGGCTTTCAGCTTGCTCTTATTGGCCGCCATGCTCGCAAAACGGGTCGCCCCGTCACACTCGCGGTCAGCGAATTTGCGGTATGCGCCGTGCTTGGCCTGTCGTTTGCCATCGCGCTCGAACCCATCAGCCTCCCCGCGATCCAAAACGCAGCGCCGCAAATCCTGTACGCAGGCATATTCTCAGGCGGGCTGGCATTCACGTTGCAAGCCATCGGCCAGCGCTACACAACCTCCGCGCAGGCGGCCATTTTCCTGTCATCGGAAGCGGTGTTTGCAGCCCTCTTTGGCGCATGGTTGCTTGGCGAACGCCTGCCGCCCATCGGTTGGTTCGGCTGTGCGCTGATCCTTGTCGCCATACTGGTCGCGGAAACCGTGCCGGCAATGCGGCGCAAACACGCCGCCGCTACCCCTTGAAAATAAAGGCCGCGCCGCCTGCAATCATTGCGAATCCGATGACATGATTCAAAGTCAGAGATTCCTTGAGGTAAAGCACTGAAAAGACAGCAAAAACGGTCAGCGTAATGACCTCCTGCATGGTTTTCAGTTCCGCCGCCGAATAAACTTGGCTGCCGATACGGTTGGCAGGCACGGCCAGCCAATACTCGAAGAAGGCTATAAACCAACTCACGATCACCGCGGCCCACAGCGGCGCGCTGGTGTGTTTCAGGTGCCCATACCACGCGAATGTCATGAACACATTCGACGCGATAAGCATCAGGATCGGCAGAACCTTCGGCGACAGAAGCATGGCCATGCAGTTGAACCCTTTGGGCGGTGAGGCGTTATGCCGTTCCACTATCCTGATTCTGCCTGCATTCGGGAGTTGCATTCATGGACGCGTTGATCACAAATATTATCGACCATGCCAAAGGCAGCGAAAGGGAGAGCGAATTGAAGCGCACCCCCGAGAAAGAATGGGAACTTACAGTCGGGCCGGACACCGTTCGCCTGCTGATCCTCAAGGCGAAAGCCATCAGCGCCGAGGTCAATAACGATTATGCAGATGGCAGCGAGCATGAAGTCGAGTTCGATGGCGAAGGCCACGACATTCATCACCATGACGGCCTCGCCGAAGAGGAAGAAGAAGACCTGACGGCGCGCGAATTGCGGGCGCTGATTCAGGATCTCAACGTCGATGAGGCGGCCGAGTTGGTTGCCCTCGCATGGCTTGGTCGTGGCGATTACGACGCTTCGGAGTGGGCCGACGCTCTCGTTGCCGCGCGACAGCGCAATGCGCGCAGCACGGCCCGTTATCTCATGGGCATGCCAATGTTAGGCGACTATCTGGAAGAGGGGCTTGAGGCGTTAGGCGCATGAAAGCCGTCGCGCCGCTGGCGCTTCTGGCCCTCATTGCTGCTGCTGGCCCTACCCTCTCGGTCGAGCTTCCCGCCAAGGTAGAGAAGCCGCCGGAGCGGCCGCAGGTCGCAACACCTGTCCCTGAAAAACCGCCGCTTCCCACGCCTTCACCCGAACCTCCAGCGGCTGAAACGCAGCCAGCGCCCGAAGTCGCGCCCGTTCCCGCAGAAAAGCCAGCCGAGGCGAGTGCGCCCCTTCCCGAACCGCGCCCAGCCCCGCCCGCATCCGCGCCGCCCATCGATCCCGCTGATCTCCTGCGCCAGCCTCCGCCCGATTTGGGCGGTCCCAAGACCGAAACGGCAATGCCCGCCGAAGAACTTGCTTGCCGCGCCGAACTCACCGCACTTGGCACGAAATTCAAGGAGCTACCCCCCGTTCAGGAGCCAGCGGGCTGCTCCATGCCGCACCCGCTCGTCGTCACACAACTTACCGCCGAAATCGACATTGCGCCGGAAATCACCGTTAATTGCGCTACCGCGCTCGCAGCCGCGAAATTCTCGAAGGATGTAATGTCACCCGCTGCCGAAAAGGCTTTCGGCTCTCCTATCAAATCCATCTCACAAGCTTCCGGCTATGTCTGTCGCCCGCGCAACGGCACAAACAAGCTGTCCGAGCACGCATTCGGCAACGCCGTCGACATTGCCGCATTCACTTTGGCCGATAAGAAAACAATCGCGGTCGAGCCTGCGCCTCCGCCGGAAAACGAAAAATTCCTCCGCGAAGTTCGCGACGCAGCGTGCGGCCCATTCAAGACGGTGCTCGGTCCGGGCAGCGACGCAGACCATTCGCTGCATTTTCACCTCGATCTCGCCCACCCCCGCAACGGCGGCACCTTCTGCCAGTAAGCTGGGAAGGGGAACGACATACTGGTTTCATTACCCCTCATCCGCCTGCCGGCACCTTCTCCCTCAAGGGGAGAAGGACGATTTGTCGAAGTCCTGCAAGTACCGCGACGATACCGATTGAAGCCAGCGTCCCAATTATCTGCCTTCTCCCCTTGAGGGAGAAGGTGCCGGCAGGCGGATGAGGGGTTCTTCCCTTGCGGAGTGAGCAAACAGCTATATTGCAGCCCCAATCTCGCCGCACCCGTAAACCTGCGCGCTGAGCTTTCCTTTACATTTGCCCGTTAGGTTCGATGGCATAGGGACATGAACCGCCCCGAAAGGGATACGGATGACGGGGAAATTCTTTGCAGTCCCCACCAGAGCAAATTGCTGGTGGATCGGCATAGGCATGATTGCGCTCGCGGCCTGTTCCAGCGACGGGCTTGGTGATTTGCGCCCACCTGCCGATGTCGGATCACAGACGGCATCCATCACGCCATCTCAGCCGATCGCATCGCAGTCATCCACGTCCATGACGCGCGTTGAGCAGGAAATGGTTGCGCCCGCCGAGCCTGCCTACAGTTCCGCTAGCGAACCACTTCCGTCCGTCGAAGAGGAAATGACGGAATCGGCACCGCAAATGTCCATCCCCGCAGCGGAATCCGGAGAGGACCCGATCATCCGTGGCGCGCCGGAGCGTCAACTCGCTCAAGCCTTCCCACCCGTCGAAAATCCCGCGCGCGCGCTTTCCGATGCCGAACCGGACATGTCCACCGAGCAGATGACCGAGCCGGACCCTGAGTACGAACAGGAGCCCGAAGCTCCCATGACCGCGGAGCCGGAAGAGGCACCTGCCATCGAGCCACAGCCTGCGCCGCGTCAAGCGATGGTTGCCTATCCGCGCATTCCCTCGCCTCTTCCCGCCGAGCCGGAAGACGTCCCGCTGCGCCCTCGCGCAACGCCGCTATCTTCTGACGAGATCGAATGCCGCCAGCGGCTTAAGAAGCTCGGTGTGCGCTATGTCGATTTGAAGCCCATTTACGACAGCCCGTCGTGTCAAATTCCGCATCCCGTGAAAGTTCAGGCTATTGGCAGCGTTGAAATGCGGCCCGCCGCAACGCTCACCTGCGCAATGGCGGCGAGCTTCGCGGCATGGACCCGCAACGAACTCGTGCCGTCATCGCGCCTGCGCTATTTCTCCGGCGTGCAGACCATTCATCAGGGGTCGGCCTATTCCTGCCGCCGCATTGCGCGCTCGCGCACCATGTCCGCCCATTCACAGGGTAACGCACTGGACGTCATGGCGCTGACGCTCAACAACGGCAAAAAGATCGACGTGAAAAAGCAGGGCCTCTTTTCATTTCGCGCGCGCGGCTTGCTCAACAATGTACGCTCTGACGGTTGCGAATATTTCACTACCGTGCTCGGCCCTGGCTACAATTGGGACCATCGCAACCATTTCCATTTCGACCTGATGCAGCGAAAAAGCGGTCGCCACGCCTGCCACTAAATAACGCCGCTTGCCGCGCAATCGGCTTTGGCTAAATTGCGCGCATGAGCGAGCAATCACCCAGAAAGCGCCGCCGCAGATTGCGCGGCATCGCCTACCTCGTCGCGGTTTATGCGGCAGCCGCTTACGTCGTTATCCCTGAGCTTTGGCGTGTTGCAGAGCATTATCTGCTCAGCCAGCCCGGCGGCATGGTCACGCACACTACTGCGGGCATTCCGGGCGATCCCATCAACATCGGCATTGCGGGCGACAAGGCGCAAATCATAGCCGCCTTCGCCAAGGCCGGTTGGGACACCGCCGATGCGCTCACACTACGCACTGCCGCCGAAATCGGCCTCGCTGTCCTTTTTGACCGTCCCTACCCCGATGCGCCGGTCAGCACGCTCGTCTTTGAAGGCCGTCCACAAGACCTCGCTTTCGAAAAGCCCATCGGCGACAGCCCGGACCGCCGCAACCATGTGCGCTTCTGGTTCACCTCGCAGATCGTGGACAATAACGAATTGTGGCTTGGTTCGGCCAGCCTCGACACCGGAGCGGGGTTGAGTCACGACACCGGGCAGATCACGCATCACATCGGCCCCGATATCGACGCCGAGCGTAATCTGGTCATTGCCGATCTTGATGCAACGGGCGCTGTCGCGCGTGTATTCGAGATACCTGGCCGTGGCGCGACGCAAGATGGCCGCAACGGCGGTGGCGACCGATATTTCACCGATGGCTTGGCAAAAATCGCCGTTCTCAAAGATAGCGACTGACCATCTTCGTCCCCCGCCCTAAGACAGTAAGGGTGAGGGGCAAATCTAATTCACAATAATGATATTGCCGCTTTTCTTACGGCCTGCGGCAATGATATGAGCGGATTATGTTATATTTCGAATTAGGCATCGTCGCCGTTCTCATCGTCGTCAACGGCCTGCTGGCCATGTCTGAATTGGCGATCGTTTCTTCCCGGCCAGCCCGTCTAAAAGGCATGATTGAGCGGGGTGAAAATACGAGAGGCGCATCGCGTGCGCTGGAGCTTGCCGCCAATCCGGGGCGGTTCCTGTCCACGGTCCAGATCGGAATCACGCTTGTAGGCGTTCTGTCCGGCGCGTTCTCCGGCGCAACGCTTGGCGAACGCCTGTCCGCAACGTTGCTTTCGATGGGCATTTCCGAAAGCCTGTCTGACGCGCTGGGCGTTGGCTTGGTTGTCGCCGTCATCACTTACGCGTCGCTGATCGTCGGCGAACTTGTTCCCAAACAGATTGCATTGCGCGACCCGGAGGCAATCGCCACGCGCGTTGCGCCCACAATGGGGGTCATCGCGACCATCGCCGCGCCACTCGTCTGGCTGCTCGACATTTCTGGCCGCGCCGTTCTGTGGCTGCTTGGCCAAAGCGGCGAGAGCGAAGACCGCGTCACGGACGAGGAAATCAAGATGCTGGTCGCAGAAGCGGAGCATCACGGCACCATCGAGTCCGACGAACGCCGCATGATTGCGGGCGTCATGCGGCTTGGCGACCGTGCCGTCCGCGCAGTCATGACGCCGCGCACCGAAGTGGACTGGATCAACCTCGAAGCCGATGACGCTGTCATTCGCAAGCTGGTTATGGACACGCCGCATTCACGCCTGCCCGCTGGCGAAGGCACCGTGGATTCCATGATTGGCGTGGTGCAAACGCGTGACATTCTCGCCGCCATGCTCGCGGGCAAGTCCTTCGACGTTCGCAAGCATGTGCGTCAGGCTCCAATCGTTCACGATCAGGCTGATGCGCTCGACGTTCTGACCACGCTCAAGGCATCGGACGTTCCGATGGCACTGGTCCACGATGAATACGGCCATTTCGAAGGTATCGTGACCCCGGCGGACATTCTCGAAGCAATCACCGGAGTTTTCCGTTCGGACCTCGACATTGGAGATGCCGAGCAAAGCGCCATCAAACGCGAAGACGGTTCGTGGCTTCTGGAAGGCTACATGCAGGCCGATGAAATGGCGGAAATTCTCAACATTCCGCTGCCTGAAAACCGGGATTACGAGACCGTCGCGGGTTACGTCCTTTCGCACCTCAATCATATCCCGAACACCGGCGAACAGTTTGAGGCGCAGGGCTGGCGGTTCGAGGTCGTTGATCTCGATGGCCGCCGCATCGATAAGGTCATGGCTGCGAAGCTGCCCGCATAACGGCCTTATTCAGACCCCTCATCCGCCTGCCGGCACCTTCTCCCTCAAGGGGAGAAGGACGAAAACTGAAAAGCCTCGCCAATTCTGCAACAGCGGAGATTTAAACCAGCGTTGCAATTATCCGCCTTCTCCCCTTGAGGGAGAAGGTGTCGGCAGGCGGATGAGGGGTTCTTGCTCTTGAGGGGTGAGGAATGGTCCGCGAAGCGGATGAAAAGCCCCAAAATGGGCTTTTCAAATGACGAACGCCCGGAGCCATAGCGGAGGGCTGGCTGGTGCCAACAAGTAGGTAAGGGTACCGCGAACGTACCTCTCACTCCGGCGGGATTGGCGTTGGCCTACCCTCGCCATCCAGCGCGACCATGACGAAATCGGCATAGGTCACTTTCTCGATAATATCGGCGAGATAGCGTCGCGCCCAGGCGTCCACTTTCAGCGTTATCGAGGTCCGCCCAACCTTCAGCACTTCCGTATAAATGCACAGCGTATCGCCAACTTTCACCGGCTTGGCGAATGCCATTTCCTTAACTGCAACCGTCGCGACACGTCCCCGCGCGCGTTCGGCAGCGCGCATTCCTGCCGCCATATCCATCTGCGACATCACCCAGCCGCCGAAAATATCGCCAGCGGCATTCGCATCGCTCGGCATCGCAAAGGTGCGCAGCGTCAGTTCGCCTGTTTGAGGTCCGTCATTTCCCGGCATTTCGTTTCCCCGATTTTCCAGCATTCGGTAGACGCGTCGCTGTGGCCGGTCAACTGCCAAAGAATTGTCAGGAGAAGCAGGCTGGCCAAATGGCCTCCGCGAGCGATGAAGGCTATAAGCCGCGCCTCTCGACCCACGCGTGCATATCCATGTTCGGTACAGCTATCAGAGGCCGCAAGGCTGCCATTGCATTCATTCTCGTGACCGCGGTGCTCGACATCGTGGCCATGGGCATCGTCATTCCTGTGCTGCCGGAGTTGATCCGCCAGTTCGCGGGCACTGACTCGCAGGCGGGCTGGCTGAACGGCCTGTTTGTTGCGCTGTGGGCGGGCATGCAGTTTCTCTGTTCTCCGATCATCGGCTCGCTGTCCGACAAATATGGCCGCCGCCCGGTCATCCTAATTTCCGCCGCTGGCCTTGCCGCCGATTACGTGCTCATGGCCGTCGCTCCAAACCTTTGGTGGCTGGCGTTGGGCCGCATCATTGCGGGCGTCACGTCGTCCGCCTTCACCACGGCATTTGCCTACATGGCAGACATCACGCCACCAGAGCAGCGCGCCAAGGCTTACGGCCTCATCGGCGCGGCGTTCAGCGCGGGCTTTGTAGCGGGTCCGGTCATTGGCGGCTTTCTCGGCGAAATATCGCCGCGCGCGCCGTTCTGGGCCGCTGCCGCTATGAGCGGCATTGCCTTCCTCTACGGTTTGTTCGTGCTACCGGAGTCGCTTGCTCCGGAAAAGCGCATGTCGTTCTCATGGAAGCGCGCCAACCCGATTGGCGCCATGACCCTGCTCAGCCGCCACCCGGAATTGTCAGGTCTGGCGGTGGTCATCTTCCTGCTGCACTTCGCCCATCATGTCTTTTCGGCCATCTGGGTGCTGTACTCCTACCATATTTTCGGCTGGACCCCGTTGCAGGCCGGTTTGGTGCTCTCTGCTGTCGGCGCGCTAGATATGCTCGTGCAGGGCGTTCTGGTCGGCCCCATCGTTTCGCGCCTTGGCGACCGCAAAACCATGGTGATGGGTCTTGCCTGCGGTGCACTGGGCATCGCCATCATGGGCGCGGCGCCCACCAGCTTCTGGTATCTGTTCGCCCTGCTGCCAAATGCCTTGTGGGGCCTCGCTATGCCCACGCTGCAATCGCTCATGACGCGGCTTGTCGGCGAATCCGAACAGGGACAGTTGCAGGGCGCAAACATGAGCGTCGGCTCCATTGCAGGCATCGTCTCGCCGCTGTTTTTCGGCGCGGTCTATGCCTTTACGGTAAAGCCGGATTCGCCACTGCCCTATGCGGGCCTGTCCTACTTCATCGCCGCCGCCATCCTGCTCGCGGGCGCACTGGTCGGTTGGTATGTCGCGCGCAATGCCGTCCGCGCCGAAGCAAATCTCGCTGCGGCTCAGCCCGCCTCCGGAAACCGATAGACCACGTCCGAAAATCGGTCCTGCGGAAACACGTAAAACAGCCGCAGCACCGCGTCGCTCTCATTGCGAATGCCGTGCTCCGCATTACCGGGTATGAACACCGTATCGCCCGCAGTCACGACCCGCTCCTGGCCCTCAAGCGTCAAAATGCCCCGCCCTTCGAGTATGTGATACAGCTCTGCCGGATCGTGCCGATGCGGTTTCAAAATCCCCGTGCGCGGTTCAAATTCTGCAATTCCACAACTCAGCGCGCTGGTTGGCGTAATGTCGCCGCTCACCAGCGTATACCACGACACGGTCCCCCGTTCGGGATCGTCCCAGCCCTCGCGTTCCCGCTCGCGTGCATTCGTCACCAAGGGCTTGTCGGCCATTCCACTTCCTCCGATTATTGGCCCATGCAATCCCATCGCGCCCCGCTGCGCCGCTTTGCCTGCGACAGCCGGCAGTCGCATTTTTCACAGCCCTTGCCGTCCGGCTGCAACAAAACAACTTTGGAAAATGAATAGCTTTTTTCCACGAACCCCCACCCCTAGCCCCTCCCCCTCAAGGGGGAGGGGCTAGGGGTGGGGGTGCTTAGAACGGCGAGAGACCCGTGGCCTAAGCCAAGTTAGGGCTGGGGGTCTGAAAATACGATCGAGCATGTCCATGCAAACCTATGATTTCATCATCGTTGGTTCCGGTTCGGCAGGTTCGGTGGTGGCCGAGCGCCTCTCCGCAAATGGACGTTTTTCCGTCCTCGTTCTGGAAGCTGGCGGCACAGACCGCCGTTTCTTCGTTCAAATGCCGCTGGGTTACGGCAAATGCTTCTTCGACCCTGCCGTAAACTGGAATTACAAAACCGAACCAGACCCCGGCTTGGCAGGCAATGCCGACCACTGGCCGCGCGGCAAAATCCTTGGTGGCTCAAGTTCCATCAACGCGATGGTGTGGATACGTGGCAACCCCGCCGACTATGACGGATGGGAAGCGTCGGGAAACACCGGCTGGGGCTGGCGCGACGTTCTCCCTGCCTTCAAAGCCATTGAGGACAATCAGGCTGGCGCGGATGAATGGCGCGGCACTGGCGGCCCGCTCCACGTCACGGATTGCTCCGCCACCGTCCACCCCCTCACCCACCGCTATCTGAAAGCCGCGCAACAGGCGGGCCTCGCGCTAAATCCTGATTTCAACGGCGCGCGCCAGGAAGGCGTCGGCATCTACCAGATTTCCACGAAAGACGGTCGGCGCATGTCCGCCGCTCGTGCCTTCCTGCGTCCCGCCATGCGCCGCTCCAATGTGCGCGTCGAAACCAATGCGCTTGCGACCCGCATTCTGTTCGACGGCACACGCGCCACCGGCATCGAATATGAGCAGAACGGCCAGCGCCATCAGGTCAGCGCCGCCCGTGAGGTCATCATCAGCGGCGGCTCCATCAACTCGCCGCAACTCCTGCAATTGTCGGGCATCGGCCCCGCTGCGCACCTCTCTTCACTTGGCATCGAAATCCTCCATCCCAGCGAGCATGTTGGTCGCAATCTGGAAGACCATCTCGGCATCAACTACACGTTCAAGGGACGCTCCCCGACGCTCAACCAATTGCTCCGCCCATGGTGGGGCAAGGCTCTCGTCGGCATCCAATATTTGCTGCTGCGCTCCGGCCCGCTGTCGCTTTCGATGAACAATGCAGGCGGCTTCTTCCGCACCGATCCATCGCAACCACGCCCGAACATGCAACTCTATTTTCAGGCGTTCTCGACGGTCATTCCGCGGTCCGGCGAACGCCCTATCCTCACGCCCGATCCATGGCCGGGCTTCTCCATCGGCCTGTCCAATTGCCGGCCGTCCAGTCGCGGCGAAATCATGATCCGCTCCGCAAATCCCCGTGAATATCCGAAGATCACGCCCAACGCTTTCTCCACTGACCATGACGTTTCGGAGATGCTCGCAGCGGTCAAATTCGTGCGCAAAATCGCCGCGCAGCCAGCCATGGCCGAGTTTATCGAAGAGGAAATTCTGCCCGGCCCATCAATCACTTCCGACGACGATTTGATTCAGGATTTCCGCAAGCGGTCCGGCACGGTTTACCACCCTGTCGCCACCTGCCGCATGGGACCGGACCCCTCCACTTCCGTGGTTGATCCGCGCCTGCGCGTTCATGGAATTCGAAAGCTTGCGCGTTATCGACGCGTCCATCTTTCCAAGCAATATTGCGGGAAACACCAATGCACCCGCCATCATGACCGGCTGGAAAGGTGCAGCGATGGTGCTGGAGGACAACGCATGAAGATCACCGATGTCAAAACATGGGTTGTCGGCAATGACACGGCAGGCATTGGCGGGCGTTATTTCATCTTCGTGAAACTCACAACCAATTCAAACGTCACCGGCTATGGCGAAGCCTATACCGCCACTTTCGGTCCACACATCACCGCCCGCATGATCGAGGACTGCGCCGCGCGCTATCTCATCGGCCACGACCCGCACGATATCGAAACCTTCTTCCGCCGCGCTTATGCGTCCGGCTTTTCCCAGCGCTCGGACTTGTCCATGATGGGCTGCGTTTCTGCGCTCGAAATGGCTTGCTGGGATATTATCGGCAAGGAAGCGAACAAGCCCATTCACAAGCTGCTCGGCGGCGCGGTGCATGAAAAGCTTCGCACCTACACCTATCTCTACCCGCATGAAGGCAGCGTCGTTCCGTCCGAAGCAGGCGAGGTGAACGTCTATAACGACCCCGCGCTCGCCGCTGAATGCGCCGCGCTCTATGTCGAACAAGGTTTTAACGCCGTAAAGCTCGATCCCGCCGGTCCGTGGTCGGCATGGGATGGACGCCAGCCGCGCCTCATCGACATCGACCTTTCTGCCCGAATGTTGAAGGCCATCCGGGAAGCAGTTGGCACCCGCGCCGACATTCTGTTCGGCACGCACGGCCAGTTCACCGCATCCGGCGCGTTGCGCATGGCAGCGGCTATCGAGCCTTACGATCCGCTGTGGTTCGAGGAGCCCGTTCCGCCCGATATGCCGGAAGTCATGGCGCAGGTTGCGCGCGGCACCAAAATTCCCATCGCCACGGGCGAACGCCTCACCACAAAATGGGAGTTCGCGCGCGTCATCGAACAGCGTGCCGCCACCATCCTGCAACCTGACCTTGGTCGCTCAGGCGGCATCCTTGAAACCAAGAAAATCGCCGCGATGGCTGAGGCATACCACATCCAGATTGCTCCGCATTGCTATTGCGGACCAATCGTCGGCGCGGCCAATATCCAACTCGCGCTCACTTTGCCGAACTTCCTGATCCTCGAATCCATCAAGACGTGGGACGGCTTCCACGCCCGCCTGTTGAGGAAAAAAATCGAGTGGCAAGACGGTTACGTGATCCCCTCGACGGAACCCGGCCTTGGGGTGGAACTCGATGAATCCTTCTGTGAAGCCAATCCCTACGATGGCAAACTGCTGCATCTCGAACCGCACGCCACCCCGGTTCTTCCTTGATTATCAAAAGGATCGGAAACTCACCGGAATCATTTCCGCAGGGAATTGAATCAAATTGCGAGGTACTTGATTTAATAAATGAGGTCCTCTGCGCGACCCACCCCTTACCCCTCCCCTCAAGGGGGAGGGGGAATTGAGAACTCGGCGTTTCGTTCCCCCTCCCCCTTGAGGGGAGGGGTAAGGGGTGGGGGTCGCCCGGAGGGCAATCAAAAATCCATTACGCTCTCAGCATCAAAGCGCCGGGCAATATCTCAAACGTAACTGGCGCTCGCCCCGGCGACTCGCCGTCCACATCGATCAGCGGCACGTTGCCAACGTCCAGCGGTTCCACCGTCAGCTTGCGCCCACGCAAAATAGTAATCGCATGATGGTTGCGATGCCGCCCGCCATAGAGCAGGCGTAAATCCTTCAGCAGTCCGAGCTTCCCCGACGCCCGCACGATCACCACATCGAACTGCCCATCATCCAGTTCGGCATCGGGCGCAATCATCATTCCCGCTCCGAAAAAGCGCCCATTACATGCCGACACCAATGCAATCCGCGCGTCGATTGGCTCGCCATCATCCACGATAATCCGCACGTTCTGGAACTTAAACCGCAAAAACTCCACCACGGTTCGCCAGTAAAACAGCGCCTTTGCCGAAACACGCCCCTTGCGCTTGTCGGCGTTCACCGCCCGATCCGTCACGCCCGACAGTCCCAGACTTGCGATGTTGATAAAGTGGCGGCTTGCCAGCGCGCCGTGGTCATCGACAAAGCTCACCCGTCCCGCATCGATTGCGCGCGGCTTTGCCTGCATAATGTGCTTCACCGCCTCCAGCGGCTCACGCGGAATGCCCAGACCGCGCGCAAAATCCGTACCCGTCCCACACGGCAAAATACCCAGCGCCACCGCGCGGCCCGTTTCCGCGCGCGCTTGCAACAAACCATCCGCCGCCTCGCTCGCGGTGCCATCGCCGCCTGCGGCAATCACCAGATCGCAGCCTTGTCCCGCAAAGGCCAAGCGCCAACCTTTCGCCGTCGCCTGCCTGTTCCGTCTCACGCATGGTGAGTGCGGCGCAATGCGGTTTCAGCGCGCGTTCAATCTCCGGCCAGTGCCGTTTCAGGCGGCCTCCTCCGGCCACCGGATTTAGAATTACCCCAACTTTCACCCAACTCCTCCTCCGGGATGCTGTCAGCCAGAAAGCCCTGAATGCTTGGCGATGGCAAGCAGCGAGGAATTTAGCCGCCTCTCATTTTGCGCTGCAATGATTCCCGATAACCCCGTTATCCACAGGATCAAGGTTGTATCCAAGGCCGCCTTCTCCCGCTAAGGTTTAGTCATCTCAGACGGCAACGGATCGCTGAGCCGCAAGGCAAGGATGAAACCGGGTCAGGCTGAGTCCCGCAGAAAGACCGAAACGATTGGGCTTGCTCACATTGGATCGGACGGAAACGGGACCGCAGACAGCGTGCAAGCGTTATCGGCGGACCGATGCTGCCATGAAGGCCGGTTAAGTCTTCGATGGACGTCAGGCAAACCCGCAAGGGAGCGTCGGGCGAGGTTCAAGGCAACCGAAGTCTTCGGACAAGGGTGTGGCGAACCGTCAAAAAGAAGGCGATGGATGGCGCGAAACCTTCGGTATTGCTGCCTGAAAAAAGCTGGAAATTTGACAGGGAGGCGCTGGGAGAAATCCCGGCGCCTGCTCTGTTTCTGGCGCTTCTTCTCTCATTAACGATAGCTCGTGTAATGTCCGGGTGGCGGGCACCCCCCCCTCCCCCTCCCCCTTGGAGGTAGGGGTGGGGGTATCTGGTCATCAAAAAATGCCAGACGAACAGGAAGTGACCATGACTTCCATCCAGAAACTCGCTGTCGTTTACGGCATCATGTTCTTTCTGGTGGTGGCGATTGGCTATGTACCGGCTTTCAACGATGCGAATGGCTATCTGTTCGGCCTGTTCAGCCTGCAATGGTACGATGATCTGCTACACGCGTTTTCCGGCGTCTGGGCGCTGATCGCAGCATTTATTTCGCATCGTCAGTCGGTGCTCTACTTCAAGATTTTCGGCGCGGTCTATCTGTTCGACGGCGTGCTCGGTCTTGTCACCGGCTCGGGCTGTCTTGATGGCGGCATCTTCATCAATGGTTTCCGCACGGATATCGACTTCCCAACCCGCGTCTTCGCCAACCTGCCGCATTTGGCGATTGGCGGTTTTGCCGTATTCGTCGGCTACTGGTTATCTCGGCGCGTCCACGACCGTTATTCGATGGCTTGACCCTTGTTTCTGCTGCGCTTTCTCTGGCGGCTCGATTAAAGTCGCTCTGGTCATTGTGCTGATCGTGCTGGCGATCCCGCTCGCGGGTCTTGCCTATGGCTTCGCAACAACCACGGCGCTCGACAAGACGCCCCTGCCCGGATTGAACGAAAGCCCGCTCTCCGCCCGCGCTCTCCGCAGAAATCCGCGCTGAAATCCCCGGTTATCAGCGCCCGGAGGAGTCCACTTATCTCACCTATCCCGAATGGGCGATTGTCTATGCCGCGCGTGAATATGCCGGCTTTCTCGAATTTGGAAAGCGTGAAAGCGACTTCCCTTATTGGTCATATATCGGTCGTTTCTGGCAGGATTACGCGATGGTGATCCGCGCGAGTTCGAGCCGTCCGTTCAACTTCGCCAATCACCAGATGCTTGCCGTCATTGGCACCAGTCACACCATCGAACACGCCATCCAATCCCTGTACGAAAACACGATAGGCCGCTTCACCGAATGGACGTCCGGTCGCCCCGTCGCTGCCGACCACTATCTCGCGCGGGTCGCAAAGGATTACGCGGGCTTTCTCGATCAAGTGCCGTGGTATCAGTTTGCCTATGCGCAAAAGCGCGACGGCTTGCTGGCGCTGGCACCGAATGAAGGCGACGATCCCAGCCGAACGACCGAGCGAAAGGGCGCATTCGGGCTCGCCTATTCCATCAAGCAAGCCTACGCCAATCTCATCAAATCCGGCCTTGAAGCAACGGCAGCACCCGCCCTGCTCGACATCCATGTCTGGGCAAAAGGCCCGGTCGCGCTGGCCATTGCCGACGAACCCGATACGAAACTCGAAAAGGATATGGGCATCGATGGTGCCGTGTTCGTCACCAAGCGCTATCAGGCGTTTACGGAAATGGTCCCTCGCCTGATCGGTCGCGGCATCCGCTTCGTTGAAATCGGCGGCAATCGCGAAATTCTCGTCACCGCCATTTCCAACGGTGCAATCATCCTGCCACCCAACGCTCGCCTGCTGTTCGACTACCGTCTTCCTGCCGACCCTCGCCACCGCCGCCTTGGGCTCGCTGTCGCCGTGCAGCAATTGCACACGATCATACCTGCACTCGAAAAATCCGGCGCCCGCCTCGAACACGTTTATGACTATTGAGTGTTTCGTTCTACCCCTCATCCGCCTGCCGGCACCTTCTCCCTCAAGGGGAGAAGGAAGCAAAGTCAACAGCTCACAAACCACGCAACGGTGGCGATTGAAGCCAGCCCCGCAACTATCCGCCTTCTCCCTTGAGGGAGAAGGTGCCGGCAGGCGGATGAGGGGTATATCGCGCGGACATGACATTCGCCCCTTCCGCATCTACTGAATTTTGAACGTTTCCCAAAACTTCTTGATCTTCGCGCCGTCCTGCGCAGCGTTTTCCTTATCCATACGCGTAATAACGATCACGCCCCCGTCATCCCTGCCGTATGACTTGATCTCATAATCAACCGTATCGCGCTTGAGCGTTTCGGTAGCTGCAATCCCGGTCAGCGCCTTTCCTGCAACGTCGCGCTGTGTCTGTTTGCGTTCCAGCTTGGCGCCCGCCGCAACCCCATCGCCGGTCAATTCTTTCAGCATCATTTCGTTCAGGCCAGATGGATCGATCCCATCATAAGTTTGGACGATCACCATCGTGCCGAGAGCCGTCGTCATAAGATGCTGCACGATGCCGTCGCCAAGTTCGGAGCGCGTCACCGACACGTCGCTGGGGTGCACAAACGTAAAGCCCTCGCCGGAATAGGTCGCAAACTGGTTGCGACTAAGCTCGACCTTGGCTTTCGAGCCATCTGGCAGAGTGATTTCCGCGCCCTCGCCCACGTCAATATCAATAGACTGCTCGCCCAGCTTCAGTCGAAACGCCTTTGTGGATTCGGCATTTGCCGAAGACAAAACCAACCCACTCGCTCCAATCAGGAACGCAACCATCACGCCAGTTTTCATGCCATGCCTGTAAGCGCCTTGATGGCGCGATAAAATGTCGATGTGAACAATTCGCCGGGATCGTAGCGGCGCTTTGCAGCGAGAAATTCCGGCATTTCCGGGTAGGATGCGAGCAACTCCCTGCCCGTGAAATGCAATTGATAGGGCAGGAAAAACCGCCCGCCATGTTGCAGCGCCAGATCGATCAGCTTGCGCGTCAAATCACGCATCTGGCGATTGCCCTCTTCGGTGGTCGGCTGGTTAACGTAAAGCACCAGCGAGAAGGCGGGCACGGGCGCATAATTCAGCGCAATGTCTTCCTGATGCACGATCCTGATGGATGCGTTAAGGATCGGCAAATCCTGCGCCATCAAAATCTCACGCGCCCCGGCGATGAAATCATTATACGCCCCGCGCGGCACGAAATACTCATGCAGTATATCCGTCTCGCCCGGCAGATCGTTGAAGAGATATGGCACCGAGTCATGCATGGGATTGTTGCGCGAAACCAGACACGCCTCGCCCTCGCCCATCGCCATCGTACGCGGCACCGTGCAGCTTTCAAAATGTGGTTCCAGCGTCTTTTCACTAAACCATTTGAATTCCTGAAACGGTCCGCCCCACTTTGCCATGTTCATGATAACGCGCTTAACGCCAACTGCCCCCGGTGCGCCCAATTCGGGCATATCCGATGGCGGCTCGTCGGCTACCTTGTCGTAGCGATAGACGATCATGTCCCGCATGAAATTACCGGGCGCCGTCGAAAGATGGCCGTAAAACAGCCCGACATTCGCGTTGCCTTCCAGCTTTTCAGCGAAGAACGCCGGAAATTCTTCCGACCGGATGATTTCGCGCGACGTTCGATAAACGGCGTTATCCGTGATTTCGAGTTCCGCCGACAGGATCACGCCAAACAGCCCGTACCCGCCGATTACGTGCCGGAACAGGTCAGCATTCTCCGACCTCGAACAGGTCGAAATCGAACCATCCGCCAGCATCACGCGCAGTTGCTTCACCGTGCCGGCAATCGACCCCACCTGATGATCCATGCCGTGCGCGTTTACCGAAAGCGACCCGCCCACCGAGAAAATATCGGTCGACTGCATCGCCTTCACGGCAAATCGCGGATGCAGCACGTTCTGGATCTCGTGCCACGTCACGCCGGGCTGAACCGTAACCGTTCGCTCAGCCTCGTTCAGCGCAATGCTGTTGAACTTCATCATATCCAGCACGAGCGCATTGTCGTCGAAGGCTTGGCCACCCATCGAGTGCCGCACAGCCGCCATCGAGACCTTCAAACCGTTGTCGCGCGCAAAAGCCAGCGCCCGCCCCACATCGTCCTCGGAACCGACCTGAACAACGCCAAAAACCGGGGTCCGCGACAGCGCGCTGGCATCGTTCAGCACCCCGCCCTGCATTTTC
Source organism: Mesorhizobium sp. (assembly GCA_049840935.1). Lineage (GTDB taxonomy): Bacteria > Pseudomonadota > Alphaproteobacteria > Rhizobiales > Rhizobiaceae > Mesorhizobium_G. The sequence goes on from JASGJA010000023.1 coordinate 106,184, forward strand.
CACGGCAACGCCGGATCATAAGCCGCAGCAACGCCCCGAGTCTCGACAGGCAGCGTCACCCCGTCGGCATCCGCAATGCGCCCCAAATCCTTGGCGCTACTTGGCCCGCGCGCCAGCCGCGCTACGGTCGTTCCGGCCCACAGCGCACCGCCTCCAACAAGGACAGCGCCAAGAAGCGCGCGCCGTCCTATCCAACTTTTGCGGGAATTTATCGTCATTTTTGCCTTTGGGAACCGCCAAACGGATAGCTTGTAGCTATCTGGTTGACCAAAGGTTACAACCCAAAGATGATGCAGAATGGAAATAACGTGATATGGACAGCCGGACTGGAGTCCAGCAGCGTCAATTGCAGGGCAAATATTGCTCTGTAGTTAGTTAAATTTGTAGTCAACAGAGTGCAAGAGAAAACGGCCGCGTCATGATAAATCTTGGGGATTTGTTCTCTCGCAAGGATCCGCTTGAAAAAGCTCTCGTCAATCTCGATGACGAGATGGAAAATGCCTTCAACGAAATCATTTCCCACGAAGAAGGCGGTACGCAACCGCCGGACATCGAGCCAATAACCGCCGAAGCAATTGAGCACGGCGAAATTGGCGAAACATCGCTTGAACCGTTAAGTGCGCCAACCACGGCCCCCGATAGCGACCTCTCTCTTCATGCGCAGGCTCGCATGGCCGCCTTTCAGGCTTTTGACGAGTCTCACCGCGCGGCCCGCGACGAACTTTTCAAGATCGGCCAGGCATTTGCCGCGGTCATCGCCAGCCATACGCATGGGCGCTCCTTCCTTGACGATTGTGCAGCCGACATTGCGCGCCTGTCTGACCTTGAAACAACCAACGCGAAATTCGCTTCCGACAATCGCCGCTTTGAAGAGCGTCTCGACAAGCTGGAACGTCTGCGCGAGCGACAGGAAGCGGTCATCGAATCTCACAAAACCCGCGAGGCACGCATCGCGCAGGAGTTTGAGCTTCTCCGTACCGCGCTGAACGACGCGCGTCTGGAAGCAGTGGAAACCAAGAGCCAGCTTGCATCGCTCGAAAGCCTGCGCAGCGAAATGCAGCTTCAGATCACCGCTCAGACGGTCGACATCGAGCGTCTGAACCGCGAAGTTCAATCGCTGCGCGAGAAAAACGTCGTGCTGCGCCTCGATCTCGATGTTTCGCAGCAGAAAAGCACAGAATATCGCCGCAAGCTCGACGAAACGCAGACGTTGCTGTCTGTCGAGTCGAGCACGCGCTTCCGACGCCTCAACGCGCCTTGGCATTGGCGAATCCGAACTGCTTCGTCTGCAAAAACAGAATGATGCGCTCGACGCTCGCCTGACCGAAACGCTGGCTTCGCTTCACACGGCCGAGCAGGACATCGCCGACCGCGACCGCCGCTACAACACCGAGCTGCAATGCCTGCGTTCTGAAACGGCGCAACTCAGCGCTCGCCTGCAAACGTCCAAGGCAGATCAGTCTGACAAGCAGAGCCAGTTGAACCTTCTGGAAACGCGCCTCAACGAAGTCGAGGCCGAGCGCCGGATTCTGGAGCACAAGCTTGCTCACCCTGCTGTCGAGTCAGCCGAAGCGCCGCGCATGCCGTCGCACGCGGCCCCTTCCCTGAAGGAAGCAGCTGACGGTCAGGCCAAGCAGATGAAGGTTCTGAAGCAGAGCCTCGAACGCGCCGCCGAGATGAAGGCCAAGACGACCAAGACCGCCAAGCGCCGCAAGCCGGATACCCGCAGCGCGGCGTAGCTTTTTAGCAGCGTAGTTTTTTAATAGCGCCCCTCATCCGCCTGCCGGATGAGGGGTACTATTAATTCAATCCCCTTGTCCTTTGAGCTTGATCCGGCGACAACATATCCGTGCGGCTTTGTCGTCAATGCGGGGGCAATACTCTGAACCGTTCGGCCTTACTCGTTTCGATCATTCTGGCGCTGCCGTCCATTGGGTCATGGATCAGCGGCAATGTGGTCTATCGCGTTTTGGACGGTTGGCAGGAGCCGGTGCGCTCAGAGATCACCGAGCTCCAAGGCCAGAACGACGACCTCACCAAATTCGTGACGATGTTCCAGGCAAACGAACTGTCGCGCGCCACGCTTAATCTCACGCTTGCCGCCCTCTCGGCCGATATGCGACTGCGCTATGTCGGCGACCAGCTTTACCGCTCCCAATCTGCGTCGATGGGGTCGCTGCGGCGCGCTGCCACTATCCTGCACCCTTCCGGCTGGAACGAGACCATGAAGCCTTATGAGGACGCGGTCCACGGCGGATACGATACGCCCGAGGCCGTGAACAAATTGCAGGATTTTGAAAACAACCTCGTCGCGGAAGCACTTTCACGCATGACGAACAATCAGGCCCGCATCAACACGCTTTCGGCCTTGAACGATCACTATGAGCGTTGGCGAAGGTGCTGTTCGGATTCTATCGTGTTTCCCTATTAACCTTAGCAATA
>JASGJA010000024.1:0-199763 GCA_049840935.1 Mesorhizobium sp.
CAGTATTGAGGATCTGGCTCGCCGGGTACGAGTGCCACGAGCCAGTGAAGGTTCTCAGGATCGCACGTCACCGCTTCCGACACGCGCGCTGCGCCTTCTGGCGGATGCCGACGCTTGCCGTTCGATCGATCTTAAACGTCGGCCAGCGGCATGGGAGGTACGACGGATGCCCGGCGGCGACGAACTGCCTCTCTTCGCTGCCGCAGACGCTCATGAACTTGCTGTCGAACCGCCTTTTTCGCTGCCCGCCATGCCGCTATCGGAGGAGGTAACCGCCGATTATCAGACGACCCGCCTCTCACTGAAACAGCACCCCATGCATTTTCTGCGCGAGCAGCTGCGTGCAGAGGGCATTTTGTCCAGCGCTGAACTGTCTACAGTACCGAATTGGCCGACGCGCGAAAGTGGCGGGCGTAGTTTTGGTCCGTCAACGACCAGGCAAGGGCAACGCCATCTTCGCCACGCTGGAGGATGAAACGGGAATCGTAAACATACTGCTCTGGTCGAGGCTATTAGAACGTTATCGCCGTCCACTCATGGCATCGCGTCTGATGGAGGTGCATGGACGGGTGCAAAAAAGTGTGGAAGGCGTTCTACACCTGATGGCCGATCGCATCGTTGATCGCACCATTTTGCTCGATAGCTTGAGCGAGAGGGGAAGTGATGTCTGCTGACATATCCTCTCGGTCCGATCTGCCGCGCGCCCGACACCCACGAGATGGACGTATTATCCCGAAATCACGTGACTTCCACTAAGCCCTTTTCGTTCAAGACAAAAACGTCAAACAACCAAAGCCCCACTAAAACAGGCATTTGCGGAATTTCATGAGAAAGGGATTGTTCGCGCACGTGTGCTTGCGCTCAGGCCTGCGAGTTCTGCGTCAAATTCCAATCAATTGGGACACAGAGTATAAAGTCGATCGGTGGCAATGGGTTCTGGCGCTTGACTTTAGCTCTATTTGGCTGAGCTTAGAGAGCCTGGACCAGAAACGCCGAACGGATAGGTCTTGTCATGTCGCGCAAGATAATCGCCACCTCAGCCGCACCAGCTACACCGCCTTCCTATAGCCAAGCCGTCATCGCCGCGGGACTGGTGTTCGTATCTGGAACAGCGCCAATCGATCCATCGACAGGCCAACTCGTTAAAGGTCCAGTGCAGGCACAGGTCGCGCAATGCCTTCGCAACATCTCCGCTATTCTTGTGGCTGCGGGGGAGCAGTCTGGAAAAGGCGGTCAGTGCGACGCTCATTGTGGCCGATGAGGAAGACTTCGCGAGAGCCAATGAGGAATGGCTTAAGTGGTTTCCAATCAACCCACCCGCCCGACAGGGAGCAAAGATGCCGGTCCGCATTCCGGACATGAAAGTCTCAATAGCGAATGATCGCCGAGGCTTGAGCACTACCATCTGAGCCAGCCTATAGCGGAGCGTAGCGACTGCATTAGTAGCCGATTTCAGTTTTGTCCGTTCTGTATCGACTCGGCTGGGCAGTTCTTGTTGACTGAGGTTTTGTCAATTGCCTCCAAGGTGCGTACGACTGAGGAAACGCTACCGGAGGGCATTGATCTCATCCGCTACCATTTGTTGCAGTCGCCAGAGACGGCGATCATGGATGCCGCGCGATTCGAGGTTGCGCACGGTTTGGAACAGATATTCTGCGCCCGAACCCATATGGCCGCAGGCTCGCGCCAGGATCCGCGCGACGTCTGCATCGCTGCGCTTGCCGGAAAAGGTCCGTCCGTTTGGGTTGACCACAAATCCAAGAGCAGATCAACGGCCCATCGGAAGTGTCGAGCTTTAACCAGGTCGGCAGGTAGGTGGAGGGCTTCGCGGTCATTTCTCGACGGATGAGCTTGGAGACGACTTCCGCCGGATCGCCATTCGGCACCCCGAAAGGCGATGCCTCGACATTGCCCTCCGTGCATAAGGCCCATCATTAATCCCGGTTGCTCCAACGTGCCGCGCCAGCGTGTCTGGTGAATGCAGAAAGCACGATGATAACCGCGCGCGGTGGCGACGCGCTCCTCCACGTGTTCGACCTCCGGCTTCCAAATGAGCGAACCATAAGCGAATAGCCAAATCGGGCCAGCCGGCCTTACCGCCATCGCGGAGTCACGAATTCGAATGTAATCATTCTCGTCAAGATAGCTCAGCCCAGGCTCCGGACCAGTATCGACGACATCACGATGACAAAGTGCCACCATTTCCTCGGTTAATGCCATCATGCGCGGTTTCATTCCCACCGGCACTCCCATGGTTGGACATCGATCGCGCCTATTGTCAAAAACCTTTGCAGAGTTATGAGAAAATGCAATCCACGCTTAGTGGAACCAAATTGACTGGTTCTAGGCATGCTACTACCTCAATCTCTATAATCCATGATTTGGCTTGCAAACATTCGAAGAGACGAAAAGCTGCGGAAATAGGATGCGGAAGCTGAAGCCCAACGCTGGCTGGCGGTGGCCAAGGTCTGTTCAGTATCCGTATCAACCACAATCCCTAGCAACTGTAGCAGGTGGTGGATTTCAGTTTTGTCCAGGAGATCGCAGCAGGATCACTCCAGGCGTCCCCAACTTCACGAAGGTACGCGCAAAGCATGTCTGACATCGCATCGGCATAGGCGACGGTCTCTGCATCCGTCCGGACGGTCTCCGAAAACTCCTTGCCGACGGCGGTCAGCGTCATCGTTATCAGTTCGCCCGCGAGCAATCGGACTTTTTCCGAAACGTTCGGGAGCGCTTCGTGCATAAAAGCATCGACGATGCGATCGCCCTCTTTATGAATTTCCTGAGCTTCAGCGGCATCGCGATAGAGCGGTGCAGCATCATCCAGCGCCACACGCAGGGCGGCTTCGTCAATCTCGGAACGGACAAAGGCGTGCACAAGGCTCCGCAACCGATCGAGGGGCGGTTGGGCCTCTGTCCTCCAGAATGGCACGCCACTGGTCGGTGGTTCTTTGCCATTCGTCGCTTTGGAGGCGAAACAGGATCGCCGCCTTATTGGGAAAGTACTGATAGAGCGAGCCGACGCTCACTCCTGCCTTCTCCGCAACGCGCGCAGTCGTGAAACGCTGGGCACCTTCTTCCGCCAGAACCTGAACAGCGGCTTCCAGAATGGCCGCAACCAGCTCCGTCGAGCGGGACTGCTTGGGCTGCTTTCGTGAGGAAATCCGGGGGCTTGGCCGACTGCTCAAAAGATCCTCCCGGAATGCGAATAGAAAACGCGACGAAATCATCGTATTTAAATTCCATCGATAAATCAACGCTATGCGCGATTGGAAACGTGAATGACAACTCTAGACACAGCCCCGGTGGCACCCTTGCTGGATCGCCTGTTTGCAGGCGCTGCGGCCGCCACGAGCCCGGCGCTGGCATCATTGTCCCGCGGCGAGCGGGACAGGCTGATGCATAGCAAGACCGAATATCGTCAACTCTACGAGCTGATGAAAGATTTGTGGCCGCCGGTCTCCCGCGAAACGGGGGCTCTGCTCTACATGCTGGCGCGCAGCACCGGGGCGCGCAACGTCGTCGAGTTCGGCACTTCCTTTGGCATTTCGACAGTGCATCTGGCTGCAGCTCTCCGCGACAATGGCGGCGGACGTCTGATCACAACCGAATTCGAGCCGTCTAAGGTGGCGCTTGCGCGTGAGCATTTGGTCGAAGCCGGGCTGATTGACCTCGTCGAGTTTCGCGAGGGTGACGCTCTAGAAACTCTGCGCGCCAACTTGCCGGACCCTATCGATCTGTTGCTGCTTGATGGTGCAAAGCCTCTTTACCCCGACATTCTGGCTCTGATCGAAAGCCACCTGAGGCCGGGTTCGCTGATCGTCGCCGACAATGCCGATTTGAGCCCCGAGTACCTCAGACGCGTGCGCGCGCCCCGTCAAGGCTACCTGTCGGTCCCGTTCGTCGAGGACGTTGAGCTCTCGATGCGCCTCTAGGCGTCGCCGTCTGTAATCGAGATCAGGATTTCACTATGATCGTCATAACCGCCCCTACGAGCCAGATCGGCAGCAAGGTCCTGAGTGGTCTGCTGGAACGCAATGCGCCCTTGCGCGTCATCGCGCGGACGCCCGTCAAACTGCCCTCCGTAATTCGCGACCGCGCGGAGATCATCGAAGGATCGCATGGCGAAGCGTCCGTCGTCGAGAGAGCCTTCGAAGGAGCTACAGCCGTATTCTGGCTTACGCCGCCGGCGTGGACGCAGAGCCTGGAGGACGCCTATCTCGACTTCACGCGGCCCGCCGCTGCCGCGCTCCAGCGCCATCAAGTAGCGCGGATTGTCACCATCACCGCGATTGGACGCGGCACGGCGTGGCAGGACCATGCTGGTCCCGTCACGGCATCGATCCGCATGGACGACATGCTGATGGCGACCGGCGCAGCGTTTCGCGGCCTGGCTATGCCATCCTTCATGGAGAATACGGCGCGCCAGGCTGCAGTGATAAAAGCGAAGGGTGTGTTCTTCGGTCCGATCCGACCCGACCGCCAGCTGCCCTTCACGGCAACGCGCGACATGGCCGCGGCCGCCGTGCGCCTGCTGGCCGACACCCGTTGGGATGGACAACAGGAAGCGCCGTTGCTTGGACCGGACGATCTGTCGTTCGACGACCAGGCGACGATCCTCTCGGACGTCGTGGGTCGCCCCGTGCGCTACCAGCAGATATCCTTCGACCAGTTCAAGCAGCAATTCCTTGACCGGGGTGCGAGCGAGCCCGTGGCGCAGGGCTATGTCGACATGTATCGGGCGAAGGACGAGGGGATCGACAACTCCGTGGGTCGCACGCCGGAGAACACAGGCCCGACCGACTTCCGTTCGTTTTCCGAAATGAACCTGAAGGCACTGCTTGCCGAATAGGAGAGGGCTAAACCTATTGCGTCAGGCGACGCGCGGACTATCAGGACGTATGCCTCAAGGTTCTGGGGCAGCAGAACAGTAAAACTTGGTGACGGTGCTTCTTCCCCGCTGAACGGCTCGCTGCGAAGCGCTTAACGACGCACGTAAGTTCGAATCTCGGCCGGTGAATTGGCGCGCCGGACAGGATGAAACTGGGTGCTCGTATGTCATTGTTTTTGCTATGAAATTGTGAGATACTAGAGAACCAAGGTGTCTTGCCTCGCCTCGACATTGAACCGGATGCTCGCCGCTACGAGCTGCGATTGGGGGACGCCGCTATGCGCTTCGAGCCGGTTGACTCATGCGCCAGCTACTTGATCGGCGGTGCTGTGCTCCTGGGCGGTGGCGTCGCTCCATGACGATCCTAGCGGCTGCATCGAGAGCCAAGTCTCGATTAGCTTGCCACTTTCTACGCGGTAGGACTGCATGCCTGCTCGGCTGGGGGCCTTGCCGGTTTTGGCGTCCTTCCACTTGAAGGCGAATCGAAACCACGCGCGGTTGCCTTCAAAGGCGTGACCACAACGCGAATGACCGAAGGCGCCGAGAACATAACAATTCATCCCTCCGGGTTATGGGCAACAAAATTGTTGTTGACTAGGAAACTTCTCCGAGTTAGTTTCCTAGTCAACAAGGAATGCCTCATGACCTCAGCTTCGGAACTAACCGACCACACCGGGTACTGGATGCGAATGGTGTCAAACGCTGTGTCGCACGAGTTCGCGCGCAAGGTATCGGGCGAAGATGTCACCGTCGCGGAGTGGTCGTTCATGCGGGCGCTCTGCGACTTGGAGCCGACACCTCCGTCAGTTCTGGCCGAGAGGATGGGTATGACGAAAGGGGCCATCAGCAAACTTGCGGAAAGGCTGGTAGCCAAAGGATTGGTTGAACGGGCAGAAAGCCAGGAGGACAAGCGCGCTCACAGCCTATCCCTGACGACAAAGGGGCAGGCCAAAATCCCAGTGCTGGCATCGCTTGCCGACAAGAACGACGCTGAATTCTTCGGCGTGTTGACCAAGGAAGAGCACGAAACGCTCGACCGTATCCTGAGGGTTCTCGCCGAACGGCGCGAGCTAAAGGTAACCCCGGTGGACTGAACCCGCCCGCCAAACTCACCACTGACATGAAAGGAAACCGCCATGGACGCGGAACGGATTTCTATTGCCCAAATTTGCCTGCACGCAGCTCATGACGGCAGCCTGAGCTTCCCGGAGATTGTCGGCAAGCTGATAGCCGCCGGCTTTGAGGGCTATACGGTCGACTACCGCCGCAACAGCCAGACCTACTACCTGCCGGACGGCGACAGCGTGGCGCTGGACATGCCGCCCTCCGCCGGCAGCGTCGCCGCTACCTTCGATGCCACCGAAATCGAGCGTCTGGTGCGGTGGGCACAGGCGAACCCCGCCGACTACAGCTATGTCGCCTTCAGCGATAAGGCGAAGAATGCCGGCTGCGCAGGATATCTCGTCTCGTTCCTGGGTCGTCGTGTCGTCTATTTCGGCCGCACCGCCGAGACCCATGTCGAGCATTTCCCAAAGTGACGGGGTGTCGGCCATGACGCTTTCCGGATTTTTGATCGGCGGGGCCATTCCCGCCATCTGCCTCGGGCTCGGTACCGTATTCATGCGGGCGAGCTTGGGCGCCGGCGCATCCGTTCCCCTCTACCTGGCGGTCGTTGGCAGCGTCGTGGCGATGCTCGGCTGGGCGGCTTTCATCTGGACAGGCGGTCCAATTCTCTCTGTCCGTCCAGTGTTGCTCGCGGCGGCGATGGGGGTGACCTGGACACTGGCGATTGCCTGCATGGTTTATGCAATGGGCGTGCTGAACCTGCCGGTTTCGATTATCGCGCCCTTGACCAACAGCTAGCTGTCCTTGTTGGCGGCGTAGTTTTCTCTGAATGGCGCAACCTTAATCTCTCGCTCGTCGCCCTTGGTACTCTTTTGATCTGCGCCGGGGCGACGGTAATTTCCCTCTCACGTTAAAGGGTATTTTAATGATGCTGGCCAACCTCATCAAAGCGACCGTCACATTCGTGATGTCGAACTATTCGCTGAGTTTCTTCGTGCTCGGGCTCATCGCCTCACTCATTGCGATTGCACGATCGAGAACAGCCATCGACCGGCCGCTTGTCGTCGAAAAGCTTCTCGCTTGGTATGTGTTCTTCAGCATTGGCATCGACAACTTCTATAATTTTGTCATGCACGTCTTTTTCGGCAAGCTATCCGCCGACTTCATCGGCTGGGCCGATAGTCCGTTCCAGTTCGAGGTCGGAACCGCGAGCCTGGGCTTCGCCGCGGTTGGGCTGCTTGCGGCTTTCCGGAGTTATGATCTACGCCTCGCGGCCGTGCTCGGCCCAAGCATCTTCACGTTGGGGGCTGCCGTCGGCCATCTCTATCAGATGGTGACCGCGCATGATTTCGCACCGGGCAATGCCGGCATCATCTTCTGGACCGATATCTTCATCCCGCTTTTCGGATTTGCGCTGTTGTGGATGAGCCGTAGCAACGCGAGCTCAAAGGTGAAGTCGATCGCGCCCTAGCAACTTTGCTTTGACAGCCTTGATTGAATAGAAGTGCAAAGGATGGGCTTGCCAACGAGCTGCGGGCGTCTGGCCTACTTTCAGGTATCGTGACATGGGCATTTTGCTGGCCTTCGCGCCATTCATAGCTTTCGCCTTGATTGATAGATTTGCGGGGTCGACGTTGGGCCTTGTCGTTGGCGCTCTCGTTTCGATCGGGCTGATCGCACGTGATGTGATGACGGTGGGACGCTCCCCAAGATTTTGGAGATTGGTACGGCAACGCTATTCTTGTACTTGCTCTCTACGCCTTGTTTGGCGCACCAACTTGGTCGGTCATCGGCGTGCGATTGTGCGTCGACACGGGCCTTTTGGCGATCGTCCTTATATTATCTCTTGGCCAGCTTCGATGTGGACAGCAAGCTGCGCGAGGAAATCATCTATGACTGGTTCCTTAAGAACGAGGCGCTTACAGGACACAAGAATGCCCCACTGAAGTTCTCGCAGAAGCTCTTGGAAGCGGCAAAAGCCTACAGCAACTTCGCCTCCAACCGGAACGTTACGGGTGGCACGGAACGTGGCATCGTGAACACGCGTTTGCTTGGCGGAAAGTCGATCAAGCAACACTTCATAATATTGATGGCTGGCCGGCACCTTTCGTCAGCGAATTTCTCCAGCCTGTGCGACGAGGTGGAGAGGACGCTGTTTGTCTGGCTCATCACCGGCACTCCAGGGAAAGAGTACGAACGTCGAATTGTGGATGCAGCGCATACGCTGCGCGGTACAACCGACCAGAATTTTGAAGAATTTGTTCGCTCGACCTTCCGCAGGGAGCGATCCGCTCTCTTCACGGACTTCAATTCCTCGTCTCCTAAGCCTCAAACTGGGTGACACGCGGCAGTTTAGGGTCCGCTACCTGCTTGCGAAACTTACGCAACATGTTGACCTGCTGGCTTATGGCCGCAGCCAGGGCAGAGACGATCTGCAAGAGTATGTCGCAGGCGGAAACGATATTGAGCACATCCTGCCGGACAACGGCGATATGGAAGCTATTGCCGAGTTTGGCGACGGTGGGGACGACCAGGCCATCATCCAGCGGCTCGGCAATCTGCTGCTGATAGAGAAGTCAATCAACCGCGCCATCCAAAATGGGCGGTACTCTTCGAAAATTACCGTGTACCCGCAGTCAAAGTATTTGCTCACCCGCTGCCAAGCGAGCAATCAGAGCGGCCAGGTTGGGGTGGCCGATAAGATTACGACAGCGGCAAAGACACTCGAGGTATTTCCTCATTGGAATGCCGACGCGGTTCGAAAACGTCAGGAGTTTCTTGCGAAGCTGGCGGCGACTGTGTGGGACGTTGAGCCAAAGGGAGGTCCTGCGTCAGTATGAGCGGCTTCTATGAGGACATCGTGGAGCACGCCGGCATCGAGACGCTGAAGGCGCTCGGCTGGCTGCATCTGCATGGCAGCGATATTGCGCCAGATGGTGCATCCCCACAACGCCCGTCCTATTCAGAGGCCGTGCTGCTCAAGCGTCTGGAAGCGTGGGTTGCACAGATCAACCCTTCCGTTCCGGAGGAAGCGAGAGCCGGAAGCGTTAAGGCAGGTTCTCACCAGCCAATCGCCGGATACGGTCGAGGAGAACCGACGAATCCACACGCTCATTACCGAGGGCGTGACCGTGGAGTACCGCGCGAACGATCGTATCGTAGGAGACAAAGTCTGGCTGATCGACTTCGAGCATCCGGACGCCAATGATTGGCTGGTGGTCAACCAGTTCACACTCATTGAAGGGCGCAAGAACCGGCGGCCTGACCTCGTACTCTTTGTCAACGGATTGCCACTGGCGGTCCTCGAACTGAAGAACCCCGGCGATGAGAACGCCACGCTCATCTCTGCATTCAACCAGATTGAGACCTACAAGCGCGACATCCCATCACTGTTTCGAACCAATGCCGTCCTCGTCACTTCCGACGGCATCAAGGCCCGGATCGGCTCGCTGACCGCTCAGGAAGAACGCTACATGCCTTGGCGTACCGTGGATGGAACGGACTACGCCCCGCCCGGCACGCCGGAGCTGGATACGCTGTTGCGCGGCGTATTTGAGCGCAGCCATTTCTTGCAACTCATCAGGGATTTCACTGTCTTCGCCGATCGAGGCGAAGGCCCCTTTAAAATCATCGCCGGCTATCACCAGTTCCACGGTGCTCGTAAGGCAATTCAGGAAGCGGTGGACGCGTCCGCTCCCGATGGGGATCGCAAAATCGGGGTAATTTGGCACACGCAGGGCTCGGGCAAGAGCTTCCTCATGGCCTTCTTCGCTGGTCTAGCGGTTCGCTCTCCTCAGCTTCAGAACCCTAGCTTGGTTATTTTGACCGACAGAAATGATCTGGACGATCAGCTCTTCGGCACTTTCAGCTTGTGCCGCGACCTCATCCGCCAGAAACCCGAACAGGCTGAAAACCGTGAATACCTGAAGCGTCTTCTAGAGCGCTCGGCAGGCGGTGTGATCTTCACAACCGTGCAAAAGTTTCTCCCGGTTGGTACGGAAGAGAGCTTCCCCGAACTCACGAACCGCCGGAATGTCATTGTCATTGCCGATGAGGCCCATCGTACCCAATACGGACTGGACGCACGACTAGACACAAAGACCGGCGTTCGGAGGTATGGATATGCACATTACATCCGGCAAGCGCTGCCAAACGCTTCCTTCATTGGGTTCACAGGAACACCGGTGGAGGGCGAAGACCGGAACACCCCGGCGATCTTCGGCGACTACATCGATATCTACGATATTTCGCGTGCGGTCGAAGACGGGGCGACCGTGCCCATCTATTACGAGAGCCGCGTGGCCCGTATCGAACTCGACCAGGACGAGAAGCCCAATATCGACGCCGAGATCGAGGCGCTGGTTGAAGACGATACCCTAACCGAAGCGGAGAAGTTCAAGGCCAAGTGGGCAACAGTGGAGGCGCTGGTTGGCGCCAGGAAGCGCCTCTCACTCGATCGCCGCCGACCTGGTTCAGCACCTGGAAGCTAGGCTGGTCGCACTAGACGGAAAGGCAATGGCTGTCTGCATGAGCAGACGTATTTGCGTTGACCTCTACAATGAGGTCATAAAACTGCGTCCGGATTGGCACTCTGACGACGATGCCGCCGGCGCGATCAAGGTTGTAATGACGGGTGCTGCTTCCGACCCGCTCATTTGGCAGCAGCATATCGGAAACAAGCGACGGCGCGACCTCTTGGCGAAACGTGCGCGGGACCCCAATGATCCGCTGAAGCTCGTTATTGTCAGAGATATGTGGCTTACCGGCTTTGATGCGCCTTGCATGAACACGATGTACGTCGACAAGCCTATGCGTGGCCACGGACTGATGCAGGCGATTGCCCGGGTGAACCGCGTGTTTCGGGATAAGCCCGGTGGCCTGGTCGTCGACTACATCGGAATACTTCAGAACCTAAAGAATGCTCTGAAGGATTATAGCCCGTCCGATCAGACCAAGACTGGCATCGACGAGGACGAGGCGGTGGCCGCGATGCTAGAAGCCTTCGAGCGGGTGAAGGAGATTTTTCACACGCACGACTATTCCGCCGGGCTTGAAGGCGCACCGCGAGAGAGACTTAACGCACTCGCTGGCGCGATTGATTGGGTCCTGAGATGGCAGGAAACTCAGGCTGGCGAGGCCACCAGTGATGAAGTTCGCAAGCGGGCTCACCGTGCCTTTCAAGACCTCGTCCTCAATCTGACCAAGGCCTATGCCTTGGCCTCTGCCAGTGACGCAGCTTCGAAAATTCGCGATGAGGTGGGCTTCTTTCAAGCCGTTCGCGCAGCCATCGCCAAATCGACTGCTACGGGCGCAATCTCCCAAGCAAATCGAGGTTTTGCAGTTCAGCAACTCATCGACCGTGCGGTCGCCTCAACCGAGATCATCGACATACTACGTGCGGCAGGAATGGAAAGCCCGGACATCTCGATTTTGTCCGACGAGTTCCTTGCGGAACTTCAGGGAATGGAGCGAAAGAACCTCGCACTGGAGGCCCTGCGGAAGCTCCTCAACGGCGAAATTCAAAGCCGCTCGCAAACGAATGTCATCGAAAGCCGGCACGTTCTCGAAAAGGCTGGAAGAAGCCGTGGCTCGCTATCATGCCAACGCCATATCAGCGGTCGAGATGATCAATGAGTTGATTGCCCTCGCGAAGGACCTGCGAGCGGCGAGAAGGCGCGGCGAAGAGCAAGGGCTATCGAATGAGGAAGTCGCCTTCTATGATGCGCTGGCACAGAATGAGAGCGCTATTGAGGTTCTGGGCAATGAGACGCTACGCGTCATAGCCCATGAGCTCCTAGAGCAACTTCGGCAGAACGCAACGGTGGACTGGCACAAACGAGAGAGTGCCCGTGCGAGAATGCGCGTACTCGTAAAGCGCATCCTGAAAAAATACGGCTACCCGCCCGACCTAGCTGACGATGCCGTGAAATTGGTTCTGGAACAGGCCGAGGCTCTTTTGCGGCAGATTGGATGAACTTGCTCCCGCCCACCATGCAAAGCACCCGTTCGCTTTCCTCGGCCCCGCCTTCTACAGCGCTATGTGAGGGCGCGAAGGCGGCTCCGAGGAAGCGAACTACCCTCAGCGCTCTATCTCTAACTCTCTATAGGGATGGAGCCAAAGGCGTCACGGCTGATCGAAGCTGTGGAAAACGTCGGCAGCATTCGACCCAGGAAGTGTGCTACCCCAGTGCTACCCGGAGCATTTCGGCCCACGCGCCACCCCACCTAAGTCCTTGAAATCATTGGCGCACCCGACAGGATTTCGAACCTGTGACCTCTGCCTTCGGAGGGCAGCGCTCTATCCAGCTGAGCTACGGGTGCGCTTTTGAGCGCATGAAGAACCCAAACGCCCGCGCTACATAGCCGAAGCGATCTGCGCTGCTTCAACTGGGAAAGAAGCGTATCGAATTAGGATGCTGCGCGAACGTCCGACAGCAGCGCTCACAGGTTCGGATCCTGTCGGATTGCGCCGGGATTGTGGCGGATGGTTTTCACGGCCACCGTGACCATTTCCATGCAGGACTGTATCGAATGCGAAGCTAAGCTAAGCGCTTGCCTTGATCCTTAAATAGGCAGTGCTGACCTGATACGAGAGCGTTGGTATGTTGGTATATTGTCTAGGGTCGAGATATGCATGCATTAACTCTGCTGGATTTGGCGGTGGTGATACCTCACCTCGGCACCGCACTATGCGGAGGCTGCTTTCTCGTGCCAGACGTAACGGCTGATGTTGTAGGCGAGATTGGCCATGCCGATCTTCATGGTCGCTGTGGCGATGCCGATGGTTCCGACGAACAGGCCCATCCTGGTTTTCTGGCGAACGGCCTCACTTAGCTGGGCATAGCGCTCGTCAACGTCCCAGAACCCGGCCTGTTCCCGCATCCGCCCTCTCCATGCAAATCAGCACAGCAATTGAATCAAATCCCTGCCAAAAAGGCGAGGGCATTCGACGTGTCCGACTGATCGAAATCACCCATCACGCCTCGTCGTGAGAATGCGGAGAGCCTGTGGGCAAGAGTGACTGCGCTGGACACCTTGTGAGAACTGATCACGTTCCGGAGCTTGCAGCATTCAACCCACCATCGAAGCGCCCAGAATGTGGCGCCCCTGGTGGCGACCACGAACAGAAGCGTGAAACCCGCAGACGACGAGCAGAACGAAACGGAGAAACCGTTGACCAATTACAGAAGGTGTCCAGATGAACGCTGCAACTGTCCGGTGTCAAAGTCGCCCCATCAGATAATCAGAAAGTCCGCATTGGTCAGTGCAAGCCCTGGTGCCAAGGTGGCAAAGTGCACGCTTCCTCCCGCCGCGTTGCCGTTGCTATCATAAAACAGCTTCCCGGTATCGGTCTCGTAGATGATGCGGTCGCTGCTATCGTGCGCAAGGCCGGATGTGCTTTTCCAGAACATTGCCGAGCTCAGAGTGCCGGTAGTGGTGCCCAACTTGGTAAAGATCGCATTTTCTAACACCAGGGTGTCATTAACCACGTTGAAGTCAGTGATACGATCCACATTGGTTTTCGTGTTGAGCGCCGTGTTGAATACAAAGCTGTCATTGCCAGCGCCACCAGTGAGGATATCATTTCCCAGGCCGCCATAGATCTTGTCATTGCCAGCGTCGCCCCTGATGGTGTCGTTACCAGCAATGCCGTTGAGGATGTTAGCGCCGGAGTTGCCCGCCAGCGTGTTGTTCAAGCTATTGCCGGTCCCATTGATGTTTCCCGACCCCGTCAGCGCCAGCTTCTCGACGTATTGGCCGAGCGTGAACGAAACCGAACTATTGACCAGATCGGTGCCTGCGACATTTGATTCCACCACTTTGTCGCCAGCGTTGTCGACATAGTAGGTGTCGTTGCCGGCGCCACCGGACATGATGTCCGCGCCGGCACCTCCATCGAGGGTGTTGTTGCCTGAATTGCCGGTTAGCACATTCGCCAGCGCATTGCCGGTAGCGTTGATGTTTCCAGAGCCCGTAAGAGTGAGGTTCTCCAATGAACCGACAACCTTGGAGGAATTGGTCAGACTGAAACTAATCGAAGATTTAACGGTATCCGTTCCGCTACCATTGGCCTCATCGACCACATCGCCAGCGTTGTCGACCACATAGGTGTCGTTACCCGCCATTCCGCGCATGGTGTCGGCGCCGGCACCACCATCGAGGGTGTTGTTGCCCGAATTGCCGGTCAGCACATTCGCCAGCGCATTGCCGGTAGCGTTGATGTTTCCAGAACCCGTAAGGGTGAGGTTCTCCAATGAACCGACAACCTTGGAGGAATTGGCCAGACTGAAACTAATCGAAGATTTAACGGTATCCGTTCCGCTACCATTGGCCTCATCGACCACATCGCCAGCGTTGTCGACCACATAGGTGTCGTTACCCGCCATTCCGCGCATGGTGTCGGCGCCGGCAGTTCCGACGAGGGTGTTGTCGCCGGAATCCCCTGTCAGCGGGTCACTATTTCCAGGACCGTTCGATTCGCCCAAATAACCCCGCTTGACCTCGTATCCAGCAAAGGTGACGTTGTTGAGATTCCATTCCGGCTTGTTCAGCACCTGCGGTTGATCGGACAGATTCAGAATGATTCGATAGGCTCCCTGCGCTGTGATGATCTCTGTTGCTTCGAACGGGAAGGGCAACTGTCCCGCCTTCGGGGCGACACCTGGGTTGGATGCGTGGAATACCGTGTATGGATCGCGACCACCGGTCGCCTCGTTCATCAGTATTGTATCGATCGAAGCGATCTCGCTGTTCAGTTCCTTTATCGCCGTCACCAACGATGCCGGTGTAGCATCCCAATCAAACGTTGGAGAGAGACCAAACGTAAAATAGATGATACCTTCGGAACCGTTGATAATAGCGCTCCATGCCTGGGCTTTGAACTGCGCGGCCGTCGGGACGGGTTGGCCGGAAAAGGTGGATGCCGAGGCGATGAAAGTCATCGCGCTCTTTCCGCCGGACCAGGCTATCTGCTTGTAGGCGCTGATGCCCATCTCGGTCGAGGTGTAGTCGCCGGCGTCATACAGCATCGAGCGCCCGAACTGGATCGGGTAGCTGTCGGCAGCCAGCCAGTCGCTCTCCGGACCCTGCATGTAGTCATGCATGATCGCCGAATTGTCGGCCCATGTCGGGAAGATGTGCGTGCCGACGTGGCTTCCGATGACTGGCACAAATTCGTTCGCTGCAGCCGCTGCTGCCCGCCAGGGGGCCGCAATTTGCGCGATCTCAGCCGGATCGTATGCAACCTGTCCATAGTCGAGTGTGGTTGAAGTGTTGGACGGCTCATCAGGCTGCGTCCATGCAAGCAAATACGGATTGTAAAGATCTGACTGCAAGTTGTTTGAGGGCTGTCGGATCATGAAGAGGCCGGATTGAGCTGCCGCGGCACTCCATTGGTCGACGTTTGAACCTTCCGGGTTTTCAAACAGCGTGTTGACGCCGCGGTCCCTCCAAGTGGACATCATCGAGTTTGGCTGTGCAAAGACGCCGAGAACGAAGAATGTTGGACCGGCGGCCATGCCCTGCTGGGTCGTCGGTGCAGCCAATGCGCTAGTGGCCATCGATTTGGGCTCCATAGGATTTGTAAAAGTAACCCGCGGCTTGCGAACAAAGTCACAAACCACGGCGCTCACTGTTTCCCGCCCATGAGTTTCGAGACGCCACTCTCAGAAGTGGCAAAGACAATTTGAGCGGTTGCCGGACGCTCTATATCGCCACCTCGAATAGATGAGGTATTTCATCAGAAGTAGATGAGACGATACCCTTCCAAAAAAACGGAATCAACCCAAAAAGTCTTCCAGAATAGGTCGTCAATCCTGTATTATCGTTCATTGCAAATAGATACACAATGAATTCCGATAACGAATTGTCTTTAGTTTATACATCGTTAACTCAAAATAGCAATAATTCTAGCGCTCGTGGACAAAGGATATCCATAGTTTGACTGCAGCGATTGCGACGAAGCCGAGAAGAAGAGCCCTTGTGGAAGCACGAGTAGGTCACGGTAGATTTCGTGAGGATCTGCTCAAGACACCGAAGTGGCAGGATCGTGCCGCTCACATGCATTTTCATTCGATGAGATACCAAATTTACAGGGAAAATAAGGGTCTTTCGCAAGGCCGTTAATCGTCCTTCGGACGCTTCGAAGGGCAGCGCTCTATCCAGCTGAGCTACGGGTGCGCATTTGAGCGTCAGGGAAAACCCAAACGCTGGCGCTACATGGCCCAAGCAATTGCACTCATCAACTGTGAAAGAAGCGTATCGAATTAAGGATGCTGCGCGAAAGTCCGAACTCAGAGGTCACAGGTTCGAAACCTTTAGGATTATGCCGGAGCGGCACAATCGATCAGCTTCATCCGTCCCTGATATACCCGCCGTAAATGGACCACGATGCCAACGCTGTGATGCAAACAGGCAAATGCTATTCTAAGGGCAGAATCCAGAGATGCAGATAAGCATCCGCAGCGCGTTGACGAACCGGCCGAAGTGTGGAGATTTCGGTTGTCACGGTTGCCGCCAGCGGAATTCCGCCATAATCGAGCAAATACAAATGAAATCCGCTGGCATTCGCACAACTGCGCGGAAGAAGGAAAAACACAATATGAAGAAACTGGTAGCAAGCGCCGTTGCTGTCGCCTTTATTTCAGGCTGTACGACCGACCCGTATACGGGGGAGCAAAAGCTCTCCAACACTGCGGGTGGTGCTGCTATTGGCGCTCTCGCCGGTGCCGGAATTGGCTTGCTTGCAGGGGGTAATGACCGGCGAAACGCATTGATCGGCGCTGGCATAGGCACGCTCGCGGGTGGTGCCATCGGCGGATATATGGACCAGCAGGAGGCCGAACTGCGCGGTTATCTTCGTGGCACCGGTGTATCGGTGACCCGCAATGGCGACCAGATCATCCTCAATATGCCGTCCAATATCACTTTCGCGACCGATCAGGATCAGGTGATTCCCTGCTTTCTATGAGACGCTCAATGCGGTGGCTTTGGTCATTAACAAATACAATCGAACTATCGTCGACATCAACGGTCATACAGATTCGACCGGCTCGGCAAGCCACAACCAAGCTCTGTCGCAGCGCCGGGCGTCCTCTGTTGCTTCCTATCTCGTGAGCCAGCGCGTCGATGGTCGTCGACTTGCCATCAATGGCTTCGGGGATACTCGCCCAATTGCAAGCAATGCAACACCAGAAGGTCGCGCGCAGAACCGGCGCGTCGAAATCTATCTCTCACCGCTTACGTGAGGTGCCTCAGGCTGCAGGTACCAGTGTAGCGATTAATCGCAAAAGCGCGGTGGCTCAGAAAGGCGGGCGCTATCGCCGTTGATTGCTCTCGTATTGGCCCAAACGGCCCCACACCATCTCGTCCAGATTAATAGGTCCGACCCTAGCCCAATTCATGGCTACGGAATCTCGTAAACGAGAATGGGATTGCCGAGCCCTTTTAATTCAACATCGTGAGGTATGGGGGAAATCGATTTCTGTCGAAGAAAACGTTCGGTGGCTGAATTCGTTCACAATCGAACTGGTTACGAATATGGATCGCGAGGTCGCCAATCCTTGAACTCGTGAAGCGATGTTGACCGTTTGCCCGAAATAATCCTGTCGTTCGTTCATATTTACGGCGATGCACGGCCCTTCGTGAACGCCGATCTTAAGGACCAGTTCTGGCGCATCCGGCTTGCTTTCAGCCATATTGATTTCATCGCGCATGCGTAGCGCAGCGGCAACGGCGCGGTCAGGTGTGGGAAAGGTTGCCATTGTTGCATCGCCGATGGTTTTTACGATAGCCCCTGCTTCTGAGCGAACGATTTCGTGCAGGCAATGGAAGTGAGTTCGCACCATATCAAAGGCTGTGAGATCACCTACGCGTTCATAAAGTTCGGTCGATCCGCGCAGGTCCGTAAAAAGGAACGTGAGGCTGGTGATTTGCAGGCGCTGCGCAACGTCCAGCGTCTCAGTTCGAAATAGATCACGAAAGGTCTGGTTGGTCAGCAGCCGTTTTGCAGTCAGAAAAGTTCTCCGACGCGCAAGCATCTCATGCAGGGCATCGCCTGCCAATATGATGCTCGGCAAGATACGGGTTTCCGTCTTGTTTTCTATCGACAGGCGTATTGGACCAGGGCGCATTTGAAGTGTCTGGTTGTGAGTATGTCCGCGGTCATAAGAGATCGATATCGATTGCCGTTCCTGCGTAGCATCCCCAGAAACTTCGATGAACTGGACCATATGCGTTACCGGATCGAACACGACGACGAAACCGGTAGGCAGTGATGCGGACAAGACCATCTTCTCGTCGCTTCCAACTTCGACATGGTCAATAATAAATTCGTTCGTCGCCTCTTCATAACCGTCTTCGGGGAGGTCGACAGCCGAACCCCAATACATTTGTCGATAATACTCAAGCACCGGAAGTTCTCCCGGCGTATGCGCTGCGATGCGACGAATACGGGGGCTCACCGTGAAGGTCACTTCGACCATTTCATCAAGCGTGGGCTCATATCCCTCGGCGCATATCGAGCACACATAAGAATCCTTGCGGATTGTATTCAAACTTTCATTGGTATCCAGAACTCCCCCGCAACCGGGACAAAGAACGTTCCATGAGATTGTGAAAAGGCCGATCTGAACAGCATGGAGGAAGGCGGAAATTGTCGCCTCCTCGTCAAGTTCATATTGTTCTGCAAATGCCAGCGGATTGATACGAAACAGCTTTCGATCAGGTGCGGTCGCAATCTCATGCGCAATAGCATCTGCCACGGGAGTTGCGACATGCATTCGCAGCAGAGACATCATCGATTTAGGGTCTGTCATATCCATTCTCCGCATAAGGATGCGGTTCAACAAAACCTGTGAGTGCTAGACGCGAATTTCAGGAACCACCCTAAAAGGCACCTCAGCAACCCGACCAATTTTTGAAAATCCAGCGTCCTCCGATAGGGGTCGAAGCCGCGCTTCACCGGCCTGCGCGCCGAATGCCAAACTAACTTCCCAAGTCGCGCATGGAAAATATATCTGGATTGCCAGCAACAACGGATCAGCCTCCCGACTGAACCACAAACGCAATCAAGGTGGCCACGTCACCCACATTTTATGCATGCCGTCGGATAATTATATCATGATTACTATGATAGTGCAGCGAATTATACAGTTTTCTCAGTAGTAGATATTATATCTAAGTGTGTCACTATTTCTCCGCAGATTCCCAGAGAATAAAGTGGGGCGTGGCGCAATCTGGAATGTGTGGTAAATCTGCCGACGCGATGCGATGATACCATCGCGTTGATTTTAAGTATTTTTTCAAGACTCTACTCATCCACACATAAATTCATATGGACTGGCGCAATCCCGCTTACGCAAAGTAAACGGTTAGCGCAGGATCGTATCACATAGACACCCGCATTAACCCCCGCAGACTGAGCCGGCGGCCGGGTTTGAAGCCAGATTGGGGGTTGGCGGTCGGTTGAGGATGCCGCCTTTGATCGTCGAAGGGCGTCATGGCGGCCGATACCGGGCTGCTTTTCCGACGCCAGACGGATTTAGCCCAAGGTTCCTGCCCGTTCATGGAAGATCAACTTGTCGAAGTTGTAGGCGATGTTGGCCAGAGTGAGTTTCGCCTCGGCCCGCGCTAGGCCAATGGTGCGGATGAACAGGCCGAAGCGGTTTTTCTGGTGGGCGAAGACGTGTTCGACATGGGCACGGATCGACGATTTTGCGGCATTGGCCCGTGCGATATTCTGCGGCATCGGCTTGCCTGCCGGCTTGCGACGATGGATGCGGCTGACCAGCATCCTTGAAGCCAGCCATTTCTCGTTCTTCTGCGACCGATACGCGCTGTCGGCCCAGACCTCGGAGGAAGTGTTGTCCGTCGTCACCAATCGCGGCAGCATCCGGCCATCCGCCTGTGCGGCCGAAGTCACCGCGCTCTCCCGGATGAAGCCGAAGCGCCTGTCGATGGCGATGTGGGATTTGTAGCCGAAGACCGGCAACGCGATTTGAGGCAGCGGCGTGCCGTCCGGCCGATACCGGATCTTGCCACCGATCTTGAGCGTCCAGCGCGCATCGGTGTCTTTCTGGGCCGCCTTGTTCGGCTCGTTCGGCCAGATTTCGTTCGCCGTCTTGCCGGCTTTGATGGCTTCCTTCTCCGCATCCGTATTCCGCTGCTTCGGCGCTGGCACCAGAGATGCGTCGATGATCTGGCCTGACATCGGGATGTAGCCCTTCTTCTGGAGTTGCCAGTCGAACGCCTTCATCACTCGCTTCAACGTGCCCGTCTCGGTCAGTTTGTTACGGAACAGCCGGATCGTGTTCTCGTCGGGTGTCGGACCGCCGAGGTCGAAGCCCAGGAAGCGCATCCAGGACAGCCGGTCCCGGATCATGAACTCCATTCTGGCATCGCTCAGATTGTGCTGGGCCTGAAGGATCAGCGCCTTGAACATCGACACCGGATCGAAGGCAGGGCGGCCGCCCTTGGTTCCGTCGCCATAGCCCAGCCCTTCGGTCAGCCAGCCGCGGAAATATTCGAAGTCGACCGCCGCCTCCAGAACTTCCAGCGGATCGCCGATTTTGCTCAGCCTCTCAAGATGCTCCCAAAGCCCGAATAGCGACCGCTGCTCCATCGTCCCGCCTCCAAATCATGAAGGCCAGATCGAATCATGGAATCAGAAATCTCGCGAGGTAAATACGGGTGTCCACATGCTTCAGACCATCTTTCCATTACCCAGTGTGGAAGACCCAGATGCGGCAAGGACGCTGGGAGAGTATATAGCAGTCGGCTATCAAGTCCGCGCACGTTGCACACATGCGGGATGCAATCATAATGTAAATCTGAACCTCGTTGTGGTTGCGCGTTATTTGGGGGCAGGCCATGGCGCGAAATCGGAAGACCTAGAGCACGTCCTGTTTAATCTGGTTCATATCCTGCGGCCTTGAAGTAGTTGGCGCATTCCGCCGGGGTGAAGAGATCGAGCACCGAGCCGACCGTGTACCACAGTGCGGTGATCGTCCTCTCAGCCTTGGCGCGAAGCAACGCTTTGAGCTTGGCAAAGGCATTTTCGATCGTGTTGTCATGATGACTCTCCAGTCCGGATTCCTGTTGAGGCGTGGGATAGGCTGACGAGCCAGACACGTTGTGTCCCCACTTTGGCGATACGCCCCTTAAGCTTTCCGCGTCGGAGCCAGCCGTAGGCGGTCTGACGATGGACGCCGAGTTGTTCGGAGAGTTCCTGCAGGGTCACCTCGTCGGCATTGCGACGGGGAACGTTGCCGGACCAGATGGGTCGCTTCTTTCCAAGTCCCTTTCGTACCAGAAGCTTCTGGACGATCAACGCGTCGAACATAGGCTTCTTCGCAGGCGTCCAGCCTTTCGCATTGAGATCGTCGGCGATCTGTCGAGCGGTCGCCCCGTCAGCACGGAGTGCTGCGATCCGATCCAGTATTTCGTCGTGATGCTCCAGTTGTTCAAAGCGTCTTACGGTTCGGACAATCGGATGCGTCGTCACGATTTCTCCGGCCCAGTGGCATTTTACCTCGGCACGCTCGGTTTCTCCGAACACCCGGATGACGACGCGATCGAGCATCATACGGGCGATGGTTTGCCGGTCGCGTGATGTAGTGGACTGCGCCCTCCACAGGGCAGGCACATCTTCTGCCAGCCGGCGGACCGTGTCCTTTTCCTCCGCCGTCAACCGCTCAGGTTGTCGCGCAAGGGCCCGCTGGTGGTCATCCGTGAGGGCCTGTTTCGTCACCATTGCTGCTTCCCAATCCCGCTCAAGCGTCCGCGCGACCAGCCGGTTGTCAGGATCGACAGCTTCGTAGCGCCGGCGTGCGAGTGCTGTTTCATAATCCGCGCGTTCCAGTCGCTGCTTCCAACCGTCGTGGAGTTGCTGCCGTTCGAGTTCGATATCCTCGGCAACTTGAAGGCTGACGTCGATTGCGGCCGGCGAAAGGGCCTCAAGAATCAACGCGGTCACACATGTGTCCACCGGACGGGCGCTGATCGACTGGCACCGTGGACCGCCATAGGTGGTGGCCTCATAGCTGCAGCTATAGCGCGCTTCCCGTCCGTCATCATTGTAGCCAGTCACCATTTTACGACCACACACGCCGCAGATGATCAAGCCGCCAAGCAGTGCTGCGCCACCACGCGGGACGCCGGTATATCGCGAACGGTTTGCCGCCATCAGTTCCTGATTCCGCTCATAGGATTGCCAGTCAATGTACGCTGGATGTGCGTTTTGGTGCAGCACCATCCATTTTTGCGGATCGCGAACGAAGCGTCGGCCGCTATGCGGCTTGCCGGGAACCCGGAGCCGTCCGTCGTGGCGGCGGCGCCCGAAGACATAGGCACCGGCATAACCAGGATGACGAAGCATGTCGCTGAGAGTGGCGGTATTAGGTCTGTTCCAGCACACGTCGCCCTTTTCAGGGCCGCTCCGTATACGATCGGGAAGCGCGATGTCATGGTCCACGAGGTATCGCAGGATGCCACTGATCGAGCGCCGCCTTTCAAACAAAGCGAAGACAAGGCGTATGACTTCTCTGAACCTCCTCGTCCGGGTCCAGTGCTACTTCTCCTGAGGGCTTCAGCACATAACCGCGCGGCAGACCAAGGATGAGTTCGCCACGACACGCCTTGGCCTTGCGCCCTTCGTGCATCCGGGCTTTCAGTATATGGAGTTCAGCTTCACTCATCGTTCCCTTCAGGCCGAGCAACAGCCGGTCATTGTAGGTGCTCGGATCGTAGATGCCGTCGGCATCGCCGATCAGCGTATCGAACAACGCGCACATTTCCAGAAGTTGATGCCAGTCACGGCACGATCGTGCGAGGCGGGAGACTTCGATGCCAATGACCATTCCGACATGACCAAGCCCAACCTCCGCGACGAGACGCTGGAAGCCGGGCCGATCAAGCGCCGATGCGCCCGAGCGGCCCAGATCGTCATCGATCACCGTTATCTGGTCACGACGCCATCCCAGCCGGAATGCCCGATCCGCCAAGGCGTATTGAAGCCGCGTTGACTTGCGGTTGTGCTCGACCTGTCGAACCGTCGACTGCCGAACGTACACGATGGCCTGGCGATCATTGTGGCGGCTGTGGATCTTTTCCGGCAACGTGAAGGTGAGCAGGCTCGGTTCTGCATTCATGACCGATCTCCCGATCCGTCGACACATTCCGTTGTATCAGGCTGCTGATCAGCGCTACGAGGCGACGACGCCGATCTGCTGGCAAATCCGTCCATCGGATGTGTATTCGCTTCTGGTTCATCGCGGTTCACCATCCATTGGGCCGATAGAATCAGCGATTTGTGGCCAATGCGTGGTATCAACAGAACCTCACCTTCAGAGGCTTCCTGGCTATGCGCTTTCGATGGGATTGAAGTCAGGACTGTAGGGCGGCAGATAGAGCAGGCTTGCGCCTGCCGCCTCGATTGCATCGCGCACGCCGGCGGCTTTGTGGGCAGGCAAGTTGTCCATTACGACGACGTCGCCAGATTCGAGTGTCGGCGCCAGCACACGTTCGACATAGGCGAGGAACACATGACCATTCATGGCGCCGTCATAGACGAAGGGTGCAGTCATCCCCGTCAGCCGCAGCGCGCCGGTGAAGGTCGTTGTTTTCCAATGGCCGTGCGGCACACCTGCCCGGCAGCGCTCACCGCGCGGCGCACGTCCTCGTAAGCGAGCCATCTTGGTCGACAGTCCGGTTTCGTCGATGAAGACCAGCTTCGCCGGATCGAGATCGAGTTGACCGTCGAACCAGTCGCGGCGGCGCTTCAGGATGTCGGGGCGCTCCTGCTCCAGTGCATGTGCGGACTTTTTTTATACGTCCAGCCGTGGCCACGAAGCCAAGCGCTCAGGGCGCTGCGACTGATCCGTAACAATCGCTCGGCGGCCAACCGTTCCACCATCTCGTTGAGCGTGATGTCCTGGCGCTCTTCGATCATCCCGACGATGAAGGCTTCATGCGCATCAAGGCTGGAGGCGCGGCGACGGCCCTGCCGACGGGGCGCCAACTCCCCGATCCTGGCACGCGCAATCCAGCGGATTGCACTCGACACGCCCACTCCGAACCGCACAGCTGCTTGCCGCGCCGACATGCCTTCGCGCGAAGCCTTCAGGACCCGCGACCGAAGATCTCCACTAAGGGCCTTTCCCATCATTCACCTCCATCGAGGTGAACTTTGAATCACCAGAGAATGCCCGCGTCACATCACAATCAATTCATCGATCACAGGACGTGCTCTAGCCTCATATTTTTATTGCCCGTCCTGTCGCGAAGCCGGTCTTGCGGACGACAATATAGTGTTCACGCATTACGCTCCGACTGCGCCTTGCTGCGCAATAGACCAACGCTGGGTTGCCGAGCGTTCTGCAGCCTGAGCAGTGCAATTGCCGGGATCAGGTTTGGAAAATGGACATCAATTAATGTTCGGCTCCGGAACGGAGTCTCTTTCTGCGAGTTGAGGGCTGGCAATCTCATCCAGAAGGAGGCTTTCAGATGGGCAGCACAGGAGACAAGATCAAAGGCACCGCAAACGAAGCTGCGGGGCGGATGAAAAAGGCGGCAGGTGATTTAACCGGAAATAGGCGCCTGAAAGCCGAAGGCGCCGGACAGGAAGCCAAAGGCAAGATGCAGAAGATGGCTGGAAAGGCCAAAGATGCGGTCAAGAGCGCTGTAGACAAGCTGTAAAAGCCAAGCGGCCTGCCGCGCTGGCGGCGGGCCGCCCTGATTTAAAACATTCTATTTCGCCCACTTGGAATTCCACGCCACGCCCGATAACAGAGAGCCACGACACGAGATGGAGTGGCTTGTAATGGCGGATCAGGCGGCACTGAGAAAAGAAATGGTCGATATCTGTCGCAGGATGAACACCAGCGGCATAAACCAAGGAACTGCCGGCAACCTTTCGGTGCGCCTCGATCGAGGGTTTCTCATTACGCCTTCTGGAATGCCATATGAAAACATGAAGCCGGAAGACATCGTCGAGATGGATTTCGACGGCACCTATGTCGGACGGAGGCCATCATCTGAATGGCGGTTCCATCGTGATATTCTTAAAGCGCGTACGGATATAAATGTAGTGCTGCATTGTCATTCGATGTTTGCGACAACGCTGGCCGTTCATCATAAGACCATACCGAGCTTTCATTACATGACGGGCGTTGCAGGCGGCACAACGATACGCTGCGCTGAATATGCGACCTTCGGGACGCAGGCGCTTTCCGACAATGCGCTCGTGGCGCTGAAAGACCGTCTCGCTTGCCTTCTCGGCCAGCATGGTCAGATATCGCTCGGCAAGAATATGGAAGCCGCTCTGTGGCTTGCAATCGAAGTTGAGACGCTTTCCAAAATGTACGCGCATGCGCTCATGCTCGGCGAGCCGCCGATCCTCTCCGATGAGGAGATGGAGCGCGTGATCGGGCAGATGAAGCGTATGAGTTACGGGCTTGCGCCCGATGCGGAAGGTACGAACGACGTCGCGCGTCCTCGCGGCTCCTAAACGATACCTCCGCCGCCGGATGCCACAGCTGGGCGCTCGGCGGCAACCTTCTTGCGATAGCCACTGGCTCGATAGGTGGCTACCGGATCGATAGCACCACTCGTTTTATAGCGCGCCATCGCAAGGATCGGCTCGACATCGGTCCTGAATGCAGTTTTGAGTGTGTTGGTGGCCATCAGAGCGTCATTGCTTTCCTGATAACTTGCCAATGCTTTGCGGTCGACGAGCAGCGCCATCGCATAGGCGCGCTGTACTTCGATGGCCGACATCATGAGGCTTTCGATGGGATCTGTGACGTTGTGGCTCTGATCCAGCATATGGGCCGGATTGAAGTCTTTCGCACCCGATAATTCAGCATCGACAAGTTCATTAAACACCAGAAACAGCCGGTACGGATCGATAGAACCCGCGTCCAGATCATCGTCGCCATATTTGGAATCGTTGAAATGGAATCCGCCAAGCTTGCCGAACTGGATGAGGCGCGAAACGATCATCTCGATATTGACGTTGGGGGCGTGATGACCGAGGTCGACAAGACAGAAGGCGCGTTCGCCGGTTTCCTTTGCGATGATGTAGTTGGTGCCCCAGTCCTGAACGACGGTCGAGTAAAAGGCGGGCTCATACATCTTGTGCTCGGTAAACAATCGCCAGTCATCAGGGAGTTCCGCATAAATGCTGCGCACGGCGTCCAGATAGCGCTCGAAGGATTTGGCGAAATTCACCTGGCCGGGAAAATTCGAACCGTCGCCGATCCAGATGGTAAGTGCCTTGGAGCCGATTTCCTTACCGATTTCGATACATTCAATGTTGTGTTCGACGGCCTGCCTGCGCGTCACTGCATCGGCGGATGAAAGCGAACCGAACTTGTAGGAAAGTGTTTGGTCGGCGGCGTCCGAAAACGTGTTGGAATTCATTGCATCAAAACCAAGACCAAAACGCGCAGCAGCTTGCTTGAGTCGCTTTGGGTCAGCCTTATCCCAAGGGATGTGTAGTGAGACCGTTGGCGTTGCCTGCGTCAATTGCTGGATGACGGCGCAGTCCTCGATTTTGTCGAACACATCGCGCGGTTCTCCCTCGCCGGGAAAGCGCGCAAAGCGCGTGCCACCTGTTCCGACACCCCAGGAGGGAATGGCGACGCCGAACGCTTCGACCTTCGCAAGAATAGCATTGATGTCGATGCCGCGCCGGTTCAATTGCTCACCAAGTGCGTCGA
Source organism: Mesorhizobium sp. (assembly GCA_049840935.1). Classification (GTDB taxonomy): domain Bacteria; phylum Pseudomonadota; class Alphaproteobacteria; order Rhizobiales; family Rhizobiaceae; genus Mesorhizobium_G. The sequence goes on from JASGJA010000024.1 coordinate 26,677, forward strand.
AATCGCTCTGTAGATTCTTGGCGCGGGCCTCGTTTTCCTTGGCAACTACGTCACCGCCGATCATGGTTTCCATGCGATCCTCCTTCACCAGACAAAGGCGGGGAGCGAATAGTCGGGCGCCGCGCCATAGCGTTTGAAAAGTTCAGCTTTTTCAGAATCAGAAGTGGTATCCAGCACGCCGGTCTCGACAAGAACGGTGGAAAGGCCCGCCTGCTGACCGCCTGCAATATCGTGCTCTATACTGTCGCCAATGCAGGCCGTGCGAGCACCGAGCGGATTTCTAAGAATGGCTTTTGCCATTTCATAGATTTCAGGAAATGGCTTTCCAATCCATGTCACCGGGCCGCCCATCGCTGCATAAGCATCCGCAATCTGTCCCGCGCCAAAGCGAGGGCCTGCGGGCGTCAGCATTATCTTGTCCGGGTTGGTACAAAGGCATGGCACTTTGCGCTTTGCTGCGGGTTCAAGCAGTCGACGATAATGGTCCATATCATAGTGATCTGCTTCACTACCGGACAAAAGTACCACATCCGCCAAAGCACCGTCGCCCACCAGATTAAAATCGAGACCTGCGATAGCGGATCGGTCCCCGTCGCGCGCGATCAAGAGGCAGTTGCGTTTTGAACGATCCGATGAAGAGGCGAGCTTGCGCCAGGCCACTTCGCCCGAAGAAAGAAACACGTCCCAGCTCCCCGGTTCAAATCCAAGATGCAGCAACCTCTGCTCGTTGGGTGCGGACCGCTTGCCGGAGTTGGAAATGAGCAGGATTTTTTTGCCACTGGCTTTCAGGCTTGCGAGCGCTTTGACAGCGCCGGGGTAGGGGGCCGTACCATCATGCAACACACCAAACTGATCGATGAGAAGTGTATCGAAGATCGATGTGAGGTCGCGGACGCCCATAAGGCGATGGGGCAGTGGCGAAATCATTGCATTGCGCTTGCTGCTGTCGCGCCCATGAGTGCGAGACGCGCTGTCCCCGCCGCGGCTTCCGTTGAGGCTACTTTAAGGAAAGGCACACCGAGCGCGTTCTCGCGGATTGCGGTCCATACCGGGTTGATCGAACCGCCGCCGACGGAGCGCAGGCTTGTCAGCGACGGAGCTCCGAGTTCGGACAATCGCTCATAGCCAAGCTTTTCGATTGCTGTGATGCCCTCGAACAACCCTTGAAGGAACAAGGAATCGTCATGTGGGCGCGGCTCCAGGCGCGGTTCAAGGTTCGGATCAGCCACAGGGAAGCGCTCACCTTTGTCGAGAAGAGGATAATAATCCAGCCCGCTTGGTTGCAGAGGATCGATCCGGGAAGACAAGCTTTGCAGCGCTGTTGCGTCAAAGAATTTCGCGAGCACGCGCCCGCCGCTGTTCGACGCTCCGCCCGCGAGCCACATATCGCCTATGCGGTGGCTGTAAATGCCGTAGTCTGGCGCGAAGATAGGTCGGTCGGACAGCAGTTTGAGCGTCAGTGATGAGCCCAACGCAGTCACGCCGTCCCCGGGCCTGTTCGCGCCCGTTGCCAAGAAAGAAGCGCAACCATCAGTTGTACCGGCAACGATATGCGTGTCCGGTGGCAAACCAAATTCGCGCGCGGCATTTGCCGAGATTGAGCCGGAAATGCTACCGGGCTTGAGCGCTTGCGGCAGCAGCGCTACTGGCATGCCTGCATCCGAAATCCAGTCCGGCCAGCGCCGCGCGATCGGATCGTAGCCGGTTTTTAGCGCGTTGTTTTCATCGGTCAGATCGAAGCGCCCGGAAAGATTGCCAGCGATCCAGTCTGCTTGATGCACGATCCGGTGCAGACCGGGAAGGTTTATAAATTTCAGCGCCTTCGCAAGACCGGACGTCGCACCGTGCGCGCCACTTTCTGCCGGAGCAAATTGTTTGATGCGGTCGAGCAGCGATTGATCCACAACCGCATCATTATACATCAATGGCTCGGCGAGAGGTCGGCCTTCGCTATCGATCGGAAGAACCGTCCCGGACGTTCCGTCAACAGCGATTGCGCGCACTTTGTGCGGTTCGATCTGTTGGAGCAATGACGAAAGCGCATTGCTGACTGCCGTCCACCATTGTTGCGGGGCACGTACAGTGGTGCTGGTTCCAAATGGAGCAGAAGCCTGCGCAACGACAATTCGGCGAGCATTCATGGCAAGGGCGCGCGCACCGGAGGTGCCGATGTCTATACCGATGACAAGCGGTTCGCTCATGCTGCCGACGCTGCCCGGTCAAGCCGCTGCCGGTATTTCTCGGCGTCCCAGTTTGTAAGCTGACCGTGATCCTCGTCGGAAAGATAGCGAATAGAGGCTCCCGTCGGGATGCGGAGTGTCACATCAGCGAGACAGCGCGCCATTGCGTCGGCGCTTTCGGTCGCGTCGCTGCGCATCAGCACGCCTTTTCCCGGAAACACAATCGATATCGGCGGCGAGCCTAACCTTGATACGGCTTGCTCCGCATTCTCCTCGGGGTTTGCAATGACCGTTCCGCGCCCCAGAAAAATAACGTGGTCGGGATAGAGGCTGCCGCCTCGTGCGATTCCAGTCGCGGTTTGATCAAGAGCAACTGCGTGAGCGACCGGATCTAGAGGCAAACGATAGTCCGCACCTGTAGCCAGCTTTTCCAACTCAGCCGGATTAAAGGCGGGAGTGGGACGCGGTTTCGTCGCAAGGCGAGATTTTACTTCGCTAAGCAGAGCTTCAGCTTCAGCGACGGTATCCGCCCCAACGACCAATCCGTGATTTGCCAGCACGAGCACATCCGGCTTGCCGCCAAGCTTTGCATCAATTGCGAGCGCCAACGGCAGACCGGGGCGCGCATAAGGAACAAGCGCCCAGTTGATACCGGCGAGGCGTTCGCGCAACAATTCTTCGCAATCGGTGCGCACCGCAATCGCAATCGTGTCCACACAATGAACATGCACGACGACCCGATGCGGCAGGAGCGCGTGGACGGTCGTTTCGATGGATGGGCGCAAACCTGACGGGTTCAATTCAGCAAGCACAAACTCCTGTGCACGATCAGCGCGCGGGTCGAAAGCGCGAACAGCTTCGACCAAAGGTGTCATGGATACGGGAACCATGATTTCGCGGTCACGCGCGTGGGCAAGCCAAGTGCCCGATGCCTTGATCCACAATGTATCACCCGCCTTCAACGAGGTGTTGCCTCCTGCTGCCTGAGTGAGCAGGGGGTCAGCGCCGATGCGTGCCGACAAATCTCGCAGCGCATCCAGTTCGGTCTGCCAGTATGTCATCGAAGGTTCTCGCAAAGAAAAGCGGCCCGCCGCAAACCGGCGAGCCGCAATGCCATCGACTTCTAGAAGTCAAAGTCGTTGATATTGTCCTTGGTGAATACGAACGGTGCGCCGAGCAGGATTTCGGAGCCGTTGATGACGGAAAGCTCACCGAGCTTGCCAGCCTTCACCGAGGTCGCACCACCCTTGAGGTCGCCGTCAGCGACTGCGCGCAGCACGTAAGCTGCGGCATAGCCGAGGTCGACCGGGTTCCACAGTACGACAGACTTGACGCAGCCCGACGAAACGTAGGGCTTCATCGCGTTCGGCGTTGCGAGCCCGACCACGGCAACGCTGCCGCACTTGTTCGCCTGCGTTACCGCGTCAGCCGCTGCCGGTGTGGCGACCGAAGTCATGCCGAAAATGCCCTTCAGCTCATCGCCGTATTTGTTGATGAGCGTGTTGGCTTGATTGAAAGACAGGATATTGTCTTCCTGAGCTTCAACTGTTTCCAGCCACTTCATCTTCGGATGGCACTTTGCCTGATAGGCAGCCATTTCGGAGATCCAGCGCGCTTGGTTCGGGGTGGTGAACGTCGATGTCACGATTGCGAACGAACCTTCTTCGCCAACTTCCGCTGCCATCGCATCGACCATCGACTTTGCGATGCCGTTGAACTCCGCCTGATTGACAAACCACTGGCGTGCATCCGGCGTGGAGTTGGCGTCATAGCCAACCACGTTTATGCCAGCCGCCAACGCCTTTTTCAGGACCGGCGCAATCGCCACCGGATCGTTTGCGGCAAACAGAATGCCGTCAACGCCGCTGGTGATGTAGTTGTCGATCAGCGTGATCTGGTCATCGATGTTTGCCTTGCTCGGACCGTCGGTCTTCGCGTTCATCGAACCCATTTCCTTGGCGGCGTCAGCGATGCCCTTAGACGTGGCATTGAAATAGCCGATGCCGACGAGCTTGGGCACGTCCACTACGGTTATCGTCTTGCCTTTGCGATCGGGCGCGTTGGTGGGCTCGCCGCCGTCGTATGGCTTTGCCGTAGCGGTTGGCGGGGTTGCGTCGCAGGCAAGCGGATTGGTCGGCAGGTCGTCGCCGCCGGTCCATGCCGACTGTGCCTGGCTGAGGCTTGTCGAGAAGGACAAGGCCAGAATTGCAGATAGCAGTACTTTACCCATTTTCTCCTCCAGATATCGTCTCACCAGAGAGCGGCAGTGACGACGATTTTTGTCACGAATTATCGAGTGCCGCTCCTCTCGAAGAGGTTGCTGACGAGGATCGCCAGAATAAGAACCGCGCCAATCAGCATGATTGTGCCGTCACCCTTGACGCCTGCGAGCGAAAGCCCGTTTTTCAACGCTTGAATAAGGCAAAGGCCAATGATCGTGCCGGCAATCGTGCCGCGTCCGCCGAAGATCGACGTGCCGCCAAGAACAACGGCGGTGATGGCGTCGAGTTCGATGCCGGTGCCCATGTCGGAGCGCGTGGTGGACACACGCGAGACAAAAATGACAGCGGCTACCGCCGCAGCAAAGCCGGATGCTGTATAGAGCGCCAGCTTTAGTGCGTTCGACGGACAGGCCGGAAAAGCGCGCGGCTACTTCGTTGTTGCCGATGGCGTAAACTGTGCGACCCCAGCGCGTGTAGCCAAGAATGATCGAGGCAACGACAGCGGCGATGAGCAACAGCCAGAGTTGCGTTGGAACACCCAGCACATTGCCTTGACCGAGAACGTAGAACCATTCGGGATAGCCCCGCACCGAGCGCGCCTGACTGATGCCTTCCGCGAGACCACGATAGAGCGCCAACGTCGCCAGTGTTGCGATTAGCGGTGGGACACGAAAGCGCGTGATAATGATGCCGTTGACGAAGCCTGCAAACGTACCGACCGCGATTGCCGCTGCAGCGGCGAGCGGAAGCGGCAGGCCGACATTCTGCCAGAACACGCCGGTCAGGATCGCGGTGAGGCCGAGGATCGAACCGACTGAAAGATCGATGCCGCCTGTCGCAATGATGAAGGTCATGGCAATCGCGATAAGGCCCGTTTCAGTCATCAGCCTGCCTTGATTTAGCAGGTTGCTGACCGTGAAGAACTTGTCCGACTGGAACGATAGGATCACCAGAACGATGGCAAGCAGGATTGCCAACAGCACTTCGTGGCGGAACAGGGATTTGAGGTTCATCGTCTCAAATCCTCCGGCTGCGGCGGAACATGTCGGCCAGCACGGTCGCGAGGATCAGCAGGCCGATCACGGCGCGTAGCCAATAAGCGGAAACATTGGTGAATATCAGTGCGGAGCCGATGGTTGCGAACAGGATGGCCGCGAGCGTGGAGCCGATCACAGTGCCGGAGCCGCCGAGGATAGAGACGCCGCCGATGACCGCTGCCGTGATAATCGTGAGTTCGAGATTGGGCGGCACGGTCGACTGGATCACCTGTAGCTGCGTTGCGAACAGAATCGTTGCAAGGCCGGCGAAAAAGCCGTGAATGATGAAAACCGCAACGATGCGCCGCTCGGCGGGAATGCCGGTCGCGACCGCTGCTTCGGGGTTTCCGCCAAGCGCATAAAGCGAGCGCCCGAAGGCGGAATAGCGCATCCACGCAGCCGCAAGCAGCGTCAGCACCACCATTGCCACCAGCGGAACAGGCAGGCCGAACAGCTTCTTCTGCGCGATCATGAAGGCGGGTGGCAAATCGCTGATCCATGTGCCACCGGTCGCGCTGATGAGGCCGCCGCGCAGAATGGATAGCGCACCCAGCGTCACGACGATGGAGGGTATTCGCGCGTAGGCGACCAGCACGCCGATGAAGCCGTTGATCGCCATGCCGATAAGCACCGGCACGAACCACGCGACCCAGATGGGATAACCCGCTACCGCCAGCGTGCCCGAAATCGTTGCCAGCACGCCGATAAGCGCACCGACCGACACGTCGATATTACCGGTGATGATGACCATCGACATGCCGATGGCCGCGACCGCAATGTATGCATTGCCCGCAAAAATCGTCGTCAGATTATTGGCGCTGATAAAGCGCGGATTGACCATCGTGACGAATGCGAACAGCGCCACTATGGCGAGCAGCACGACGATTTCCTGCCCATAGTCCGACAGTCAGGCGCTGGATAGCGCTGGGTCGCTGTGCGGCGCGGCTTGGCCGGACGGGTGGCATGTCGAGATCGGTCATCGCCATCACGCGGCCTCCGCCGATCTGTGTGCCGTCATGGCGGCACCAACGCGCTCCGGCGTGGCATCTGCGCGCGCGATAACGTCAGTAATACGCCCTGCGCTCATCACCAGAATGCGGTCGCTCATTCCAAGCACTTCCGGCAACTCGCTGGAGATCATCAGGATCGCCACGCCCTGCCGTACCAGCTCACCCATGATCGAATGGATTTCCGATTTCGCACCGACATCGACACCGCGTGTCGGTTCGTCGAGGATCAGCACCTGCGGGTGCGTCTCCAGCCATTTGGCAATGACGACCTTCTGCTGGTTGCCGCCAGACAATTGCCCGACAGGCTGGTTGATGTCGCGGCACCGTACGCCGAGGCGTTTCACCGCTGCAACCGCGTGCTTCATTTCCTCAGATGCACGGATGAATATGCCCTTCGACACCTTGTCGATAGTCGCCATGGTGACGTTCTGGCGAATGGCCATCGGCTTGACGAGGCCCTGCAGTCCGCGATCTTCCGGCACATAGGCAATGCCGAGGTCGCGCGCGTGGATCGGCGAAGCGATGCGAACCGGCTTGCCATTCAGCTTGATTTCGCCGCTGGTGGCAGGCGTCATGCCAAACAATGTAAGCGCAAGTTCGGTGCGCCCACTGCCAACCAATCCGGCAACACCAAGGATTTCGCCCTTGCGCAATTCAAACGAAATATCCTGCACATGACGGCCATGATTGAGGTTTTTCACCTCCATCACTGTCTCGCCAATGGTTACTTCCACTTTCGGGAAAAGGCTCTCGATCGAGCGTCCGACCATTAACGAAACGAGATCTTTTTCGGTGACGTCGTGGATGTCTTTTGTCGCCACGAATGCGCCGTCGCGCAGTACGGTGACGCGGTCCGACAGCGCGAAAATCTCCGGCATGCGGTGGCTGACATAGATGATGCCCACGCCGCGCTCGCGCAATTGCCGAACGACTGACATAAGCCGCTGTACATCCGACTCCACCAGCGAGGCCGTCGGTTCGTCCATGATGAGAATTTTCGCGTCGCGGCTCAGTGCTTTAGCGATCTCGACGCGCTGGCGTTGCGCGACCGAAAGCGTCAGAACCTTCGAGTCCACGTCGAGGTCATAGGTGTCGAGCGAATCCAGAAGTTCACGAGTGCGCGAACGCACCGTCGCCCAATCGATGATGCCGGAAGAGGTTCGGGGGTAGTGACCGAGAAACACATTTTCCGCGACCGACAGTTCCGGGAAAAGCAAAAGCTCCTGATAGACCGTGGCGATGCCGTTTGCGGTCGCATCCCGCGTCGAGGCGAATTTCTTTTCCTCGCCGCCAACAATGATCTTGCCGCCATCGGGTTGGTAAAGGCCGGACAGAACCTTGATTAGCGTGGATTTGCCCGCACCGTTTTCGCCCAGCAGTGCATGAACTTCACCAGGCCGCACGTCGAAGCTTACATCCTTCAGTACCTTCACGCCGACGAAGGATTTTGAGATGTTTTCCAATCGGACAAATGGCACGTTCTCATCCAATCCCTCCATCCCCCCCCCCCAGGGGGGGGAAATTGGCACAGCTTTCGTTTCCCCTCCCCCTTGAGGGGAGGGGTTAGGGGATCTCAAAGGGAGGTCTCATCATGGCGTGCCTCCCCTGTTCTCGCGTTCGCGCGGCGTGCCTCGGCCATCTCGCGCCAACGGTCGCGATAATCCTCCAGACCCGCAACATTGCCCGGCACAACTGGCGTTGTCTCGTCCCTGAATGGTGCGAGTCCGAGCGCCTTGAAGGCAATCGCAGCCGCGCCTGTCGCGGAACCTTCGCTCATAGAGCTGCGCACGACTTTCTGGCTGGGGCGAAGCTGGCCAAGCATTGCAGTGTAGAGGTCGATCTTCGCCAGACCACCATCAACAATAAGTGTGTTATCGGACTGAATGAGATCCAGCGAGAGATCGGTCATGAGCAGGACATAAAGCACGGCCGCCGCTGCGCGTTCTTCGCCCGATACATCGCCGCCGACGATCTCGCCTTGCGTTTCCGGAAAGGGGCCACCCGCCGCCCATGACGGCATGACAAACACGCCGCGCCGAATGACATTCTCAACAGTTTCCCGCGAAATCGGCTTGTTCCACTCGCCGCTGATGCGGTCGTATTCGCGCCCGCCCATGAAGCGCAAAGAGGGCGCAGGCTCGCCATTCACCGTGACGTTCGCGATCATGTCGCGGTCTTGATCGAGCGCGTCAAGCGGGCAATCCAGATTGATGATGATGACCCATGTGCCGGTCGACACTAGGGTAAAGCCTGACAGCCCGGTCATGCGGTAATAGGCAAGTGCCGCGTTGGAATCGTGCACGCCGTTGTGCACGGCCAGCGTTACCCTCCGGCCTTCCGTTGTCGTGACGGTCGTTTCACCGACCACCGCTCCAGAAGCAACGATTGGCGGGAATTTTTCGCGCCAGCCCAGTCTATCGGTAAGCGAACTGAAGTCGCGTTTCAGCGGAGCCCAGATTTGGCTGTGCGCGCCAAGATAGGAATATTCCGATACAGCCTTGCCCGTCAGCCGCCAAACCCAGAATTGCGGGTAACAGACGATGTTCTCCACGCGGGCAAAAATCTCCGGTTCCTTTTCTTCCAGCCAGTAAATATGTCGGGAAAAGCAGAAGCCGAGTGGCAGGTGCGGTGTAAAAGTCTCCGAAAAATCTGGCAGCATCGGATCGATCAAGGCTGCGACGTCGTCAGGAATTTCCTGCTCGTAGTCGAGAACAGGATGAAGGAGTTCACTCTCGCCACGGGTCAACGCAAAAGCACAGCCATGCGCGGAAATCATCACGCCAGAGAGATCGAAGCGGCCGGCTGCACTCGCCAGTTCGCGCTGGAGCCAATCAAACAGCGCAGCATCATCCAGCACGCTACGCCCGCGATAGTCCTTCCAGACTGGCTTGGTCCGCCGTTCGTCCAGCAACTCGCCGTCGTGTGAGAATACGAACAGTTTCGAGTTGGTTTTTCCGAAATCGAAGACAGCCAGCGCGCGGGTCATTGCAGACCTCCCGCGCCGAGCAATGTGGATGGCTACGCCTGCATTTTCGAGCATTCTCGCGGCTTGATCGGACAATCCGTCATCGGTGATAACGAGCGCCGATGCGCGGTAGCGGCAGCGAGACATTGCGCGCATGGATCGAAAATTTGCGGCTGTCGGCCAGCACGATAATCTGATCGGAATTCTGGCTTAACTCCACAATGGAACGCACCATTAGCGGATGAGATTCCAGCAATCCATCTGGTCCTATGCCCTGCGCCCCAAGAAAGAATTTGGACGCATAAAACTGCGGTGCGTTTTGCGGGGAGTAGATAACGCGCGGCTCGCGGTGCAACTCGCCGCCAGCGACGGTCAGGCTGCATTTCCCGTGATCGCCAAGAAAAGCCGCGAGCGGCATGGAATTGGTGAAAAGCCGCACGTTGCGGTCAGCCAGCTTCACGCCGAGATGGAAACAGGTCGAACCACCATTCACGATGACGGCGTCGCCATCCTGCACCATTGTTGCGGCAAGATCTGCGATGGCCCGCTTGGCTTCCACCGCAAGGTCGCGATTTTCATCATAAGGGCGGGCGTAGGCGGTCGAGACACTCGAAGCACCGTCTAGCGCCGAAACTCCACCATAGACTTTGCGGGCGGTGCCTTGCTCATCGATCTTGTCAATGTCGCGGCGCACGGTTGCAGCCGAAACGCCGAGGCGTTCCTGCAATTCGCGGACTGACGCGAAAGGACGATCGCGCAACAGTTCCACGATCTGCCGCTGGCGGACCAAATCGCTCAAAGAGGTTCCTCCCGGCTTCGCACAACCGAAGCTCATGATCCAACTTATGCAAAAATCCCCCCTTGGCAAGCGAATTATGATAAAAATCGCTCATATCGCAGTGCAACTACGTCATATTGCACCGCAATATGATTGAGTTTAATCGTTTTCTGATTGACTTTCGGCAGATAGTGGCGTGAATTGCTAGCAAATGCGGCCAGAGGCGCCGTACCGAGAGGAATTGTCCTATGGTTGAGAAACGTTCCGCCGCGCGGCTTGAAAGGCTGTGGGATGACGCAAAAGCTGCGGGCATGAGGGAGCCGGAACGTCTGGTCTATCGCTCCAACATTCTGGGCTCGGACAAGCGCGTCACGAATTACGGAGGCGGCAACACCTCATCAAAGGTTTGGCAGAAAGATCCATTGACCGGCGAAGAGGTTGAAGTGTTGTGGGTCAAGGGGTCGGGCGGCGACAGCGCGTCGATCAAGCTCGACGGTTTCGCCACGCTCTATATGGACAAGTTGCGCACATTGAAGGGCCTTTACCGTGGGCTTGAGTATGAAGACGAGATGGTCGGCTATCTGCCGCACTGCACCTTCAACCTGAATCCCCGCGCGGCATCCATCGACACGCCGCTGCACGCCTATGTGCCGCGCGCCTTTGTGGACCACATGCATCCGGACGCCATCATCGCGATAGCGGCCTCAAAGGAATTCGAGGGAGCTTACACGCAAGATATTTGGCGATGATATTGGCTGGCTGCCGTGGAAGCGCCCCGGCTTCGAGCTTGGACTTTGGCTTGAAAAATTCTGCCTTGAGAACCCCAAAGCCAAAGGTGTCATTCTCGAAAGCCACGGCCTTTTCACTTGGGGCGACACGCCGAAAGAATGCTACGAGACGACCATCGACACCATCAACAAGGCGATTGAGTGGTTCGAGGGCGAATTGAAAAGCAAGCCTGCTTTTGGGGGAGCGGCGGTAAAGTCGCTTCCTGCCGGGGAGCGTCGTGCCGTTGCGGCAAAGCTCATGCCGGTGATCCGCGGCATGATTTCCGCGAACAGTTACAAGGTCGGCCATTTCGACGATTCCGACGCGGTTCTTGAATTTGTGAACTCGAAGGATTTGCGACCGCTGGCAGCGCTTGGCACATCTTGCCCCGACCATTTCCTGCGTACCAAGATCAGGCCGCTCGTGATTGAGTTCGATCCAGCTAAGCCGGACGTCGATGCTGTGCTGGCCGCGCTTCCCGCCGCTATCGAGGAATATCGCGAGGGCTATCGCGCCTATTATGAGCGAAGCAAGCACGACAATTCGCCTGCGATCCGGGATCCGAATGCAGTGGTCTATCTCATGCCGGGCGTCGGCATGTTCACCTTTGCATCGGATAAGGCGACTGCGCGCATTTCGGGTGAGTTTTACGTCAACGCGATCAACGTCATGCGTGGAGCGTCGGGCGTATCGTCCTATGTCGGACTGCCGGAACAGGAAGCATTCGACATTGAATATTGGCTGTTGGAGGAAGCGAAGCTCCAGCGCATGCCGAAGGCGAAATCGCTTGCAGGCCGCGTGGCGTTCGTGACGGGCGGGGCAGGGGGTATCGGCAAGGCGACCTGCTGTGCGCTTGCTCGGCGAAGGCGCATGCGTGGTGCTGGCCGACATTGACGAAGGCAGCGCTAGCGGCCGCGAAGGAAGAACTTGGCAAGGGGTTCGGTAAGGACTTTGTCCATTCGGTGAAGCTGGATGTGACTAGCGAAGACGATGTGGCGCGCGGCTTTGCCGATATGGCCGTTGCCTTTGGCGGAGCGGACATTCTGGTGTCGAATGCAGGCATTTCATCTTCTGCGCCCATCGAGGACACGGAACTTTCGATGTGGAACCGCAATCTCGACATTCTGGCGAAAGGCTATTTCCTCGTTTCCCGCGAGGCGTTCCGGCTATTCAAGCAGCAGAAGATCGGCGGGAATATCGTCTTCATCGCCTCAAAGAACGGCCTGGCGGCCTCGCCCAACGCAGCGGCCTATTGCACGGCCAAGGCGGCGGAAATCCACCTTGCACGTTGCCTCGCACTGGAAGGCGCGGACCATCAAATTCGCGTCAACACCGTGAACCCGGATGCAGTTCTGCGCGGCTCGAAAATCTGGACTGGCGAATGGCGCGAGCAACGCGCCGCCGCCTATGCCATGAAGCCGGACGAGTTGGAGGAGCACTACCGCAAGCGTTCCATGCTCAAGCGCTCCGTGTTCCCGGAAGACATTGCCGAGGCGGTTTATTTCCTCGCCTCGGAAATGTCAGCGAAATCGACCGGCAACATCATCAATGTCGATGCCGGAAACGCGCAGAGCTTCACTCGCTAAGATTGAGGCTTCGCAGGCGCAGCGCGTTGGCGATGACCGAAACCGACGAGAGGCTCATCGCCGCCGCCGCCAGCATCGGTGACAAAAGCATACCGAATATCGGGTAGAGTACGCCTGCCGCGACAGGCACTCCGACCGTGTTGTAGACGAAGGCGAAAAACAGGTTCTGCTTGATATTCGCAATCGTGGCCTTCGCCAATTTATGCGCACGCAAGATGCCGCTGAGATCGCCCTTGACCAAGCGTGATGCCCGCGCTTTCCAGCGCCACATCCGCACCTGTGCTCATGGCAATTCCAACATCCGCAGCGGCAAGTGCGGGCGCATCGTTCACGCCGTCGCCGGCCATTGCGACCTTTGGCTCCTTTGGCGCGAAGCTCATCGACAAGTGACTTCTTCGCTTCGGGCAGCATACCGGCGCGCACTTCATCGATGCCGAGTTTTGCGGCGACCGCGCGCGCTGTGCGCTCGCCGTCGCCTGTCGCCATGATGATCTTCAAACCGCGCGCGTGTAGCGACCTTGATTGCATCGGCGGCATTTGCCTTGATTGGATCGCTAACGGCGACGATGCCAAGCACCTTGCCATCCGCTGCCAGAAACATTGCGCGTCTTACCTTGCTCAGCCAATGATTGAGCAATTTCCGCGAGATCATCAATCGGCGCGTTCACATCCTGCATAAGCGCCGCATTGCCAAGCGCGACCTTCCGCCCGCCGACATGTTCCACGCACACCCTTGCCGGTGACTGCCTGAAAATCAGTGGCCGCAGAAAGCACTGCACTACGCTCTTTCGCACCATCGACTAGCGCTTCCGCCAAGCGGGTGTTCCGAGCCTTTTTCGAGGCTAGCGGCGAGGCCAAGCAATTCGTTTTCCTCTGTGCCTCTTGCTGCAACGATATCGGTCAGGCGCGGGCGGCCTTCAGTTAGCGTGCCGGTTTTGTCAACGATTAGCGTATCGACCTCGGCCAACCGCTCCAGAGCTGCTGCTTCTTTCACCAAAACACCAGCTTGCGCGCCACGCCCGGTGGCGGTCATCACCGACATTGGGGTGGCAAGTCCAAGCGCGCACGGACATGCAATAATCAACACGGAAACGGCAGCGACGATTGCATAAATCATGCTCGGTTCGGGACCGACCAGCGCCCACACAACGAAGGCCAGAATGGCCACGACGATCACTGCCGGTACGAAGTAGGATGCGACCTTGTCGGCAAGGCTTTGTATTGGAGCTCGCGAGCGCTGCGCCTTGGCGACCATCTCGACGATGCGGGAAAGCATCGTATCTGCGCCGACCTTTTCGGCATGCATGATGAGGGTGCCGTTCCGGTTCAGTGTGCCGCCGATCAGCTTGGAACCTTCGGTCTTTTCGACGGGTAGTGGCTCGCCGCTGATCATCGATTCATCGACTGCTGACGTGCCTTCCATAACCACACCATCGACGGGTACGCTTTCGCCCGGACGAACGCGCAGGCGGTCGCCCGACTTCACATCGGCAAGCGGTATATCCGTCTCGTTGCCATTTGCATCGATGCGGCGCGCTGTTTTGGGTGCCAGATCAAGGAGAGCGCGAATTGCGGAACCGGTGCGTTCGCGCGCCTTGAGCTCCAGCACCTGCCCGAAAAACACGAGCGTGATGATGACCGCCGCCGCCTCGAAATAGACCGGCACGCTGCCGCCATGTCCGCGAAACTGGTGCGGAAAGACTCCGGGAAAAAGCGTCGCGAACAGGCTGTAGAAATAGGCCGCACCCACGCCGATGGCGATAAGCGTCCACATGTTCGGGCTACGATTGACGATTGACGCCCAGCCGCGCCGAAAGAACGGTAGCCCCGCCCACAAAACAACAGGCGTTGCCAGAACCAGTTCCAGCCATTTGGCGATGTTGTCGCCGATCCAGTCCCTTATGGGCAGGCCGACCATCGGGCTCATCGCGATGATGAACAGCGGCACGGAAAGCGCTGCGCTGATCCAGAGGCGTCGTGTGAAATCGACCAGCTCCGGGTTGGGGCCATCGTCAGCCGAAGCAACCATCGGCTCCAGTGCCATTCCGCATATCGGGCAATCACCGGGAGCATCGCGGACGATTTCAGGATGCATCGGGCAGGTGTAAAGCGTTCCCTTTTGGGCGGGTTCGGGAGCCGCGCGTTCGCCTAGGAACTTCGAGGGATCGGCCTCAAAGCGCTCCTTGCAACGCACCGAGCAGAAGTAGAATTTCTCGCCCTCATGTTTCAGGAAATGCATGGCGGTGCTGCGATTCACGCTCATGCCGCATACGGGGTCTTTGGCGGTCATATATGCCGCCGGATCGCTCAGGAATTTTGTGCGACACCCCTCGCAGCAGAAATAATAGGTGTGGCCGTCGTGCTCTGCACGTGGCTTGCCTCCGTTCGGATCGACCAGCATTCCGCAAACAGGGTCGCGGGTTACATCGTCCGCCGCTCCGCTTGCGCCGGAACAAAAATTCCCGGCGCCGTGGCTATGTGCATGGTCGTGGTGATCGTGGCTGGCCATTTTCTTACCCGGAGTCGTAATGTTCCGGCTCAGATAGGCCTTCCAGCAACTGGAAGGTCAAGCCCTTGGCATTTGCTACTCGAAAACGATTGTCGGGCCCTCTGCGTTTGCTGTCTCGATGCTCAATCGCTCGCGCACCTTCTCGGCGATGTCGCGATAAACAGCAGCCTGTGCGCTGTCTGGTCGCGATGCCACGACCGGCTGACCGAGGTCTGACAGTTCGCGCGTTTCCATCTCCAACGGCACGCCGCCAAGGAATGGAACGCCAAGCCGCTCTGCTTCCCTCTGCGCGCCGCCATGACCGAAAATATCATAGCGTTTACCGGTGTCAGGCGCGATGAAGTAACTCATATTCTCGACAATTCCGAGCAGCGGCACATCGACCTTGCGGAACATGTTCAGGCCCCTGCGCGCATCGATCAGCGCCAAATCTTGCGGCGTCGAAACAATAACTGCGCCCGCCAGCGGCACCTGCTGCGCCATGGTCAATTGTGCGTCGCCCGTGCCGGGGGGCATATCAACCACCAATATATCAAGCTCGCCCCAATCAACCTCGCGCAGCATTTGCGTCAATGCGGAAATCACCATCGGGCCGCGCCAGATCATCGGCGTTTCTTCGTCTACAAGGAAACCCATCGACATGACCTTAAGGCCGTAATTCTCCATTGGTTTCAGAACGCGGCCATCGACCGCCTGCGGCCTGCCGTGAATGCCAAGCAGGCGCGGCATGGACGGACCATAAATGTCGGCGTCGAGCACGCCGACTTTGAGGCCGAGCGATTGAAGCCCCAGCGCAAGGTTTACCGCAGTGGTGGATTTGCCGACGCCGCCCTTGCCGGATGCGACTGCGATGATCGAGGCGATGCCGGGAACGCCACGCTTGCGCGATTCCTGATGCTGATGTGGCGGTGACGTCTGAGGTGGAGCGGATGGCCGCGGGGCGGGCTTCGGCGGAGCGCTTTCCATGCCGCCTCCCTTTTTCTCCGCAGTCAGCGCGACCATCGCGCCGGCAACGCCCGGCATATCCTTGACGGCGCGTTCGGCTGCTGCTCGCAAAGACTCAAGTTCTTTTGCTCGCGCGGCAGGAACAGTGATGGAGAAAAATACCTTCGAGTCGGCAATGAAAATGTCGGACACCAGTTCTAGGTCAATGATATTGCTCGAAAAGTCCGGCCCCTGAATGGTCCTGAGCTTCTCGATGACAGCCTCTTTGGTGACGGACATGGCAAATGATCCTCAACGCGATTTCGCGCATGAGATAGGCTAAATTTTGCGCCGAACCAAGCGGGCGCGGCGATGAGCCGCCTCGGCGCGCCGCAAATTTGCTCCGTGCCTTTGCTGCCGGATACATTAGGATGGGCATATCAACAGCAGGCGCACGGCGAAAACATGATCGACAAGCTGGAGTTCTTTATCGCTCTCGCCAGAGCAGAGCACTTCGGCAAGGCGGCGGAAGAACTGGGCATTACGCAGCCGACGCTCTCGGCGGCAATCAAGCAACTAGAGGATCAGTTGGGCGTCATGCTGGTCAATCGTGGGTCACGCTTTCAGGGGCTTACCGACGAGGGACAGCAGGTACTTGGCTGGGCGAGGCGCATCGTGGGCGATGCGCGTGCCATGCGCGAGGAAATGCGCGCTGCACGCGGCGGCCTTTCAGGCCGTATCCGCATTGCAGCTATCCCTACCGCTTTGGCTATGGTGTCGCGGTTGACAACGCCTTTCCGCGACAAGCATCCGGGCGTGACCTTCTCCATTCTGTCGCGCACGTCGATCGAGGTGCTTTCGCTTCTCGGCAATCTCGATATCGATGTGGGGTTGACCTATCTCGACAATGAGCCTCTTGGGCGTGTCGTCTCTGTCCCGCTTTATTCCGAGCGCTATCAACTCATCACTGCGGCAGGTACCGAGTTTGCAGACCGTGACACGGTTAGTTGGGCGGAAATTGCCGCCCTGCCGCTTTGTCTGCTGACGCCGGACATGCAGAACAGGCGCATTATCGACCAGCATTTGAATGAGGCTGGCGCAACCGTGCGACCGACACTTGAATCCAACTCCATGCTGGTCTTGTTTTCACATATCCGCACCGGCAAATGGTCGTCCATCATGCCGTTGAATCTCAGCGGAGACGTTCGGTTTCAGCGAACCGATACGCTCCATTCCGATTGTTAAACCGGACGCCAGCCACACAGTGGGCATCGTTGCTGCACCGAGGGCACCTCATACGCCGCTTGTATCGGCTCTTCTTGACGAAGCGAGACTTCTGGCTGCGACATTGCGCGACGAAACCGGAAAAGCCGATCGTTCACAATCTTGATAGAAGGTTTCTATCAAACGACGATCCAGCTTTATTGATTTCGGCTCTTCTGTTTGATCTGATAGGATAAAACATATGTAGGGAGGAAGCTGCATGACAATGCAGCCTACGCGTACCGATATACACGCGCGAACCGCAGCCGTAATCAGCGAATATCGCGGCTTGGAGGGACCGTTGCTGCCCATTTTGCATGGGTTGCAGGAAGAATTCGGCTACGTTCCCCAGGAATCCTATCAAGTCATTGCTGATGCGTTGAACCTCTCACGCGCAGAGGTTTACGGCGTTGTTTCCTTCTATCACGATTTCCGAAAAGCCCCCGCTGGGCGGCATGTCCTGAAGCTTTGTCAGGCCGAAGCCTGCCAGTCGATGGGATCGGACAGAGTTGCAGCCAAGATCAAGCAATTGCTCGGCATCGATTTTCACGAAACATCCCGCGACGGTTCGGTCACGCTTGAGCCGGTTTATTGCCTTGGGCTTTGCGCCTGCTCGCCGTCCGCGATGCTGGATGGCGAGTTGATCGGTCGGGTTGGTGACGACGAGATTGACGAGATGCTCGAGGTGATCCGTACATGAGCATCACCATCTACGTTCCGCGCGATTCCGCTGCGCTCGCTCTCGGCGCAAATAAAGTAGTCGAGGCCATTGAACACGAGATTGCGGCGCGTGGACTGGACGCGCGAATAGTGCGCAACGGCTCGCGTGGCATGCTTTGGCTTGAACCAATGGTCGAGGTGGAAACTGCATCTGGCCGCACGGCCTACGGGCCGGTTAAGGCCAAGGATGTGCCTTCGTTGTTTGACGCCGGTCTGGGGTTGGTTGCGCATAGTTCGCATCCGCTGGCGCTCGGCAATGCCGAAGAGATTCCATTCTTTGCCAAGCAGACGCGGCTTACTTTCGCACGCTGCGGGTTAATTGACCCGCTGTCGCTGGATGATTACCGCGCACATGGCGGACTGCGCGGATTGGACAAAGCGCTGTCCATGAGCCAGCCTGCGATCGTGCAGGCGGTTACGGATTCCGGCCTGCGCGGCCGTGGCGGTGCGGGCTTCCCGACTGGTATCAAGTGGAAGACCGTGCTCGATGCGCAGGCGGATCAAAAGTACATCGTCTGCAACGCTGACGAGGGCGATTCTGGCACCTTCGCAGATCGCATGATTATGGAAGGTGATCCCTTTGTGCTGATCGAAGGGATGGCGATTGCTGGCATCGCGGTCGGCGCGACCAAAGGCTACATCTACATTCGATCCGAATATCCCGAAGCCATCAAGGTCATGAGTGAAGCCGTGCTGATTGCTCGGCAGCAGCGCGTGCTAGGCGCGCATGTGCTCGGCAGCGATTATGCTTTTGACATGGAAGTGCGCGTTGGTGCTGGCGCCTATGTCTGCGGCGAGGAAACTTCGCTGCTGGAATCGCTGGAAGGCAAGCGCGGACAGGTGCGAGCCAAGCCGCCGCTGCCGGCACACAAGGGCCTCTTTGCCAAACCAACAGTCATCAACAATGTGATTTCGCTGTCTTCGGTGCCGATCATTCTGGATAAGGGCGCGGCCTATTACAAGGATTTCGGCATGGGTCGTTCGCGCGGGACCATGCCTCTGCAAATTGCAGGCAACGTCAAGCATGGCGGGCTTTTTGAAGCAGCGTTCGGCCTGACACTGGGCGAAATCATTGACGAGATCGGCGGCGGCACAGCGACCGGGCTTCCCGCCAAGGCCGTGCAGGTGGGCGGTCCATTGGGCGCATATTTCCCGCGCGCGCTGTTCGACACGCCTTTCGACTATGAAGCGTTTGCGGCCAAGGATGGCCTGATCGGCCATGCGGGTATTGTGGTGTTCGACGAAACCGCAGACATGCTCAAGCAGGCGCGTTTCGCGATGGAATTCTGCGCCATCGAAAGCTGCTCCAAGTGCACGCCATGCCGCATCGGTTCAACGCGCGGCGTCGAAACATTGGATCGGCTTGCACAGGGCATCGAGCCCGAACGCCAGATCGAAATCGTCAAAGATCTTTGCAACGTAATGAAATTCGGTTCGTTATGCGCACTAGGTGGTTTCACCCCCTATCCGGTGATGAGCGCCCTGACGCATTTCCCGGATGATTTCCGCCCCGGTGCGATGCGGGAGGCAGCAGAATGAAATCCGTTTTCACCAACAACCTGAACAAGGAATTTCAGCCATGAGCCTCGTTCACGAAATTGACTACGGCACGCCGGCTTCGCTGTCGGAAAAGACCGTCACGCTTACCGTCGATGGTAAGCAGATCACGGTGCCGGAAGGTACGTCGATCATGCGTGCGGCCATGGATGGCGGAGTGGAAATTCCGAAGCTCTGCGCAACCGATATGTTGGATTCATACGGCTCCTGCCGCGTTTGTCTGGTGGAGATCGAGGGTCGCGGCGGCACACCCGCTTCCTGCACCACGCCAGCTATGGATGGTATGGTGGTTCACACCCAGACGGATCGCCTGCAGGCGATCCGCAAGGGCGTGATGGAACTCTATGTTTCCGATCACCCGAAAGGGTACGATATCGAAGCGGGTACGGGAGCGAGCGAGTTTGACAAGACGATCAAGCAAGTTGGCCTGACTGAAGTTCGCTATGACATGCATGGCCGCAATCACGTCATTGCGCAGAACGGATCGGTCAATCCGGATTTCGTAGCGAAGGACGAATCCAATCCGTATTTCACCTTCGATTCTTCGCAATGTATCGTGTGCTCGCGCTGCGTGCGCGCTTGCGAAGAAGTGCAGGGCACTTTTGCGCTGACGATCGAAGGTCGTGGCTTCGACGCACGCATTAAGTCTGGCGCGTCCGAGCCTTTCCTTGAATCGGAATGCGTTTCCTGCGGTGCCTGTGTGCAGGCTTGCCCAACTGATGCACTGCGCGAAAAGACCGTGCTGGAAAAGGGTATGCCAACCAGCTCGGCGGTCACGACCTGCGCCTATTGCGGCGTTGGTTGCTCCTTCAAGGCCGAGATGCAGGGTGAGGAAGTCATCCGCATGGTGCCTTACAAGGACGGCAAGGCCAATCGCGGCCATAGCTGCGTGAAGGGCCGGTTCGCATGGACCTATGCCACGCATAAGGACCGAATTCTAAACCCCATGATCCGCGAGAAAATCTCGGATCCGTGGCGCGAGGTGAGTTGGGACGAAGCTATAAGCCACATCGCCAATGAATTCCGGCGCATTCAGTATCAGTATGGGCGCGGCTCTATCGGCGGCATCACCTCGTCGCGTTGCACGAACGAAGAGACCTTCCTCGTGCAGAAGCTGGTGCGTCAGGTTATGGGCAACAACAATGTCGATACCTGCGCGCGCGTCTGCCATTCGCCCACCGGTTATGGGCTGAAATCAACCTTCGGCACGTCCGCAGGTACACAGGACTTCGACTCCGTCGAACACACGGATACGGTCCTGATCATTGGTGCAAATCCGACGGACGGGCATCCGGTTTTCGCGTCGCGGCTCAAGAAGCAGCTTCGCAAGGGCGCGCGGTTGATCGTAATTGATCCACGCCGCACGGATATCGTGCGCTCGCCGCACATCAAGGCTGACTATCATTTACCCTTGCGGCCCGGCACCAACGTCGCCGTGGTCACTTCGATGGCGCACGTCATTATCAGCGAAGGTCTATTCGACGAGCAGTTCATTCGCGAGCGCTGCGACTGGTCGGAATTTGAGGATTATGCAGAGTTCGTTTCGGAAAAGCGGCACAGCCCCGAAGAGGTCGAGAAGCTCTCCGGCGTTCCTGCCGATCTGATCCGCAATGCGGCGCGGCTTTATGCGCGCGGAGGAAATTCCGCGATCTACTACGGTCTCGGCGTTACCGAACATAGCCAGGGTTCGACCACCGTTATCGCCATCGCGAACCTCGCAATGCTCACCGGAAATATCGGGCGTCCAGGCGTTGGCGTTAACCCGCTGCGCGGCCAGAACAACGTGCAGGGCTCGTGCGATATGGGTTCTTTCCCGCACGAGTTCCCCGGCTATCGGCACGTTTCCGATGATACGGCGCGCTCGATTTACGAAAGCCTGTGGGGTGTTTCGCTGGACGATGAACCGGGCCTGCGCATCCCGAACATGCTCGATGCGGCGGTGGATGGCTCGTTCAAGGGCCTGTATGTGCAGGGCGAAGATATTCTCCAATCCGATCCGAACACACAGCACGTCGCCGCTGGTCTCGAAGCGATGGAATGCGTCGTCGTTCACGACCTTTTCCTGAACGAGACAGCCAATTACGCGCATGTATTCCTGCCGGGCTCGACCTTCCTCGAAAAGGACGGCACCTTCACGAATGCCGAGCGACGCATCAATCGCGTTCGGAAAGTCATGACTCCCAAGAACGGCTATGCTGATTGGGAAATCACGCAGTTGATGGCGAAGGCGATGGGTTTCGACTGGAATTATACCCATCCCTCGCAGATCATGAACGAGATCGCGACAACCACGCCGAGCTTTGCTGGCGTCAATTACGATCTGCTGGAGCGCGAAGGCTCCGTTCAGTGGCCGTGCAACGAAAAAGCGCCGCTCGGCACCCCGGTTATGCACATTGGCGGTTTTGTGCGTGGCAAGGGTAAGCTGATCCGAACGGAATATGTTGCGACCGATGAAAAGACCGGGCCGCGCTTCCCGCTGTTGTTGACTACCGGCCGCATTCTCTCGCAATATAATGTCGGCGCGCAAACTCGTCGCACTGAAAACGTCAACTGGCACGAGGAAGACCGCCTCGAAATTCATCCGCATGACGCAGAAAATCGCGGCATTCGTGATGGGGATTGGGTGCGTATCGCCTCGCGTGCGGGTGAAACCACGTTGCGTGCGCTCATTACCACGCGTGTTGCCGCCGGTGTGGTCTACACAACGTTCCACCACCCGGACACGCAGGCCAATGTCATCACCACTGACTATTCCGATTGGGCGACCAACTGCCCGGAATATAAGGTCACTGCTGTTCAGGTTGGCCCGTCGAACGGCCCTTCCGATTGGCAGGAAGAGTACGACGCGCTTGCACGCCGCAGCCGGCGTATTTCCGGTCGGTTGGAGGCAGCCGAGTAGCGAAGGCAGATGAAGGCGCTTCCTATCGATAAGGTCGCTCGCGTTGCGCGCCGCACAACAGGTGTAACGAGCGCACAACGCGCGGTGCCGGAGGAAACGCCTATCGCACTGTCCTACGCTGGCACGACGCACGCGGTCATGATGGCAAGCCCGGCCGATCTGGAGGATTTCGCGATAGGTTTCAGCGTTACCGAAGGCATTATCGCGCATGCCGATGAAATCGAAACCATAGATATTCTCGAAGCTGGTGCGGGTATCGACATCCAAATTCGGCTGAAAGATCAAGCGAATACGCGGTTTGAAAGTCGCGCGTCGCAGATTGGCGGGGCCGGTCGGATGCGGTCTATGCGGAATCGAATCGATAGATGAAGCGATGCGCTCTGTTCCCAATGTAGGTAAGGTAGAGATTACATTATCTTTGGCGCAAATTGCTCAAGCCGTGCGCGAATTGTCCAAATATCAGCCGATGCATTCGGCGACCGGCGCGGTACATGCCGCCGGTTTTTACCTTCCCGGAAAGGGCATTTTGGCCGCACGCGAAGATGTTGGGCGACATAACGCGCTGGACAAGCTTGCAGGCGCTCTCACTCGTGATGGTCAGGAAACATCCGCCGGAGCGGTCGTCGTCACCTCGCGCGTGTCGGTGGAGATGGTGCAGAAAACCGCCGCCATCGGCGCGCCTTTCATTATTGCAGTTTCAGCGCCCACTGCACTCGCTGTCAGAACGGCGGAACAGTCCGGCATGACGCTCATCGCGCTTGTGCGCGGCGACGAGTTCGACGTTTTCACCCACGCTGAAAGAATTGAATTCGGAGAAGCCCGAAATGTCGCATGAACACACTGCGATGAATACCGGCGAGAAGCTGTTTTACATGGCAAACCAGATTGCCGCGTTTTTCCAGTCGCAGCCGAAGAGCGAGGCTGCCGATGGAGTTGCCAAACATATCAACGACTTCTGGGAACCCCGAATGCGTCGTGAGTTCTTTCAGCTTGTCGATGGGGGAACACCGGGGCTCGCGCCTCTGGTGATGGAGGCGCTGCCCAAAATCCGGCGGCCTAAGGACTAGTTTACTTCAGCGCGTAGCGCGCTGCCTTTTTCCAATGATCGACAATGTGCCGGTAGCCGTCGCGATAGACCGCTTCGGGGCTTTCCGCAAAATCCCGCCAAACCTTCGTTGCCGCAGCGAGGTCTTTGAGGCCCCGCCCAAAAGACTCGATGGTTAGCCAATCGTCGTAGCCGCTGGCGCGAATAGCCTGAAATGTTTCTTTCCACGGAATATTGCCGCGCCCCGGTACGCCGCGATCATTTTCGGAAATATGAATATGTGCAAATGTGCTTACGTTTCGCGTGTATGCGCCGATGGGGTCCGCCTCCTCGATATTCGAGTGGAACGTGTCGTACATTCCCCGAATATTTGGGTGCCCGATTTCCGCGACATGCGCAGCGAGGCCGTCCATTGTATTAAGCAGATAGCACTCAAAACGATTGAGCGCTTCCAATCCAATCGTAACCCCACGCTTACCGGCGTGGTCGCCAATCGCGCGCTGTGAAGATACGGAGCGCTTGAATTCTGCGGCGGTTGGTCCTGACCCACTAAATTGCCCAAGCGTCGAATGCAATGGTCCTGAAAGTCGATCCGCACCCAACGCCTGCGCGCAGTCCAATGCCCAGCGCATATAGGCGATGCCTTTCTTCCGTGTGCCTGAATCCGGACTGATGAGGTTCATTGATGGGTCGCCCATCGCGCTGACGGAGGTGCGCTCCAGCCCGATCCGGTCCAGCATTTCGCCTAATCGCTTGTAGTGATCCGGCTCGCCTTCAAAGATAGGAATCTCGACGCCATCATAGCCTGTCGCCTTGATATCTTTGAGCAGTTTCTCGTGCTTGGCGGTGACGTGCGTCGTCCAAA
The DNA here is from genome assembly GCA_049840935.1 of Mesorhizobium sp. Taxonomy (GTDB): domain Bacteria; phylum Pseudomonadota; class Alphaproteobacteria; order Rhizobiales; family Rhizobiaceae; genus Mesorhizobium_G. Next base: position 51,005 of record JASGJA010000024.1, read on the forward strand.
GAAACATGCAGAAGCCGATTTTCATACGTTCCTCCCCGTCTGGTAGGACCAGATTGGGGCCGTATATGGCGAAACGCAAGTGTGTTTGATCGTAATTTTGTCAAGGAACGATGTCAGGTAGTTCAACCCTTACATAAGAACATTTGGGATATTTACTTGACGCAACGTCAACACCATAGTCATTTCAGCAAATTCGCCGAGAAGATCGGCCCATTTCGGCTTGCGGTAATCATTCTGACTTATAAGAAGCAATGCAATGCGGCTGGGGTGCCGGGGTCATAAGCAGTGCGCCAATGATCAAAAGCAATGAGCTTCGTATTCGCCAACTCCCCATATGGAAGGGGGGAATAGCCCTTGCGCCGCTGCGAGGCGGGCTGAGCAATGAGAGCTATCTTGTCACCGATGGAGCGGGCAAACATGTCGTGCGCATGGGCAAGGACTATCCCTTCCATCATGTGTTTCGCGACAGAGAGTTGATGACTTCACGCGCCGCGCAGGAAGCGGGATTTGCTCCGGCTGTCGAGCACGCTGAGCCGGGGCTAATGGTGACGGCCTACATCGAAAGCAAAACGCTGACGGCGGAGGATGTTCGGAAAGACCCGGAACGCATAGGTAAGTTGCTGCGACGATTTCACCAGACCATGCCGAAGTTCGTCAGTGGTCCTGCATTCATGTTCTGGGTTTTTCACGTCATTCGGGATTATGCCCGTACGCTGCGGCAGGGTGGCAGCCGAATGGTCAAAGAGCTGGATTTTTATCTGTCGCTGAATGATGAGTTGGAGCAGGCGCAGGTGCCGCTGCCGATCATCTTTGGGCATAATGACCTGCTGCCCAACAATTTTCTGGACGATTCCGAGCGGCTTTGGCTGATCGACTATGAATATGCAGGGTTCTCGACAGCGATGTTCGATCTTGCGGGCGTGGCGTCAAATTCGGGCATGAATGACGCGCAATCGAACGCGCTTCTCACCGCCTATTTCGGTGAAATGCCGGATGCGGCGACAATGCGAGCATACGCTGCAATGCAATGTGCTTCGCTGTTGCGCGAGGCCATGTGGAGCATGGTGTCGGAACTGCACCTGAACGCGCCGGGCGCAGATTATGTCAGCTACACATCCGACAATCTCACCCGCATGCGCGACAGCCTTACGCACTATCGCGAACGCTATCCATCTTAGCTTTCGGCGACTTTCTCGCCAAAGCTTGAGAAGAATTGTCCCGCCAGTTTCTTCGAGGTCGACGTAATCAGGCGGCTGCCAAGCTGGGCCATTTTACCACCAACGTCTGCCTTTGCGGCGTAAGTTAGCACTGTCGCATCGGGACCGTCTTCTTTCAGGGTCACATCCGCGCCGCCCTTGGCAAAGCCAGCGATTCCGCCCTTACCTTCGCCCGAAATCGTATAGGAATGAGGAGGTTTGAGGTTGGAAAGCGTTACCTCGCCGCCGAAAGTTGCCTTGATAGGCCCGATCTTCAGCACGACGGTTGCGGACATTTCCTTCTCGGATTTCTTTTCCAGCGATTCGCACCCCGGAATGCAGGCGCGCAAAATATCGGGGTCGTTTAGCCCTTTCCAAACCTTGTCGATTGGGGCTGCAATTCGTTCGGTGCCTTCGATGACCAGGGCCATGCGCGGGTTCCTCCTATGCGTGGCTAAGCGTTACCGCAGCCGTGGGCCATATGTCTATCGCACCAAAGTCCTCATCCCGCTTGCCGGAAATTCTCTGTAGTTATAACGATGCGCAACCCAGTCCTCGGAGAAGAATATGGCGGACGCAGGCGGCGTAAAGAAAAGACTCCGGTCACAGGAGTGGTTCAACAATCCCGATAACCCCGGCATGACGGCGCTCTATCTGGAGCGCTACCTTAATTTCGGGCTTACGCGTGAAGAGTTGCAGTCCGGCAAGCCACTGATCGGCATTGCGCAAACCGGGTCGGACCTCTCGCCTTGCAACAGGCATCACCTTGAACTGGCAAAGCGCGTGCGCGCTGGCATCGAGGCCGCTGGCGGCGTTCCCTTCGAGTTTCCCTGCCATCCAATTCAGGAAACGGGCAAGCGCCCCACTGCCTCGCTTGATCGCAACCTTGCTTATCTCTCGCTGGTAGAAGTGCTTTACGGCTATCCGCTGGACGGCGTTGTGCTCACCATCGGCTGCGACAAGACCACTCCCGCACTTTTGATGGCCGCCGCGACGGTCGATATTCCGGCTGTGGCGCTTTCGGTCGGGCCGATGCTCAACGGCTGGCACAAGGGCCAGCGCACCGGCTCCGGTACAATCGTTTGGGAATCACGCCAGCGTCTTTCGGCGGGCGAGATCGACTATGAGGAGTTCATGGAAATCGTTGCCTCTTCGGCTCCGTCAGTCGGCTATTGCAACACGATGGGCACGGCCACCACGATGAATTCGTTGGCCGAGGCACTTGGCATGGAACTGCCGGGCGGCGCTGCGATACCCGCACCCTATCGCGAACGCGGTCAAATTGCGTATGAAACCGGCAAGCGCATCGTTGCCATGGTCCACGAAGATTTGCGGCCATCAGCCATCATGACCCGCAAGGCGTTCGAAAACGCCATTGTGGTCAACTCCGCCATCGGCGGCTCGACCAATGCACCGATCCACCTCAACGCTATCGCGCGCCATCTTGGCGTGTCGCTGGACAATGATGACTGGCAGGCAGTCGGCCATCACATTCCGCTACTGGTCAATCTGCAACCCGCTGGCGAGTATCTCGGCGAGGATTATCATCATGCGGGCGGCGTGCCTGCCGTAATTTCGGAGCTTATCAAGGCGAATCTTCTGCCTCACCCGGATGTCATCACCGTGAACGGCAAGACTATGCGCGAAAACTGCGCTCAGGTCGAAAATGCAGACGAAAAGGTCATTCGCCCAGTCTCCGATCCTTTGAAGCGTGATGCTGGCTTTATCAATCTCAAGGGCAACCTGTTCGACACGGCCATTATGAAGACCAGCGTTATTTCGGACGAGTTCCGAGATCGCTATTTGTCAAACCCGAACGATCCTGATGCATTTGAAGGAACGGCCGCAGTGTTCGACGGGCCGGAAGACTATCACGCGCGCATCGATGATCCGGCGGAAGCAATCGACGAACACACTATTCTTTTCATGCGTGGCGCTGGTGCCATTGGCTATCCGGGTGGCGCTGAAGTCGTAAATATGCAGCCCCCCGCATATCTCATCAAAAAGGGCATTCATGCGCTCCCTTGTGTGGGCGACGGTCGCCAGTCGGGAACGTCCGGTTCGCCTTCAATCCTCAACGCTTCGCCGGAAGCTGCCGCTGGCGGCGGGCTGGCGCTCGTGAAAAAGGGCGACCGCATCCGCATTGATCTACGCAAGGGCACTGCGAACATTCTCATTTCCGATGAGGAGCTAGCGAGCCGTCGCGAAGAACTCCAAAAGAACGGCGGCTACCATTATCCGAAGCATCAAACGCCATGGCAGGAAATCCAGCGCAGCATGGTCGATCAGCTTGGCAGCGGAATGGTGCTCAAGCCAGCGGTGAAATATCAGCGCGTTGCCGAAACCAGCGGCATTCCCCGCGACAATCACTGAGAACGAGCAGGTGGTGGCTTAGGCCGCCACCGCCCTTGCTCTTCCGGCAATGCCCGCAAGCTCGCGAATGCCGGGCTCGATGTGCTGCAACGAGATCGACGAAATTCCGAGCCGCATAAAGCGCGTTGGCTTGTCCGTGCGGTCGAAGAAGCGGTCGCCCGGTTCGATCAACACGTTGCGCTGCGCCGCCGCTTCCGCGAGTCCGCGCACATTCACGCCCGCCGGGCCTTCCAACCAGATCGAGGAACCGCCTGCCGGTTCGGTTGAGCGCCATTCGGGCATCAATGCGCCGAGCGCCTGCGAAAGCCGCTTGCGCCGCTCATCGAACGCCGTGGAAAGACGACGCACAAGCGCTTCGTGATGGCCAAGCGACAGGAACAGCGCTATTGCGCGCTGATTATTCGCTGGCGGATGGCGGAACATGAAGCGGCGCAGAGCTCGCAGTTCCGCAATCAATTCCGCCGAGGCCACGATGTAGCCAAGCCGCAGGCCGGGGGCGAGCGTTTTGGACATGGAGCCGACATGGATAACGCGGCCAGCCCGGTCGAGGCTCTTGAGCGCCTGCTGTGGGGCCTGATCGATCAACTGGCTGTCATAGCCGTCTTCGATGATGATCTGGTTGTTGCGCTGTGCGCGCGCAAGCAAATCTTCGCGCCGCTCCGCGGACAAGGGCACCATCGTCGGGCAATGGTGGCTTGGCGTAACGAACACGAAATTCGCGTCGTTCGGGATTGCCGATGTGACGATTCCCTGCTCATCGACCGGCGTTGCAAAAATATCCGCACCTGCAAGCCGAAAGATAGACCGAGCATCGGGATAGCCGGGGTCTTCCATCGCAACCTTGGTGCCTTTGCTCATCAGCAAATTGGCCAGCATGTAGAGCGCATTCTGCGCACCCAATGTCACGATGATCTCGTCAGGGTTTGCGAAGATGCCGCGACGCGGCAGCAGCCGCGCCTGTATCTGCTCGATCAGCAACGGGTCGTCACGGTCGCCCATGTCGGCAGCCCAGTTGCGAATTTCCAGAACAGCGAGCGCCATGCGGTTGCACTCGCGCCATTCCGCCGTAGGGAAAAGCGTTGGATCGAACTGTCCGTAAACAAACGGATATGTCGTCTTGATCCAGTTATCATGCTTGAGCGGGGGCGGCATTTCACTCGCCGCAACCTTGCGCATCGCCTTCCAGTTCACATCGCTGTTTAAAGCAGCGGGCCGATCCTGCGGCTTGGGCGGGCTGGCCAGCACTTCCGGATTGACGAAATGGCCGCGACGTTCACGCGCCACCAGAAAACCCTGATCCACAAGTTGCTGGAACGCCAGCACAACCGTGCCGCGTGCTACGCCGAGTTTCTCCGCCAATATCCGGCACGATGGCAACGGCATGGAGGCCGCAATTTGACGGTCCAGAATTGCTGCAACAATCGCCTGTCGAATCTGGGCCTGTAAGGTCTGCCCGGATTCTGCTGAAATCCTGAAAAGCCCGGACCAGATGGCCGTATCGTTTCTATGCGGCATTTGGCGTATCCCTGTTGGCGCAATCACAACGTGCGATTGGTCCAGCGTATCTGTGGGCCAATGCATTGCGCCAATGAATAATTCTGATTGCAATCATTTATGCCACTGATAGGTCGTGCCTAGTCCAGCGCGGCAACGCCCGGTTGCGCATCGCCATACGAATCTCTCTTGCGAATGTGTATGGTCTGGTATTGTGCCGTCCGATTGCCTTCAGAGGGAAACCCCGTGACCGATAAAACCGTTGCCGATATTCGTAAGTCGCTTGCCGCGCATCTCCGCGATGGCCCCAAAGACATGCGCAAGGCGTTCGCGGATGACCCTCAGCGCTTCAAGACTTTCTCCCGTACACAGGACGATATGTTGCTCGACTGGTCCAAATGCGCAGTCGATGCGGAGACTATGAATCTGCTCGGCGAACTCGCTGTCGCGGCAGACCTGCCGGGCAGGCGCAAGGCGATGTTTACGGGCAAGAAGATCAATATCACGGAAAACCGCGCGGTACTGCACACGGCCCTGCGCAATCTCTCCGGCAAAGGTATCACGCTCGACGGCCAGAACGTTCAGGCAGACGTTTTGTCAGTGCTCGATGCGATGGGCCGCTTCTCGGACGCGGTGCGTAGCGGCAAGGCAACCGGCGCGACGGGCAAAGCCATAACGGATGTTATCAATATTGGCATTGGCGGGTCGGATCTTGGGCCGGTCATGGCGACGCTGGCTCTCGCGCCCTATCATGACGGCCCGCGCACGCACTACGTCTCGAATGTCGATGGCGCGCATATACACGACACGCTGAAGGGGCTAGATCCCGCGACGACGTTGGTGATCGTGGCTTCCAAGACATTCACCACAGTTGAGACGATGACCAATGCCGAGACGGCACGCAAATGGATTATCCGCGCCTTGGGCAAAGAGGCGGTCAAGAGCCATTTCGCTGCTGTCTCGACCGCTCTCGACAAGGTTGCAGCTTTCGGCATCGAATCCGACCGCGTGTTCGGTTTCTGGGATTGGGTAGGCGGGCGCTACTCGCTTTGGTCCGCGATTGGATTGCCGATCATGATCGCCATCGGGGCCAAGCGCTTTCGCGAATTTCTCGCTGGTGCGCATGAGATGGACGAGCATTTTCTCAAGACGCCGATCCAGAAAAACCTCCCCGCGCTGCTCGGTCTGGTGGGTTATTGGCATCGCGTAACTTGCAAACATCCGGCGCGCGCGATCATTCCGTATGACCAGCGGCTGGCGCGGCTCCCCGCCTATCTCCAGCAACTCGATATGGAGTCCAACGGCAAGAGCGTAACGATCAACGGCGGCAAGGTTGCAACGCCAACCGGACCGCTGGTTTGGGGTGAACCCGGAACAAACGGCCAGCACGCATTCTTCCAGCTTCTGCATCAGGGCACCGACACCATTCCGGTAGAGTTTCTTGTCGCTGCGGAAGGGCATGAACGCGGCCTTCAGAAGCATCACGATCTGTTGCTGGCCAATTGCCTTGCGCAGTCTGAGGCGCTGATGAAGGGGCGCACGCTTGCCGAGGCGCAGGCGCAGATGCGCTCCAAGGGCGTGAGCGAAGAAGAAATAAAAAGGATTGCGCCTCACCGCGTCTTTGCGGGCAATCGGCCTTCAATCACGGTTCTCTACCGCAAGCTCGATCCGCGCACGCTCGGCAGGTTGATTGCGCTTTATGAGTATCGCGTATTCGTCGAGGGCGTGCTGTTCGACATCAATTCTTTTGACCAGTGGGGTGTTGAACTGGGCAAGGAGCTTGCCACAAACCTGCTGCCTGTCGTTGAGGGCAAACAGAAACCTTCGAGCGACGCATCGACCAGCGGGCTTGTCGCCTATATCCACAAGCTGCGCGGATGAGAGCCTTGGCGTAAGCCGCTGGCAGATGCGATAGCCCGCTGCGCTGAAATAGAAGCGGCACGACAGGGAGTTCAGGGTGGCGCAGATCAAAGGTATCTTGTTCGACAAGGATGGCACGTTGGTCGACTTTCAGGCGACGTGGCACGCCATTGGCGATGCGATGGCACTGGAAGCTGCGGGCGGCGACCGGACACGCGCCGACGTTCTTATGGATGCGGCTGGCTATGATGCACCCGGCGAGAGATTTCGCGCAGATTCTGTTTTCGCCGCTGGAACCAATGCGGACATCGTGGCGCTATGGCATCCGGGTCTGACCGATGGCCAGCGCCTTGCGATGATCGAACGCTTCGACAGCTTTTGCGCCATCGAGGGTGCAGCAAAAGCTGTTGCCTTGCCGGGTGTATTGCAGGCGATCAAGGACTTGCACGCTAACGGCATAAAGCTCGGCGTTGCCACAAATGACTCGACCGCAGGTGCAGAACGCACCCTCTTGGCGCTGGGCGTAGCGCAGATGTTTGATGCGGCCTTCGGATATGATGCCGTTGCCAAGCCGAAACCGGCACCGGACTCGATCATTGCGTTTTGCGATCTGACAGGATTGAAGCCAGCCGAGATTGCCATGGTTGGTGACAATCGTCACGACCTCGAACTTGGCCGGGCTGGGGGCGTCGGGTTGAATATCGGCGTGTTGTCAGGCACCGGCACGCAAGAAAGCCTCGCGCCATTGGCCGATATCGTGATCGGCTCTGTCGCCGAACTGCCCGCGCTGCTGTTGGAACGCGGTTGATTAACCGCGCAACTCTTTCCGCAAAATTTTGCCGACAGGAGACTTCGGCAGATCAGTCCTAAACTCAACGAGCCGAGGAACCTTGTACGGGGTAAGGTTCTTGCGGCAGAAGTCGATGATTTCCTTTTCCGTCAGCGACTCGTCTTTCTTGACAATGAACAGCTTCGGCACTTCGCCTGACTTCTCATTGGGCACGCCAATAGCGGCGACTTCCAGCACGCCTGGATGCGTTGCCACAACGTCCTCAAGCTCGTTCGGATACACGTTGAAGCCGGAAACAAGGATCATGTCCTTCTTGCGGTCAACGATCTTTATGTAGCCGCGTTCGTCCATGAAGCCCATGTCGCCAGTTTTGAAGAAACCGTCCTTCGCCATGACTTTCTTGGTTTCGTCCGGCCTGTTCCAGTAGCCAAGCATCACCTGTGGGCCGCGAATACAGACCTCTCCAACTTCACCCAGCGGAACATCAACGCCATTATCGTCGCGGATCGCCACCTCCGTTGATGGTATTGGCAGCCCGATCGTACCGGAAAACTCTTCCACATCGAAGCGGTTGGCCGTGGCGACAGGCGAGGTTTCGGATAGCCCGTATCCCTCGCTGACTGGAACGCCTGTGGTTTTCAGCCAGCGTTCGGCCATGTTGCGCTGCGCTGCCATGCCACCGGCGAAAGTAAGCAAAAGCGGCTTGAAATCCAGCTTGTGAAAATCCGGATTGTTGAGCAACGCGACGAACAGCGTGTTGAGACCGGGGAACACATTGACCGGATATTTCGCGAGCTCTCTCACAAATCCGGGAATGTCGCGCGGGTTGGGGATTAGCAGGTTTTGCGCACCTTGGCTCATGCCCATCAGTGCGTTCACCGTCAACGCGTAGATGTGATAGAGGGGCAGTGGGCAGACGAAGATCAGCTTGTCGGGTCTGGGCTTTTTCACATATGCCGTTTCCTGCCAGAGCAGGTTCTGCGCGACGTTGGAAAGAATATTCCGGTGTAGCAGTATCGCGCCCTTGGAGATGCCTGTCGTTCCACCCGTATATTGCAGGAAGGCGATATCATCAGGGTTAGGTTTCGCTGGCTGGAAAGTCAGCGTGCTCCCCTTCCTCATTGCTGCAGGAAACTTGACATGGCCCGGCAGCGACCACGCTGGCACCATCTTTTTCACACGGCGCACGATCAGATTTACAACATGGCCCTTGAAGCCGAGCATATCTCCCATGGTTGCGACGATCATGTGCTTGACTGGCGTGCGACTGACGACCTGCTCCAGCGTTGCGGCAAAATTTTCAAGAATGATGATGGCTTCCGCCCCAGAGTCCTTGAGCTGATGTTCCAGTTCTCGTGGTGTGTAGAGCGGGTTCACGTTGACCACGACATAACCGGCCCGCAGCACTGCCATCATCGCAACGGGATACTGCAATACGTTTGGCATCATGATCGCAACGCGCGCACCCGGCGAAAGGCCAAGCGATTGCAGGTAGGCACCGAATGCGGAAGAATGCGTTTCCGTTTCCGCGAAGGTCAGTGTCTTGCCCATGCAGGTGAAGGCGGGACGTCCGGCAAAGCGGCGGCAAGAATCCACCAGCAGATCACCGATATTATTGAAGCTCAGCGGCGCAATAGTGGGCGGCACGACGTGCGAATAGCTGGCAAGCCACGGCTTTGACGCATAAGGCGAAGCGACCCGCTTTGGCGGCGGCGCTTTTGGTTCGGGCGTTTTGACTGCCGCGGGCTTTGCGGTCCGCTTGGATGCTACAGCTTTGGTTGTCGCCGCATTGACAGATTTCGCGGGAGCTTTGGCGGCTGGCTTCGCCACACTCGCCTTCGCGATCGATTTCACAGCACTACGTTTCGTGCTGGTCGAATCCTTCGGTGCCTTTGCCAAGAATATCCTCCCTTACGTGCCAAAATATCGGCCCTGTCCGACCACTGCCGCGTTATCGCGCGATCTTATCTGATGCATCTATGAGTGGCGGAGCGCCATAGCGCAAGTCTAACGCTACGGAACCATAAGCGCTCCATCTACCTCAAAAATGCGTTACTGTCCGAAACCTTTGTGGCCTTCCAAAAACGCCTGCTCGTCTTCGCTGCTTTTTCGGCCCAGCGCTCGATTGCGGTGTGGAAAGCGGCCAAATTTCTTCACAATGTCGCGATGCTCAAGCGCATATTTGAGAGATTCTTCATCGCCGATCTTCGTAAACACTTTCACGCAATGCTCCTGATCGGACAATGTCTCGGAATGCATGAGCGGCATCGCAAGGAAGCTACACTCGTCATCCGTCATGTCGCGGTCGAGGCCATTCTTCAAAGCGTTGCGAGATAGCTCAAGCGCAAGGTGATCTGAGCCAAAGGCACGCGCCGTTCCCCTGAACATATTACGGGGAAACTGGTCGAGCGCGATGATCGCGGCAAGCGCTGCGCGCGGGTCGCTCATCGCTTCTGGTGGAACATTTGCGGCCAGTTCTTCATAGAGCGGCAGAAAGCGGGAGCGGATCTCTCGTCCAATGCGGTGCCTCCCGTAAACCAGTCGTCGGGCGTAAGCTCCTTGAACCAGAAATCCAGAATGTCTTTGCTCCACCCAGGCTTCATCGCGTCACTCCTTTTAGTGCCATCAGCAGTTTGTGGGCATCGTTTCGAAAAACAACCCTTGCGTGTAATTTATGAGAAGAAAATGCCAGAAAATTGAAAGATTTCGCAAAGCTGTACCTCCTTTGGGCGGTTCTCCAAAACGGGAGTTTCTTCGATTGAAAAACATGCTTATATGCGCGCCTGCGAGCCACAGAGGGGCTTGTCAATAAGGGAGTAAGGAATGAAAAAAACCATCTTCGCGGCGGCGTTGCTGGCCGCAACCGCGCTCGCTGGCGTAGCTAACGCCAAGACGCTGGTCTACTGCTCGGAAGGTTCGCCGGAAGGGTTCGACCCGGCGCTCTATACTGCGGGCACAACCTTCGACGCTTCTTCGCGTCCTGTCTTCAATCGCCTTGTCGAATTCAAGCCCGGAACCACAGAGATCGAGCCCGGCCTCGCCGAAAGCTGGACCATTTCCGATGATGGCTTGCAGTACACTTTCAAGCTGCGTCCGGGCGTCAAGTTCCAAACCACTGATTTCTTCACACCGACGCGTGACCTGAACGCCGACGACGTGGTGTTCAGCTTTGAGCGTCAGTGGAAAGAAGACAATGCGTGGCACAAGTACATCCCGGAAGGCTCGTATGAGTATTTCGCGGGCATGGGTCTGCCGGAGCTTCTAGCTAATATCGAGAAGGTCGACGACCTCACGGTGAAATTCACCTTGAAGACCAAGGAAGCGCCTTTCCTGGCAAACCTTGGCATGGACTTCGGCTCGATTCAGTCCAAGGAATATGCTGACAAGCTTCAGGCGGACGGCAAGATGGTTCAGTTGAACCAGATGCCAGTCGGCACCGGCCCATTCACCTTCGTCGCTTATCAGCAGGATGCTGCGATTCGCTTCAAGGCGAATGACGCATACTGGAAAGGCCGCGAGAAGATTGACGACCTCGTCTTCGCGATCACGCCGGATGCTGCCGTTCGTCTGCAGAAGCTGAAGGCAGGCGAATGCCAGATCTTCCCATATCCGAACGCTGCTGATGTTCCTGCTATCAAGTCGGACGACACGCTGACCACGATGGAAGAGAACGGCCTGAACGTTGCCTATCTCGCCTACAACACGCAGCAGGCTCCGTTCGACAAGGTTGAGGTCCGCAAGGCGCTCAACATGGCGATCAACAAGAAGGCAATCGTGGATGCGGTGTTCGAAGGTGCGGCGGAAGTCGCCAAGAACCCGATCCCGCCGTCAATGTGGGGCTACAACAAGGCTATCGAGGACGACAAGTACGATCCTGAAGCAGCCAAGAAGGCTCTGGAAGCAGCAGGCGTTAAAGACCTGTCGATGAAAATCTGGGCGATGCCGGTTGCGCGTCCATACATGCTCAACGCTCGCCGCGCGGCAGAGTTGATGCAGGCCGACCTCGACAAGATCGGTGTCAAGGCAGAGATCGTCTCGATGGAATGGGCAGAATATCTGGCCAAGTCCAAGGACGTGAAGCGCGATGGTGCAGTCATTCTCGGCTGGACCGGCGACAATGGCGATCCGGACAACTTCATGCACACCCTGCTTGGCTGTGACGCCGTCGGCGGCAACAACCGCGCGCAGTGGTGCAATCAGGAGTTCAACGATCTGGTCGTGAAGGCCAAGACCACCGTTGATCAGGCTGAGCGCACGAAGCTTTATGAAGAAGCGCAGGTGGTGTTCAAGCGCGAAGCGCCGTGGAACACGCTCGACCACTCGGTCGTCGTCATGCCGATGTCGAAGAAGGTCAAGGGCTACGTCATGAGCCCGCTCGGCCATCACTCCTTCTCTGGTGTTGATGTCGAGGAATAAGCACTGATTTTTGTGCTTGGAGGGGCGTCTTCGCTGACGCCCCTTTTTTTCGATTTCAGAACGCGTAGACTGAATTAGCCGGCGGCTGGAAAAGCGCCGCAGGCAACGAGGCTTGCAATGTTCAGATTCCTACTCGGACGGCTGGCAGTTCTCATTCCGACGTTTATCGGCGTCTCCATTATCGCTTTCTCCTTCATCCGTTTGCTGCCGGGCGATCCGGTCATGCTGATGTCAGGCGAGCGCGTGATGACTCCGGAACGATATGCGGAAATCTCCCACCGGCTTGGTTACGACCGATCTTACGTAGTTCAGTATCTGGACTATTTGTGGGGCATTCTTCGCGGTGATTTCGGCACGTCGATCTCCACCAAATCATCCGTCCTTGGCCAGTTTTTCCAGCTCTTTCCCGCCACGCTCGAACTGTCGCTTTGCGCGATCATCTTCGCGGTGGTGCTCGGCATTCCGGCTGGCGTGCTCGCCGCCATCAAGCGCGGCTCCTTTTGGGATCAGGCCATTATGGGAACGGCGCTGATCGGCTTTTCCATGCCAATTTTCTGGTGGGGCCTGCTGCTAATCATTCTGTTTTCCGGCGTGCTGCAATGGACACCCGTTTCCGGCCGCATCTCGCTGATGTATTTCTTCCCGTCCGTCACCGGCTTCATGCTGATCGACTCGCTGCTGTCCGGGCAAAAGGGCGCGTTTACGTCTGCGCTTAGCCATTTGATCTTGCCGACAATCGTGCTCGGTACGATTCCGCTGGCGGTCATTGCCAGGCAAACGCGCTCGGCAATGCTGGAGGTTCTCTCCGAGGACTATGTGCGCACGGCGCGTGCCAAAGGCCTGTCTTCATTTCGGGTCGTCGGCATACATGCGTTGCGCAATGCGATGATCCCCGTCGTCACGACCATCGGCCTGCAAATCGGCGTTATGCTTGCTGGCGCAATCCTCACCGAGACGATCTTTTCGTGGCCGGGCATTGGCAAGTGGATGGTGGATTCGGTCTTCCGACGAGATTACCCGGTCATTCAGGGCGGGCTGCTCATCATCGCAGGCATGATTATGCTCGTGAACTTAATCGTCGACTTGCTCTATGGTCTGCTAAATCCACGCATTCGGCATCAGAACTGAGAGGCACGGCATGGCACAGACAACCACCTCTCCTTCACTCGGCCCCACCTCGACGGATTCTTCACGCCGCGCTCGGCTTGCCGAATTCTGGTATTATTTCTCAGAGAACAGAGGCGCAGTCATTGGGCTGTTCTTCTTCCTGTTTCTCATCGTGGTAGCTTTGCTCGCCCCCTTGCTCGCGCCACATCCGCCAACGATGCAATATCGCGACGCGGTACTGGTTCCGCCATTTTGGGAAGAGGGCGGTCGCGCAACATATTTGCTCGGCACCGATGCCGTGGGGCGCGATATTCTCTCGCGCCTGATTTACGGAACGCGATATTCGCTATTTATCGGCGTTATTGTCACGACCATCTCGTTGGTCGGCGGCATTCTGATCGGCGTCGTCGCAGGCTATTTCCGCGGCTGGGTGGATACGGTGATCATGCGTGTGATGGACATCATCCTCGCATTCCCGTCACTCCTGCTCGCGCTTGTGCTGGTCGCGATACTCGGTCCTGGCCTGACAAATGCGATGATCGCAATTGCGCTGGTGTTCCAGCCGCATTTCGTGCGCCTAACACGTGCTGCCGTAATCTCCGAAAAGACCCGCGACTATGTGGTTGCCGCGAAAGGTGGCAGGCGCTGGGCCGCTGCGGCTTATGTTCAAAACGATCTTGCCGAACTGCATGGCGCCGCTGATCGTGCAGGCCACGCTTTCCTTCTCCAACGCGATTCTAGATGCCGCTGCGCTCGGTTTTCTGGGACAGGGCGCGCAGCCGCCGACGCCCGAATGGGGAACGATGCTGGCGGAAGCGCGTGAATTCATTCTGCGTGCGTGGTGGGTAGTCACGTTCCCCGGCCTCGCCATTCTCATCACCGTTCTTGCCATCAACCTGATGGGCGACGGTCTGCGCGATGCGCTTGACCCCAAGCTGAAGAGGTCATGATTATGGCGCTGCTGGAAATCGAAAATCTGGTCGTCGAATTTCAAACAGCTTCCGGCATGTTCCGTGCGGTGGACGGCGTGTCGCTGAAAGTTCATGAACGCGAGGTGCTGGCGATTGTCGGCAAATCCGGATCGGGCAAGTCCGTGTCGATGCTCGCCGTCATGGGACTGCTGCCTTGGACCGCCAAGGTCACGCCGACAAGATGACCTTCAACGGCCGCGACCTGCTGAACATCAGCGATGCGGATCGCCGCAAGCTGATCGGCAAGGACATTGCCATGATCTTTCAGGAGCCTATCGCCAGCCTCAACCCCTGCTTCACAGTCGGCTTTCAGATCGAAGAAGTGCTGCGTGTCCACATGAAGCTGGACAAGGCCGCGCGTCGTGCTCGAGCCATTGAATTGTTCAAGGCAGTTGGCATTCCCGACCCCGCCGAACGTCTCGGTCATTACCCGCATCAGATGTCCGGTGGTCAGTGCCAGCGCGTGATGATCGCCATCGCAATTGCCTGCAATCCGAAGCTGCTTATCGCGGACGAACCTACCACGGCGCTCGACGTGACAATTCAGAAACAGATTCTGGATCTACTCATGCGCCTGCAAGCTGAGCATGGCATGGGCCTCATCATGATTACGCACAATATGGGCGTGGTGGCAGAAACGGCGGATCGCGTCGTGGTTCAATACAAGGGCCGCAAGATGGAAGAGGCCGATGTTCTGTCCCTCTTCGAGTCTCCCAAGAGCAATTACACAAAGGCGCTGCTTGCTGCGCTACCCGACAACGCGACCGGCGACCGGCTGCCGACCATCACCGAATTGTTTGTCGATGAACGTCCGGCGGAAGAATCGACTGCCGTGAAAACGCCGCCGCTGGAGGCCCCGCTATGAGCGAGCCAATCGTTCTCGAAGGCCGCAATATCGTTCGGGATTACCACATTCCCGGCAGCATGTTCAGCAGTGCCCGCACTGTGCATGCGGTCAAAGGCGTGAACTTTTCCGTTGAGAAGGGCAAGACGCTTGCAATCGTCGGCGAAAGCGGATGCGGAAAATCGACGCTGGCGCGCATCATCACACTCATTGATCCCGCCACCGCAGGTGACTTGCTGATTGACGGCCACAAGATCGACATCGCCAAGGGCGGTCTGACGTCCGAAATGCGCCGCAAGGTGCAGATCGTTTTCCAGAACCCTTACGGCTCGCTCAATCCGCGCCAGAAGATCGGCGACGTGCTTGCTGAACCGCTTCTTATCAACACCAACATGCCCGCCAGCGAGCGCAACGAGCGCGCTATGGCCATGCTTAAGAAGGTTGGTTTGCAGGAGATCCACTTCAATCGCTATCCGCATATGTTTTCGGGCGGCCAGCGTCAGCGCATCGCGATTGCCCGCGCTCTGATGCTCAATCCGAGCCTTTTGGTGCTGGACGAGCCGGTTTCGGCGCTGGACCTTTCAGTGCAGGCGCAGGTGCTGAATCTGCTTGCCGATTTGCAGGATGAATTCCAACTCACCTATGTTTTCATCAGCCATGATCTATCGGTGGTGCGCTACATCGCGGACGATGTGATGGTGATGTATTTCGGCGAAGCGGTGGAATATGGCCCGCGCGACGAGGTGTTCAGCAATCCGCAGCACGCTTACACGAAGTCGCTGTTTGCCGCGACGCCGCGCGCGACCGTAGAACTCGATCAAAGCGCGTCTGGCTCGTAAAAAGGTCGCCGCCTGATAGTCAGTCAACCATTTCGGATGAGCCGCTCACACTATAAATTTAAGCTATTTCAGGGGTCTCCGCGTTGCGCGCTGCAATGTGTTGTGTTCATATGAACATAACGCACTTTTGCCGGGAGGTTTTGATGAAGCGTGGTTTAGTTCTTTCTGCTGTTGTTGCTGGCTTTTTGGGCACTCTGTCCGTCACGCCGGCTTCGGCTGATGACGGGTTGGTGGTGTTTGCGGCGGCAAGCCTCAAGAACGCCTTGGACAATGTGAACGCGGCTTGCGAAGCAGACGTCGGAGGTGCCGCGAAGATTTCCTATGCGGGCAGTTCGGCGTTGGCCAAACAGATTGAGGAAGGCGCTCCGGCCGATGTGTTCATTTCCGCCGATCTGGACTGGATGAAGTATCTCTCCGACAAGGGGCTGACGCAAAAGTCGACGGAAGTGCGCCTGCTCGGCAACCGTATCGTTTTGATTGCACCCAAGGATTCCAAGGCTGATGTGAAGATCGGGCAGGGTTTTGATCTTGCTGCCGCAGTCGGTGATGGCAAGCTGGCGATGGCCAATGTGGATTCGGTTCCGGCTGGTAAATATGGCAAGGCCGCGCTGGAGAAGCTCGGTGCGTGGGGCGGCGTTTCATCAAAGGTCGCGCAGGCTGAAAATGTACGAGCTGCGTTGAAGTTCGTTTCGACCGGCGAAGCAGCGCTTGGCATTGTCTATCAAACCGACGCCGCCGCCGATCCGAACGTAAAAATCATCGATACCTTTCCGGAAGATTCCCATCCGGCGATCGTTTATCCGATAGGTCTGACGGCATCGACGAAAGACCCGGAAGCTGCGAAGTTTGAAGCCTGCCTCCAGACGGACAAGGCCAAGGCGCTGTTCGAAAAAGAAGGCTTTAGCTGGCTCAACCAGCCGCTTTCGAACTGAGACGCGAGGGATATTAAAACCCCTCATCCGCCTGCCGGCACCTTCTCCCTCAAGGGGAGAAGGACGATTTCATAAACTCGGCATCAATCGCGGGACGTTGCAGAACAAGCGAGACCGGGCTGCAATCTCCCTTCTCCCCTTGAGGGAGAAGGTGCCGGCAGGCGGATGAGGGGTGCACCCTAACGCCCGCCCTAGTCACGCCTACTGCATAAGCTCCACGGCAAGCGCGGTAGCTTCGCCGCCGCCGATGCACAGCGATGCCATGCCGCGCTTTTCTCCGCGTGCCTTCAACGCCGAAAGCAGCGTCACGACAATGCGCGCACCTGAACAGCCAATCGGATGGCCAAGCGCGCATGCACCGCCATTCACGTTGACCTTGTCGTGCGGCAGATCGAGTTCACGCATCGCCGCCATCGCAACCACCGCAAACGCTTCATTGATTTCATAGAGGTCGACGTCCGACGACTTCCAGCCGAGCCGTTCCAGCAGCTTACGCATCGCGAACACCGGCGCGGTGGTGAACCAAGCAGGCTCTTGCGCGTGGCTGGCATGGCCGAGAATCTTTGCCAACGGCGTCATGCCTTTCTTTTCCGCGGTTGAAAGGCGCGTAAGCACAAGCGCCGCGCCGCCATCGGAAATCGAAGACGAGTTTGCTGCGGTCACGGTGCCGCCCTCGCGGAAGGCGGGTTTCAGCAGCGGAATCTTCTCCGGTTTGGCCTTGGAAGGCCCCTCATCATCCGCAACCCCTGCGACCGGCACGATTTCAGAACGGAACGCCCCGTCCGAAATAGCTTTGATCGCGCGCTGCAACGAGGTCAGCGCATATTCATCCTGTGCCTCGCGTGTGAATTGATAATGCTGTGCGGTGTCCTCGGCAAACGTACCCATAGCGCGGCCCTTGTCATAAGCGTCTTCAAGGCCGTCGAGGAACATGTGATCGTAAATCTTGCCGTGGCCGATACGATAGCCACCGCGCGCCTTGTCTAACAGGTACGGCGCGTTGGTCATGGATTCCATGCCGCCTGCAACTACAATGTCCGCGCTGCCCGCTGTAATCAGATCATGCGCGAGCATGGTTGTCTTCATGCCCGATCCGCAAACCTTGTTGAGCGTCGCGCACGGTACGCTCAGCGGCAGACCCGCGCCGAGAGCCGCCTGACGTGCTGGCGCTTGCCCAAGTCCGGCGGGCAGAACGCAGCCCATGATGACTTCATCGACGGCGTCCGCCGCGATTCCAGCGCGCGCCACCGCTTCACGAACAGCGGCAGCGCCGAGTTCGGTCGCGCCAACGCCCTTGAGCGCGCCCTGAAAAGCGCCCATCGGAGTGCGGGCTGCGCCTGCAATGACAATCGGATCGTGCCCGGACATATTCAAACTCCCTGATTCACTGGCCTTCATGTGGCGGATGATGCGCACGAAAGCAATGGGTGGTTTATTGAGCCAACAGGAAATGATCTCTGTTTGTTCTTTTTTCTTTTCCTTTGAGGGAAGCCGCGCTACCTGTCGCATGTGACCCGGCAAGAGCATCCCATAGAGCAAGTGAGCCAAGCCGCTCTGCCTGAGCCATTCGTGAAATGGTTCGCAGAGCGCGGATGGTCACCTCGCGCGCACCAGATCGAACTGCTTGGCAGGGCGCAGGCCGGCAAGTCCGTGCTGCTGATTGCGCCTACGGGCGCGGGCAAGACGCTGGCTGGTTTCCTGCCAACGCTGACCGATCTGGCCGTTTGCCCGAAACGCAAACCCGGCGAGGCGCATCGCGGCATCCACACGCTCTATATATCGCCGCTAAAGGCGTTGGCCGTCGACATTGAACGCAATCTTGGGCGTCCGGTCGCTGAAATGGGCCTGCCTATCAGCGTTGAAACCCGAACGGGCGACACGCCGCAGCACAAGCGCCAGCGGCAGAAGCTTGTGCCGCCCGACGTCCTGTTGACCACACCAGAACAGCTCGCTCTGTTAATCGCGGCCAATGACGCCCAACGTTTTTTCAAAGACCTTCGCTATGTGATTTTTGACGAGTTGCACTCGTTGGTGACATCCAAGCGCGGCCACCTTTTGGCACTGGGCTTGGCGCGGTTGCGAAAGCTGCGCCCAGAACTTCACACCATCGGTCTTTCGGCCACCGTCGCCGAGCCGGAACAATTACAAAAATGGCTCGTACCGCAAAACAGGGGTGCGGCCCTTGCCGACCTCATAACGGTGTTGGGCGGAGCAAAGCCTCACATCACGATTCTGGACTCCGAGCAGCGCGTGCCATGGGCGGGTCATTCGGCGCGTTACGCCGTTGAAGATGTTTACCGCGCGATAAAAGAACACCGAACGACGCTGTTGTTCGTCAACACGCGCAGCCAAGCCGAACTACTTTTTCAAGAACTATGGCGCGTGAATGAGGACGCTTTACCAATCGCGTTGCATCACGGTTCGCTCGACGTCGGCCAGCGTCGGCGAGTGGAAAAAGCGATGTCAGAGAATGCTCTTCGGGCCATTGTCGCCACTTCCACGCTCGATCTTGGCATTGATTGGGGTGACGTCGATCTGGTCGTGCATGTTGGCGCGCCCAAGGGTGCCAGCCGTCTGGCGCAGCGCATCGGGCGTTCAAATCACCGCATGGACGAGCCCAGCCGCGCGATCCTTGTACCCGCGAACCGTTTTGAAGTGCTGGAGTGCCGCGCTGCGCTTGAAGCCAATGCGGTTGGCGCGCAAGACACGCCGCCGTTGGCCGTCGGTGCGCTGGATGTGCTTGCTCAGCATGTGCTCGGTTGTGCTTGCGGCGCGCCATTTGATGCAGACAGCCTTTTCGATGAAGTGCGCAGCGCCGAGCCATATGCCACGCTTGATCGCACGACCTTCGACCGCGTGGTCGAATTCGTGGCGACGGGTGGATACGCGCTGAAAACCTATGAGCGCTATGCGCGTATCCGCCAGAATAAAGACGGACTTTGGCGCGCGGCCAACCCGCGCGTTGCTCAGCAATATAGGCTAAATGTCGGCACGATTGTCGAAATGCCGGAGCTGAACGTCCGCTATGTACGGCAAGGCAGGGCCGGCGTTTCGCGCGGTGGCGCGGTATTGGGCAAGGTGGAGGAATATTTTGCCGAAGCGCTTCGCCCCGGCGACAATTTCCTTTTTGCTGGAAAGATTTTGCAGTTTGAGGGCATTCGCGAAAACGAGTGCTATGTGTCGAACGGGTCTGCTGCGCAGATCATCGTTCCGTCTTATGCAGGCGGCAAGTTCCCGTTGTCGACCTACTTAGCCGATGGCGTGCGCTCGCTTTTGTCGGAGCCGACCCGATGGAAGGCGCTCCCCGATCAAGTTTCGGATTGGCTGCGCACGCAACAAGAAAAGTCTGTGCTTCCGGGCCGTGCCGATCTTTTGGTCGAAACCTTCCCGCGTGCGGGACGCTATTACATGGTTTGCTATCCATTCGAGGGCAGGCTCGCCCATCAGACGCTTGGCATGTTGCTGACCAGACGGTTGGAACGAGCCGGTGCGCGTCCGCTGGGCTTCGTGGCGACAGATTATTCGCTCGGTGTGTGGGCGCTGGACGATCTCGGCGCACGCTTCAAATCCCGCCAGCCGTCACTCGCTGAACTTTTCGATGAAGACATGCTTGGCGATGATCTCGATGCTTGGCTGAACGAAAGCTGGATGCTCAAGCGCATGTTCCGCAACTGTGCGGTCATCGCCGGTTTGATCGAGAAGAAATTCCCCGGACAGGAGAAGAATGGCCGCCAGATCACCGTCTCCGCCGACCTCATTTATGACGTTCTGCGCGCGCATGAGCCGGACCACATACTGCTGCAAGCCACCCGTGCAGACGCCGCTGCCGGGTTGCTCGATGTCAGGAGACTTGGCGACATGCTCTCGCGCATTCGTGGGCGAATCGTGCATAAGCCGTTGGAGCGCATATCGCCGTTAGCTGTGCCGGTCATGCTTGAAATCGGCAAGGAAAGCGTAAAGGGCGAGGCCAACGACACGTTGCTGGCTGAGGCCGCAACATTGATAGAAGAAGCGATGGGATCGGAAGAGGGGGCAGCTTGAACGAGCACGCAGCGCACCGCCGAAACTTTTCGGGCGACATTGTCGTGGCCGGCAACGCTGCTATCTGCGACCCTAGCGGCGCGCTTTATTTTCCTGAGCTTGGCTTGCTTGTCGTCTCCGATCTGCATCTCGAAAAAGGCTCATCTCTTGCGCGTCGCGGTCGCTTGATGCCACCCTACGATACCGCCGCAACCTTGCTGCGGCTTCAATCCGTGCTCGCCGCCTACGCGCCGCGTATCGTGTTGAGCCTTGGCGACAGCTTTCATGACGGCGAAGGTGCCGCGCGCCTGCCTGCTTCTTTCCGTGTGCAGCTTGAAGCATTGATGATGGCTCGTGAGTGGATATGGGTTGCGGGCAATCATGATCCCGACGTTCCCGCCGACCTTCCCGGCATGTGTGCGCAAGAAATCGCAATTGCGGGATTGGCGTTCCGGCATGAGCCTTCGCGTGAGGCTGTGCCGGGAGAAATCGCGGGCCATCTGCACCCCTGCGCGCGCATCGTGCAACGCGGCCGATCAGTTCGCCGCCGCTGCTTTGCGTCGGATGGTGCGCGGCTCATCATGCCCGCTTTCGGCGCGTTCACTGGCTCGCTGAACGTGATGGATCACGCCTATCGCGGCCTGTTCGCTTGGGAGCGGTTCACGGCCTACATGCTCGGCGATAGGCAGGTATACCCCATCGCTAGTTCGCTGCTCAGGCCGGGTTGATCAATCCTTGCGGAAAACAAGTTGTCCCAGCCAGCCGGTCAGCATGGCGAGACAGACGGCGAAAATGCCGTAGGTAAAGCTGTCGTGATGCGCATAGTCATAGATCGATTGTTCAAAGCCGGACTTGCGAATTTCAAGCTGTGCCGAAGATTCGCTAACAAACGTTCCATTCTTGAATAGAAACGCCCGCGCGCGGTGCGTACCAACCGGCACATCTGGAGCCAGACGTAGCGTAGCGCGAAACAGGCTCTGCGAAAGAAACTGCACACCGCCATAGTTGGTGCTGTAGAGCGTCGTCGCCTTCTTTCGTTCACGCAGAGCTTCGGTGAATTCCTGAATGGTCAACGGGCCGATGTGCTTATTCAGCGGCTGGAGGAAGATATTATCCGCTCCCAGCGAAAGGCGCTTGTAGCTTTGCGGATCGGTAATGTCCTGTGGCTGCCGCGTGGTCGCCACAGAATAAGAAATAGGCACATTCACGAATGTCTCGGAACGTGTGTTGATCCACATGCCAAGTACGCGCTGCTTGCGACGCACGACCACCGCATCAGATGGTCCTTCAAGCACCACGATCACATCATAGCCGCCGCGCCGCGTCACTTGCGGATCGGCATTCTCCACCGAACCGAAGATCGTGAGATCTGCACCCGAAAAGCCCGCAGTCAGCGCAACGTGATCTGTCGAAAGCCCAATCTGGATCGACTCGTCGTTCACCAGTTGCGCGCGAGCGATGGAGGGCAACAGTAGCAGCGCTAGGACTAAGAATATCCACCTCATTGCCCGGACCCCTCAAGTGTGGTCAGGGAATAGGGGCTGGAAGGCGGGACGAAAAGATCGATCCCAAGGCGTATTGCGACAGCCAGAACCAGCAAAGCCAGAAGCGCCCGCAACTGCTCGCCACGCAGTTTCTGCCCCGCCTTTGCGCCATACTGCGCACCGAACACGCCGCCAACCATCAGAAGCAGCGCCAGCACTATATCCACTGTCTGGTTGGTGGTGGCGTGCACGATTGTCGTGAACGCTGCCGTGAATGTAATGTGGAACAGCGAAGTGCCGACCACGACATTGGTAGGCACCTTTAACAAATAGATCAGCGCAGGCACCATGATGAAGCCGCCGCCGACACCCATAATAGACGCAAGAAAACCGATCACCGCGCCGATACCCAGCACCGGGATAACGCTCACGAACAGCTTGGAAGCGCGAAAGCGCATTTTCAGTGGCAGGCGATGAATCCAGTTGTGGTGCCCCGGCTTTTTCATTGAAGGTGCAACGGCGCCACCCCGCGTTGCGCGCAGTGCGTGGATACTCTCCACCAGCATCAGCCCGCCCACCGTTCCGAGCAGCGCCACATAGAGCAGCGAAATGAAGAGATCCAACTGGCCGACGCTGCGCAACAGCGCGAATACATACACACCGATAGTCGAACCGACCAACCCGCCCGCCAGCAGCATCAGTCCCAGTTTGAAATCCAGCGTTCCGCGTTTGAAATGGGACAACGAACCGGAGAAGGACGAAGCGATAACCTGGTTCGCGCCGGTAGCGACGGCAATTGCTGGCGGTACATTGTAGAAAATCAGGAGCGGCGTAATCAGAAAACCGCCACCGACCCCGAAAAGGCCCGACAAAAAGCCGACAGCAGCACCCATGGCCAGCAGGACAAGGGCATTGACCGACATTTCAGCAATCGGGAGATAAACACCCACCGGCAAACTCAATTATATAACTGACGGTGATGGGAATTGAGCCCCTTCGCCGCCCCGCAATGCTCAGAATTTCTAGGCATTAGTTGTGCCGATATTGCGGCGGAATGGAAAGAAGAAAGCCGCCTCGATGGCGGCTTTCAACTGTTCTTTGCTTTTACTAAGTAGCGAAAAAGTCTCAGTTCTTGGCGAGCAGCGCCTTCACCATGCTTTCGTCGATGCGCCCGGTGGGCTGCATCCCGTGATCTTCCTGGAAGGCGGCAATTGCCTGACGCGTTTTGTTGCCGATCATCCCGTCAGCCATTCCAACGTCATAGCCTGCCTTGTTGAGCAGCGCCTGCACGTTGCGGATAGCCTTGTCCATATCGACTTTGGCGGTGCTGCTTGGCGCCTCCTGCCATGCGTCTGGAATCTCGACTTCATTCGCCGCCGCGTCTTGCGGCTGTGCTTTCCACTCGGCAATTTCTTGCTTGGCTTGATTAAGCTGGTCAGGGCTCATCGCCTTGGCAACTTCGTCGCGCTTGTCGCTTGCATCGCGGTCGCCAGTGTTAGCCACGAGCCCGAACCACTTATATGCCTGCTCCATGTCCAGAGGCATACCTGCGCCCTTGGCTGCGAGAATGCCGAGATTGTACTGGCTGTCTTTCACGCCAAACGCAGCGGCCTTGGTGAACCAGCGCACGGCGGCTGCATTGTCTGGCGCCTTGTCTGCACCGGTTGCATAAAGCACCGCGAGATTGTGCATCGCATTGGCGTTGCCCTGATTTGCCGCGAGCTGATACCAGCTACGCGCCTTGTCGAAATCGCGCGTAACACCGAGGCCCTTTTCATACAGGTTGCCAATGCGGAATTGCGCGGGCGCGTAGCCAAGTTCCGCCGACTTCTCGAACCAGCCCGAAGCCTGCTGCATGTTGCTTGCAAGGCCAGCGCCTTCCGCCAGACGCGAACCGATTACGTACAGCGCCTTTGCATCTCCATTCTGCGCAGCTTCACGAAGCGCGAGCGGCCCCACCTGCGCCGGAATTTCGGTCGAAACCGAAGCTGTTACAGGCATTGGTGCACTTGCGGCTGCAACGCGGTCGTCGGGTGATGCTGGCGTAACACTGGCGGTCGTCAGCGTTGCGTCCGGTTCGCTGTCACTGTCGTCAGCCGCAGCTTTCACCGTTTCGCTCTTTGCTACGGGAGCCACAGCTTCCTTCGTCGGCGCGCTGACGGGCGTCATCGTCGCTGCAATCGCCGCGACCGGCCTGGTATCCCCACCTGCGATTTCAACCGGGTCCTTGACGAAGGCTTTTCCGAGTTGAAGCCCTGCAAGTGCCGCCATAATCGCCGCAACGGCGAGCAAGATCGGCCTGCGGCGTCCTTTGAGAATGCTGGCGATTACGGACTTGCGGCCCGGCTTTTCGCCATTCTCATCCTTCTTGAGCAGCTCGGCCTCTGCTGCTGCGGCCTGTGCTGCGCGGCGCGCCGCTGCAATGAAATCCGAGCGTGATGTATCGCTTTCGACTTCCACGCCGAGATCGTCGCGATTTTCCCGCACGCGGCGGATGATGGCGTTCAGGTCGGGCGCGGCAGTGCCGGGTTCCAGCGGCCTGTTTTCGTCAAGCTCTTCCGCTTGCATCTGCAAGGAAGGCTCGCTTGTCGCGGTTGGCGTTTCGGCTTTTTCCTTCTTGCGGAATATGCGCTTCCAGCCGCTCACCTTCGCAGGAGCGGGAGCATCTTCAACTACGCTTTCAACTTCCGCTATCGCCGTGACCTGCTCGTCCGAATCTGTCTCTGCAATCTGAGCCGGCACGGGCGCTGCCTCGAAATTGAACTCGAAGCTCGTCGAATCTTCATCGATGGGCGGCACCTCATCCATGTCGATGGAAGGCGCTTGTCCGACATCCAGCTTAGGTGCTTCCTCCTGCTCTTCTTCAACCACCTCTTCAGCGATTGCGAGCGGTGCGTCATCGCTAACGACATAGTGTTCGCTGACGTCGAGCTGGCCGATACGGTCGATGATCTTGATCAGCGTTTCGTGGATGGCGTCGAAGGTGCGCGTGTTGCGGTCATCCGCATCGCGTGTCAGGCCTTCCAGAGACTTCAGATCGTCTGTCAAACCGGCGATTGCGGCCGCTTCTACTGGCGATCCGGCGAAGTTCCGCAGCACCTCTTCGGCCGCCAGCCGCGCGGTTTCAATCAGCCCGTCTTTGCTTTCGGATACCGCAGCTTCAATGCGTTCAAGCCGGGGAGCAAACTCCACGACTTCTGCAATGACCGGGTTTGGCTGGTCGAGATGTGCTGACAGTGCGGAAAGCTGCGCCTCAAGCGCACGTATCAATGCCGGGTCAAGCGGCTCTGACTGATTGGCGTCCAGCTTGTCGGTCAGCACATCCAGACGTTGCTGCAAGCCGAGTATTGCGTCGTCGCTCGCGGCCTGTGTTTCGATCTGCTTGGAAATATTGACCAAACGCTGCTCAAGCTGCTCGATGCTTTTGTCGATGCCGGTCGGGAACGCAGCCGCCGCCAGTTTCTTGCTGATATTGTTCAGTTCCTTGGTCATCTCGTCCGTGGCGGCAGACATGCTGCCAGCCGCAACAAGCTTCTCGATCCGGTCGGAAATTACATCAAGACGCTGAACGATAACGTCATCGGTCTGGCTCGCGCCATCTTCGATCTGGCGCGCGAGCGCGACAATGCGCGAATCCAGTTTTTCAATTAGCGACGGATCGAAAGCGTTCTTCTGGTCTGCCATCGAAATCGCGACGATTGACCGGGATATTTCCTCCAGCCTGCTCTCAATCGCGTTAATGGCTTGCGGCTGGTTACGCTCGCTCTCCTGCGCAACGAACCGCTCAATGACTTCAGCCAGATTGCGCAGCTTTGTATCGACGCGGTCGACTGAAATTTGCTCTGGCAGAGTGCCGATTGCTTCGCTGATTTGTTCCAGACGCGTGCTCAAGGCTTCGATAGCCTGGTCGAAACCGGACTGGCCCATATTGCGCTCGAACTCTTCCCAGCGCGCAGTGACGGCGAGCACAGAGTCTTCGCGGGCAAGGTTGGCGACTGAATTCTTGATCTGCTCGATTTCCAGCCGCAGCAGATTGACTGCCTTGTCGTCGGACTTGTCTTTCGATTGCTGAATGGCCTTGGTCAAACGTCCAATTTCGATGTCGAGCTTCGCGCCGGTTTGCGCATTGGCTGATTCATAGCTTTGTTCGAGTTCACGCCGCAGCGCGTTGAACTCGCGGCGCAGGTCGCTTCCCACCTGCTCACGAATATGCTCTTGCCGCGCGAGGCTGGAATTCAGCATTTCAGCGCGCAGGGTCTGAAACTCGCGGGTAACACGGTCAACATTCTCGTAAGGGTCACTCTTGCCCCAGGCCGCGTCGCGCTGCTCTGGGTAGCGAGGCGACGGCCGTTCGTCAGCATAGGCTCCCTGAGCTTGCGCGCGAACCACTTCCTGCGCGCGCTGGCGCAAGCTCAACTGCTGTTCAAGCTGTTCTAGCGAACGGCTGAGATGTTCCAGACTGGCTGAAGGCTTGCGCTGCCTGCCTTCGTTGACTGAATCGAGATAGGATCGCCTGCTTTCCATTGAGACCGTCCTGCTTGGCTGCGAAGTGCAGCCGGGTTACCGCCAAGATGGCCGGTTTCAATCGTGGACAGCGACCGGAACGATTCCGGCGTTTGCGCAGCGAAGAACCGTGAAAAATTCAATACACAATAGTCACGGGAGACCAGCATGCGCAGCTTTCGCCGAACGTGGTAAATGTTCGGTTAACCTCCGTTACCATTTGATTGCATCTTGCATCGCGAGCCTTGCGCGTTTATATTTCCTTTACGTAAACGTAAGGGTGCAAGGGCGGGAACCAGTGCGCCCCTTTTTAATTCTGACGGGAGGGCGTGGCGCTGGAATGCGCGCGCCTGCGCAGGGATCATGGATATGAACACGAATCTTTCGGCTGTGCCGGAGCATACGGCTATCGATGCCGAAACCGGCGATTATGAACGCATCGGCGAACTTGCAAAACAGTTTGGCATTACGTTGCGCACGCTTCGCTTCTATGAAGACAAGGGCCTCATAAGCCCCAAGCGTGACGGGGTAATGCGCCTTTATACACGGCGAGATAAAGCTAGGCTGAAGCTTATTCTTTTGGGTCGCAAGGTCGGCTTCTCCTTACGAGAAGTGAAGCAGATGCTAGACCTTTACGAACCTAGCGGCTCCAATACGCGCCAGTTGAAGGTGACGCTTGAAAAATCCGAGAAGCAACTCGTGCGTTTGCAAAAGCAGCGCGCTCTGATTGAGGACGCCATCGGCGAATTGACCGAGGCAATGGAAATCGTTCGCGCTGACCTTGCAAAAAGAACGGATGAAAACCTGCGTCAAAGCAACTGACGATTGGCAACATGCTCACGAACAGGTCATCGAGCGTGAGCATTTTGCAAATTGACGTTTACGCAAACGTCAACTAAATAGGAGTTGAGCAGAACATCGCTATTGCCCCTATTTCCGTCCCGTGATCGCCTAAGCATCTCAGGACAAACTCTGATCTGTTTGTGGAGGAACGCATGCCGATCTATCAGGCACCGGTCAAAGATACGCTTTTTGTGCTGAACGAGGTTCTCGGTTTCGAGCGCTATAGCAATCTTCCGGGCTTTGCGGATGCGAGTGGCGACATGCTGGAGGCGATTCTCGGCGAGGCCGGCAAGCTTGCGGAAAACGTGATCCAGCCTACAAACCGCGATGGCGACATTGAAGGCTGCACGCGCAACGCAGATGCAACCGTCAAAACGCCTAAGAGCTTCAAGCCAGCCTATGATGCCTATCGTGAAGGTGGGTGGATGGGCCTTGCCATTCCCACGGAGCATGGTGGGCAAGGCTTGCCCTATTCGGTCAATCAGGCCGTCAGCGAATACTTCATTTCGGCCAACATGGCTTTGATGATGTATCCCGGCCTGACACACGGCGCTATTGCGGCCATCCATGTTCATGGCTCTGACGAGCAAAAAGCCACCTGGCTGCCGAAGATGGTGGAGGGCGTGTGGACCGGTACCATGAACCTCACCGAGCCGCATTGCGGCACTGATCTTGGTCTACTTCGCACCAAGGCCGCGCCGGACGGTAAAGGCGCTTACAAGATTTCCGGCCAGAAGATTTTCATCTCTGCCGGTGAGCACGACATGTCGGAGAACATTATTCACCTCGTGCTGGCGCGCGCGGAAGGTTCGCCGGATGGCATCAAAGGCATTTCGCTGTTTATTGTGCCGAAATTCATTCTCGATGCGGATGGCAATCCGGGCAAGCGCAATGGTGTGTCCTGTGGTTCCATCGAAGAGAAGATGGGCATTCATGGAAACGCCACTTGCGTCATGAATTATGACGAGGCGGAAGGCTACCTCATCGGTGAAGTCAATGGCGGCATGAAAGCCATGTTCACCATGATGAACGAGGCGCGTCTGGGCGTCGCCGCACAGGGGCTGGCGCTGTCCGAGGTCGCCTATCAGAACGCCGTCAGCTACGCGAAAGAGCGTTTGCAAGGTCGCTCATTGACTGGGCCGAAAGCACCGGACAAGAAGGCTGATCCGATCATCGTTCACCCCGACATTCGCCGCAATCTGATGACCATGAAAGCGTTCAACGAGGGTAGTCGCGCCTTCATGCTGTGGACTGCTCTCAAGTCCGACATTGCGCACCGCTCCGGCGACTATGCCGACCGTCAGCAAGCAGAAGATCATCTTGCGCTTATGACGCCGGTTGCCAAGGGCGTACTAACCGACAAGGGCTTCGAGCACGCGGTCATGGCGCAGCAGGTGTTCGGCGGTCACGGTTATATCGAAGAACACGGCATGAGCCAGTTCGTACGCGATGCGCGCATCGCCATGATCTATGAAGGCGCAAACGGCATTCAGGCGCTTGATCTGGTTGGCCGTAAGCTCGGCCAGAATGGCGGTCGTGCCGTGCAGCACTTCTTCAAAGAAGTGGGCGACTTTTGTGAAGAAAACCGCTCTGATGAAAAATTAGCCCCCTTTACCAAGGCGCTCAAAAGAGGTTTGAACGATCTTCAGGCAGCTACGCTTTGGCTTATGCAGAACGGCATGAAAAACCCGGAAGATGCGGGCGCTGCTTCCACCGACTACATGCACCTCTTTGGTCTTGTAGCGCTTGGGTTCATGTGGGGTAAGATGGCGAAGGTTGCGCAAGTACGGCTGTCTGACGGAGCGAACGGCACCGCCGATTTCTACGAAAGCAAGTTGGTGACGGCGCGTTACTTCATGGAGCGGATCATGCCGGAAACGGCGGCGCATCTGGCACGCATTTCCAGTGGCTCCGCGTCGATGATGGCGCTGTCTGCCGAAGCGTTCTGATCGCTCAACAATTCGCCGGGAGGAAATATGGCGAGTGCATCTGAAGTTCTGGGACTGCCGAAACCCGCTTGGGCGGGCGATGACGTTTCCATGCTTTACGACATGTCGGTTCGCTTTCTCGAAAACGAGATCGCGCCGAAATATGACGAGTATGAAAAGAACGAGATCGTCGAGCGTGCGGCTTGGGAGAAGGCCGGTGCAAATGGCTTGCTCTGTGCCTCGATGCCGGAAGAATATGGCGGCTCAGGCGGCACTTTTGCGCACGAAAGCGCCATTGCGGAAGCGTTGGGCCATGTCGGCACGGATGGCTTCGGCATAGCGCTGCATAACGCAATCGTCGCGCCTTACATCCTCCACTATGGCAGCGAAGAGCAGAAGCAACGCTGGCTGCCGCGCATGGCAACCGGCGAGTTGATCGGCGCAATTGCCATGACCGAGCCCGGCGCAGGTTCCGATCTGCAAGGTGTGAAAACACGCGCCGAGAAATCGGGTAATCAATATTCGCTCAACGGCTCCAAGACCTTCATCACCAACGGCCAGAACGCCAATCTCATCATCGTTGTCACCAAGACCGATCCGAGTCAGGGTGCGAAAGGCACATCGCTGATCGTGCTTGAGACAGATGGTGCGGAAGGCTTCGAGCGTGGCCGCAACCTCGACAAGATCGGCCTCAAGGCGAACGACACGTCCGAGCTTTTCTTCAATGACGTCCGTGTGCCGACCGCAAACCTGCTTGGGTCGGAAGAGGGGCAGGGCTTCATTCAACTCATGCAGCAGCTTCCGCAGGAGCGCCTGCTCGTCGGCACGCAGGCTATTGCGATGGCCGAACGAGCGCTTGCCGTCACCGTCGATTACGTGAAGGAACGCAAGGCGTTCGGCAAGGCGGTCATCGATTTCCAGAATACCCAGTTCAAGCTTGCAGAACTCAAAACCGAAATCACGATTGGCCGCGTTTTTTACAATGACTGCGTGCAGCGCCACATTGATGGCGGGCTGGACCCGGTCACCGCGTCGATGGCGAAATATTGGCTGACCGATTTGCAGGGAAAAGTCGTTGACGAATGCCTGCAACTGTTCGGCGGCTATGGTTACATGAACGAATATCCAATTGCCCGCATGTTCCGCGATGCGCGCGTTCAGCGCATTTATGGCGGAACCAATGAAATCATGAAGGTTCTGATCGCGCGCTCACTTTGAGTGCCATAGGCGAAGGAGAAGCAAATGGCAGATGTATTTGTCTATGATGCGGTGCGCACCCCGCGCGGGCGTGGCAAGAAAGACGGCTCGCTGCATGAAGTGCCGACGCCGCGCCTTGCCGCCACAACCTTGACAGCACTGCGCGACCGCAACGGTCTCGACACCAGCACGGTCGATGACATCATTTTCGGCTGTGTCGATCCAGTCGGCGAAGCGGGCGCGGTCATTCCACGCTCCGCCGCGTTTGAGGCTGGCTACGACAATAAAGCTCCGGGCATCCAGATTTCGCGCTTCTGCGCTTCCGGCCTCGACGCAATAAATCTCGGAGCAGCAAAGATCGCGCAGGGTGCGGACGAGATCGTCATCGCCGGTGGCGTCGAATCCATGTCCCGCGTCGGCATGGGCATGTCGGGCGGCTCCTGGTACATGGACCCCGCCGTTGGCTTCCCCGGCTGGTTCGTACCTCAGGGTATTTCGGCAGATCTGATCGCCACCAAATATGGTTTCTCGCGTGACGATGTGGACGCCTATGCGGTCGAGAGCCAAAAGCGCGCGGCGCATTCTTGGGAAAAAGGCTACTTCAAAAAATCGGTCGTACCTGTGAAAGACGTCAACGGTCTGACCATTCTCGACCATGACGAACACATGCGTCCCGGCACCGACATGCAGGCGCTTGCCTCGCTCAATCCGTCCTTCGTTATTCCGGGCGAAATGGGTGGCTTCGACGCTGTAGCGATCCAGCGTTATCCCGAACTGGAAGAGATCAACCACGTTCACCACGCTGGCAATTCATCCGGCATTGTAGACGGTGCGGCTGCAGTATTGCTCGGCTCGAAGAAGGCAGGAAAGTCGATGGGCCTGAAGCCGCGCGCCCGCATTCGAGCATTCGCAAATATAGGCTCGGAACCGGCCATCATGCTGACCGGCCCGGTCGATGTTACCGAAAAGCTGCTCAAGCGAGCCAAGATGAAGCTCAAGGATATCGACTTGTTTGAGCTGAACGAAGCCTTCGCTTCGGTCGTGCTGCGCTACATGCAGGCTTTCGACATTCCTCACGACAAGATCAACGTCAATGGCGGCGCGATTGCCATGGGCCATCCGCTCGGCGCAACCGGCGCGATTGTTTTCGGCACGGTTCTCGACGAGCTTGAGAGGCGGAACCTCAACACTGCCTTGGTCACGCTTTGCATCGGCGCAGGCATGGGCACTGCAACGATTATCGAGCGCGTATAGCCCTTTCCTTCTCCCCGTTTACGGGCAGAAGGTGGCCCGAAGGGTCGGATAAGGGCAGCGCCAATAGCGTTGACGAAACAGAATTAAAGAGGAGAAAATCTCCATGACCTACACGAACTTCACGGTCGAAACTGACGCCGATGGCATTGCGCTCGTCACATGGGATATGCCCGGCAAATCGATGAACGTCATCGATGAAAGCGTGATCCGCGAGCTGGACAAGATCGTCGATCAGGTCGCAATCGATGCAGCCACAAAAGGGGCTGTCATTACCTCCGGCAAGGACAGCTTTTCCGGTGGCGCTGACCTGAAAATGCTTCAGGGACAAGTCGGAGCTTTCGCGCGCGACAGCAAGAAAGACCTCGAAAAAGCGACACAAACGCTGTTCGACAGCACCGGCTATCTCATCGGTTTGTTTCGTAAACTCGAAACCAGTGGCAAGCCTTGGGTTGCTGCGATCAACGGCACCTGCATGGGCGGTGCGTTCGAGCTTTCGCTGTCCTGCCATGGTCGCGTTGCTGCCAATTCCGACAAGGTGAAAATCGCGCTTCCCGAAGTGAAGGTCGGCATTTTCCCCGGTGCGGGAGGAACGCAGCGTGTGCCGCGCTTGGCCGACACGCAGTCCGCTCTCCAGTTCCTGACCTCCGGCCAAACGCTCTCGGCGCAGAAAGCCAAGGGCATGAATCTGGTGCATCAGGTTGCCGAACCGGGCGAACTCATCAAAGCGGCAAAGCAGATGATCAAGGACGGCCTGAAGCCGGTCCAACCTTGGGATGAGAAAGGGTTCAAGCTTCCCGGCGGCCCGGTCTATTCTGCCGCTGGCGCAAATCTCTGGCCGCCGGCAATCGCTATTCTGCGTCGTGAAACCCACGGCAATTATCCCGCCGCACTCGCCATCCTGAACTGTGTCTATGAAGGGCTGCTGGTTCCGTTCGACACTGGACTCAAGATCGAGCGCCGCTATTTCACGGACATCATGAAGTCCAAGGAAGCGGCGGCGATGATCCGCTCGCTGTTCGTGTCCTTGCAAGAATTGAACAAGGGCGCGCGCCGCCCCGAAGGAGTTCCCGAAACAAAGTTCAAGAAGATCGGCGTCGTCGGCGCGGGTTTCATGGGCGCGGGCATTGCCTACGTTACTGCAAAGGCAGGCATTCCGGTCGTGCTGCTGGACCGCGAAGTCGCGTTGGCCGAGAAAGGCAAGGCGCATTCGGATAGTCTGATTTCCGATGCAATCAAGAAGGGACGCGCAAAGGCTGAGGATAAGGACAAGCTTCTTTCGCTCATCACACCCACTGCTGACTATGCTGACCTACAGGGTTGCGATCTTGTAGTCGAAGCGGTGTTCGAGGATTCGGCAGTCAAGAAGGCGACAACGGAAAAAACCGAAGCGGTATTGAAATCCTCCGCCGTGTTTGCCTCCAACACCTCGACCATTCCGATCACGTCGCTGGCGAAGAACTCTGCCCGTCCGAAGAATTTCATCGGCATTCACTTCTTTTCGCCTGTCGACAAGATGATGCTGGTTGAAATCATTCTTGGCAAAAAGACCGGCGACAAGGCTCTGGCGGTTGCCATCGACTATGTGCGCGCGATCAAGAAGACGCCAATTGTCGTCAATGACACGCGTGGCTTCTACGTAAACCGTTGCGTGCTGCGCTACATGTCAGAAGCTTACAAAATGCTGATCGAAGGCGTCCCGGCGCCGATGATCGAAAACGCTGCCAAGGCGGTAGGCATGCCGGTTGGGCCGCTTGCGCTCACCGACGAAACGGCGGTCGATCTGGCGCAGAAGATCATGCACCAGACGGTTCGTGATCTTGGCGAGAAGGCCGTCGATCCGGCGCAGATGAAGCTGATCGACATTATGGTGGACAAGCACGGTCGCCTTGGCCGCAAAAACAGCAAGGGCTTTTACGACTATCCGCCAAAGCCCGCGAAAAAGAAGCTGTGGCCGGGCCTCGCCGACCTCTATCCGCAACGCAAGCCCGAAGAGATTGACTTCGAGGAACTCAAGAAGCGCTTCCTGACGACGATCGCGCTGGAAGCATCCCGCGTTATGGCGGAGGGCATCGTCACCGATCCGCGCGAGGCGGACGTCGGTTCGATCCTCGCTTTCGGCTTCGCACCTTATACCGGCGGTGCGATTTCCTATATCGACTTCATGGGCACCGCAGCGTTCGTGAAGCAGGCAAAGGCGCTACAGAAGAAATATGGCGCAGACTTCAAGGCTCCGAAGTTACTTTCGGAAATGGCTGAGAAGGGCGACACTTTCTACAAGCGCTTCGATCCCTATAAGGACTCGGCCAAGCAGGCAGCGTAAGCACCCATGTATGTTTGGGCGCGCCTTGCGAAGATGGCCGCGACTGCAAAGAGTCGCGGCCCGCTTAATGTCGGCGAAATGTCTCGCCTTACCTTTCGCTGTCTGCCAAGCGATGTCGACGCCAATCTGCACATGAACAACGCCCGCTATCCGATGCTCGCCGATGTCGGTCGCTATGATATTTTCATCCGCAGCGGCTTGGTCAAGCTTGGGCGAGAGCGCGGTTGGGCGCCCATGATGGGCGGCATTCAGTGCGTGTTCCTCCGCGAAATCAGGCTCTGGCGTCGCTTCGAACTTTTCTCCGCGCTTGAACTTTGGCAAGGACTGCAATTCATGGGCAGGCAGCGTTTTGTGCTCGAAAACGGCCAAACCGCGTGCGAACTGCTAACCACGGCAGGCATCTACGATCTCCGCAACCGGCGTTTCGTTCCGATACAGGAAACGATGGCAGCGCTGGGAATAAGTGCGGCTTCGCGCGAACCGACCGAGGCTGAAAAACGGTTTCTTGCGTCGCACGAAGCGCTTCGTGCGCAAGCCAAATTGCCTCTGTCGCCTAGGCTGGACAATGCAACCCTTGACGACTAGAACAGCAAGGTATTTTTTCCTTTCTGAGAGGTGCGCGCATGCTTTCGCATGAACGCGTCTGGGCAGCAATCGACGCGCTGGCCGCTCGCAATTCACTATCTGCTTCTGGCCTCGCGAAACGCGCCGGTCTGGACGCGACCGCATTCAATAAATCCAAGCGCCATTCGTCAGACGGGCGGCCTCGCTGGCCCTCCACGGAGTCGCTCGCAAAAATCATCGAGGCAACCAATTCCTCGGTCGAGGAGTTTATGAGTCTCGTGAGTGCGAGCGAAACAAATCGCACGCGCCACGCGGTGCCGTTGCTCGGTTTCGCTCAGGCTGGCGCGGGCGGCTTTTTCGATGATGGTGGTTTTCCGGCAGGGCAGGGCTTTGACACAATCGACCTTCCTGCTGGTCCGGAAGAAGGTTCTTACGCGCTGAAAGTGCAGGGCGATTCTATGCTCCCGCTTTATCGCAATGGCGACGTGTTGATCGTTCGCCCCGATGCGAGTCTGCGCAAGGGCGACCGTGTCGTGGTCAAGACGCGCGGCGGCGAGGTAATGGCTAAAGTGCTGGCCCGCCGCAGCAACGCAGATATGGACTTGCACTCCCTCAATCCCGAACATCCCGCGCGGCGCTTGCGCTCCGAGGAGGTCGAGTGGGTCGCACGCATCGTTTGGGCGAGCCAGTAACGCACGATGCAACCCCGCAACGCAGCCATTGCCGTCGCTGGCCTTTGTCTCGCTGCCTTAGCCATTGTCTGGAGCGGCGCGCAGCTCGCCGAACCACAACCGACATTTCAGGCGGATCCGGCTGACGTGAACGACGCGGATGCGCTTGATACACCCGCGTCGCCAGTGACCGAGGAAGAAGCGACCGCTGAAAGCGTTCCTGAACCAGAGGTCGCTCAACCTGCCGAGCCTGCCGAAGCGCAGCAGCCTGCGCCGGTTGCACCTGAACCGGAGCAGACGCAACAGCAGCAAACGGGAGAACTTGAACGTCTTCCCGCCCGCCCGCCGCTCAGCGAACTGGCGTCTCCAAAATCGCCAACACCGCCAAAAGCGGCAATGCCGGATGAATGGAAAAGTACGCGTCTGTTCAAGCCGGTGGCCTCGTCTGCCGGAACGATCGAAGCGCAGGGCTACAAGATTGCACTGAAAGGCGTCGAGCCAACCGACGCCAATGAAACATGCACGTTTGAAGGCAAAGAATGGCCGTGCGGACTACAGGCGCGCACCGCATTTCGTTCATGGTTGCGCGGACGTGCGATTGCCTGTGATGTGCCACCACAGCCCGATCAGCAGCTTTTGGTGGCAGCTTGCAACATGGGCAAGTTCGACCTCTCCGAATGGCTCGTTTCGAGTGGTTGGGCCAAGGCAGCTACGGATGGACCCTATGTGGAGGCTGGCCGCAAAGCTTCGGAGGCGCACAAGGGCATTTTCGGTCCCCCGGCTGCAACCGACGGCCTGAACCTGCCGCATTTGTCCGACCCGGAACCAATGGCGTTTCCGCAAATCGGCCCAATCCTGCAAGAGCAGGAACCTGAGCCTGTGCCTGTAACACCGCAACCACCGCTGACGGGGGCTTTCCCGCCAGCGCCACCTTCACCGCAATAGCGGCGCGTTACGCAGCCAGCTTTCCAGCGATTGCTTTCTCGATCAGCGCGCGCGTTTCATCGATGCCGTAAAGCGCTGCGAACGAACCGAAGCGCGGTCCGCGCTCCTGCCCAATCAGCACCTGATAGATCATCTGGAAGAACGCGACCGAAACGCCGGGGCCACCTTCAGGACTCTGCTTTGAATGGTCCTGATAGCGCTCGATCTTGCGTGCAACATTCAGCGATGCATTTTGGATCGCCTCGCTGTCTGCACCGGCTGGCAGAGCCGCCATCGCATCGGACAATTTCGCCAGCGCATCGCGTTCGATCTCATCCGGCACACGATATTGCTTCGCGGGCTTCACGAAATCATCGAAGTAACGGATCGCATAGCCGACCAGCCGGTCAAGCTCAGGATGAGTTTCAGGCGTAACGCCATCCGCGTAGCGTGAGATGAAGCCCCACAGCACGTCCTTGTTCTGCGCATTGGATGCGCTCACCAGATTGAGCAGCAGTGCAAACGGCACCGGCAGGTCGATGACCGGCGGATTGCCGTCATGCATATGCCACACCGGATTGCCGAGGCGTTCCTTCCAATCCTGGCGCGGATAGGCCGAGAGGAACGTGTAATATTCGTCCACGGCCTTCGGGATCACGTCGAAATAGAGCTTCTTCGCCTGCTTCGGGCGCTGGAACATGTAGAGGCCGAGGCTTTCGGTCGGCGCGTAGGTTAACCATTCATCGATGGTGATGCCGTTGCCCTTGGACTTGGAAATCTTCTCGCCCTTCTCATCAAGGAAAAGCTCATAGTTGAAGCCTTCGGGCGGGTTGCCGCCAAGAATGCGGCAGATCTTGCCCGAGGTCTTCACATTGTCGATGTGGTCCTTACCGGACATTTCGTAATCGACACCAAGCACCGCCCAGCGCAGCGCCCAGTCCGGCTTCCACTGTGCCTTGCAGCCGCCAGACTTGACCGATGTTTCCCAACGCTTTCCGGTGTCCGGGTCGGTCCAAACCACCGTCGCGCGTTCGGGATGAACCTCGTCAATCGGCACCTGCATCACCACGCCCGTTTCAGGGTGGATCGGCAGGATCGGAGCATAGGTCTTGCGACGCTCCTCGCGCAGCGTTGGCAGCATGACGGCCATCACCTTGTCATACTGTTCCAGCATACGCACCAGCCCTTCGTCGAAGCGGCCAGACGTGTAGTAGTCGAGAGCCGACGCAAACTCGTAGTCGAAGCCGAACGTATCGAGGAAACGGCGCAGCATCGCATTGTTGTGGTGGCCGAAGCTCTCATATTTGCCGAAAGGGTCCGGCACGCGGGTCAGCGGCTTGCCCATGTGCTGCGCCATCATTTCGCGGTTCGGCACGTTTTCTGGCACTTTGCGCATGCCATCCACATCGTCCGAGAAACACAGTAGCTTGGTGTTCACCTTGTCTTCGGTCAGAACGCGGAAGGCGTGCCGCACCATCGACGTGCGCGCTACCTCACCAAACGTGCCGATATGCGGCAGGCCCGATGGTCCGTAGCCGGTCTCGAACAGCACCATCTGCGGATAGTCGCGACCTTTGTAACGCTCGATGATCTTGCGCGCTTCCTCAAACGGCCACGCTTTGCTTTCGGCTGCTGCGGCCAGAATTTCGGGGCTAAGATCAACTGCATTCAAACGGGTCATAAATTCTTCCTTCGCCTTGCCCGGCGGAAAGCGATGGCTTTAAGCGCCGCAAACGCACGCGTCAACGATTCTGGTCTTTTTCCTTGCCGTGGAGCAGAAGGCTACCTACCTTCCGCGCTCCATAGGAGCCATTCATGTCACTGCCTTCCGTTCACGAAGCACTTATCTACCTGATGATCGTCACCTCCGCGTCGGATCGCGACATGGCCGACATAGAACTGGGAAGCATTGGTGAGGTCGTGCGCACCTGGCCCATCTTTGAAGATTTTGAAAAGTCGCGGCTGCTGGATGTTGCGCAGGATTGTCAGATTCTCCTGAGCGCCAATGACGGCCTGGAGCATGTGCTTGAACTTGCACACCAGGTCATCCCTTCGCGCCTGCGTGACACCGCCTATGCTGCGGTGTTTGAAGTTGCCGCTGCCGATCTGGAAATGCGTCTCGAAGAAGCGCGCGTTCTCCAACGCGTCCGCGAGCATCTTGATATCGATGCGCTAAGCGTGGCGGCCATCGAAATGGCCACAAAGGCGCGCGTCAGAACGCTGACCTAAAAGAACCCGACCGGGAAATATCGCAGATAGAGTTCCGTCATGGTTCCCTTGGAGGAAATTGCCTGCAAGGCGTAGTCGAATGCGTCGACCAGGGGGCGATTTTCCGGCGTGGTTGCAATCGATAGACCCTGCCCAAGAAATTCCGGGGCCAGATAGGGACCGCCCGCAAAGCGGCAGCACCCTTGCTGCTCTGGCCCGCCGAGCCAGAAGCTTAGCTGCATGCCGTCGCCGAAAACCGCGTCCAGCTTGGCGTCGCGCAAATCTCGATACATCCAGTCCGGCTTGTCGTAGGTGATGATCTTCACGCCCTGAAAATAGGCCCGCAACATGCGCTCATGCGTCGAACCGGCAATTACCCCGACACGCTGATCCACCAGCCGATCCGCCATTGGCTCATCCTGCGGCGAAGCTCGGCGCGTTATGAACCGTGCTGGAAAAATCATGTAGGGACGCGAGAAGGCATAGGTGGCGCGGCTCTGCGCCGTCACCGAAATGCCGGCCAATATCGCCTCACCCTCACCCTTTTCCAGGGCTGTCTGCAACTCGTCCCAAGGCAGAGCCTGAATCTGGCAACGGTCCGCCATGCTCAGTTCCGCGCAAATGGCGCGGGCAAGATCAACGTGAAATCCGCTCAGGCGACCGCCATCATCCAGAAAATTGAACGGCGGAAAATCGGTGGTCGTCAGAAAGCGCAGCCGCTGCACCTGCGACAGATCAGGCTTTGGAAGCCGTTCTTTTGCGTCCCACAACGCAGGCAGGCCAGATTCCGCCGCGGTTAGAGGTTGTGCGACCGTGAGCAACGACACCGCAACGAATGCGCGAATGCTGGCCCTCAACACTTTCAAGCACTTTTGCTGCACTGATTCGCTCAAAATTTTGCCTGCGCCAATCATACGCACAGCCATTGCCGCGAAGGGCATTGGTTTTCAAATCAATTAGAAATATCTAATATTATACTGTCCCACCTTGGAATCGCCGCCCCCGATGCCGCAGCTTGAACTTCCTGCTTTGGTGAAACGCGCAGCCATTACCGGAGCAGCAACGCCAAACCCGCCCGACAGCATCGACATCGGTTCAAATCCGCTCGAAGCGGAGGAAAAAGTCGCGCGCATGTTGGCAGACCAGCTCGGCTTGCAATTCCTGCCAAGTCTCACGGGTGCGCAAATTTCCGGTCGCGAGGAAGATTGCCTTGAACTGCTAAGGCGCGAGGGGCCGCAGGTATGGGCGTGCATCGATGGCGCTGCTAGCACGCCCAGCGCCGTTGTCGTGCCAGATTCGCGCGCCGCGCAGGCGCTACAACCAACCAGAGCGTCGTCACATCCCTTGAAGTCGCGTATCCGTGTGGCAACGGCGCGCACCGTGCGCAAGGCGTTGCGGGAGCGTGCCGCCAAAGCGCTAACCTATTTTGCGACCAATGGGTTGTTCGATTTTATGCCGGCCTATTCTGCGCGCATCCGCATCAATTCTACGCAAGGCGTTGTGGTTGGCTCGGCTTTCGTGGTGCTGGCGCAACTATTGTGGTTTCATTTTCAGATTGCCGTGCTGACGCTTCATGTCATGGCGACGGTGTTTTTCGTCGGCTGCACCATATTGAGGTTTGCCGCAGCGCTTCAGCCAGCGCCCAAGATTGGCAAAATTCCTCCGGCACTCCGGCCAGAACCCGTTTACACCGTGCTCGTGGCCTTGTGGCGCGAGGCAAATATGGCGCCTCAATTGCTCGAAGCGCTGACAAGCCTCGACTGGCCGAAAGACCGGCTCGAAATCAAGCTCATTTGCGAAGCCGATGACCCTGAAACCATTGCCGCAATTGAATCTCATCGGCTGGCAGCCGCGGTCGAAATCATTGCCGTTCCGACCTGCAATCCCCGCACCAAGCCCAAGGCGTTGCGATATGCAATGCCGATGATCCGTGGTGAATTTGTTGTGCTGTATGACGCGGAAGACATTCCCCACCCGAAGCAATTGCGCGAGGCCTTTGGCGTCTTCGACCGTTCGCCGCTTACACTCGGATGCCTTCAGGCTCCGTTGGAAATCGTCAATGGCCGAAAGAACTGGCTAACACGATGCTTTGCATTTGAGTACTTGGCCTTGTTTCGCGGACTTGTGCCGTGGCTGGCATCAAGGCGACTCGTCTTTCCGCTCGGTGGCACGTCAAATCATTTCCGCCGCACCGTGTTGGAGGCAATTGGCGGTTGGGATCCTCACAACG
Organism: Mesorhizobium sp.; assembly: GCA_049840935.1. GTDB lineage: Bacteria > Pseudomonadota > Alphaproteobacteria > Rhizobiales > Rhizobiaceae > Mesorhizobium_G. The sequence goes on from JASGJA010000024.1 coordinate 91,973, forward strand.
TCACCGAAGATGCAGACCTCGGCATCAGGCTTGCGCGGATGGGCTATTCCGCCGGTACGCTTACCCACCCCACCTACGAAACGGCGCCTGATGTGTTGAGGGATTGGTTTCCGCAGCGGGCGCGATGGAACAAGGGCTGGCTACAAACCTGGCTTGTCCACATGCGCTCTCCGGCGCGGCTTGTCCGCGATCTTGGCGTGGGATCGTTTCTTATCGCCCAGTTCGTTTTATTCGGAATGGTCTTTTCCGCGATCATTCATCCCCTAATGGTTTTGGCGATACCTTACTTTCTCTATGCCATCGCATTCGGAATGCCGCTCACCATGGTGGACCGGTCCCTTATCGGCGTGGACCTTCTCAGCATCATTGGCGGATATGCGGGCTTTCTGATCCTTGGCATCAGCCGTATGCGCGGCGCAGAGCGTGTCGATCTTTGGAGCATCATCGCTGCCACGCCTGCATATTGGCTGCTGATTTCATTTGCTTCGTGGAAGGCTCTCCGCGACCTGTGTCTCAGGCCATTTCACTGGGACAAGACCAGCCACAAGCCATTCACTTTCACGCCTTGAAACACGTCAGTTCTTCAACATCGCCTTGCCACGTCCGATGATCTTCGGGTCTGCATCACCTATGCGCTTCAGGTCGCGCCCCTCATAATCGAGGTGGGTGAGAATGTGCCGAATTACCTCCAGCCTCGCGCGGCGCTTGTCGTTGGAGTGCACGACGATCCACGGTGCTTCTTTCGTATCGGTCGTGTCGAGCATGAGGTGAAGGGCTTCGGTATATTCTTCCCACTTGGTCATGCCTGCCACGTCCATCGGCGAGAATTTCCAGATGGTAAGCGGGCTATGCCTGCGATCATGGAAACGCTTGAGCTGCATCTCCTGTCCAAGATTCAGCCAGAATTTAAAAAAGTGAATCCCCTCATTGGTGATCATCTTCTCGAAATGCGGGGTTGTTTCCAGAAACTTGCGATGCTGATCCGTTGTGCAAAAGCCCATGACAGGTTCGACACCCGCCCGGTTATACCAGGAACGGTCAAACGTGACGAACTCGCCGGCGGTTGGAAATTGCGCGACGTAGCGCTGATAGTACCATTGGCCGCGCTCCGTTTCGGTTGGCTTCGGCAGTGCGACATCGCGCGCTTGCCGAGGGTTCATGTACTGCCGCACGGCCTCGATAGTTCCGCCCTTTCCCGCGGCGTCCCGACCTTCAAAAACGACCAGCACGCGTTCTCCGGTCTTTTGAAGCCAGACCTGCATTTTCACGAGTTCCATTTGAAGGGCTTCGAGCGTTTTCGCATACGCGTCCTTGTCCATCTTATCCTGATAGGGATAGCCGCCAGAGGTCAGTGCCTTCTTCTTGATCCAGCCGGGCAGGTCGGGATTGTTTATATCGAAGGTGCGCTCTTCGCCCTCGACCTTTATGCGAACAGCATCAGCCTCGACTGTTTGCGTGCTTGCCGGGGCGTCTGCTTTCTTCGCTTTTTTCATGACATCATCCTGTTGCTGTTCGCTGGGCATGATATTGGATGGCTATATGTGTAAGGCCGGTCTCGCACCGGATGCAACAGATGCAGGACATAGTGGTTAGCGACAGGTCAGAGACATTTCTGGAACAGGCACTCACCCGGTTGGGCCTAAGGTCCGGCAGAAGCGAACATTTAAACGAAAAAGCCAGCCCCTCAGTAGAACGTGCAGATTATTCGGCGGTCGATCTCGCGGCAGCGCTGGACGATCCGGTCCTCTTTATCGATTCGCTTGCCAACGTGATATTTGCCAATTTCAGCGCCGCTCAGGCTTTTGGCGCTTTCACTCTCGGCAGATCGCTTTTTTTAAGGTTTCGCGCGCCTGAAATAAGGGAACTCGTTGAAGGTGTTCTTGCCTCAGGCGGGGCCGCGCATGGCGAGTTTTCCGAGCGCCTGCCCATCGAGCGCGCTTATAAGGTGTTCGCTGCTCCGGTCGGCGCGGGCACGTCGCTGTTCGCTGTTGTATTCAAAGACCAAAGCGAAACGCGCCGCATAGACCGCATGCGCGCGGATTTTATTGCGAATGCCAGCCATGAATTGCGCACGCCACTGGCGTCCATTTCCGGTTTCATAGAAACGCTGCGCGGTCCGGCTCGCAACGATCCCAAAGCACAGACACAATTCCTCGACATCATGCAGGCGCAGACCTCGCGCATGGCGCGGTTGATCGATGATTTGCTGTCTCTGTCCCGGCTTGAAATGAAATCCCGTATAGATCCTGCTCGAACCGTAGACCTAAAGGCTCTGCTTGACCGCGTTGTCGATACGCTGACCCCGATGGCCACTGAAGTCTCCGTCACCATTGAGCGGAAGTTCGGCGCAGACGGCATCATTGTCGCGGGCGATGCGGACGAGCTTACGCAGGTGTTCGAAAACCTGATCGAAAACGCCTGCAAATATGGTCAGTCCGGCGGGCGCGTGATCGTCAGCACTGAACTTGGCGCAGATGAGGTTCAAATATCCATAACCGATTTTGGTCCGGGCATTGCCGAAGAGCACATTCCACGTGTCACCGAGCGCTTCTATCGGGTAGAGCAGAATGGCGTTCCGGCGCAGAAGGGAACCGGCCTTGGGCTGGCAATCGTCAAGCACATTTTGACCCGTCACGGGGGCCGGCTATCCATCCGCTCGACGATCGGTGGAGGCTCGACCTTTACGGTTCACCTACCTCGCCAAGACAAGGGTTGACCTTCGGTCAAGGACATTCTTTTTTCTGTCATGCATACCGGCTAAATTAACTGCATCGTGGAGCATCAAGAATTCCGCGTGGGGTGGAAAGATGAATTCGATTCATATCGTCAGTGCGTTTGATGGTGATCTGCATTATCTGGCAAACAAGCTTGCCACGATGGGCGGGCATGCCGAACGTATGGTCGATCAGGCAGTCGCCGCGCTGGTTGCGAACGACGCCGTTCTAGCCCGCAAAGTTACCGAAGATGACCGCATTCTGGACGAAGCCCAGCGCGATATAGACGAAAAGGCCATCGTCATTATCGGCAAACGCCAGCCGATGGCGTCAGACCTGCGCGAGATCATTGGCGCGATCCGCATTGCAGCTGATCTTGAGCGCGTCGGCGATCTTGGGAAGAATGTCGCCAAGCGTGTACTTGCTATTGGCGGTGCGTCCCAGCCTGTTCGCTTGTCGCGCGGCATTCTCGCACTATCCGAACTGGCGCTTGTGCAGCTCAAGGAAGTTTTAGACGCCTACGCCTCGCGTTCTGTCGAGCGCCTGTCGGCCATGCGCGACCGCGATGACCAGATCGACGCGATGTACACGTCGCTGTTCCGTGAATTGCTCACCTATATGATGGAAGACCCACGCAACATCGCGCCATGCACACATCTGCTGTTCTGCGCCAAGAACATTGAGCGCATTGGCGACCACGCCACGAATATTGCAGAAACCGTCTATTACATCGTCACCGGTCAGCAAATGCCGGTAGAGCGCCCGAAAGACGACAGGAGCCACACCCTGTCGTCTGAAAAGCTCAACTTTTAACGAAGACGCCGACGTTCTGACGCGGGCTGGAAAGCCACCTTCGCGTGATAGGCGCAATATGGTCCGCTTTCACCCGACTGATTTCCGCAGAAGCTAAATTCTTCAGTCAGCGGATCACCGTTCGGCCATTTGCAGGTGCGTTCCGTCAGGTCCACCAGCGAGAGGCGGCGCGAGATCGGCACCACAACATTCTCCACCGGGCGAAGCTGACGATGCACAACAGGCTCGGCATCGAATTGCGCCTGTAGAGCCGTTGCACCAATGCTTGTGGTCACGGTGCGTTGCACAGCCGCCTTCACCACCGTTTTGGTCACGGTGCTTGGTGCCTTCTTCTGGCGCGTCGTCGCAGTTGTCGTGCGGCCACGGCTGGAAAGCTTCAGGCGATGCACCTTGCCGATCACGGCATTTCTGCTCACGCCGCCCAGCTGTGCTGCAATGCGGCTCGCGCTCAAACCTTCCGACCAATACTTACGCAATAATTCTACGCGCTCGTCAGTCCATTCCATTTGCATGCTCCTGCAGAATTCGCCTGCTGGAATCCAATCACGCTCAGCCAGAGCCGAGTGGGGCCACCACATCTATGACCTGAATTAGATCCGCCGCACGAAATCTAGTTTTCTTGTGTCCAATTACCCTATCGTCTGACTCCGTGACAAGAGTTCATGGGGCCGATGCGATTCGCTTTTTGCGGTTTTCCCCAACTTGGGGCGTTTTTCGCTTCCAGACTGCTTTAAACTCAAATTGAGCTTTTCGTTGACTTGGCGGCCAAAAAAACCAATATCGGTGCTCTGGCCGCCGTTTGGGCGGCCTTTTTGGTTCCGGCAACACCTACTTCCGGCAGTTAAATAATGACGACGAACCCGCTTTACGAGACCTTTGCCCGTGCACCACTTGCTTTTGACCGCGGTGAGGGCTGCTGGCTAATCGCAGCAGATGGCCAGCGATATCTGGATCTTGCACGGCGGAATTGCGGTCAATTCGTTGGGGCACAGCCATCCGCACCTCGTTGCCGCACTGGTCGAGCAGGCCGGCAAGCTGTGGCATGTTTCCAACCTCTACCACATTCCGGGGCAGGAACGTCTTGGGGAGCGGCTGGTCGAGGCAAGCTTCGCAGGCAAGGTGTTTTTCACCAATTCCGGCGCGGAAGCGTTGGAATGCGCGATCAAGACCGCGCGTCGCTATCAATATGTAAAGGGGCATCCAGAGCGCTATCGCATCATAACCTTCGAGGGCGCGTTCCATGGTCGAACATTGGCAACCATCGCGGCGGGCGGGCAGGCCAAATATCTCGAAGGCTTCGGCCCCAAGGTCGAGGGCTTCGATCAGGTCGAATTTAACGACATCGACGCCGCCGAAAAGCTGATTGGCCCGGAGACCGCCGCTATCCTGCTTGAGCCCGTTCAGGGGGAGGGCGGTGTGCGCTCTTTCCCACCCAGTTCGCTCAAGCGCGTGCGCGAGCTTTGCGACAAGCACGGACTGCTGCTCATATTCGACGAAGTCCAGTGCGGCATAGGACGCACGGGCAAGCTGTTCGCCCATGAATTGGCCAATGTGACACCGGATATAATGGCGATTGCAAAGGGCATTGGCGGCGGGTTCCCCGTAGGCGCTTGCCTCGCCACTGCTGAGGCGGCTTCGGGCATGACCGCTGGCGTGCACGGCACCACCTTTGGCGGTAATCCGCTTGCAATGGCGGTTGGCAATGCCGTTCTCGATGTTGTGTTGGAAGGCAATTTCCTTGATGAAGTCGCCCGCAAGGCTTTACTCTTCAAGCAGGGGCTGGCCGCAGTCGCGGACGAATACCCTGAGGTGATCGAGGAAATTCGCGGCACCGGGCTTATGCTTGGTCTCAAATGCAAAGTACCCAACACAAAATTCGTTCAGGCCCTGCGCGAAGAAAAAGCGTTGAGCGTGGGTGCGGGCGACAATGTCGTGCGGCTGCTTCCGCCGCTCACAATATCGGATGAAGAAATCCGCGAGGCGGTGGAGCGCATCCGCGCCGCCGCAAAGAGCCTATCGAAGGCAGGTTGATCAGCATGTCAAAACCTAAGCATTTCACAGATCTTTCGGCTATTTCCTCTGACACGTTGCGGGGCATTCTCGATGATGCCGCTGCTCGTAAGGCAGACCTGAAAGCGGGCCGCCGCAGCCGTCCTCTCGATGGCCGCGTGCTGGCGATGATCTTTGAAAAGCCGTCCACCCGCACGCGCGTTTCCTTCGATGTCGGCATGCGTCAACTCGGCGGCGAAACCATCATGCTCACCAGTTCGGAGATGCAGCTTGGCAAGAGTGAGACCATCGCAGACACTGCGCGCGTTCTTTCGCGCTATGTCGATGCGATCATGATCCGCACCACCAGCCATGAGCGTTTGCTGGAACTCACTGACGCAGCGACGGTGCCGGTCATCAACGGCCTGACGGACGACACCCACCCCTGCCAGATCATGGCCGATATGCTCACCTTCGAGGAGCATCGCGGTCCGGTTCAAGGCAAGACGATTGCTTGGACTGGCGACGGGAATAATATTGTGCATTCGCTGCTCGAGGCTTCGGCGCGTTTCGATTTCAATCTGAACATTGCGACGCCGGAAGGCTCCGAGCCGATGGAAAAATATGTCACCTGGTCGAAGGCAAATGGCGGCAGCGTGTTCATTAAAGATACCGCTGACGAAGCCGTCACTGGCGCCGATTGTGTCGTGACGGATTGCTGGGTCTCGATGGGGCAGGAGCACCGCGCGCGCGGCCACAATGTTTTCCTGCCGTATCAAGTCAACAAGGAACTCATGTCGAAGGCCAAGCCCGGCGCGATTTTCATGCACTGCCTTCCCGCCCATCGCGGCGAGGAAGTCACGGATGAGGTCATCGATGGCCCGCAATCTGTGGTGTTCGATGAAGCCGAAAACCGGCTGCACGCCCAGAAGGCCGTGCTCGCTTGGTGCCTCAACGCTTGAAACCGGGATACCCCCTTACTATTTGCGCCACATCTCGTTGAAAAATTGCGCAACGGTGCGGGCTTTCCGGAGCATTGACCGGAGAGCTCGTGCTGTTATGCGTGGAAGGATGTGCCATGCTTGGAACGGCTATCGTGACTGACTCGAAACCAAAACTCGGTGATTTCGGCTTTGCCGGGGACGACCATGTTGTGCCCTTTGAAGTCGGCCCGCTTGATGTGCGCGGACGCGCGGTGCAGCTTGGACCGCTGCTCGACGACCTGCTTGGTCGCCACGATTACCCGGAACCGGTCGCTCGCCTGCTGGCGCAGGCTTGCGTCATAACCGTACTGCTCGGCACGTCGCTGAAGTTCACCGGCAAGTTCATCCTCCAGACCAGAACCGACGGTCCGGTTGATATGCTTGTGGCGGATTTCACAACGCCGGGATCGTTGCGCGCCTATGCTCGCTTCGATGCCGATCGTTTGGCTGCTGCGATGGACAAGGGCGAAACTGCACCAGAGCAATTGCTAGGGCAGGGTGTTCTCGCGCTGACCATCGACCAAGGTCAATATACGCAGCGTTATCAAGGCATTGTCGCGCTGGACGGAATCAGTTTGGAAGAAGCCGCGAAGGTCTATTTCCGGCAGTCCGAGCAGATCCCGACCGACATCAAGCTCTCCGTCGCCAAGCAGATGCGGCGCGGCGAGGGTGGTGGCGAACACTGGCGCGCTGGTGGTATCATCGCGCAGTTCCTGCCCGAAGCGCCAGAGCGTCTTCGTACACCCGACATTCCGGGCGGCGACGGCGATCCGCGCACGGAAATCGAGGGGCCGCACGACGATGCGTGGGAAGAAGTCTTGATGCTTCTCGCGACCATCGAGCCAGCGGAACTCGTCGATCCGACCGTCGGACCGGAGCGGCTGCTGTTCAGGCTCTTCCACGAGCATGGCGTGCGTGTGTTCGAGGGCGTCGGCGTGGCTGATGAATGCAGTTGCTCGCGCGAGAAGATCGAGGGCGTTTTGCGTGGCTTCTCCGCAGAGGAGATCGCGCATTCGACCGAGGATGGACACATCAAGGTCGATTGCGAGTTCTGCTCCAAGAGCTACGTCTTTGATCCCAAGGACTTCGCCAAGTCCTAAATCGCGGGGGCGCGCCAGTTCATGGGCGCCCCTAATTCACTGTGCGCATAGTGCCGGGCAGGTCGAGCGAAAAGGCGGGTATAGCCACCTCGAACAACTCGCCTGTCCGGCTGCGCATTGTGTATGTGCCAACCATTATTCCGGACGGCGTCGCCAGCGGACAGCCGGACGTATACTGATAGCTGTCACCGGGGCTGAGCCTCGGCTGGTCGCCAACCACGCCTGCGCCGCGCACTTCTTCCACCCGGCCCATACCATCGGTGATCTGCCAATATCGCGACAGCAATTGCACGAACTCTTCCGACTGGTTGTCGATGGTCACGCGGTATCCCCACACATAACGGTTCTGATCTGGATCCGAACGCTCCTCCATATAGAAGGGCTCGACTTCGACTTCGATATTGCGTGTGGTGGCCTTATACATGACCATACGATGATATCGCATGCTGCCGTTCCGGCAAAGCGGATGAGGGGTAATTTCCTCGCCTAAGCCTTTGCGAGCGCGTGCTCGATGTCCTCCAGCAGATCATCCGTATCTTCCAGACCCACAGACAAACGCAACGTACCGGCATCTATGCCCAGTTCGGCCCGCGCCTCATCGGTAAGGTTCTTGTGCGTGGTTGTTGCGGGGTGCGTAATAAGGCTCTTTGCATCACCGAGATTGTTAGAGATACGTATGATTTCGAGTTTGTTTTCAAAGGCATAAGCGGAGTTCTTGCCGTCCTTCAGATCGAAGCAGATCAAGGTTGATCCGCCGCTCATCTGACGCTTTATGATATCTGCCTGCGGATGGTCCGCACGACCCGGATAAATCACCCGCGCAACCTTCGGATGATCGGCGAGAAAATCTGCAATGCGGCCGGCGGATTCCGTCGACTGCTTCACACGCAGCGGCAGCGTTTCCAGCCCTTTCAACAGAGTCCATGCGTTGAAGGGCGAAAGCGACGGCCCTGTATGCCGAAAATATTCGTGCAGGTTCTCGTCGATCCACTTTTTGTTGGACAGCACCACCCCGCCGAGGCAGCGTCCCTGTCCGTCGATATGCTTGGTCGCGGAATAGACAACGACATGCGCGCCGAGTTCCAACGGCTTCTGCTGCAATGGTGTAGCAAACACATTGTCCACCACCAGCGTAGCACCGATGGAATTTGCAATGTCGGCAACGGCGCGAATATCCACCACTTCCAGTGTCGGATTTGTTGGGCTCTCAAGAAACAGCAGCTTGGTATTTGGGCGCACCGCGTTCGCCCAGTTTTCCACCTTTGAGCCGTCCACCAGCGTCGACTCAATGCCGTAACGCGGCATCAGCGTTTCGATGATGTAGCGGCACGAACCGAACAGTGCTTTTGCTGCAAGCACATGGTCGCCAGCCTTCACGCCGCACAACAGCGCCGCCGAGACTGCGGCCATGCCGGACGACATGGCGCGAGCTTCTTCCGCGCCTTCCAGAGCGCACATACGGCGTTCGAACATGTCGACGGTTGGGTTTGCGTATCGCGAATAAATGAAGCCAGGTTCTTCGCCCTTGAAGCGCGCTTCCGCACCCTCGGCGCTGTCATAGACAAAACCTTGCGTGAGATAGATGGCCTCCGAGGTCTCGCCGAAGCCGGAGCGCATCGTGCCACCATGCACGAGTGCGGTGGCGGGTCTAAAATTGCGCTTTTTCGACATTTTCTCTTCTTCCAGACATAAAAAACCGGCTCGCGAAAGTCGCAAAGCCGGGTTCCATACGCGGCCCTTTAGCGACTTGTTTAACGTGGCTGCAAGCCGACCGGCCAAATCACCACGGGATAAAGCCCCTTTAAACCTCGGCTTGGCTTGCGTCAATCAAAAGCCGCGTTAAACGTCGAGCCAGCACAATCTGGTTATTGGTCCTTGCGGCAGACAGGCATACTTCCCGACCGCTATATAGCGGAATTGTTTTCCAGTGGCGCGTTCGATCTCGGCGCGGGCGCTTGATGCTGACCAGATTCAGCCAGCCAGCCTCGACCTGCGCCTGGGTGAAAAGGCCTATCGCGTGCGCGCCAGCTTTTTGCCGGGGCCGCAGAGCACCGTTGCCACGAAGCTCGACCGGCTGAAGCTGCATGAAATCGATCTTACGAACGGCGCGGTTCTCGAAACCGGCTGCGTTTACATCGTGCCGCTGCTTGAGCGGCTAAAGTTGCCCACCGACATTTCTGCCTCTGCCAATCCGAAAAGCTCGACCGGGCGGCTCGATATTTTCACGCGCGTCATGACAGATCAGGGCCGGGAGTTCGACAAGATCGCCGCCGGTTATGACGGCCCACTCTATATGGAAGTCAGTCCGCGTACCTTCCCGATCATCGCGCGCACTGGATCACGGCTCTCGCAGGTGCGGTTCCGCAAAGGCAATTCGCTGCTGAGCGAAACCGAATTGCACGCCCTGCATGACAGCGACACGCTGGTCGCCACCGAAAAGCCGAGCATCTCTGGCGGCAGCATCGCGCTGTCCATCGATCTTGAGGGCGATGCCGATGGCCTTATCGGCTATCGTGGCAAGCACCATACCGGCCTGATCGATGTCGATAAGCGTGGTCAGCAATCCGTGCTGGATTTCTGGGAGCCTATTCATAGACATGGCGGACCCGGCGAACTCATTCTCGACCCAGATGAATTTTACATTCTCGTCTCGCGCGAGGCGGTGCATGTGCCACCGCTCTATGCCGCCGAAATGACACCGTTCGATCCGCTGGTTGGTGAGTTCCGCGTCCATTATGCGGGCTTCTTCGACCCCGGATTCGGCAATTCGTCGGCGGGCGGTACGGGTAGCCGCGCCGTGTTGGAAGTGCGTAGCCATGAAGTGCCGTTCATCCTTGAACATGGCCAGATTGTAGGAAGGCTCGTTTACGAGCACATGCTTTCGCGACCCAAGGCGCTTTACGGTACGGACCTTGGCTCGAATTATCAGGCGCAGGGTCTCAAACTCTCCAAACATTTCAGAGCCTAGGCGCTTAGCGCGTTTGGCCCTGTCAATTTTCCCTCGCGTCGTTTAAGAGGCGGCGCAAAATCTTTCCGCGAGTAAAGACATGTTCGAAACGCTGAAGCCGGCTGCGCCAGACAAGATCATCGCCCTCATCGGCATGTATCGTGAAGATCCGCGTCCCAACAAACTCGATCTCGGGGTCGGCGTTTACAAGGACAGCGAAGGCCGCACGCCGATCATGCGTGCTGTTCGTGAAGCCGAAAAGCGTCTTTACGCGGAGCAGACCACCAAGACCTATCTTGGTATGGCTGGCGATCTTGCGTTCAACACAGCAATGATCGAACTGGTCTTTGGCGATGATGCCGATACCACGCGCCTTCGCGCTGCTCAGGCTCCCGGCGGTTCCGGCTCGCTGCGCATCATCGCCGAGCTTTTGAACAAGGCGCGACCAAACGCTGATGTCTGGCTTTCGGACCCGACCTGGCCAAACCATGTTCCACTGATCGAATCTGCCGGTCTCAAGACGCGCAGCTATCCTTATTTCGATGCGGCCACCGGCACGGTGCGCTTTGATGAAATGATGGCCGCGCTCGGTCAGGCAAAAGCGGGCGACATCGTTGTTCTGCACGGCTGCTGCCACAACCCGACAGGCGCTAACCTCACCACCGACCAGTGGGAAAAGGTTGCCGCGCTAATTGTCGAGAAGCAGTTGTTCCCGTTCGTGGACCTTGCTTATCAGGGCTTTGGCGATGGTCTCGAACCGGATGCCGCAGGCGTGCGAATACTGGCCGGCGTCGTGCCGGAAATGGCTATCGCGGCAAGTTGCTCGAAAAACTTCTCAGTCTATCGCGACCGCGTTGGCGCTGCGATCCTGCTGTGCCGCGACGAGGCGGAGGCCAATACGGCGCAAAGCCAATTGTTGGCTGTTGCGCGCGCCATGTATTCCATGCCGCCAGATCATGGCGCTGCCTCTGTTCGACTGGTTCTCACCGATCCGGAACTGCGCGCCGATTGGAAAGCCGAATTGGAAGCCGTCCGCTCGCGAATGATCAAGCTGCGCGAAGGTTTGGCTGAGGCCCTGCGCAGGCAATCAAATTCGGACCGGTTCGACTTTGTTGCGCGCCATCGTGGCATGTTCTCGCGCCTCGGCCTCACGGTTGAGCAAGTCCATCGCCTGCGTGCCGAGCACGGTATCTACATGGTGGACGACAGCCGCATAAACGTTGCTGGCCTGCCGGACGACAGGCTGGAAGATCTGGCAAAAGCTATCGTTTCGGTGCTTTAAGCCGCGCCTGTGGCCGTTTGTTCCGTCGCCTTGGCGGCTGGCTTGCGGGCTGGCCGCTTTTTCGCAGTGGTCGTCGCACTGGCTTTTGGCCGCGTGCGGCGGTGCTGCTGCGGCAGGTGTGAGCCAAAATCTTCCGGAACGGTATCTGTTATTTCGCGAACGATGCGCATTGCCACATAGCCAAGCAGGGCAGTGGCGACGAGACGGAACATGAAAGCCTCCTTCCGTGCATTCGACAAACGGTCGAGAAGGCGAGAACCGGCCAGCGGCGCTTTAGTTCCAAAATGATTGGAGCGGGTGAAGGGAATCGAACCCTCGTCATCAGCTTGGGAAGCTGCTTCTCTACCATTGAGATACACCCGCGCGGGAATTTGGCTATCACAGAGGCAGCACCGGCTTCAATAGCAATTCCTTATTCTTGAACGATCGGCGTGGGAAACGTATCTGATAGCAGGGCCGAATGCTGATTCCGGCCAACGAATGTAGGAGAACGCCTTTGCTGGACCGGTTTTTGGGCGACAGCCCGCTGCGTGTTCTGCTGAAACTGCTGGTGGTTTCGCTGATCGTGGGTATGGTCATGAGCGCCTTCGGCTGGTCGCCGATGGATGTTCTCTATGGCATCGAGCGCTTTTTCATGAACCTCTGGAATATGGGCTTCCGCGCATTTGACCGGATATTCGCCTACATTCTGCTGGGTGCGGCGATCGTCATTCCCGCGTTCATCATCATTCGCATCCTGAATTTGCGGCGCTAGGCGAAGCGCGCAGCGACTTCGAAGAGTATCGCGTGGCGCGCGGCGAGTTCGTCCATATCCTGCGAATAGCCGCCGCCAATTACGCCGCACACCGGTATCGCTCGTTCTCTGAAATAGCGAACAACCATTTCGTCGCGCCGCCGTAGTCCATTACTCGAAAGCGAGAGCCTTCCAAGTTGATCGACCGCATGTGGATCAACCCCGGCGTTGTAGAAAACAATATCCCAATCGCGATCCAGCAAAATCGTGAGCGCTTGCGCCAACGCATCAAGATAAGCGTCGTCTCCGGTTCCATCCTGCAACGCAACGTCCAGGTCTGACGCAACCTTGCGCACCGGATAGTTTCGCGCGCCGTGCATCGAAAACGTAAACGCGCGCGGCTCATCGGCCAGAATTTCTGCCGTACCGTCGCCCTGATGCACATCCAGATCGACGATCAATATGTTCCCCGCCAGCCCTTCGGAAAGCAGCAGGCGAGACGCGACCGCGACGTCGTTCAACGTGCAGAATCCGGCACCCTGCAGCCGTCTCGCGTGGTGGCTTCCTCCGGCGGCGTTGCAGGCAATGCCGTGTTCGAGCGCCAGCCGCGCGGCGAGGATCGTGCCACCGCATGCCAGTAGTGCGCGGCGCGAGGTGCGCTCCACAATGGGAAAGCCAATTTCCCGTTCGATAGGCTTCGGCACTGTGCAAGCGATCACTTGGTCTACATAAGTCCGGTCATGCGCCAGCGCGAGCCAATTGGCAGGCGCGGGTGCTGGCCGGTGAATGTGGCTCGTCGCGAGCAGAGCACGCGCTTCAAGCGCCTGCATCAACGCCGTATATTTCCCCATTGGAAAGCGATGCGTGCTCGGAAAGCCTGCGTCATAGTCAGGGTGTGTCACGATGTGCAGGGGCATGTCGGCTTATCAATTGGAATCGTACGGAAGCTGGGATAATCGCAGCGGAGTATCAAGGGGTGGCAACTGCAAGAACTCAGCCCGGCCATTTGAGGTTACAAACCGCACGGTGCTCGCCATCGCGGTGCCGATGACGCTTGCCTATGTCACGACGCCCTTCATCGGCCTCGTGGACACTGCGGTTGTGGGGCAGTTGGGCAACGCCGCATTGATTGGTGGCTTGGCCGCAGGCGCCATTGTTTTCGACGTCGTGTTCTCCACATTCAACTCGCTGCGTTCTGCGACGACGGGGCTCATTGCACAGGCATTCGGTCGCGGCGATGAGCCTGAACAACGCCTCGTCTTTTTGCGCGCGGCACTACTTGCGGCGCTCATTGGTATCGCAATCGCTGTGCTTTCCCCGTTCATTTCGCTGGTTGGTCAGCGCTTTATGGGTGCAGAATCGGCGGTTAATATCGCGCTCGATCAGTATGTCCACATTCGTTGCCTGTCTGCGCCCTTTGCGCTCATGAATTACGCGATTCTCGGCTATGTTCTGGGGCGAGGCGAGGGCGTTTTGGGGCTGACGCTCCAGCTTGTGCTGAATTGCGTCAACATTGCCTTGTCGATCTTTCTCGGCCTGCATCTCGGCTGGGGCGTCGCTGGTGTCGCATGGGGCACCTTCACGGCAGAACTCGTGGCGATGCTCACGGGCCTCGCAATTCTTTCCGTTCGATTTCGGCTCATGCCGCCGATCAATTGGCAAAAATTGCGCGACCTCGTCGCCGTGCGCGCCATGCTTGCGCTGAACGGCGACATCATGGTGCGCTCTTTCTGTCTGCTTGCCGCCTTTGCGCTTTTTGCGCGCGAGGGCGCGTCGCTCGGCACGGTCACGCTCGCAGCAAATGCGGTGCTGATGCATCTTTTCATGATTTCCAGTTTCTTTCTGGATGGTTTTGCCACCGCGGCTGAACAACTTGCGGGTCGGGCAATCGGCGCGCGCGCCAGAGCGCCGCTCCTGCAAGCCATTCGGCTTACGGCCATATGGGGCTTTACGCTGGCAATTCTAGCCGCCATTTTCTTTCTGTTGTTCGGCAAGCCGCTGATCGAACTCATTACAACCGCCAACGACGTGCAGTCAGAAGCGCTGCGCTATCTGCCGTGGGCTGCTCTCACGGCAATAAGCGGTGTGCTGGCGTTCCAGATGGATGGCGTTTTTATTGGTGCTACATGGTCGCGCGACATGCGCAACATGATGCTGCTTTCGTTGGCCGCGTTTTTGGTCTGTCTTTGGCTGCTGCCGCCGCGATTTGGAAATAGCGGGCTGTGGGCCGCGCTTCACGTGTTTTTACTGTTTCGCGGCTTCACGCTGCTGGCAATCCTGCGCGCTCGCCTGCCGTCTATTCACCCGTCCAGCGGTTGATCGAGCCAATGGGCAATGCGACTGTCCCGCAGTTCGCGAATATTGGTCGCTCCGGTTCGCTGCACTTCTTTGAGCATGCCTGAAACGATGCGCGCAGGCAGGGTAGGCCCCCCATAGATCAACCCGGTATAAAGCTGCACCAGATCGGCCCCCGCGCGAACTTTCTCAAGTGCCGTTTCTGCTAAATCCACGCCACCGACGCCAATGATAGGAAAGTGCGCACCAAGCCGCTGCCGCATACGGGCCAGCACGGATGTGGATCTCGCAAACAGCGGCTTGCCCGAAAGCCCGCCTGCTTCGCCGCCGACGCCCGGCGTTTTCAGTGTTGGCCGCGCGATGGTCGTGTTGGAAACGATCAATCCGTCAACGCGCTTTTCCAGCAATTCGGTGGCGATATCGTCCAGCTCGGCTTCACCGAGATCGGGTGCGATCTTGAGAAATACCGGAACATGTCTTCCCTGGGGCGTATGGGCATCGCGGGTCGTCATCACCCGCATCAGCAAATCCGACAAATGTTCGCGTGACTGCATGTTGCGCAGGCCGGGTGTGTTTGGCGAAGAAATATTCGCTGTCAGATAGCTGGCGAGTCCGACAAAACGCTTCACGCCAAGCTCGTAATCCGCCACGCGATCAGCGCTGTCCTTGTTTGCGCCGATATTCACGCCGACTACGCCCGCACGTCCCGCACGCGCTTTCAGCCGTTTCTCCGCAGCGTCGTGACCTTCATTGTTGAAGCCAAGACGGTTGATCACCGCGCCATCTGCTTCCAGCCGGAAAATGCGAGGCTTCGGATTTCCCTGCTGCGCCAGCGGCGTAATTGTACCGACTTCCGCAAATCCAAAACCGAGCCGCAGTAGCGCATCCGGCACTTCGGCGTTCTTGTCATAGCCTGCCGCCATGCCCAGCGGATTTGGAAACACCAGTCTGGCGATTTCCACCTGCAGACTTTTGTCGCGGGCAATGCCGTTAACTGGCGGCAATCCGCATTTCAGCGCGCGCAGCGAAAGGCCATGCGCGGTTTCCGGGTCGAACGAAAAGAGAAGCGATTTGCCTATGCGATCCAGCAGCAAGCTCAGCCCTCCAGCGGCGGAAATACGTGCCGCCCATCCGGCCCAAGGGGCAGCGGCTGAACCCATTTCACCGCGCGCAGGTCGAGCTTTTCATAAAGATGCGGAAACAGCGCGCCGCCCCGCGATGGCTCATATTTCAGCCGCCCTGCCAGCGCCGCCGTGTCTATCGCGGCCAGCAGAAGATCAGACTGCCCCGCGAAGTGTTTTGCTGCCGTTTCCGCCGCCTGTTCGCGTGTCGAGAAATGGATATAGCCGTCAGCCAGATCGACCGGACTGCCCGCAAAAGAGCCGCTGGCTTCGGCCTCTCGCCAAAGCGATTGCGGAACGATCTTATATATGGTGGCGTTCATACTGGCCCTATAGGCGCAAAGCGTAACCGCCGACAACAGGGCATCGCAATTTCAGCATAAAGTGCAGGCACAATTTCAGCAGGTCCGGAGACAAACCATATGCGCTTAATTCTGGCATCTCTTTTCATTTGTGGCTTGGCGACAGCCGCCACGGCGCAGGATGCGGATCGCTACCAGCTTGAACCGAGGGGCGACACATTTGTGCGTCTCGACAAGCAGACCGGCCAGATATCGACCTGTATAGATCAGTCCGGCCAAATGGTGTGCCGCATGGCGGCGGATGATCGCGACGCGTTTGAAGACGAGGTCGACCGTTTACGAGCGCAGGTAGATGCGCTTGAGGATAGGGTTACTGCGCTGGAAGGTGGCCAACCGAACAAGGCGCTGCCGTCCGACGAAGAGTTTGACCGTACCATGTCTTACATGCAGCGCTTCTTCCGTGGCTTCCTCGAAATCGTAAAAGAATTTGACCGCGATTTGCGTGGTACAGGCGAAACGGGCGGTGTTTCACCGAATAAAACCTGAGCCGCCCTCATATCAGCCGTTTCTCCTTGATTAGCTGGCGCTTTGGCGCTTAACCTGAATTTTCAAGCCACCCGGCAAGAGAATCGGGGGAGGAACCGCTTGCCTTCGGGTTTTAAAATTGTCATCGCGGACGATCATCCACTGTTCCGCGGCGCGTTGAAACAGGCGCTCGCGGGCATTGAGAATATTTCCACCGTGCTTGAGGCCGGTGATTTCGAGGGCGTGAAAAGCCTCGCAATTGCCTTGGACGACATCGACCTCATCCTGCTTGATCTCACCATGCCCGGCGCGAGCGGCCTTTCCGCCCTCATTTCATTGCGCGGCATCAACGCGGATGTCCCGACCGTGGTCGTCTCTGCGCATGATGACGTGCCGACGATCCGCCGCGCGCTTGAGCTTGGTGCGTCGGGGTTCATTCCCAAATCTGCATCGATGGAGCAGATAAGGGAAGCCGTGGTCACAGTGCTGAAAGGCGGCGTCGCCTCGCCCGCAGGCATCGATCTCGGCGTTGAACACGATCCTGAAATTTCGGGGATCATCCGCCGCATTCAATCACTCACGCCGCAGCAGACCCGCGTGCTCGGAATGCTGGCCGAAGGCTTGTTGAACAAGCAAGTTGCTTACGAGCTCGGTGTCTCCGAAGCCACCATCAAGGCGCATGTGTCTGCCATCCTTCAAAAGCTTGGCGTGGACAGCCGCACGCAGGCCGTGATCATGCTCTCCAAGATAGGGTTGGAAACGCAGCTACAATAATTATTCCGCAGCTTCTGCGCTGCGGCGCAGGCGCGTCATCATGGTGCGCAATACGGCAGGCTTCGCCGGCTTGTTTATAACCGGCACGTTGATGGCTTCCGCCGCCTGCCGCAATTCGCTTGAACGGTCGGCAGTCACTAGAACGGCTGGAACGTCGCCCCAGGCTTTTCGGAGAGCGTCGATGGCTTCGAGACCTGTTTCTGCGTCCAGATGGTAGTCTGCCAGCACGATATGCGGCACATCGCCGCCAAGTGCTTCTGCGCTATCCGAGGCGGTGCGCACCACACATCCCCAGCCTTCCAGCAGCGTGCGCATACTGTCCAATATACGGCTGTCATTATCGATGCACATCACATGCAACCCAGCCAGCGTGCGCCCGCTGCTATGCGCGGAAATCGGCGTTACGGTTTGCACGGGGGCGGCCTGCTCTGTAACGGGAATCAGCACCGAGAAACATGTGCCTTTGCCCTTGTCCGAGTGAATCCGCAGTTCCACTTGCAGCACGCGCGCGATGCGGTCCACGATGGAAAGTCCGAGGCCCAGCCCCGGCGCTTCGCGCTTGCCTTCGTCCAGCCGCGTGAACTCGCTGAAGATGGTCGAAAGTTTCGTGCCGTCTATGCCAATGCCCGTGTCGAATATTTGGATTTCGGCTAATTCGCCGCGCCTGCGCACCCCTACAAGTATCTGTCCGGACCGCGTGTATTTTATCGCGTTTGAAACAAGATTCTGCACAAGCCTGCGCAGCAGATTGCGGTCGCTCTCCACGCGCAGCGAAGATGGTACGAGCGTCAGTTTTAGCCCTTTTTCCACCGCGAGCGGCTGGAAATCCGTACCGATCTGCCGCAATAGTCCGCCGAGCTCGAACACTGTGTGCGAGGGCGTCATAGCACCCGCATCCAATCGGGAAATATCCAGCACAGCGCCCAAGATCGTCTCCACCGATTCCAGCGAGGATTCGATGTTGTTCGCAGCTTCGGAAATCTTGCTTTCGCTGGTCTTTTCGATCAGCGATGCGCAATAGAGCCGCGCCGCGTTAAGCGGCTGCAAAATGTCGTGGCCAGCGGCCGCGAGAAAGCGCGTCTTTCCTTGGTTCGCTTCGTCGGCAAGCATCTGGGCCTGCTCAAGCTCCTCATTCACACGCAGCAGTTCAGATGTGCGGTCGCGCACGCGCAACTCCAGAGATTCATTGGCGCGTTTCAGCGCAATATCTGCGGCAACTCGGGCGGAAATATCCGCATAGGTTGCAACCACGCCGCCATCCGGCATCGGGTTGGACCGCACTTCAATGATGCGCTCGGAGCGTGCCAGTTCCATCTGCCATGCCCCTTCGGACGCCGCGATGCGCTTCAGCGCATCGGCGCGCTTGGCGGGCGTAATCTCACCGCGCTCCACGAGCGAGCGCAGGATCAGGTCCAGCGAAACGCCGACCTGACCGAGTTCATCAGGCAGATTGAACAGCGCGCGATATTGGCGGTTCCAGCATGTCAGCCGCAGATCGCTGTCGAAAACCGTTATGCCCTGTTCCATTTGGTCGAGCGCGATTTGCAGCAGATCGCGATTTTGTTGCAGCGCTTCGGTCGCATCGTCCAGCAGCCGAAATGCATCGCGTGCGCTTGCGTCGTTACGCTTGAGTAGCAGTGACAGGATCAGCCGCGATGACGATGAGCCAACCGCACTTGCAAGCAACTGTTCGGAAAACCGAATGACCTCCGTGCCTGCCGGCTCATTGCCTGCCAGCACCCGACCGTAGGCATTCTGGAAGCTTTGGAACGAGCGCTCCGTCCGTTCGACACCCAGATAGCGGCCAATAGTGTCCTTGAGCTGATCCACCGTCACGCCCGTACGGAACCGCCGAAGACTCGGCGTTGGCGCCGCGTCGCGACGCACGAATATGGATGACTGAATGCGCTCCAGTGGTCGTGCGGCGCGCGACAACGAGCCAAGAATAAACAGCATCAGATTGACGGAAAGGCTCCACAAAACGCCGTGGTTCAGCGGTTCCGCAACCGTGCCAAACAACGCCTGTGGTTTCAGGGCTTCAATGCCGAATGGTCCTTTCAAAACGATTGCCGCATCGGGTGCGGCGAGCGTCGGCAGCAGCAATGTATAACCCCAGACGAGTATACCCGCCGACATGCCCAATATCGCGCCGCGGCTGTTTGCTCCGCGCCAGATCAGCCCACCTACAAAGGCTGGAGCAAATTGCGCGATGGCCGCAAATGACATCAGACCGATTGCGGAAAGTCGCGAACTGCCCGTGCTTTCGCGATAATAAAGAAACGCGCCGAACAGGATAATGAAGATCGCGGCGCGGCGAATGTTGAGGATCACCGTCGACCAGTCTTCATTCTCTCGAGGGCTGGAGGTCAGCAGCCGCCGCAGGAAAATCGGGATAACGAGGTCGTTGGAGATCATGATCGACAGTGCCACGCTCTCGACAATCACCATCGCCGTTGCCGCCGAAAGTCCGC
The DNA here is from genome assembly GCA_049840935.1 of Mesorhizobium sp. Lineage (GTDB taxonomy): Bacteria > Pseudomonadota > Alphaproteobacteria > Rhizobiales > Rhizobiaceae > Mesorhizobium_G. Next base: position 112,022 of record JASGJA010000024.1, read on the forward strand.
CGATAAACGCGATCATTGCCAGCGTGTCGTGGCCCTGCAGCAGTGTCAGCGAGAGCACGTAGAGGTCGCCGCTTGTTCTGTCGCCAACCGTAACCAGACCCGCCAGCGCAATAGGCAGCACGAACAGATTTATCGCGACGAGATAGAGCGGAAACAGCCATGTCGCCGTTTTAAGCTCCGACGTGCTGCGGTTCTCCACGATCATCACATAGAACTGGCGCGGCAGCAGAATGATTGCGAAACCGCTGAGCGCAGTGACCACCAGCCATGTGCCGAGCGACGTTCGATATTCCAGCGCATTCGAGGCTGCCTGCGACTGGCCGATATGTTCCATCAATCCGGCAGGCGATCCAAAAAGGAAAAACACGGTGAACAGCCCGACCGCCAGAAAGGCCACCAGCTTGACGATGGATTCCACAGCGACAGCGAGAACCAACCCATCCTGATGTTCGGTCGCATCCGCGTGCCGGGTGCCGAACAAAATCGCGAACATTGCCAGCAATATCGCGACGATCAGCGAAATATCGCTCACGAACGGATCGAACGAGGGCGGCGAACCCGTATAATATTCGACCATCAGGCTCACCGAGCCGGAAATCGCCTTGAGTTGCAGCGCTATGTACGGCACCGCGCCAATCGTCGCGATAAGCGTGGCAATAGCCGCCACTGAAAAGCTCTTCCCGTATCGTGCGCCAAGAAAGTCGGCGATTGAGGTTATCTTTTCCCCCTTGGCCAACCGCGCGATCCGGTTGAGCAATGGAAAGCCGAACAGGAAAACGATAATCGGCCCGATATAGATGGCGAGAAATTCAATATTCCGCTCAGACGCCAGCCCAACCGACCCGAAAAAAGTCCACGAGGTGCAGTAAATCGCGAGGCTGAGCGCAAAAATATAAGGTCGTGGCGAGCCGGGTCCTTCACGCGCGGCGCGACGGTCGCCAATGCTCGCCACTGCAAACAGCAACGTCACATAGACCACAGCCGTCAATACGACGAGCAGACCGAGCAAGCTGGCAAACCTCCCAAAGCGAAGCCAATCAAGGCAAGCATAGCACAATTGCGTTGTCTATCTCGCCGCCGTCACCTCGATACAACGCATTTGATCAATCTTGCCAGTTCCCCGCATTTATAGGTTTTGCAACCCCACTATTTTGGTATGTTGCCGGCGCGGCGGTCGTTGTGGCGGCGCCCTGTCACCAATCGGAGGGTGGAAATGCTAAAGGAATTTCAAGAGTTTATCTCACGTGGCAACGTGATGGATCTCGCAGTCGGTGTCATCATCGGTGCGGCATTCAGCAAAATAGTGGATTCGGTCGTCAACGACATGATCATGCCAATCGTCGGTCTGGCTGGTCAGCGAGATTTCTCGAACTACTTCCTGCCACTGTCATCGAACGTCACTGCTACATCGCTAGCCGCCGCCCGCGAGCAGGGACCAGTCATCGCATACGGTAACTTCGCTACCGTCCTGCTGAACTTCCTGATCCTCGCATGGATCGTGTTCCTGATGGTCAAAGGCGTGAACAGCGTACGCCGCAGGCTGGAAAAGGAAAAGCCCGCTCCTGTTGCGGAAGCGCCGGAAGACGTCAAGCTGCTCACAGAAATCCGCGACCTGCTGTCGACGACTCCGAAGCCGAGCAGAGCGAAGTAACCGCGCTGGATCAAGAAAATGGTCCCCGGTGGTTGCTGCCGGGGACTTTTCCTTTTTCGGGCTTAGGTATAAATAGGACAGCACTTCTTACCTAATGGGTCTGGAAATGAATCTCCTCGACGCCCTGCGACCAGAAGCAAGGCAAGCGCCTCTAAGCGGCATTGTTGCCGTGATGACGCATGGCTGGGGTCGCGAGGGTCTAATTCCGCTTTGGGCAGGCGAGGGGGATGCACCCACGCCGGACTTCATCACGCGCCCGGCCATGGAATCTCTTCGCGAAGGGCGAAACCTTTTACACGCGCCAGCGCGGCATTCCTGAATTGCGCGAGGCGCTTGCTCGTTATCACACACGGATGTTCGGACGAAATTTCGATTTCTCGGAGTTTCTGGTTACCGGCGGCGGTATGCATGCGATCCTGCTTGCGGTTCAGGCAACAGCGGGCGCGGGCGATGAAGTCGTTTATCTGGCTCCTGCTTGGCCAAACTTTCCTTCAGCCGTCGAGATTGCTGGGGCGAAGGCCGTACCCGTTGGCCTCGACTTCAATGAGAATGGCTGGACGCTCGATCCGCATCGGATTGAAAGTGCAATTACGCCGCGCACCAAGGCGCTGTTTATCAATACGCCGTCCAATCCGACCGGCTGGACTGGAGACGTCGAAACACTTCGCGTCATTCTGGAAATAGCTCGTAGGCACAATCTCTGGATAATTGCCGACGAAACCTACACGCTGTTCCATTTTGACGGCGGGCGCGCCGCCTCTTTTGCTGACGTGATGGAGGAGGGCGATCCGGTCATCTTCGTAAATACCTTTTCCAAAAACTGGTCCATGACGGGCTGGCGCATCGGTTGGGTTCAGGTTAATCCCTCGCTGCAACTGGTTTTCGAAAATCTCATTCAATATTCCACCTCCGGCGTCGCAACCTTCATGCAGCGCGGCGGTGTGGCTGCGCTGGACGAGGGCGATGCCTATGTCGCCTCGCAAGTCGAGCGCGCACGGCAGGCGCGTAACATTGCAACAGCAATCATCGGCGGTACGGGTCGCGCGCGGCTCGTTGCTCCGGCGGGCGCCTTTTACCTTTTCTTCGGTGTCGAAGGTGTCAGCGATTCTGCCAAGGCCGCGTTTGATATAATCGATCAGGCGAATGTCGGCCTCGCCCCCGGCACTGCCTTTGGCGAGGGCGGCGAGGCATTCTTTCGCATGTGCTTTAACCGCCGTCTTGAAGACGTTGAGGAGGCGTCCAAGAGAATTGCGGGGTGGATTTCGGGGCTGTGACATTCAAACGCGCAACTGCGCGCTTGCATTGCATTAGCACTTGCTCCAACACCGTGCCGCCATTTGTTGTTTTTCGACCCGCACAAGGGAGGCGGGCCGTCGAGAGGTCAGATATGAGCAAGTACAACTTCACCAAGATCAAGCACCCGTCGCCGAAAACGGCAGAGGAGCGGGCCGCGCTGATGACGAATCCGGGCTTCGGCAAGGTATTCAGCGATCATATGGTGACAATCAAGTGGAGCACGGACAAGGGTTGGCATGATGCCGAAATTCGTGCGCGTGAGCCGTTCCAGATAGATCCCGCCAGTTCAGTGCTGCATTATGCTCAGGAAATTTTCGAGGGCATGAAGGCGTATCGTATGGCCGATGGCTCTCTGGCGCTGTTCCGCCCAGAAGAAAATGCGCGCCGCTTCAATGAGTCGGCTGAGCGCATGGCCATGCCGGAAATCCCGGAAGACATGTTCATCGAAGCGGTCGAAGCTCTGGTCCACACTGACGAGTCATGGGTGCCGGAAGGCGATGGCAGCTTCTACCTGCGCCCCTTCATGTTCGCCAGCGAGTCGTTCCTCGGCGTGCGACCGGCCAATGAGTATATTTTCTGCGTCATAGGCTCGACGGTCGGCGCTTACTTCAAGGGCGGATATAAAACCGTCTCCGTCTGGATTTCTCAGGAATACACGCGCGCTGCCCCCGGCGGCACCGGCGCGGCCAAATGCGGTGGCAACTACGCATCCAGCCTTGTTGCAACCGCTGAGGCTTTCAAAAACGGCTGCGATCAGGTCGTGTTTCTCGACGCTGTCGAGCGCAAATGGGTCGATGAACTTGGCGGCATGAACATCTTCTTCGTGATGGACGACAAGACAATTGTTACGCCGCCACTCGGCACGATCTTGCCCGGCATCACCCGCGCGTCCATCATGAAGCTTGCGCGCGAGTCCGGTTACACGGTCAATGAGACACCTTACTCCTTCGACCAGTGGAAAGAGGATGCAGCCAGCGGCAAGCTGCGCGAAGCGTTCGCCTGCGGCACTGCTGCTGTCATCGCCGGCATCGGTACGGTCAAATATCCGGAAGGCACATTCGCAATCGGCAATAGCGGCGATGGCGAAGTTACTGGCGAACTCCGCTCCAAACTGGTGGGTATCCAGCGCGGAACAGTTAAAGACACGCACGGCTGGATGCATACGATTTAAACGCTCTAGACCCTAGCGGCGGAAGAACGTTGAATGCGCTGCAGCGGGAAGCCGCTGCGGCGCTTCTGTTACATGCGTTTCCAATTCTGAGTCTTGCAGATCAATCCGCCAAGCACACAGCCGCTCATTTTCAGGCTGTCGCCGGAAAGGGCAGCTTTGCCCGAGTAAGTCTTATCGGTGGCCGGATCTGTTATCTCGCCGGTATACTTCCCGTCACCACCGGCATTCAGCGTGCCGATGCGCTTTCCGCTATACTTGCCGGTCTTAATGGTGATCGAAAAAGGTCCGCCACCTGCAATCGCTGCCGTCTCGCCTGAATTTGTTTTCCAGTTGCCGACAATATCGTCGGCAAAGGCAGCGCTCGTTGCGATGAGCAGGGCCGCTGCCGTAACGCCTATTTTTCGAAACATGCAATTCCTCCCGTGATCCCGTTGAACGCGTGCGAACGATATCGCGTCTTTTCTCTCCCGGCGCTCAGACTAGTCCAACCAATATGCCAGCGAAAGCCGGTGCCGCTGGGTAAGATTGCGGATTTTTCGACCTTAAACATGCCTCAGGAAAAAGCTTACCGAAACATGAACGGAGGACATGCTTAACAAAGCGTTTTTTACTGCATTCCAAGCAAATTCGACATATCGCTCAAACCTCAGCAATTGCTGGATTTTTGTGGTTAATACGATGCTTAATTTACGAAGTTTTTCGATTTCGTTTGGGTCGCGTTAAGCACACCGTTTAACCGGTGATTCAAGCGTCGGGTCCATTCTCCAAACCATCGAAAGCAAGCCCACGGCAAAACAAAAAGGGCAGCTCTCGGGGGATAACAGGGACGACGGACATGGCACAATTCGACACTCATGAAGGCAGCTTCGGCACGATGGGAGATCGCTCCCAGGCCGACATGCTTTGCGAGCTTGGCCTGATGTACGCAACGGGCCGCGACTGCGCAACCGACCTGGTTGCGGCGCATAAATGGTTCAATATCGCCGCGATCCGCGGCTCGGCTGAAGCCGCCCGCCTGCGTGCGGAACTGGCTCCGTCGTTGACGAAACCGGAACTCGTCCGTGCGCTTCGTGAAGCGCGCGAATGGATGACGATGCACTGAATTTACAAAGGCCGGACCGGAGAGAACGCGGCATCGAAGGACAGCTGCGCCACCGGAAATAACAAGGCCGCAAATACAGGGAAATGACCTCCAGTCAGGCCGCAGTGGGAAACCGCTGCGGCTTTTCCTTTTGCAGTTCTCATTGATTTGATCATGCCCTTGCTACTGGCTTGCTAAAATGGCAGGGCTGGCCTGCTGGCATATTGATAATGTGCAGGCTACCAACGGCACTTCATTTACCGCCGAACCAGAAAATTCAGGGAGAAAGCCCATGATACTCAAAAGATTGACCCAAGCGGCGTTGCTGAGCCTTGCGCTCGGAACACCTGCGGCCATCGCTGCTGAAGATATCAGCATCGCTGTCGCCACGCCGGTAACCGGGCCGCTTGCGAACATCGGCGACCAATATAAGCGCGGCGCGGAAGCAGCAGCAGCCGAGATCAACGCCAAGGGTGGCGTGCTTGGCGGACGTCAGATCAAGATCGTGATGGAAGACGATGCTTGCGATCCGAAGCAGGCCGTGTCGGTTGCAAACCGTGTCATCGCTGAGGGCATCAAGTTCGTGGACGGGCACACCTGCTCCGGCGCGACCATTCCGGCTTCGGCAGTTTACGCCGAGGGCGGCGTTCTCATGATGACCGCATCCGCATCGAGCCCGGTTCTCACAGACGATGCGGCCAAGAATGGTTGGCCGACGATCATGCGTCTCTATACGCGTGATGATGCGCAGGGCCTGTTCATCGGTCCGTGGATTGCCGAGAAGTATAAGGGCAAGCCGGTCGCAATCCTGCACGACAAGAGCGCATACGGTCAGGGAATTGCCGAAAAGGTGAAGGAATCCATCAACGCGAACGGCATGCAGGAAGTGCTTTTCGAAGGCATCAATGCCGGCGAGAAGGACTATTCGGCAGTTGTCACCAAGCTGAAGGAATTGAACCCGGCCCTTGTCTATTTTGGCGGTTATCATCCGGAAGCTGGCCTGATGCTGCGTCAGGCTGCGGACGCTGGTTTCAAGTTGACCCTGATGATGCCTGACTCCATTGCTTCCCCTGAGTTCTGGCAGATTTCCGGTCCGGCTGGCGAAGGCACGATGTTCGTGTTCCCGGCTGATCCGCAGGCTCGCCCGGAAGCCAAGGCAGCCGTGGAAAAGTTCAAGACCGAAGGCTACGCACCGGAAGGCTTCACCCTGTTCTCCTACGCCGTGATTCAGGCAATCGCACAGGGCATCGAGCGCGCAGGCAGCGACGATCCGATGGCGGTCGCCGAAGCTCTCAAGAATGGTCAGGCGGTCGAGACAGTTGTTGGCTCGGTTGTGTTCGACGAGAAGGGTGACATGAAAGACCCGAAATACGACATCAACCTCTGGAGCAACGGCAAGTACGCGCCGATCCAGCAGTAAACTATCAATCGTGAATGAAGCGGCCGGGCATTGCCCGGCCGTTTCTATTTTCAAGAGACCCATACAACTGTATATTGCAACTTCTTGTGCGAAGGAGGGGCATATGGGCAGGACCAGAACCACACTCACAGTGCTTGCAGTGCTTTATCCGGCCTGCGCTTGGGCGCAGGATAACTACGGCAAGTTCTTCGACCTTCCCATTGCGCTTGAGAATGTTCCGAACGGGCAGGGCAAGCCGTTTCGGTTAACAAAAGAACTGAAATTCGAGGATCCAACTGGCGCATTTTGGGATGTACCGGCGGGTGGTTATACAGATGGAGCCAGCATTCCGTGGTTGTTCCAGATAATCGTCGGCGACAATTACAGCGGGCCATACTTCCCCGCCGCAGTCATTCATGATTACTACTGCTGCGTGCAGACCCATCTGGCGATCGATACGCATCGCAATTTCTACTACGGCATGTTGGCAAACGGCACACCAAGCTGGCAGGCTTGGTTGATGTACACCGCCGTGCGCGTTGGCGGACCGGACTGGTCCGAAGCACAGGTAGCCTCGAATGGAGACGGCAGCCAATGTCTGGATGACGCAGCACCTGTACCGCAAGCGATGGTGGTTGCGCCGGAGCCTTCATCAAATCCTACGATGACCATGACTATGCGCCGCAGTGCGCCGAATCCTATGGATGAATTTGTGGAAGCTGCGGGTCGCGCCCAGGAGGAGCGCGATACATTTGTTCTCTCGAAGCTGATGGCTGTCGCAAAAACGCTGAAGGAGAGCGAGGGCAAAGTGATCGATGTTACCGACCTAGGGCAGATACCGGCCACCTTTGAGGGTGTGGAACAGCTGCGCTCCATCGTGACGCGCGCAACGAATTTTTCGGATTTCAATACCGACATAGATCGTGCGCGTTTCAATGATTTCGGTCTGCTGGTGCCAATTGATGGAACGCTAACGGAAGAGACGCAAAAACTGCGTGATCAGGGCGGGCTTTCAAATGTCAGCCGACCATGGACGGCCTCCGAGCTTAACCAGTTGGGGGTTGCCTCGGCTCGCCTCCCTGAACGCCTGCCGGAAACCTATCTGCAAGATGCGGCGCGCACCACATCGCTGAACGGCACGGGCCTGGAATGGTCGGTCGCGAAAACCCCACAAGTTCGCCAGCAGTGGAACCGCATAATCGATGCCGACCGCAATTTCCGCAACTGGAACAATCTGCGCATAACGCCCGGACGCATTCAGCAATAGCGGCTGCTATTCCTCGACGAAGCGCACCAGAACAGTTCCATCCGTTACTTGCGAGCCTTGGGAGACAATATCTTCGATCACGCCGTCATGCGCGGCGGAAATCGTATGCTCCATCTTCATGGCTTCCAGAATGAGAAGCGCTTGTCCCTTCGCAACTGTCTCTCCCTTGGCAGCCATAACGAGCTTTGCGAGTCCCGGCATTGGCGCGCGCATCGATGAGGCTCCGGCTTCCCCGTCGGCAGCAGCTGCGAACGGGTCTGGCACGGAGAAAGTGTATGCGTTGCCATTTTCAAATACCGTCACATGGTCGGGCCAGATAGCAAAACGCCCCGCAAAACCATTGCTGAACGGCGAAGCATGTTCATGCGTTTGGTCGCTGACATCCAGTGTCACGGCGAAACGGTTATTCGCAATCGGCACGACGCGCGCGTGGATCGGCGTGTCGCCCATCCCGATTGTTACGCTGCGTGCCAGCGGATGGAAGTGCGAATAGCCGCTTAGCGTACTCCAAGGATCGTCGGACGCCTCGATTGCCCCAGCGCCTGAGGCGAGGAGTGCTGCGAGGCTAATCGTATCGGCGGAAGCGGGCGGCAGAGCCGTCAATTCTTCCTGCTTACGTCCGATCAATCCAGTGTCCACATCTCCGATCGCAAAATCCGCATTGCGAGCCAGCGCGGCCAAAAATACCGCATTCGTCACCGAGCCAGCGATTTCGGTCTGATCAATGACCTGCGCAAGCGCGTCGAGCGCGGTTGCCCGATCCGCCGCATGGACCACGATCTTTGCGATCATCGGATCATAGTACGGGGAGATTGTATCGCCCGCGCGCACACCCGTTTCGATGCGCATGGTCGCGCCCGGCGGTGCGATTGCCGGGAAAGCGAGGTGGTGCAGCGTTCCAATAGCGGGCAGAAATCCCTTGCTTGCATCCTCGGCGTAAAGCCTCGCCTCGAAGGCATGGCCGTTCAGCCGAATTTGGTCCTGTGCCAACGGCAGCTTTTCGCCCGCTGCCACGCGCAACTGCCACTCGACAAGGTCCAGCCCCGTGACCATTTCCGTCACCGGATGTTCGACTTGCAGGCGGGTGTTCATTTCCATGAACCAGAAGCGGTCTGCGCGAAGCCCCCGCGAGGCATCGACGATGAACTCTATCGTGCCCGCGCCGGAATAGCTGATGGCTTTTGCGGCCTTTACAGCGGCGTCGGTCATGGCGGCCCGCATCTCATCCGTCATGCCGGGGGCAGGGGCCTCCTCGATAACTTTTTGATGGCGGCGCTGGGCTGAACAGTCCCGCTCGAACAAATGGACAACATTGCCGTGATTGTCGCCAAATACCTGCACTTCGATATGCCGAGGCTTCTCGACATATTTCTCGATCAACACGGCATCATCACCAAACGCAGCTTTCGCCTCACGCTTGGCCCCGGCTAGCGCTTCGGCAAAATCGTCAGGATTATCGACACGCCGCATACCCTTGCCGCCGCCGCCCGCGCGCGCCTTGATCAACACCGGATAGCCGATGTCGTGGGCCTTACCTGCCAGCAGAACAAGTTCCTGAGCCTCACCATGATAGCCGGGCACAACCGGCACTCCGGCCTCTTCCATCAATCGCTTGGCCGCGTCTTTCAGACCCATCGCGCGTATGGAAGCCGCAGATGGACCAATGAAAATGAGTCCGGCATCAACGACTTGATCGACGAAGTTCGGGTTTTCCGAGAGAAAGCCGTAACCCGGATGAATCGCTTCGGCACCCGTCGCTTTCGCCGCCTGAATTATGCGTTCGGCCACGAGATAGCTTTCGGCAACCGGCGACGCACCAATATGAACGGCCTCGTCCGCCATGGCGACGTGCAGAGATTTCGCATCCGCATCCGAATAGACCGCCACTGTTTTGACGCCAAGCTTGCGCGCCGTGCGAATGATCCTGCAGGCGATCTCGCCGCGATTTGCAGTCAGGATTTTGCCGAATGGTGGCTTCATGTCATGTCCTCCCGCCGCATCCGGAATCGAAAACGGCCAGAGTTGCATAATGCGCCTCTGGCCGCCTTGAAAGCCTAAAATACGCTCTGTTTATGCGAGCCACTGTTACTTCGTATTGCTGACCATTCCAAAGTGAGCACCCTGCGGGTCGGTGCAATTGGCTACCCATTGGCCACCCGGCACTTCCATCGGCTCCATGATGATCTTGCCGCCATTTGACGTCACGCGCTCCACGGCCGCATCCAGACCATCGACGATGAAGTAAAAATTCCAGCAAACCGGGACGTGGGGAGGGCGGTTCATCATCGCGCCCATATCGACGCCATCAAGGGCAACAAGCTGATATGTTCCCATATCGCCCATGTCGATGCCCTGTCCCTTGGTCCAGCCAAACAGGCCAGAGTAGAACGTGAAAGCTTGTTCCCAATTGTCGGCCATCAATTCGTTCCAGCCGACATGTCCCGGTGTCATGGCTGGGACCGGCGGTTGCTCAGGTCCGCTCGGCTGGAGCAGCATAAACATGGCCCCTTGCGGATCAGAAACGACCGCAAATCGGCCAACGTCAGCGCCGATTTCCTCCGGACCGCGGTGCAAATTGCCACCGGCTTTTTGCAGAGCGGCAACATCCGCATCGATGTCTTTCGAGCGAATGTAAGCTACCCATGCGGGCGGCATTCCGTTTGCTTTTGCAGCCTCAGGGATCGGCATAATGCCGCCGAGGCCGCGCTCACCGGCTTTGACCACTGTGTAGTCCATACCCGTTCCCGGAAAGGGTTCGAGATTCCAGCCCATGACTTTCGCGTAAAACGCTCTCGCCGCTCCCGCGTCGCTCGTCATCAATTCGTGCCAAATGAATCCTGCGGACATTGTGCTCTCCCTTCGTGTGTTTTGCTTGGTTGCGCGAATATCGACCTTCACAAACGAAGACGATCCATCACGCCGGATTCCGACAAATAGACGATGCAAATGTCGAAAACTGTCAGGAGACTTTCTGAGCCTTATTTCGAGGCATAAATCTGGCAGTTTCTGGCAACGGTCATTCTATAGCGCTTGAAGAGGCTGCGGCAGTTTTTCAACGCCTCTTTTTCGGCTTCCGCCTTGGAAGGGCCAACCGCAGCACCGCAGAAGAATGCATCGTACGGATAACCAACGACGGTCTGCGCATATGCCGCGTGTTTATTGACAGCTACGTATTGCTTATAGGTCTTTGCGCATTCATCTTTTTCTCCCATCGGGAATTGTATCGGATAGCGCTTATCGCCAACCTTTCCTGAGAGATTTTCGGCCAAACCGTGGTTCACGCCGCTGAGCAGCGCTCCAGCGGCAATAAATGCACAAACCAATGATTTCATTGTTCTCCCCCGCAGGCAAAAATAACTAAAGTACCTTTGTGCCTAATATAAAGGGGTATTCTGACGCAAGTGGCGAAGCAAAGTATGCGGCGTCCAAATTCTACTTCTTTTTTATACGGCTCGGCTTGCGCCTTGTTGTTCGTGCCAACGCAACAGCTTCCGCCTTGACCAAACCAAGTCGCACCGTTTCCATGACAGACATCGCGACAAAATCTGCGCTTATTTGCTTGGGATCGATCATTCGCTCCGGATCGACATTTGGTACATAGACACCCACGCGAAGGCTTTTCCTGCCTCGCTTCAGCCTGCGTACAGCCTGCCGCGCATAGGCCAGAGGCGTACTGCTTAGATAAGAAACGACGACAGTATCAGCCTCAGACAAACCCGTTACGGTCTGGCGCGACCCATGCAGCTTGCGGAAAGATTCAACACCGGTTTCCGCGCCTTGTCCCTCCACGACTTGCGACAAGATTGCAGCGGCGACATCATCAAGCTCGGTCCTGCCGCCAATCATCACCAGCTTGAAACCTTCGCCATCGGGCAGTTCCAGCCGTTCGCCATCTTCATCGACAGGTTTCTCATCTCCCTGTTCGTCCTCGCGCAACTCGTCGGCGGCATCTTCCAGATCTTCGACAAAAGTGAGTGCCGTGGCGGCAAATCTGCGAAGTTGTCCATCCTGCAATGCGCCACGTTCGCGGTCAGCTTCACCAAACAGAAGGGCGGGAATGCCGATTTCGTCATAATACTCAACGAGGTATTTGTCTTCCAGAATGGTTTCCGCATTGTCTGCCGCCTCGTCGGGATCGCCGGCAAGTAGACGCTGATAGAGGCGTGCGTCTGGTTCCAGCACAGGCTCGTTGCCGAACAATACGTCAAGAAATTCGAACTGCGGAACATGTCTTCCGAGTACAACAAGGCACACAGTGAGCGGAGTTGACAGAACCAGCCCTACCGGTCCCCAAAGCCATGTCCAGAAAATCGCGGAGACAATAATCGCGAGTGGCGAAAGCCCCGTGCGTGAGCCATAGAGCCACGGCTCCATGACGTTGTTGATGAACAGTTCCATCACGAGGAACAGTCCAGCGGTCCACAGTACGGTTGTCCATCCGGGTGTAACTGCAACGGCGAGAAACAGGGGCAGGATCATGCCGATGGCTGGGCCGATATAGGGCACAAACCGCAGAACCAGCGACAGCAATCCCCATAGTATCGCGTTGGGGATACCCAACAGCCACAGGCCAATGCCTATGGGTACTGCATAGCTTGTGTTGATAATCAACTGCATCAGCAAATATTGGCCGACCCGTTTTCCCGCATCCTGCAACGCCTGTGTAGTCCGATGCAGGTCTCCGGTGCCAACAAGGCGAATAAAGCGGTCGCGCAAATCTTCGCGTTCCAGCAACATGAAGATCACCACGACGATGATCAGGCCCGCCGTTGCAAAAGGGCTGAGTAGCGGCACGACGACGTTTACGAGCAAATAGATAGCGCTTTGCCGGTCTACGATTTCCACCGGCAGTGGTTCGCGCTGACTTGTCGTTTGCTGGTCCGCTCGTGCGCTGAGTTCAGCACCAACCCGTTCCACCGCTTGCGTTACACGCTCAAAGATACCACCCGAATCCGCGGAATCCTTGAGTGAGCGAACTTTCTCGATAATGTTCGACTGGTAAGTCGGGATGTTCTGCGCAAGCGAACTAAGTTGGCTTGCAACCATAAAACTGAACAGGGCGATAAAGAGAAACGCCACTGTCACGGTCAGGATCACCGCAGCCGTTCGCGGAATTGACAATTTGCGTAGACCCGAAACGATAGGTGCAAGCGCGAACGTCAGCAGTAATGCGACCGCAAGTGGCAGGAACACGTCCTGACCCAGGTATAAAATCGCGGTGATGCCCACCAATGAAACCACCGGCGGAATTGTAATGCTTGGCAAGCGTCGGCCATCTATGTCCAACGCATCTTCAACCGCGCTATTTTCCGTCCTGCCATTTGCCATGCTGGGCCTCCCGCGCCCCTTAACAGGGTGCACGCGCAATGGTTGCAACACAAATCGCTACGAATGCAAACATTGTGTCAGCCTTCATTTGATGGCTTGGGGAAAATTTCGCGGTTCTCCTTCGTTTGCCTTTCACATGGCTAAATTGTGCAAAGGGAGAAGTTCCATGAAAACTGTCATGTTTGCGCTAGTCACGCTTAGTTTGAGTGCATCCGCTTCGGTGGCAGCGGAACCCGCAAAGGTTGCAGAGGCGGGCGGAGCCAAGGTTTACACCGACGCCAAGGGAATGACGCTTTACACCTTCGATAAAGACGCCGCTGGTAAAACCAATTGCTACGACAAATGCGCGGTCAACTGGCCACCCTTTGCAGCTGCGGCCGATGCAAAATCAGATGGCGAATGGACCGTTGTCGAGCGCAAGGATGGCTCGAAGATGTGGGCCTATGAAGACAAGCCCCTCTACACTTTCATAGGCGACAAAAAGCCGGGTGATACGGCTGGCGATGGCAAGATGGGTGTCTGGCACATCGCCAAGCCGGATTGATCGATCAGGCCGCGGTCACGCGCCAGATCGCGTCGCCGACATCATCGGCCACCAGCAGCGAGCCGTCCGGTCCAATCGCAACGCCGACCGGGCGGCCATACGATGCTTTCTCATCCGCTGAGAGGAAGCCGGTCAGGATATTGCGTGACGGCCCCGACGGCTTGCCTTTCTCAAACGGAATGAAGATCACGCGATAACCGGATAGCTTCGACCGGTTCCACGAGCCATGTTGACCGATCACCATGCCATCGGGGAAGCCGGGCAGGGTGCCGGCGGGCATCCAACAAAGGCCGAGTGATGCTGTGTGACCGCCTAGTGCGTAATCCGGCTGGGTAGCTCTCGCGACCAGTTCTTTGTCCTGCGGCACGCGGTCGTCCACTACCTTATCCCAATAGCAATATGGCCAGCCGTAAAACGCTCCATCCTTAACCGAGGTTAGATAATCCGGCGGCGTTTCATCGCCGAGCCCATCGCGCTCGTTGACGACTGTCCAAAGTGCCTTCTTTTTCGGCTCCCATGCCAGACCGACCGGATTGCGCAACCCAGCCGCAAAGATACGGTTCGTCCCGCTCGCAATGTCGTATTCATAGATGCAGGCGCGGCCTTCCTCGGCCTCCATGCCGTCGTCGCCGATATTGCTCAGCGAGCCAACGCCAATATAAAGCTTCTTGCCGTCTTTGCTGGGCAGGATCGAGCGTGTCCAGTGCCCGCCAGGCTTAAACGTAGCGAGACGCTTTCCGGCACCCGTAACGCGTCCATCCTTGAAGGGAAAAGACATCAAGCCATCGGTGTTGCCGACATAGAAGGTATCCCCAAGCTCGGCCATTCCGAACGGCTGATTCAAACCATCGAGGAATGTTTCCTTGGTCTCCGCAACACCATCACCGTCGGCGTCCCGCAATCTGGTAATCCGGTTGGGGCTTTCGCCGACAGCGGCGGCGCGCGCCAACGTCGATACCATTGCATAGTCGAAGATCGACCGCACGCCGCCCGAGGCCATCAGCGCTTCGGCTGCCAGCACATCACCATTGGACAGAACGTGAATCCACCGCGGATGCTTCAGACCGGTTGCAAAAGCATTCACCTTTAGGCCGGGCGCGGCAACCGGTGTCTGGCCCTTGTCCCAACCCTTTGCCGTCGGCATTTTCAGCGTAGGTATCCCCTGCGGCCGAGCGAGAGGAATTTTAGGTTCTGTACCAAATGCCTGAGGCAATGGTCCGTCATTTCGATGTCGAAAGAAAATTGCGCCAGCGCCGACAAAGGCGACGAATTCGGCAAACAGTTTTGAAGGCTTCATAGGCAGGGCTCCGGCACAATATGGATTCGTGCCGAAATTACACCGCGCGAGGCCGGCCCGCCACCCGGCCTCGCGCGTGACTCTAGCGCTGCGTTACTTTTACGCCCGCGCGCACAGAGTCATTGACTAGGTTACAGCGTCGCAGCGCCAGATCATTAGTAGTTCGACAAATGGCGCGACGTGCAAAATCGTCATTGGCCCGCGCATTCAACAAGCGCGCGATACGCCGTGCGCTGTCGTGCCGAACAAAGGCCAGTATGTCGTCCCCCATCATTGCGGGCTCCAACAGAATTTCGTCCCATATGAAAAATAGACCGCAAGGGTCTTCCACGACCGCGTAACGCTCGCTCACGACTGCCTCCGCCAAAAGCTCTTCTATGAAATGAACTATGTTCAAAAAAAGACTAGCACGTTTTGAACAATGTTCAAGGATAAAATGAACAAAGTTCAAAAATAAATGGCTATAGTTCGCTATTGGCTCCTAGCCGTTGCGTTCTTCGGCTTATCCTTGGGGAAAATTGAACAGATGCTCACCCACCTGCTGCGGGCACCACCAGAGAAATGACGCGGTCGGACTTTGCCACGGCGGGTTTGTCTGAAGACGCATAGGGAATGCCTAGTGCATCCCATGTTTCAACCAGCGCGTCCTTCAATACGTTGATGAGATCGTCATCGTGGAACGGTGTTGGCGTTATACGCAAGCGTTCCGTCCCTCTCGGCACCGTCGGATAATTGATCGGCTGAATATAGATGCCATGCTTTCCAAGCAGCCTGTCGCTGGCCATTTTGCAAAGTTCGGGATCGCCCACCAGAACCGGCACGATATGTGTTTCCGAAGGCATGACCGGCAAGCCAGCGCCCGCCAAAATCCGCTTCGTCTGAGCAGCCTGACGCTGCTGCGCATCGCGTTCACTCTGCGAGTTTTTCAGATGTCGAATGGAGGTTGCTGCCGCCGCCGCGATTGCCGGCGGCAGCGCTGTCGTGAAAATAAAGCCCGGCGCGTAAGAGCGCACCGCGTCCACGACTGCCTGCGGTCCGGTAATATACCCGCCAAGCGTTCCGAACGCTTTTGCCAGCGTGCCTTCGATCACGTCGATCCGATGCGCAAGACCTTCACGCTCGGTAATGCCGCCGCCGCGTTCGCCATACATGCCCACCGCATGCACCTCGTCGATATAGGTCATGGCGTTATATTTTTCGGCCAGATCGGCAATCGCCGCAATCGGCGCGATGTCGCCATCCATCGAGTAAACACTCTCGAACACGATCAGCTTGGCGCGTTCACGCCCCGCCGACTGCAACAGGCTTTCCAGATGCGCCACATCATTGTGCCGGAAAACCTTCTTTTCCGCACCGGAACGACGCACGCCTTCGATCATGGAGGAATGGTTCAATTCGTCAGAAATGATAAGGCAGTTGGGCAGCAGGCGCGCGATTGTTGAGATCGCTGCTTCGTTCGACACGAAGCCCGACGTAAACACCAATGCCGATTCCTTCCTGTGAAGATCGGCAAGCTCGAATTCCAGTTCCACTAGCGGGTGGTTTGTACCGGAAATATTACGCGTGCCGCCTGCGCCGGAGCCCATGCGTCCAGCCGTGTTCTGAAACGCAGCTATCACGTCGGGATGTTGGCCCATTCCGAGATAGTCGTTCGAACACCACACGGTGATTTCTTTGGCATCGCCGTTATTACGCCAGATCGCGCGAGGAAATTCGCCAGCGATACGTTCAAGGTCCGCGAAAATGCGATAGCGGCGCTCTGCGTGGAGCTGATCTATCGCTTCCTCGAAAAACCGTTGATAGTTCATTGAGGCACTCCGAATTTGCGGGCAGGACCATAAAGTCAGCAGCCCGATACGTCCATCATGACTAATGCGGGCAAAATGCCACGCCTGTCCTTGATGCAAATCAAGGGCGCTAAACTGGCGTTAATCACAGGCCATATGCGCAGTTGCGCATTACACAACAATCCGGCTAGTTCTCTCTCATTCTCCCAAGTTTTGCTGAAAGCAGGAAGTCGCATGGCAGTGCTAGTTACCGGCGGAGCCGGATACATCGGAAGTCACATGGTTTGGGAGTTGCTCGACGCTGGCGAGGAGGTTGTCGTTGTTGACCGGCTCTCGACCGGCTTTGAATGGGCAGTCGCGCCCGAAGCAAAACTCATCGTTGGCGATATTGGCGATACCGCCCTGCTGGAACAGGTAATCGCCGAGCACAACGTGGACGCGATCATTCATTTCGCCGGTTCCATCGTGGTGCCGGAGTTGGTCGCAGACCCGCTTGGCTACTATGCCAACAACACCGCGAAAACCCGCAATCTGCTGGAAGCTGCGATAAATCAGGGCGTGAAGCATTTCATCTTCTCGTCCACCGCGGCTGTCTATGGCGGGCAAGGTTCGGAGCCTGTTCTGGAAAGCGCCGTCCTGCATCCCGAATCTCCTTACGGTCGCTCCAAGCTCATGACCGAGTGGATGTTGGCGGATACCGCTGCCGCGCATCCGCTAACCTATACCGTGCTGCGCTATTTCAATGTGGCGGGGGCCGATCCGCGTGGCCGCACGGGGCAGTCGACGCCCGGCGCAACGCATCTCATCAAGGTCGCTAGCGAAACCGCCTTGGGCAAGCGCAGCCATATGCAGGTCTTCGGCTCAGACTACGCGACGCCGGACGGAACCTGCGTGCGCGATTACATTCACGTGTCTGATCTGGTCGCAGCTCACCGGCTTGCGCTGCAACGGTTGAGGGCGGGGGGCGGCAATCTCACTGCCAATTGCGGATATGGCCACGGTTATTCCGTGCTCGAAGTCATCGACAGTGTGCGCCGCGTGCATGGTGGGGATTTTGACGTCCGCATTGCGGATCGCCGCCCCGGCGATCCGGCTGCAATCGTTGCGAATTCGGATATGGCACGTGCTGAACTCGGCTGGAAGCCTGCGCGCGACAATCTCGATTTGATCGTGGGTGACGCGCTGGCATGGGAAGCATCGCTCTCTCGCCGTAACTCGTCGCGGTAGCCGGAACTATCTTGGCCCCTGCTCGTTCTGCTTCACAACCTGAACTGACTGAGGGCAAAAATGGCACGCTATTTCTCGTCGTCCCGCGACGACATCGTCGAAAATCTCGAAGAGCAACTCGCAGCGCTCCGCAAGGAGGTGAAGAGCCTCCGCAAAATTGCCGCTAAGCGTGGCGCTGCGGCCTATGAGGACGCCAGCGAAGGCGTTTCGCATCTCTATGATGAGATCGCGGATCGCGTAGTCGACGCGCTGCCGCCATTGCGCAGATCGGCACGCAAGGTGGAACAGCACGCACGCGAAAATCCCGCAGCCGCCGCCGCTGTTGGTCTGGTTGTGCTGGGGCTGCTGGCGGCGATGATGGTTCGCCGCTCCTAATCAGTTTTCCTGAACGGAAACGCCGTTCTTATCCAATCGAAGCTCGATACCATCGGGCTTCGATTCTTCTCTCCAAATATAAAATCCCATCACGATGACCGCGACGATCAGTGCGCCCAAGAGCAAGTATAGCTTGTTCTGATTCATCAATGATTCCTTCCGCTAACGCCTGTTTGTCACAAGCTGTGTCGCGGGTCCACGCCTTATGATTTTATCGTCCCACATGATTCAATCTGTTGGTGCAGTGCAACAGGTACTTGATCTGGCCAAGGAGTGCTGAACATCATTGCCGCTCTGATACGGGGTACATGATGGAAGCTGTTTTCGACGGCCATAACGATGTTCTGCTGCGTCTCTGGCTGAACGCGCAATCCGGGCAAGACCCGGTCAAGGAATTTGCCGAGGGAACCAAGAAGGGCCACATCGATGGCCCAAGATCGAAAGCCGGCGGCCTGATTGGCGGTCTTTGTGCTATTTATATTCCCGCTGGTCATTTGCTGCTCGATAAGCCCGACAAGAATGGTCACTACAGCACACCACTTTCCGCCCCGCTTGAGCGCCAGCCCTCGCTGGATATTGCGCTTCAGAAAGCCGCCATCGCCGTGCGGCTGGACGAGGCGGGCGCGTGGCGGCTTTGCCGCAGCGTCGATGACATCGAGCACGCGATGGATGACGGCGTTTTCGCCGCCGTCATGCATATGGAAGGCTGCGAGGCAATCGACCGCGATCTCGCCGCGCTTGAGGTGCTTCATGCTGCTGGCCTGCGCTCGCTCGGTCCAGTCTGGAGCCGCAACAATATTTTCGGCCACGGCGTACCCTTCGCTTATCCGATGGGACCGGATACGGGACCGGGCTTGACCGACGCTGGCTTCGACCTCGTCCGCGCCTGCAATCGTCTGGGTATTCTCATCGACCTTTCTCACATTACGGAGAAAGGTTTTTGGGATGTGGCGCGCACCACCGACCAGCCTTTGGTCGCCAGCCATTCGAACGTTCACGCGCTGACCCCCGTCGCCCGCAATCTCACCGACAAGCAGTTCGATGCAATCAAAGAGAGCAAGGGCCTTGTGGGGCTGAACTTCGCCGTCACCATGTTGCGCTCCGATGCCAGCGACAACGTCAATACGCCGCTGGAAGATATGATCCGCCACGTTGATTATATGGTTGAGCGCATGGGCATCGACTGCGTTGCCATTGGCTCGGATTTCGACGGCGCGTCAGTTCCCGCCCAGATTGGTGACGCGTCTGGCCTTCAATTCCTCGTTGAAGCGCTACGGAACGCCGGATACTCTGGCCGCGAGTTGACAAAGATTTGCCGCGATAACTGGTTCCGCGTTTTGCGCTCCGCATGGGGAGAAAGCGCGTCGGCCTGACGAATAAAACTCAACGATTACAGAAGGGAACAAAGTGATGATGATGCGAATTCAAACGCGTTCACGAGTGCTGCTTGCTGGTACACTGCTTTCCGCCCTCCTTGCCGCAGCGCCTGTCGCGCTTGCGGATACGCCACCAGATACGCTCGTTCAGGCATGGGCCATCGATGATATGATTTCGCTCGACCCTGCAGAGGCGTTCGAGCTTTCCACCGGCGAAATCACCGGCAACACCTACGATATGCTGGTGCGCCTGGATGCCAACGACACGACCAAGGTTATCGGCGGCATAGCGGATAGCTGGACCGTATCGGATGACGGCCTGACCTATACGTTCAAGCTGAAGCCGGACATCAAGTTTGCATCCGGAAATCCGATCACTGCGGAAGACGTTGCGTGGTCGTTCGAGCGCGCCGTAAAGCTCAACAAGAGCCCTGCCTTCATCATCCAGCAGTTTGGCCTCACGTCAGATAATGTTGCGGAAAAGGCCAAGGCTGCTGACGCCGGCACCTTCGTATTCACCGTGGACAAATCCTACGCGCCAACCTTCGTGCTGAACTGCCTCACTGCCACGGTCGGCGCTGTGGTCGATTCCAAGCTGGTCAAGGAGCACGTCGCGGCAGTCACGCCCAGCGACGAATATAAATTCGACAATGACTTCGGCAATGGCTGGTTGAAAACCAATTATGCCGGTTCTGGCCCGTTCAAGACCCGCGAGTGGAAGGCAAACGAAGCCGTAGTCATCGAGCGTAACGACAATTACTACGGCGAGAAGGCCAAGCTCGCCCGCGTCGTATACCGTCACGTCAAGGAAAGCGCGACACAGCGCCTGATGCTGGAAAAGGGCGACGTAGACATTGCACGCAACCTCCAGCCAGGCGACTTTGATGCCGTCAGCAAGAACGGCGACTTGGAGGTCACCGCATCGCCCAAGAGCACGGTCTATTACTTCAGCCTCAACCAGAAAAACGAGAATCTCGCCAAGCCGGAAGTCCGCGAGGCGTTTAAGTATCTCGTCGATTACGACGCGCTTCAGGATACCCTTCTGAAAGGCATCGGCGAAATTCACCAGAACTTCCTGCCGAAAGGCATTCTCGGCGCGCGCGACGACAATCCTTACAAGCTGGACGTCGCCAAGGCGAAGGAACTGCTGGCAAAGGCCGGCCTGCCGGATGGCTTCTCGGTCACGATGGACGTGCGCAGCCAGCAACTGTCGCTGGCGTCGCTGAATCCATTCAGGCCACCGCTGCGCAGGCTGGGATCAAGATCGAAATCATCCCCGGCGATTTCAAAACCATCCTGACTAAATATCGCGCGCGTCAGCACGATATGGCGATCCTGCAATGGGGCGTCGATTACTGGGATCCGAACTCAAACGCGGAAACCTTCGCGTCCAACCCCAATAATGCGGACGATTCCATGAACAAGACGCTGGCATGGCGCAATGCATGGGATGTTCCGGCTGACCTTCAGCAGGAAACGAAGGACGCATTGACCGAACGTGACGCTGACAAGCGCTCGGCCATGTATGCTGACATTCAGCAGAAGGTTCGCGACACCGGTCCGTTCATCCTGCTTTGGCAGGAAACCGAAATCGCGGGCCTGCGCAAAAATGTGCAGGGCTTCAAGCTCGGGCCGACATTCGACACCAATTTCGTCGCGCCGGTTTCAAAGTAAAGCGCAGGGGTTCCGCCATTGGCGAACACCGCTGAACGTGCACCTACGAGAGGGAGGCGCCGCGCTGGCGCCTCATCTCTGGCGTGGTCAATTCTGAATTTTCTTGTCGTCGCCGCGATCACCTTTCTGGGGCTCATCACGGTCACATTCTTCATCGGGCGCGTCATCCCGATTGATCCCGTTCTGGCCATTGTCGGCGACCGCGCGCCTGCAAGTGTGGTCGCTGCCGCACGTAAGCAATATGGCTTCGATCTGCCGCTTTGGGATCAATACGTTCTGTATCTAACCAAGGCGCTGAAAGGCGATTTCGGCAATTCGGTCCTGTCCACTTATCCGGTCATGGATGACATTCGCCGTGTGCTGCCCGCCACCTTCGAACTTGCCACTGTCGGCACGATCATTGGCTTGCTGCTCGGCATTCCGCTTGGTGTACTTGCCGCCGTAAAACGCGACAGCTTCATCGACCAGATCGTCCGCGTCATTGGCCTTGTCGGCTATTCCGTGCCCATCTTCTGGCTTGGCCTGATGGGATTACTCGTTTTCTACGCGCGCCTCGGTTGGGTCGAAGGTCCGGGCCGAATTGGTGTGGCATACGAATACAGTTTCACGCCCATCACCGGCCTGTTCCTCGTTGATGCAATTCTTCAAGGCGATTGGGATGTCTTCCGTGATGTGTTTCGCCACATCATTTTGCCGGGCGCTCTTCTTGGCTATTTTTCAATGGCTTACATAAGCCGCATAACTCGATCCTTCATGCTGAATGAGTTGTCTCAGGAATACATAGTTGCCGCTCGCGCAAAAGGTTTGTCCGAAACCCGTGTCATCTGGGGGCATGCGTTGCGCAACGCTGCGGTGCCGCTGGTCACGGTCATTGCGCTGTCTTACGCAACGCTGCTTGAAGGCTCCGTTTTGACCGAAACCGTCTTCGCGTGGCCGGGCATCGGCTCCTATCTCTACAACTCGCTGCAAAACGCAGACATGAACGCCGTGCTCGGCGGCACCATCGTCATCGGTGCGCTGTTCATCGCGCTCAACCTGCTGTCCGATCTGCTCTACCGTGTACTCGATCCGAGGACGCGCGCATGAGCAATGTGGCTATGTCTCGACGCGAATGGCTGCTGAGCGAGCGCCCGCAATCACGACTGCAAGCGCGCCTTGGCCGCGCCTATATGAGTTGGCAGCGCTTTGCCGCAAATCGGCTGGCGTTGATCGGTCTTGCGATCATCATCCTGCTGTTGCTCGTCGCGGCTTTTGCCGATGTTCTCGCCCCTTATTCTCCCATTGCAGGTGATCTTCGGCAGGGATTGAAACCGCCCAGCTGGGAACACTGGATGGGTACGGACGATCAGGGCAGGGACATTCTCTCGCGCATTATCTATGGGTCGCGTCTCACGCTCTATGTCGTCGTGCTGGTTGCGATTCTCGCTGCACCCATAGGCTTGTTGGTTGGCACTGTCGCGGGCTATGCGGGCGGCTGGGTCGACACCATTCTTAGCCGCATCACTGACATTTTCCTCGCCTTCCCCAAGCTCATTCTGGCGCTCGCTTTCGTCGCCGCATTGGGGCCGGGAATCGAAAACGCTGTCATCGCCATCGCGATTACATCATGGCCGCCTTACGCCCGCATCGCTCGCGCAGAAACGCTGACAGTGCGCAAGTCGGATTACATCGCCGCCGTCCGGCTGATGGGCGCATCGCCCGCGCGCATCGTGGTGCGTCACATCATGCCGCTGTGCATTTCATCGCTCATCGTCCGTGTCACGCTCGACATGGCGGGCATCATCCTAACCGCAGCGGGCCTAGGTTTTCTCGGCCTCGGCGCGCAGCCGCCATTGCCCGAATGGGGCGCGATGATTGCCTCCGGTCGTCGTTTCATTCTTGATCAATGGTGGGTAGCCGCCATGCCCGGCATGGCGATCCTTATCGTCAGCCTCGGCTTCAACCTTCTGGGCGACGGCCTGCGTGATGCCCTCGACCCGCGAGGGTCCGGCCAATGAAACCGCTGCTCACTGTCGAAGATCTCCGTGTTCGCTTTCACACTCGCACCGGCACGATCGAAGCCGTGCGTGGTGTATCTTTCGAGCTTGGCCGCGAGAGGTTGGGCATCGTCGGTGAATCCGGTTCGGGCAAATCGCAGACAGGCCGCGCGATCATGGGCCTCACGCCTCCCCATGCTGAAGTCACCGCACGCAAGCTGGAATTCGATGGCATCAACCTGATGAAAATGTCAGCCCGCGCGCGGCGGGATTTGCGCGGCGACCGCATCGCCATGATCCTGCAAGATCCGAAATATTCGCTCGATCCCGTCATGACTATCGGCAGGCAGATCGTCGAAATCTCTGCAAGCTCACGAAAAGATCGGCAAGAGCGAAGCGCGCAAACGTGCCTTGGCGATGCTGGAAAGCGTTCAGATTCGCGATCCCGCTCGTGTTTATGACCTCTATCCGCATGAGGTTTCCGGCGGCATGGGGCAGCGCGCTATGATTGCCATGATGCTCATTGCCAATCCGCAGCTTTTGATTGCCGATGAGCCCACCTCGGCGCTGGACGTGACCGTTCAGCTCGACGTGTTGCGCATACTCGATCAGCTTGTGACCGAGCGCGGCATGGGCCTGATATTCATCTCGCACGATCTGCGTTTGGTGTCCTCCTTCTGCGACCGCGTCATCGTCATGTATGCGGGGCGTATTGTGGAGCAACTCAAAGCATCCGAACTCAATCAGGCGCAGCACCCTTATACGCGCGGCTTGCTGGATTGCATGCCACGCCTTGGCGCTGCCGACCGTCACCCGCTTCCAACGCTGGACCGAAAGCCGGAGTGGGCGCTTTGACCAACGCGCTGGAGCTTGATCGTGTCAAAGTGATTTATGATGGCTTTCATGCGCTGAAAGACGTCAGTCTGGCGGTCGAGCGGGGAGAGGCTTTCGGTCTTGTTGGCGAATCCGGTTCCGGCAAATCGACCATCCTGCGCGCCATTGCGGGCTTGGCTCCGGTTGCTTCGGGCGCAATCACCATCGACGGCCAAAGCTTATCGAAGCGGCGCGACAAGGCGTTCTACCATTCGGTGCAGATGGTATTCCAAGACCCGTATGGGTCGCTGCACCCTCGCCAAACGGTCGACCGCTTTTTGCAGGAGCCACTCGCAATCCACGGTATTGACGATCAGGAAAAGCGCATCGTGCGCGCGCTGGAAGAGGTCGGCCTCGGCACGGGCTTTCGCTTCCGCTATCCGCATCAGCTTTCCGGCGGTCAGCGCCAGCGTGTCGCCATTGCGCGCGCGCTGATCGTCGAACCTTCGATCTTGCTGCTGGACGAACCGACTTCCGCGCTGGATGCCTCTGTGCAAGCAGAGGTGCTCAACCTGTTGGAAACAGTTCGCAAGGCACGCAAGCTCACCTTTCTGCTTGTCAGTCACGACCTCGCTGTCGTCGCGCATATGTGCGACCGCCTGATGGTGATGCAGCACGGCGAAGAGGTGGAGCAATTGCGGGCAGGCGAATTGTCGGCAAGAAAAGCGCGGCAGCCCTATACGCAAAAGCTTATTGAGGCCAGTTCAGGCTTCCGCAGATAGCAAAAGGCCCGACAGTTTGCCGGGCCTTTCGAACTGCTCACGAAAACAATTAATAGCCGCTTGGGCATCGGGCCTCATAGATACGGCCATATTCGTCGCGGTAACGGCAAAGGCCCTCACGCGGGTTGCCGTTATTGTCCATTGCCTTGCCTACCAGTGCGCCAGCAACCGCGCCGACTGCGCCGCCGATGAGTGCATTGCGAGTGTCGTTGCCTCCGGCAGCTGTGCCGAGCGCAGCGCCACCGACGCCACCGATGACCGCGCCTTTTTCGGCATTTGTGCAGGCCGCCAGCGGAATGAGCAGCGCAAGGCCGAGAATGAGTTTCTTCATTGATAAAACCTCCAGAAATGACCCTTCGAGCGCACTATTGCACGGATGCCCCTACAACCCCCACAACGCGTTGAAGCTGAATTGGCTCCATGTGCCGTGCAATTTTGCGTGGCGCCCGCTATCCCAACGCCCGCCAAAAGCAGGCAGAAGATGGCAGCGGCAAGGCGAAGTAACAATTAACCCGCGATTCGCCCAGTTTTGGCTCAATCTTTACGTGCGGAAATCAGGAGATTCGCCAGTTCAACGAATCCGGTCGCGCCCTTGCCCTTAGCGACAAAACTTGGCGGCGAGGTCAGCGAATCGGCGAAATCAAGCACATTTGCCACCCCGACGCTGTTCCTGAAAAACCCAAACATGGGCTGATCGTTCGGGCTGTCACCGGCAAACACGATTTCCTCGTTCTGCTTGTCGATGTCTACGCCAAAGCAATCCTTGAGAAACACGCGGGTGGTGCTCAGCTTGTCGTAACCGCCGAACCAGCCATTTACGTGAATGGATGAGATTTTAGCCGTTGCGCCCGCCTCATGAAAAATCTCCACAATTCGCTCGACCGCGCTGCGGGGTAGGGGTGGCACATCCTCGCAGAAATCAATCGCCAGATCGGCCTCGCGATAGGCTTGATCGGCAGCTACCGCGGCGCCCGGAACCTCCCGCAAAACACGCTGGCGAATTGCTTCAAGCTTTTGCTTATCCGCCGCCCGCTCCTCATCAGATTTCGCATAGTGGCGCAGCATCCGCTTTTGCTTCTCATCGTAGCGAAAGTAAAAAGCGCCATTCTCGCCGACCACTCCGTCTACCGGCCATTGACGCGCGATCAAATCACACCATCCCGCAGGGCGTCCGGTGATAGGCGCAACAACCAAGCCCACACGCTGCAAGGCTTCCAGCGCGGAATAGGCCGACGCGGGCAAGCGGCCATCCTGTGTCAGCGTGTCGTCAATATCGGTTAGCACGACGCGAACCTTGCGACGCTCGTCCCGTCTAAACTCGGAAAGCGGCTTGCTACGGATCATGCCCAATCTGTTTGACTGGAGTGGTGCCCAGAGGCGGATTCGAACCACCGACACGCGGATTTTCAGTCCGCTGCTCTACCAACTGAGCTATCTGGGCCTAGTGCCGTTTCGTGAGAAACAACCTTGCGCAATCGAGTAATTTCCGAAAGGCGCGTGGGTTATAGCATGCGATTTTCGCCTGTCCAGCGCTGCGCGACCGAAATTTCGTTGATTGACGCATCATACTGAAATTTCGACGTTTTCTTGCGCAATCGGCTTGGGAAATCGCTATAGAGTGAGCTGATAAGCGCCAATTGCGCTCAATTTTCGCCGGTTCCGTCTTCGTCGGCGTCGCCTTTCGATCCGATAACGTAGGAGCCGGAAAGCCAGCGATTCAGATCGAGGTCTTTGCAACGCGTCGAGCAGAAGGGATAGTTCTCGCGGGAAGATGGCTTGCCGCATTCCGGGCAGGCCCTGCGGGCCCGGATCGGCGTTACCTTGGAATGCTCGTCCGTCATTTCCGTCCCGGCTTCGGCTGCCCGACAGTGAGCCACGAGAAAAGCACCGGATATCCATCCCCCGTCAGCAGGGACACGGTCTCATAAAGCGGCAGGCCGACAACGTTCGTATATGAACCCACCAGCTTGACCACGAAACTCCCGGCCAATCCCTGCACGCCATAAGCGCCCGCCTTGCCGCGCCATTCGCCGGAGGCAAGATATGCATCGAGTTCCTGCCGCGAGAGTCGCTTGAACCGCACGCGCGTTTCAACGAGCCGCTGGCGCGCTTTCCCTTCGGGCGTAATCAGGCAAACACCGGAATAGACGCGATGCGTCCGGCCCGAAAGGAGTTTCAGGCAGTTCGCCGCTTCATCAAGAATCTCGGCCTTCGGCAAAATGCGACGCCCAACAGCCACGACCGTATCGGCAGCCAGAACGAAAGAGGGCTCGAAATCCTTCTCTTCCTTCAAGCGTTCGGCGGCAGCCTCGGCCTTCTCACGCGCCAGCCGCTTCGCAAGCGAGCGCGGGTGCTCCGCGCGCAAAGGCGTTTCGTCGATGTCTGTCGGAAACACACGATCCGGCTCGATACCGGCCTGCTGCAACAGCTCGATTCGGCGCGGCGAGCCGGAAGCGAGTACGAGCTTTTTCTCGGCGCTCATCTATTTGAAACGATAGGTGATGCGGCCCTTGGTCAGGTCATAGGGTGTCATTTCCACCAGAACCTTGTCACCCGTAAGAACACGGATGCGGTTCTTGCGCATACGACCGGCGGTGTGAGCAATGATCTCGTGCTCGTTTTCGAGCTTTACGCGGAACATCGCGTTGGGCAGCAATTCCGTAACCGTGCCCGGAAATTCGAGGACTTCTTCCTTCGGCATTCTCTACCTTTGCATGGAATGAGGTGTCTTCGGCTGTGCCGAAAAACTGGCGGAACCTATAGTATCAAGATCGATTTGTGAACCTTGGATTTGAAACAACTGCGCTTAACCGCGCCAATGCAGCACGCAGACCAATGTAAACAGCCGTCGCGCCGTGTCGAAATCGATCTCGATTTTGCCGGCAAGGCGATCCATCAGCGTTTGCGAACCCTCATTATGCAGGCCACGCCGCCCCATATCGATGGCTTCGATCTGGCTCGGCGTCGATGAACGGATTGCGTCGTAATAGCTTTCGCAGATCATGTAATAGTCTTTGACGATGCGCCTGAACGGCGTCAACGACAGAATATGCGTTACGACTGCCTCGCCATTCTCGCGCGAAATCGCGAACACCAAACGCGATTCCACCAATGAAAGCTTGAGCTTATAGGGTCCGGCATCATCATTCACCGGCGCAAAGCTGTTCTCTTCGATCAGGTCGAAAATCGCGACCGCGCGCTCATGCTCTACATCGGGAGTCGAACGGCCGATCGTCTCGTCCAGTTCGACGTCCACAAGCTTTGCATTGGTTCGCCCAGTCCCCGACATTGAAGCCTACATGTTCAGCCTGATAGCCACCGAGCGTCCATGCCCATCCAATCCCTCGGCCTTGGCGAGAGCAATTGCAGCCGGTGCAAGCTGGCGCAACTGTTCCGGGCCAAGCTTGAGAATAGATGTGCGCTTGACGAAATCGAGCACGGAAAGACCGGACGAAAAGCGAGCCGACCGCGCTGTCGGCAAAACGTGATTCGACCCGCCGACATAGTCGCCGATGACCTCCGGCGTATGTCTGCCGATGAACACCGCGCCCGCATTGCGCATGCGCGCGAAAAACGCTTCCGCTTCATCGAACGCCAACTCGACATGCTCCGCCGCGATGCGATCTACCAGCGGCAATGCATCATCCAGTTTCGGCACGAGAATAATCGCACCGAAATCGCGCCAGCTTTCCTCAGCGTGTTCGGGACGCGGCAACGCCGCGATCTGGCGATCCACTGCTGAAGCCACCGCATCCGCAAAACCTGCATCGTCAGTAATCAGGATCGATTGTGCCCCGCCGCCATGCTCGGCCTGTGCGATCAGGTCCGCGGCAATCCAGTCCGGATCATTCGCACTGTCAGCCACCACCAGCACTTCTGATGGTCCCGCGATCATATCTATCCCGACTTTGCCAAACACCTGCCGCTTGGCCGCTGCCACATAGGCATTACCCGGGCCGACAATCTTGGCCACCGGCTTGACCGTCTGCGTGCCATAGGCCAGCGCTGCGACAGCCTGCGCCCCGCCCACGCGATAAATCTCGGTGACGCCCGCAATATTGGCCGCGACCAGCACCAGCGGGTTAATCGCTCCGCCGGTCGCAGGCACCACCATCGCGATGCGCTCGACCCCGGCAACGCGCGCTGGGATCGCGTTCATCAGAACTGAACTCGGATAGCTCGCCAGTCCACCCGGCACGTAAAGGCCCACAGACTCCACCGCAGTCCAGCGCGAACCCAATTCGGCGCCGATAGCGTCGACATAGCGGTCGTCCTTCGGCATCTGGCGCTTGTGGTGCGAACTCGATGCGGTCCCGCGCAAAACGCAGGGCTTCAACGGTATTCAGATCGACCTGCTCATAGGCGGCCTTGATCTCATCGGCAGTAACGGCAATGCCCATCGCGCCCAGATCGGCGCGGTCAAACTTCTGCGTAAGCTCAATCAGCGCCGCGTCGCCGCGCGCCCGGACATCGGCGATAATATCGCGCACGACCTTATCGACTTCCGGCGAAGCCTCTCGCTTCGTCTCAAGAAAAGCGGCAAATGCGCTCTCAAAGCCGCTATCGGTCTGGTTCAATCGAATAGGCATTCTCAAACCTTATGCGCCGGGCGCGAAGAAGCTTCCCACGCGCCACCCAAATCAGCGAGCCGGGCTTCGACGCATTCGACCTGTACGCGGATCGCGCCACCACCCGCAAACAAGAGTTCAATGGTTCCCGCGGGCTCATCGTCCGCGGCAAAGCCAATCGCCAGCAGCGCCAGAATTTCCTTCGGCTTGTCGCGTTCGATGCCGGTCGATTGCACGCCCAGCACGCGGTCGAATTGCAGCACCGCGTTGCGGCGCTCGTTATGTTGTTTCAGCACGCCCTTTGCCGCTTCCCATGCAAACCGGTTCATCGGCAGGATGAGGCGCTTGTGAGCCGCATCGAACTGGATTTCTCCAACCTTCATAAGCGCGTCCTGCACATGTGCAGACACGATATCGAGGTCGTCGGCATCAAGTGCGATGAGTTTCAGTGGTGTCATTCAGCGGTTCCCGGCTGCGCAGATCAGCGCTTTGTTATGCGCTTGCGCGAACGGGCGCAACCGGCGCGCCGCATCGCACAATCCGATTTACACGACATGCATCCTTTCAATCACGCATGCCTTTTCCGCGCCGCCGCACAAGGCGCGGCAATTTGCCGATCACAAATTTCGAGAATCAAAAAATTCCAAGTGATTTAGGTTAACAAAGAGTATATATGATGTTATACCTATGCGGGGTTTGGGCAAATGAGCAAACACAATATCAGCGAATACTCCGTCGACCTGACGGAATTGGAAGTCCTGGTTGAACCTGAAAGCGGCGATGTTTTCTGCATCTTCGAATTCGAGGAAGAACCGACCTTGATTGTGCGCATGAATCGGTTCCGCTTCAAGAACTTCCAAAACAAATCAAAGGCAGCGCTGGCGCGACTGCTCCACTAAGATTGTCTTAGCTGGAGAGCCGCTCGATCTGCGCTCGGCAGTTGGAGAGCTTTTCTTCCAGCCGTTCGAAGCCACGGTCAAGGTGGTAGACACGGTTGACGATAGTCTCTCCTTCTGCAGCAAGCCCTGCG
This sequence comes from Mesorhizobium sp., assembly GCA_049840935.1. Taxonomy (GTDB): domain Bacteria; phylum Pseudomonadota; class Alphaproteobacteria; order Rhizobiales; family Rhizobiaceae; genus Mesorhizobium_G. The sequence continues at coordinate 142,664 of JASGJA010000024.1, forward strand.
ATAACCAGCGACACGGAAGCGCGCAGGTCAGTCGCCATCACAGGCGCGCCGCGCAGCCTCGAAACACCGTCGACAACCGCCGTTTGACCGGACAGTGAAATATGCGCGCCGAGACGCGCCAGTTCCTGCACGTGCATGAAGCGGTTTTCGAAAATCGTCTCGGTAATGTGCGACTTGCCCTTCGCCATTGTCATCAGCGCCATGAACTGCGCCTGCAGGTCGGTCGGGAAGCCGGGAAATGGTTCCGTCACCACGTCCACGGGTGCGATACCCGCGCCATTGCGCTTCACGCGGATGCCTTCATTCGTTGGTGTGATCTCCGCGCCGGTTTTGGCAACCACATCAAGCGCCGATTGCAGCAATTCGGGCCGTGCGCCTTCCAGCAACACGTCTCCGCCCGTCATGGCCACTGCCATCGCATAGGTGCCCGTTTCGATGCGATCTGGAATCACGCGGTGGCGTGCGCCGGAAAGCGACTCGACGCCGTCGATGGTAATGGTTGAGGTTCCTGCGCCGTAAACCTTCGCGCCCATTGCGTTCAGGCAGTCGGCTAGGTTCACGACTTCCGGCTCGCGCGCTGCGTTTTCCAGCACCGTTTCACCGCGGGCCAAAGTTGCAGCCATCATCAGCACATGCGTCGCGCCGACCGAAACCTTCGGAAACACATAGCGATTGCCGCGCAAACGGTTGCGCGCGGTCGCGATCACATAGCCGCTTTCGACATCGATTTCAGCACCCAGCGCTTGTAGGCCATCAATGAACAGATCAACCGGGCGTGTGCCGATTGCGCAGCCGCCGGGCAGAGAAACGCGCGCTTCGCCCATGCGGGCGAGAAGGGGGCCTACAACCCAGAAGCTGGCGCGCATTTTCGAGACAAGCTCATAGGGAGCCGTCGTATCGACAATGTTTCGCGCTGAAAAATTGATCGTGCGGGCGTAAAGCTCGCCCTGTTTTTCTCGGCGCCCATTAACCGAGTGATCGACGCCATGGTTCCCTAGAATGCGAATAAGCTGCTCAACATCTGCCAGATGCGGAACGTTTTCCAGCGTAAGCGTATCGTCCGTCAGCAGCGAGGCGATGATGAGTGGCAGGGCGGCGTTTTTCGCGCCGGAGATCGGAATACTGCCGCGCAGTTCGTTCCCTCCGACGATTTTGATTTCGATCCATTGAAAATCTTTCTATCCGGTCCCGCCCGGTAAATAGCGAAGCGCCCGTCTATCTCATTGCGCCCGATGGTTCAAGAAATGGCCTTCTCCAGACTGGCCGCCAAGCTTTCACGTCTTTTTCTCGGTGCCTTCCGCACTCTTATCAGCGACCTTTCGCTGTCTGGCCTGCGCTTTTCGCTTAAGAAGGTTTGCACGCAGTTCCGCAGCCTGCCGCGCCTTGCGGCGTTCTTCGCTGGTCGCGTTGCTATTCTTTTCGGCGGTCACAGGTCAATTCGTCCCAAAGTCAGTCAAGATCAACAGACGATGGCATATTTGCGGCTTGGCGGCGCGTTCCACAAGGGCTTGCGAATGCGCGGGTTTCTTTGGGTGTGTATAATAGTGCGCAGGAAAATGTGGCGGAATGGCTTTTCCCGTGTTGACGAACGATGTGAAATCAAGGAAAAGCCGCCCGATGCTGCCGTAGCTCAGTGGTAGAGCACTCCCTTGGTAAGGGAGAGGTCGAGAGTTCAATCCTCTCTGGCAGCACCATTTTCGGTGTCGGCATACCCGGTTACTGCGAACACCGCGCCGCAGCCGACAGCGAAGGAAAACCATGCAACCCATCGCCTTAACTGGTCTTGCCCGCGATTTGGCCCGCCGTGCGGATGAGAGCAGGCCGGTTCGCATCGGTGTTATCGGCTCCGGCGAAATGGGCACCGATCTCGTTACCCAGTGCATGTTGATGAAGGGCGTCGAGCTTGCGGCCATGTCCACCCGCAGGCCGCACACTGCGCGCAATGCGGTTCGCATTGCCTATGGCGATGAGGACCGTGCAGTTGAAGCGCACACAGCTTCCGCCGTCACGCAAGCCATCGAAGCCGGAAAACTCGCGATCACGAGCAACGAACTGCTCGTCACCAATCCGCTGCTCGACGTCATTATTGACGCCACTGGAAAACCCGGCGTTGCTGCTGATTTCGACCTGATGGCGATGGAGCACGGCAAGCATGTCGTGATGATGAACGTCGAGGCTGACGTCACCATCGGACCCTATCTGAAGCAGCAGGCCGACAAGCTTGGGGTGCTCTATTCAATTGGCGCGGGCGACGAGCCTTCAAGCTGTATGGAACTGATCGAATTTGCAACCGCGCTTGGCTACACCATCGTTGCGGCAGGCAAGGGCAAGAACAATCCGCTCAATCACGACGCAGTGCCGGACGACTATCGCGAAGAGGCCGAGCGCCGGAATATGAACCCGCGCATGCTGGTCGAGTTTGTGGACGGTTCCAAGACGATGGTGGAAATGGCCGCTATCGCCAACGCTACCGGTCTGGTGCCGGATATTGCTGGAATGCATGGACCGAGTGCCAGCCGCGATCAACTGGCCAAGGTATTGATTCCACAAGAAGCTGGCGGTGTTCTGTCGCGCAAGGGCGTAGTCGATTATACAATCGGCAAGGGCGTCGCGCCGGGCGTTTTCGTCGTTGTGGAGGCCACTCATCCCCGCATCATCGAACGTATGGATGATCTGCATGTGGGGCACGGACCCTATTATGCGTTTCACCGCCCCTACCATCTCACGTCGCTGGAAGTTCCGCTCACGGCGGCGCGAATTGTGCTTTACGGAAAGCCGGACATGGTGCCGCTGCCGCGCCCAGTGGCGGAAGTTTGCGCAGTCGCAAAACGCGATCTGAAACCCGGCGAGAGTTTCGATGCCATCGGCGAGACTTGCTACCGGTCATGGACCATGACGGTTGAGGAAGCGCGGCAAAACAAGGCGATTTCCTGTCGGCCTGCTGGAAGGCGGCAAAGTGCTAAAGCCCGTCGCCAAAGGCGAGTTGCTCACCACCGAAAACGCAACGCCCGACATGACGACGCGCCTTTATGCGCTTCGGCGCAAACAGGATGAAATGCTGCACGGCAAATAGCGTATCAGCTTCCGAGTTCGACGGAACGCTTTCGCGCTGCCTCAACAGCGTCAGCCAGCAAATTCGCCAGTTTTTCTCCGCCCATCAACACGTCGAGCGCAGCAGCAGTCGTGCCGTTGGGGCTTGTCACCTGCCGGCGCAACTCGCCCGGATCTTCCCGCGTTTCGGCTGCAAGGCTAGCCGCGCCATACACCGTTTGCATGGCAAGCAATCTGGCCGTTTCGGCGGGCAGGCCAACCTTTTCGGCGGCCTTTGTTAGGCACTCGATGAAGTGAAAAATATAGGCGGGACCGGAGCCGGAAACGGCGGTTACGGCGTCCATCAAATCTTCGCTGTCGATGCTGGCAACTTCGCCGCTGGCAGAAAGCAAATCGCTGATCGTTTCGCGCGCAGTAGCGGTTACAGCCGGATTGGCATAGACGACCATCATGCCCTTGCCGATTGCGGCTGGCGTGTTCGGCATGCAGCGAAGCACGGGCGTGCCGGCACCCAGAACAGCCTCGAAAGTCTTGATCGGCGTGCCTGCGGCAATCGAAACGAATGTCGCCGTTCCGGCACCAAATTGTGTATAGCCGTCAATAACTTGACGGATAACCTGCGGCTTGACCGCAATAACGATTATCTCAGGAATTTCACCACCCGGCAGGTCTTGTGAGCTGCTTCCGGTTGCAACGTTCAAGCCCGCAGCACGGACACGCAGCGCTTCGTTCGGCTCAACGACAAAAACGTCGGAGGGCTTCAACTTACCGGATTTCAACCAGCCCGAAAGCATGGCAAAGCCCATATTTCCGCAGCCGACGAGTACCAGTTTCAAGTGCATATCCACTCTCCGTTTGGCACTGCTTTAAAGGCAGTCAGGCCAAACGGAAAGGGCTGGGGCAACTCAATGGAAGCTGCCGAATGAAAAAGGGTTGGTATCGAAGCCAAGACGCGGCTTTTCCGACTTGCTTTCGGAGGTGCTCTTGATCGAGCCGGTCGCGGTTGTATCGACCAGCTGCTCCTGCGTTACCGGCTTGTCAGTCTTGACCGGGCGCTTGGTTCCTTCGGCGGCAAAAGCAGTGCTCGACAGCGCCAGAATTGCGGCCAATGCGATGGATGCGGCTTTCATCTCTTTGTTTCCTTTGATAAATCTCAAATGCCGTACACGTACACAAAAATGTACATATATTGATTTTGATCGAGTTTCAACTAGAAAATGTACATGTACAATTTTTAGGAAGGACGTTTTAGAGCTTGCAATTTGTCCCGCATTCGCCGGGATCGCCCAGCGAAGTGATCTCGCATTCGGTGACGGCGCGCATACCGACATCGATCATTCTTTCAGCAAAAACAGTAGGTTCGCCGAACGGAAACTTAGGAAAGGTGATTAAAAGCGATACCGCGCCATGAATGGTAGACCAGAGCATTGTGGCGATGGAGAACACATCGCCCTTCATCTGGCCGCGCGAAACTGCCGCATCGATCTGCGACAAAAGCAGGTTCAGGCAGGGATTGTTCTTTTTCAGCGTGTCGAAGGTTTCGTCTTCATGCTGATGAGCCTTCGGCGTCATGAAAACCGTAATATATTCATTCGGGTTCTCGAGAGCGAAGGCGACATACTCTTTTAGGCCGCGACGTATAGATTCCAATGGGTTATCGGATTGCCGGGCTGCAACGCGCCGCGCCAGTGTCGCGAAAGCATCCTCTGCGACGGCCAGCAAAATCTCGTCCTTGTCCGCAAAATAGGAATAGACGGACATCGGCGCGTAACCGACTTTTTCAGCGAGTTTTCTGATAGTTAGCCCCTCATAACCCTCATCTGCAATGAGTTCATGAGCCGCCGATAAAAGCTCGGCACGGGTGTCTGCCTTTTGGCGTTCTCGGCGTGACATAGCCGGGGCGTTCATAGGTCGATTCCTTGCATGATGCGTAAATATACGCCGTACGAAAGCGGTTTCAACGGCACTTTTGGCCCAAACTATGGGGTGTTTTAGTCGCAAAATATGCAATATTAGGAAAAATACGCCCGTATAACTTTAAAAATGCGCCGCAAAAATGCGGTTTAACGCTTTATTCTGACGCAAGTCTTAGCTTTGGCGGGACATTCGAGAGCAGTCGGCGGGAATGATGGAAGGCGAGGAAGAAGCAGATAAGGCGAGCCGGTCTATCCCCTCTCTTGCGCATGCGCTGGAGGAGGCGAGGGCGCGCGCCAAGCTGCAATATGAGGCGGTCATTTCGCCGGACGACGACGAGTCTGAACCGGCCCCAATCGCGAAACATGGGTCGCTATTGGATTTCGTGCAGCCGAGTTCAGACAGACCTTTGGGGCTCGAAAGCAAAGCGCAAATTGCTCGCATGGCAGTGGAAGCGGATATTGCGCGCAGGGCTCTATCGGGCGGTACGGCGAAGGCGGCAAACGACATGCAGGAAAGCATGGACGAGATGCGCGGCGCGCTTATGGAATGCCTTGAGGCGGTCCGGGAATGCCGGGAGCTGGTTCGGGCGATGGCTATCCGGCGCGACCGCAATTATTTCTGAAATCTGGTTGGTTTTCGCTTTTGCGGCAAAAGGCGGCGCAAGCGCGGATTGCGCGGCTCGCGTTTGTTGATTATCGCCGGACATACCAAGTTCCGGAGACAAGCATGGCTCAACGAATCGACGGCAAGCAGATCGCAGAGGAAGTGGTCGCGCAGGTCAAGGAACGAGCGGCCAAGCTGATCGCGGAAAAGAACATTCAGCCCGGACTGGCAGTGATTATCGTCGGTGAAGACCCGGCCAGTCAGGTCTATGTTTCTTCCAAATCGAAGAAGGCCAAGGAATGCGGGTTCAAGTCGGTGCAGCACACGCTGCCGGCGGACACCAGCGAGGCCGACCTTCTGGCGCTGATTGCGAGCCTCAACGCAGACAAATCGATCCACGGCATTCTGGTGCAATTGCCACTGCCGGGACATATCGATTCGGGCCGCGTGATCCAGACAATCGCGCCGGAAAAGGACGTTGACGGGTTCCATTTCGTCAATGTCGGCAAGTTGGTGACGGGCGAGACGGAAACGGCGTTCGTTCCTTGCACTCCGGCGGGTTCGATGATCCTGATCGAACGCGTACGCGGCAAGGATTTATCTGGCCTCACCGCTGTTGTGGTGGGGCGGTCGAACATTGTCGGCAAGCCGATGGCGAACCTGCTGCTCGGCGCGAACTGCACGGTGACAGTTGCGCACAGCCGCACTAAGGATTTGCCAGCAGTTTGCCGCACGGCGGATATTCTGGTCGCGGCGGTGGGACGACCGGAAATGGTGAAAGGCGACTGGGTGAAGCCCGGCGCGACGGTTATCGATGTCGGCATCAATCGAATTTCCACCGGCGACGGCAAAACGCGGCTGGTGGGCGATGTGGACTATGCGGCAGCGGAAAAGGTTGCGGGCGCCATCACGCCGGTGCCGGGCGGAGTCGGGCCAATGACGATTGCCCTGTTGATGGCGAACACGCTCGTTTCCGCCTATCTTGCTGCCGGACTGGAAAGGCCTCAATTCTAGACTAAGGCAAATGCGGTTTCCAGCGACCGGGGCGGCGGATGGAACAGGAAGTGCGGACCAATTTGGCGGAGGTTAGCCAGCGCGGAGCGGATGCGCATTTGCGCCATCGGCAATTCGCATTTCTGATGGTCGAGAAATTTCCGATGTTCTCGCTGGCCGCCGCAATCGACATTTTGCGCTCGGCAAACCGACAATTGGGGCATTCGTTTTATAGCTGGATAACAGTTTCGGCTGATGGCGAGTCGGTGATGGCGTCGAACGGCCTGCCGGTGAAGGTGGATTACAGCATCGCCGATGTTCCTAATGCCGACATTCTGTTTGTGGCGGCAGGGCTGTCGCTGGAGTTTCCCGGCAAGAGTAAGGTGCTGGCCGGATTGCGCAAATGGGGACGTCGCGGCGGCGCGCTCGGTGCGCTTTCGGTCGGGTCGCATTTGCTGGCCGAGGCGGGGCAACTCGACGGCTATCGCTGCACAATTCATTGGGAGAATCGCGCCTCATTCATGGAGGCGTTTCCGGGGATCGAATGTTCCGGCAATGTGTTTGAAATCGACCGCAAGCGATACACGTGCGCGGGCGGTACAACGTCCATCGATTTGATGCTGGCCGTTGTTCGTGACGATCTGGGGCCGGGGATCGCCAATGAGGTCGCGAACCAGTTCAATTATGAGCGGGTGCGGTCCACCTCTGACCGCCAGCGGCGCGGTCCTGAACGCGACCTAATGGGCAAATCCGAAAAGCTTAAGAAGATCGTCGAGCGCATGGCGGATACGTTGGATGAGCCCCTGTCGGCGGTGCAGTTAGCGAAGTCGGCAGGACTTTCTGTGCGGCAGGTCGAGCGGCTATTTTTGCGCCATATGAACATGACGCCGGGGAAATACTACACGCGGTTGCGGCTGGAACGCGCCCGCGAATTGCTGCGGCAGACCAACATGCCGATTTTCGATATTGCCGTGGCGACGGGATTCGCCTCACATTCGTATTTTGCACAGAGCTATCGCCAGCATTTCGGCAGGCCGCCAAGCGAAGAACGACGCACGACGTATTGAGACGGTCGGATGAGGGGTGAACTACCCTGCAAATCGGCCGCTCCGCCATTGTAACATGCGGCTTGTTTGGATAGCTTCGCGCGACTTAATTCACGAGGGCAAATCATGCAGCTATTGGCGCGGGCATTTCTTGTATTCTTCGCAATAATGTCCGGCGTGATTGGCGTGCGCGCCGAAGATCGCGCGATTATCGTGCTCGACGCTTCTGGCTCCATGTGGGGGCAGATCGACGGCAAGCCGAAGCTGGAAATCGCCCGCGAAGCGTTGCGCACTGTTTTGCAGAGCATGCCCTCCGATCTTGAACTTGGCCTGATGGCATATGGCCATCGGCAAAAGGGAAGCTGCGAGGACATTGAGCTTGTCGTGCCACCGGCAAAGGGCACGGCTGCGGCGATAACCACCGCTGCCGACCAGATGAAATTCCTCGGCAAGACGCCGCTCTCCGCTGCCGTGAAAAAGGCGGCGGAAGACCTGAAATATACGGAAGAGAAAGCGACCGTCATTCTCATTACCGACGGTCTTGAAACCTGTCAGGCCGACCCCTGCGCGCTGGGTAAAGAGTTGGAGCAGTCGGGCGTCGATTTCACAGCGCATGTTGTAGGTTTTGGGCTGACCGCCGAAGAGGGCAAGCAGGTGGCCTGTCTGGCGGAGAATACGGGCGGCAAATATGTGCAGGCTTCCGACGCGCGCCAGCTTGAGGAGGCGCTGAAATCGACCGTTGCCGAAGTCGTGAAGCCCGCACCGGAACCAACACCGCCGCCAGCGCCGGAACCGGCAAAAGTCGAGTTCAATATCGTGCCGACCGCCGTGCTGAACGAGGGCGGAGAGGAACTCAAAACGACCGACCTTTCTTACGGCATCGTGCGCGCCAAGCCGGATGGCACGGCTGGTGACTATGTCGGCACCGAGTATGGCGAGTGGAAGGGCAATCTCGAACCGGGCGATTACATCATAACTGCGAAGGTTGATGTGGCTTCGACCGAGCAGAAAGTCACCGTTGAGGCTGGCAAAATGGCGACACCGCATTTTGTTCTGAATGCGGGCAGGCTGAATATTCGTGCGGTGCCTTCGGAAGGCGCGGAGCCGGACGGTGATGCGCAGATCATCGCGCAATATCCGGGTGGCGATTCCTCAGCCAATTATGGCGAGCGGAAATTCGTCGTTCCTGCCGGTGATACCAAGATTACCGTGAAGCTCGGCGCCGGCGAGGTGAGCGAGACATTCAAGGTTGCAGCCGGACAGGTCATCAACAAGGATATTGTGGTGGGCGTGGGAACGGCGGTGATTTCGTCGGTCTATGCCGCAGGCGGCGAAAAAGTCGATTCCGGCAATCTCTACACGCGCATTTTCAAGGCGGCGAAGAAGATCGACGGCACGCGCGATCAGGTGGCGTATGACTATGGCACCGATCCGGATTTCGATTTGCCTGCGGGGGATTATGTTGCGGTGGTGCAGATGGACGCCGCAACTGTGGAGCATCTGTTCTCCATGAGGGTCGGCGAGCGCCGAGAGGAGACGGTTAATCTCGACGCTGGCGTTTTGGCGGTTGAAGCTCCCGGCGCAAGCGAGATTCGGCTGTTTGAAGGTAAGGCGAATTTGCAGGGCGAGCGGCAGGGCGTGACCTATGCCTATGGCGAGACGATGCAATCCACCGTTCCGGCAGGCGACTATCTGTTGATCGTTACGCCAACAGGCGATGGCCAGAAAAAGGAACAGCCGGTGACGGTGAAAGCGGGCGAACGCTCCGAGGTTAAAGTCCAATGACGATTTGGCGCATCGCAATGCTGGCAAGTGGTCTGGCGGTTTCGTCCGCGCAGGCGGCAAGTGTTTCGCTGGATCTTCCGGGCGATGCGGCAACCCGCGAGACGGTGAACTATGATTGCGGCGGGCAGAAAATCGCTGCGACCTATATCAACGCTGGAGATAATTCGCTTGCAGTGCTGAAAATCGGCGAGCGCGTTGTCGTGACGGTTTCCGTATTGGCCGCAAGCGGTGCGAAATATGCCGGGCAGGAACTGATCTGGTGGACCAAGGGCGACGAAGCCACCTTGTATGACTTGCACAAGGGCGAGAACGACCCCGGCGAGCTTTGCCGGAAATTCGTATGAGCGTAGGCTGCGAAAGGCGCTTTTATACGCTTCCGGTGCTCATGTACTAAAAGTACACTCCGCTCCGGTTCTCGAAAATCACCATTCTCGCCAAACGCTGATCCGAATTTCTGCGCCAAGCTAACGAGAGTTTGAACTTATCCGCGCGTCGGATTTATGCGGTACCGCAAAGCGGTCAAGCAGACGCCCACCCGCAAATATCAGAACTTCTTCGTTTTCCCGGTTTTGAACGGGGCGGTCCCTGCTTTGAAATTCCACTGTGATGTTTGATACTGTCGTGTGCCGAAACGCGTTCGCCACCACCCGCGCAAAGGCAACCGCGAATGTCGGCGGCACGATGAGCCACAGGGCTTTGATTGCGTCAGGCGATGAACGATAGGTCGCGAAAAAATCCTGCCAGAAACTATAATTTTCCATCACCGCTCCCCGTGAAGTAAGCGGTCACCGAGGAGCGATATTTGCCCCATTGCCCCTCTGGTGACCGGGGAGGTAACAAACCGCCTCAAGACGGTTGCCACGGCTTTTAAGCCGAAGCTCTGGACATGGCCGTGGCCTCCCCGGCGAAACCGAGGACGTGTCGTTTTCGCACGACACAGACCGCTTGAGGAAGGGATTGTTACATCCCGGAATTGGCTAACGCCGTTTCCAGCCGCAGCCTTATTCCGTAATTTGCTAAAATGAAAGAGGCGTTTTTTGCTGCCCCTCATCCCGCTGCCGCGACCTTCTCCCCGTAAACGGGGCGAAGGGGGATAATGGCCACGTTGCGTTCAATATGCAGCGATGAGAATTGAAAGCGGTATTGACCCCATCTTCCTTCGCCCCGTTCACGGGGAGAAGGTGCCGGCAGGCGGATGAGGGGCAGCACTGCGTCTCGCCCGGATTTCCAAAGAAAAAGGCGCCTGGTGGCGCCTTGAAGGGAATTGGCTGCTGTTCCAATGGCTGGGGAAAGTTGTCCGCCGCGGAAACTTTTCCTCAAAACTCGCGAGAACTATCGCTACCCCGCCTTAACAAATCCTTACTGGCATCGGTTGCTGTTTAGCGTTGTGTTCCACCAATCGGAAATGCGGTAAATTTCCAATTTACACATTGCTAACCATACCGCCTCAACTGGCCAGTTCCGGGATATTCCTGAACAGATCGAGCGCTTCCGGGTTTGCCAGCGCTTCCTTGTTTTTCACCGCGCGTCCGTGCACCACGTCGCGAACTGCAAGCTCTGTAATCTTGCCGGATTTGGTGCGCGGAATATCTGCAACCTGCACGATTTTTGCCGGGACGTGGCGCGGGCTGGCACCGATCCTGATCTTGGTGCGGATACGCTTTTGCAACTCGTCGTCCAGCACGACCCCTGGCGCCAATCGCACAAACAACACGACCCGGACATCGTCATCGAAGGTCTGGCCAATGCACAGCGCTTCGGCCACCTCGTCCATCTGTTCAACCTGATTGTAGATTTCGGCAGTGCCGATGCGCACACCGCCGGGGTTAAGCGTTGCGTCGGATCGTCCGTGAATGATCATGCCGCCATGCGGCGTCCACTCGGCAAAATCACCATGACACCAGACATTATCGAAACGCTCGAAATACGCCGCGCGATAACGCGAATTATCTGGATCATTCCAGAACCCGATGGGCATTGAGGGAAACGCATTGCTGCAAACCAGTTCGCCTTTTTCTTCGCGAATGGGCTTTCCGTCGTCGTCCCAGACGTCAACCGCCATCGCCAGCGCGGCCCCTTGGATCTCCCCGCTCCACACCGGCTTTGTGGGAATACCCAGAACGAAGCAGCCCATGATATCCGTACCGCCAGACATGGAGGCCAGATGCACATCGGCTTTTATGCCGTCATAGACGAAGGCGAAACCTTCAGGCGAGAGCGGCGAGCCGGTGGAAGTCAGCACACGTACTGCCGATAGATTGTGTGTATCGATCGGGCGCAAGCCGGACTTGCGCAATGTATCGATGAACTTGGCGGACGTGCCGAAGAAGGTGAACTTTTCGGCCTGCGCATAATCGAACAGCACATTGCCATCGGGGTGGAATGGCGAACCGTCATAAAGCATGAGGCTCGCATTGCAGGCGAGTGCGGAAACCACCCAGTTCCACATCATCCAACCGCAGGTCGTGAAATAGAACACCCGGTCGCCAGCGCCGATGCCACAATGCAGGCGGTGTTCTTTCAGGTGCTGCAACAATGATCCGCCCGCGCCATGCACGATGCATTTGGGTACGCCAGTGGTGCCGGAAGAATAGAGAATATAGAGCGGATGCGAAAATGGCAGCCGCTCGAACGTTACCGGCATTATCGGGAATGGCTCTATCGCTTCCGCTAGCGTCATGGCCTTCGGTGTGTTGGCCGCAATACGTTCGGCCTGCCCCAGATATTCCACCACCAGTACATTGCGAACGGTGGTCAGCTTCTGTGCAACTGCCGCGACCTTGTCGGCGATCTCGATGCGCTTGCCCGCGTACCAGTAACCATCCGGCACAATCAGCAGCACCGGTTCGATTTGCCCGAAGCGATCCAGCACCCCCTGTTCGCCGAAATCGGGGGAGCATGACGACCACACCGCGCCAATGGAAGCCGCTGCGAGCATGGCCGCAATCGTTTCCGGCATGTTCGGCATCATGGCCGCAACCCGGTCGCCCTGCTCCACACCGAGCGATACGAAAAGCTGCTGCAAGCGCGAAACCTCGGCGCGCAATTCGTCCCAGCTAATGCGGCGCTCAACCTTGTCTTCGCCGTGAAAAACCAGCGCGTCGCCGCCACCCCTCCCGCGCAACAGGTTTTCCGCAAAGTTCAGCCGTGCGTCAGGAAAGAACTGTGCGCCCGGCAATTTGTCGCCGTTAGCGATAACCGTTCCGCCTTTTTCACCGATCACGCCCGCCCAATCCCAAAGCAGATCCCAGAACGCTTCCCGGTCTTTCACGGACCAATCGTGCAGATCGTCATATGTTTCCAGCGCTCGCTGGGCGCGCCTGGAAGCTTCCGTCATGAATGCGGTGATTGGCGCGGCTGCAATGCGTTCTTTCGAAGGGGTCCAAAGGGGCTTGTTCAATGCTCATTCCTCCACTGCGCGCATGAAGCATAGCCCTATGCCCGCCGCAAGTGATCTCGGTAGATCGTAGTGATGAATGCGAACGCTTATATACGGTCGCGCAGCGCGTACCAGTTGAGTGCGAGAAAGAGCAGCGGGGCGCGGAAGCGGCGACCGCCGGGAAAGGCCGGAATCTTCAAATCCTCGAACAGCTTGAGCCGGTTGCGATTGCCGCCAACGGTTTCCGCATAAAGCTTGCCGACAAAGTTCGACAGCATGACGCCGTGGCCGGAATAGCCGCCCGCTGAAATGACGTTCGGCATGACTTCGCGCACCCAAGGCTTGCGCGGCATGGTGATGCCGACATAGCCGCCCCAGCCGTGCGTGATCTCGACATCTTTTAGGAACGGATAGATTTCCGCGATCTGCTTGCGGATGTGGATGTGAATGTCTTTCGGGTCGTTGACCGCATAGATTTCGCGCCCGCCGAACAACAGCCGATTGTCCGGCGACTTGCGGAAATAGCGCACGACAAAGCGGCTGTCGTCCACGGCTTCCCAGCCGGGAAGCACCGGCGTATCGGCTGGCAGCGGCACGGTCGCGCCGATGAACGAACCGATGGGCATGACATGCGCAGCGCTTTGCGGTTCGAGATTGCCGCCATAGGCGTTGACGGCGATGAGCGCCTTGTCGGCGGTGATGGTGCCGCGGGGGGTTTTCACGATGACCTTGCCGCCGGTCGATGAAATGTCGCTGGCGCTGGTCTGCTCGTAGAGTTCAGCACCTGCGGCGGCTGCTGCCTTGGCAGTGCCAACCAATAGTTTGAGTGGGTTGATATGGCCGGTGCCGGTGTCGCGCGTGCCGCCGTAATAGGCGGTGGAACCGAGACGCTCGGCAGTTTCCTTCGCATCCATGAAGCTGATGTGCGGATAGTCGAAGCGGGTCGCCATGATCTCGGCATGGGCGCGGTACTCATCCACAAAGCGCGGCTTATGCGCCACCGACATCTGGCCGATGCGGTAGTCCATGTCGATGCCGTTTGCGGCGGTAAATTCGAGCAGATGCGCCTTGGCTTCTTCGGCAAGGTCGAAAAGCGCCTTGGCGCGGGTGAAACCAAATTCGGCCTCCATTTCTTCCGCCCACGCACGCTGCCCTGTGCCAAACTGGCCGCCATTGCGGCCCGATGCGCCGTCACCGAAACGATGCGACTCGATCAGAATGGCGCGTGTTCCGGCCTTGGCGAGATGCACAGCCGCCGACAGGCCGGTGAAGCCGCCACCTATGATGACGACATCCGCGCGGCGGTCGCCGTCGAGTGTTGGATAAACCGGGCGGTCGGGAACAGTGTCCTCGTACCACGAGCGACCGGGCGAAATGGGCGATTGATAGGCCATGATCAGACGTTCAGCAGCAGGTATTCACGCTCCCAGGGCGAGATCACTTCCATGAACGTCTCGAACTCGGCGCGCTTGATGGCGGCATAGGTGTTGGCGAATTGCACGCCAAGCAACTGGCGCAGGTCGTCGTCCTGCTCGAACAGATCGACCGCCTCCAGCAAGCCGCGCGGCAGGTCAATCTCGTCCTCGTTAGCGGTCGTGGTAACGGCGGCTTCGCACGGAATTTTGTGCGTGATGCCGATTAGGCCGCAAGCCAGAGACGATGCGAGCGCGAGATAAGGATTGGCATCCGACGACGGGATTCGGTTTTCTACGCGCCGCGCGGCAGGGTCCGAGCGCGGCACACGGAAAGCGGTCGTGCGGTTATCGTAGCCCCATTTGTTGTTGACTGGCGCGGAGGCTGCCTGCGTCAAGCGGCGATACGAATTGACGTAGGGCGCGAACATCACCAGCGCATTCGGTACGTGTTTTTGCATTCCGCCGAGGAAATGGAAAAACGCCTCGCTTTCGGTGCCATCGGCAAGAGTGAAGACGTTTTTGCCGGTCTTCTTGTCGACGATGGACTGGTGAATGTGCATGGCCGATCCAGGCTGGCCCTGAATCGGCTTTGCCATGAAAGTGGCGTAGACATCATGCTTGAGTGCGGCTTCGCGGATGGTTCGCTTGAACAGGAAAACCTGATCGGCAAGCTCCAGCGGATCGCCGTGACGCAGGTTGATTTCAAGCTGGCCAGCGCCCTCTTCGTGAATCAGCGTGTCGATCTCCAAGCCCTGCGCTTCGGAGAAATGATAGATGTCGTCGATCAGTTCGTCATACTCGTTGACCCCCGCGATGGAATAGCCGGAACCGCCCGCGATGGGACGACCGGAGCGGCCAACCGGCGGCGATAGCGGATAATCGGGGTCGGGGTTCTTGCGAACGAGATAGAACTCGATTTCCGGCGCGACGACCGGCCTTAGACCAAGCTTGTCATATGCCTCCATCACGCGGCGCAGCACATTGCGCGGCGTGAATTCGACCATGCGGCCATCCTGATGAACGAGGTCGCAAATGACCTGCGCGGTCGGGTCTGATTCCCACGGAACGACCGAGAGGGTAGACAGGTCCGGCACGAGCTTCAGATCGCCATCGTCTTCGGGATATTCGAAGCCCTTGCCGTCTTCCGGGTAGTCGCCGGAAATGGTCATCATGAAGGGCGCAGAGGGCAGCGCGAGCGAGGTGTTCGACGTGAATTTGTTAGACGGCATCATCTTGCCGCGCGCAACGCCCGCTTGATCTGGCGTGATGCATTCAATGTCCTCAATGCCGCGCCATTCCAGCCAGCTTGAGGCTTCTTTCCAGTTTTTGACACCGCGAGGTTTGTTGAGAAAAGCCGGTATGCGTTTGGTTGCGCCACGTGACTTCGGGCGGGCTTCCTTTTTCGGATCTGGCATCAATCACCAATTGTGTTGCGGATGCCTGAAATCTGCCACTGTGGCGGAAATAAGGGAAGGGGGGACGAACGATTTAGCGGTTAAGCTAAGGCGAAGGCTGCGTGCGTTGCTGAAAAATACCCCTCATCCGCCTGCCGGCACCTTCTCCCTCAAGGGGAGAAGGCGGAAAACTGCGGCGTTGGCTTCAGTCTTCAACGTTGCAGGATAAGCGAGGCGTTGCCATCTCTGCCTTCTCCCCTTGAGGGAGAAGGTGCCGGCAGGCGGATGAGGGGTTCTAAACATCAGTTGATTACGTCAGGCGTGCTGCTGGGTGACGATGACCGGAATGAGCAGGTCGCCCCAGTTTCCGTTGCCACCGTGGTGGCGGGCAGAACGGACCAGTTCGACCGAAACACCCGCCTCGACCGCCTTCATCACTGCCTGATTAAGGCGGTGCAAGTCGTTGGCTACGATACGGATCGCGGCCTGCTGTTCGTCGCTCATGGCCGAAGCCTGTTCCTCGGCCCGTTCCTTAACCCGTGTTCTAGGTGTCATGTCAGTCTCCCTTGGTATGCTGGGTTGAGTTGGTGGCGCCGGGAATGGTTTCCTCCGCGCATTCCCGGCGCGCCAGCGATGTTATTCAGCCGCTGGCTTGAACTGTTCATGCTCGGTGGAGTCGCGCATTGCGGTGGTCGACGACTTGCCGCCTGTAATCGCAAGGGACACGGCGTCGAAATAACCGGTGCCGACTTCGCGCTGGTGCTTGGTGGCGGTGTAGCCGTTCGCTTCTGCTGCAAACTCGGCCTCCTGCAACTCGGAATAGGCCGCCATCTGGCGATCCTTGTAACCGCGCGCCAATTCAAACATGCCGAAGTTGAGCTGGTGGAAACCGGCCAGCGTGATGAACTGGAACTTGTAGCCCATCGCACCGAGTTCGCGCTGGAACTTGGCAATGGTTGCGTCGTCCAGGTTCTTCTTCCAGTTGAAAGATGGCGAGCAGTTGTAAGCCAGCTTCTTGCCGGGATGTACCTTCTGCACGGCTTCCGCGAATTTGCGTGCCTGAGCGAGATCGGGCTTGCCCGTTTCCATCCAGATCAGATCGCAATACGGAGCGTAAGCGATGGCGCGCGCGATGCACGGGTCAATGCCGTTCTGAACCTGATAGAAGCCCTCGACGGTGCGGCCCGCCTTGTAGTCGACGAAGGGCTTGTCGCGCTCGTCAATGTCGGAGGTGAGCAGCTTCGCAGCTTCCGCATCCGTGCGGGCGACGATCAGAGTCGGCACGCCCATGACGTCAGCAGCAAGGCGTGCGGCGGTGAGGTTGCGGATATGCGCGGCGGTGGGGATCAAGACCTTGCCACCGAGATGGCCGCACTTCTTTTCCGATGCAAGCTGATCCTCGAAGTGAACGCCAGCCGCGCCCGCCTCAATGAAAGCTTTCATGATTTCAAAGGCGTTCAGCGGGCCACCGAAACCGGCTTCGGCATCTGCCACGATCGGCGCAAACCATGTATCGACGGAGAGGCCCTTGCCTTCGGACGTTTCGATCTGGTCAGCGCGCTGCAGCGTGCGGTTGATGCGCTTCGCGAGTTCCGGCGCGGCGTTGGCCGGATAAAGCGACTGGTCGGGATACATGGCGGAAGCAGTGTTGGCGTCTGCCGCAACCTGCCAGCCGGAAAGGTAGATCGCCTTCAAACCGGCGCGAACCATCTGCATGGCCTGATTGCCGGAGAGCGCACCCAGCGCGTTGACGAAATCTTCTTCGTGAATGAGCTTCCAGAGACGGTTTGCGCCGTTTTCAGCCAGGGTGTGGCGGATCTGAACGGAGCCACGCAGGCGCTTCACGTCTTCCGGCGAATAGGGCCGATCAATGCCCTCATAACGGCCTTCCGGCGCTGACGGGACGAGGTTGTAAAAATCAGTCATTGCGACAACTCCGATAAATCCAGTGTTCGATGGAAAAGCGCGGCTTGGAAGGAATTTGCGCTTCAATCCTGTGACAGTGTTTACATTGCAGCGCGAAAGAAACGCGAGGATTTTCAAGTTTTAGTGGGAATGTTTAGAGAAAATCTGTGTTGCGATTGACTGAGTTGGCGTGTAAATTTGTAAAATATGTAAAAGCCAGATCGCTGTAAAAGCAGCCGTCAAGCCTGTAAAGATGTGTAAAAAGATGAAGAGCCCATGTTCTGGACCCCCACCCCTTACCCCTCCCCTCAAGGGGGAGGGGGAATTTGAAGCGCTACGTCCATCATTCCCCTCCCCCTTGAGGGGAGGGGTAAGGGGTGGGGGTATTCAAAGCGAATGCCTTTCAGTTTCCGCGGGCCACCATCATGGCTGAGCAGAAGATATTTGCGGGGCCGCGTATTCGCCGGATACGCAACGCGAAGGGCCTGACCCAAACAGCAATGGCCGAAGGGCTTGGCATTTCGCCGTCCTATCTGAATCTCATAGAGCGCAATCAGCGCCCCCTGACTGTTCAGCTCATTCTCAAACTGGCCTCGACCTACAATGTCGAGCCGTCAGAATTGCAGGGCGAGGCAAAGGGTTCGATTGCGGCGTTGAAGGAGGTGTTTTCCGATCCGCTTCTGTCGGGGGAACTGCCCGGCGATCAGGAATTGATCGAGGTGGTGGAAGCGGCGCCGAATGCGGCGTCGGCAATGATAAAGCTGTTTCGCGCGTATCGGGAGCAGGCCGACCGGCTTTCGGATCTGTCCGAAATCATGGCGCGCGAAGGCCATGCGACAACGCTGTCATCGGCGCGCCTGCCCATCGATGAAGTCCGCGATGTGTTTGAGCGGCGCTCAAACTACTATGCGAATATCGAGGAAGAGGCGGAGGCGTTCACGCGGCTGCTCGATCCGGGTGACGATTTATACGGCGCGCTGAAAGGCTGGTTGAAACGCGAATATGGAATAGTGGTGAAGGTGCTGCCGGTGGCGACCATGCCGAACTGGCGGCGGCGCTATGATCGACATTCCCAACGGTTGTTTATCTCGGAGCGCCTGTCTCCATTCGACCAGTTGCGCGAGGTCGCGATGGAGGCGTGCCTTATCAGGATGCGGGTGGCGGTGGCTGGCGCAATTCAGGCGCTGAAATTGTCGTCGGATGAAGCGCGGCGGCTGGCACGGTTCGAGCTTGGACGATATGCGGCGCACGCGCTGATGATGCCCTATGCGGCGTTTCATGCAGCGGCGGTGCGGAGTCGGTATGACATCGACGTGCTGCGCTCGCGCTTCGGCGTTTCGTTTGAGCAGGCGGCAAATAGGCTGACGATGTTGCAGCGGCCCGGCGCGAGCGGCGTGCCGTTTTTCATGCTGGAAGTGGACAATGCGGGGCATCGCTTTCGGAAAGCAGGTAGCCAGGGATTTCCGCAAAGCCGGTTCGGTGGTGGGTGTCCTAAGCTATCCGTTCATGCGGCATTCGGCCTTCCGGGGCAGATTTTTGTCGAGGCAGTAGAGATGCCGGACGGCGCGGAGTTTCTCACGATTTCCCGCACACTCGAAGGACCGCAGGGTGCCTTTGCCGAAAGGCCGCGTCGGACAGCGCTACTGCTGGGCTGCGACATCGGGTTCAAGGACGAGATTGTATATAGCGCTGCGTTGCCTGCGCCGCCATGGGAGGCGAACCGCGCGTGCAGGGCAGGTGGGTGCGACGACCGTTGGCCCAGCGTGCAGGCTTTGCGAGCGACCGGGTTGTCTTGCACGGGCCGAACCGCCCGTCACGCGGCCACTTGGGCTGGATGAAATGGTGACAGGGCTGAGCGCGTTTGATTTTCAGTGATTCATTGGGAAGTTTGCGCTGCCCCTCATCCCGCTGCCGCGACCTTCTCCCCGTAAACGGGGCGAAGGAAGATAATTGCGACGCTGGCCACAATCCCTTGGCCTCGTTTATGGGGAGAGGGTCGCGGCACCGACACTTGCGCTGCGCCAATAGACGCCGCGTGCTGGATCACGCATATACGCAACTTCTTGAATAGGCGGATTGCGTTCGCGCGGGAATGCGCGATGTTCCAAGAAAACGAAAACGCATGACGAACGCTGCCGCCGGTCCAAGTCTTACGGACAATTCCTATCATGGCGCGAATGAGCGCCGCACCGGCATGTTGCTGGTGTTTCTATCCGCCCTGTTCTGGAGCATGGGCGGGACGATTGCGCGCTTCATCGAAGCGCCGGATAGCTGGACGGTGGTGTTCTGGCGCTCATTCTGGGCGTCGATGTGTATCTTCGCCTTCATCGTTCTTCGCGACGGTTGGCATGGTGCGTGGCGGGCTTTTCGCACGATGGGCGTTCCGGGTTATGCGGTGTCGGTCTGCTTCGCGATTGCATCGACCTGCTTTGTGATTGCGCTGAGCTACACGACAGTTGCGAATGTGCTGCTGATTCAGGCGGGCGTGCCGCTGCTGGCGGCGCTGTTCGGCTGGATATTCTTTCGCGAGCGGGTTTCCGGCGCGACATGGGTCGCCATTTTTGCGGTGATCGTCGGCGTGGGCGTGATGGTCTCGGAGAGCATCGGAGGCGAGGTCTCTCCGATTGGCGACGGGCTTGGCCTTGCTGATCGCCTGCGTGTTCGCGACCGCGACGGTTATCACGCGGCGTTATTCACATGTGCGAATGACGCCTGCGACGTGTCTCGGCACGGTGCTGGCGTGCCTGTTCGCGGCAACGCAGGCCAGCACGCTGCACACAAATGGGACCGATGCCGCATATCTGTTCGCATTCGGCATGGTCAATCTCGGCCTCGGCATGGTTTGCTTTGCAATGGGCGCGCGTCTCATCGCTGCCGCCTATGCCGCGCTCATAGGCTGTTTCGAGCCGATACTCGGTCCGGTTTGGGTCTGGCTGATTCATGGAGAGGAACCATCGCCGCGAGCGCTGATCGGCGGCGCAATCGTGGTTGCGGCGCTAATCGGTCATGTTCTGCTGCAGTTTCGTAAGCAGCCCAAGCGCGCATATTGAGTTCTTTTTTCAGACTGAAATTTTGTTATGCAGTGCGCATAGGAAAATGTTTTTCCGGCTTGTCGCCCGCTTGGAAGGTTAATAAGCTTCCATCTAATCCGGCTGTGCTGCATTGCAGCAAAGAAGCCGGAACGGGGTCAACACGGAGATAATGCATGACCGCTAGCAAGCTTGGTCTGTCGGCCGCACTGGTCGCCCTTATGACGTTCGGCGCGAGCGCGCAAGATAAAGTCGTCAACGTTTATAACTGGTCGGATTATATCGACACCTCGATCCTTGAGGACTTCACCAAGGAGACCGGCATCAAGGTCGTATATGATGTATTCGATTCGAACGAGATTCTGGAAACCAAGCTGCTCGCGGGCGGCAGCGGCTATGATGTCGTCGTGCCGAGCGGCCACTTCCTCGTTCGCCAGATTCAGGCTGGCGTTTTCCAAAAGCTCGACAAATCGAAGCTGCCGAACCTCTCCAACATGTGGGATGTGGTTAGCGAGCGCACCGCCGCATACGATCCCGGTAACGAATATTCGGTCAACTATATGTGGGGCACCACGGGCATTGGCTACAATGTCGACAAGGTGAAGGCCGCGCTTGGCATCGACAAGATCGATAGCTGGGATGTGATCTTCGATCCAGCCAAGGCTGAGAAGCTCAAGGATTGCGGCATTTATATTCTTGACCAATCGCAGGACATCATTCCGGCCGCTCTGCACTATCTGGGTCTGGATCCGAATGCGCGTGACGCCGACAGCTTTGCCAAGGCCGAGGAACTGCTTCTCAAAATTCGGCCCTATGTGCGCAAGTTCCACTCCTCCGAATATATCAACGCGCTGGCGAACGGCGACATCTGCCTTGCAATCGGCTGGTCGGGCGACGTGTTTCCAGGCGCGTGACCGCGCTGCGGAAGCAAATCAGGGCGTGAAGGTCGACTACGTAATTCCAAAGGAAGGCGCGGAAATGTGGTTCGATCAGTTCGCGATCCCTGCCGACGCGCCGCATTTGGAAGAGGCGCTGGCCTTCATCAACTACATGATGAAGCCGGAAGTTGCCGCCAAGGCCAGCAACTATGTTTACTACGCGAACGGCAACAAGGCTTCGCAGGAGTTCATCGAGAAGGACATTCTGGACGACCCGGCAATCTATCCGGACGAAGCCACACTTTCCAAGCTCTATACGGTCCAGCCATATGGACCAAAAGAGCAGCGTTTGGTGACGCGGCTCTGGACCAAGGTCACCACAGGCCAATAAGCAACGCGACACAAAGGCCCGGCATTGCCGGGCCTTTCAGCTTCAACGCAAGGGTCCGTCATGAAATCACTGGGCAGCATTCGCCGAAGCTTCGCGCCGTGGGCCGATCCTTCTGCCAAACCATATATTGTCTTTGAGAACATAACGAAGCGATTTGGCGACTTCACCGCCGTCAACAACCTCTCGCTTTCCATTTTCGAGCGCGAGTTCTTTGCGCTGCTGGGCGCATCGGGTTGCGGCAAGTCTACGCTGCTGCGAATGCTGGCTGGCTTCGAGGAGCCGACATCGGGCCGCATCTTGCTG
Source organism: Mesorhizobium sp. (assembly GCA_049840935.1). Lineage (GTDB taxonomy): Bacteria > Pseudomonadota > Alphaproteobacteria > Rhizobiales > Rhizobiaceae > Mesorhizobium_G. Next base: position 164,753 of record JASGJA010000024.1, read on the forward strand.
GACGGGCAGGATTTGCGTGGCATTCCGCCGTACAAGCGGCCCGTGAACATGATGTTCCAGTCCTATGCGCTGTTCCCGCATATGACTGTCGAGCAGAATATTGCGTTTGGCCTCAAGCAGGACGGGATGCCAAAGGCCGAGATCGACGCGCGCGTTGCCGACATGCTCAAGCTGGTGAAGCTGACGCAGTTTGCCAAGCGCAAGCCGCACCAGCTTTCGGGCGGCCAGAGGCAGCGCGTGGCGCTGGCGCGGTCGGTGGCAAAACGGCCAAAGGTCTTGCTGCTGGATGAACCGCTGGGCGCGCTTGACAAGAAGCTGCGCGAGGAAACGCAGTTCGAGTTGATGGATCTCCAGCAGAGTCTTGGCCTGACATTCGTTGTCGTTACGCACGATCAGGAAGAGGCCATGACCATGGCCGACCGCATCGCGATTCTCGACAAGGGTGAGGTAATGCAGGTGGCGACACCTGCGGAGATTTACGAAGCGCCTGTGTCTCAGTTCGTCGCGAACTTCGTCGGCAATGTGAATATGTTCGAGGGCAAGGTGAAGGCGCGCAATGGCGAGGCTGCAACGCTTGTCGGCGGCAGCGGCGCAGAGATCAATGTGGTGAATGCCGGTGATGCGGCGGCGGGCAAGGATGTGGTGTTCGCGATCCGACCTGAGAAGATAAAAGTCTCGTCCAAAAAGCCAGCCAATGCCAATGCGATGCAGGGCGAAATCTGGGACATCGCCTATCTGGGGGATATGACGATTTTCCACGTCAAACTCGGTGACGGGCAGATTGTCAAAGCCGCGACGATGAACAGTTCGCGCATTGCAGAAGATCCGCTGAGCTGGAGCGATCAGGCGTGGATTTCATTTGAGCCGGACGCCGGCGTCGTGCTGACGAGGTGATGGCGATGAGCAGTTGCGAATATGTGGGTCGCGAAGCTACCCCCACCCCATACCCCTCCCCTCAAGGGGGAGGGGGACAGAAGCGCCGAGTTTCCAATTCCCCCTCCCCCTTGAGGGGAGGGGTATGGGGTGGGGGTAATCATGGCTGACAATGTTTCCGATACGGCAGGCCCCGCAGGCAATAATCTAATCGCAGCGATTACCAGCCGTCTGGTGATCCTCGTTCCCTATGCCTGGTTGCTATTTTTCTTCCTGATCCCATTCTTCATCGTTTTCAAGATTTCGCTCTCCACGACGGCAATATCGATGCCGCCCTACGAGCCGGTCATTAGCGGGTTCTCCGACCTTGCTTCAAAATGGCGTGAGTTCAGTTTCGACAACTACCTGTGGCTGACGCAAGACCCGCTTTATTATCGTGCCTATATCCGCAGCGTGGTGATCGCCGGTATTGCGACCTTTTTCACGCTGCTGATCGGCTATCCGATTGCCTATGGCATGGCGCGAGCGCCCGCCACGGTGCGGCCAACATTGTTGATGCTGGTGATCCTGCCGTTCTGGACGTCCTTCCTGATCCGCGTCTACGCGTGGATTGGCATTCTGAAGCCGGAGGGGTTGTTGAATCAGTTCCTCATGTGGCTGAACGTGATCGACTCTCCGCTGATAATCCTGAACACGGATTGGGCTATCTATATCGGCATCGTCTATTCCTATCTGCCGTTCATGGTGCTGCCACTCTATTCGGCGCTTGAAAAGATGGACTACACACTGATCGAAGCGGCGAACGATCTTGGATGCCCGCCGCTGAGCGCGTTCTGGAAAATCACCTTCCCGCTTTCGCTGCCCGGCGTGGTGGCCGGTTGCTTGCTGGTGTTCATTCCTGCCGTCGGCGAGTTCGTTATTCCCGACCTGCTGGGCGGGTCTGAAACGCTGATGATCGGCAAGACGCTGTGGAACGAATTCAACGCCAACCGAGACTGGCCGGTTTCATCTGCGGTGGCGGTTATATTGCTGCTGCTTCTGGTGGTGCCGATCATGTTCTTCCAGCAGGCACAGGCAAAAGCACAGGAGCAGGGGCGCTGACATGAACACGACCTGGTCCCGTTTCAATATAGCTTCGATCGTGCTGGGCTTTGCATTCCTGTACCTGCCGATCGTGCTGCTGATTATCTTCTCGTTCAACGCCTCCAAGCTGGTTACGGTTTGGGGCGGGTTTTCCACGAAATGGTATGTGTCGCTGTTTCAGAATGCTGCCCTGATGGATGCCGCGTGGGTGACCATCCGGGTCGGGGTGATATCGGCGACCTTCGCGACGATACTCGGCACGATGGCTGCACTGGCACTGACGCGCTACACGCGGTTCCGGGGGCGCGTGCTGTTCTCCGGCATGGTGTTTGCTCCGCTGGTTATGCCGGAAGTCATCACCGGCCTTTCGCTGCTGCTGCTGTTCGTGGCTATCGGTCTGGATCGCGGGTTCTTCACGGTAACGCTGGCGCATATCACTTTCACCATGTGCTTTGTCGCGGTGGTGGTTCAGTCGCGACTGGTGACATTCGACCGCTCGCTGGAAGAGGCCGCGATGGACCTCGGAGCAACGCCGGTACGGACGTTTTTCTCAGTGACGCTGCCGGTGATTTTGCCTGCAATCGTGTCTGGCTGGATGCTGGCCTTTACGCTGTCGCTGGACGATCTGGTTATTGCGAGCTTCACGTCGGGACCGGGCGCAACCACGCTGCCGATGAAGATTTACAGTCAGGTGCGACTTGGTGTGACGCCGGAGATCAACGCGGCATGTACCTTGCTGATAGCTATCGTAACGGTCGGTGTTATCGCGGCGTCGATTGTGAACAAACGGCGTGAGGTGCAGCGTAAGCTGGACGAGCAGGCTGCGCAGCGCGGCTGATTATTGCAGTGTTTGCGGTGGGAGTGCGGCGGAAACGAAAGGCGCATCCCACGAGCCGCCCACAAAGAAGGACGCTTCGCGACCGTTGGGGTTGAAGATCGAAACCTTGTCGCGCGAGGCGATGGTGCCGGATAGCGCTACGCCGCGCCCGGCATAGGGCAGAATGCCGGACAGGAAGATGATGCGGGGGCCGGCGCGAACCTCAGCTTTCTGGATGCGCCCGACACCGTGAACGATAGTGGCGTCGAGGTCAGCGGCGTCGATTGCAAGCGTTCCGGTGGCAATGTCCGACAGGGGAAAGAAGCCGCCGCCCGCCGTTTTTGAAACGAGTGCGGCGAGGTCTATGCCACCAAGCTCGCCTTTGCCGAAATGAGCCGACAGATTGCCATCGGCGTAATTCAGCATCGTGTCGAGTGACTGGCCTATACCCGATAGAGCGAAGGAAACATCGCCCTTGGCCTTGGGCGCAACTGCCGGGAAGCCGGTTGCTGCGCCGAATGCCTCGCCATCAATGCCTTTGGCATCCATTCGGATTTCGGTTTTCGGAGTGTCGCCCGTGTGATCGATCGTGAAGGCACCGGCAAGCTTTCCACCGAAACCGTCAGCCTGCGTGACGTCGAAAACTGCCCGACCTTTTTGCGCGCTCATGTGACCTTTGACATTCACAAGCTCGGAACCGTCCAGCGTGGTCTTTTTCGCCGAAAGTTCGAGGTCGAAATCAGCCTTGTGAATCAGACCTTCCGAGAGGTCAGATCCAACGCGATCGTAAGACATAAGCGGGGTGAATATGGACACGAAGGATTGGATGTCGAGCGTATCGAATGCAAGTTGGCCGCCGAGGACAGGGCGGTAGCCAGATTTGAGATGCAAAACGCCTTTGCCCACGCTGCCATCAACGGTCAAAGCCGCCTCCGGAATATTCACCTTGTCTCGTTCGCCGGTGACTTTGCTTTGCAACTGGATGGAGCCGATGGCCGAGCCGGTGGAAATGCCAGCATCGGTCCACGAAATCGCACGGCGCACAGAGGGAATTGCGAGGCTGAACGACCCGTTCAGCCGCCCTGAGCCTGCTCCACGAAACTCGCCTTCGTATGAAGCGGTGAGCGGCTCCGAAGCCAGCTTGGTGCTAATGGTCGTTGCGCCGCCAGCAAGCAAGGCAAGAGGGGAGGCCGATGACAGGTCCACCGCGACGTCTTCGCCGCGCCATGTGCCACGCAGGGAAACACTGCCGCTGGCATTGAGCGCGGGCCACGCCACCTTGCCGGAAAGCCGGGTGATTATATCCTGTTGCTGACCATCGACCATGCGCACGACGCGGCCATTGGAAAACTCGACCGTGCCGAATGGCGTGGCGGGGAAGCGCGAGAAATCAGGCTTGTCGGGGTTCTCTGCTATGAGGTCGCGAACCGTGTCGACAGCCTGCGAAATACGCCCGCTGGAGGTGAAAAACTCCGGTCCGGGCTCGCCGAGATTTGAGCCGAGACGGATGACCGGATTGATGAGCTTCACTTCGGAAAAGGAAACATTGCCGTTGATCGCATCGAGGGCGGAAAGGTCGATTTCCACGCGCTCAGCCTCGATGACGGCGGGGTTGTCCCAATCGCCCCATTGATAGAGCGTTACACCGGCCAGCACGGCCTTGAAGGTGGGGAACACCTCGATCTGCGGCGTGCTGGCGATGGCTACGCGAAAGCCGCTCCAAGCACTAAGTTCGATGGCTATGCGATTGCGCACAAGCTGGGTAGAAGCCACCCACGGCAAGGCAGCAAGCGACAGCGCGCCCAGCGACAGCAGGGCGACCAGTGCGAACAGGCCGCGCCGGATCAGGACCGTTGTGGTCACCCCCGACCGCTTCCAATCATTCGCCGCTATCGGACGATCAGTCATTCGTAACCGTCATCGCCCACCTCTTCGGCGCATCCATACATATTCCACGTAAGGAGCGCTGTATGTGCTGGCAAGGGCAAATCGATGGCAGAGTTGTGAATGGTGTGGGCTCGAATGAGGCAACAGCTCACGCGATTTCCGATGGTTGGATCGGACGTGGGGTCAGCGACCGTATCAAATCCTCCTAAATCGCCAACAACGCCTGCCTTGCGTCGCCATATTCTCGCGCGAGTCTATCGACTAATTCCGCCACGGGTACGACTTTGTCCACCACACCAATGCCTTGGCCACAGCCCCAGATTTCCTTCCAGGCTTTCGCTTCATTGCTACCGAAATTCATCTTGGTCGGATCGGATTGCGGGAGATTGTCCGGGTCCATGCCCTGCGCGCGAATTGAGCCTTTCAGGTAGTTTCCATGCACGCCGGTGAATAGGTTCGAATATACAATGTCTGCGGCTTTCGAAGCCACGATCATCTGCTTGTATTCCTCCGGTGCGCGAGCCTCCTTCGTGGCAATAAATGGCGAGCCGATGTAAGCGAGGTCCGCGCCCATCGCCTGCGCTGCCAGCACTGCTCGGCCCGTCGCAATAGCGCCCGACAATAATAGCGGTCCGTTGAACCACTGCCGGATCTCCTGCACCAGTGCGAAGGGCGAGAGCGTGCCTGCGTGACCGCCCGCACCCGCTGCAACGGCGATCAGCCCATCCGCGCCTTTCTCGATTGCCTTGCGCGCGTGCCGGTCGTGGATGATGTCATGCAACACGATTCCACCATAGGAATGCACCGCCTGATTGACCTCTTCCACCGCGCCAAGAGAGGAAATTACAACCGGTACCTTGTACTTCACGCACATCATGAGATCGTGCTGGAGACGTGTGTTCGACTTATGAACGATCTGGTTTACGGCAAAGGGAGCCGCGGGCCGCTGCGGGTTTTTCGCATCATAGGCTGCAAGTTCCTCGGTGATTTCAGCGAGCCATTCGTCCAGCTGCGCTTCGGGGCGGGCATTCAACGCGGGGAACGAACCGACCACACCGGCCTTGCACTGCGCCAGCACCGAAAGCGGATGCGCAATGATGAACATCGGCGCGGCAACGACTGGAATACGCAGATTATCTTTCAGAATGGCCGGAAGTGCCATTGAAGTCTCCATATTTGACGTTTTCGTAAACGTCAGATTGTAACGGGAAACTTCAATGAAGCAAGCAGAACCGGTGTTGTGCTACCTTTCCCTGCCGCATTTGTCCGGGACCTCGAATCTGTCGAGCAGACGGCCGCGCACAAATACAAGAACCTCTTCACTTCTTCGGCTTTGAACGGGATGCTCGGCGCTTGGAGGTTCCAGCGTGATATTTGGGAGCGTTTTATCGTGATTTTTCCAACTCCACGGCTGCAACACGGCTCGCGCGAGCGCAACTGCAAATGTTGGCGGCACAATGAGCCACAGGGCTTTGATTGCGTCAGGCGATGAACGATAGGTCGCGAAAAAATCCTGCCAGAAACTGTAGTTTTCCATCACCGCTCCCCGTGAAGTAAGCGGTCACCGAGGAGCGATATTTGCCCCATTGCCCCTCTGGTGACCGGGGAGTTAGCAAACCGCAAGAAGACGGCTGCCACGGCCTTTAGCCGAAGCCTGGACATAGCCGTGGCCTCCCCGGCGAAACCGGAGGCTGCCCATTATGGTGGCACAAACCACTTCTTGCGAGGTTGCTACACCCCAGAAATTGACAACGCCAATTCCTGCCGATGGCATATTCCGTAACTTGCTAAAATGGAAGAGGCGTTTTTGCTGCCCCTCATCCCGCTGCCGCAGTGTGGCAAGCTGCGCAGTGTATTGAGACACCCCACCCGGCCCTTCGGGCCACCCTCCCCATCGAGGGGAGGGAGGGTGCAATATCCTTAAGCGGTTCAGCTGATAAAGCGTCGCAGATACAAGTTCCCTCCCTCCCCTCGATGGGGAGGGTGGCCCGAAGGGCCGGGTGGGGTGAACGAAAGATATTTGCTATCAACCCGCAAAAATACTTGCGCCTTCATCGGCGCGGCCAGCCATCTGGCGCATGCCGAGGAACAATTCACGCCCCATGCCGAAATCATTCGCGGAAAGGTCGACAACGGGTCGCGGGCGCGCGCGCAACTCGTCCATCGAAATCAACACGTCGAGCACGCCAACCTCTGCGTCAAGTCGCACAATGTCGCCCGTGCGGACCTTGCTGATGGGGCCGCCGTCCAGCGCTTCCGGCGTGACATGGATCGCGGCGGGAACCTTGCCGGATGCGCCCGACATACGGCCATCCGTAACCAGCGCGACCGAGTAACCACGATCCTGCAGAATACCGAGCACTGTGGTGAGCTTGTGCAGCTCCGGCATGCCATTCGCCTTGGGGCCCTGAAAGCGGATGACGGCGACGAAATCGCGGTCGAGTTCGCCAGCCTTGAAGGCATCGTTCAGTGCCTGCTGGCTATCCAGCACAAGGGCGGGGGCCTCGATATAACGGCGCTCCGGCTTGACGGCGGAGGTCTTGATGATGGCGTGGCCGAGATTGCCGGTCAGCACTTTCAAACCGCCCGTGGTTTGGAAGGGCTGCTTCGCGGTGGAAAGAACCTTCGGGTCGCCGCTGATTTCCGGGGCGGGAACGCGCGTGACGCTGCCATCCGGCGCGAGCCGCGCTTCGACCGTGTAGGGGCGCAGACCTTCGCCCCAGACGGTTTGCACATCCTCGTGCAAATGTCCCGAATCCAGCAATTCGCGGATGAGGAACCCCATGCCGCCAGCAGCGTTGAAATGGTTCACATCGGAAAGGCCGTTTGGATAGACGCGCGCGAGCAGCGGTACGGCTTCGGACAGGTCGGAAATATCCTGCCAGGTGAGGCGGATGCCAGCCGCAGCCGCGATGGCGATTAGGTGCAATGTGTGGTTGGTCGAGCCGCCGGTCGCGTGCAGGCCAACGACGCCATTGACGATGGAACGCTCGTCGATCATGCGGCCAACGGGCGTGTAGGCGTTGCCGAGATGCGTGATGGCGAGCGCGCGCTTCGTTGCCTCACGGGTCAGCGCATCGCGCAGCGGCGTGTTCGGGTTGATGAAGGACGCACCCGGTGTGTGCAGGCCCATGATCTCCATCAGCATCTGGTTGGAATTTGCCGTTCCGTAAAAGGTGCAGGTGCCGGGGCCGTGATAGCTTTTCGACTCGGCTTCGAGCAGTTCGGCGCGGCCTACTTTGCCTTCGGCATATAGCTGGCGAACCTTGGCCTTTTCATCATTCGGCAAGCCGGAGGTCATGGGTCCCGCGGGGATGAAGACGGCAGGCAAATGGCCGAAAGTGAGCGCGGCAATCGCCAAACCTGGCACGATCTTGTCACAGACGCCGAGATAGACGGCGGCGTCGAACATGTTATGCGACAGGCCGATGGCGGTGGCCATGGCAATGACATCGCGGGAGAACAGCGAAAGCTCCATGCCGGGCTGGCCCTGAGTGACGCCATCGCACATTGCCGGAACACCGCCCGCTACCTGCGCGATGCCACCAGCCTCCCGCGCTGCTTCCTTGATGAGCGCGGGGAACGTCTCAAACGGCTGATGCGCCGAAAGCATGTCGTTATACGAGGTGATGATGCCGAGGTTGGGCACCTTGTCGCCAGCGAGTTCGATCTTTTCGGAGGGGGAGCAGACGGCGAAACCGTGCGCGAGATTTCCGCAGGAAAGCACCGCGCGGTTTGCCGTGCGACCCGCAGCGGCGTTGACCCGATCCAGATAGATTTCACGGGAGGGCTTCGAGCGCTCGCGGATTCTTCTGGTGATAGATTCGATCTCTTTCCTGACAGTCATGGCGTTTGCCTTTTGGGTATCCGTAACATGACCCCCACCCCATACCCCTCCCCTCAAGGGGGAGGGGGACGGAAGTGCTGAGTTCTCGATTTCCCCTCCCCCTTGAGGGGAGGGGTATGGGGTGGGGGTCCAAAAGCAACGCACACAGCTATGGAGCCCAATAAATCTCGACCGGCTGGCGCGCGGCATCCATGACGCGGCGGATCGGCAGATGCGCACCGGGCGCAAGTGCGCGCTGGAGCGTTGTCATCTTCTCGGCGCCCTCAATGTGCAGGGCGATAAACCCGGCTTTCAGCAAAAACGGCAAAGTCAGCGTCAGGCGCGGCTCGCCAGCACTCATCGCATGAACACCGGAAACGGTTTGCGCACCAGCAGGATCGAGAAGGGCTTCCAACTCGTTGGCGTCCGGGAAGAATGAGGCGGTGTGGCCGTCATTGCCCATGCCGAGAATGGCGACGTCGATAGAGCGGCCAAGCGCGTTGAAGCGGCGCTGGGCGGATGCGGCATCGGATGCGAGATCGCCGGATTCGTACAGCGGCAGAAAGGTCGCCGCGCTGGCGTTGTTTGCCAGGAGCTTCGACTTGACCAGAGCGGCGTTCGAGCGCGGCGAGGTATCTGGCACGAGGCGCTCGTCAACCAGCGTGACAGTGACCTTCGACCAGTCAATATCGGCGCTGGACAGCGTTTCAAAAAACAAGCCCGGCGTGGACCCACCCGACACGGCCAGCACTGCGCCGCCGGTTGCCTTGATCGCAGCAGCGAGATGCTCACTGACCGCCTGCGCGAGCGCGCGGGCGAGGTCGCCACGCGATTCGAACTCGTGCAGGTGCGGCGTTGACATCAATCACCCTCGTGCCATGTGCGGCCATCGCGCTCGATGAGTGCGATGGAGGCGGATGGTCCCCACGTACCGGCGGTATAACCCTGCACTTCCTGCCGGTTTTCCGCCCATGCCTTGAGAATGGGATCGGCCCATGTCCATGCAGCTTCCACCTCATCACGACGCATGAACAGCGTTTGCGAGCCACGAATGACATCCATGATGAGGCGCTCGTAGGCATCCGGTGCGCGACCGGTGAAGTTTTGCGCGAAGGTCATGTCGAGCGGGATCTGGCGCAGGCGCATACCGCCCGGACCGGGATCCTTCATCATGATGAATTGCTTCACGCCTTCATCCGGTTGCAGGCGGATGATGAGCTGGTTGCTGTAAACATTGCCAGCGGATTCATCGAAGATGGAATGCGGGATCTGCTTGAATTCGATGCAGATTTCGGAAACGCGTGTGGACAGGCGCTTGCCGGTGCGCAGGTAAAACGGCACGCCTGCCCAACGCCAGTTTGCAATCTCGGCCTTGATGGCGACGAAGGTCTCGGTGTCGCTCGGCTTGCCAAGTTCTTCCGTGTAGCCTTTCACTGCGCCGCCCGACGAAGCGCCCGCTTTGTACTGACCACGAACGGTCTGCTTCGGCGCTTCCTGACCATTGATGCGCTTGAGCGAACGCAACACCTTGAGCTTTTCATCGCGCACGGCGTTTGCTTCCATCGAAGATGGCGGCTCCATCGCGACAAGGCAGAGAAGCTGCAACATATGGTTCTGCACCATGTCGCGCAGCGCGCCTGCCGTATCGTAATAAGTGACACGATCTTCCAGCCCCACCGTTTCGGCGACGGTGATCTGCACATGGTCGATATGCGCCGAATTCCACAGCGGCTCGTAGAGCGCATTGGCAAAGCGCAGGGCCATAAGGTTCTGCACGGTCTCCTTGCCGAGATAATGATCGATTCGGAAAATCTGGTGTTCGCCGAAATCCGCCCCGATGAGGTCGTTCAACTCCTTGGCTGATTTCAGGTCGCGCCCGATGGGCTTTTCGACAACGATACGGCTGTTTTCAGTAACGAGATCGTGCTGCTTGATCTTGTGCGAAATTTCACCGAACAGGGCAGGGGCGACGGCGAGATAGAACGCACGGATGCTTTGGCTGTCGCCAATCGCCTGCTTGAGTTGATCGAAGCCTTCGCCGGTTTTGGCATCGACGGCGACGTAGGAAATGCGGTCGATGAATTTCCGCAATTCGTCTTCGTTGATGTCTTCCGGCGCGACGTGTTCGCGAATGGCCTTTTCCGCAAATTGCTTGAACTCATCGTCGCTCATATGCGAGCGCGATGCACCAATGATGCGCGTGGGTTCGGAAAACTGCTGGTCGCACTGCCGGAAATAAAGCGCCGGAAGCAGCTTGCGCTCGGACAAGTCGCCCGTGCCGCCGAATATGATGAAATCGAATGGATCGACTTTGATGATGTGGCTTGTCATATGCGTCTCGCGTCGCGCCGCCTTACGAACGGCTGTTTAATCTAATCGATTTAAAAAGACCAGTGCCTTTGTGTCGCACAGGTGGCCCTGCTGATTTGCCGACAGGCATCTTGCGCAGAGCGGATGCTGTCCGCAACATGCGTCAAACACATGGCAGATATGCAAAGAGTATAATGGGTGCGTCGCTTGCGGTTACCGCGCGCTGAGCATCGTGAGTTATTGTTTTGCTCTCAATGCTGGAGCCAGTTCACCGCCAGCGCTGGACCGTGAGAAGCTTGGGGCGCTGTATGTCCGGCTGGCGGCCCACCAGCACAGAAGCGTCATGGCCACACCGCCGAATATGTCAGCCAGATGATGTCCGCCAATGACGAGAATCGATGGCAACGTTACGAGTTGGATGGCTGCGAATATGTAGTTTATGGGCCGGTAGGGCCAAACCGCTGCGAGACCAAAAAGCAGCATGACTGTATGAAAAGAAGGAAAGCCGATCAGCCCACTATATTCAGGGCCGGTTAGATCAGTGACCCCCTTGCGCATGATATCATATATCTCAAGCGCATGTGCGGAATTGCCGGACGGGTGGACAATCCGGGCCACTTCGGGGCTGAGAACTTGCAGGCCAGCCGGTCCGGCGGTTGGGAACAGCGTCCATATGAACAGTGTTCCGAGTGAAGCGTATGTAACGCCCAGTATGACAGTATAGAGCCTTTTGCGGTCGCCCATCAAAGCCAGAAAGATCATCGAGACAATCAGAAGCGGAAAGGTGAGCTCGTAAGCCTGCCAGAGCACCTCGCTGAGCAGTGGAACGGATGCGACCCATGTGCAGGCTGCCTGCCAAGAATAGCCGAAATAGGAATCGAAGGCGATCAATTGCGCGTCGACCGGATTGCTTGCCAAAGGCAGTACCAGCAGATTCAGTAACGAGCAGGGGCCGGAGAATAGAAACGACAGGCCAAGCGCATTTGATATCAGTTCCGTGCGACCATTAGGAAAATAGCGGCGCAGGATCTGGCCCGCCAGCAGGAATGTACCCGCGAAGACCAAAGGCGCTATCACATAGGTGATCGTGACCGTGAACCCTTGTGCCAGATCAGATAAAGGTTCACCGCAGTCAGTACAAAGCAGATACCGAGGACTATGCGTTCGGCGCGACAGAATTGCATCGGTAAATCCGTGGAAATTTCCAGCGAACCTATCGAGGTCCTGTAAATTTTCCTTAAACGGCGGCGGTGGCTCTTTAGTATTCCAATAAATCAGCATCGCTGGCACTGCCGATTTATCTGCAGGCATCTTGCGCAGGCTGGCGGCTGTCCGCAACATGCGTCGAGCACAGGCAGATATGCAAAGGTTGTGACCAATGGGTGCACCGCTTTCAACCACAATCGCGCAGGGCCGCGCGTTCATGCAACTGATTGACGGCAAAGCTGTCGACGCACTTTCAGGAGCGCGGGTCGATGTGCTTTGCCCCTCGGACGGCAGGGTGTTTGCTTCTATCCCCGCATCGGGCGTAGCGGATGTCGATCTGGCCGTGAAGGCCGCGCACCAGGCTTTCGACGAGGGGCCTTGGAGCCGTATGCCTGCGGTGGAACGTGGGCGCTGCCTTACGCGGCTGTTTCATCTTGTGGAAAAGCATGGCGACGAACTGGCTGCACTTGAGGCGCGCGACACCGGCAAGCCCGCGCGGCAGGGCAAGGCCGATGTGACCGCAACCATGCGTTATTACGAATTTTACGGCGGTGCGGCAGACAAGATTCATGGCGATACGATCCCTTTTCTGGAGGGCTTTACGGCGCTGACATTGCGCGAGCCGCATGGCGTGGTGGCGGGGATCATTCCGTGGAATTATCCGTTGCAGATTTTGGCGCGTGTGGTCGGGGCGGCGCTCGCAATGGGCAACACGCTGGTGGTGAAGCCGGCGGAGGACGCATCACTCACGGCGATACGGATTGCGGAACTCGCGCTTGAGGCAGGCGTGCCGCCTGGAGTGTTCAACGTGATTACGGGTTATGGTCGCGATGCGGGTGCCGCGCTTTCCGCGCACCCCGGCGTGGACTATGTGACTTTCACCGGCTCGCCTTTGACCGGCACTGCGATCCAGCAGGCAGCAGCGGTGAACAATCGTGGCGTGACAATGGAGCTTGGCGGCAAGTCTCCGCAGATCGTGTTTGCTGATGCGAATATCGAGGCGGCTCTGCCGGTGCTGGTCAATGCGATTATCCAGAATGGCGGGCAGACCTGCTCGGCGGGCAGCCGCGTGCTGATCGAAAAGCCGATTTATGAGCGCATTGCGACAGCGCTGGCAGAACGATTTGCAGCTTTGGTTGCGGGTCCGCATGACGCGGATCGTGATCTTGGCGCGCTCATCAACGCAAAGCAGCGCGACCGTGTTGCCGGAATGGTTGCTGCGGCGGAAGAGGCGGGCGCGACAGTGTTGGCGCGCGGAAGCGTCGATCCGGCTGCGCCCTCGGGCGGATTCTATCAGCCGCCTGTGCTTTTCGGCTCGGTCGATCCGGCGATTCAATTGGCGCAGGACGAGGTGTTCGGTCCGGTTCTGGCGCTGCTGCCTTTTGAGGATGAGGCGGACGCTTTGCGGCTGGCCAATGGCACCGAGTTCGGATTGGTTGCGAGTGTTTGGACGCTTGATGGCGCGCGCCAGCATCGGGTCGCCAAACGGGTGCGCGCGGGACAGGTGTTTGTGAATGGCTACGGCGCCGGTGGCGGCATCGAATTGCCGTTCGGAGGCTTCAAGAAATCCGGTCACGGACGCGAAAAGGGCTTTGAAGCGCTGTTCGATATGTCCGCTACCAAGACCATCGTTTTTAATCACGGTTGAGTAAGAATGCCTCGTTTGAAAGACAAAGTTGCAATTATTACAGGTGCAGCGTCCGGCTTCGGCGAGGGCATGGCGAGACGTTTCGCCGAGGAAGGTGCGAAGGTCGTCGTCGCGGATGTGAACACTGTTGGCGCGCAACGCGTGGCGGGCGAGATTGGCGAGGGCGCGATCTGGACACAGACAGATGTTTCGCAGCGCTCGGAATTTCAGGAAATGGTCGGCGCGGCGATGGATGCGTTCGGGCGCATCGACATCATGGTCAACAATGCTGGCTATACGCACAAGAACGGCAGTTTGCTGGATGTTGGCGAGGAGGCGTTCGACCTCATCACCGCGATCAACATGAAGGCGATTTACCACTCGACACTGGCGGTGGTGCCAATCATGGAACGGCAGGGCGGCGGGGTGATTTTGACAACCGCCTCGACGGCGGGCTTGCGGCCACGACCGGGGCTGACATGGTATAACGCGTCGAAGGGTTGGGCGATCACCGCGACAAAATCCATGGCCGTAGAACTCGCGCCGAAAAAGATCCGTGTGAATTGCCTATGCCCGGTCGCGGGCGAAACCGGGATGCTTGCGCAGTTTATGGGCGAGGACACACCAGAGCGCCGCGCACAGTTCAAGTTAGTGATCCCACTGGGGCGATTTTCGACGCCGCTGGACATTGCCAACGCCGCGCTGTTTCTGTGCTCCGACGAGGCGGAGTTTCTGACTGGCGTGGCGCTGGAGGTCGATGGCGGGCGGTGTGTTTGAGGAGAATGGCGGAGGACCGCAACGGCATCTTGAAAGTGAGTGCTTCAACCACTGCGGTCGTCGGCAAGCATCTGCGATAATATGGCGACGGGGACTAACGCAGTGGCGACGATCAGCAGCGCGGCAAAAGCACCGTCTTCCGGCGCGCCGCGCGAAGCCTGCTCATAGACATAGGTCGCGAGTGTGTTGAAGCCGAAAGGCCGAAGCAGAATCGTTGCAGACAGTTCCTTGATCGTATCCACGAACACGAGGACGGCGGCGGTCAAGAGCGCAGGCGTTAGCAGCGGCAGCAGGATCGTGCGCGCGCTTTGCCCGGCTGTGCGCCCAAGGCTGCGGGCGGCAGCTTCGATGTTCGGTGGTAGTTTGTCGTGACCGCTGCGCACTGCCCCCTCTGCCAGAGCGATGAACCGGATCGTGCAGGCAATGATGACGGCAGCGGCCGAGCCGGTAAAAATCAGGCCAGTGGAGAGGCCGAACAATGAGCGCGCCATACTGTCGATGGTGTTGTCCAGCTTGCCAAGCACGAACAGGAGGCCGAGCGCCAGAATGCCGCCAGGCAGCGCGTAGCCCATAGAGGCGATGCGGGTTTCGACTGGAATGGCCCGCGAACGCGTATAGCGGCTTGCGTAGATCAGAAGTGCAGCGATCAAGACGGCGAGCAGGGCGGTGATGCTGGCCGTCAGCACGCTGTTGAAAAACGCGCTGGCGAGGTTGCTTGTGAAGAGTTGGTCCAGCCGCCGGGAGGCATAGCGACCGAATACGTAAAGCGGAATACCGAAACCGATCAGCATGGGAAGCAGCAGCAGTGTCGGTACGCCAACGGCGGCGAGGCCGTGCAGGCGATGACGCGGGGGCCGTGCTTTAAGCTGTGAGGAACGCTGAGCGGCGTAACGCTGCTTACGGCGCGCCCAGCTTTCGGCAATCAGCAATGCGGCGACGATGGCCAGAAGCACGAGCGCAATCTGTGCCCCGCCCGCGAGGCTGCCACGATTCAGCCATGTGGAATAAACCGAGAAGGTGAGCGTGCGCACGCCAAGATACTCGGATGCGCCGATGTCGTTGAGCGTTTCCATCAGGACCAGCGCGACACCCGCGACAATGGCGGGGCGAGCGAGTGGCAGCAGCACTTTGAAGAAGGTGCGTGTACGCCCCGCGCCCAATGTGCGGGCGGCATCGGCAACGCTTCGCCCTTGCATGAGAAAGACAACACGCGCGGTCATATACACATAGGGGTAGAGGACGCTCGTCATGACCAGTGCCGCGCCTTCGGTCGAGCGGATATTGGGAAACCAATAGTCGCGGTTTGTCTGGAAGCCGAATATCTCGCGGATCAGTGATTGCACCGGGCCTGTGTAGTGGAAGAACTCGCCAAGCGCATAGGCGGCGAGATAGGGCGGCACAGCCAAAGGGAGCACGATAGCCCATGACAAAATGCGGCGGAACGGAAAGTCATGGCTCGCAATGACATAGGCGCTAAATACGCCAATGATAGCGGTGGCTGCGGAAACGAGCGCCAGAAGCCAAAGTGTGGTTGCCGCCGAACGGGGCAGGACATTGCGCACAATATGCGGCCAGTCATCGCCGGAGCCGGTTAGTGCAATGACGACAAGCGCCAGTATCGGCAGCGCGACAAGAAGCGCGATGATTGCGGAGGCTGTTTGCAGCCACGGATGGCGGGGGCCGACAATTGCGGGAGAGGACATATGGCTCAAATGCCGAAAAGCCGAGGCGCTGTCACGCCCCGGCTCTGCGTTGATGTTCCGAAGATTTGGTTAGGTGCTTGGGCCATCATCGAGGCCGACGCGGTCGACCATCTCTGAGGCTTCCTTGCGGTGTTTGGCGATGTCGGCGAGCGGCAGGCTGTCTGCTTTAAGTTCGCCAAAGGACTTCACCATTTCGGACGGCTCCAGCCCGTTCTCAACTGGATACTCGAAGTTCTTTTCAGCGTAGATGCGCTGGGCTTCGTCGCTGGACAGGAACTGGATCAGCTTGATCGCGTCTTCTTTGTGCGGAGCGTCTTTCGCAAGCGCCGCACCGGAAATATTGACGTGTGTCAGGCCGTTCTCAAAGGTTGGGAACACAACGTTGATGGCATTGCCCCATTCCTTTTCTTCCGGCTCCTTTTCATTGGTGCGCATGAGCCCAACGTAATAGGTGTTGCCGAGCGCAATGTCACACTCGCCTGCGGCGATGGATTTTGCCTGCGGACGGTCGCCGCCTTCCGGCTTATGCGCCAGATTGGCCTTGAGGCCCTTCATCCATTCCTCAGTTTTTTCCGGTCCCCAATGGGCGATTGCCGCGCTGAACAATGCGATGTTGTAATCATGCTGGCCGGAGCGAATGCAGATCTTTCCCTTCCACTTAGGATCGGCAAGATCGGCATAGGTGATGGCTGTATCCTTCACTCGGTCCTTGGAGGCGTAGACGACGCGCGCACGCTTCGTCAGGCCAAACCAGTGACCTTCCGGATCACGATATTCCGCGCCAATATTGTTGTTAATCGTTTCGTCGCTCAACGGCTGCGTGATGCCCTTGGCCTTCGCATTGGTGAGGCGGGCAATATCGACCGTCATGATGACGTCTGCTGGCGAATTCTGGCCTTCTGCGAGAATGCGTTCTTCCAGCCCTTTGTCGAGGAACAGTACCTCGGTTTTGATGCCGGTTTCCTTGGTAAACGCGTCGAGCACTGGCTGAATGAGAGCTGGCTGGCGGTAGGTGTAGATGTTGACCACACCATCTGCGAGTGCGCTGCCTGCGGACAACGTTGCCGCAAGCGTTCCGAGCACGATAGCTAGACACCCGCATTAACCCCCGCAGACTGAGCCGGCGGCCGGGTTTGAAGCCAGATTGGGGGTTGGCGGTCGGTTGAGGATGCCGCCTTTGATCGTCGAAGGGCGTCATGGCGGCCGATACCGGGCTGCTTTTCCGACGCCAGACGGATTCAGCCCAAGGTTCCTGCCCGTTCATGGAAGATCAACTTGTCGAAGTTGTAGGCGATGTTGGCCAGAGTGAGTTTCGCCTCGGCCCGCGCTAGGCCAATGGTGCGGATGAACAGGCCGAAGCGGTTTTTCTGGTGGGCGAAGACGTGTTCGACATGGGCACGGATCGACGATTTTGCGGCATTGGCCCGTGCGATATTCTGCGGCATCGGCTTGCCTGCCGGCTTGCGACGATGGATGCGGCTGACCAGCATCCTTGAAGCCAGCCATTTCTCGTTCTTCTGCGACCGATACGCGCTGTCGGCCCAGACCTCGGAGGAAGTGTTGTCCGTCGTCACCAATCGCGGCAGCATCCGGCCATCCGCCTGTGCGGCCGAAGTCACCGCGCTCTCCCGGATGAAGCCGAAGCGCCTGTCGATGGCGATGTGGGATTTGTAGCCGAAGACCGGCAACGCGATTTGAGGCAGCGGCGTGCCGTCCGGCCGATACCGGATCTTGCCACCGATCTTGAGCGTCCAGCGCGCATCGGTGTCTTTCTGGGCCGCCTTGTTCGGCTCGTTCGGCCAGATTTCGTTCGCCGTCTTGCCGGCTTTGATGGCTTCCTTCTCCGCATCCGTATTCCGCTGCTTCGGCGCTGGCACCAGAGATGCGTCGATGATCTGGCCTGACATCGGGATGTAGCCCTTCTTCTGGAGTTGCCAGTCGAACGCCTTCATCACTCGCTTCAACGTGCCCGTCTCGGTCAGTTTGTTACGGAACAGCCGGATCGTGTTCTCGTCGGGTGTCGGACCGCCGAGGTCGAAGCCCAGGAAGCGCATCCAGGACAGCCGGTCCCGGATCATGAACTCCATTCTGGCATCGCTCAGATTGTGCTGGGCCTGAAGGATCAGCGCCTTGAACATCGACACCGGATCGAAGGCAGGGCGGCCGCCCTTGGTTCCGTCGCCATAGCCCAGCCCTTCGGTCAGCCAGCCGCGGAAATATTCGAAGTCGACCGCCGCCTCCAGAACTTCCAGCGGATCGCCGATTTTGCTCAGCCTCTCAAGATGCTCCCAAAGCCCGAATAGCGACCGCTGCTCCATCGTCCCGCCTCCAAATCATGAAGGCCAGATCGAATCATGGAATCAGAAATCTCGCGAGGTAAATACGGGTGTCCAGCTCGTAGCGAGTTCATTTTCATCATCGCTCCCTCTTTCCTAGAAAGCCGCGCAAAAGCGGCTGGCCCTCATTTCCTTGTTTGAGAGCGAGGGTCAACCGAAAGGCAAGCTAATTCAATAGTTTAGAATATCTCTAAAGTGGATAAAAACTTACATGATTCAAGGAGTTGCGCGAGCCGCGTCGAAACCGGTCACAAAAATGTGACAGAAAAAGTCAAGTCATTGGGCCAAGACGCGGGTCGATGAAAAGGTTATCTCAACGAGCGTGCCTTCGCCGGGCGCGGACTGAATGGAGAAACGGGCGCGGTTTGCTTCCGCCATGGCCTTGGTGAGCGGAAGACCAAGGCCGGTACCGTCTCCACGCGAACGCTGGAGCGCATTGATCTGGCGGAATGGCTTCATGGCCTGCTCGATTTCCGCCTGTGTCATGCCGACGCCCGTATCGCGCACACGCATGACGACATCGCCGTTTTTCTCATAGGCAGTGGAGACGACGACCTGCCCGCCCGCTTGGGTGTAGCGCACCGCGTTTGAAAGTATGTTGAGCGCAATCTGCTTAACGCTGCGCAGGTCGGCAACAATGTCCGGCAGCTTGGGCAGGAAGCTGGAGCGAGATGATGACTCTGCTCGCGATTGGCCTGCGGCTGCATGATCGCGACAGCTTCCGACAAAACATCGTTTAGCGCGACGGCCTCATAAGTCATTTCCTGCTGACCGGCCTCGATCTTGGAAATGTCGAGAAGATCGTTGACGAGGTCGAGCACATGCGTGCCGGACCGATTAATGTCGCGCAGATAGTCGCGATAACGGTCGTTTGAGATGGTGCCGAAACGCTCATCCAGCATGAGTTCGGAAAAGCCGATAATGGCGTTGAGAGGAGTGCGGATTTCATGGCTGACACGCGCCAGAAATTCGCTCTTTTGCGAAGAGGCGTGCTCGGCATCGGCCTTCGCCTTGGTGAGTTCTTCCTCGGCGCGCTTCCACTGGGTAATGTCGCGCACGACTGCGCAATAACCCGTATCGCCGGGCAGGCGCCCGATTGTCATGAACATGGGAATCGGACGGCCTTCGGCCTCGCGGCCAATCACCTCGCGACCATCGTTCAAAACGCTGGCAACGCCATTTTGCGACAGGCTTGCGAGATAATCCGCAACGGCCTGCTGGCTTTCGAGCGCGAACAACGACACGAGCGGACGCCCGCGCACATCGTCGCCATCAAAGCCGAACAGGGCTTCCGCCGGGTGGCTGATGGAACGGATCGCACCATCCTTGTCGATGAGAATCACGCCGTCAGTCGCGGTATCCACGATGGTCCGCATCTCATCGAGACGCGTGCGCATTTCGTCGATTGCGGCAGTGTCGACGGCATCGCCAACCTTGCGAACAACCAGCATAAGCGCACGCTTGCCGGTCCACGGCACAAAGCGCATCAGCGCTTCGACGGGAAACTCGCTGCCATCGCGGGCGCGCATCCTGATCTTGTGGCCGGATTCGGTTTCCGGCTGCTCGAAGGATTCCGGGAACAACACGTCCAGCCCGCCAGCCTGAATAAGCTCGCCAAGCTCCTCATAGTCGGTAAGTGAAAGAAATTCGGGATTTGCATAGTGCAGAACGTCTCCCGAATGGATCAGGATCGGCACAGGCAATTTTTCCAGAATGGATGTGTCCGGGCGTGGCTCAGGCGTTTGCGCCTGCGGCTCGGACACGACGACAGGTGGTTCCGTCGATGGAACAGTAGTCGTCGGCACTGTTGCTGACGTGTCCGACGCAGCCGGTTTAAGCGAAACACTGCCGATCTGCGCGATAACCAGAGGTTTCAACGACGCAGTTTCGGCCGGTTCGCTTACAGTCGGCTGTTCGCCACGCTCCGGGCGTTGGTCGCGGCGCAGGCGCTCGCCTATTTCGCGGAATGCGATGCGTTCAATGTCGCTCAGCGCACCGCGGATAGACGCGGTGGGAGGAGTTGGGTCAATTTGTTCACTTGTTTCGAGAGCTGGAACTTCTCCCCGAAACGGATCGTCTGGCACATCGGTCGGAGATTCCGGCTCGCGATGCTCAAAGGCTTCGATAGAACCGGGCGTAAGCGTCAGGCCAAGCTTTTCGGGATCGGCCTGCGCCTCATCCAGCCGCAGAATGCCGAAGCCGCGAAACCCTTCGAAATTACGCGAGCGGTCGTAGACGGGGAGCGCAGCAAGATCGACCGGTGCCCGCATTGCGGTGCCAGCCAGCGGCCAAAGAACTGTGCGGCCAGACCATGTGTCGCGACGTTCCAGCAGACCGGCGATTTCGCGGTCAGGATCCATGCCGAACACGGTCGCGACCGTATCGAAATGCCGACCCAGAATATCAGCAGCCGGGCCACCGACAGCGGAAATGAATTCGTCGGAAATCGCGCTGAAACGGCCTTCCGAATCTGTGCGCCAGACAAAGCGGACCGCGGCGGCGGAATGATCCTGCGCAGGCGAGGGGGCGAGTTCGCGTCGCACCTCGTCGCTCCTGCGTTCTGGCGTTGAGGTTATGGGTTGCTCCACCGGCGCTGGGATAGGTTCGGCGAGTGCAAGTAGAAGGTGGGTCGCCGGTTTATCAGTCAGCCGCGCAAAGGCGCAGGGGTAGCGCCCCGATGGCGTGGCAACCGCGCGTTTGACGAGCCTGTCAGCCTCATGCCGAACCTCTTTGACAAGGTCAGTCAGTTCGGTTGCAGGGATATGGAGTTCGGCCAGTGTGGGTGTGGACGCCAAAATGGTTCCATCAGCCGATACGACAGCCGCACCCTGGCCCTCGCGGACGAGGCCGCGCAACGCCAGCGTTGCAAGGTCGGAAGGAGAACGGGAGCCGGATGCTGGAAGCGAGGCGGCGAGCAAGATGGCTTTTTCGCCATCCGGCAGGCGCATCGCACTGGCAGACAATGTGGCGAGTGTGGATGAACTGCCAGCGGCAAGGCGCACGGCGACGTTTCTGTCTCTCCCGATCTCAGGAAAGCCGCTGAGCGATTCGATCTGGCGGCGCGCAATTGCGCTCAGGCCGGATGGCTCGCCAAGCGCTTCTTCCACATCGACATAGCCGAGCAGGGCCGCACCGCTGCCATTGGCCCACAAAACTTTATCCAGTGAGGCCGACAAAAGAACAAGCGCATCGGCGCGCGCGAAGCGTTCCCGCACGCCATCTAGCACCGCAATATCGACGAACGAATACGGTTTTACTGTCATTCCCCACTCATTAACGGCTGTCCCGGCCGCAATTCAATTAATACTTTGTTAATAAAAGTTGCGCGGCCAATCGTCCATTAGGGAAAGCCATTTGGACCGACCAAACTTGTGCTGTGGTTAATGTCGCAAATTGGTGTTTATGCCGCACCGCAACATTTTTGTTGCAATGCACAATAAGCTGAGCTATATAGGTTCCATAACAACCACGAGAGGCCCGCTTAACGGGCCGTTTAAAAGGAATGGAAATGGCCAAGACTGCAGAACGCATTGATACCGTTGAATTCCCGACCTTCGACGCCTCCAAGGCGACCGAACAGCTCCGTACCTTCGCTGAGAAGGGCGTTGAGCAGTCCAAGGAAGCCTATGCAAAGCTGAAGACCGGCGCTGATGAAGCACAGAAGGTTCTCGAAACGACCTTCGACGCTGTTAAGTCGGCTGGTTCGGAGTTCTCGCTGAAGACGATTGCAACGCTGCGCGCCAACACGGACGCTGGCTTCAATCATCTTGAAGCTCTGGTTGCAGCGAAGTCGCTTTCGGAAGTTCTGGAACTCCAGACCGCTTTCGTTCGCAAGGGCTTTGAGTCGGCTGTCGAGCAGACCAAGGACTTCCAGGCTTCGGCTCAGAAGGCCGCTGAAGAAGTTTCCAAGCCGCTCAAGGGTGCCTTTGAGAAGGCTGTGAAAGACCTCAAGGTTGCGTAAAGCGTAAATCGAACACCGTCGGGCATTTCCTCCTCCCTATGCCCGGCGGCGCCGACCGGCCAAAAGTCGGTCAGAAATGGAAAAGGTCCGGACCTCCTCCCCCGGGCCTTTTTCATTTTGTGATATGCAGCACATTGAGGCCGAAACAGCCTTGCAATACGTGCCGATTATCCGTAAGTGACGCGTCGTCCGACTACGGTATGCAGTTGTAGCTCAGCTGGTTAGAGCGCTGGTTTGTGGCACCAGAGGTCGGTGGTTCGAACCCACCCAACTGTACCATTCCCGATTTTTTCTAGAAAAGATTGCCCTGATTGCCCGTATCTGTGGGCGTTTTGGCGCGGGGCTTTGGGGCGATTGGCTTGTCCTCACCGCTTGTGGCGATCGCATCGGCCTTGCCATCCGCAAACTGAAGGGCGAGTCGCTGGCCCGCCGAAATATCACGCGCCTGCTTGATGATATTGCCATCCGAATCGAGCACCAGTGCAAAGCCGCGCGTCAGCACCGCCTGATGTGACAGGGTGCCGAGCAGGCGCTCACACTGGCTAAGCTGGCGATGCAGGCGCTCGAATCGCGTCAGGAATGCCTGATCCTTGCGGCGGGAGAAGAGCGAAAGGCGCTCACGCAGGGCGAGCACGCGACGGGCAACCGGCTCGACTGTGACGCGACGGCCCGCACGCTCCATATGCGTGCGCTGGGTGCGCAAGGTTCCGCGCAACGCCAATTCGATGCGGCTTTCGCAGGCAGCGACATTGCGCCGGGCTTCGCCAAAGCGGCGCAAGAGCGTGGCAGGCGTCAGCCGTAGGGATTCGTAGCGCGCGCGTTTGGCCTGCGTGCTGACATCCAGCGCGCGCGCCAGCCGGCTTGAAATTTCGTCGAGATCGCGACGGGATTTGGCAAATAACTGATCCGGTGAGGGCAGCACGCGTGCGGCAGCGCGCAGCGCTGTGCGCTTGCGGTCGATGAGGCGCGACAGGCCGCCACCGTGGCGCGCGCCGAGATTGGCTATTGCCGCCTCAAGCTCAGCCTTTACGGGGACAGCCATTTCGGCAGCACCGGTCGGGGTAGGCGCGCGCACATCTGCTGCGTAGTCGATCAGCGTCCAGTCCGTTTCGTGGCCAACCGCGGAGATGACGGGAATGGCTGAATGGGCGACAGCGCGGGCCAGCGCTTCGTCGTTGAAGCCCCACAGGTCTTCGAGGCTGCCGCCGCCGCGCGCGACGATCAGCACATCGGGGCGGGGGACAAGACCGTCGCCGTCGATGGCGTTGAAGCCCTGCACAGCAGCGGTGACTTCCGCGCCCGCCGTTTCGCCCTGCACGCGCACGGGCCATAAAATGACGTGCAGCGGATAGCGGTCGGCGATGCGGTGGAGAATGTCCCGGATAACCGCGCCGGTAGGTGAGGTGATGACGCCGATGATGCGCGGCATGAAGGGAAGTGGGCGCTTGCGGGCGCTATCGAACAGTCCTTCGGCCTGGAGCCTGCGCTTGCGTTCTTCAAGCAGCGCCATGAGCGCGCCCGCGCCAGCCGGTTCAAGATTCTCGATGACGATCTGGTATTTGGACGAGCCCGGATAGGTTGTCAGCTTGCCGGAGGCTATGACCTCCATACCCTCTTCGGGGCGAAATTTCAGGCGGCCCATCGTGCCGCGCCAGATGACAGCCTCGATGCGCGAGCGGTCATCTTTCAACGCGAAATAGGCGTGGCCTGATGAATGCGGTCCGCGATAGCCGGAGATTTCGCCGCGCACCCGCACATTGCCGAACGCGTCTTCCACAACGCGCTTCAGCGCGCCGGAAATTTCCGAGACGGTGTACTCACTCGCATTGGACGGAGAATCGTTTTCGAAGAACTCGCTCATGGGCGTGATGAGTCCGGCTTTTCCATGAACAGGTCAAGCTATTGGCAGGCGGATGAGGGGTATGACGCCCCTCACCACGCCGTCGTGATTTGCTTGGTACGGCGGACACGGGCAGTTGCGTAGGCGGCGAAGTCGATGGCGCCAGCCTCGTCGGGCAGCGGAACGGAGATGTTGTCGAGGCTTTCTGAAATATGCTGTGCCAAAGCCTCCACGAGCGCGGGATGCTCTGTTTTACCGCGCATGATGCCGATCTTGCATTCAGGCAGAGCCCCGAAGCCGTCGGCCTCGGTTAAGACACGCATTCCGGGACGCAGCGCGCACTCGGCCAACACCGAAACCGCCAATCCCGAAAGCACAGCGGCGGTTATGACAGTTGCGGAAAAGCTCGTGAACAATACGCGATACTCGCGGCCCATCTGTTCCAGCATATCCGTGCCAGCTCGACGCCAGATACAGTTTGGGCGGCCGAACGCGACCGGCAGCGGCGTTTCTTCGTGCACATTGTGGTTTGCGGACGTGACCCACAGAAGTGGTTCGGTGCGTACGATTTCTGACGGACCTTTTTCCTCGTTGTGGGTGACGATTGCGATATCGAGCGTGCCGTTGCGGATATATTCGCGCAGGCTGGGCGTCGGTTCGCAAATGACGGACAACTCGACACGAGGGTTGGAACGCGAAAATCGCGCCATAATTTCCGGCAGGAAGCGGTCGGCATAATCGTCTGGCGTGCCGATGCGGATGTGGCCTTCAAGGCTGGTATCATCGAAAGCGGCCAGAATTTCGCGATTGAGCCGGATCATACGGCGCGCATAGTTCAAGAGCTTCTCGCCATCCTCGGTCAGTTTGTTGGTGCGGCCATCCTTTTCGAAAAGTGGCTTGCCGATGCGCTCCTCAAGGCGGCGCATCTGCATGGAAACGGCAGATTGCGTGCGATGCACCTCCGCAGCCGTGCGGGTGAAGCTGCCAGTGTCGGCGATGGTGACGAATGTATGCAACTGGTCCAGATCAAGCGGCGCGTGCATGGTTCAATCCATCATTAGAGTTGATGGCACACATTAAAAACATTCGTTGGATAAATCAATCAGACGGTGCGATAAGAGCGATGTTCAACACAGGTTTGCGCGATTTGGCAGCAGGCCGTGGGCGCTTTTGCTCGCGGATGGGAATCGCGCGCGCCTGAAAGGAGATAAGGCCATGACGACGCTTGATTTTGACGCCACCTCAATGCGCACCGCATCGCGCGAGGCTGTAGCGCGCCGCGCCGTAAAATGGATCGCCTCCGCCTACAACAACTGGCAAAACCGCCGCGCCTTTTATCGGCTGGGCGAATTGTCGGACACGGAATTGCACGACATCGGGCTTACGCGCGGCGATTTATCTGTTGCCGTAGCGCTTGGAAGCGACCCGACACGCACACTTGGCGCCATCGCAAATTCGCGTCGCGAGATGGTGGAACCATTTTCCGTGACACGCATTTAAGGATCGCAGGCTTCGAAGCTGTCCCCCGCTCGAAATTGCCGGATCCCCTCCCGGCCCAGCCTGTGGTGTTGCCCGGTCTCCCCTGAGGAGGCCGGGCATTTTTATTACCGGTAACGATCCAGTCCCCGGCGATATTGCTCGAAAATATTGCCGATACCTTTTTGATAGTCATCGCTCATCTGCTTGCCGGGCTCGACCATTCTGCCGAAAATATCTTCCAGCGGATTGTTAGAGCGCGTCGTGCGGCGTTGGGGCGTGGGCTGAGCATCGGTGTCCTGCTGTTGCCCCTTCAGAATCTGACCGAGGATGTCGCCCCAAGGATTGTTGCTGGACGAATCGGGGGCTTGCTGAGGGGCCGACCGGCGCGTCTGCGGCCTGCTTTGAGGTTGGCTGGTCTGCGGCTGTCCACCGCGCAGAATCTGACCAAGAATATCGCCTAACGGGTTGTTGCCGAGCGGATTGTCTGTTTGGCCCGTGCGACCGCTAGTCGTCCGACCTTGCCCGCCGCCGAGGATTTCTTCCAGCATTTTGCCGAAGGGATTGTCGCCGCCTTGCGTCTGTTGTGGTTGGGGCGTCTGTTGTGGTTGGGGCGATTGCCGCTGTTGCGCGCCGCCTTGCCGCATCATCTGGTCGATAAGATCGCCGAGCGGGTTATTGGAACCGCCAAAGCCACCGGCAGCCATCTGGCTGTTGGTCTGCTGAGCCATGCCACCCATCAGCATGGTAGCGATGGCCGGCAGCATCTGCTTCAACACCTGCGCGCCGATGCCTGTGGCTTGCGATGCTTGTTCTGCTACAGCGCGCGATACGTCCTTCGATCCGAACAAATGGCCAAGAATGCCGTTGCCTTCGGCCATGCCCTGCGGGGTGAAGGCGCTTGCAGCGTCTTCGAAATAGCCAGCGTGCTGGCCGGACGAGAGTGCCGACAGGAACGAGCCGAGGCCGTATGGATCTGCGGCGTTCTGTTTCAAGCCTTGGCTGAATGCCGGAAGCAGCGCGTTCACCGCTTGCTGCGCTTGCTGGGGCGAAAGATTGAACTGTCGCGCCAACATTTCGACGCCATTGCCCCCCTGCGCATTGGACAGGATGTCGGATAGGTTCATGCCAGTAACTCCTTACAACCGGCGTGTAGTCTACCCAATCATTGACAGGAATGAAGCGGATTTATGTGAAGAGAAGGCGGGAAATTCGCGCACCAAAAAGATTGATAATCAATCCGGCTATGACCAGCGCAGCTGCGCCGAATTTCCACGGTTCCATCGGTTCGCCGAGCAACGCCGCCGAGCCGAGAAATCCGAAAACCGGAACCAGCAGGGTAAAGGGGGCAACCATTGCAACTGGATAACGCCCAAGTAGCCAAGACCACGCCGCAAAGCCGAATAGCGTGGAAATATAGACGATGTAGGCGATGGAGCCTGCCGAAATCCAATCAATATGCGTGAAACTGCGAATGAATGCCTCTGGCTCAAGCAGCAGTGCGACGGCCAGCAAGGGCGGCACGGCAAACAGACTACCCCAGCAGACAAGACCGAGCATGTCTTCCGAGCCATAGCGGTTTGAGATGATGCGCGAGACAATGTTGCCTGCACCCCAAGCGGCGGCAGCGCAGATGAGCAGGATGAGACCCTCGATTGAAGTGTCGCCGCCAACATGGGCGGCTACAACACCGATGCCTGAAAAGGCGATGAGTGCGCCGAGCGCCTGCCACACCGTGGGACGTTCTCCAAGCAACGGAATGGAGAGCCCAATCGTGAAAAACACCTGCAACTGCAGAATAAGCGAGGAAAGACCGGCGCTCATGCCAATCTGCATTCCAGTGAACAGCAGGCCGAATTGCAGCGCGAAAATGAACAGGCTGTAGATCGCGATCAGCTTGAGCGGCGCTTTTGGCCGCCGCACGAAGAATATCCACGGAAAGGCCGCCAGGGTGAAGCGCGCCACGCCAAGCGCCAGCGGCGAGACTTGCCGCAAGCCGAGCTTGATGATGGCAAAATTAACGCCCCAGAAAAAGACAATTGTGAGGGCGAGGAGAAGGTGACGCGGCTGCATGGAACCGGCTTATCAGCGCTGGTTGCTAATAGGCATATTCCATGAACACGGGTTCTATGGAGCCACCCCAACGCGTGTGATAGGCGTTCAGCATTTCCTCCGCGCTGGTGGTGCCGCGTGCAACGACCTCGTCGAGTGTGGAGAGAAAATGCGTTTCGTCGAAACCATCGCGGTTTGTGCGGTTGCGGCGCTTTAGCCCCGCACGCGAAATAGCAAGCGCTTCGCGCGCAACTTCCCGCAAGGTACGATCACGGAACACGGTGCAAATGCCTTCGACCGGAACTGAGTTACGCATGGCGTTGACCTCGTCATAAGTCCAGTCGCGGGTCATGGCTTCTGCTTCGGAAAGAGCCTTGTCGTCATAGAGCAGGCCCACCCAGAACGCGGGAAGCGCACAAATGCGCCGCCACGGACCGCCATCGGCACCGCGCATTTCAAGGAAACGCTTGAGGCGCACGTCGGGGAAGAGCGTGGAAAGGTGGTTGGCCCAATCGCCCATCGTGGCGAGGCCGTCCGGCACCTCGTTGCGTGCGGCCCCATCCATGAACTGGCGGAAAGTCATGTGCGTCATGTCGTAATAAACGCCGTCACGGATGATGAAATACATCGGGACGTTGAGCGCCCACTCGACATAATCCGCGAAACCGAACTCCGGCGAGAAGCAGAAGGGCAGCAGGCCGGAGCGCTGATTGTCCGTGTCGCGCCAGATGTCGCCGCGCCAGCTTTGCAGACCGTTCGGCTTCCCATCCGTGAAGGGCGAATTGGCGAAAAGCGCGGTCGATAACGGTTGCAGCTTGAGCGACACCTGCATTTTTCGGCGCATATCGGTTTCGGACGAGAAGTCCAGATTCACCTGAATCGTGCAGGTGCGATACATCATATCGAGGCCCTTGGTGCCGACCTTGGGCATGTAGCGCGTCATGATATCATAGCGCGATTTCGGCATGCGCGGGGTTTCCGCGAGCGTCCATTTCGGACTGCCGCCAAGGCCCAGAAAGCGAATGCCGAGCGGCTCAGCGATCTCGCGGACCTGCGCCAGATGGGCATTGCCCTCGCGGCAGATCTGGTGGATCGTTTCGAGCGGCGCGCCGGAAAGCTCGAATTGACCGCCGGGTTCTAGTGAAATTGCGCCCTGTCCGGTCGGCTCGACCAGACCGATGATGCGGCCCGCATCCATGATGGGATCCCAACCGAGCGTGCGCTGCATGCCTTCGAGAATTGCGCGGATCCCCTTGTCGCCACCATAAGGAACCGGGGCGTTTCCATCGGTGTAAAACGGGAATTTCTCGTGCTCCGTGCCGATGCGCCACTTGTCTATAGGCTTGCAGCCAGCAGAGAGATAAGTCACCAGCTCGTCGAGCTTTTCGATCGGCTGGAAGTCGGTTGTGTCGCGCGCCATGTGAATTTCCGTGTCAGAGCGGGTGTGATGGCGAAAGTGTGAGCCGTGATCAAGCGAAAAATCCTGATCCAGCTTGCATCGCTTTTGAACGGCTACCAGTCGCCTATGGTTGCCTGAATGACAGAGAGTGCGGCGACAGCGGCAGTGTCAGCTCGCAAGATGCGGGGACCGAGCGGTATTGCTGTCACAAAGGGCAGGGCGCGCAGCATCTTGCGCTCTGCATCTGAAAAGCCGCCTTCGGGGCCGACGAGGAGCGCCAGAGACTTTTCGGTGATGGATTGCAGGGCAGGGACGGGGTTATTTGTTGAGGCGTCCTCATCGCAGAAAATGAGGCGGCGCGACGAGTCCCAATTGGCGATGAGACGGTCGAGCTTGACGGGTTCGCTGACGGTTGGGATTGCGAGAATGCCGCATTGTTCGGCGGCTTCGACGGCATTTGCCTGCATCCGCTCGACGGATGCCTTTGCAGCTTGCGTATGCTGAGTGATGACAGGTTGCAGGACACCTGCGCCCATCTCGACGGCTTTTTGGATAAGGTAATCCAGACGTCCAGTCTTGAGCGGCGCGAAGCAATAGAGAAGGTCAGGATGTGGAGGCTGTGGCCGGGTCTGCTCCACAGCTTTCAGGCGAAGGGAGCGCTTGGCCTTGGCATCGATTCGCGCCAGCCATTCGCCATCGCGCCCGTTGAAAACCAGCAGTTCAGCGCCTTCTTCCATGCGCAACACAGAAGTCAGGTAGTGCGCCTGTTCCGGGCTGGCGTCGAAAGCCGAACCGGTGGCAAGGTCTTGCGGCATATAAAGCCGCTGCATTTTGTAGTTTGCACGCATGGTGGAGCAATGCGCGCGGCGCGAAGCCCGGTCAAGCGGTTCGATGCCACACGGGCCGATAGCCGTTGCGTAATGTGGAGACGATGGCAGGCGGGGTGATGAGCGCGGCGGTTTGAGGCAACGGGACAATCTCGCCGTAGCCGTCGAAAGACCAAGCGCGGAAAGCGCCGTTAAGCTTTGCGAGAAAGAGCTGGTCTGAAGTGATAACCGTGCCGTCCGGAAGTTGCGCAATGTCTGACGCATCTAGTGATCGGGCCGTGTTTCCGGTGGCGAGGCGTTGGCTGTGCAAAATAGCGTCGATCGCGGCGGCTTTGATCGTGGATAGACCGAGTCCACCCGCAAATGCATCGGCAAAGGCGACGGCTTCCGCGCGACGGCATTCGAAGCAGGGACGATGACCGGCCGCGAGTGCAGTTACTTCGTCGAGGAAAAACAAATTCGTCCAGCCCGGCCCGCCGTTACGTGCATTGCGCCCAAACACAGCGCGCTTGCGGTTTTTGAAATCGCATCGGCAGATGATCCACGCCTTTGTTGTCCAGCGACGACCGGTGAGGTTCTTTGTGTCGGGGTCGTGGATGACGCCGCGATTGCCGGTGAATATGCCGCGTGCGGATACGCCATGAATTTCGCCAGCGGGATCGACACGGTTTTGCAGTGGCATAGCGATTGGCGCTTTCTTGATCGTTCCGCATCATGGTAACGCTCGCTCGCCGGGCGGGAAAGGAAGCCGAATGCGGGTTTTGGCAGTAGAGAATTATGGCGGTACGGGGCTTGGCCAGCTGGGCGAAGCGCTGCGCGAGGCCAAGGCGAGTATCGACTACATTCGTCCGCATTCGACGGGGGCGCTGCCCGATACGGTGCGCAATTATGATGCGATGGTGGTTCTTGGTGGCGGGCAGAACGCGCTGGACGATAGCGGCTCGCCGCATTTTCCCAAGCTGCTCGATATGATCCGGGAGTTTGAACGCGACGACAAGGCTGTGCTGGGGATTTGCCTTGGTAGCCAGCTTATTGCGCGCGCGTTCGGCGGCGAGAACAAGATTGGCGGGCACAACGAGTTTGGCTGGCAGGATGTGAGCGTGACCGACGCGGCGGCTGCCGATCCGGTGTTTCGCGTGCTGCCGAACAGTTTTCCTATTTTCCAATGGCACGATGACAGCTTTACGCTGCCGCCGCAGGCGACCTTGCTCGCGACGGGCGCGAAGGTGGCAAACCAAGCCTATCGTGTGGGGCGTGCGGTCTACGCAACGCAGTTTCATTTTGAGGCCGATCGCAAGCTGGTGGCGGAGTGGAACGAGACTTTCGCTGATGCGGTGAACAAGCTCGATCAGGATTGGCTCGCGAAATATCCCGGTTTGGCGAACGAAAAAGGGCCGCAGGCAGATGCTGCCGGAGCTGCTTTGGCTCGCGCATGGATTGCCGCAATCTAAGCGCATCGCGAAATAGTTGCAATTTTAACACTTCGCCGTTTTCTCAGTTTGGCGATGCTGCATCGCGATGGATTTTATCACCCGTTAGAGCTAGTGGAGCGTCCGGCAACGGGCGGGGTGCTGCACCCCCTCATCCGACTTTTCGAGCGCGTTCACTCGCTGCGCGAAGCTGAAGCCGGAATGAGGGGGAAAATGCCATGGGCGGGCGCAGGAACCACATTGCTTGAAACGCATTGGTAAGAAGCGGCGTGCTATGCGCTGCTTCGGCAACTGAGTACTGGGGACGGGTATCTTGAAAGCGGCGCTTCTTTGTTTCGCGATGCTTGCAGCAATCGCAATCAGCGGCATTGGCATTTATTCAGCCGATGCTTCCAGCAATCATGCTGTGGTCGACGGCTACGGCGTCATTGCACGGTAAATTCAGATGAGCGCGGCCTGCAAATAGCGGTACGTTCAAATAAATCACCCCTCATCCGCCTGCCGGCACCTTCTCCCTCAAGGGGAGAAGGGAAATAACTGCAACGTCCCGCTCTCCCTGCTACGCTCAGGGTTGAAGCAAACATTGCAGAAGTTGTCCTTCTCCCCTTGAGGGAGAAGGTGCCGGCAGGCGGATGAGGGGTATTTAAAAGCCATTTCCAATCGTTAAGAATCGCTTCTGCGTTCCATCGATGACAAGCGCGGTGAGGACGCCCGACTCATAAGCGCGGGTATCGATGTTGACGCGATTGTCCCGAATGTCTGGCTGATCAACCGGCGTGTGACCGTGCACGATCACCTTTGGGTGCAGGTCGGGGTAAAGCAGGAAATCATTGCGTATCCAGATGAGGTCTTCCGGGTCTTGCTTGTCAAGCTCGACGCCCGGACGGATGCCTGCATGGCAAAAGAAAAAATCACCCGCCAGGCAGCCGCGCGGCAGGGTGCGTAGAAACTCGACATGTTCGGGCGGTACTACTTTCTGCAATTGGGCAGAGCTTTCCAGAAAGCCGCGTTCGCCCTCTTCGATGCCATGGCGATAGGGGCGCTTGAGTGTGACACCATAGGATTGGGCGGTTTGAATGCCGCCAAACTGCATGAACAATCCTTTGGGGTCGGGTTTTTCGAGAAAGCTCAGGAAGCCGGTGTCATGGTTTCCCGCAAGCATGATGAAATGCTCGTCACGGCGCTGGCGGCTGAGAAGCTCAGCGATGACGCCGCGCAAATCCATGCCGCGATCCACATAATCGCCGAGCAGGATGATGCGCCAGTCGATTGGCTTGTCGATAGATATTTCAGCCTCGATGCGCGCCAGCATGGCTTGCAACAGGTCAAAGCGACCGTGCACATCACCGATGGCATAGAGTCGCACTCCCTCCGGTGCGGCCGCTTCGCTGTAACTTACGCCCTTGACTGACAATACAAAGCTCCTTCTTGCTTTCCAGACATAGTGGTGTGCGAACGGATTGGCCAGAATTGGTTTGCCGCCAATTGCGGTCGGACAATTCAGTTTTCGGATGATCTGCCTTGATGTCTGGCAAAGAAACAGAGGAGCGACTGGCGGGAACCGTGTTGGGGTTTCCTGCTCATGCCGAGCGCGCCATTGCGCTGGGCGAGGTGCACGCGCGCCCGTATCCGCTGATCGACGCTCCGCGCGTGTTGATACAGTTGGCGTTTGCCACAGAAGGCCGGAACAAAGTCGATCTTGCCGTGCTGGGCGCGCTTTCACGCAGACTGGGCATCGCTGCGCCTGATGCGGAAGCCAGACACCACGCGATGAAATGGGGCAAGGGAAGTGTGCGCTGGGAGCGGCATACGGAATTCTCCACCTATCTCTGGGAAGGCCCGTTGCCGGCAAGCGGCAAGGTCACGGAAGATTCCCCTTTCGGGAACGGGTTTACGCCGCCGGGGCCTGTGATTTCCGGCATCAGGCTGGAAATAAGAAAATGGACTGCTGCCAGCGAAAGACTGGTGCAGACCTTCGACCCGACGAGCCTTTGTTATTCGGTGATCGAGGACGGCAAGGCGGCGATTATCTCGGATTTCAGGCAGGATGGTGATGGACTGACGCGCATATTGATGCTGGACAAGGGCATGTCGCCCGCCAGAAACGGTGCGGTTTCGCAGCGTGTTATTGACATCGAGACGTACAGGACACTCGCCATGCTCGGCCTGCCGCTGGCTCAGGCTTTGTCGGCACGGGTGGGTCGCATCGAAAACAGTCTCGCCGAGATTACACAGGAAATGACCAATGCCGAGCGCGACGAGCAAAAACTGCTCACCGAACTGACCGGGCTTGCGGCTGAGCTTGAGGCGGACGCGGCGGCGAGCCTTTATCGGCTGGGAGCGAGCCGCGCCTATGACGGTATCGTCTATGAGCGGCTGGATGCGTTGGGCGAACAGCCAGTGCCAGGGTATAATACATGGCATGGCTTCATTCAGAGGCGCATGGCGCCCGCGATGCGCACCTGTCGGTCGGTTGAGGAGCGGCAGGCGAACCTGTCACGCAAGCTGACGCGCGCCACGACGCTTCTGCGCACATGGATCGATGTCGAGGTGGAGAAGCAGAATCGCGACTTGCTGGCTTCGATGAACAATCGCGCTCGATTGCAGCTGCGCTTGCAGCAGACGGTTGAAGGTCTGTCTGTCGCCGCCGTGTCTTACTATGTGGTCGGGTTGATTGGGTATCTGGCCAAAGGCACGGGCATATTCGGGATACATTTGCAGCCGGAATATGTGACCGCCGCCGCCGTGCCGGTTGCAATTCTTGCCGTATGGTGGGCGGTGCGGCGCATTCGAAACTCCCATTCGGAAACTCATACGAAATGAGGTTTGCGCTAGCGCCGCGCCGGTCGCTATAAACGTTGCGGGAGGAATGCCGATGACCGGTCTGGTCATGCCGAAAGCCGACGAAAAAACGATGTCTCGCCGCGCGGAGATCGTGGCGGCGATGCGCGCCATTGTGCCGGGCGAAGGTGTTGTCGAGACCGTGAACGAAATGCGCGCATTCGAGACGGATGCGCTGACGGCCTATCGCCAGTTGCCGCTCGTGGTCGTGTTGCCGGAAACGGTCGATCAGGTGGCGCGCGTTCTGAAATATTGCAACGACAATGAGGTGCGCGTGGTGCCGCGCGGATCGGGCACTTCGCTGTCCGGCGGATCGCTGCCGCTGGCCGATGCGGTGCTGCTGGTGATGAGCCGGTTCAACCGCATCCTCGAAATCGACTATCCGAACAGGGCTGTTGTGGCACAGCCCGGCGTGACAAATTTGGGTATCACGACCGCTGTGGAGCAGGAGGGCTTCTATTATGCGCCTGATCCGTCTTCGCAGATCGCGTGCTCGATTGGCGGCAATGTCGCGGAAAATTCAGGCGGCGTGCATTGCCTGAAATACGGGCTGACCGCCAACAATGTGCTCGGTCTGGAAATGGTGCTGGTCAATGGCGATGTGGTGCGGTTGGGCGGCAAGCATCTGGATTTCGGAAGGCTACGATCTGCTCGGCCTGATGACCGGTTAGGTGCTGTTCGGATTCTATCGTGTTTCCCTATTAACCTTAGCAATACGTAACGAACCAGTAAGCAATATA
>JASGJA010000025.1:0-162500 GCA_049840935.1 Mesorhizobium sp.
CGACGATACGCTTGACGAGCGCGCTTTGCGAGATCGTGCGCCCTATCGGGTATGGGCCGATCAGGAATTTCTCATTCCGGTGCCAGGGCAAGCCCTGAACTATGATTTTCTGGCAAGCGACGTCGGCGACCTGTCGTCAAAGATCAGAATTGTACGAATGGCTTACGACCGCTGGCAGATCGAGGTGTTCAAGCAATCGCTCGCGCGCATGGGCTTGTTGATCAATCTGATGCCGTTCGGACAGGGCTTTAAGGATATGTCACCGGCATTGGCGATCTTCGAAGAACTCGCCATGGAAGGAAAACTGCGCCATGGTATGCATCCGGTTTTACGGTGGGCGGTTTCCAATGCCATCGTCGAGCGTGACCCGGCCAACAATCGCAAGCTGACAAAGGCAAAAAGCTTTGGCCGTATCGACCCGGCAGTTGCCGCAATCATGGCGGTGGCGGCATGTGCATGGTGAAGGGTTTCGGGTGCCGTCAGGCGTACGAAAGCCCCTCATGCAGGAACCCGCGGGCCACAATCAGCGGCTATGGGGATTTCTGTTTTTGGCTGATGTCAGCGATGTCGCGACCGCTGCCGGGATGTGATCTTGTTGCTGTTGCCGGACAGCTTTGCGACGTGTCCGCATGGGACTGGCGGCATAATGATAGATGAGCGCCGCTGTGTCGCCGGCGATGACCACACTCGGGACATACGGGTGCGTTGCCGGAGATCGAGCGTCTGCGGCTGACTGTTGAGCTATGCCATACGGGGTCATGGCGAGTTCTCCCGGTTCGTTGAGCGTGGGTCCGGCGGCCCGCGCGGTTGCCGCCATCGCTCGAACACTTCGATGACGATGATGCGCCCACCACAGCAATTGCATGATGGGCGGAAGTCATCAGGCTCCACAGCGTGATCGTTGGTCGGCGTCGCTGGTGCAACGTTCAGCAATTTGCGGGCCAACATCAGGTTTGCCTTGCGCGCGCCGCTGGCGAGCAGGCCGTAGTGACGGATGCGGTGGAAGCCGCGCGGAAGGACGTGGAGCAGGAACCGGCGGATGAACTCGTTGGCAGCCAGCGTCATGACCTGCTGGCGGTCAGCGGCGTCGCGGCGATAATCCTTGTAGCGGAAGGTGACGCCGTCATTGTCGAAGGCGGTCAGGCGGCTGTTGGAGATCGCGACCCGATGCGTGTAGCGCGAGAGATAGGCGAGCACGGCTTCGGGACCCGCGAATGGGGCCTTGGCGTAGACGACCCAACGCTTAGCTCGAACCGGCTTGAGGTGATGCAGGAAAGCGCACCGGTCGGCCAGGTGCGCCATCGATCCGAAGAAGGCAAGCCGACCTGCATCGTTCAGTGCATTGAGCCGCGTGAGGAAGAGCCGTCTGAACAGCTTGCCGAGAACGCTCACCGGGAGCAGGAAGGCCGGGCGTGACGACACCCAGCGGCTTCCGTCCGGCGCGATACCGCCGCCCGGTACGATCATATGGACATGCGGGTGGTGCGTCATGGCCGAGCCCCAGGTGTGGAGCACGGCGGTGATGCCGATGCGCGCGCCGAGATGTTTTGGATCGGCGGCTATGGTGAGCATGGTCTCGGACGCTGCCTTGAACAGGAGATCATAAACGACCGCCTTGTTTTGGAAGGCGATGTCGGCGACCTCGACCGGCAGGGTGAACACGACGTGGAAGTAACCGACGGGGAGAAGGTCGGCCTCGCGCTCGGCGAGCCATGTCCGCGCAGCAGCGCCCTGGCACTTCGGGCAGTGCCGGTTGCGGCAAGAGTTATAGGCGATCCGCCACTGGCCGCAGTCCTCGCAGGCTTCGACATGCCCACCAAGCGCGGCGGTGCGGCAGTTCTCGATCGCCGACAGCACCTTCAACTGGTCGAGGCTCAGATGCCCAGCATGGGAGATCCGATAGGCAGGACCAGCAGAACGGAAGATATCGGCGACCTCCAGTGAGGCCCGCACGGCTCAGTCGTCAGGCGTCTTCCCTTCCATCAGGGCCATCAGGCGATCGAGCGGCCCGGTGACAGCATGAATCGTCCGTGTCGAGACCTTGGCATATAGCGCCGTCGTCTCAAGTTTGCTGTGTCCGAGCAGAACCTGTATGACCCTGATATCTGTGCCGTCTTCCAGAAGATGGGTGGCAAAGCTGTGCCGCAGCGTGTGTGGGCTAACACGCTTGCATATTCCGGCCACTTCAGCCGCTTCCTGAACGGCGCGGTGTAATTGCCGCGACGAGATCGGGTCGGTGCGGCTCCGCCCCGGAAACAGCCAGCCATGGGGCATCATCACGCCGCACCGCTTGCCTTCGCGCCACCACAGCCGCAGCAGTTCCAGGAGTTGAGGCGAGAGCATGGCGTTGCGATCCTTGCGCCCCTTTCCCTGCTCAACACGGATCAGCATGCGCTTGCTGTCGATGTCATCGACCTTGAGATGGGCTACCTCGGATACACGCAGCCCTGCACCGTAAGCGACCCCAAGTGCGGCCTTGTACTTGATGCCGGGCGCTGCTTCGAGCAGCCGCGCGGCCTCTTCCACGCTCAGTACGTCGGGCAGCTTGCGTGGATTACGGGTGATCACCAATGCACGCGACAGGTCGCGCCGATGCAGCGTCACCAGGAACAGAAACCGCAACGCCGAGACCGCGCTGTTGATCGTCGCAGGGCCGACGGCATTTTCATGCTGGTAAAGCTGGAAACGGCGAATCTCCTCGGGCACGGCTGTTTCCGGAGAGCGACCCAGAAACGCCGCAAAGTTGCGAACGTGACGAACGTAATCCTGCCGGGTATGCGATCCCAGCCCGCGCATCAGCATGTCTTCCTGCATGCGATGGCGAAGCGGCGATGTCGATGAACCTGTAGATTGGTCGGCCATGTGAAGTTCCTCCGGTTGAAAGGAACTCCATCGTCAGATCACCTATTCACCTGCTCAAGGCCGTGAACATCACAGAACTTGGCACCCTCCCGCGTAGCGGGTTCGTGCATGAAACTGCAAACGGAAACCGAAGCGGACATTGCCGCACTGATCGGTTAGCGAGCAAGCAATCAAGTTGCTTTTGCGAGACTTTGGTTCGACAGGATGGGGTGGCCAATTATTTGTTGTAAGTTAGGTTCGATTCCTACCGGTATCATCCTGTTGGCCATTGCCTTCGCGTACAAACACAACGGTGTAGTCATTGGCGTAGACGCGTCGCCACCCAGGTATATCCTTAAAAAATGCAACACGAGGATCGTTCCTTGCTAACAGCGCCCAGTCAATGCCGTATTTCTCGATCTGTCTTTCCAGCAGCGGCTTTCCATTTTGTCGCAACGTCTCGTTGTCAGAGTTTGCGAAACCACCCAGGAAAAGCTGATCAGTTCGACCGTCAATGAAGGTTGGAATCCCGTG
Organism: Mesorhizobium sp.; assembly: GCA_049840935.1. GTDB lineage: Bacteria > Pseudomonadota > Alphaproteobacteria > Rhizobiales > Rhizobiaceae > Mesorhizobium_G. The sequence goes on from JASGJA010000025.1 coordinate 3,376, forward strand.
AAAAATCAGCGTACCTCCCAAGTTATACGAATTTAGCACGTGCCCGGAAATTTTGTGCTCAGCGACGAAGATCAGAGCCTCTTTAGCGGAGGTCTGCTCGCCGGGTTCGTGAGTCTGAAATGTGAGGATGATGAATGGAATAACCAATGTTAACGCCAGCAGCAAAGGCGCCACTACGGCAAAGTTCGTTAACAAAAAACGTTCTGTTCGATCGCGCGAGACTTTGGTCCAGCTATTGATGGAAAGGCTGGGAAAGCGCGCAGCGACCGCCGCGGTGCAAACAAGCGGTACGAGGAGAAAGAATAGGTACACAAAACGTCCATGTGTGAGATACAGATGCAACGTGAAGATGCAAAATAAAGCGCGGGGCCAGCTGATGCGAATGCCTGAAGCAAGTAGCCCGAAAAAGCCAGCAAGAATTGCATATTCTTGAAAACGGTCGCTCGAAGCATCAAAGGGACCCCATTCATTTATCAAGTCAACCGCCTCGTTGCCGTATGCAACGCTGAAGGTCGCCAATATTGCCCTGACGCCATAGGGATTTAATAGCGTTACGATTACGCAAAGCGTCCCGAATACTATCCATTGATAGAGCAGCTTTGGATCTGAAAAGCGCTTCTGCGCCAGCACTTCCAGCCCAGCAAATCCAGCAATCACAAACCCCAAAGTGAAGGTCGCGTGAAGATTTGCCCAAAGCCATATCACGCCAAGTAGCCAAATAGGCGGCTCAGTCTTATGCCCCGATGCTTCAAAAAGGCACGAGGTCCAAATGACAATCAGCGGCAATGTGAACAGATGCGGACGGGCCGTAAAAATTGGATCCGCCAGGACCACGAGCACCAGGGATAGTGCAGCGGCAATGACAGGTCGCAGATGGCGACTGAGGCTCCAACTCGCACAGAAGGCAGTCAGCGCAACACAAAATACACCTGAAAAAACAACTCCATTCCAGCCACCCACGCGCCAGGCAATGGCCAGCAGGATTTGCGCAAGCCATTCCTTTGCAATCCAGGGCTGTCCATTGAACGTATAGGAATAGGTGTCAACGGTCGGCATTTCGCCGTTCGCGAGAATATCCAATCCAACTTTGATATGCCACCATGTGTCCGGATCACGAAGCATCAGTGAACCGCCAGGTGGCAGAACCACAGCCACGATGAGTGCAGCAACAAGGCTAAAAACGAGGCGAAGACGATACACTTCCCCCGTCGGATTTCTATCCATCCTCATGGTGCTGAACAGGCTACTCAATATATTGCCTGCTGCGCTTGAAGGAAACAAAAACAATGCGGGCCGAGCCAACGTAGAAGCTGCATGAATAAACAGCGACGCCGAGCAAATGAGCCAAGTAGGGCGGACAGCCGGTTGAACGCGCTAATAGGACTACTACGAGATTTGCGCCGTAGCATGCAGCAAACACTATTGCATATCGCACTAGCTGACTGGACTGTATTTCCCCCGAAGCGCGAAATGTCCACTTGCGATTGAAAACAAAGCTAGCAACAAGACCTAATGCAAATCCAGTCATATTTGCAGCTATGTCATTCCAGCCCAGCGAAAGCGCTATAAGGATAATGGTATATCCAATCAGTGTATTAATTGCGCCAACGATTCCAAAGCGCAGCACGCGGAGATAGTCAGGTCGCGGCATTGGTAGCCAGAATAAAATATTGCGCTCCAGCCGGTAGCTTGGTCAGATACCGCTCCAAAGGGCGAAGTTTCGCAAGCACATGTGGAAAGAAAAGTCGGTATACGATTTCGGATTTTGTAAATCCTGCAGCAACAATTCTCCTGCGCATTTCACTTGCACCAATCAATACCGCATTTTTGTCAAATGGACAGTTGCGCACCGCGTGCAGCGTGAGCGGATTGAGCGGGTTATGCTCGAAGAGAAATAGATGCCCACCGGGAGTGAGGACACGTTTTATTTCGGCCAATAGCGACACATGACCTTCGGCGGGCACGTGATGAAACACGCAGGCGACGAATATCACGTCGAAACTCGCGTCACCAAACGGAATTCGTTCGCCGTCGAACGGCACAAAATCAGCCTGTCCTGGATAGCGTCGCGCTGCCATTTCGAGCGACTTTGAGGACGGGTCGAGCAAGGTAATTCGCGCATTGGGAAATGCTTTGCGCATTGGCGCAATCGAATTTCCCACACCGCCGCCAAAATCCAGGATACGGTGAGCACGAATGCCTCTCCTGTCCAAGGCATCAGCTACGTCCGCAATCTTGTATTCTGCAAAGAAATCTGGACTCTCGCCACTAAGCTTTATACTGGCGGCGTGTTGTTCCTCGTAGGCGAGCGCTACCTCATCGAACTCTGCTTCAAGCACGCAATCGTCCTCTCACCATTTCCTGCAGCTCATGAACCGGCAGCATTCTCTCGGCCGTCTTGTTGTCGGAGACGATCTCACTGATCACATAAAGCGGTCGGCGCTTGGTTTCCATGTACATTCGGCCAAGATACTCACCAAAGATGCCAAGCACCAATAATTGAACACTGCCAAGGATAAGCACCAGTGCTGCAATGCTTGTCCAGCCGGGCAATACATTTCCGGTGGACCAAGAGATCAGCGTATAGGCGAGCACACAAAACCCCAACAGGCCGAAGACCATGCCGAAATGCGAAGCGAAACGCAGTGGCACAACAGAAAAGCTGGTGATTGCATCTGCTGCCAGCAGAAGCATCTTGCGCAGTGGATAATGCGTCTTTCCCGCAAAGCGCGCATGTCGTTGATAGGGAAAGGCTACCTGTCTCAAGCCAATCCAGCTTACCATACCACGGACGAACCGATAACGTTCGGGCATGGATACCAGCTCGTCCACCGCACGACAACTCAGCAAGCGGAAGTCGCCTGTATCAGCAGCAATTTCTACATCCACCATCTTGCGCAAAACGCGATAGAAAACCGCGGCACTGGCCAGCTTGAACAAACTCTCGCCCTCGCGTTTAACCCGCTGGCCAAAAACAACATCGTAACCTTCGTCCATGCGAGTCATCATTGGTGCCAAGAGCTCGGGTGGATCTTGCAGATCAGCATCAAGGATGAGCACGCGCTGGCCCCGGCAAAACTCCAGTCCGGCACTCAAGGCGATCTGATGGCCGTAATTGCGTGCGAGATCTATGGCCACTAGGTGACCGTCTTGCTGTGCCAAATCGAATATCGCTTCACGAGTGCCGTCGGTCGCGCCATCAATGACAAGCACGATCTCGTATGAACGTCCCACAACGTTCCGGCATATTTCACTTACGCGCCGATGAAGCTCTGAAATGCTATCCCTTTCATTGTAGCACGGTACTACAACGGAAAGGACAATGGCCCCTTGCGGGGCGCTTACCGATGTTTTCGCCATTGCCTGCTCTTGTTATTTTGCCGCCGACCATAAAGGGGACTGGTTAACAAGCTGAGCACAGAATCTCTTGGCTTATATCTTCTACACTTCTACACGGATGATGCCGAGATAAAGGAGCATTGGAGCTCATCGCACAGGCGTTGCTACAGGTCGCTCGGCGTGTTGTCGGGCTTCCTGATCCGATAAAATGTAAATCGCTCGCCAGTAGCAATCGCATCGAGATGGTCGCGCATCGGTGATTTTCCAGATGGGTCGATCACCAATAAGTAGTCGAAGTCATTTGTCCAATGTGCTGCGTATGCTGCCTCCGCAGGCGGAGTAACACCCGCAGCGTAGGCGTCAAGTTCCGACATCGGGATCGGTCCACCTTGCGGTACTGTAAGCCTCGCTATCTCCGGTCGTGGGCGTACTGGCTGCTTTCCAGGATAGGTGAAAAGGGTTGGCACCAGCGCATCACGTGTAAGCACGGCCAATGTGGCGGCGTTGTACATAGGGTATAGCATCAAATCTGAAGGTGGATTTTCGGGAGGGCCGTCGAGACCGGTCAGAATTCGAGAACCCGGCGCTATGTCTTCGAACGCGGTTATCAATGCGCGATACTCGTTGCGATATGACAATTGCGACCGGACCGCGATGCTGCTGTTTATAAGCGCCACCCCGGCTAACAATGTTAAAAAAGCCAGTCGCTGCAGCTCGTCTCGAAATTTGACGGTAACGAAAGCTGGAAGGATCAAAACCAGTGCCAGAAGAACGCGCCCGTCTACAAATGCCGTATCTGCCAGGCGAAACGGCATCAGAACGAACAGGAACAGCAACCCAAAACCTATCCAAGTGCCTGCGCGGGAAACGCTGAGCATTCTGCGCTTTGCCATAAGGTAAATGACAATAGCCAGCACGGTGGTAACAGCGGAAGACGTATATTTGCTAAAGCCGTTGACTTGAAACAACCCGAGCATTTTTGCCGACATGGCCCAAGTTGTTCCACTGCCACCGACCTTGCCGCCAAAATAGGATGCCAGAACGCCAACTATGATTGCCGGAAGAGCCATCCCGACGGCCAAGGAAAGGGCTCGTTTCCAGTTCATGACATAAACCGACCAGCGCGACAGCTCATGAAGCCCTATCACCACCCCATATAAGCCAAGAGCAAACAAATGGGAGATATATAAGACCATCACGAAGGCGGAGTGAGCGCCAAGGCGCAACAACAACGGCCTGTCTGCGAGCCAGATCCAGACCGCAATGGCCCATAGAGCTATTCCAAGCGCGAATTCGAAATTTACAAACCCGAAAGCAAAGGGTGCCGCGTAGAGAAAAATCAATGCGACGAACGCGCTGATCATCGCGCGCCCTTGCACGGCCAACCCTATAGCCATTGCACCACTAACCACCAGGATTTGCGCGAACAGATAGAAGAATTTAGACGCTAGTTCGATTCCTGTGAGGCGCCCGATAAACGGCACAACGAGGTCCATCGCCAAATTGGGATACGGCGCCCAAGCAACGGCATAATATGGGTGGGCCGCAGGCGTGTCGGCACGCATCAGGACAGACATTCTCGCGAGGTGATTTGGATAATCTGCCATGCCTGGAATGTCGACAAGCAACGTCGGCAAAAACGCCGCTGTTAGCAAAACTATCAATACAAGCCATTCGAACCGCATCGAACGAGATGTGAAAGAGATGGCTTTGCCCGCCAGAATGTTTCCGAACATACCAATTGCATAGGGCAGCAAGTGTAAATTTTAATCTTACGAGGCCTTCCCTGTAGTATGCGTCGGACATGAGTTGATCATAGTGTAAACAAAAGACCTTACATCAATGAGCGCATCATATCCGGCGAGGCTAACCGAATATCCATCGCCTTGTACGGTAGAAGCCTAGGCGTCGCAGAAAAGCAGAAACCCGCTGCTTTCGCGCCAGCGGGTTTCGTTATGAGAAGAAACTGATTATTTTTTCAAGCGTCGCCTAAGCCAGGAGTATGCTCCTGCAACCGCCAAGGCGGGCACCCCTAACCCCATGATCGGACCTGGAGCGGAGTGGGAAACACCGCTGTTGCCATTGCCCGCATTGCCGCCGCCGATGTTTCCGCTGCCAGCAATGGACCCGCTTGAACCATTTCCGGTTGATCCACTTCCGCCTGTCGAGCCGGAATTACCACTCTTACCGGCGCTTGTCTGATTGCCGGAAGCAGGTTTGGGCTTGGGCTTCGCAGTTTGACTTGACGGCACCCTGACATTTTGGCCGCTAGCCTCGTCATGCGCGTGTTTGGGGTAGGATGCACCCCAAGGGGCAGCGCTCGCGGGCGCTGTCAATGAAACACCAACTAAAAGAGCCGCAGCCACTGGTACTAGATACTTCACCGCACTAACCTTCCCGACAATGTGTTGCAGAACATTAGAAAAGTTGCGGGATTTTCGCATATTTGGATGTTAGGCGCATTGGAGCGTGCAATTGGCTGACGGGGATTAAGCCGATTGATTGACTTCGAAATCACCTCTGTTGCTGGCGATGCTGTCACGGCCGTGCTGACCGAAACCGGCGACAGAGTGTGCATGTCAGGCGACTTTGCAATAAGCGAGCGCTCGTTTGACGGATTCGCAGACGATGGGCCAGCAGATGGCGTCGGTCATCCTGTCAGCGATATTCTCGACACTATGATTTACGTATGCCGGCGTATGTCGCTCCGAAGGGGGTGGAATGGTCAAAGGGCGGTGGCGTGTACTGGGCGAAGCCACCGCACTCTCACAAAGCGTTCTTTTTCAGACGAAACCAGCCCGGACATTGCTGTCCGGACCGGCTTGGGAAGTCGTTTAATGAATGATCAGTTCAGGCGTGTGCGGCAGACATGTCGGCTCGGGAACATGTCGTTGATCTTGCAGGCGACTTCGGTGCGATTGGTCGCCTTCAGCTTGCGCATGATGTTGCGAATATGAACCTTAACCGTGCTTTCCTGCAGATTTAGTTCATAGGCGATGATCTTGTTCGCCTTGCCGCGGCGCAGTGCCTCGACAACTTCCGTCTGCCGTCCGGTGAAGATGCCTGCCATCTGACGTGCAGCTTCGTTCTGGGTGGTCAGCATCTGCCGGATACCCATAACGCTGCTTGCCGGAACGAACACGCCGCCAGCAAGTGCCAGTCCGATAGCCTCGATGCAGACTGTAATGCCAACCGAGGTCGGAATATAGCTGCGCGCGCCATATTCCAGCGCTTTGAAGATCTGTGCCAGATCGTCGGTGTCCGCCAGTACAATCACTGGGATCGACTTGAACTCGCTGGCGAGCTTCGCCAGTTCGTCTCCTACTGCCAGATCCGTCACGCGGCGACCGCCGATGTTGAACAGGATTGCCGAGACTTGCGAATGCTGGTCACGCGCCTGCTTCCAGTCCTCAACGGAAGCGAATGGCGTGATCTCCGTCGTCGCATCATGTGAGCGCAGGCTCTGTGCGAAGCATTCGCGATCCAGTGCACGTGGATCGATCAGTGCCAGAACGCGGTCATGATCCTGATTGCGGGCATGATTGATGTTGCAGGAAGTCTCCCTTGCTTTTAGCTGATTGGGAGCGATCGAAAGAAAATCGCTCGATTTCGTTGTAACTGTGTTTGCGTAGCCCATTGCCCTTACCCCTTTTTTAAACCGTTGGTTTTGCCCATGTGGGAGAAGCGATAGACAATGCGCAGCCCTCTGCGATGCGCCGCCGCCACAGTGGGCAGCATCGCCAGAAGCGTATCGAATACTTGTGCGATTGTTCGGCTTTACCCGCCGTTCTTATTAGACTTACCGCCCCGCCCGTATTTCCGTAGTCAGTAATTAAACCCCATGACCATTGATATAAGCTAATCTATCTACTCCCACCGTCATCGGCATTAACACAGATCAATCGGACTAGATATTTTTGGCACCCCGCACCGAATGGTAAACCAACGGTAAGCGATGGACAGACTTCATCCCGCAAGGGCAACAGCCTACCTCAATATATCAATTGAGGAATTCTGACGAGTCATGCTCGGTTCATCCATCGGCTTTGACCTCGAAGCCGACACCTCGCCAAGCGACGTTCCATGACCGGGGGCAACCTGTGGGTTAGCCGTGTGTGACACGATGGTAGTCCACTATGCAAAAGGGAAGACTGCCTAAGACCGAAGGCGCCGTTGTTTTCGCCAATTGGAGCGCTGACCAGTTGGACTCTCGCGTCATTTAATCTGAGGGTACCCTGAATGCTGACAGCAGAAGCGGTGAATGATGTTTAGTATCCAGACAACAGAATATTTGCAGGAGCATTCAGTGCGTACGCGCCGGACCGCCCGCATCTTCATTGCAGATGTTACCTGCTTCCTTGATGTTTGCCAGAACGAAGATGGATTGTGGATGGCAAGTGGATTATTCGGCGACTCTGACCATCCCCGTCGAAGAAATGACAGCCTGTGAAGCAATTATGGCTTGGCCACGAAAGGCGATGGGGATAGCAAACGCATATTCCCTATAGCACGGCTGGCACGTCCCCACGGCAATCTAAGAAGCAGACCGCTTGGCTAGCTTTTGCCCGCCCGCAGGCAATAGGCAGTTTTTCAAACCCGCGGGAGATTGCGCTTAACTGTCCGCTAATCACGTTCAGTCACATTTCACATGCGGTCGCGTTGCGTTTTGGCCGCTGCCCGGCCAGCGCTCACCCGCCCTTACTCAACCCCTGCTGGCCGGGTATCCAGAAAGGAAAAGCCCCTTTGCAGGGGCTTGCGGATGCCCCTGGTGCCCGCCCGCACATCCGCGAATGCCTCATATCGATTTAAGATGATTCTCGGCCAATAGCGTTGTTGACTGGTCAATCAACAAAACGAGAGGGCGCCTGCTGCATAGTTGCAAAACGCCTCCTGCCGTTGGGCTAATATCCCCTCAAGCACTTGGGACAGAGGCGCAATTCTCGTCCTCCATGCAGCAAATCGCTTTGAATTTTTCGATACTTCTCGCTTGGATGGAATTTCCTTCGCATTCTCTCTCGCGAAGAGGCTATGCGATTTTGGATTTTGGTTCCACACTCGTGAATATCGAGGTTACGTTTCGGCCCTTCGAATCGGTATTTCACCTAATGCTGTTTCACCGCACCGGTTTTTGGTATCAAAAACCTACGTCTTCCGTGCTTCCGAAGTTTTGCGCGTTTTGAGCTGTATCATTTATCTGCCAAGCCGCGCTCTGTGGTTGCTCGAATAGGAACTCACCACCGAGTGCGACATTTTTTTGTGAACCTGCGACATTAGAATCTTCAACATAGATTTTCACTCCCATATGTTTTGAATGACGCTTGGAAACAGATGTTTCCCGAGAATTAGGGCGAGCGTAATGTTCAATTCCATCTTGGCCATTGCCTATGTTCTCATTTCATCCTCGCCTGATGCTTTGGTCTATTTCGACCAGGATAAAACCTGCAATCTACTCGTAATTGAGATGGTAAGCGGCGCAGCTAAAGCGGCAGCACAAGCAGATGCCTGCGGAGATTATGAGTTAAAGGTGCAACAAAGTCGGCTCGCTATGAATATCGCAATTGCCATCGGGATTGACGAAGGTGCGGTTGGCCAATCCTTTTATCGAGAATATGCCGCTGCAAAAGCTTCGAGCGGAGCCTGCGATTTTGAGCGAATGATTGCGGTTTCGGAAGCATTTAACGATAAGGCGGAGAAGCTGTTTGACTATTGTGGAGTGATAGCACCGTAGAGGTAATAGTTTATTATTCCGCGCAATTTACAAAGTAGATGAAAGGTTCACCGGGCGGTAACACCGACGGGGACTTCGACGGGAAGCAACCCAGCCCGGAATACGGGATAGATCGCAAGCATATCGTCGATCTTGCGGAACTTGCGGAAGGTAAAATCCTGCACATCACCCCCTTTGATGTGTCTCCTGTTCCGCTTGCAGGCCAGAGGCCAAGCTGCGCTTGCATCATGGCAATCGCATCGCTGAGCATCGTCGCCACAAATAAGAAAGCCCGCCGCGCGGCGGGCTTTGCTCTGATCTCTTGGGCTCGTTAGACAGATCAGAGCGCACTGGAAATAGATGTTGCCTCCCATAAATTCAATGACCGATCGCTGATCGAACGATTGCCAGCGCTTGGGCCAATGTCTTTGAAACGTGCCTTGAGCGTACCAATATGGAGCAGCGGTGCTCAACTAACTCCATCACCAATCTGCCTGCTGCCAGATCGTGATGTATGCCGGCAATGTCGAACGACACTCAACACAAAAAAGCCCGGCGCAAGGCCGGGCAACAATGGGCGTACCCCACAGGGGACAAGGCGATGGGGCGTGCCAACGTATCAAACAAGCATCACCACGCCCGCAATTCAATCGGCAGCGCTACTCCAACGGATGCGATAATTTGGGCCAGTGCCTGCCTATGGGCGGCCTTACATGTCTCCAGCAGTCAGGAAGGCTCCTTCGTGCTCGACCAGGCCCGAGGCGACATAGAGGCCCGTCCCCGAGGCAACGTTGCCATCAAGATATTATCGCGCTTGGAACAGGTTAAAAAAACTAAGCGTTCTCCGGTCCCGCAGCCTTCTGCCCTGACGGCCGTCATTGCTTCCAACATGGGCATCCTCGGAGCAAATTCATTAATCTTCGGAACTGGACTGCATAGTCCGTTCGCTCAGACCCCACCAGCCACGGAAGCCATCTTGCCTCGGGTCACCAGCTTGCTCTACGTTCCATTCCGGTTGACCAATTCCGGCGACCTCAATCGTTAGAACTCTAATTTAGGCGGCGAACCTACTTGATGAAGCAGGCCAATTTTGGGAGCGATAGGACAACTTGTCCAATCCTCAGGCGAGCCTAGACGTCTGGAAGGGGGAATTTTATGAAATTCACGTCATTCGTCTTGACGGCAATTCTTTTCGCTGCCTTCACTGTGCCGGCGAGTGCCGATACCGTGCTTCCACGATCGAAAGATTTTGCTGCCAACTATCAAACTCTCGTAAATGATCGCAAAGCGTCTCCAGCGGTCGCCGATTGCATCGCCAGCGCTTATGACTATGTGAAGAAAAACGCCAGATACGACAGGCTGGGCTTTACCGGCGACGAAATCGCCGCGGCCTCAACTGACAAGAGTAAGGCAAAGTTCAGCGCGATGGATCAGCGCCAGGTGTCGGTAATCATTTCGATGCAAGGCGCAGCGCGTAACAGGAGCGCCGGCTACAAGTGGGACGGTATCGTGCTGCGTTGCGGTCTGATGAACGGTAAGCTAAAGGCCATCGAGTTCGTCCTTCCTTAAGGCATCAGATTGACCGATGCGGCAATGTCCGCTTCGGTTTCGCGCCGCACGAATCCTAGTAGTAGCCAGCAAGCGACTTTTTTCTTTGGATCAGCCTCGACCCGCGCTAGATGTACTCACAATATAGGGGAGAGTTCAGGTCCATGCCTGGTCAAAGGAAAATACGAATGCAACATCGACTTCGAATTGTTTTCGCGGCGCTTATGCTTGTTATCTTTGCGACTCCCGCCTTTGCTCATCTCAATCCTGCGGAGCACGGCTCCTTTGCTGCGGGGTTCTCACATCCTCTGTGGGGTTCGGATCACCTCCTGGCTATGATCGGCGTTGGCCTGTGGGCGGCGCTGCTCGGTGGTCGAGCGAAATTATTGGTGCCGCTGGCTTTCGTCATTACGATGATGGCGGGTTTCGGCTTGGCAATAGCTGACGTCGGCTTGCCCTTTGTCGAGCCTGTCATTGCGGCGTCGGTCGTGGCACTCGGATTGCTTTTGCTGGTCGCGCTGCAAGCTCCCATAGGTATCGCGATGGTGCTGGTCGGATTCTTTGCTCTGTTCCATGGTTATGCTCATGGCGGCGAGATGGGCGAAGCGGGAGCGCTTTCGTTCATGATCGGCTTTGCACTGGCGACGGCGCTTCTGCATGGTGTCGGCGTTGCGCTCGGTTTCGTTCTGCGGGCAGATAGCCGGAACGGACGGTGGATCGCCCGCGCGGCTGGCGGGCTGACGGCGCTGGCCGGTATGTGGGTGTTGGTGGGAGGCTGAGATGATCCCGGGTGAGATCCGGCTGCCGGAGCCATTAGATGCTTATACCGAATGAAGGTGTGCAACCGATTACGCTGATCGTTGCCAATATCGAGGATCGACCGATCCAGGTTGGCTCCCGCCTATCAATTTTTGTCGCCAACGCTGCGCGGGGAAATAGCGCGAGGTATCGCACAGAACGTCGATGTTGGTCATAGCTTCCATCACCAGTCCGAGCAGTGGCAACCATTGCTGGCTTGCGTCGACACCCTATACAATAGGACTTATGGACAGCGCTGCCGCGCCAATATAGCTTTGTTAAGATCGGCTCATCGATTTGCGACGAAGATCAGGGGGATTCTGATGCGCAAACTCACCAATCGTTTGTTAGTAGTCGCTGCATCGACGGCATTGTTCGGCGCCGCCGCCACGTCGTTCCCGGCATGGCCCGTTGCCGCGCAAGAGACGCCGGCACCAGTGATATACCTCGATCAGGCGTGGTCGCAGGACGACCGGGATTGGTACTACAACTTTTCCCAAGGCTCGACAGCGGTGTCCTACGACATCTTTCTCAACCTCGAGGTTCCCGACAGCCAGGAACTGTTCCGCTCGGACACAAACAGTGAGCACTATGGTGTGATCCCGCAGCCGAAGAGTCCCACCAACCCCGACGGACTTCCGATTGGCATCAGTAAGACTGTGATCTCGAAGCCAGCGTGGGAGGGCGCCGCCACCGGAGAGTTTGCGGGCGTAACCTGTGCGATGTGTCACGCATCAGAGCTCAGGTACCAAGGCAAGCGTGTCCGCATTGACGGCGGAAACAACAACGCACTGGACTTCCAGGCCTATATCCAGGCGCTCGACGCCGCGATGCAGGCAACGCTCAAGGATCCGGCAAAATTCGATCGGCTGGCGTCACGTATCGGGGCGACGAGTGCGGAAGCGAAAGCGGAGTTGCGCAAGCGCTTTGAACCGCAGGCGGCGGCGACCCATTACTACGCAACGCGGACGGTACCTTCGGCCTCGCCCTGGGGGCCGGCGCGCCTCGATGCGCTGACACTGATACAGAACCGCCTGACCGCGCTCGTTCCCGGGATTCCGGAGAACATGTCCATGCCGAACGCGCCAGTCAAGCCACCGTTTCTCTGGAACGCGACACAGGGCATGTGGACACAATGGTCGGCGATCCTCGCGGATCCAATCGTGCGCAACCTCGGCGAGACGATGGGCGTATATCTGGACATCAACCTTCATGCCGACTCTCCGGCCGAGGGATTGTTCGCCTCCAACGCCGCGATCCACGCGCTGAACCGGGTTGAAACGCAGCTCTGGCGCCTCGCACCGCCGAGCTGGCCCGAAGATATCTTTGGCAAGATCGACCGTGACAAGGCGAAGGCGGGCAAGGCGCTGTTCGCGACGCATTGTGCAAGCTGCCACAACATGTGGCCGTATCGCTGGAGCGAGCCCAACAAATACGGCAAGAGCTTCGTCCTCGTCGGCCTGATCCCGCAGGGTTACGTGGGCACCGACCGCACGCAGTCGGAGACGATCCGGCCTTTCCAGCTCACCGGGGCGCTCAGCGACAAGCTCCCGGGCCCGCTGCGTGGCAAGCCCGTGCTTACCTCGCGTGAGTTCCAGGGCGGCATCGTGGCATCGGTCCAGGGACGCGCGATAGCGGAGGCCGGACTGACGGATGAACAACTGGTGGAACTCCACGGCTACCGCGAGCTTCCGATACCCACGACGCCGAACAGAGTCTACAAGGCAGCGCCTCGCGACGGCGTTTGGGCCACCGGGCCCTTCCTGCATAACGGCTCGGTGCCAAATTTGTATGAAATGCTGATTCCTGCCAGCGAACGCACGAAAACGTTTTATGTCGGGCGCGACTTCGATCCGGTGAAGGTAGGTGTGGATACCAGTGGCAACTCTGGCAGCTTCCTGTACGATACGGCGTTGCTAGGCAATTCGAACACCGGGCACTCGTTTGAGAATGCTCCGCTCGGCAACGGCGTCATCGGTCCGTTGTTTACCGATGACCAGCGGTGGGCGTTGGTCGAGTACCTGAAGTCGATCCCTGAGACACCCGGCCGTGTCACGCCGTTTGGCGGACCGCAGCAAGACCCGTCCGGCGCCGCAGCGGGACCATCGCCCGCACAACAGCCGGTCTGGAAGTAGCCCCCATGTCGGATCATATCGATGGCCCCCGGACGATCAGCGATCCTTCCGCCGACATCACGGACCTGTTCGCCTTCACGAGTCCTGAAGATCCGTCGCGCACCGTCGTCGCGCTCGACGTCTTTCCCGGTGCGGGTGCCGAAGCCATCTTCTCCAATGCGGTCGATCATTCGATCGCCATTCGTCGCGTGACCATCGCCGGGACAGGAGACTCGGCGAAATTCCAGACCGAGGACCAGGACCTCGTTCGCTTGACCTGCCGCTTCGGTGTCCTGGAACGCTCCGCCCCGGATGTGCGTCCGGTACAGCGGGGTACCTGCATGCTCCCCGACGGGAGCACGCTCACCGTCACCGTGAATGACGAGAAGGGCGCAACCAGCCCCGATGGCCGCTTCCGTATCTTTGCCGGATTGCGGTCGGACCCGTTCTACCTCGCATGGAACATCGGGACCATGCAGAAGCTGCCGAACCTGCTGCTGCATGACAACGTGCTGTCGATCGTGATCGAATTCGACACGGGCCATGTGCTCGATCCCGACAATGGCTCGCTCTTCGGTGTCGTGGCCGAAACCGTGCCGATCCCGAGCCCCGGCATTCCCATCGGGCCCGTACCGGCGCGCATCGACTGGATCGGCCGGCCGGAGCAGACGAACATCCGCCTCAACCCGATCGGCAAGGGCGGGCTCGATCTGCGGGATCTGTGGAACCAGCAGACCCCGTTTGCGGTCGCGCCAGAGGTCGGGCCGCTTTTCCTGCAACGGCTGAAGGACAGCTTCGCGCGCTATGACATGATGGACGGGCACGTCGACTGGACCCCGGTTGCTCTCACCGCGAACGCCAGCGTCTTCTTCGACGATTTCCTGCTCTTCGACCCCACTAGGCCGATTACCGATGCGAGCCATCTGGAGATCGAGAAGAGCACGATCAACGGTCATGCTTACCAAACCGGTGGCGGGCGCACGGTCGATGCAAACTGCATCGATATCTTGATGACATGGCTCGTCAACAAGGATCGCGAGTTCCTGCAGGGGGGCGCGACCGGCGCGACCAAGCCCGGAACCAAAGTGTTTCCCTATCTCGCTTCGCCCAATACGGAGTTGCAGGTGGTCGTTGAACGCGTCGATCTCGCAGCACCCCCCGACCAGGTGTGGGCGCTGCTCGGCCAGTTCGACGCCAAATGGCATCCGCTCGTCGGAAGGGTCCAACTCACGGGTGAGGGTGTGGGGCAGCTCCGAACCGTGGAGACTGTCGACGGCAAGACGATTATCGAGCGCCTCGACGCCATGGATGAGGCTAACCGGTCCTACAGTTACACCGGCATTTCCGGGATACCCGCCTCTGACTACACCGGTACGCTCACCGTCAGCCCGAAGGGTAGTGGCTGCACCGTGGAATGGCGTGCGCAGTTCCTGGCTAACGACCAGGCTACACTCATCGTCAAACTGATAGTGACCACCCTGTTACAGGTCGGGGTCAACAGCCTGCCGCCCCGCTTCGGGGCGATGAAGTGACCGCGGCCATGACCATCGACGGCTATCGCTACACGGTTACCGACGCGGAAATTGCCCTCGTCAACCTGCGGAACGCGCGGAGCCGCTCCTGGGGCCGGTTTATGCGAGATCCGAAGCGCGCAGGTTCTGCCGAGCGGATCGTCGAGGAAGAGCAGTTCACCCTGCAATTCACCGGTGATATCACGAACTCTCGAGCGACTCGAGGCACTCGCGGAGGCACTCGCGCGATGCGATCCGGCTTCGGCGCGCACGGCGCTGGTCCAAGCTCAGATCGCATCGACCGCGCACCGTTTCACTGACGCGCGCCGCCATCTCGCCGACGCCCGGGAACGCGGGGGGCCGGAGGAGCAGATCGCGCGCCAGGAGCTTACCGTTGATCAGGCCTGCGGGGCGCGGTTGGACTCCGTGCTCACCGCGCGAAGTGAGGCGGCGGAAGCAAGCGGTCGCCTCGAGGATCTGGTCCCGCTCGGCGCTTTGTTGGCGGACATGGGCCGTTTCGACGAAGCTGATGATGTCTATAAGCGGGCGCTCGCCGCATACGATGATGTGTCGCCGTTTCCGTTGGCTTGGACCTGCTTCCAGCTTGGAATGCTGTGGGGAGAGCTTGCGTCGGAGCCCGACCCGTCTCGTGCCACCCGCTGGTATAGGCGCGCGCTTGAGTACGTATCAGGGTATGTGAAGGCACGCGTGCATCTGGCCGAGATCGTCACTGAAGATGGCGACCTCGCGGAAGCGGAGGCGCTGCTTGTGCCCGTTCTTGAAAGCGGCGACCCCGAAGTTGCATGGCGACTTGCAGATGTGTTCGCGAAGCAGGGCAAGGATGAGCAAGCCGCCGCGCAGCTTAACGCTGCGCGGGTGGGCTTTGAGGCGCTCCTCGCCCGACATCCAATGGCATTCGCCGACCACGCAGCAGAGTTTTATGCCGGCAGCGGTGGCAGCCTTGCGCGCGCCCTCGAGCTTGCGCGCGCCAACGCCGCCAACCGGCCAACACGACGAGCCGTTGCGCAGGCGGATTCCCTGCACTTGCGGCTCACGATGTCACAAGGTCGCCCCACATGAAGATAGCGCGCCGAACGTTCTTCCTGGGTACCGGCGCCTTCATAGCGGCGCCGGCACTGGCCGATCTTTCGGCACCAAGGGTCAACTTTGCTCTAGCGCCTTCGATAGAACCAGATGTCGAACGTTCAGGCGAACTCATCTTCAAGATCGACGGATGGAGCGTTTGCGAGCCGGGTGCACGCGACGAGATCTGGCTCACAGCCGATCGATCGTGGCGCATCGCTTGGCGTTGAGACATCCGCTATGCACAGTTCGATCAAGCCGACCATTAACGGAGCACCGTGAGCCGGCCCAGTTGATGTGCAAACGGTTTGATCGGCTTCGACCCATTGCATGGCTGACGTACTTGTGATGTCAATATAGCGGAATAGCGGACGTGGTTGTCGAGTCCGACAACCCAAGGAGATGCCCCAATGATATATCGTCTATCAGCCTTGGCTGGCGCAGTGATTGCCGCCATCATGCTGACAACGCCAGCTCATTCATTGACGATGCAGGAATGCAGCGCGAAGTACAATGCGGCGAAGGATGCCGACTTGCTGGATGGTATGACGTGGAATGATTTCCGTAAGGCAGAATGCGGCCCGGATGCCAGCCCGACAATCACGCGGAAGAAGTCGGCAGCCAAGCTGTCCGGCGATGGCGCAACCGCCAAGGGGCTATCTATGTCCGCGTGCAGCGACAGGTATCAGGCAGCGAAGAGCGCAGGAACGCTGCGGGGCATGAAGTGGAACGACTTTCGCAAGACACAATGTGGCGCAGGTGCCGATGATGACGACACTGTGCCTAGCTTCGACGAAGCGACCTACACCAACGAGCCGGAGCAACCGACAATCCGTGCGCCTCGCGGAGTGCGCTTTCCGTCGGCAATCGCCCGGAAATATTCAAACGAAAACCCCGGTAAGGCACGGCTGCATACGTGCCTTGACCAGTACTATGCCAACAAGGATGCAGACTCGCTAGGCGGCCTTCGCTGGATTCAAAAGGGCGGCGGCTATTATAGCCTTTGCAATGCAAGGCTGAGGCAGGGATCGTAAAAAATACCCTGGCCTGGCCATCAGAGAGATCGGTAGTGTTCAGCGACCAGGAGCCATGGAGGGGCGAGTCGTATCTGATGGGCTTTCAGACAAAGGTGCGGGAAATGACAGCTGGAGCTAGATGTCACCGAAATCCGGGGCGCAATCATATAGAAACAATGACGCGGCAATCTTTGCTTGAATCGGTGTTCGGGCGTCGCAAAAAGGAGGAACCCCTGCGAGAGCGCCCAAACCTCAGCCACGGCACTGCCGTGAACGATGGCCATCGTTCAGCTGCCAGTTTTTTCGCATACCTACCGCATCTGCAGCACGATGGGATTGATGCTGGCGGAACCTGTTTGCTCACGCAGAGCCTTGACTTCTCGGGGTTTCACAGTCCCGCCATAGTTGCCCCAGGAGGAGCGTATATAGGTCAGTACGTCGGCGATTTCCTGATCGGACAATTGCGTCCGGAAAGGAGGCATACGGTAGGCGTCGGGAATTCCGGCCGTGACCACGCGGCCAGACCCGTTCAGCGTCACGTTGATCTGTGAAGCGTTTTCGTCCACGAGTGACGAGACCGCACCTGCCAACGGCGGGATCCACTGGTTGTGTCCTCGTCCATCGGGACCATGGCAGAAGCTGCACTTGGCGGCGAAGGTCTTCGCTCCCGGCCGGGTGTGATCGGGAGAGGTCTGCACAAATTGCCATTGCGGACCATCGCGGACCGGATCGCCCGGCAAAGACTTGAGATAGTAGCTAATTGCCCGTAAGTCCTCATCCGTCATGAACTGAAGCGAGTTGTTGTAGGCTTCCGTCATCGAGCCGAAGACAACCGTATGCTTGTTCCGGCCGTTCTTGAGGAACTGGAAGATATCGTCCTCGCTCCAGCGGCCGAGACCAGTATTGTGATCCTGGCGCAGACTTGGGGCGTACCATCCGTCGAGAAGTGCGCCGGAAAGATAAAGCGGGCTGCCCTCGTCCAGGGCTTTTTCGTTCATGGTGATAGCACGCGGAGTATGACAACTGCCGCAGTGTCCCGCTGCCTGCACGAGATAGGCGCCCTGGTTCCACTCATCATCGCGCTCGGGCTTCTGCACGTAGCTGCCGCCTCCGGTGAAGACGAGATTCCAGAGTGCCAACGGCCAGCGCATGTTCATCGGCCACGCGATCTCGGACTCTCGATTGGGCTGTTCGGCTGCCGGAACGCCGTAAATGAAGAAGGCGTAGAGAGCGCGGACGTCATCGTCATTCATCTTCACATAGGAAGGATACGGCATCGCCGGGTAGAGACGACGGCCATCGCGTGCCACGCCCTGGCGCACGGCACGATCAAAATCGGCAAGGCTGTACTCTCCGATGCCGGTTCGCCGGTCCGGGGTTATGTTCGTCGCGAAAATCGAGCCGAGCGGCGTGCCCATTTCAAGGCCACCCACAAAAGGCTTGCTTTCGGGAAGGCTATGGCAAGCGACACAGTCGGCCTGCCGGGCCACATATTCGCCGCGCAGCACCAGTTCTTGCGGCGCCGCTTCCATGGCGGCAACACCATCGAACGGGGAGGATGGCGTTCGCGTGACAAACCAGGACATCACGCCTGCACCAACGACGAAGATGAAGAGGAGAACGAGGAGAGCTTTCTTCAAGGACGATCCATCCTGCGACTGTCAGTGCTTGCCAAGAATGTACTTCCAACGAACGAAGGCGACGCAGTCACCGGTAGACTTCCTTTAGAGTTCTGCTTCCGGCGCGCGAATGGCGGGTGCAGAGGCTTTTTTCAACAGCCGTCGCCCTCGTACCTGATCTAGGTTTTAAACGTGTAGTGAGAGAGCGGCATGCTGCGGACGCGCTGCCCCGTCAGCGTCGAGACGGCGTTGGCGACCGCCGGAGGAATGGCGGGCAGACCAGGCTCGCCGATACCCCCCATTTTTTCGCCGCTTTCGACGATGCGTACATGAACGCGCGGCATCCGGTCCGGTGGGAGGATCTGGTAGAGATCGTAGTTGCGCGCGAGCGGCTCGCCATTCTCGTAGATGGCCTCTTCGAGGAGAAGCTGGGAAAGACCCAAAGCGACCGCAGAGTTGACCTGGGCCTCGATGATCGCCGGATTGACGATGCTGCCCGGATCGATCGCCTGCCAGACGTCGTGGACAACGACCTCGCCACCTTGGATGGAGACCTCGGCGATCGCCGCCGTATGGCTGCCAAAGGGGGATGCCATGGCCACACCGCGGGCGCGGGGCGTTCCGTCTTCTGCCACGAAGGGTCCCCGCTTCCAGCCGCCCGAAAGCTCACCGACCGCTTTGAGGAGGTTGCTTAGGCGCTCGTTGTCCTTGAGAAGCCTCAGCCGCATTTCGTAGGGATCCTGCTTCCCCTGATCGGCCAGTTCATCCAGGAAGCTTTCATAGAAGAAGTCGTTCATCGAATTGCCAACCGAACGCCAGTAGGCGATCATGGTCGGATTTTCCACATAGACCTGAGCAATGCGATGGTTGGGAATGGCATAGGCCTTTCCGGTGAGACCTTCCACGGCGCTCTCGTCGAGCCTGTCATCGCTATGACCAGAGATCCCTTCGGTCGCTCCCTCGCATACGCTAATTGCCTCGATGGCAATGGGCATGCCGCTGCCGTCGACCGCACCGCGGAAGCGCACCGCCGCCATTGGCCGCAGGGGATCGCGCAGGAACTCCTCCTCGCGCGTCCAGATCACCTTGACCGGGCGCCCGACCTCGCTGCTGAGTTGAACGGCCTGGGTATATGGGCTGGCTGCTGTATAGAGGAAGTGCCGGCCGAAGAAGCCGCCCAGAAACGAACTGTGGATCGCAACTTTTGACGGATCGAGGCCTGTGCGCTTGGCGATGTCCGCCTGGAATTGCTCCGGAGCCTGATTAGGCAGCCAGACTTCCAGGCTCCCGTCTTCATTGAAGCGCGCGAGCGCGGATGGCGGCTCAAGCTGCGCATGATGAACGTACTGCGAGCGGTATGTCGCGGAAACAACGTTTCTGGCCGCCGCCAGCGCCTGCTCGATATTGCCCGCGTTCTCTGCGTCCTTGCCCTTCCCCCTCTCGTTTGCAAGGCGGTCGGAGAAGACTGCGGTCGAAAAGTCGGAAGGCATGTTGCGGGCGCCCGGCATGATCGGATCGGCGCCTGGTTCGCGCCATATGACCTGAAGCGCCTCGACGGCGCGCTTGGCCACCCACCACCGTTCGGCGACCACGGCAACTGCACCGGGCAAGCGATGCACGGAGTGCACTCCTGTCATGGCTTTGACTTGGTCTTCATTGCGGATGCTCTTGACATCCTGGCCGAGCCGCGGCGCGTGCTGGACGGCGGCATGCAACATGCCGTCCACCTTACAGTCGATGGTGTAAACGGCCTTGCCAACCGACTTCTCATGAATATCGAGGCGAGCGATCGGCTTGCCGATCCATCGGAACTGATTGCGGTCCTTGAGGGTCACACTATCAGCCGTCGGTACCGGTAGATCCATCGCGTCGGCTGCGACGTCACCATAGAACAGCGAGCGACCCGATGCAGCATGGATGACCTTGCCGGGCTCGGTCTTAAGTTCTTCGAGCGGCACGCCGAGACGCACCACCGCCGCCTGGAGGATCATGCGGCGGGCCGACGCTCCAAGGCGCCGCATGGTTTCGTAACTCAGACGAACGGACATGCTGCCGCCAGTGATGCGCATGCCGCCGAGAATGATGAGATAGTCCGGACCCGCCGGCGCGTTTTCGACGACAAATGACGCCGGATCCATGTCCAGCTCTTCGCCAACGATCTGCGCCATCGCGGTGAAGACGCCCTGGCCGCCTTCGACGAACGGGCTCATAAGACGCACGGTGTTGTCCGGCCGAATCTCGAGAAATGCCGGCACCCGCGTGCTTGCAGCGATGGCGGCAGGTTGCTGGGCGCCAGCCGGGCGCAGCGGAATGCCGAGCCCGATGACCAGCGCCCCGGCAGTCATGCCTAGCGAAGACAGGAGAAACCCTCGCCGCGAGAGGTTAATGGGCGGCCCGTTCGGTAGATCCGTCGTTGTGAGGAAGTTATGACTCAGCTCGTTCATAGCTTCGCCTCCTTGCGGCCGGCGGCGTCGTTCACCGCGGCCTTGATGGCATTGTAGGTTCCGCAGCGACAAAGATTGATCATGGCCGCCGCGATGTCGTCCTCGGACGGATTGGGCGTCTGTTTGAGAAGCGCCGTCGCAGCCATGACCTGGCCGGACTGGCAGTATCCGCATTGCGGAACCTGATGGGAAATCCAGGCGCTGACAACGCGTTTGCCGACCTCATCGGCCTCAATCGCTTCTATGGTGGTGATCGACGCGCCAGCGACGCTTTCCACCGGCGTTACGCAGGACCGTGCCACTTGTCCATCGACAAGGACTGTGCAGGCGCCGCATTGCGCGAGACCACACCCATATTTGGTCCCGGTCATGCCAAGATCGTCCCGCAATACCCACAGAAGTGGAGTGTCGCGATCGGCCTCGACCTCGTGCGTCTTGCCATTGATGGTTAGGTACATGGGTTAACTCCTCAGTCATTCGCAGCAAGATCACGAAACTTTCTTACAAACACGCCGATATTCGCCCAACTATAGCAAACGGGACATCAGGCAATATAACCAGTTGCTCGTAGAGGAGGAACTGTTGATTTCATCTGAGAGCTGACTGGGGTCAGCTTGACGGTCCCTGGGGAACCGGTGCGATTGAAGCGCTCAAAAGAACAGCGCTTCGGAAGGTGTTCGACAAAAAGAAAAATGCCTTTATCTATACTTGGGATAAAATCGCGCTGGGCGTGATTGCCGGGCTTTTGGTTATAATTCTGGGATCATATTTCGGTTTCGGCTAGAACCTCAGACGCTTAATCACAGTGGCCTGTCGCGGTGATCCAATGGTAAAGCACAGGTCTTTCCACCCTCGTTCAACAGGACACGAACAAAATTTACTCCCACAAGCACGCTGGTGAGGCCAAAAAGCGGTCTCATTTCCTGGGATCTGAGCATCCCTGATAGTGAGGACGTCACCTGGGTGGAGTACTGAGAAAGCGGTCGTTCTTCTTCCGACCTTAATCTCTGTCGTCCCAGGTCGCTGGCGGTTTCACAAGAGCCGCCGGTTCCGGGGCACCCAACTGTCGACTGGTCCAGGGACTGACTCCGGGCGGACCGCTTTCCGGCGTTGAGGTCGAATAGCTGTCGTCACGCGCGGCTGACCGCATCGGCGGGTTCTGCCTGTGAAAACGGGGCTTTTTGAGTTTGCTAAGCATACCCAAAATCCATCTTTTCTTACTGCTGCGGTTTTCCCGATTTCTCTCTATGATCCATAGTCGGAATGATCTTTGCTAAAGGCGGACGGTTTTCAGATGTGGCAAGGTGCAATACGAAGAACTTCATACTGCACGGTCCTGATTCAGGTTTTGGTGATGGTGATCGTCTCCTCGATCCCAGCAAATGCACAGAATCGGCCCAATATTCTGGAAGGTTACTTGCGGACGGAAACCGTAGTCGTGGAAGGGGAACGGTGACGTATTCCTCGACAGAATGATGTCGCGGGTAATGGATCGCTTTCGATCACGCGCCGGTTCAGACGGAATTTTAGACCAATCCGATATCGCGAGCGCGACTGCACGCCAGGAAGCTGATGTAAGAGCTCGTGTTGTGGGGCGCATTCTCGAGAACGATCTCAACTGGGACGGTGTAGTTACCGAGCAGGAGCTTAGGGATTCACTGGCCCTTAGGGAAAAGCCCCGTCGATTCAACGTCGAGATGGCAATCAGCAACTATCTCGAGGCCGATACGGATCATGATGGTACAATCTCCTCACAGGAGGCAACCGCATTTGCCACCTCATTTCCCATTATCTATCGAGAGAATGACAGAAGGCAGATCGAAGGAGCCGAAAGGCTTCTCTCGTACGACCCGAATGGCGATGAGCGTCTAACGGCAAGCGAACTGACTGCCGCCGTCATAGCTGGATTTTCGGCATACGACAAAGACGGCGACGGACGCCTCACCCCAGACGAAACCGCGCCGCTGAAAGATAAAGAATGGGCACGACGGGACAATCAAGTTGGACCCGGCAGTCCAGATTGCCAGCTGCCCAAACCAAGCGAGAATGCGAAAATCGTTTTCATCAGAGGAACACGGGCTTCTACTCTCTCTGATGTTTCCCTTTTCGGCCAAAATCGACTTACGGAAGCCCAGGAACTTGTCGTGAAAGAAGGAGACGCACCTGTCTATCTCGTTGTCAGCACCAAGATGCCGGTTATCTGGCAGATTGGAGGAGATAAAAGCCGCGTGGAAAGGTTTGTCACGATCGATAGCCTCAAAGGATCCGGTCGCTATGCGGCGACCGGGGTTACTGGGCTGGCAAAAGAATTGGTGAACTTTATAGCTGGCCATTGTTTCGGGCAGATGCGCGATGATGGTCCGGACAAGCGTGAAAGGATTGCCAATACGCTAACACAACTGCTGGGCCGCGCTCCGAACGAAATCTTGCTGACAGAAAATCTGTCTGACGATGACCTTCTCCCGCATACTGACGAAGCGGGCGAGCAGATATCTCCGAGCGATATGGTCAGTTTTGCGACCGGCAAGCCTCCGGCTTTCGAGTCGTTTGGCAGTATGGTCGACAGGGAGATCTACGACGCATTCGTGCAACTGCGTCCGGGCGGCGTAGCAAATATCGATCCAGTCAACATCGTCACGCCGGCGAAGGTTGAAAAGTATCAGGTGCTGCCGGAAGCTGCGGGATTGATCCAGTTGATGCAGCAGGGATTAATTGTACGAGGTCCAATGACGGATGGTACAAGAATACTGCCTGTTGACGCCAACCAAGGGAACACACGCTCCTATCTCATAGTCAAACCTATACCGCGCTTCCCGCCAGAGCTAAAATATCCCCCGTTGGTTGTGTTTGTCCTAGGAAAGGGTGTCCGAATGCCAATCGGACACCCGGGCTTTTCTCCTATCATCTCAGAAGAAACCGGGGCGCTATTACTCGACCCGTCGGACATTCCAACAACCGGTGTTGACGTGTTCGCCGACATAAACCCACGTCCGATATGGTGAAGGGTTTCGGGTGCCGTCAGGCGTACGAAAGCCCCTCATGCAGGAACCCGCGGGCCACAATCAGCGGCTATGGGGATTTCTGTTTTTGGCTGATGTCAGCGATGTCGCGACCGCTGCCGGGATGTGATCTTGTTGCTGTTGCCGGACAGCTTTGCGACGTGTCCGCATGGGACTGGCGGCATAATGATAGATGAGCGCCGCTGTGTCGCCGGCGATGACCACACTCGGGACATACGGGTGCGTTGCCGGAGATCGAGCGTCTGCGGCTGACTGTTGAGCTATGCCATACGGGGTCATGGCGAGTTCTCCCGGTTCGTTGAGCGTGGGTCCGGCGGCCCGCGCGGTTGCCGCCATCGCTCGAACACTTCGATGACGATGATGCGCCCACCACAGCAATTGCATGATGGGCGGAAGTCATCAGGCTCCACAGCGTGATCGTTGGTCGGCGTCGCTGGTGCAACGTTCAGCAATTTGCGGGCCAACATCAGGTTTGCCTTGCGCGCGCCGCTGGCGAGCAGGCCGTAGTGACGGATGCGGTGGAAGCCGCGCGGAAGGACGTGGAGCAGGAACCGGCGGATGAACTCGTTGGCAGCCAGCGTCATGACCTGCTGGCGGTCAGCGGCGTCGCGGCGATAATCCTTGTAGCGGAAGGTGACGCCGTCATTGTCGAAGGCGGTCAGGCGGCTGTTGGAGATCGCGACCCGATGCGTGTAGCGCGAGAGATAGGCGAGCACGGCTTCGGGACCCGCGAATGGGGCCTTGGCGTAGACGACCCAACGCTTAGCTCGAACCGGCTTGAGGTGATGCAGGAAAGCGCACCGGTCGGCCAGGTGCGCCATCGATCCGAAGAAGGCAAGCCGACCTGCATCGTTCAGTGCATTGAGCCGCGTGAGGAAGAGCCGTTGAACAGACACCCGTATTACCTCGCGAGATTTCTGATTCCATATTCGATCTGGCCTTCATGATTTGGAGGCGGGACGATGGAGCAGCGGTCGCTATTCGGGCTTTGGGAGCATCTTGAGAGGCTGAGCAAAATCGGCGATCCGCTGGAAGTTCTGGAGGCGGCGGTCGACTTCGAATATTTCCGCGGCTGGCTGACCGAAGGGCTGGGCTATGGCGACGGAACCAAGGGCGGCCGCCCTGCCTTCGATCCGGTGTCGATGTTCAAGGCGCTGATCCTTCAGGCCCAGCACAATCTGAGCGATGCCAGAATGGAGTTCATGATCCGGGACCGGCTGTCCTGGATGCGCTTCCTGGGCTTCGACCTCGGCGGTCCGACACCCGACGAGAACACGATCCGGCTGTTCCGTAACAAACTGACCGAGACGGGCACGTTGAAGCGAGTGATGAAGGCGTTCGACTGGCAACTCCAGAAGAAGGGCTACATCCCGATGTCAGGCCAGATCATCGACGCATCTCTGGTGCCAGCGCCGAAGCAGCGGAATACGGATGCGGAGAAGGAAGCCATCAAAGCCGGCAAGACGGCGAACGAAATCTGGCCGAACGAGCCGAACAAGGCGGCCCAGAAAGACACCGATGCGCGCTGGACGCTCAAGATCGGTGGCAAGATCCGGTATCGGCCGGACGGCACGCCGCTGCCTCAAATCGCGTTGCCGGTCTTCGGCTACAAATCCCACATCGCCATCGACAGGCGCTTCGGCTTCATCCGGGAGAGCGCGGTGACTTCGGCCGCACAGGCGGATGGCCGGATGCTGCCGCGATTGGTGACGACGGACAACACTTCCTCCGAGGTCTGGGCCGACAGCGCGTATCGGTCGCAGAAGAACGAGAAATGGCTGGCTTCAAGGATGCTGGTCAGCCGCATCCATCGTCGCAAGCCGGCAGGCAAGCCGATGCCGCAGAATATCGCACGGGCCAATGCCGCAAAATCGTCGATCCGTGCCCATGTCGAACACGTCTTCGCCCACCAGAAAAACCGCTTCGGCCTGTTCATCCGCACCATTGGCCTAGCGCGGGCCGAGGCGAAACTCACTCTGGCCAACATCGCCTACAACTTCGACAAGTTGATCTTCCATGAACGGGCAGGAACCTTGGGCTGAAATCCGTCTGGCGTCGGAAAAGCAGCCCGGTATCGGCTGCCATGACGCCCTTCGACGATCAAAGGCGGCATCCTCAACCGACCGCCAACCCCCAATCTGGCTTCAAACCCGGCCGCCGGCTCAGTCTGCGGGGGTTAATGCGGGTGTCTAGCTGGATGCGGTTTTGTGGTCTTGGCCCCGGTGATGCCGTTCCCGACGCCAATACTCTGTGGGATTTCCGTGAGGCGCTGATCAAGGCCAAGGCGCTGGACCGACTGTTCGAACGCCTGGACAGGGCGATCACCGAGGCTGGCTATCTGCCGATGTCGGGCCAGATCGTGGACGCCACGCTGGTGGCCGCACCGAAGCAAAGGAACACCGAAGCGGAGAAGACTGACGTCAAGGCGGGCCGCATCCCGCAAGTGTAGCAGGACAAGCCTGCGAAACTGCGGCAGAAGGACCGGGATGCGCGCTGGACGGTGAAGTTCACCAAGGCGAAGCCGAAGGAGGATGGCACGAAGCAGGTCGACATCGCCATTCCAGCCTTCGGCTATAAAAGCCATGTCTCGGTCGATCGCAGGCACAAGATCATCCGGCGGCAGAAGGTCACCAATGCAGCGGCTGCGGACGGCGCGCGCCTGCGCGAGGGGCTGATCGATCCGAACAACACCGCCGGCGACGTATGGGGCGACAGCGCCTATCGTTCACGCGCCAACGAGGCGTATCTCGACAAACACGGCAGGACGAGCCGCATTCATCAGAAAAAGCCGAAGGGCAGGCCGATGCCTGCGGCTATGCAACGGGCCAACGGAAAGAAATCGAAAGTTCGCGCCCGTGTCGAACACGTCTTCGCGGAACAGAAGGATCGCATGGGTCTGTTCATCCGCACCATCGGTATCGCCAGAGCCGAGGCCATCATCACGTTCACCAACATGGCCTACAACATGAAGCGATGGTGCTGGCTGGAACGAAATCCGGCGGCTGCGTGATGACGGAAAGCTGAAGGGCCGAAATCTCTCACTGCGACAAGCCCGACACCCGACCATAACGCCGTTTCGGCGGCCGCCGCCGAAAATCACCTCAAATCATGTCGTTTCCGGAGGTGTCCAGGTGAACGCGGAAAAGACCGAGAAGATGACGGCCATAGCTGCCAAGATGCTATCAACATCTTTATGCTTCCGCCCCAATGATTGAGTTTCTGCCCCTGTTTAGGCTTGGCCACGGCATCTAACCAAGGCGCGATAAGCGGCTGTTTCCTCATCAAGCCGGATTTCCGAATATTCGTGTTCCCAGCTCTTGATCGATAAGCCTTTCGCATTTGGAGCTTCCGTTAGGATCGCTTGGGCAGATTCTGAAAGCTCCTTCACCGATGCTTCGTCGCCACTTTTCCATATATGGGCCGTTGCAAGAAGCTCGA
This sequence comes from Mesorhizobium sp., assembly GCA_049840935.1. GTDB lineage: Bacteria > Pseudomonadota > Alphaproteobacteria > Rhizobiales > Rhizobiaceae > Mesorhizobium_G. The sequence continues at coordinate 31,013 of JASGJA010000025.1, forward strand.
TTGTATCGGAAGGGCCATCCGACTGGGTAATTCCTACCCATGCACAAGGAAGCTCTTTTGAATTTGCATTATAAATACGCCCGACAACACCTCTGGAAAACGTGTCCGAAGCTTTTAGCCTCTCCACTATTGCAGCTTGCAGCGCTTCGGCCGGACTCGTCATCACATACCTCCGAAATTCTGATCGGACCATTCGCAAAAATAGCCAGGGAATTTATCCCTTTTCCGTATCCAGGATTGAATAGACCAGCGCTGAAACGTCTTTGGAAGGAGAGACGGGTACTATCTCGAAATCTGCCAGATCGGACCAACTCATAATCCATTGCTGCAGCACTCCAAGATCGTCACACTCCATCAGTTGAAAGCAGCGATCGAAATTTGGCTCGATCCAGCTGCCATGAAATTGAAGCCCGTCGGGAGACATTCTGCCCTTTTGGCGAAGGCGGCGGTATATTGCCTTCGCATCTCGCTCCTTGAACCTTTCAATAACCATGAAGAGCATTTCACTGCCCGTTTGCTCAAAACACCAGAAACCCTAACAAGCGCAAACTTTCCCATAATGGCAAGACCGATTTACTTGTACAAACTGACGCCAGTGCAAATAGCTCTTGTTGACCGGCTGGTTGCTGCCGAAGGTCGGATCGCGATGGAGCGTCTCGAATATAGGGAGGTTGTGGCCTATCAGGAGCTGAGCAAGCTTGGTTTCACAGATTTGCAGGTCGGCAGGCGACAGAAGCTCTGGGTCGTGTTGACCGAAAGCGGCTACAAAGTGCGCAATTCAGGCTACTTTTCCAAAAAGCCAGTGCTTCGCCTTACCGAACCGCAGATTAATCTTCTGCGCTACCTGGACGATGGGCCAGCAGAGGATAGCGTTGGTCATCCTCTCAATGATATTCCCCACACCATGATTGACGTATGCCGGCGGATGTCGCTCCGAGGATGGGTTGAACGGACGGAGGGCTGGAACGGCGTATACTGGGTGAAGCTGACGGATGAAGGTCGTGCAATATTGATGGCACTGGATGCCACGCACAACTGAATCGTCAAGTTGCATGTCTTTGCCAGAGACAAATCGGACAGAATGGAGGAAACGTCACGAAGCCCGCTTCTTTCCGTCTCGATCTTCTGCGATATGGTGTGACGCCAGATACATCAGCTCATAGGCCGTGCGCGTCCTATTCCAATCGGCTTCTACAGCAATATCCAGCAACGTTTCAAATGCCGGCTTTAGTGCAGACCGACATTCAGCATCATATCGCGGCCCCTTAGCCTCAGCGGTGGGCGCATTGACTTTGAATTCCTTTGTCATGGTCTCCTCTTTTCATCCGGCTGCGATTTGGGTTCGTCAAAGGATAGTTCAAGAGGCCTACTGCTCTCGATTTCGAAATCTACCCATCTTGAACAACGGGTTCGGGCTTACAATCTTATAACGCACGGCCAGGCCGCGACTTTCTGGATCGTCAACATAAGCCCTCAGTCGTTCTGACTGTGGCGGTACCGTTTTAGGGAGAGCCATATGAATAGCATTACTTTCGAAACGCCCGTTGCTGTGGATGCGGGCTTTGGCGCACGCGTCGAGATCCGCACTCTGATGGACATGCAACGCTTCCTGACCGATTGGCCCCCTTCGCGGCGAACGTCAGTCTATTCGACCGCCGTATGGGCATGCGAAGCTGCCAGGCACGGCCAATTGACTGCTGAACAGGCAAAGCGGGCTTTCGAAAGCTTTGCGAAATGTCATCAAATCCTATGGCCTGACATAGACGCAATTATCGCAGATCAAACATTGTACGTAGGCGACCAAATCACGCTCGGATAGCGAAACCAGCGCATTTGGAGGTTTGTCTCCCTGTACCGTCAAATCGACAGAGGTCCCTCATGGCTGGCCGCTTACAAGGCAACCCCGTCCACTTTGAGCGCGCGTAATCCTTCGGCGGTGATGCAGTAGCCGGTACCAACCCAGCGAACCAATCCCTGATCTACGTAACTGGCCAAATCAGGATCGGTTTTTCTGTCAATTTCGGCTGGAGGAAATCCTCGCCAAACGGGCTGCGAGAGATAGGCAATCGTCTGCAGTTCAAGTTTCTGCTGGCGACTAAGCTGCATGGCAATGTTTCAACCTCAAGCAAAAAAGCCTGCTTACGTCTCTTGGTTCCGAGGGAAGAGACCGGCGCGCTTGAAAGCGGCCCGGTCTCCATACGCGATGCCTGTACATCCGAGGTCATCGCGATAGGTCACAATCACAGATCAGACGTTGCCAAACAAGTTAGCCTATTGCCGGCCATCTGTGTCCGAAGGGAGAATTGTTGGCCTATGCCACTGGTACCTCGTTCAATGAACGATCCGATCAGATCAGATGCGTGCCGCAGACATATCGCTTGGAAACAGATCATTGATCTTACAGACAACTTCCGTGCGGTTCGACGCCTTCAGCTTGCGCATGATGTTGCGAATATGAACCTTTACCGTGCTTTCCTGCAGATTGAGCTCATAGGCGATGATCTTGTTCGCCTTGCCACGACGCAGTGCCTCGGCAACTTCCGTTTGTCGTCCGGTGAACATGCCGGCCATCTTGCGTGCGGCCTCATTGTGCGTGGTAAGTATCTCTCGCACGCCCTTCACGCTGCTAGCCGGCAAGAATACGCCGCCTGCAAGGGCAAGGCTGATGGCCTTGATGCAGATCGTTATGCCAACCGAAGTTGGGATGTAACTGCGCGCGCCACACTCCAGCGCTTTCAGGATCTGTGCCAGATCGTCGGTGTCCGCCAGTACGATCACCGGGATTGTCTCGAATTCGCTGGTAAGCATCGCCAGGTCGTATGCAACGGCAGCATCCGTCACGCGGCGACCACCGATATTGAAGAGAATACCCTCGAATTGCGAATGACTGTCACGCGCCTGCTTCCAGTCTCCGATCGAAGCGAACAGCGTGATCTCCGTCGTCGTATCATGCGAACGAAGGCTTTGTGCGAAGCATTCGCGGTCGAGCGCCCGCGGATCGATCAGGGCCAATACCCGGCTGCGCGTGTATGGTGTGCCAAACTGTTTTACCTGTGGCGGCACCATCGGAAGAATGTCGCCGGATTTCATTGAAGTTATATTTGTAATGCCCATTGCTCGTACCCCCTTTTCAACCCCAGCTTTGGCCCAATGGGAGAAGCGAGCGACAATGTGCAACCCTCAGTGATGTGCCGCCACACAATGATCAGCATCACCAGAAGCGCATCAAATATATGTGCAATTGTTCGGCTTTATGCCGTTCTTGCTAGACTTACCGCCCTACCCGAATTTTCGCAGTCAGCAGCCAAACCCCATGACCATTAACCAACGCTCCAGCGAAATTGCACACCACTGCAAAGGGCGACAATCAGACCTTAGTTCAAATATTTCTGGATATATCAGTAGTTGCCGCTGCACTAAGCAGCATGAAGATCTGGAGAAAACCATGCTGCATGTAGATACCCATCCCTTTGGTGACCTATCCTCAAGCCAATTCGGATGAACTCAACAAGAATGCTGTATCCCTTGCCCAGTAGCTTGGCGGAAACTGCATGCGCTTGCCATCAACATGGATAATTTCATGCCATATTGGTGTCGACTTGGCGAACGCTGCGATGGCCGCTGCCCGCCCTTCCTGCCCACACGCGGTGGCCCCGATCCGTCTCGATGGCGAGGTCTTTGATAAACAGTCTTCACCGCGGTCCAGTCCTCGCGCGCCGCGCACTCGCAGCACTGGCGCAACTGATCCTCGATAGAGGCATCGCGCTGATTGTAGGGCGAATATCAGGCGTGAAACGCGATTCGAAGTATGGCGGCCTTCCTAGATTTGAAACAGTGCCTTGAGCTTGGCCCGAACATCGGCCAGCACCGCGGCAGTTACGTCCCCCTTGCGTTTGGCCTTGCGAGCGCGCCAGTCGAGGTTCTTGATCTGATCGGCCAGAATAGCGCTTGGCGGGCTCTGGCTGATGACGACCTCAAAGGGATAGCCTTTGAGCTTCGTTGTCAGCGGGCAGCACAACATCATACCCCGCATCCCGTTATAGCGGGCGGGCGACAGCACCAGAGCCGGACGATGGCCTGCCTGCTCATGCCCGGCCTGTGGATCGAAGTTAACCCACACGATCTCGCCGCTGTCAGGCATCCATGCGGCCATCACCAGACTTCCTTGCCGACGGGAGCGCCGAAATCCACCTCGTCATGGAAAGTATCGGGCGTCATTCCGGCCAATAGCTTGTCCAGATCATAGGACAGGCGCCGAACGGGTTCGATGACGATCCGGCCATCTTCCTCGCGCACCTCCACCGCCTGATCGACATGAAGGTTGGCAGCGGTCATCACCGAATGCGGAATCCGAACCGAGGCGCTATTGCCCCATTTCTTGATGTTCACTTGCATGGCCGTGTCTCCTGTATCTATGATGTAGATACAGTAGTGCGCCACGCGATGGTGTCAACAGTGTAGATACAGTATCCGGCGCTGATAGGAGCGCGCGAGACATCGGGGTCATTCTCCGGTGACCGTTCATTGTCGTTGGCGGCGATGCAGCACACAACCTTCTCCAACGGCGGGCCTGCCCATCTCGAAATCCACTATTCCTAAGGCTTCTTAAGTGAATCAGCTTTTATTGAGCCTTCTTTCAGTAGATCCTCAATGCGACTGAGCCCAGTTCATTCGCATCGTTAAAGAGAGCACGAATACCCGTATTGCCGAAGGCAAGCCGGGGCGATCCGACATTGCGTTAATCATCGATTAAAGCCGAGGTCCGACGCAAGCACTGTAACGGAGCCGCCACCACAAGCTCGACGTTAAGTTTCTGAAGTGTCACAAGGTAGGTAAAATGCCGCGAGACATCGTATTCAGCGTTGGGATTGATCGCCACGATGCAGTTCGCTACCCTTGACGTGAACCTTTCGGTGGTTTCATCCCGCTGGCATTTTTGGGGGCGACAATGCAACGTTTTGCTCGATGCGTATGCACTGCAGTCCTCATTGTTCTAGGCACATCAACGGCCTTCGGCGATCCCGTCGAAGATGACCAGGCCATTCGCCAGCGACTTGAGGATTGGCGCACAGCTTTCAATATGCGGGACGCCGCTGGAGCATGTGATTTGTTCGCACCCGACCTCGCCTACGCTGTGCCGGGAATTGTGCATGGCAACTATGCCACAATGTGCGGGAACCTAAGGAACGTATTCGGAAAAGCGGTGAAGTTGAGCTATGCAGCCCCCGAGATTCACTAGATACTCATATCGAACAATACTGCCATAGTGCGCTTAACGTGGACGCTCACAACGGAAGTGGACGGCAAGCAGGAAACGGTTGTGGAAGAAGGAATGGACTTCTTTACTCGCCAATCCGACGGCAAATGGTCAATTGGGAGGTTTATCGCGTTCTGACCGATTGTGGCCCCTTCCAATCTTTCAGCTTTATTCCGGAAATCGACAAGGCTTTTATTTCTGATCGATTTATCCATGGTGCGATGCGTCGGCAGATCACACGAGAGAGAACGAGATGACGTTTTTCTATATGCTCCTGGCATTTATTATTGGATTGGCGCTCGGTTGGTTCTTATGGGGACGACTGCGCGGCGAGCTTCAATCTTTGCAAAGCAATCTGGATAGTATTCGCGGCGAACGCGATAAGCTCAAGACGGATACGGCTCGCCTTACGCGAGAGTTGGAAGATTGCGGCGCTGCACGGGCAAACCTCGAAGGTCAGCGGTCGGACAATGGAGCAGCGTACGCGCCTGCAGCTTTAATCTCGACATCCGTGACCACCGAACCTTCGCGTGCGATCTCTGCCAAAAGAGGACTTACAAAATCGGTGGCAGCCAAGGCCACGAAGTTCGTCAGGGAGAAGAATGAAGCACGCAAATCAAGGCAAGCCGCCACATCGAAAAAGGACAATCTGCGACGCATGATTGGCGTCGGTCCGGTCAATGAGCGCAAGCTAAACCAACATGGCATCACGACATATGCGCAGATTGCAGCGTGGACAACTGCCGACATCAAGCAGGTTGAGGGATACCTGGAATTCGATGGCCGCATAAAACGTGAGAAATGGGTCCAGCAGGCGAAGCTTCTAGCGGCAGGAAACGAAGCAGAATTTGCCAGACGCTTCCCCACGGCGGGTCGCTCAAGCAATAGCTAGACACCCGCATTAACCCCCGCAGACTGAGCCGGCGGCCGGGTTTGAAGCCAGATTGGGGGTTGGCGGTCGGTTGAGGATGCCGCCTTTGATCGTCGAAGGGCGTCATGGCAGCCGATACCGGGCTGCTTTTCCGACGCCAGACGGATTTAGCCCAAGGTTCCTGCCCGTTCATGGAAGATCAACTTGTCGAAGTTGTAGGCGATGTTGGCCAGAGTGAGTTTCGCCTCGGCCCGCGCTAGGCCAATGGTGCGGATGAACAGGCCGAAGCGGTTTTTCTGGTGGGCGAAGACGTGTTCGACATGGGCACGGATCGACGATTTTGCGGCATTGGCCCGTGCGATATTCTGCGGCATCGGCTTGCCTGCCGGCTTGCGACGATGGATGCGGCTGACCAGCATCCTTGAAGCCAGCCATTTCTCGTTCTTCTGCGACCGATACGCGCTGTCGGCCCAGACCTCGGAGGAAGTGTTGTCCGTCGTCACCAATCGCGGCAGCATCCGGCCATCCGCCTGTGCGGCCGAAGTCACCGCGCTCTCCCGGATGAAGCCGAAGCGCCTGTCGATGGCGATGTGGGATTTGTAGCCGAAGACCGGCAACGCGATTTGAGGCAGCGGCGTGCCGTCCGGCCGATACCGGATCTTGCCACCGATCTTGAGCGTCCAGCGCGCATCGGTGTCTTTCTGGGCCGCCTTGTTCGGCTCGTTCGGCCAGATTTCGTTCGCCGTCTTGCCGGCTTTGATGGCTTCCTTCTCCGCATCCGTATTCCGCTGCTTCGGCGCTGGCACCAGAGATGCGTCGATGATCTGGCCTGACATCGGGATGTAGCCCTTCTTCTGGAGTTGCCAGTCGAACGCCTTCATCACTCGCTTCAACGTGCCCGTCTCGGTCAGTTTGTTACGGAACAGCCGGATCGTGTTCTCGTCGGGTGTCGGACCGCCGAGGTCGAAGCCCAGGAAGCGCATCCAGGACAGCCGGTCCCGGATCATGAACTCCATTCTGGCATCGCTCAGATTGTGCTGGGCCTGAAGGATCAGCGCCTTGAACATCGACACCGGATCGAAGGCAGGGCGGCCGCCCTTGGTTCCGTCGCCATAGCCCAGCCCTTCGGTCAGCCAGCCGCGGAAATATTCGAAGTCGACCGCCGCCTCCAGAACTTCCAGCGGATCGCCGATTTTGCTCAGCCTCTCAAGATGCTCCCAAAGCCCGAATAGCGACCGCTGCTCCATCGTCCCGCCTCCAAATCATGAAGGCCAGATCGAATCATGGAATCAGAAATCTCGCGAGGTAAATACGGGTGTCCAGCTAAATTCGACCTGTTCAGGAGGTGATCGAAGTCGGGTTATCGTCACATCGCTAATGGAAGCCTTTTCAAGCCAAACCGTATACCGCTTCGGTTCAGTGCAAAAGCCTGTCATCTATGCATCGGACCCACACACCACCTTGTGGGGCATCCTCTCGGGCAGAGGCACCAGGATGTGGCGCGTTGTTAAGCAGCCTGCCTCTCTTTTCATTGGCTCGATCAATCTTCGGGTGCTTCTTTCTTCTCTGGATATCCCTTTCCATTGGCATTCTTCGAGATGCGCGTCGGCTCCACGGAAAGTTCCATGATCAGATCAAGATCGTTTTTGACCGCTCGTCGAATTACCTCGGCTTCGACAAATCTTACTCCTTCGTCCGCGCCGAATGAGGCACACTTGTTCCTCCACCATGTTTCAAGCGGCATGGTGTGGGGGTTGCATTCTAACGCATAAACGACCGGCTGCCTCTCTGCATGTATCGCTTTGCCGTTCTGCATCAGATAAACGCCTTGATCGCCAACCAGCCAGAAGCCTGGACTAAGCTCGGCGTCCAGATTCTCGTTCCATCGCCTTCGCAATCCCAGAGGCCATTGTTGCTCGGCGATTTGGAGCAATCTTTTCAGTTCGAGATTTGGGAATGTCAGCTTCATTTACGGATTTATCCTCCCCTCGAGGGATCAGGATCGCAGAAGCGCCAGCATCCGAGGCAACTCGGAAGCTCGACTGATGGTGTTGATGCTAAAATCACCAAAGTGGTGCACTGACCGGGCAAATTTCAGCACCATCGGTGGCTGCTGTTGAAATCCATCTTAGGAGCAGATCTCATATGATATTATATCCAGACAAAACAATAGATTCGGCCAGCGCAGGCCGCCTGAGCTATTCCAGTCAATCTCGTTCAGTCTGCAGGATACCTGCCACTGCAAGACGGCTTCATCAGTGGTTACCCTTTTCCGGAAATCGCGGCTAATCCGAAACGTGTCGCCTTGTGTTGCTTTTTATTGTTTGGCAGCAGTAGAACTTCTTTGCAGAGCGCCTTTGGAAGAACCTCCAGCACGAGCAGCCATGGTGCACGAGAGATCAGACCCGGCGCTGACCTGGTGCAAGCGAGGTTTCGGCAAGTGTCGCCCAGCAACTGACATCGAAAGTCACTGGATACGCCTGCATACGGGCTGAAATTTCGGCGTGCAGAGATAACCTCATCCAAGCGTGCTAAGCGACCGCTTTCGCTACCATATCTGGATGCTGGCCGATGACCCGCACGTAAGCAATGGCAAAATCTGGCGCTGTTGCCCGTGCCTGCTCCCAATCGCGCAGCGTGCCAACCGGAACCCGGAAGCGGCTGGCGAACTCCGACTGCGACAGGCCAAGCCCAGTCCTCGTTTTTCGGATCAAGCGAGCACGCTGGCCTCGGTCCAGTGCCTCTGCCATCACGTCAAAATCTTCGGCATCAGCCGAGTTAGCAACCAGTGCGATATGCTCTTTCTTCACCTTTGTTACTCCTTCTCACCGAGATAAAGCGGGGGAGGTTGTCCCGCCAAACAAAAATGCCTGTGAACAGCTTCTCGCCAACTGTGCCGACTACCTTGAACCGTGCTTCGCCATCGATCTCGCGGATGGAAGGGATAATCAGATGGTCGTCGTCCTTAAAAATCCGATCGCCAAAGGCCAGAGGCAATTTGTGCTTCTCGCGGTTGATCGCGTCCTTGATAGGATCGAATTTGCTAGGCATCACGCGACATATCTATACGGGATTTCCGTATTCAGCGCAAACCTTATTCGCATGTGGCAATTGTAGCTGTTGGAACGCCATTGGTCTTTGAACGTCACCAGTTGAGGGTGCAATGAATCAGAAAGCGGAACGCTTGACCAGTTTCCGGAAGTGCCCAAGTTGGTGCGTCGGGAGGATCGTGGATTTGGCAGCAATCAGAACAGTTCGAGAACGTCCACCTGAAAAGTTTGGCAGCAGGGATTGAAATCATTGGATATTTTCACGCCCCTTGGGCGTACCAGATATTTCGATAATCTGGTTGTATCGAAGGTGACGCCTGATGCTTCTTCGGGTTAGGCTGGCTAAGTAGCCGCCTCACGATGCTGTTGCAGACACCATTAAGGCGTAACAGCCTATCCCGCAGATGAAGGGTCGCGTCCATATTCTCCAGCGAACCTCTTCCTGCGGTCATCAGTTTTTGCTGAGCGGCCGATGAAATCGCTTGATCGGCAGAAGATTATGCTAGGCGCTTTTTGGCAACGCCCTGCATTTCGCTGCTAATATCTTTCGTTGCCAGTTTATCATAAATTTTGTTGGTAGAGCCCCAGAGCTGCCTTGCGAATACCGGTCCTTGCCCGGTGTATTTTGCTCCAGAAAGGTGCTCAGGCATGAAGTAATGGCTGGGGTAGACAGTCAAATCTCTATACTTGATTGACTTCACTGTTTCCGTTATGCGCCCCGGCCCGGTAATCTGCCATGCCATTCCTCCAGACATGTCAGGCCGAGCATGAAGATCCTGTACAATCTGTCCGATAAGACGATTTCCGGGCCGTGCATAAACATATCCGGCAGCAATCAGACCCGGTCGGGTCCATTCATTTTCCCAAGCCGCAAATACGTCGGGTTCAAATAACCAATCTTCCAGTGGGCGGAGGCAAATAGCGTCAGCATCAATTGCAAATCCACCTTGGGCAAACAGGATTTCCCACCTCATTAAATCGGCAACGCCGTTCAGTTCCTTGGCAATCATCGATTTGATGTGTTTGAGGTTGCGCCAATTCGTGGTTCGCAACTCCGCATTTCCCCAAACTCGAATTTCCCAGTCCGGGTTTTTTTGGCGCCATGTCTCAATACAATTGTCCGGCCTGCGGCTTTCGTCGCCAACCCAAACGACATGTATGCAGCGAATGATCTTGTGAGGCTCGGCGGTGGACCGAATCCACGGCGTCAACTCGTCAAGTTCCTGCAAAGAAGGTGGATCAGACGGTTGCGGCGTCAATATCTTCAATGCCGCGATTTTATCATTGGCCAGCTTCAGATTTCCGGAAACTCTTGCCCGGACGCTTTCCGGCGCTTTGCCTTCCTCCAGAATGGTTTCGCATGCTTGGGCGCAGCCCTGAAAATCGCCAGACCAATAGCAATTTACGGCATACTCATCTTGCAAGGCGTAATCATACACCCAGTCTTGAATGTCGAGTTTGCCCGTAGGCTTTTTGCGTAGCAAACCTTCGCGCGCATATTCTGCACCTTCGGAAAAGCGGCTCAAATTGCGGCAGTATCTGCTTGCCACGTGCCATGCCTCTGCTCGATCCGGTGCAGCCTGGTTCGCCAAGTGCAAAGTTGCCAGAACTTGTGACGCGTCGGCACCGATTTCCATTAGAATGGCGGCGCTCTCCAGAAAGCTCAAAAAGCGTTCATCATCATCTGGACGCAGACCAATCCTCGCTTGATACGCGCGCAATGCGTCTTCGACACGTCCATCTTTTCGCATTGCCCGCGCCAGCTGAAATATTAGATGAGCCTTCGCGGGGCCTTCGTCCTCTCCCTGAATCTGCTCTAGCAGATCCGTAATGCCCGCTTCCTCCATTCCCTTCTCCAAAATTAATGGGGCTTGAAAAACATCGAATTTATGTTGGATGCTTCGGTATAGTTAGCACTCACAGACAGGTTGGCACTGTAAAAAGGGTGGTTATTTGGGATGAGTCAACATGGCAGCAAACCAGTATTGATTGAACGGGGTGCGCTTGGGTACTTTTATCTGCAAAAGACTCAAGGTACGAAATCTGCCGGAACGTTTGCCATACATACGGGAACTCTGTTCCGGGCGACGTGTGTTGCATGTTGGCTGCACTGACTATCCCGTGTTCAATCCGGAAAAAAATCTTCATATCCAGATTAGAGATGTCTGTGCTGCACTGGACGGGCTCGACCTTGACAAGGATGGTATCGAAGTTTTGCAACGCTATGTTGCTGGGCGTTACTATACAGATGTCGACGATATCAAAGACGCCTATGATCTTGTTTTAGTGCCCGAAACAATTGAGCACGTGCACAACATCAAGGATTTCTGTCGGGCCTCAATCGGATCCAATTTGCCGAGATTTTAATTACTGCACCCTGTTTGTTGGGGTGGAATTCGTGTTTCAATTACGCTGATTATCCCGGTTGGCGTCATAAGAATTTGCAGGGAGAGGACGACTATCTGGAAGAAGTCCATCCCGATCATAAAGCTTGGTTCACTCCCTACACCTTGGCCAACTGCGTGGAACAATTTACGGATTGGACGATCACGCAAATCTCCTTCCTTGAACAAAAGCGAATGGTGTCTGTGCATGCCCGGAAAGAATGGCAGTGACCGAACCGCTGTGAAACGCCCATCTATTTCTTCGTGGAAAATGGACTGATCTGTAATCCGGCCCCGGTGCGTTAAAGGGATCATCTCCAGTCCAGCAAGCGTTATACTGGTGTTTAGATCAGTTGAATGGCGTGTGGCTCGTTGGAGTTCTTGATGAGGAATTTTGATTTCAGTTCATGGCAGGCGGTTCTGACCACTCTCTTGGGTGTCGCGCTGTTTGCTTTGATAAGCATGGGTATTCGCCTCCTCATGATGTTTACCGTGCAACAGCGCCGCGAGCGTATGAACAGGCAAATCAACGAGCGACTGCGGACGTTGATTGCCGCATACAAGACACTCGGCGGATCATTCACCGGCAATCTTGCAGTGAATCCGTCTCATCTCAGAGACCAAAGAAGTGCCGAAGTCGAGTCGCCGGAAGCGAGCGATAGTGATGTTGGAATTGTGATCTCCAGCGGGTCCGAACGCTCGCGGAGGATACGCGATGCCGTAGAGGCAGCCCTTGCCGATATTATCCTGCTTGGAACGGAAGAGCAGGTTCGTCTTGCCGAGCGAGTTGCGCGAGATATGGTTGCCGGTCGGCCGGTGCATACCGCCGAGCTTGTTGTATCCCTGCGCAACTTTATCCGTCTGGCGCTCGATCTCGGTCCACTGCCTACCGATTTGCAGGTTCCCGTGCAAGGGCCGGTTCGCCCGTCCAGTTCTTCCAGTTCTGGAAAGAGCAACCGTCAGGAAAGACAGCAAGGTGGTGGGTCGGGAAAAGGAGGAGGTATGGGGATGGGTGCAGGCATGGGGGCCGGTTTGGGCGTTGGCTCGGCGTCTATCCTCCACGAGGACGATGCGGCTCAACCGGACGATGCTGCAAAATAAAGGCGGGCGCCGTCAGGCTTCTGGCGTCAAGCTGGACGTTTCCAGCTTTGATGCAATATCTGCCCAAAGGCGTTCTATAGTGGCTGCTGTTCGCAGCATTTCGTCGATCTCGTCGTTGCTGTCAAGAATGCCTAATCGATCTGTCAGCAGCGCAAGTTCGAGCTGCTTGCTTTCGATTGCGGGCAGCATTCGGGCCTTGTGTATTTCGCTGAGAGTCGACGTCTCAACCAATCTGGCGACGACCTGCGCCGTCTGTGATGCCAGTTGGCCGTTCTCGCGAAGCTGATTCATCAATTCCTGTAACATGCCACGGTCATTCGCAAAGGAATGTGGCAGCCTGTTGGTTCTTTTTTCAGCGATCGAGATTGATCCCAAAGGAACACACCAGTCCCGTTTCCGCAAAGTCGAAACGAACCTCTCCCGATGGATCGGAATCCAGCACTCGCTGGATCATTCGAGTTCCGAACCCCTTACGCGCGGGCTGCGTTACGGTCGGGCCGCCTTTTCCTGCCAGATGATGGATAGCCTGTCGTGATCGTCCGCTCGGGTGACTTTCCAGGAAACGGAAACAGTTCCATTGTCGTTTGAGAACGCCCCGTATTTTATGGCATTGGTTGTGAGTTCGTGAATGCCGAGCGCCAGCGAAAGCGCAAGGTTGGGCTTTATGCGTACAGATGTGCCGGACAGTGTGAAACGGTCGTGCTGCACTTGGGCGCTCATAGTCCCTTCGAGCAATTCGCGAAGATCGGCACCGCTCCAGTTTTCATGTGTCAGTATGTCATGCGCCTTGGCTAGGGCGATAAGGCGCATCGACAAAGCCTCCTGAGCCTCTCGCACACTTGGTGAATTTCTCAGTGTTTGACTTGCAACCGCCTGCACCACTGCGAGTGTATTTTTGACACGGTGGTTCAGTTCGTTCACCAGCAACTGGCGCTGTTGCTCGCTGCGTTTTCGTTCGCTTATGTCGAGGCTTATCTGAACCGCGCCGACGACGTTCCCGTCATTGTTGCGAATAGCGCGAGCGCTGCTGAGAAGAGTGCGCTCGGTTCCGTTGACTGTAACGTAAGTGTATTCTTCGCTTTCAGTCTCGTCGCCGCGCATTGCTCGGGTGAGGGGGCGATCCTCTCTACCGACGACTTCACCGTCGCGGGTTGCGAAAGTTTCTGCCACCTGTGCGGGAACGCCATATGTCGTTCCATCTTCAAGGGGCAGACCCATAAGCTCTGCCGCGTGGCGATTGCGTATGACCTCAAGTGCTGCGGGGTCATATGTAAACCAGACCCCCACAGGAACCGTATTCATAACCGCTGCCAGTTCCTGTTCCCGTTCGTGGAGCGCCTCGTCGGCATCCCTGAGCGCGTCGGCAATCGTGGCGAACTCCACCACCGAGGTCGTCATTGGCTTTACGGGTTCCCTTTTGCCTAACGCCGTTGCCCGCTTTGCAAGATCGCGTGCGGATTTCGTGATGCGGCGGCCAACGAGATAGGTCAGCACAGTCGATACCAACGTAGAAACCAGACCGATGAGTGCGAATTCAAGTATGGAACGTCGCAACGGACCTTGTGCGACGGAGAGCGGAATATTGGCCGAATAGAACCAGCCCGAATAATCAGAACGTGCATATCCCGCGAGCAGCGTGGTGCCCTGAAAGTTTGTCGAGGTGAAAGTTCCCCCACTGCCCTTGATGTTGGCCAGATACTCTGGGAGGCCCGGTTTGCCAGTTGTCTCCTCATGCATTGCGGAGCGGGCAACATATTTGCCCGTTAGGTCGCCAACCCCGATTATCCAGCCCGCGGGTATTGCGGGCTTCATCGTATCCCTTATTCTGCCGGTCGGAATTGTGATTGCGAGAATCCATGGATCGAGATTGGGGCGTGGCACCTCGATGGCAACGGCGACACGCTGCTCATTCGTTATCTCGTCCAGATAGACGCCGGTCACGACCGGCATTCCTTTTAGTATTTTCTCACGTTCGTCCAATGTTAGAGTGAGAGGCGGGGCGGCGTCAGTTCCGAGCGGTCGACGCGTGTCGAAAGCCTCCTGGCCGTCGAGGGGAAACATCATCAAAATGCTGTTTGTTCCGGCGGTCAGCCTCTGAGCTTCCGCGTAGACCTTGGGCATATCGCCCTCGCGCAACGCGGCCGATTTGGAAAGGCTGCCGACAATCGTTTCCAATTGATGCAGTTCTGCCTCGACGACGAGCTCGATCTGACGAGCGATCTGTTGAGCTTCCGCTTCAAACCTGCTGCGCGAATTCAGTGCATAGACGAAAAGCAGATATCCGGCGAACAGCCATACCGGAACAAGCGCGACGGTTATCAAGCCGAACAGGTGTGTCCGGGCAGAGAAACGCGATTCCATTTTGCTCACTGGTGGGCCGGAAATGGATAGGTCATAAGTCGCAACTCAGCTTTTTGGCTTTCGATGGAACTTGCTCGCCACTTCTGCGTCTATCATTCCAGAAGGGGAAGCGCAGCTAACATTTGCAATATGCGGGGATGAAGGGCGTGAAGGGCACGGTTTTAGTAGTGGAGGATGAGCCGCTGTTGCTCATGAATATTGCCGACGAGCTTATTGAAGGTGGGTTCGAGGTAGTGGAGTTGCCGAACGCCGATCACGCGCTGAAACAGCTTGGTTCTAATTCCGCGATCGATGTTCTTTTCACCGACGTAGATATGCCCGGCATGCTGGATGGTCTGGCCCTCAGTTCGATTGTTCATGAGCGTTGGCCGCACGTCAAAATTATCGTTACGTCGGGTAAGCTTTCGGCCGAAAAGGCTGTATTGCCGTTGGGCGCAATCTTCATTCCAAAGCCATATGCAGCGACAGAACTCATCGAAGCAATCAACAAGCCCCTGCTGGAATAATTTTGGCGGGCGTTGCCCCATTTAGAGGCGGATGTTAGCAATCAAACATGGTTTCCCGCGCTAATCCCCATGCCATCGCGCGCCTTGCCGCAATCGTCGAATGGTCTTTTGACGCCATTGTGAGCAAGGATCTGAATAGCATCATCACGAGCTGGAATCCTGCGGCGGCGAGGTTGTTCGGATATACTGAGGCTGAAGCGATAGGGCGATCTGTCCGCATGCTGATACCTGAACATCTGCAAGCGGAAGAAGCGAACATTATCGAGCGCATCAAGCGGGGCGAGGCTGTCGAAAGCTTTGAAACGACACGCCTACGCAAGGACGGTTCGTTTGTCGCAGTCTCTATCACAATTTCCCCGATCAAAAATGCGCGAGGACGCATCATCGGTGCCTCGAAAATAGCACGTGATATCACCGCCGCTAAAGAGCACGAGCGCCGCATCCGCCTGTTGATGAGAGAGGTGAATCATCGAGTTAAAAACCAGTTTGCGGTCATTCTGTCGATGGTGCGCGAAACCACCAAACGCGCAACCGACCCCGTCGAGGTGGAGAGCCAGATTCGAGAGCGGATCATGGCGCTTTCGCGTTCTCATGATCTCCTCGTAACCTCCGATTGGACGGGTGCCAGTCTCCGCGACCTGGTGCTGGAACATCTTCGGCCATTCGGCCATGAAGACCGCATATCAGTATCAGGGCCAGACATCACCCTGCAATCAAACGCGGTGCAGGCGCTTGGCATGGCATTTCATGAGCTTGGAACAAACTCTGCTAAATATGGAGCTCTCGCCAATGATCTGGGACGGCTTACGGTGGGGTGGACGTTCAAGGTGGGTTCGTCGGGAAAGCCGGAAATAGAGCTTTCATGGGACGAGGTTAGCCCCGGCATTTCTGCTGCTGAGGGCGACGATGCGCGGAAGGGCTTCGGCACCGTCGTTCTCAAGCGTGTTGCACCGCAAGCGCTTAGCGGCTCATCTATCCTGGAACATGTTACAGGCCGTTATCTCTGGCGATTGGAAGCACCACTTGAATCCGTTGCAGTGCAATCGCCACTCCGCGGTGCGGGCTGATCTCGCAAGCTGCGAAGGCTCGCGTAACAGTCCCCAGCCAGTGCTGCCGAACTGTCTCAATACTGTCATGTAGCTGTAACATTGCCTCGCTATTGGCTGCCTCAACGCCAACTGAACGGCGTTAGAGGCCAGACGCGACGGATTGTTCCCTGGCCTCGCACGAAATTTGCAAAACCAAAACTGTCCGAACAGGAGCAGGCCAAATGAACAAGCTATTCTTCACCGCCTCCGCTGCGGCGCTATCGCTGGCGCTGTCCGCAGGCGTTGCTGCGGCGCGCGACCAAATTCAGGTTGCCGGATCGTCCACCGTTCTCCCATACGCCAAGATCGTTGCCGAGCGTTTCGGCGAGACCTTCAGCAATTTCAAGACCCCGGTTGTTGAGTCCGGCGGTTCAGGCGCTGGCATCAAGGAATTCTGCAAGGGTGCAGGCGAAGATACCATCGACATCGCCAACGCTTCGCGCGCTATGAAAGACAGCGAAGTCGAGTCCTGCAAAACGGCAGGTGTTACCGACATTCAGGAAGTGCGTTTCGGCTATGACGGCATTGTGTTCGCAACCGACGCCGCTGGTCCGGATTGGCAGTTGACGCCAGTTGACGTCTACAAGGCGTTGGCCGCGAAGATCGCTGTTGACGGCAAGCTGATCGACAATCCAAATACCAAGTGGAGTCAGGTCAACTCGGCGCTGCCGGATTGGGACATCGCTGCTTACATTCCGGGTGAAAAGCACGGCACCCGCGAAGTCTTCGAAGAGAAGATGCTGATTGCTGGCTGCAAGGAAGCTGGTGGTATTGAAGCCGCAACGGCTTCGGGTCTTGATGAAAAGGGCGCGGAAGCTGCCTGCAAGGCCGTACGCAAGGATGGCAAGGCTGTCGACATTGACGGCGATTACACCGAGACGCTGGCTCGCATCGACTTCAACAAGCAGGGCGTCGGCGTATTCGGCCTCTCCTTCTACGAAAACAACGCTGACAAGTTGAAGGTTGCGACAGTTTCGGGCGTGACGCCTTCCGTTGAGACGGTTGCTTCAGGCGAATATCCGGTTTCGCGCCCGCTGTTCTTCTATGTAAAGAAGGCACATCTCGGCGTCGTTCCGGGCCTCAAGGAATATGTTGAGTTCTTCCTTGACGATCAGATGGTTGGCCCAGAAGGTCCGCTTGCCGAGTACGGTCTCGTTCCGGCTCCTGACGCTGAACGTCAGGAACAGCGCGACGCCTTCAGTGGCGGCAAAACGATGTAATTGAATGGCAGGGCAGCGAGGAAACCTTCTTCGCTGCCCCGCCACTTTCAACATCCGTGAGGGCGTGCCCGTCTTCAAGATGATTAGTCAGGGACACCAATGTCCGGTTACATAACATTCCTGCTTGTTCTCGCTATTGGCCTGATCGCCTTTTTCGCTGGCGCGGCCCGCGCTCGCGCGCTGGATGACGGCAAGATCAAAGCGCATTCCCGTCCTCAATATCATGGCGCCTGGGCCATGCTGCTGGCAGTGCTGCCAGCAAGTGCCTTTCTCATCGTCTGGTCCCTTGGATCGAGCGCCTACCTGGACAGGCAAATAGACAATCAGGTTTTTGCTCAAACGGGCGAAAAGTCTGCGGTTTCTGATACTCTGGTTAAAAGCCTCGCAAGTGGAATCAAGCGTCTCGATGCGTCCCTTGTTGACAATCCTCCGGCTACCATGTCGGAGCTGACGCCCTTGTTGGCGGACAAGGGCGTCACCCTTGCGCCGGACACTAAAGATTACATGATTCCGATTGCTCTTGACGCCAACTCCATGGTGTCCCGGCTTGGTTGGTTGGGTGGACTTGTAGCGCTTGCGCTTTCAATGCTCGGCGCGCTCTATGGGATTCGTCAGGTAGCTGTCCGCGAACGTGCGCGCCACAAGGTAGAGCGCGTGATGCTTGGCACGCTCTTCTCGGCTTCGACAATCGCCATCCTGACCACGATTGGCATCGTGCTCTCGATGTTGTTCCAGACGATTACCTTTTTCAGCGAAGTCTCGCCGTGGAGCTTCTTCTTCGGAACCGTTTGGGACCCGCGCTTCGCTGCTGCAGGGTCGGGCGGTTCGCAGGGCCAGTTCGGTCTCATCCCGCTTCTTGCCGGTACCCTTTATATCGCATTGGTGGCATTGCTGGTTGCTGTTCCTGTAGGCCTCATGTCGGCCGTCTACATGTCGGAATATGCGAGCCGAACGGTGCGTTCCATTGTCAAGCCAGCGCTTGAACTGCTGGCCGGTATTCCGACCATCGTCTACGGTATTTTCGCTCTGGTAACGCTCGGGCCTTGGCTCCGCGATATCAGCGCCATGCTGGCAAGTGGCTCGCCTTTCATTCAGGCGCAATCCATTTTGACGGCGGGCCTTGTCATGGGTGTCATGCTCATCCCGGTCGTGTCGTCGCTTTCGGATGACATCATCACCGCTGTGCCGCAGGCGATGCGCGATGGTTCGCTGGGCCTTGGTGCGACGCGTTCCGAAACGATCCGCCGCGTGATTCTTCCTGCCGCGCTTCCCGGCATTGTGGGTGCGGTGCTGCTCACGGCTTCGCGCGCAATCGGTGAAACGATGATCGTGGTTCTGGCCGCGGGCGTGGCAGCGAACCTTACTGCAAATCCGTTCGAGGCAATGACGACGATCACCGTCAAGATCGTCAATCAGTTGACCGGAGACCTTGAGTTCAACTCGCCTCAGACGCTGGTGGCGTTCGCGCTCGGCATAACCCTCTTCGTGGTTACGCTGGTCATGAACATCGCTGCTCTGGCAATCGTGCGTAAATACCGGGAGCAATACGAATGACCGACATCACGGCATCATCTTTGCCGGTGGCGGCCCGGCCTGTTCGCCGCGACATTGGCCTCAAGAAGCGTTACGCTGCCGAAGCTCGCTTCAAGATGTATGGCATAGCGGCCATTACGTTCGGGCTTGTCTTTCTGGCTATCATGCTGGGGTCGATTATCGGCAAGGGTCACACTGCTTTCTGGCAGACGACCGTAACTTTACCGGTGACATTCGATCCCACGCTGATCGATCCGCAGAACAAGCGTGAAACCGATCCGTCGGTTCTCATAAAGGCCAACTATGACAAACTCGCACAGCAGGCGCTGATTTCGAAGCTAGGCATTGATCCGAATAACAAGCCGGAAGTCGCGAAGCTGAAAGGCTTTTTGTCCGATAGCGCGCGTATCCAGCTGCGCGACATGCTCGTCGCAAATCCAGCCTTGATGGGGCAGACAGCCACCGTCCCGATTTTGGCCTCTGCGAATATCAACTCGGCATTCAAGGGACAGGTTGACCTGACCGTGCCGGAAGCTCGCCGCAAGGTAAAGGACCAGCAGATTACGTGGATGAAATCAGCTTGCCGCCGAAGGCACGCTGGCGGAAAAATTCAATACGGGCCTGTTCACCTATGGTGCATCCAGTCGACCGGAAACTTCTGGTGTGGGCGTGGCGATTGTCGGCTCGCTTTACATGATGGCGATTGTGCTCGTGCTCGCGCTGTTGGTCGGTGTTGCGGCCTCGATTTACCTCGAAGAATTCGCAGCCAAGAACCGGCTAACCGATCTCATTGAGGTCAACATCAACAATCTGGCGGCCGTGCCGTCCATCGTGTTCGGTTTGCTTGGTCTGGCGGTGTTCATCAACTTCCTGGGTATGCCGCGCTCGGCTGCAATCGTCGGCGGCATCACTCTCTCGCTGATGACACTGCCAACGATCATTATTGCGACGCGTGCAGCACTTGCCGCAGTGCCCCCGTCGATCCGGCAGGCTGCTCTTGGGCTCGGCGCATCAAAGATGCAGATGGTATTCCACCATGTCCTGCCGCTGGCCATGCCCGGCATCTTGACGGGTACGATCATTGGCCTTGCGCGTGCGCTTGGCGAAACTGCGCCGTTGCTGCTCATCGGTATGGTGGCGTTCGTTGCTAACTATCCGGCAACGCCGTTCGATCCAGCCACGGCCTTGCCAGTGCAGATCTATATGTGGGCAAACGAAGCAGAGCGCGCCTTTGTTGAGCGTATGTCGGGCGCAATCATCATCCTTCTCGTATTCCTGATGGCGATGAACCTGACCGCCATCGTTTTGCGCCGCAAGTTCGAGCGGCGCTGGTAGAGGTATTGTGCGATGAACGTTATGAATGAACAGAAGATCGAAGAAGCGGTGAAAGCCAGAATGACCGCCGGAACAAATGAAGTAATCAAAATGCGCGGTGACAAGGTCACTGTTCACTATGGCGAAAAGCAAGCGCTTTTCGATGTGGATCTGCTGGTTCGCGAAAATCAGGTGACAGCGCTGATCGGCCCATCCGGCTGCGGCAAGTCAACTTTCCTGCGCTGCCTTAACCGCATGAACGACACAATTCCCAGCTGTCGTGTCGGCGGTAAAATCACTCTCGACAAAGAGGATATTTACGACCGTGCAATCGACGTGGTGGAATTGCGCGCTCGTGTCGGCATGGTGTTCCAGAAGCCGAATCCATTTCCCAAGTCGATCTATGAAAATGTTGCTTATGGGCCGCGCATTCACGGCCTCACCCGCACCAAAGCCGATCTGGATGAAGTCGTCGAAAAGAGCCTTCAGAAAGCCGCTCTCTGGAACGAGGTGAAAGACCGTCTCCACGATGCAGGAACGGGTCTGTCGGGTGGTCAGCAGCAGCGTCTTTGTATCGCGCGCGCCATTGCCGTTTCGCCGGAAGTGATCCTCATGGACGAGCCCTGCTCAGCGCTTGACCCCATCGCAACTGCGCGCGTGGAAGAGCTGATCGACGAGCTGAAACAGAACTACACCATTGTCATCGTCACCCACTCCATGCAGCAGGCGGCGCGCGTGTCGCAGCGCACAGCCATGTTCCATCTCGGCTATCTGGTCGAAGAGGGCCCGACGGAGAAAATGTTCACCAATCCTGACGAGAAGCGCACGCAGGATTACATCACCGGCCGTTTCGGCTGAAACGTACCACCGGCGAGGACAGGGATATGGGTGAGCATACGGTTTCCGCATTCGATCAGGAACTGAACGAGATCGACCGTTTGATCCGCGAAATGGCGGATACTGCTGGAGGTATGGTCGGTGGCGCGATCAA
Organism: Mesorhizobium sp.; assembly: GCA_049840935.1. Taxonomy (GTDB): domain Bacteria; phylum Pseudomonadota; class Alphaproteobacteria; order Rhizobiales; family Rhizobiaceae; genus Mesorhizobium_G. The sequence goes on from JASGJA010000025.1 coordinate 52,689, forward strand.
GGCATTGCTGGCGGGTGACGCCGCTGCCGCGCAGCGCGTTATTTCCGAAGACGCGGTTATGGATACGCATCAGCGTGAGCTCGATGATCGCGCAATCACGCTGATCGGCAAGCGTCAGCCTATGGCGCAGGATTTGCGGACTGTGCTTGGAGCGATCCGTATGGCGGGCGATCTCGAGCGCATCGGCGATCTCGCGAAGAACATCGCAAAGCGCGTGAGTGCGGTTGGATCGACCGGTACCCCAAAATCGCTTTCGCATGGTATCGACAGCATGGCTGCGCTGGTGCTGGCTCAGGTCGGCTCGGTCGTAGATCACTATGTCGCGCGTGACCGCGAAGGTTTGCGCGTTTTGCGTGACGAGGATGAGAAGATCGACGTAGCCTATACTGCGGTGTTTCGCGAACTTCTAACCTATATGATGGAAGATCCGCGCAATATCACAGCCTGCACTCATTTGCTGTTCTGTGCGAAGAATCTGGAGCGGATTGGCGATCACGTGACCAACATTGCGGAAATCGGCTATTTTATCGTGACCGGAGAGCAGTTGCCGACGCAGCGCCCCAAATTTGACGAGACGACTGCTGCGATAGTCGGCTCGTGAGGAGTAGGCGATGCTTGCACCCAAGATCATGGTTGTCGAGGATGATGAACCGCTCGGCATCCTGTTAAAATATAATCTTGAAGCTGAAGGTTATCAGGTCGAAGTCGTTGCTCGCGGCGATGAAGCTGAGCTTCGCTTGCAGGAAAACGTTCCCGATCTTCTCGTATTGGATTGGATGGTACCGGCGGTTTCAGGCATCGAGCTCTGCCGACGCCTGCGCATGCGGCCTGAAACCGAGCGTCTGCCGGTTATCATGCTGACGGCGCGCGGCGAGGAAAGTGACCGCGTGCGTGGCCTTTCAACGGGCGCTGATGATTATCTCGTTAAGCCGTTTTCAACGCCTGAGTTTTTGGCCCGTGTGAAGGCGCTGCTACGCCGTGCCAAGCCAGAGGTTCTCTCAAGTGTTTTGAAGGTGGGGGATATCGTTCTCGACCGTGAACAACATCGTGTTTACCGCAAAAAATCTGAGTTGAAGCTCGGTCCCACCGAGTTTCGCCTGCTCGAATTCATGATGCGGCATCCAGGTCGCGTGTTCTCCCGTACTCAACTCCTCGATAATGTCTGGGGTGAGACAATCTACATCGACGAGCGTACGGTTGATGTGCATGTAGGGCGTCTCCGCAAGGCTGTTAATACAGGACGTATGCCCGACGTCATCCGCACTATTCGCGGTGCTGGTTACGCAATTCGCGAGGATTGACCGCTTCGCCTTACTGGCGACGGTTGTTGGCATTGGGCGAAATGGCTGCGACAGTTGCCCCGCTGGCGATCACGGCAGCTTTCAAGCGACCGTCCGGCGTGATGTCCCAAACCAGTTCGGCATCTTCCTCTTCCATTGCGGGATCGACATAGACGCACTGCGAAAACACGCGTTCGGAAAGCTTTCGCGTATCATCGCGTGCTTGCGGCAAATCGGCGGCGCAGTCTTCCATCGTTTCATAAATGACTGGGCCGGGTGCCGGGATTTCCTTGCACTGATCCAGATTGCCCGAACAGCCAACAATGAGCAACAAAGCAGCAATGTGTTCCATTCGTCGAAACCTCCTGCCTATAAACAACTATAGCACACGCAGGTTCCCGCAGATCCTGAACAAATGGGTAGAAGGCGCATCCGTCGTGAGAAGGACCACCCTCAAAAAGTTCCGCCGGGCTATGTCCGGCGAGGAGCATAACCCGGCGGCCACTCAACACCGCTTGAGGGATACGGTGTCGGGTTTTCGGAAATCTGGCTCAGGCGCGGCGAATGAAGCTCGCTATCAGTGAGATCACAAGGAACGCCAGGAAGATAAAGAACAGGATCTGTGCGATGCCTGCTGACGTACCCGCGATGCCGCCGAAACCGAGGGCACCGGCAATGATTGCCACGACGAGAAAAACAAGAGCCCAGTAAAGCATGGACACAATCTCCTAAATGATCTTGCGGGAAAAACGTGAGTGGTTGGATTTGGTTCCGCCCGCCGATCTGACGGGCGGAAAAATCCGCTCAGGCTGCGGCTTTCGCCTGACGGTCGAAAAAAAGAGCCTGGCCGATTAGCGCCTTTACCATTTCGTTGCTGAACGGCTTGGTTACAAGAAATGTCGGTTCTGGGCGCTCTCCGGTCAGCAGGCGCTCGGGGAAGGCCGTGATAAAAATCACCGGGATGGAGGAAACGCCGAGGATCTGGTTTACCGCATCTATGCCGGAGCTTCCGTCGGCCAATTGAATGTCGGCCAATACCAGCCGGGGGCGTGTCTTTTCAAACATCGCAGTTGCTTCATCGCGGGTGCGGGCAACACCGACAACGCGATGACCAAGGCTTTCCACCATCTGTTCAATGTCCATGGCGATCAGCGGTTCGTCCTCAATAATCATCACATCAGTTGCCATCTGGCGCGAAAGTTCCTCGCTTGCCTGCGAGAGAAGCTTTTCGAATTCCTCTTCCGATACGTCCAGTATTTCGGCGGCCTCCTCCTCGGAGAATCCTTCGACCGAAACAAGCAGGAAAGCTTGGCGGGGCAGGGGAGCGATGGCTGAAAGATTCGCTGCCGCGCGCTCTTCCCATCCAGATACGGATTGAGCTTCAGCAACGGGGATTTTACGTGAGATCACCGTAAAAAGCTTGCCGAAGAGCTGATAGAGCGCGATGCGGTCACTGGATGCCTTCGGAAAAATCGAAACATCAGCGATAATCGCCTCAAGCAATGCTGCCACCATTGCATCGCCGCTTGCCTGCGAGCCGGAAACCGCTCGCGAGAAGCGCCGCAGATAGGGAAGATGCGGAGCAATTGCCGCAGACAAATTAGGCATAGTCACCCTCAAATTAATGCGTTCTTCTGGATGGCCCGTTTGGGCATGATGACGCAATAATGCGTGGAAGAAAAATTTGTTCCAATCTTGTGGAACAATTTTCACATCGGCTCGTTAGGGCATGTCTGGGCGGGATATTTCTCGCCCGGAAGGTTATAACTGGGTCACCTGTTGAGTGCCGGATAGGCCGAATAAATAAAGGATATGAAGCCGGTGTCAGAAAAGGTGTCGGAAAAGAAACCCCGCGGAGGACATGCAGCCTCCACATTAGGACCGAATGCGGAAATTGGCCGCAAACTGAAACAATATTATGAAAGCCTGATCGTCGAGGAGGTTCCAGATCGGTTTGCTCAGCTTTTGAGCCAACTGGAAAATGTTGAAACCAAGCTTGAAAAGGACTGAGACGAGATGGCCCAGCCCGAAAGCTTCAGGACGGATCTGCTCGCCTCCATCCCAAGTCTGCGCGCCTTTGGTGTTTCGCTTACGCAGAATGCAGACCGTGCCGATGATCTCGTTCAGGAAACACTGGTCAAGGCTTGGGATAAGCAGGACAGCTTTGAACCCGGCACGAACCTGAAAGCATGGCTTTTCACTATTCTGCGCAACGAGTTTTACTCGCAAATGCGCAAGCGCGGTCGTGAGGTTCAAGACACGGATGGTGTGATGACGCAGAAAATGGCGGTTCATCCCGGCCAGCCCGGCGTCTTAGATCTGGCCGACTTCAAGGAAGCGCTAGCGACGCTTCCCGCCGACCAGCGCGAAGCAATCATCCTGATCGGTGCGTCGGGCTTTTCGTACGAGGAGGCCGCGGCGATTTGCGAATGCGCTGTCGGCACGATTAAAAGCCGCGTGAGCCGTGCGCGCACCCGGTTGCAACAGATTCTCGCAGTTTCGGGTGAAGCGGATTTCGGCCCGGATGCGATTTCCGCGCAGGTTATTGCTTCAAACGCTGCCTGACTGAACTGATAGCATCAATCAGTTCCAGCCCGGTGTATGGCTTTTTGACCAATGGAGCATCGGGAAAGCGTTCTGCAAGTTGTGCGTCTGCATCTCCACCTGTCGTGAACACGATGGGAATACGGGCCAACATTAATTTGTCTGCCAAGGGCAATGCAGATTTTCCCCGAAGGATCAAATCTACGACCGCGATATCAAATTTGCCGGAAAGGGCCGATTCCGCTTCATCGAATACGCTGTGAGTAACGACCTCCGTCGCTCCGTTTTCTCGGCATAAATCCTCAACTTCCAGCGCGATCAAAGGCTCGTCTTCAAGCAACAATATGCGCACGCCCGCCAGCGAGTTCGATTTCAAAAACTTGTCCGCCTATCCCTGAACGTTGCACCATACGAAGCCTCGTTCGCGTTCATACGGCTTGTGTGCGTGAACTTACAATATCATTTGCAAATGCCATCTATTAAGCCAACCGGGGAGGGGCGTTGCATAGCATTCGCCGCAGCTTACAATGGCGGCAATCCGGCGGAACTTCACCCCACCGGCTGCGTTGTAGATGTTCCAAAAGAGGGAGAAAGTTTATGGCGGCTGCAAGCAAGAGTGCAAAAGTCGAAATGGCTGAAACAAGTCTCGAAGAGGATGTCCGCCAGTTGCAGCGCGACATAAAAAAACTGACTGAGCTTTTGGCCAAGACAAAGCAGGATTCCTATAGTGCAGCCAGCAAGGCAGCGAGCGAGGGAATTGAGCAGCTTAGAGCGCAGGGCGATGCGGCAGTCGAAGGGTTGCGGCAGAGCGCTGAAGATATGGAGGCTCAACTTGTATCCGCTGTTCGTGAAAAGCCCGTTACATCATTGGCAATTGCCGCGGGCGTAGGGTTTCTTTTCGCGCTCATTTCGCGCCGGTAATCCCCATGATTGCCGCTTTGCTTGGAAGCCTCGCCTCTGGTGAGATGGCTCTTGCGTTGCGCAGGGCCAAGCTTGCCGTAATTTTCTATGCACTCATTGCTGTATTTGCATTATGCGGCGTCGGATTTTTAGTTGGAGCTGGCTATATTTATGCGGCCGATCAATATGGCAGCTTGCGTGCTGCATTGGGATTTGGGGGAGGCTTTCTCGTTCTGGCGCTGCTTGCGTGGGTAATATTCAAGCTTTCCGCTCCTCGCCGTGAAAAGCGTCGTGCCGCGTTTCGCAAGAACGAAATTTCGGCGTTGGCAGCCGCCTCAGGTATAGCTGTGGCTTCAAACTTGCTGCGCAGCCGTGCTGGAATTGGCCTGCTGGCGACGCCGCTTATTGGTTATCTCGCCTACCAGATAATTAAGGAGAATACTTCGAAGTCTCCCTCAGACGACGAAGATTGATGCCTTTCACGGGAACCAAGTATTTTTTGGATCATTGCCTCTCATGACAACCGTGCGGTGCGCGGCAATGCAGGGAGATAGTTATGGTCAAAATCGAACCGGAAAAAGCGCGGCAGGGCCGCTGGGGCAGCCATGTTTTGACGATCTTGATCGTTGGACTGGTGTTAGCCGTTCTTGCCTGGTTTGGGCTGGAAATTTACGGTGAGCGGATTGATCCGCCACAGCCGGTGGAGCAATCCCAGTAAATCCCAAAAGTGCGGAACCGATACAGTGTTATGACGTTGGTCTTACACGCCGCCCGGTTATTCGTTGAGGGTCGGGCAACGAGTTCTCGAAAAGGGAGACGTTATTATGTTTCGCAAATTGTTCCTTACGACCGCGGCCGCTTCGCTTATCGCGGGTGGTGCTTTTGCCCAGACTGCACCTGCACCAGCAGAGCCCGCACCGGCGGAAACCACGCAGCCCGCTGCTCCAGTTATGAAGGCCGACGGCTTTCTTGCAGGCAATATCATTGGCGAAAGTGTTTACAATGGAACGGGCGACAATGCCGAGAAAATTGGCGATGTGAGTGATCTCGTCCTCGATTCAAACGGTACTGTCAAATCCATGGTGGTTGGTGTCGGCGGTTTCCTTGGCGTTGGCCAGAAGGACGTTGAAGTGGATTACAAATCCGCGGAATGGACCGAGAAGAACGGCGACCGCTGGATTGTTATGGCGATGACGAAGGAGCAGCTTGAAGCGCTTCCAGCTTTCGACCGTGCTCCTTACGATCCGACACCTCCAGCCGCTACAGGCAGCACCACCACCGCTCCTGCTCCGGCAGATACAACAACTACGACCCCGCCGGCGGCGGCACCCGCGACGCAGGAGCCTGCGCCAGCCAACTAAGCAGGGTCGATTAGCGGAAGAAAAGCCCGTGCAATTGCGCGGGCTTTTCTTCATCTCCAACCTGACCGCCAGTTGGGGGCCGCGTAAGTTCCGGCAATGCCGCTCTCGGTAAGCTCGCTGAGAGCAAGAGATTGATCGAGATGCTCGGCGCGCCACGCCAGCAACCGTTCGGCCATTTCCAATTTGAGCTTGGTGTAGGACGCGTCGCCTGCAAGATTTCGCGTCTCTCCGGGATCGACGGTCAAGTCGAAAAGAAGCGAAGGCAGGCCGCCGCCAAAGTGCACATATTTGTGTTGTTCCGTACGGATCACGGACAGATTGCATTGTTGCGGTTTTAGGCCCAGCGGCTGTTTGTCCAATCCGCTGGAAATGGAGCGGAAGTCGAACTCCCAATGGGCTGCATCACGCCAATTGGCAGGCTTGCGTCCGTTCAGAAATGGTACGAGCGAATGCCCATCCAGATAGGCGGGTGGCTTTCCTCCAAGCAGTTCAATTACAGTCGGCATCAAGTCAACCGCTTCGGTAAAATTCTCGATCGAACTGCCGCTCTCCGCCTTCCCGCTGTTGGCCCGGATTATGAGGGGCAGATGATAGCTCTGATCGAAATACCCGCCCTTGCCGAGCATGTAATGGTCGCCCATCATTTCTGCGTGGTCAGACGTCAAAATGACAATCGTATTTTCCCAATCGCCTGCAATCTTGAGGGCTTGCCAGATGCGGCCCAGTTGATCGTCCACTTCCGAGATCATGCCAAAATAGATTGATCGGATCGTACGAAACTCATCATCTGTCAGGTCGCGTACCCAACCTTTCTGACCGGGAAGAAATTTGGAACGCTTCTGCTTATCCAATTCATATTTCACGTAGGGGTGCGAGCGTGCTTCCTCTTTCCATGATGCAGCCCGATTAAATGCCGGGCCATTCGCCGAATCGTACATCTTGTTGAACGGTTCGGGTACGATGAATGGCGGGTGAGGGCTGAGATAGGAAATATGCGCAAACCACGGGTCATCCTGTTCGCCATGCCAGCGCAGAAACTCGCCTGTCAGAAATGCAGCCAATGTCTGTTCGCGGTTGTAAATCGGTGGCGCGTTGGACACGCGCGAGACGTCACCGTTGGCTGGCCGATGAATTTCGGGAAAGTCGTGCTTTACCTCAACACCCTGCTGACGCAGCCAGGAAAGCCACTGCTTCTGATGCTCCGGCAAAAGTTGCCGCACGGAGAAACCGGGCAGCACGCCTTCGTAAGAACGCAGAACAGGATCATCTGGTGCAAAGAAACGCGGATCGGGGGACACGTCCGTATAGCCGAAAAGAGTTGGCTCATATCCGAGCCCTCGCGCAGCCTGAGCAAGCGTGCCGTGGCGCGCGTCCATCGGCGTACCGTTCCGGCATACTCGATTGTTCATCTGGTAAAGGCCGGTGTAGATGCACGCTCTCGCGGGCGAACAGGGTGCGGCTCCCGCATAGTGCCGCCGAAATAACACGCCCTCGCCTGCCAGCGCGTCGGTATTGGGCGTCTGAACAACGGGATGCCCCGCCGCAGATAGGCAATCGCCCCGCCACTGATCGCAGGTGATGAAAAGCAGGTTAGGGCGCTTCAACATGCGTGGCTTTCTCCGATCTCAAACCCATCGAACGCGATTCTTGAGCCGAAGCAAATGGCTTCAATTATGAACGAGATACGAAGATTGTTCACAATATGGATACAGTTCATTGCCATCTACGGGTCTTTCGCTTTTGGCAATCAGGACCGACATTCCGGTCAACAACTGAAACCCAAAGGGAGTTTCCATCATGTTGAATCAGATCAAAGGTCTCCACCACGTCACTTCAATGGCGTCGGATGCGCGTGCAAACAATCAGTTTTTCACCAATACACTCGGTCTGCGCCGGGTGAAACAAACCGTCAATTTCGATGCGCCGGATGTGTATCATCTCTACTATGGTGATGAAGTGGGTACACCCGGTTCTGTGATGACCTATTTTCCGTTCCCGAATATTGGACGCGCCCGTCGTGGCGTTGGTGAGGTCGGTACAACCGCCTTCACTGTACCGCAGGGAACGCTCGACTATTGGGCTGAGCGGCTTGGGGGGGCAGGGTGTGACTCACCTCAAGCGCGATGAGCTTTTTGGTGAGAAGCGCCTGAGTTTCGAAGGCCCGGATCACGATTCATTCGTGCTTGTCGAAGCCGCAGATGATCGCAAGCCTTGGACCGGCGGTGACGTTCCCGCTGACGAAGCAATTCGTGGCTTTCATTCCGTGTCTATGCGTCTTCGTGACGATGGTCGCATGTCCGAATTGCTGAAGTTCATGGGCTATGAACAGGTGGACAAGGCGGGTGCAGCCACACGCTTCATCATGCCGGAAGGCAATGGCGCGAGTACAATCGACGTCGAAACTTTGCCGGGAACGCCGTTTGCAGACCTCGGCGCGGGATCGGTTCATCACGTCGCATTTGCGGTGAAAGATCGGGCTGAGCAATTGGCTGTTCGCAAATCGCTGCTCGATACTGGCTATCAAGTCACGCCGGTGATCGACCGCGATTACTTTTGGGCGATTTATTTCCGCACACCGGGCGGTGTTCTGTTTGAGATTGCAACGAACGAACCCGGCTTTGACCGCGACGAAGACCGCGCGCATCTTGGTGAGGTTCTGCAATTGCCATCGCAACATGCACATCTGCGCTCTTATGTGGAAAAGCATTTGCAGCCGCTGGAGGCCGCGTAAGCCATGTCCATTGATAGCTACATCCACGTTACGTCGCCCGGTACGCCGGGCGGCCCTCTGCTCTTTGCCTTTCACGGTACGGGTGGCGATGAGCATCAACTCATATCGCTCGGAAAGGAGCTTGTGCCGGGAGCAACTATCGTTTCGCCGCGCGGTGACGTTTCCGAATTCGGTGCGGCGCGGTTTTTTCGACGCACTGGTGAAGGCGTTTATGACATGGCGGACCTCGCTCGTGCCGTCACCAAAATGAAGGGCTTTGTCGAAGCGCATGTCGCTGCTGCCAAACCTTCAAAAGTGTTCGGCTTGGGCTATTCCAACGGCGCGAACATTCTGGCTGCAACTTTGTTTGCGGCACCGGAATTGTTCGATGCGACTGCACTTTTCCACCCGCTCATCCCCTTTGAGCCGGAAGTCAGCGGTTCGTTGTCAGGTCGTAAAGTGCTTATTACCGCCGGTCGTCGCGATCCGATTTGCCCGCCGCAAATGACCTCTCGCCTGGATGCATATTTGCGTGCAGACGGAGCGGATGTCACACTCGAATGGCATGAGGGCGGTCACGAACTTCGGCCAAATGAAGTTGAGGCCGCGCGCAAATTTTTCTCAAATGCAGACGGGAAGCAAAGCTCATGAGCGATACGATCCATCTTGATGAAACCGACACCAAGGGTCGCTATTGGTTTCGTGGACCTGACGGCGATGAAGCGGAAATGACTTTTACCAAAAGCGGTGCGAACACGATTATCATAGATCACACGATGGTGCCGGATGCGTTTCGCGGGCAGGGCATCGGCCTGAAGCTGGTGGAGCGAGGCGTTGCTGACGCTCGCGCCGCGGGCAAGAAGATCATCCCGCTTTGCCCATTCGCGGCGGCGCAATTCCGCCGCCACCCCGAATGGGCTGACGTGCTGAAAGGCTAGGCCGACCAAAAATAGCGCACGATGTGAAAGAAGATTGGGGCTGAGAAGACGAGGCTGTCGGCACGATCCATCATGCCTCCATGCCCGCCGATCAAATAGCCCCAATCTTTTACACCTTGGTCACGCTTGATAGCCGAGGCGACCAGCCCTCCAAAGAAGCCCATCAGGCAAGACAGGAACGCGACCAGTGCTGCCTGCCAGGGATTGAACGGCGTCAGCCAATAGAGCGCTGCGCCGAGCGCAGTTGCGCTTCCCAGCCCGCCGACCAGACCTTCCCATGTTTTAGAAGGCGACACCCTTGGCGCAACGGGGTACTTCCCGAAAAGCTTTCCGAAAATATACTGAAGTACGTCGCTGCCCTGAACGGTGATCATCAGGAACGCCACCAACAGCACGTTGCGCCCCTCATATCCGGGGATCGAAAGCGTGAGTAGGGCAGGTACGTGGCTCATGCAATAGACTGCAATCATCACCGCCCATTGCTGCGCCGCTATGCGTTCGAGGAAGTTTTCGGTGTCTCCATTGAGCGCTGTCAGCGCCGGCATGAGCAGGAAACAATAGACAGGGATGAAAATGACAAACAGGCCATACCATTCCGTCCAGATCAGCCAATACTGCACGGGTATGATGACCAGAAACATGCCGAGCAGCACCCAATAATCACTCTGCCGGGTTGCTGTAAGCGTCACGAATTCACGAAGGGAGAAGAAGGAAATCAGTACAAACAGAATCACGAGGCCTGTTTTGCCGAACAGCAGCGCCAGGCCGAGCACCGCGACCATTACCCACCATGCATTGATGCGTTCAGTCAGGTTCGTGAGCGTTGCGGTTGGTATTCCTGCGCGGCGGCTCAAAACGGCGGCGACCGTGCTCGCAAGCGTCAGTATCGTAATCAGGCCGATGGCCAGAAGCTGAAAATCATTGAGCATCATGCACTCCGCTTATCGCGTGGATCGAGCGCCAGTAGCGCTTCGCGGGATCGAGTGAGAAAAGTCTGCCGCTCTTCATCCGGTGCCAGAGCTACCGGTTCGCCAAAAATGACCCGGCATAGCAGTGGTACGGGGAGAAATTTTCCTTTTGGCAGGACACGAGACATGTTCTCGATCCAGCAGGGGATTAGTTCGACGTCCGGGCGTGCCAGCGCAAGATTGTAAAGGCCAGAGCGAAAAGGCAGTAGTTTCTGGTCTTCTTCCATGTTTCTCGTGCCTTCAGGGAAAATGATAAGAGAGTCCCCTTGTTCGAGCACATTCAGCATCGCTTCCATTGGATGTGGTGCGCCTTCCGAAACCTTCCGTTCGATCAGCACTGTCGAAAGCAGGTCATTCGCAATCAGCCGACGAATCGGCGTTTTACCCCAATAATCCGCCGCAGCGACTGCACGCGTGCGCTCGCGCTCCAGCCTAGGCAAGCAGGAGGACAGCAGAATGAAATCGCCGTGGCTGGCGTGATTGGCAAAGTAAATCCGTTGCCGGTCCGAAGGTGCGGAGCCTGTCCAGATCGGGCGAACGCCGGTGACTGCCCATGCGAAGCCTGCCAGCAATGAGCCGGTCACGCGCTTGACTGACTTGTTTAAGCGGTTGCGTAATTCGTTCATTTGCGGGCCTCAGTGAACGTCTGCCAGCGCCGCGCGCACGCGGTTTACAACCGTTGCAAGCGAGAGCAGCGCAAGGGCCGGGAAGATGTACGGCGCTATTGCGCCAATCGGTACGCGGAAAACCAGCAGCACCGCAATAAGTCCCAGTGCGAATGCGCGGTCGCTCTTGCCGAATGGCCCATCATACCGCCGTGTCGAGCCGAGCGGCACACCGAGCAGCCCCACAAATTCGGTCAAGATAGCGGCTAGCGCGAACGCCATGACCCCCCATGCGGGGAACAGCTGCACCGCCGCGAAGGGCAAGATCAGTGAGAGGTCAGAAATCACATCGCAAACTTCGTTTAATACCAGTCCCAGACGAGATGCCTGCCCATGTTCCCGTGCAAGCATCCCATCGATCGCGTTGAGCGCCATGCGAATGAAGAGCACCAGCGGCAGCAATAAAAACACCAGCGAATTATCTGGCCACAACGCGATTGCCGCTCCAGCTGCAACTGAAATCAGGGCGGCGGTTATCGTCACCTGATTTGCAGTCACGCCAGCGTTTGCAAGGCGGTTCGTGATCGGGCGCAACCTTGCCTGAAAGGCAGGCTTAACGTCGTAAAGTGTTGGCATTCAACTGTCCCCTCTTGTCTTGAACGATGTTCAAAACAAATAAGGCGGAATTTTGAACGCAGTTCAATTTTCTTTTGTCGATCAATGAGTGCTGTTTTCTTCTTGATCGAGAGCTGCGTGCAATTCCAGCGCGGAACGTATGCCAGACTGATAGAAACTCATAAGCGAGGTCGCGACCGATTCCCTACCCGCGGCGCTGTGGATTCCGCACGCATCACAATGCTCCTCGAAGACGCGGCGCAACATACCGATGTCTTCCGGCCTGAATGCAATTCTAGGCACCTGAATTCCTCCCTGGAGTCTGACTTGCGGGTAACTCTTGCCGCTGCCTTTGGTTGCTGCCTTTGGCTACGTTCGAGCTGCGTCATCGCAATTTAATCTTGACAATTTTACTCATCTTTTTTACGTCAGACTTATGGGATTGAACGCCGCATTCCTTCCCCGTATGCAAAGTGAAGCGAAGGGCTTTTCCCTGCGCAAGGAATTGCGCTGGCGTAGTTGGTCTGGTTTCGTTGCAGATGTATGGGATGTCGATTGCGAACCCGACGCCGCCGGAAATTACTATTCGCCTGATCCCCGCCTTTTCGTTGTTCTTGAATTAACTGGCGGTGCGCTGGAGCTTTCAAATCCCGGCGAGGGAGAACGAGCGCTCCATCGCTTGCCCTTCTCGATGGCGTTCATCCCCGCAGGAGTGCAAATCACCAGCCTTGCAATTGGTGCTTCTCATCTCAAGCATCTGGATATCCATCTTCCCGAACCTGCATTGCATCGCATGTTCGGTAGAAACATTCCTGCAGACGCCCTCCAGTCAACGCGGTTGCAGTTTAACGATAGCCGCATTGCTCGCATCGCTTCGCTTATTGCCGAGGAATGTGAGAACGACCAGCCGTTCAGCGATAGCTATGGCGAAGCGATGATGAATGCACTTATCGTCGCGCTCTTCGACTTGCGAAGGGTCGAACGTAAGCCGCGACCCACGCTTTCACGTAAGCAACTAAGCCAAAGCATGGACTACATGAACGCTCATTGTTTCGAGACAATACGATTGCAGGATATTGCCTCGCTGCTCGGGCTTTCCGAATCCTATTTCAGCCATGCGTTCAAAGCATCGACAGGGGTTCCGCCATCGCGATGGCAGATGGAAACGCGCATCGGCAAGGTCAAGGAATTGCTCAGTCGTGACAGCACCTCACTTACCGAGATTGCTGCAATCACCGGGTTTGCTGATCAGGCGCATCTGACGCGCGCCTTCAAGAAATTGGTGGGGTCTACACCCGCGCAATGGAGGCGCGAGGCGTCACTCGACGAGTGATATTTCTGCATCATCCGCCGGGCGAGCGACCGCCGAAAACCAAGACCAGACAATTTAGACCAAGATCGTGCAATCCGGAATGGAAAAGTTGAATTACTTGATCATGTATTGAGGCCGGAGAGGGCCGCTTACACATCGGGGACGTTGATGGTCTACTTTTCTCGTACATGCGTATTGGCAGGCGCAGTATCCGCGATTGCCCTTCTTTCAACGGTGGCATCCCATGCACAAAATGCGACAACCGAGTTGCAGGAGGTCGTGGTTCAAGGCCAGAACGGAAAGGGAAATGGACAAGGTGAAGTCAAAGGTGTCGTGGCGAAAGACACTTTGACCGGCTCGAAAACCGCGACGGATATAACAGCAATTCCGCAATCGGTTTCGGTTATCGGTCGCGATGAGATCGACGATCAGGGCGCCCAGAAGGTTGACGAAGCGCTGCGCTACACCTCCGGCGTTTTCACGCAGCCTTTCGGGGCCGACAGCGATACGAACTGGATGTTCATCCGGGGTTTTCAGGCGACGGCAACCGGTACCTACATGGACGGCTTGCAACTCTACAGCTACGCGTTTGGGGGCTTCTATATCGACTCGTTCGGGCTTGAGCGCATTGAAGTTCTGAAGGGTGCGGCATCGGTTCTATACGGCGGAACCAATCCCGGCGGTCTCGTAAACTACGTAAGCAAGCGGCCAACATTCGAGCGCAAGCGTTATGTCGAAACAGGCATCAATGATGCGGGCAATGCTTATTTCGGCTTTGACATTGGTGACGTAGCCAATGACACAGTGAGCTATCGCATCAATGGCCGTATCGCTGGCGGCGATACATATAGTGATTATCAGGACGGTTGGCGCGGCGTCATCTCTCCGAGCATTACCTGGAAGCCGGACGAACAGACCAGCCTGACACTTCTGTTCAACTATACCCATATTGACGAGAAGCACGGCGGCGGCAGCTTCCTGCCCTATGAGGGTACTGTCACCGACCGCATCGTTGGCGGCGTGAATTACGGTCGCATCCCGACCGATTTCAACGGAACCGAGCCGAGTGTCGACAAGTACGAGCGTGAGCAAGGCTCCGCAGGTTGGGAGTTCGAGCACACGTTCGACAACAACTGGACGGTGCGCTCAAACGGGCGCTTTGGTGCGGCGAGTGTCGATGAAGTCAGCGTTTATCCTTATGGCTGGGCAAGCGCAGATGAGCTGACCCGCATAGACTTTGCTCATAACACCAACGTCAAGACATTCCTGTCCGATCACCAGATCGAGGGAAAGGTGGAAACGGGCAGCTTCGAGCATACGCTGCTTGGCGGTATCGATACGAAGTACTACAACATCGATCAGATACAGGCTTCAGCGCCGTTCGGCAGCACGCCGACCATCAACCCGTGGAATCCGGTTTATGGTCTGCCGCTCACGCCGCGTCTGAGCTATCTCAATCAGGATCTGACGCTGAAGACTTTCGGCATCTATGGTCAGGACCAGATCAGGTTTGGCGATGGCTGGCTGGTCACGCTCAACGGACGCTATGATTGGTACAAGCTCGACACTTTGAATCGGCCGACGGACTATTCGACGCTGACGACCACCAATGATGGATCGGGTGGTCAGTTCTCTGGTCGTGCTGGTCTCGCTTACGAATTTGACAATGGTCTTACGCCCTATGCAAGCATTGCGACCTTCTTCAATCCGCAGATCGGCACCACTGCAACGGGAGAGTTGTTCAAGCCGGAAGAGGGAACACAGTACGAGGTGGGCTTGAAGTATCGCCCGACCTTTATTGATGGTCTCTTCACCGTTGCTCTGTTCGACCTGACGCGGGAAAACGTGGCCGTTACCGATCCAACCAATATTTTCGCCCAGATTCAAACCGGCGAAGTCCGCTCTCGCGGTGTCGAGTTGGAAGGCAAGGTAAACGTCACCGAGAACTTCAAACTGACTGCTGCGCTGACCGCACTTGACGTCGAGATTACCAAGGACACCGACGCGACCGTGATCGGCAAGACGCCGTATATCGTGCCTGACATAACCGCCTCCGCTTGGGCTGACTATACCTTCCGTGGCGATTGGTATGATGGCATTTCGGTAGGCGGAGGCGTGCGTTATCTTGGCTCGTCATGGGCGGATAACCAAAACACGCTCAAGGTTCCTGCTGCCACTCTCGTAGATGCCAAAATTGGCTACGAGCGCGAAAACTGGGGCGTCGAGCTCAACGTGACAAACCTGTTCGACAAGACCTATGTTGCAAGCTGTCAGGGTGCACTCGTTTGCAGTTATGGCGAGGGCAGGTCGTTCAAGCTGAAGGCGCATGCAACCTGGTGATCGAGACAAACGAAGATGTGCTGTATGACCTCAAGGAGATAGAGTATTCCGTCTCTGAACGGGTCATTCTGCACCCGCTCGATCTCAAGCTTCAGCAAGGCAGCGTTCATGCTCTTGTCGGGCCAAATGGTTCAGGCAAGAGCACGCTTCTCAAAATTCTCGCGCGGCAACTGGCCCCCGCGAGCGGCGCTGTGCAATTGCTTGGCAAAGAACTGCACGCATATGGCGACCGCGATCTTGCACGTACGGTTGCGTACATGCCTCAATTTACGCCGCCTGCCGAAAGCCTTACCGCTCGACGAGCTTGTCGCACTCGGTCGTTATCCTTGGCACGGCGCATTAGGTCGTTTCGGTCCGACGGATGAAGCAAAGGTCGAGGAAGCTTTGCATCAAACCGGTCTCGCTCCTCTTGCCGAACGGATGGTCGACAGCATGTCGGGCGGAGAGCGGCAACGCGTTTGGCTCGCGATGATGCTCGCGCAGGATACGCAGTGCCTGCTGCTTGACGAGCCAACCTCCGCGCTAGATATCGCTCATCAGGTTGAAATGCTGGCGCTTGTGCGCAGCCTCAGCATCGAACGCCGCATTGGCGTTATCATCGTGTTGCACGACATCAATCTCGCTGCACGCTATTGCGACAGCATCGTTGCCCTGCGTGTCGGCCGGATCATTGCGCAAGATGCGCCAGAGGCAATTCTGGACACCTCCACGCTTGAACGCATCTACGGCATTCGCATGGGAACGCTGGTGCTTCCTGCAACGCAGCTGCCCATTTCCTACGTGCTTTGACAATGGCAAGGTCGCTCACACGCCGGGCCGTTCTGGCCGCGCTGGCCGCGACGTTGCCTGTAAATACTGCGCGCGCGGCGGGAGGAATTGCTGCGATAGATTGGGGCTTGCTTGAGACCTGTCTCGCTATCGGGGCAATTCCTGCCGCTGCAACCGAACTCAAGCAGTTTCGTGAGATTGCGGTCGAACCGTCGGTCCCCGCAAGTGTGGTAGATCTTGGGTTGCGCGGCGCTCCAAACATGGAGCTTCTGCAACTGGTCGCACCGGACATGATCCTGATCTCAGGTTTTTACGAATATCAGCGGCCAGTGCTGGAGCGAATTGCGAAGGTCGTTTCGCTGCCGGTCTATGAAGCGGGAACACCGCCATTTGTGCTGGCAGAAAAATCTACCACCGAGTTGGGCAGACTGACAGGTCGTCAAAGCGCGGCGGCGGAATACATCGCTGCGACGCGCGAACAAATCGCCACGGCTGGTGCACTGCTCGCTCCTTTGCGGGAACGGCCCGTCTTTGTCATCAGCCTTGGCGACTCGCGTCATTTCCGTGCATTCGGCCCAGATTCGATGTTTGGTGACGTACTTCAACGTCTGGGCCTGTCCAACGCCTGGGCCGATCCCACAAGTTATAGCGCTGCTGCTCCCGTCGGGCTTGAAGCGCTGGCTCGTGTGCCCGAGGCGTCGATTGCCGTCGTCGCACCTGTACCGCCTGAGGTGAGGCGCACATTGCGGGAAAATGCGCTGTGGAATGCACTTCCCGCGGTGAAGCAAGGGCGCTTGGCAATTCTTGATCCGATCAATCATTTCGGCGCGCTGCCTTCCGCGCAGCGTTTCGCGCGTCTTCTCGTCAAAGGCTTTCGAGGCGGGCGGCAATGCGGGTTGAACGCCTATCTCCTCTCCGGTTGTCATATGGGCATTCGCAGCTTCGCTGCGGCTTGTGCCTTGTCCGTTTGGCAAATCATTACGCACATACCCGATCCGCAATCACCGATCGTTGATTTGCAGCGAGATCGTGCTTACGCAGAGCATTCTGCCGCGTGCTGCGGTAGCGCTTGTCGCGGGTGCGACACTGGCGCTCTCCGGCCTGCTGCTGCAACGTGTCTTGCGCAATCCGCTCGCCGAGCCATCAACGCTTGGTGTTTCGGCGGGAGCGCAGTTGGCGATGGCTGCTGCTGCAATATACGCGCCGTCCCTCGCTCAGTTTTCTGTTTCAGTTGTTGCGCTTGCGGGCGGCCTATGCGCGGCGGCTTTGGTGCTGGCGCTTACGTGGCGGCGGGGACTTGAGCCGGTGTCGGTTGTTCTGGCGGGTATGATGATAGCCCTGACTGCCAATGCCGCTAGCGCGGCCCTTATCCTAGCAAATGGCGAATATCTGTTCTCGCTCTTTATCTGGGGTGGTGGCTCGCTCGTTCAACAAGGATGGGCCCCGACCTTCTCGCTCGCAATTAGGCTGGCGCTCGGCTTGGGTGCTGCGCTGCTTCTCTTGCGTCCACTCACTATTGCTGGTCTGGGGGACGGAACCGCCAAAGCACTCGGCATGGCGATCAATGCCAGTCGTCTGTTGATTATCGTTTTGGCCGTGTGGATGGCAACGTCGGTCGCGGCTGAGGTAGGCGTAATCGGCTTTATTGGTCTGGCTGCTCCGGCGCTTGCGCGATTGTCGGGCGCGCGAACACTCAAACAACAGATCATCTCAGCTCCGCTGCTCGGCGCTATACTGTTATGGCTTACGGACGGGCTGGTGCAACTACTTGCCGGAGATGGCGGCGAACGTATACCCACGGGCGCCGCAACGGCGCTGCTTGGTGGGCCGCTGCTCATCTGGCTGCTTCCACGGCTTCGCCTGTTTGAATGGCCATCCGTCTCGGCGGTTTCTCACCCCACTCGCCGCGCAATCCGCCCCTATCTTCTCATCTGTTTGCTGGCTTTGTTGGTTCTCGCCATCGCCCTCGTCGGCCTGTTTTTAGGGAAGGGGCCGGATGGCTGGACCATTGCAGCGGGCGACCGGCTTTACGCGTTGATGGATTTGCGCGCGCCTCGATTGGCTATCGCTGGGGCCGCTGGTGGAATGCTGGCGGCGGCTGGTGTCGTTATCCAGCGCATAACCGGCAATCCTCTCGCCAGCCCGGAAATATTGGGCGTTGGCGCAGGCGCGGGCGCAGGATTGGCCGCCGTCCTGATCTTGGCGGGCGTTGGGGTAGGGCTCGTCTGGCAGCTTTCCGGTTCGGCGATTGGCGCAATCACCGTCCTGCTCGTGATCACTGCCATTTCCGCGCGCGGCAGCATGGGGCCTGAGCGGTTTCTTTTTGCTGGCATCGCGATCAACGCGCTGTGCAGTTCTGTTCTGACCGCTGTCATTGCGCTCGGAAATCAGCAATCGCAAATCCTGCTGCAATGGCTCAGCGGTTCGACAAGCTCCGCCACGTACGCCGACGCGTGGGTTGCGATTGCAGGGCTCGCGCTTTTCGCATCGCCGCTGTTCCTGGCTGCCCGTTGGCTGGCTCTTTTGCCGCTCGGCTTTTCGGTCAACAAGGCGCTCGGCGTGCCGGTTGCGCGCGCTCGGTTTTTACTGGTGGTCGTTTCCTCGCTGCTTACCGCCGTTGCGTCCATGTTCGTCGGCCCACTCAGCTTTATCGGTTTGATTGCACCGCATATGGCGCGGCTGCTTGGGCTTTCCCGACCTTGGGCGCATCTGGCGGGTTCGCTGCTTCTTGGCTGCGGTTTGATGATGCTCTCCGATTGGCTTGGACGAATGGTTGCGTTTCCGTATCAATTACCCGTCGGGCTATTTGCCTCACTGATTGGTGGGCCATACCTGATCTATCTTCTCGCTCGCGGAGTGCCGCGTAATGTCTAGGGTCGAACGCGACTTCAAGGCGTCAACGGAAATTGCGCTGTCCGCACCGGAAAAGGTGCTCTCGCGGCTTTGCGCGCATTTCCGAGAATTCGGCGAAGTCACCGGGCAGGGTCGTTGCAGGCGAATCGAAACAGGTTTCGGCACCGCTGACATAGAGGCGCTGGACACCTGCTTGCGCGTCTGCGCGGCAGGTAAGGACGAAGTTGCGCTTGCATTCGTCAAACTGGCGCTCGCGGAAAACCTTCTGACCTTCGCGGATGAGTCGCCGCAAATTGTCTGGCACGGTGATGGCGCTGAGGGCGCGCCGCTTCCTTATTTCCGAGAAATGCGCGTCGAGCGCGTTGCGAACATCACGCCGAACATGCGTCGTGTGACGTTTTCGGGCGACAATCTTGTGCGCTTCGCGACGGGTGGACTGCATGTCCGGCTGCTCATACCGCGCGATGCGGCAAACAAGCCTGTGTGGCCGGTGATGGGCGCAGATGGTCGCCCAAAATGGCCGTGCGGTGAAGACCAGCACGATGTTCGAATTTATACGCTGCGGCGAGTGGATGCTGAACAGTCTGAAGTCGATATTGATTTCGTCATGCATGAAGGCGCCGATATGCCCGGCGCTAATTTTGCGGCGAATGCTTTGCCCGGTGATGTGGTTGGTATGACCGGCCCCGGCGGCGGTTGCGTTCCAGATGCTGATTGGTGCCTGCTTGCAGGGGACGAAACGGCTTTGCCCGCGATAGCACGCATATTGGAAGAACTGCCTGCCAGCAGCAGAGCCGTCGTTCGCATCGAGGTTCAAAACGAAGCGGAAATTCAGCCGCTGCGATCAAATGCGCAGATCGATGTCCAATGGCTGTTCCGTGATCATGCTTTGCCGATGAGCCTACCGGTTGCCCTGATGGCTGTTGATTGGCCATTGGGAAACGGATCAGTCTTTGCGTGGGTGGGCTGTGAGTATCGCGACTTTCTCCGGGTTCGCCGCTACCTTCGCAATGAGCGGCATTTGAAACGTGAGGAGCATCTAGCCGTCGCCTACTGGCGGCGCATATAGACCAATATGCCGGTCGGTTCGCTATCGAGACAGTGCGTCTGCATAACGTCGGGCAATTGTTTCGTAGTCCAGCTTTTTCAGGGCGATTGGGCGAATTGCGCGAGCCTCTGCGCGCAGTTTGGCAGGATCTGCGTCAAGCACCTGGCGTAACGTTTGGGCTATGGATTCGGGATCGTCTGACGTTGCCAATATACCGAATCCGGTTTTGATAACCTCGATGAACGGCAATCCAAACCGGATAAAATCCGTGACCTTATTGAACGAGGTTCCATATTTATAGAGCTTGGGGTAATTCCTTCCCCCTGCATATCCAATGTCGGACGCAGCCGTCAGCCAAAGAGCTTCTTCCTTTGGCACTCTCGGAAAAAACGCAACATTGGATAAGCCCGCCTTGCTTGCTTGCGTCTTCAGACGTTCCGTTTCTCCACCAGAGCCAACAAGCAAAAGACCCACGCGGCTATCGTTTTCGAGCAAGGCGAAAGCGTCTATGATCTTATCCAGCGCGTTCGGGATTCCCTGCGAGCCCGGATGGACCATTACCGTGCGACCTTCGCGTTGCCATTCTTCAATCTGCCCGGCTGCGGCAAGTCCCGCTTGTGTGACTGGGCGGGATGGCTCAGGTCCGGAAAGATCAATTCCGTTCGGCGCGTAAATGAACTTGCCGGGTTTCAGGCCCTCGCCAACCATATAGGGCTCCGCGTACTCAAGCAGAGACGCCACGATGTCAGCGTGCTTGTAGGCATAGGTTTGCGCCAGTCCCGCCAAAATTACGATTGGATGCAGATTGGATTTCCCAGCAATTTCGGTAATCGAAAGAGGCCAAAGATCGCGAACTTCAAACGCCAGCTTCGCTCCATGCTTTTGTGTCAGCTTTTTCGCTGGATAGATCGCGAAAGGATGCGGCGAAGATACGATTATCGCGTCCGGTCGCTCCTCGTTGACCCACAGCATGGCGCGACAATAATCAAACATATTCAGAAAGCGCGATACGCCGTTCTCCGAGTATTTGCGAGCAGGGAGCGATAGATAGCGCACGCCATCGATTGTCTGATCCGTAGGTAGAGGCTGGCCGGAAGTCAAAAGGTGGTGGAAACGCGCAACAAAAATCGTCGTCTTATGACCCATCGATGCCCAGTGGCGGGCAAGGTAGTAGGAGCGCATCGCAGGTCCGATGCCCGGACCACCAGCATAGTGGTTGAAGTACCAAATGTTCATCAATAGCCAATCTGGAAAAAGCGAGCGCCACCTCGATGTCCAACTGTGCTCCTGTAACTAATCGCGTTCTGCCTGTGCAAGTTGCAAAACGGTTGTGATTCCCAAAGATGCCTTTTCTATTTCAGTATTAGTCAGGGTCGGATGCACCAGAAACATGATGCTTGTTTCCCCGAGTTCGTGCGCAATTGTAAAGGGTTCGGTTGGTCTCCACGGGTGTGCCTTCAAATGCGCGCTCCAGATAGACTTCCGAGCATGAGCCTTGATAACAAGGAACGCCGAAGTCATTGATTTCTTTTATGATCCTGTCGCGCGACCAGCCATCGCGCAAATTTTCCGGACGAACGTAGGCATAGAGCTTATAATAGGCATGGTGGGAGTTGTTTCCCATCGAATGCTTATCGGCCAGCGTTGGAACGCGGACAGCCCCATTCTTGCCGGCAAAACGCGCAAGTGCATCAATGAGAACTTCGGCGTTTGCGGTGCGTGCAGCCTTCCACTTTGGCATTCGCGACAGCTGGATGCGTCCGATTGCAGCTTGCATTTCCGTCAGACGCCAATTTGTTCCAAAGCTTTCATGGACCCAGCGGAAGCCGGGCGGATGCTTCCGTTCATAAACGGCCTCCCAGCTTTTTCCGTGATCTTTGAACGACCACATGCGTGACCAGAAATCGCGGTTGTCGGTTGTCACCATGCCGCCTTCGCCGCCGGTCGTGATGATCTTGTCCTGACAGAAAGACCACGCCCCGATATGCCCTATCGTGCCTACTGACCGGCCCTTATATTGCGCGCCGTGCGCCTGCGCACAGTCCTCGATCACCGTGAATTTGTGCCGCTGGGCGAGTTCCATGATCGGGTCCATATCGCAGGGCCACCCCGCCAGATGAACGGGTATGACCGCCTTGGTGCGTTCGGTCAGCACCGAGGCAATCGTTTCGGCGGTGATATTGCCGCTATCCCGGTCTACCTCAGCAAAGACAGGTGTTGCACCGGCATTCACGACACATGAAACCGAAGCCAGGAATGTGCGTGGCGTCACGATTACTTCATCGCCCGGCATTATTCCGATGGCGTGCAGCGCCACGTCGAGAGCGAGAGTTCCGTTGCCCAGCGCGATAGCAAATGTGGATCCGGTCCAATCTGCGAATTCACGCTCGAACTGGCGGCACTCTTCGCCGGTCCAGTAGTTGACCCTATTGGAACGCAACACGTTCGAAACGGCCTCGATCTCTTCGTCGGTAAACGAGGGCCAGGGCGAGAAAGGTGTGTTGAGCATTGTCGAATTATCTTCTTAAAGCTTGCGCGGGAACGCCCATATAGGTCTGTGCGCCTGCGAGATCTGCCACGACCGCCGCGCCAACGCCGACTATAGAATCCGCACCGATTCGTACTCGTTGCCGCACTGAACAGCCCGTCCCGAGCCAAACTCGTTCACCCGTTTCCACTTCCCCTGACAGGGTTGCGCCCGGCGCAATGTGGTTGGCTAAACCTATCCGGCAATCATGGTCGATGGTTGCGCCGGTGTTCACGATTGTGGCGCTGCCGATCTTGGCATTGGTCCCTACCACTGCCAGACGACCAACGAATACGCCGTCACCAATCTGTGCATGTCTGCTGATTTGCGCCGAAGGATGAATGATGCTGACCTGTTTAAAGCCGTGACGACCTATTTCTTCAAACAGGCGCAGACGAAGCGCATTGTCGCCTACCGCTGCTATTGCGTCAGGCCACTCCTGCACGAGTTGCTCCAGAAATGAAAACGGGCCAAGCAGTTGCGGAACTGCTTTGTCAGATGAATCGTCCAGAAACGCAACTTCCTCATAACCTGAATCAAATGCCACGTCCGCCACGGACCGACCGTGTCCGCCAAAGCCGAGGACAAGAAGCTTTCTGGTCATAGGTCGATCTGTATCAGTGGGTGTTGCCTGCAAAAGGTTTCATCGTGGCTTCTCCCTCGGCCGAAATATCCGAACGCTTCAACACGCGTACGAACGTAAGCGCAAGAATCTTGATATCGAGCCAAAATGATCGATTGTCGACATACCATACGTCGAGATCGAACTTTTCAGGCCAGGAAATTGCGTTTCGCCCGTTTATCTGTGCCCATCCGGTTATGCCGGGACGTACTTCATGACGTCGCGCTTGATAGGTGGAGTAGAGGGGAAGATATTCCATGAGCAGGGGGCGAGGGCCCACAAGGCTCATCTCGCCGTTAAGTACATTCCAAAGCTCCGGCAATTCATCGAGGCTCGTTGACCTCAAAAAGCGCCCAAAGGCAGTAAGCCGTTCACTGTCAGGCAGAGGTTTGCCAGTTGCATCTCCCGCCGCAATCATTGTGCGGAATTTCACCAGCTCGAACGGCACACCGTTTAAGCCTGGTCGGATCTGCCGAAAGAAAACCGGGCTTCCGAGTTTCCAGCGCACCAGTGCCGAAACAACCAAGAATAAGGGTGATAGGGCAATCAGCGCGACCAGCGCCACCAGAATATCGAAAACGCGTTTCATTAAGCCATTATCGCACCAGTTCCGCTTGGTTGTTAAAGTTTTTGGCCCCCGTGTGCAACGCGGCAATTGCTGTTTTCTAGTTTGTTTTAATGCAGCTGTTTGCTGATGGGCGTAAGCTTGTAATGACTTAGCCAATTGAGACCGAGGTGGTCTGCTACAACTTGCCAAAGTTCGCCATCGCCCTGCTTTCGGCGATCCATTTCAAGGCGATCCAGCGCTTCCTGTATCTGGGAAAGCGTGTCCGGCTCCTCGGGCGAAAACGCGATGGATTCCATCGCCCTTACGGCTTCCTCTCCGAGATAATCGTGCGCGGCCTTTATAAGTTTGCTGCCGACGAATTCCGGGACGTCATTCTTGTCTAAAGGCACCTCAATGGAGATGCGCTTTTGTTGATCCCATGATGCACGCAAACCTTTGCCCTTAAGAGAATACACCAATGCGAAGAGTTGCTGTGCCGACAATTCCCATCCGCGCTTCATGT
Source organism: Mesorhizobium sp. (assembly GCA_049840935.1). Classification (GTDB taxonomy): domain Bacteria; phylum Pseudomonadota; class Alphaproteobacteria; order Rhizobiales; family Rhizobiaceae; genus Mesorhizobium_G. The sequence goes on from JASGJA010000025.1 coordinate 77,150, forward strand.
TGCCCAACTCCCTCACGTGAAGCTGGTCCGTGCGATTTCGAGCAAAGTTGCACCGAGGCAAGCCTGTAGAGAGACTCGCCTAACATATTGGCAACTAATGATTTTTCGCGTTGGCCTGCTCGAAAGTCTTCTTACTTTTTCTTTTTGGACCCGTTCAATGCAAGGACGCGCGAAACTTAACACCCATATTCGGCCTTAATTGTCGAATGCTGAACAATCTCAAAAAAAGTTGCTAAAATTTTGTGCCGCTGCGCTCAAAACGAAGAACAAGCGAGCGGTCACTCGACCGCTAAGCATCGCGTGGCTCGCTGTCCAGTGCCATTTTCGCAGGCAATTGAATTGTTAGGATCGAATGCACTCTAGGGCTTATTGCCTGTCCGAATCTTGCACAAATTTCCAGGTAGCAAAAAGGGCCGCGAGTGAAGCAATGAGCAGGGCGATCGGAACAACGCCCATGCTGACATGGAGACCCACTGCACGGAAAGCTTCTTCCATCGCGGGAGCACTCGCAGCGATTTGAGCGCGTATGGCAAAGTGGTCTGAGATCAGTCCGACGGTCAACGGCCCGAGCGTTCCTCCGATCAACGTCGAAAGTGAAATGAACAACGACATTGATGTCGCTCGCAACTCTGCGGGAACTACATCGTGCACAGCGGGATATAGACAAATGAAGAAAGGAAAATGCAGCAGCCAACCTGCGGCGTATACAGCAACAAAGAGTTGCACCAGTTCCATGTCTATCGTCAATGCAGTGGCGGTCAGGCAGGCGGCCCCGAAGAAGCTGACTGCGGCCATAAGAACCCGGCCCCTGCGATACGCGGATTGCAAATAATCTGCAAGCCAACCGCCCATTGTCAGCCCGACAAGTCCAGTACCCCCGACAATTATTCCCGTATACATTCCCGCTTGTTGAAGGCTGACCCCGAAATAGCGCTGCAAAAGCGGAACCATAAATGCGTTCGTCGCATATATCGCAAAGGCGCAAGCGGTTGCAGCTATCGTCAAGAACCAGAAAGTCGGCGTGCTGAAGATGGTTTTGAACGGCGCCTTGATAGTCAAGCTTTCGGGTGCTGGAGCGCCGGGAATCGATCCACCGAGCGAGAAAATAAACGCGGCAAGAACTAAGCCTGGTGCGAATGAGAGGAGGAATGGCGCGCGCCAACTACCGAAATATTCAACGATTGAGCCGACCGTAGAATATGAGAGAAGCAGACCAAGCGGTATTCCCAACATAAATATACCTGTTGGTTTGGCCCTTTGCTCTGACGGGAAAAGTCCGCTGATTACGGAAGTGGCAGATGGCGACAGGCTGGCCTCTCCAATCCCGACGCCGATGCGCGTGACAAGAAAGCTCGTGAAGCTCCACGCAAGGCCGCTTAGCCCGGAAAACAGACTCCAGAAAAGCATCCCCGACCCCATTAACCGAATACGTGAGTGCATGTCGGCGAGCCGCCCCAAAGGAATGCCGGCTATGGCAAAGACAAGCGTGAACGCTGATGCGATAAAGCCGAGCTGAAGGTCGCTTAGCGACCATTCATGCCTGATCGGTTCCATCAAGATTCCGGGTAGAGCGCGATCGAATATGTTAAGCAGGTTTGCCAAAAACAATACTATCAGAATATGTCTCGCGCTGGTGGCGCGACTATCTATAGCGGCCATATGTCAGGCGCCCCTTGAGCGTGAAAAAATCGTAAAACTGTAGGGACTGCAGAAGGCCACTATTCAAGCGCTCATTCTATAAGATTAGCAAGCGACATTTTTAAGCTCTTGCTGTAAGCGGCCTGTTTGGTCGGTGGGTGCGTGTGGCCTTAATTTATGGGCCGCTTACGAATTCTCGCAGTCCATCTTCGTCCAATATCTCAATGACACCGTATTTAACTTTGATCCATCCCCGTCGTTCGAGCTCCGTTACTGCAGAACTTACGGTCGAGCGAGAGAGAAGCGTAATTGAGCCAAGTTCTGATTGATTTACTGGAATTCTATGTGGGTTCACGGCGAATCCCGGCCTGGAATTCAGGATCATAGCAGCGACACGTTTTATAGGGTGTTCCCTACGCAATGCTGCTATTCCGTCCAAAGCCAAACCGTAACTTATTGCCATAAGTGCAGTCAGCTGGCGATATACGGTCACTTCGTCTTTCGCTGCGATGGCGCTGATCGAAGCCCGTGACAGACGAAGTATATGGGTTGTTGTTCGAGTCCTGACGGCCATCTTTCGCGGGTTGCCGGTGGATGCGGAGAGGTCGCCACCCCAAAATCCCGCGCCTGCTGGATAGGCCAAAGTTGGACCATCTCCACCGAACTGCATGTGAAATCCGATTTTGCCTTTTGCAATGAAGTAGAGACCCGTCGCGTCGTCACCCTGATCGTACAGCCATTGGTTACTCTTGAATGACATTAGATCGCAGCGCGAAAGCACCGCGTCCTGAAATTCGGTAGGCGCTTTGGACAGCCAGCCAAATCGCCGCGCGATATCGGTTGCTTCCCTCTTATCCATCCTACGAGCGAGTATCCGTAGAAACGTGACACGGCATGAATTTGTAAATTGCTTCTAAGTCTTAAAATCAGTCGAATGTGCATCATTGCAAACCGTAAATTGTCATCTGACAAGCCCAAAATGTTGCAATCAGGTGTTGCGCTTTCGCGACTAACGGCGGTTTGCAGACCCAACCCAATATAAAGTTATGGACAAAGCTGACTAAAACATTCCACTTATATGCTCACGGGACCGTGATCGAGATAGTTTTGGAGTTGGGGAGAGTACATATGTGTCCGCGCAGCAAATTGGGGCGAGCACATCTGCGTGCTGGCACCGCAGTCCTGCTCATGTCGCAGTTATTCTGCGTTCCGGCATTCGCGCAGGAAACCGAATTGCAGGAAGTGGTGGTGACGGGCGACAAGGCGAATGGCATTGGCCCAGACGCCAACTATGTCGCCAAGGACACCACTACGGGTTCCAAGACCGACACACCACTTGCGGAAATACCGCAATCTGTTTCAGTCATTACGCGCAAGGAGCTGGATGATCGCAAGCCTGTTCAGCTTGAAGACACGCTGGCCTACACATCTGGTGTGGTCGCGTCTCCGTGGGGCCTCGACGATCGGTTTGATGAATGCCTTATCCGCGGCTTCGATCTCTGCACGTCCACGCTCTATCGCGATGGTTTGAGCCAGCGCCTCATTGGCTTTTCGGGATTTAAAATCGAGCCTTACGGTATGCAGCGCGTCGAAGTGCTGAAAGGCCCGGCTTCGGTACTTTATGGCGAAAATGATGTAGGCGGTCTGGTTAATGCAGTAACCAAGCGTCCACCGAGCGAGCCGCTTTATGACGGTTACGTCAGCTATGGCAGCTTCGATACGTTCGAAACTGGTATAGATATTGGCGGGCCGATCAATCCGACATGGAGCTATCGCCTCACCGGCCTTTATCGCGATGGTTCAACGCAGACCGATTTTACGCAAAACGACCGTATATATGTTGCACCGGCGCTGACTTGGCAGCCAGATGAACAGACCTCGCTGACTATTCTTGGCAATTACCAGTGGGACAAGCTCGCGCCCATATATTCTGTCCCGGTGCCGGGAATGTCCGGTTATACCGGGCCGGAAATATCGCGTAGCTTCTTTACCGGACAGCCGGGCTTTGATCGCTTCGATGCCAATCACGGTTCGATCGGCTATCAATTCAGCCATGAATTCGACGAGCATTGGACGGTGCGTCAGAACCTGCGCTATGCGCAGCAGGACACCGACTATCGCCAGCTCTATTTTGGCGATTTCAATGGCGATCCGGCAGTTAGACCCGACGGCCATACAATCGCGCGAACCATATTCATGGTTGATGAGAAGGCGACGATCTTCAACGTTGATAATCAGGTGCAGTATGACGCGACCATCGGTCAGGTCGAGAATACGCTGCTTGTTGGACTGGACTACAATCGCTGGAACGTAGCGGGTCAAACGCGCTATGGCGCAGGTCCAGACCTGGATATGCTCAACCCCGACTATTCGCTGACCATCGTGCCGCCGCCGATCTACGACGATAGCGAACAGACCGTGGGCCAGCTCGGCCTCTACGCACAGAATCAGGCCAAGATTGCTGATCACTTTCTGCTATCATTCGGCGGAAGGCAGTCATGGGTGGACAACCGCACCGACGATCGACTTGCTGACAGCACCACGCGCCAGAAAGACAGCGCCTTCGTCGGGCAGATTGGAATCGGCTACCTCTTCGATAACGGCATCACGCCTTATGCAAGCTATGCTGAGTCCTTTGTTGTCAATCTTGGACAAACGCGTACCGGCGAGAATTTCGTTCCGTCGGAGGGCAAGCAATACGAGGTTGGCGTCAAATACGAGCCGTCTATCTTTGATGGATATATTACTGCGGCGCTGTTCGACCTGCGCAAGACGAATGTCCTAACAACTGATCCAGTTGACCCCAACTTTGAGGTTCAAACCGGCGAGGTCCGTCATCGTGGACTTGAGCTTGAAGCCAAGGCAAATCTGGATTTCGGCTTAAGCCTGACCGCCGCATATACATATCTCGATGCAGAGATTACCGAAAACAACGATGGCTATATTGGAAATCGCCCATCGCTCGTGCCGGAAAATTCCGCATCGCTTTGGGCGAATTATGAATTCGGCGAAAATAGCAAGCTGAGTGGTTTGAGCTTCGGTGCCGGCGTTCGCTATGTCGGCTCCACCTTCGGCGACGAAGCCAACACCATTCTGGTTCCCAGCTACACCGCTGCTGACGCCGCATTGCGCTATAAACGCGGCAACTGGCAGGCGGCGTTGAATGTGTCCAACCTGTTCGACAAGTCATATTTCACGACCTGTTATACCGGCGAGGGCTGCTACTATGGCGAAGGGCGTAACATCACTGGCAGCCTGAACATGAAGTTCTGACCAGGCCTCACATGAGGGTTGCATAGTAGAATGACTGTTTCCGGGACGACCAAAAGGAAGAAGCGGTCCGCCTTATGGCTGGCCATCCATGGTTGGCTTGGGCTGCCCATCTGGGCATTCATGTTCTTCATTTGCCTCACTGGGTCTATCGCGACGATAAGTCAGGAAATCGTTTGGGTGTTCGATCCTGCGGCACGATCAAATCCGCCGTCGGATGATGCTTCGTATCTGCCTTATGCGGAGATCATGGCGCGTATCGAAAAGCAGGCGCCCGGCACTGCGGTCATGTACATCGGAGTGCCGGTCAAGAAGCAATATGCGTTGCAATTCTATGTCGGCCAGCCAAACGGCACGGAAAAGACGATTTACGTGAACCCTTACACCGGCGCGATACAGGGCGAGAAATCCACATTTGACCTGCCCCAGCTTCTGCGCGAACTGCACGGATGGCTGCTAATCCCGTTTACGGCCAATTATAGCCCCGGCTGGTATATCGTGTCAGCGATGTCGATCCCATTGCTCGGCTCGCTCATTTCAGGACTCGTCGTCTATAAGAAGTTCTGGCGTGCGTTCCTTCGTCCCAGGCTTCGGCTTAATCAGGGCGCACGCGCGTTCTGGGGCGATTTTCATCGACTGGCGGGGCTCTGGTCGATTCCGTTTATCTGCATCATGAGCATTACGGCGTTTTGGTTCTTGATCGAAGCCTGCCTCTACGACACCGGCTACAAGGTGCCGGGCGAAATTGAACATCCGCATGTGCCCCGCAATCAGGTGCAAACCGGACCAAATCGCCAAGCGGTGCAGACCATTTCGCTGGACCGCGCCATTGAGATTGCACGCGGCAATTTTCCCGATCTGGAGCCCGCCTATATCGAAATGCCTTTAAGTGCGTACGATCCAATCGAAATCGCCGGGCGCGGCGCTTATCCGCTTCTGTTTGAACTCGCCTATATCAATCCCTATTCGGGAAAGGTCATGGCTGCGCGGGGCATTCAGCATCGAACGGCGGTTGCGTTTGTTACTGAAAGTATGCGTCCGCTTCACACGGGCGACTTTGCTGGTCTATGGCTGAAGTTTCTGTACTTTTTCTGTGGGCTTCTTCTCACCACGCTAAGCCTGTCCGGTATGATGATTTGGGCAAAGCGATCTGTTCAGGCGACGAGCGAATTGTTTTCGAGAAAGCAACGGCTCGCGCCGCTGCCACAGGCCGCCGAATGACGACCTCTGCTCGGTCTTCATCGCTTTACCGTATTTGGCGACGCTGGTGGTTTCATCTGGGTTTGTTGATGGTGTTGCTGCCATTGGCTTACCTGAAAAGCTATATCGATCTGCAGGCTATGCTCTTGCAAGCGGCCGATCAGAACATGCGTTCTGTTCAAGCACAGGTCGGCCCGTGGGCGCTCACCATACAAGACCTCGAAACTGAAGAGCCCTATATTCATCCGAAGGAAGGTTTGGTGAAAGCCTTCAGGATCGTGCCTTGCGAGGCTTGTGCGAAACAGATCAGGGCGGTCTTTGTGAGCCTCAAGAGGCCCGGATCAACGGAATATGGCGCGGCGGCTGAAGGCAATCCATATCGCTTGTTCGTTGAGATGAAGATTGGCCGAAACCCGTCGCCGGAAGATCAAATCTGGATCACGGCTGAAGGATGGGACGGGTCCCGGCATCAAGTCAGTTTTCCGCTCGCCTCCATATCGCCGACAACGGCGACTTGGCTTGAGCGGAATAAATAGCTTGGTTCGCGCTTATCCTTTGGCGTCCCGCAGTTCTTCGGGCAATGGTTGGTTTGAGCATTGCAAATGAATCTCGCGATCCAGCTGTTTGCGCTGCTTTGCCTGATGCTCTTTACCGGCGGCGGCGAGACCTAACCCATATGGCCCGAGCAATGCGCCTGCCGACCAGTAGATGCGCCGCTCGCCAGCGTCGTAATCCACGGCTGCTTTTCGCATCTGCAAGCACTGGGGCGATTGCCATTTCGGGTCTTGCTGAGAGAGCCCTGCCGCATAGTCAGTGGGTGGTGTGGCGCATCCCGGTAATGTACAGATCAGCGAAAATGCAATTATTTTCGAGATGCGTGTCATAGCTTGCGCCTTTTTGAAGTCAGGTGCCTGCACTTAAACAAGCATATTACCGTCGCCGTCGAACCGCTGCTATTGATGGTTGGTGATCCCGACTGGATTCGAACCAGTGGCCTACAGATTAGGAATCTGCCGCTCTATCCTACTGAGCTACGGGACCATATGCCACTCACATAGCCGCTTCGAATGCGCTCGACAATGGCTTGGTTCGCTCTAACGTTCCAATGCGGATTCGGCCAGTCGCACCCAGTAGCTTATCCCGTAAGGAATCGCCTCATCGTTGAAGTCATAGGCAGGGTGGTGAAGGTTGGCGCTGTCACCATTGCCTATGAAAATGAAGGCGCCGGGCCGTGCGTTGAGCATGTAGGAAAAATCCTCGCCGCCCATCAGCGGCTGCATCGAGCGGATCAAGTTTTGCTCGCCGGCAATATCTGCTGCGATGTTGCCAGCGAACACTGTCTGTTCGGGATGATTGACAGTCACCGGATAGTTCGGATCGAAATCAAGATCGATGGTCGCTTCATTTGCGCTCGCCACTCCCGCGCATATTGCGCGCAAGCGCTCCTCCGTGCGACGGGCAACATCGTCTTTTAAAGTGCGGACCGTTCCCGCCAGTTCCACCATTTCCGGTATGACATTATAGGCATCGCCACCGTGAATCTTCGTCACCGACACGACAACCGATTCAAGCGGATTTGTCGTGCGCGAAGCAATCGTCTGAATATTCATAACGAGCTGTGAGGCAATCACAATCGGATCGATATTCTTGTGTGGTATTGCGGCATGTCCGCCCCGCCCATGAACCCTGATCGTAAACTCAGCCGTTGCGGCCATAATCGCGCCGGGACGGATCGCGAATTGCCCGACCGGCAGGCCTGGCATGTTGTGCATACCGAACACCTGCGAGATGCCGAACCGCTCCATCATGCCGTCCTTCACCATTTCGTTGCCGCCACCACCACCTTCCTCGGCAGGCTGGAAAATAACGGCGATGCGGCCCGCGAAATTGCGTGTCTCGGCCAGATATTTCGCCGCGCCCAGCAGCATTGCGGTGTGGCCATCATGGCCGCATGCATGCATCTTGCCCGCCGTCTCGGATGCGTAAGGCTTGCCCGTCGTTTCGATAATCGGCAGCGCATCCATGTCGGCGCGCAGGCCCACTGTCTCGCCATTGCCCTTGTTGCCTTGAATAATGCCCACGACACCCGTTCTGCCCAAGCCGCGAATAACCTCGTCGCAACCAAATTCCGCGAGCTTTGCCGCAACGAAATCGGATGTCTGGAACACATCGAACATGAGTTCTGGGTTGCGATGCAAATGACGTCGCCACTCCGTCACTTCGTTCTGCAGCTCGGCGGCGCGGTTCATTACGGGCATATTTTCACTCACATTTCAGAGGGCAAACGAATGCTCGGACACGAATGATCTGCCATTTTCGCGTCACATAGGGTAGATAGCACCCAAGCCGACCTTGCCGGAAGTGTTTTTGACACAGGTTCCGCCCGGCTTTTCCGGCAATATGCTATCGGAATGTTGATGCGACTTTATTTATTTCTGCGATCCCTACCTATTGCCGCTGCGTTTCTGGCGGTAACACCTGCGATGGCAAACCCAACCCTGCTGTTTGACCTGCAAAGCGGTCGCGTCATTCATCATCAGGATGCGTTTCAGCGCTGGTACCCGGCTTCCCTGACAAAGCTTATGACGGCCTATGTTACCTTCCGTGCGCTGGACGCCGGTGAACTCACATTGGATTCGCCGATTCGCATTTCGAAAAAGGCGTCGTCGCAAATACCCGCAAAGATGGGCTATCAACCCGGCTCGGTCGTCAAGCTCGACAACGCGCTCAAGATGATGCTCGTGCGCTCGACCAACGATATCGCGATGGCGATTGGTGAGAATGTCGGCGGCTCGCAGGAATTGTTCGTCCAGCGCATGAACACAGAAGCCGCACGTTTGGGCATGACGGATACGCATTACGCGAACCCAAACGGTCTGTTCTCCCCCGACCAGTTTACGACCGCGCGTGATCAGGCGCTTCTCGTCACCGCGCTGCGTCGCGACTTTCCGCAATATAGCGGTTATTACGGCATTGAAGGTCTGCGGGCTGGCAAGCGAGCTCTTACCAATTTCAACCTTCTTATCGGTCGCTATAACGGCGCTGACGGCATGAAAACCGGCTTTGTGTGTGAATCCGGGTTCAACCTGATTGGCTCTGCAACGCGGGATGGTCATACGCTGGTGGCGATCGTACTCGGAGCAAAGGATGCTCAAACGCGTGCAGTGGATGCAGCAGCTTTGCTTGATGCAGGCTTTGCGAACCAAAGTGCAGGAGCGCAGACTGTTGCGACCCTACCGTTTTACGGGGATGCGACGCGCGAGCCGATCAGCCAGCGCCCGATCATTTGCCCAACGCCGGTAAAGGGGCAGAAGAAGGCGCAACCCAGCGAACAGGCTGAAGACCAGCAGGAATCGCCGTTCAAGAAGAAGCTCGACCATCCCGCCAAGCTGGTCGATGTCGGTTTGGGCGGCGCTACCGGGCCGGTGCCTCTGGCGAGCCGAGGTAAAAGTGATGAAGAGGTTGCCGATATACCCATTCCGTCATGGCGACCGGACTTGCCGCCTCCCGTTGGGCTAGGTGACTCGGTGCAGGGTGATGCGGGCACGGCGGGCGAATTGCGAAAATGAGCAGCGAGCCGATTTCAGTCTCGGTCCTGACCGGATTTCTGGGGGCAGGAAAAACCACAGTGCTCAACCGGCTTTTGAAAGAGCCGGAAATGGCCGACACGGCGGTTATCATCAACGAATATGGTGACGTCGCTATTGATCATCTGCTTGTCGAGCAGGCGTCCGATGGCGTCATTCAACTCGCTGATGGTTGCCTGTGTTGCACCGTGCGTGGCGAGCTTGTGGATACACTGGCTGATCTGGTCGACCGTATGCAGACGGGCAGTATCGGAAAGCTTCGGCGTGTCATCATCGAGACGACCGGCCTTGCCGATCCTGTGCCCGTCCTGCAATCGCTCATGGCACATCCGGTGCTCGTGCAGGCCTATCGCCTTGATGGCGTGATCACGCTGGTGGATGCGGTCAACGGTGCTGCGACGCTGGATGCTCATCCAGAGGCGGTGAAGCAGGTTGCCGTCGCGGACCGGATTTTGATCAGCAAGGAAGATATTGCGGACGACGCCCAGCTTGCGGCATTGCGCAATCGTCTTGCGCATTTGAATCCGGGCGCGGGGATTTTTTCAACGAGCGTGCATCACCTTGCGCCGATACTGACGGGTTGCGGCCTTTATGATCCGTCGACGAAAACAGCGGATGTCGCGCGCTGGCTTGGCGAAGAATCCGATCACCACCACGATCATCATCATCAGGATCACGAACATCATCACCATCACCACCACCACCACCATGATGATCGAATCTCATCGTTGTCGTTGCGATATGATCGCGCATTGCCTTTCAGTTCGGTCGAAACCTTTCTGGAACTGCTGCGAAATGTGCATGGCGATGGCCTTTTGCGTTTGAAGGGCATTATCGAGGTCGCCGAGCGTCCCGAAAGGCCACTGGTGTTGCATGCGGTGCAGAAAACTTTTCATCCGCCCGCATGGCTTGCCGAATGGCCCGACGCCGTGCGCGGCACGCGCTTGGTCCTTATCGGATTCGATCTACAGGAAGATCATGTGCGCAGATTGTTCGCCGCGATAACGAACCAGCCCGGCATCGATCAGCCCGACCGCGCGGCCATCGAAGATAATCCGCTGGCTGTCGGCAGATACTAAATAAAAGCCCTCATCCGCCGCGCTCGATCAAAAATCGATGGCCGTCGGTTTGCGCCTGCGTGTCCACCAACACATGACCGGCTTCGCGGCAAAAGGCGGGAATATCGATAACGGCAAGCGGGTCGGTCGTTTCCACCCATAGCCGCGTACCGATCTGCATATCGGCAAGTCTCCGCCGTGCTTTCAGCACGGGCAGGGGGCAATTCAGCCCCTTGAGGTCGTAGACCGGTGTTTCGGTCATGCCGTCTGCGTCAGCCGCCAAAGAGCTTGCCGAGACGCTTGCGCACATTGCCGATAACGCCGTTTCCATCTTCGGCAGGCGCGGATGCCACCGCCTCAGCAGGTGCTGGCTGTTCGGCAACAGGTGCCGCTGGCGCGATGGCTGCGGTGGATTCGTTAGCGGGCGCGGCGCTGCTTGCGGCTTGAGCTTCGGCCAATGCCTTGGCTTCTTCCTTTTGGCGCTTTGCCTCGGCAATCTGCGCAGCCTTTTCCTCTTCGGCGCGCTTCTTTGCTGCTAGCTTTGCTTCCGCTTCCCGCTGCTTTGCTGCTTCTTCGGCCTCTGCGGCGGCCATTCTGCGGCCTGCCTCATTGGTTGCGCGACCCATCTGCGAGGTGACGACCAGATTGCCACCAGCGTCGAGCGACGGCGGGTCCATGGTGATCCGTTCGCCGCGTGCGCGGCGCTTGGTCCAATCCTTCACCAGATTGGCTTCTTCGATGCCGTTGATGGAGTCTTTCGGCGGCGCGCCCTTGCCGATAGCAGCCTTAAATGCGACGTCATATTTCTGCTGGTAAGACTGATAGGCAGCGCTCATAGCGTCGGAGGCCACAGAGGTCGGGCATGCGCCAGTCGGCGAAATCTTCGTGCCCAGCGGCGTGCTCATGTTGAACACGTAGCGCTTTTCGCACACATCGACCTTTGGCGGCACCTTCGTAATCTCGAAGGCATCATAACCTTCTTTGAGGTTCTTCCAGAACGCGAAATTGGTGTCGTTGCGATAGCGCGCCATATTGGTCGGCGTCATACGGAACGGATAGGCCTGAATCTGGAATTCTTGCTGACCGCCTTTGAATAACTCGCGCGCAATCGCGTAAATCTCTTCGATCTGGCCGTCCGTCATGGAATAGCATCCGGACGACGAACACGCGCCATGCACCATCAGGTTTGATCCGGTGCGGCCAAGCGCGCGGTCGAAAGCGTTCGGATAGCCAATATCGAATGATAGATGATACTGCGAATTCGGGTTCATCTGGCTTGGGCGCACCGTGTAGAATCCTTCCGGAGCCTGACGGTCGCCTTCGGTGAATTTCGGCCCAAGCTGGCCGGAGTATTTGCAAATGTCGTAGGTCGAGAGCAGGCCATAGCGTCCATTGCTCTTCTGCTTCCAGATTTCGACCTTCGATTCTTCCTTGAAGACGCGCGCGACAACGGGCGAGCTGATCGGCATATCCAGCTTCTTCATTTCGGCAAGGGTCTTTGCGGAAATGTGGGGCTGGCCACGTGAAGCCATGCCGGAAATGCCGGATTTTTCATTGCAGGCGGCTGCGAGCAGCAGGGTCGCAACCAATGCACCAGCCTTGAGTAGTTTCGCTGCCATCATGTCGTTCGATCTGTTGTCCCGGCGAAACGCTGTTAGTTTCGCAAATCATGCACGACGCTAAACCTGTTAACCTTGAGAACTGGTTACCGTCACACACCCCCGAAGCCTGATCTTACCTCAATTACCCGCGCAGGCGGCGATTTTGTGGCAAGTTTACGGCTAGAGATGCCGCCCCATCGCCAGGAATTTCTCGCGACGCTGCTCGCGGAAATCGCGATTTGAAGCGGCAAGCTCCGTAAAGGCCTTTTCGATCTGGTCGCCGGTGTCTTTGATGATCTTTTCGCGACCACGATGTGCACCGCCCAGCGGTTCGGGAATAATCCCGTCGATAATTTTCAGATCGAGCAGATCGCGCGCGGTAATACGCATATTGGTAGCCGCGTCTTTCGAGCGTGTCGTGTCCCGCCACAGGATCGAGGCCGCGCCTTCCGGCGAAATCACGGAATAGATAGCATGTTCAAGCATATAGACGCGGTTGGCCGTCGCGATTGCGATTGCGCCGCCGGACCCGCCTTCGCCCAAAACGACCGAGACGGACGGCACTTTCAACGCGAGGCAGGCTGAGGTTGAGCTTGCAATCGCCTCGGCCTGTCCGCGTTCTTCCGCACCGACACCCGGATAAGCGCCTGCCGTATCCACCAGCGTTACCAGCGGTATGCCGAAGCGGTCGGCCATTTCCATGATTCTGACCGCTTTGCGGTAGCCTTCGGGCCGCACCGAGCCGAAATTGTGTTTGAGGCGCGTCTTGGTGTCGGAGCCCTTTTCCTGTCCCAGAATGGCTATGGATTGGCCCTTGAAACGAGCAAATCCGCCAACCAGCGCGGCGTCTTCCCCGAATGCGCGGTCGCCCGCCAGCGGCGTAAAGTCCGTGAAAAGCTCAGCAACATAATCGACGCAATGTGGACGGTCCGGATGGCGCGCCACCTGCACTTTCTGCCACGGCGTCAGCGAGCGATAGGCGTCCTGCAAGGCTTCCTGCGAGCGCTTTTCCAGCCGCGCTATTTCATCGCCAACGTCGACAGCTTCCCCGCTTTCGGCGAGTTTCTTCAATTCGATGATCTTGCCTTCGAGGTCAGCGACCGGCTTTTCGAAGTCGAGATAATTGTACATGCCTTGCGCGAACCCTTGAAAATTCAGCCTGACATAGCGTCAGCCTGCCTTGTCGGCAAGCGGATGATGATCCTGAACAAGCCGGACAAGCCGTTCTTCCAGGACATGCGTGTAAATTTGGGTAGTAGAAATGTCCGAATGCCCAAGCAATTGCTGCACTGCGCGAAGGTCTGCACCGTTTTGAAGAAGGTGGCTTGCGAAGGCATGGCGCAGCACATGCGGCGATATTTTTGCGGCTGAAATTCCAGCGCGTGCAGCCAGCGACTTCAAATCGCGCGCGAAAATCTGCCGGGGGAGATAACCAGTTTCGGAATTTGCGGGAAACAGCCAGGGGCTTTTCTCCAGCGCTTCGACCCCATTACGCGCGGCAAACCACAGGCGCATAGCCTGTCTCGCCTTGGTGGAAAGCGGGACCATACGATCCTTGCTGCCCTTGCCGCGCACGATGAAGAAGCGGTCGTCGCGTGTCGCCACTCCAATCGGCAATGCTACCAGTTCGGAAACGCGCAAGCCGGTCGCGTATAGCACTTCAACGAGGGCCTGCATTCGTACCGCTGCAAACTGCGCCGCGTCGGGTAGGCTTGTGTCGGCCGCCTCCAAAGCAGCACGGTCGAGTAGCCGCCCGGTTTCGGCCTCGCTCATCGTCTTGGGCAGTGTCCGGTCGCGGCGTGGGCTGTCGAGCTTTCCCGTAGGGTCGTCTTGCCGCAGCCCTTCCGCATAGAGAAACTTGAAGAACTGCCGGAGCGAGGAAAGCTTGCGAGCTTGCGAGGAGGCCGCGAAATCGCGATCTGCTATCTCATTGAGATAGGTGCGCAAATCCTCGGTCGACGCATCCGCCAACCGTCCGCCCACATGTTCCGCCGCGTCTTCAAGATCGCGACGATAAGATTGCAGCGTGTTTTCTGCCGCTCCGCGTTCGGCGCTCATCATTTCCAGAAATGCGTCGATTCGCGCAGCACTCATGGCGCTTTCACCGGCTGGCCGGGCGGCGGCAGATCGAGTGGAACGCGATCGCTTATTTCTGTCTGCTTCGGCGTGACGAACTCCGCAAGCGCATACATTGCAGCGTAAGCGAGGCCAGCGATTATTGCGATGACGGTTAAGAACCGGAACAGCGACGGCATTTTGTACGAATCGGCCTGTTTTCCTGTGCGCCGCTCTTATCGTTCGATGGAAAGGCCATTTCAAGACGACTGCGATACCTTGACGATCCTTTCGTTTCGTGTCGAAAGCAGCCACGGATAAGGCTGAGCCCGGTATGACCGCAGACAATAGGGACGCAACAGAGCAAATTCTTGCCGCTCTCAACGGGCGCTCTATCGTATTTGTGGGGCTGATGGGGGCAGGCAAGACCGCGATTGGCCGCAAGGTCGCGCAGACGCTTGGGTTGCATTTTGCAGATAGCGACCATGAGATCGAAACGGTTTCGCGCATGACCGTGCCGGAATTATTCGAGCGCTATGGTGAGCCGGAATTTCGCGCGCTCGAACAACGCGTTATCCAGCGCTTGCTGGAGGCGGGGTCGCAGGTGCTTTCAACCGGCGGCGGTGCATTCATGAATGTGCAAACGCGCGAGGCAATTCGCCTTGGCGCCGTTTCTGTCTGGCTCAAGGCCGACATCGATCTGCTGATGGATCGGGTTTCCAAAAAGCAGAACAGGCCACTCCTGAAAGATCCCGATCCGCGTGGCGTGATGGAGCGTTTGATGGCGGCGCGCTATCCTGTCTATGAGACTGCCGATGTGATTGTCATCACGCGCGACGCCGGCAAAGACGTGATTGCTGCCGAAGCGATAAGTGCAATAGCCGAGCATCTTGCTCCTGAAATCCAAAGAGGCGACGACGAATGTCTGATGCGGTGACAATCGAGGTTGGCCTTGGCGCGCGCGCCTATCAAATCCGAATTGGTAAGGGGCTGATCGCGAATGCGGGCTCGGAAATCGCGGCGCTCAAGCCCGGTGTGCGTACCGCAATCGTGACTGATGAGAATGTTGCCTCACGCCATCTCGAAACGCTGACGCACGGTTTTGCAGAAGCGTCCATCGCTTCCACGCCGATCATTCTGCCTGCGGGCGAAAAGACCAAAAGCTACGCCATGCTGGAACGCGTGGTGGAAGGTTTGATCGCTGCAAAGCTTGAGCGCAACGATCTGGTCATTGCTTTCGGCGGCGGCGTTATCGGTGATCTCGCGGGCTTTGCTGCTGGTGTAGCCCGTCGCGGAATGCCCTTTGTGCAAATGCCAACTTCGCTACTGGCGCAGGTCGATTCCTCTGTTGGTGGCAAGACCGGCATTAACAGTCCGCAAGGTAAAAATCTGGTCGGCCTGTTCAATCAGCCCAAGCTTGTTCTGGCTGATACAGATGTTCTGGACACGCTTCCTTTGCGAGAGTTTCGCGCAGGCTATGCCGAGGTTGCCAAATATGGCCTCATCGACCGCCCAGATTTCTTCGCCTGGCTGGAAAAGAATTGGCGCGAGGTCTTTGCAGGCGGGGCTGCGCGCCCCGAGGCGATTGCCCAATCCTGCAAGGCTAAGGCCGATGTCGTCGCACGAGATGAGTTTGAAACCGGCGACCGCGCTCTGCTCAATCTCGGTCACACCTTTGGTCATGCGCTGGAAGCCGCAACCGCCTACAATTCTTCGCGTTTGGTGCACGGGGAGGGTGTCGCAATCGGCATGGCGCTTGCGCACCGCTTCTCTTCACGGCTCAATCTCGCCAGCCCGGACGATGCCGCGCGGGTCGAAGCGCATTTGCAGGCGGTTGGGTTGCCTTATCGCATGTCCGATATTTCCGGCTCGCTGCCGCCTGCGGAAAAGTTGCTCGAATACATTACGCAGGACAAGAAGGTGACGCGTGGCGCGCTCACCTTTATCCTGACGCGTGGAATCGGCCAGTCTTTCATCGCGAAAGATGTGCCGCAGTCGGAAGTTCTGGCCTTTCTGAAGGATAATCTCGCGGAATGACCCCGCTTGCCGCCGTTGGATTGACGCTTCTTGTCGTCGCTTTTGTAGTGGCGTTGCTTGGGCGTCCGGTTATGGAGGCATTGGGCTATCGCTTGATCCGCCGCAGAAAGCGCAAGTCATCTGAAGCGGGTTTGCCTTCTACGGGCGCCATCGCCGAAGCCCACGACGACGAGGAAATGAAGCCGACCGCGCCGCGCAAGGTGCTTGCAGAGCTTTCCGAACTCGAAGTCTCTGACGTTATGGTGCACCGCCTCAACATGCGCTCCGTCAACGTCGCCGATCCGCCGGAGCAGATCGTGCGCGCCATGCTCAACAGTCCGCACACGCGCATGCCGCTTTGGGAAGGTTCGCTCGACAACATCGTCGGCATACTTCACGCCAAGGACGTGCTGCGCGCGCTCAATGATGCCGGCAATGATTTCTCCAAACTCGATATCATGGCCGTCGCGATGAAGCCGTGGTTTGTCCCGGACACAACCTCGCTCGAAGAACAGCTCAACGAATTTCTGCGCCGCAAATCGCACTTTGCCGTCGTCGTCGACGAATATGGCGAGGTCGAAGGGCTGGTCACGCTGGAAGACATCATGGAAGAAATCGTCGGCGACATTGCCGATGAACACGACCTCGATGTGAAAGGCGTCAAGCAGGAGGCGGATGGCTCAATCGTTGTGGACGGAGGCGTGCCGATCCGCGATTTAAACCGCGCACTTGGCTGGAATCTGCCGGATGATGAGGCCACCACGGTGGCTGGTCTGGTGATCCATGAAGCCCAGTCCATACCGGAGGAAAAGCAGGCTTTTACCTTTCATGGTAAACGCTTTGTGGTCATGCGGCGTGAAAAGAACCGCATTACGCGCATTCGCATCCGGAATCTCGGTAACGTTACCGTGCAAGCGTGATCAAGCGTTCAGGGAACGTCAATTTTTGCGCGCGATAAGAACGCGCATGGCAAAGATTCTCATTGTTGAAGACGACGATTCAGTACGGGCGATGACCTCGCGCGCGCTCAAGAACATTGGCCATGCCATCGATGAGGCGGCTGACGGTGTTCAGGGGTTGGAGCGCATTCATGCCTGCGCCGCTGATTATGATCTAATCGTCTCTGACATTCGCATGCCGGAGATGGACGGCATCGCGATGGCGAAGGAAGCCGCGCGCGCGTATCCCGGTCTCAAGATCATGCTGGTGACGGGATATGCCGATCAGCGCGAGCGCGCGGATGAACTGGATGGCATCATTCAAGACGTGCTGCTAAAGCCGTTTGCACTGGCCGATTTCCGCACTCGCGTCTCGAAGTTATTGGCCGCGTAGACTGCGCGTCGCGCGTCACTTCATTTCCAGCAAGCGTTCCAGATAGCTCCGCTCCAGTTCGGGGCTAAGCGCGTTGCCAAGCCGCTTGCGAATTGCCTCCAGAATTTGCCGCGCGCGCTGAGCGTCGATTTCGTCGGGCACGCGAGTGGTGTCGCCATCGTCGGGCCCGCGTGTCGCTCGCGGTCTGCCAAGCGGGTCGCGATCTGAGCTTTGTTGACGGTCGCCTTCCTGACCGTTGCCCTGATCGCCCTGCATGGCTTGTTGCATTTGCTGCATCATGTCCTGCGCGCCGCGCCGTAGCGCTTCAAGCGCTTGGCCTTGGTGGCCAGTCGCGCGTTCGCCTTCGCTTTGGCCAAGCGCGCCCTGCGCTTCGCCCATCTGCTTTCCGGCCTCGCCAAAACCCTCGCCCGGCTTGATGCCCATGCCTTCCAGACCTTGGGTCAGCTTGTCCAGCTCGCTTTGCAGCTTGCCCTGGCCTTCCTGCAGTTGCTTCATGGCATCGGCGAATTCCTCCGGCGTCATTGGTCGATCGCCATTCTGCCCTTGTTGTCCTTGCTCGCCCTGCTGACCGGGGTCGCCCTGTTCGGATTGCTGTTGTTGGCGCTGGTCGAGCCGATGCGTCTCGTTCATCATTTCCTGCTGGCGACGCATAATTTCGCCGAGCTTATTCATCTGCTGGCGCATTTCGCTCTGCTGGCCGTTCTGACCCTGCTGTGGTTTCGCGGCCTGCAAATTGTTCATCATGTCTTCGAGCTGCGCGAGCAAATCCTCAGCCGCGTCGCGGTTGCCGGATTTGGCCTGCTTCTCGATATCGTCCAGCATTTTCTGCAAATCCTGCTCGCGCAGCATCCTGTCAGATGGCTGTGCCTGCATGTTTGGATTTTGCTGCGCGCGTTCCGCGAACTCGCGAAGATATTCGCGCATCGCCTGCCGCAGTTCCTTCATCAGCTTTTCGATTTCCTGATCGCTCGCGCCGCGCTCCAGCGCCTGCTTGAGCGCTTCGCGCGCCTGCTTGAGCCGCTTTTCCGCGTCGCTCAAATCACCGTTTTCGATGCCCAGCGCCAAGTCCCAGAAATAGCTCGAAGCCTCACGCATTTGATCGTCATTGTCAGCGTGGTCCAGCATCGAACGGCCTACGGAAAGGCCAAGAAACTGCGCGGGCACGTCAAACGTATCTTCAGGCCGCAGCGTGATTGCGTCGATCAGATCCAGCGCGTCGTTCTTGCGGTTGGCGTCCAACGAGAAAATCCTGCGCTGCTCGATCACCGCTTTGGCGAGCGGGTTGGTGAACGGGCGTTCGGGTAATATGAACTCTTTCGTTTCGCTCAGCGAGGTCTGGCCGGCGGCATCCGTTGCCTGCAAAGTGAGCCGCACTTTCGATCCCGCCCACACATGTTCGGTCAGATCGCGCGACGTTTTGGCACTTGCCGGCTTTGCCCCTTTGCGTGGCAACGCAAGCTTCAACTCGGGCTTTTCGTAAAGCGGCTTGGCTTGCGGTCCGGAAGCTTCGGCTAGCGCGAAATTTGCCTGTGCGGCGGTCGCCCCATAATCGTCGGTAATTTGATAATGCAGTTCAAGCGTACCATTCAGCGCTTGCGTCGGTTCGCCCGAGAAATGGATCGTCGGTGGATTGTCCGGTATGACCGTAAAATCCCACTGCGCAAGTTCGGCTTCACCATTACGCAAATGCGCAGAGCCGTTTTCGCGCACTTTCATCACAAACTGACGGTTGGCAGATTTTGCCACCGCAGCATCTTGGGGGCCGTCTGGCTGCTCGCCCTTGGGATCGATAATGCGCTCTCCGGCAGGGGTGACATAGCCGAACGCTTCGTCGCCATTCCCGCCGGTAACGCGCAGCGCCAGCTCGCTGCCTGCCGGAACGGTAAAGCTTTTCGTGTCGCGATGTGCTTCCGAGGTCAGGAATATTGGCGCTTTGCCTGTGTAACCCGGCGGCGTAATCCACGCATCAACACGCGGCGGTATGGTCACAACACCCGCACCCGGCTGAAACGCATCGCTCAGGCGTCCACCCGTCGAACCATACGAATAGGCAAAGGCGGTCGCGACCAGCAATGCAGCGATTGAACGCAACGCCCACGGATCACGTTCCGGCACGCGCGGGCGCGGTGTGTCGCCGCCAAGGCTGCGCAGCTTGTCAGCCATGCGCCTCCGGTGCTCGCGCCACAGCGCATCACCGAAACTATCGGCTTTGCCGCCCGGCTGCTCGAATTGCACCTGCACGGGCGTATGCTTGAGTTGGTTGGCTGCTTCGACCCGCCGGTCAACTTCTGCCGCAGTCGGAAACCGGAATCGCCGCAGCAGCGTCAGCGCGCCAAGGCCACCCAGCGCGAAAATCGAGAGCAGGCCGAGCCGGATCTGATCCTGCACCCCGCGAAACAGCCCGAACCACGACGCCGCAAGGAAAAGCGCAAGAACCAGTAGGAACGGCAGGAAAAGCGGCCACAGCCGTTCAACGATGATCGCGGCCCGCACGGCAAAACGCGAGCCACGCAGCGAGCGCAGCGCTTTCGTGTCTTGGGTGGTGTCGGTCGGCTCTATCGTCATCAAGCGTCCTGTGCGGCCCGGATTCGAGCCGCCTCAGAAAGCAACATAACATCAATAAGGGCCGTGGCGAGGCAGAATAGCGAAATCGTGAACGCGCTATGTCAGCCAATCAGGCATGGAATCCAGCCCGATCAACTCTTCATAGCTCGGCCTTGGCCGCACCACATGGAAGCGGTCGCCATCCACCAGAACTTCCGGCACGAGCAGCCGCGTATTGTACGTGCCTGCCTGCACCGCGCCATAAGCGCCAGCCGTTCCCACGGCGATCAGATCGCCTGATTTTAGTTCGGGCAAGTCGCGATCCTGCGCCAGAAAATCGCCCGTTTCGCAGACCGGTCCCACAATGTCGGCTCGAATGCGCGGGCCGCTGGCAGCAGTTTGCACCACCGGGCGAATTTCATGGAACGCTTCGTAGAGGGTAGGGCGAATGAGATCATTCATCGCCGCATCGACGATGACGAAATTCTTTGCCTCGCCTTCCTTCACATAGATGACTTCAGCGACCAGTATGCCGGCATTGCCCGCAATCAAACGGCCCGGCTCAAAGATCACCTTAACGTCAAGTTCCGTCGTGTGCTTCTTCACGATCTGCGCATATTCGTCGGGTAGCGGCGGCGGGCTGTTGTCGAAGTGATAGGGAACGCCAAGACCGCCGCCGAGGTCTATGTGCTCAATTGCGTGGCCGTCCGCCTTCAGCGTCGCAACCAGTTCTGCCAGCAGCGCAAATGCAGAGTCAAACGGCTGCAAGTCGGTGATCTGGCTGCCGATATGCATGTCGATGCCGACGACCTTTATACCCGGCAGCTTTGCCGCGTTGGCATAAACTTCGCGCGCCCGCTTCCACGGAATGCCGAACTTGTTTTCAGCCTTACCGGTGGCGATCTTCTTGTGCGTCTTGGCGTCGACATCGGGATTGATGCGAACCGAAATATTTGCCGTGCGCCCCGCCTTTACAGCGCGCTTCGAAAGCAATTCCAGTTCCGGCTCGGACTCGACGTTGAAGCAATAAATCCCTGCTTCCAGTCCGAAATCCATCTCATGCGGCGTCTTGCCAACGCCGGAGAACATGATTTTCGAGGCCGGAATTCCTGCGGCCAGCGCGCGGCGTAGCTCGCCTTCGGATACTACATCGGCGCCTGCGCCAAGCTTTGCCAATGTGCGCAACACAGCCTGATTGGAATTTGCTTTCATGGCGTAGCAGACAAGCGAATCCAGCCCGTTGAACGCCTCGCTGAATACGCGATAATGCCGCGTCAGCGTTGCCGTGGAATAGCAATAAAATGGCGTGCCGACCGCTGCCGCGATTTGCGGAACAGGCACGTCCTCGGCATGAAGAACGCCGTCCCGATACTCGAAATGGTTCACTTGAATTGTTCCTGCTAAAGCAGCTTGTCTAGAATAAAGGGCCTGTCTTCCACGGGTGCGGGTTTTTCCGGCGGAAGCGGTTGTTTGTTGCGCTCAGCGTCTTTTCGCGCATCGATGGACGCTTGATAGGGCGTGTCGAGCGCAGCTTTTCGCCCGCAGCCGGAAACAGCCACAATCGCGCCGATCAGCACAAGTGATGCAAACAATCTGCTGCCGCTCATAGATCTTTCCCAATGCAATGCGCAGATGCTTCTAGCCGAGTTTTTCTGCTTTTGCATCAACTAGGTTTGGCCTGTGTGGTTCACCCCACCCGGCCCTTTGGGCCACCCTCCCCATCGAGGGGAGGGAGGGTGCTAGCTATCCAAGCGGTGCTACAAGCGAAAAACCGCGCGGGGCAAACTCCCTCCCTCCCCTCGATGGGGAGGGTGGCCCGAAGGGCCGGGGGGGTGCCACCGCCGGGTGGGGTGCCACCACAATAAGACGTCTACTTCATTCGCTTGCGCCAGTACCTTATCTGCTTGCGCACTTCGGAGGGCGCGGTGCCGCCAAACGACGTCCGGCTTTTCACCGAGTTCTGCACAGTCAACACCGAAAACACGTCGTCCGTAATGCCATCATGAATTGAGCGGAAGTCCTCAAGCGTCAGCCGGTCCAACGGCAGCTTCTTCTGCTCCGCCAGCGCCACGGCGCGACCTGTCACATGATGCGCCTCACGGAAGGGTAGACCAAGCGTGCGCACCAGCCAGTCGGCAAGGTCGGTTGCGGTTGCGTAGCCGGAACCCGCAGCCTTTTTCATGGCAACGGTGTTGATCGTCATGTCACGCACCATGCCGGTCATGGCTGCCAGCATAAGGTCGAGCGTTTCGGCAGCGTCGAACACGGCTTCCTTGTCTTCCTGCATGTCCTTGGAATAGGCGAGCGGCAAGCCCTTCATCACGGTCAGCAGCCCGACCAGATGGCCATTGACGCGACCGGTCTTGGCGCGCACCAACTCTGCGGCGTCGGGGTTCTTCTTCTGCGGCATGATTGATGAGCCGGTGGAGTAGCTGTCCGACAGCCGTACGAACCCGAATTGCGGCGTGGACCAGATCACAATCTCTTCCGCTAACCGTGAAAGATGCGTAGCGCAAATCGCCGCTACAGATAAGAACTCCAGCGCAAAGTCACGATCCGAAACGCTGTCCAGCGAATTGCGTGTTGGCTCGCGGAAGCCAAGCGCCTTGGCCGTCATATGCCGATCGATTGGAAAGCCGGTGCCAGCCAGCGCTGCCGCGCCCAGTGGGCTTTCATTCATGCGCACTGCCGCATCCTTTGCCCGCGACAAATCCCGCGCAAACATCTCCACATAGGCCATGCAATGGTGGCCGAAGGTCACGGGCTGTGCGGTCTGCAAATGGGTGAAGCCGGGCATTACCGTTGCTGCATGTTCTTCGGCGCGATCCAGAAACGCAGCAATCAATTCTTTGAGAGCTTCCGCCACGCGCAGCGTCTCATCTTTAACCCAAAGGCGGAAATCCACCGCGACCTGATCGTTGCGCGAGCGTGCCGTGTGCAGCCGTCCCGCGGCCGGTCCGATCAACTCAGCCAGCCGCGCTTCGACATTCATGTGAATGTCTTCAAGCTTAGCGGAAAACTCGAACTTTCCGGCCTCGATGTCCTTCAAAATGGCGTTCAGGCCGTCTTCGATCTTCTTCTGATCGTCTGCCGTGATGATGCCTTTTTCGGCCAGCATTCGGGAATGCGCGATGGAGCCGCGAATGTCCTGACGGTATAGCTTCCGGTCGAAACCGATGGAGGCATTGATGGCTTCCATGATTGCCGCCGGACCTGAGGCGAAACGTCCGCCCCACATCTGGTTGCTGGTCTTCTTGTCGCTCATTGCTATAAACCCGCTACCGGAGAATTGACCGCATGCCCGAAGACAAGCAGACCAGATTATTCCCACCGCTGCGGCTGATCGTGCTCGCGGCGCTCGCCGGTCTGGCTGTCGGCGCGGCTGCGGTATATGTCACTGGCGGGCTGGAACGCAACATGTCAGCCGATGCGCCGCAAGCAATTGATGCTGCCGCCACGCCTCAAGACACCGCCTGCGCCGCCAAAGCCGAGACTGCGAAGGCCGTCGCCGCTGCTGCAACGGGCGATGTTGCGGCCATGCTGCCTGCCGATCCGCCGCGCTCGCTCGCATCGCTTGCGTTCAATGATCCAAATGGCAAGCCCATGACCATCGCGGATCGTTCGGGCAAAACCGTACTACTCAATCTATGGGCGACATGGTGCGCCCCGTGCCGTGCCGAAATGCCCGCGCTCGACCAATTACAGCGTGACAAGGGCAGCGATGCATTTGAGGTCGTGGCGGTCAATGTCGATACGGGCGACGACACCAAGCCGCGCAAGTTTCTTGAGGAAACGAATGTGCATTCGCTGGCCTACTATCGCGAAAACACGCTGTCCCTTTTTGAAAGCTTGAAGAAACAGGGGCTTGCGCTTGGCCTGCCCGTCACACTTCTGATCGACAAGGACGGTTGCCTCGTTGCGAGCATGAACGGTCCTGCCGAATGGTCCGGTGCGGATGCCCATCGCCTGATCGATAAAGAATTAGGCGGCTAACTTCCCTTACGTAAGATTTCTCTGGATAATTTCTACCTTTCCGTGTGGTTTCACAAAACCACAACAAAAGGATTGTGCGACTGTCACAATACGGGAATACTCGCCTTGGCCGTTGGGAGCGAGGGCCACGATAGTTGGTCCGGAGTTCCCTCCATTCCAACGACAAGGGAGTGAACAATGAATTTTAAAGGCGTTGCTGCCGGCATTGCTGGCGTCGTTACCTTATTCTCCGCTTCATCCGCCTATGCCGTCACCGAGATTAGCTGGTGGCATGCCATGACCGGTGCGAACAATGAAGTTGTCGATCAACTCTCCAAGGAATTCAACGAGAGCCAGAGCGAATATAAGGTCACTCCGGTTTTCAAGGGCACCTATCCTGAAACGCTGAATGCTGGCATTGCCGCCTTCCGCGCCAAGCAGGCCCCTACAATTATGCAGGTGTTTGATGCCGGAACGGGCACGATGATGGCGGCAGAAGGCGCCATCAAGCCGGTTGCCGAAATTCTGTCGATGGGCGACAAGCCGTTCGACAAGAGCCAATATTTGCCGGGCATCGTCGCGTATTATTCTAAGCCCGACGGCACCATGCTGTCCTTCCCCTACAATTCCTCCTCGCCGATCCTGTATTACAACAAGGATATTTTCCAGAAGGCAGGGCTCGACGTCGATAATCCGCCAAAGACCTGGAACGAGGTTTGGGACGCTGCCAAGAAAATCAAATCGTCAGGCGCAGCACCTTGCGGCTTCACCTCCACTTGGCTGACATGGATTTACACGGAAAACTTCGCCGCGTGGAACAATTATCAGTGGGGCACGCAGGAAAACGGCATCGCTGGACCGAACGTCGAATTGAAGGTCAACGCCGAGCCATTCGTGAAGCATTTTCAGGCGCTGGCCGATCTCGCCAAGGATGGCACGTTCAAATATGGCGGGCGCACCTCCGAGGCGAAGCAAATCTTCCTCGCCGGTGAATGCGGAATCTTCACCGAATCCTCCGGCGGTCTTGGCGACGTCATCAAATCTGGCATGAACTACGGGACGGGCATGTTGCCTTACGACACCGAACCGCAGAACACGATCCCCGGCGGCGCATCGCTTTGGGTGTTCGGCGGCAAGAGCGATGAAGAATACAAGGCGGTTGCTGCCTTCTTCAACTTCCTGTCTCAGACCGACATTCAGGCGCGCCTGCATCAGGTTTCCGGCTATTTGCCTGTGACGATTGCTGCTTATGAGAAAACCAAAGCCGACGGCTTCTATGAAAAGAATCCGGCGCGTGAAATTCCGATCAAGCAGATGATGGGTAAGGCTCCGACGGAAAACTCCAAGGGCGTTCGCCTGCCGAATCTGCCACAGGTTCGCGACATCATGAACGAGGAGTTCGAGAAGATGCTGGCCGGTCAGGAAACTGCCCAGCAGGCATTGGACAACATAGTTGCGCGTGGCAACGCAGCCATCAAGGAAGCGAGCCAATAACGAGTTAGCAAACCCCTCATCCGCCTGCCGGCACCTTCTCCCTCAAGGGGAGAAGGGAGCGGCGGCAGCCTCTTGTTCCAGTGAGAAGAGATGCGGAGTGAGGGGGTTATCCGCCTTCTCCCCTTGAGGGAGAAGGTGCCGGCAGGCGGATGAGGGGTATTTCCCCGACGCGCAACAGCGGAGTACCCATTGACCCCACGCGTTGTATTTCCGAACAAAATACTGCCGTATCTGCTGGTTGCTCCGCAGTTGGCAATCACGTTGGTTTTCTTCTATTGGCCTGCCAGTCAGGCGCTTTACCAATCGATGCTGCGGGAAGACCCGTTCGGCCTGAAATCGCAGTTCGTATGGTTTGCCAATTTCAAG
Source organism: Mesorhizobium sp. (assembly GCA_049840935.1). Taxonomy (GTDB): domain Bacteria; phylum Pseudomonadota; class Alphaproteobacteria; order Rhizobiales; family Rhizobiaceae; genus Mesorhizobium_G. The sequence goes on from JASGJA010000025.1 coordinate 103,283, forward strand.
AAGGTTCTTGCGGACCCGAACTACATAAACTCCATTCACGTCACGGCCATATTCTCCATATCAACGGCGCTGCTCTCGATGGTGGTCGCGTTGATTCTCGCTGTCATGGCCGACAAAGTCGTGCGCAGCCGCAATCTCTATCGCACGCTGCTGATCTGGCCCTATGCGGTCGCGCCTGCCATTGCGGGCATGTTGTGGCTGTTCCTATTCAATCCATCCATCGGCTCGCTTGCCTATGCACTGCGCTGGATGGGAATTGCTTGGGATCCGCTGCTTAAGGGCGATCAGGCCATGGTGCTGGTCGTTATGGCGGCTGCGTGGAAGCAGATCAGCTATAATTTCCTGTTCTTCGTCGCGGGGCTACAGGCCATTCCAAAAACACTGATCGAAGCTGCCGCCATTGATGGCGCGCGAGAGTTCAAGCGTTTCTGGACAATCGTGTTTCCGCTGCTCGCGCCCACCACATTCTTCCTGCTGGTGGTGAACACTGTTTATGCCTTCTTCGACACCTTCGGCATTATCCATGCGGTCACCGGCGGCGGCCCCGGCAAAGCCACCGAAACGCTGGTCTACAAGGTTTACAATGATGGCTTCGTCAATCTGATCCTCGGCGATTTAGCCGCCCAATCAGTGATCCTTATGGTCATTGTCATCGCACTCACCGCCGTCCAATTCCGCTATGTGGAAAGGAAGGTGCATTATGGCTGAGCCGAGCAAAGGTCACGACAAGCTGATGATCGGCCAGTCGCCGACCGGCATCTATATCGCCCATGCGATTTTGATCCTCGGCATCATCGTCGTCGCCTTCCCGATCTACTACACCTTCGTTGCCTCTACCCACTCGTTGCAAACCATTCTGCGCCCGCCGCTGCCATTGCTGCCCGGTGATCGCTTTATCGAAAACTATTCGGAAGCGCTGTTCGGCGGTGTAGGGCGCATCGGCGGCGTGCCGGTCTGGACGCTGTTGTTCAACACGACCGTCGTGGCCTTGGGCATCGCCATCGGCAAGATCATCATTTCGATCCTATCGGCCTATGCGATTGTGTTTTTCCGCTTCCCGCTGCGCATGACCTTCTTCTGGATCATATTCATCACGCTGATGCTTCCAGTCGAAGTTCGCATTCTGCCGACCTATAAGGTGATGGTCGATCTCGGCCTGATCGACACCTATGCCGGTCTGATCGTGCCGCTCATCGCCTCTGCAACGGCGACGCTTCTGTTCCGGCAGTTTTTCCTCACTATACCGGGCGAGCTGGTCGAGGCCGCGCGCGTTGATGGGGCAGGGCCATTCCGCTTTTTCAAGGACATCCTGCTGCCGCTCTCGCGCACCAACATTGCGGCGCTATTCGTTATCCTCTTCATCTATGGCTGGACGCAATATCTCTGGCCGCTGCTCGTCACCAACGACAACCAGATGAACACCATCGTTATCGCGTTGAAAAAGATGGTGTCCTTCGCTGATGCCGATACCGAATGGCATCTGGTCATGGTCACGGCCATGCTCGCCATCGTGCCGCCCATTCTGGTGGTGGTGCTGATGCAGCGCTGGTTCGTGCGCGGTCTGGTCGATACTGAAAAGTGAGTTTTTGAATGGCCACTGTCGATTTGAAAGATGTGCGCAAGGTCTATCCCGGTGGGGTCGAGGCGGTTAAGGGCGTCTCGATAGCCATCCCTGACAAAGCCCTGTGCGTATTGGTCGGGCCGTCCGGCTGCGGCAAGTCCACGCTGCTACGCATGATCGCGGGACTGGAAACCATCAGCGACGGCACCTGTGCGTTTGATGGCAAGATCGTCAACGCCATCGGCCCGACCGAGCGTGACATCGCCATGGTGTTCCAGAACTATGCGCTCTATCCGCATATGAAAGTCTACGACAACATGGCCTACGGCCTGCGCAATCGTGGCACGCCGAAAGATGAGATAGACCGCCGCGTTCGCGAAACCGCGAAAGTTTTAGAACTGTCGCATCTCCTCGATCGTCGTCCGCGCGAGCTTTCCGGCGGGCAACGTCAGCGCGTTGCGATGGGCCGCGCCATCGTGCGCCAGCCGAAAGTGTTCCTCTTTGACGAGCCACTTTCAAACCTCGACGCCAAGCTGCGCGGGCAAATGCGGGTCGAGATCAAGAACCTCCAGCGCGCACTCGGCGTCACGTCAGTTTACGTCACGCATGACCAGCTCGAAGCTATGACCTTGGCCGACATTCTGGTTGTGATGAACGCCGGAAAAGTGGAGCAGATGGGCAATCCGCTCGACATTTACGAGCAGCCCGCCTCAACCTTCGTAGCCAGTTTTATCGGTGCGCCGCCCATGAATTTCCTGCCGGTCGCCAACGGCAAATTCGTGGATGGCTCGGCACTCTCTATCACCGCGCCTGTAGGTGCGACGATACTTGGCTTCCGACCCGAAGATGCGGACGTCACTGAAGGTGGCGCAAAACAGGGGCTATCGCTCGCTGCAAAAGTCGAGGGTGTCGAACCCGTCGGTGCGGAAAGTTTCCTTTATTGCGCCGCCGCTGGCCAGCGCATCGTTGTTCGGGTAGGCGGTCGCGCTTCGCATGAAATCGGCGCAAACCTCGCCGTTACAGCGCCGCTCAACAAGCTCCATTGGTTTGACAAGGACGGCAAGCGCGTCGGTTAGGACCACCCAAGTAGACGTTCGAGCGCAAGCTTTCCGCCTCCGAACACGACGAGTGTCAATGCCATCGCCGCCCACGGCAGATGGAAGTTTGCCCAGCCTTCCGGCACCGTGAGTTGAATGATTGCGGTCATTGCCAAAAGACCCAAAGCCGCAAACCGGGTACCCAATCCCAGCACCAGCAATATGGGGAGCGTGATTTCAGCGACGCCCGACATATGCGCCATCAGCGAGGGGAATGGATAGGGGTATTCGCTGCCAAGAATGTGCAGTTTGAACTCTTCCGAGAAAAGATATTGCGCCCCGGCCGAGAGCGTCAAAAAGCCATCCCATTTCGTCAGGCCCGACTTGAAGAATGGCACCGCTAGCGCAAAGCGAAGCGCCAGCAGTGGCAGGAAGGAAGGTATCGCGGCAAGCGTGACCTCTGCGCGCTTTATCGCGCTCCCGCCGAAATGCCATGTGCCTGTTTGAGATATGTCGCTCATATCTTTCTCTCTCCTTCAATTTTCGTGAAAGCGCCAAGCGCGATAAGCCCAACAAGCGCTGTCCCGAAATCGAATTGATCGTTCCGGGACAGCGCTTCCTGCCCCGCATCGCCAAGGTTGAAACCTGCAAAAAGTCGTTCCGCAAACAGCGCGTCCTGTGGCGGGAGAATTTGAACGCGAACCTCGGCAAACGGTCTCACGATAAGGATCGTTTCGGGTTCGCTGATCGAAATGGGCGGAACCTCCGCTAGTTGATTTACCGCCCAGATCGTTCCGGCAGGGTGGCCGCATTTAACGAGTACGGAGGAAGGGTGCGTAATGAACCGGCATTGCATCGGCTGCCTCATCGCTCCGAGATCACTCACCTCAAGCACCGATGCTTCAGCGGCGTGATATGCGTCGGTCCATGCGGCCTCCAGTCGTGCAACATCGGCAAGATATGGCAGTCCGGAAGCAGGCTCGAATTTCTCGATGAAGCTCGGCAACGCGTCGCCATACTCGAAAATGAGCGGTGATTTGGGCTTGTTTTCCGCAATGAAAGCGTGCGCCATCGCCCGGAAAAACACATCTCCAACAATGCGCCGCGTTACAGGAAAGCGGCCCTCAAGCGCCTTTATCAGCGCCACGGATACATTGTTTCGATAAACGGCAAAGCGGCTTGCGTCCGCTTCTCCGCGCGCCGTGGTAAGGCCGGGTGGCATTGTTTCCGGTCCGAACAATGCAGCAGCAAATTTCGATTGAGTGATCGCAACCATATCAGGCGACCTTGCGAGCAGATGCGAGAGCGAGCACGCCGTCAGCCTTGAGAGCTTCCGAGAAAAGTGTTTGCCAGTCCGGAATATTATTGTCCCATTCGACCAATGTCGGCTGTGGTCCGCCGCGAGCAATTGTGTGTCGATAGAGTTTCAGAACATCGTCCAGAACCACGCTTCCATGCGCGTCGATCAACAGCCGTTCGCCCGCGTCATCATAGGCTTCGTCATATCCGGCCAGATGAATTTCACCGACGCGATGCAGAGGAAACCGTTCAATATAAGCGTATGGATCAAGGCGGTGATTGACCGCCGAAACCATCACATTGTTCACGTCCAGAAGCAGGCCGCAGCCCGTTCGCGCGGCGACCGCTTCCAGAAAGTCGATCTCATCAATCGTGCTTTCCTCAAACAGCACGTATGTCGAGGGGTTTTCGAGCAGCATCTTGCGACCAAGCGCTTGCTGGACCTCGTCGACATGCTGCGAAACGCGCTGCAAAGTTGCCAGCGTATAGGGCAGAGGCAGGAGGTCACTCAAAAACGCTGAATCATGCGTCGACCATGCAAGATGCTCGGAAAAGCTGGCTGGCCGGTAACGCTCGTTGAGGTGCTTCAGCCGCGCAAGATGCGCCTTGTCCAGCGGACCTTCAGCGCCGATTGAGAGCCCAACGCCGTGCAGCGAAATTGGATAGAGTTCAGAAATCGTTTCCAGATAGCGGTGCGGTGGTCCGCCAGCGCCCATGTAATTTTCAGCGTGCACTTCAAAGAAGCCGATGTCTGGTTTCGTCTCGATTATTTCGCCGTAGTGCTCAGGCTTTAGCCCTACACCTGCACGCATGGGCAATGTGAAATCGCTCATTATCCGCACTCCTTTAATGTGAAAGGGGAGCCGCGTGCGGCTCCCCATCGTATATGCTCACATCGGTTCGAGGGTGCCCTTGTGTCCGTCGACATTCATCGTCGTGCAGGTGCCAGCCGGGACGGCTTTCCAGGCCTTCGCGTTGTAGTCGATTTCAGAAGTTCCGGCGCAGCTTGTGCCTGCACCGGCTGCGCAGTCGTTCTGCCCCTTCAAGGCAATTCCGTAACATTTCTCCATGCCGACCATCTTTTCGGCAGGCAGCGGAGCCGCGGATGCGGCCAGTGCAGTTGCAAGCGAACCAGCCAGAGCCAGTGCGAGCGTATTACGGTTCATAGGAAACTCCTCTCTCGGTTGGCGAGGCTACAGTCGGCCTCACCAATCAGACTTCGCTGCCCAGCGCAGGCTTGTTACAGTCTGTCGAAATTATTTCTTGCGACTTGGCTAATCGTGGCCGGGTGCGTAACAAATGACCGGCGGTCGCGAATAGAAGGAAAGCGGTTAAGCGTGGAGCCTGATGCCGAAGCCATATTGGCGGGTTTGTTGCGGGCTTCGCTTGCCGGAGACGAGAAGGCTTATGCCGAGTTTTTGCGCCGTGCCGCCGCGCTTATTCGTGGCTTTGTGCGGCGCAAAGGCGGAACGGATACAGAGGACGTGGTACAGGAAACACTGTTGGCAATTCATCTCAAGAGACACACTTGGCGACAAGATTTGCCGGTGCTGCCTTGGCTGTTTGCCATTGCCCGCTACAAGCTGATCGATGCATGGCGACGGCGTGGTCGGCGCATCGATGTCGATATTGACGATTTCCGCGAAATCATTCCAGCACCAGAACCGCAGGAGGCGCTAAATGAGCGCGATCTTGGGCGCGTGCTTGACGCATTGCCCGCCGGTCAACGGTCGGTTGTTTCTTCCATCTCCGTCGATGGCAACAGCATTAGCGAGACCGCAGAAAAGCTCGGTATGAATGAAACGGCAGTGCGTGTTGCGCTGCATCGCGGTTTGAAGGCGCTTGCCTCGAAATTTGGACGAGGCGGTGCATGAAGACCGACGATCTCATCACCGCATTGCAAGCCGACAGTGCCGCTCGCGCCACTCAGCTCGCAACCGTTTGGAAAATTGCGTTTGTGGCCGCATTGGTGGCTGCCGCGCTTGTGTTCTTTGCCATGCTTGGTCCGCGTCCGGATATGGCCGAGGCGATGGGCACGATGCGCTTTCCGTTCAAATTCGTCGTTACGATTGCTCTTGCGGCGAGCGCTGCACCGATCCTTTTTCTTCTGGCTCAGCCCGGCCAGCGCTGGAGCGCCGTGGCGCTTCTCGCGGCTCCGGTTATTGTTGCACTCGGCGCGTGCGTAGAACTCTTCACGCTGCCCGCAGATGCGATCAAATCTGCCTGGATTGGCACGAACTCAATGCTTTGCATGACGTTCATTCCGTTGATTGGCTTGGCGCCGCTTGGCATTTTTCTTGCCGCCTTGCGTTATGCCGCGCCAACACGCCCCGCATTGTCGGGCGCTGTCGCGGGCCTTCTGGCGGGAGGCATTGCGGCCACTTTCTACGCGGCCCACTGCTTTGACGACTCGCCGCTATTCGTCGGCACCTGGTACACGCTGGCCGTGCTTGGGCTTGCCGCGCTTGGTGCATTGGCCGGAAGGCTTTTGCTGCGCTGGTGAAACATACCCCTCATCCGGCTGCCGCCACCTTCTCCCTCAAGGGGAGAAGGGCGAAAGTTGCTACGCCGGTTTCAATCGCGAACGCTGGAGAAATTGCATGATGATGCCGTTTTCCTCCTTCTCCCCTTGAGGGAGAAGGTGGCGGCAGCCGGATGAGGGGTAGTTCTCAATGCTTTCTTGACAACTCGCGCGTTGCTGATTCCAATCCCGCGAGTGTCAGCGGAAACATGCGCCCGCCGAAAATGTCACTCACCAGCTTGGTGGAATGCGTATAGCCCCAATGTTCCTCACGAGTTGGATTGATCCACACTGCATTCGGCCATTGCAGAAGCGCGCGTTGCAGCCACACGGCTCCGGCTTCCTCGTTCCAATGCTCGACCGAGCCTCCCGGTGTCACGATCTCATACGGGCTCATCGCGGCGTCTCCGACGAACACCACCTTATAGTCATGGCCGAATTTACGCAGCACATCGAAGGTCGGAATCTTTTCGGCATGTCGCCGTTTGTTGTCCTTCCACACGCCCTCATACAGGCAGTTGTGAAAATAGAAGAACTCCAATTGCCGGAACTCTGTCCGCGCCGCCGAGAACAATTCCTCAACGACCCGAATATGGTCATCCATTGAGCCGCCGACATCGAAAAACATCAGCAGCTTCACCGCGTTGCGCCGTTCTGGTCGCGTTTGCACGTCGAGATAGCCATGTTCGGCGGTGGCGTGGATCGTGCCGGGCAGGTCCAGTTCTTCAATTGCCCCGTCACGCACCCAGCGGCGCAAGCGCTTCAGTGCGACCTTGATATTGCGCGTGCCAAGCTCGACCGTATCGTCGAAATTCTTGAACTCGCGCTTATCCCAAACCTTTACCGCGCGTCGGTGTCGGCTTGTTTCCTGACCAATTCGAATACCTTCAGGATTGTAGCCATATGCGCCGAACGGCGACGTGCCGCCCGTGCCGATCCATTTGCTGCCACCCTGATGACGGCCCTTCTGTTCTTCGAGCCGTTGCTTCAAGGTTTCCATCAGCTTGTCAAAACCGCCAAGCGCCTCGACCAGTCTTTTCTCTTCCTCGGTGAGATGCTTTTCCGCGAGCCTGCGCAGCCACTCTTCAGGGATATTCGCAACGTCCACCCCGGTATCCCCGGCAACGCCTTCCACGCCTCGAAACACATGCGAAAATACGCGGTCGAACCGGTCGATATGCCGCTCGTCCTTCACCAGTGCCGCACGCGCCAGATAGTAAAAGCCCTCGACATCGTAGGTGACGAGGTCTGCCTCCATGCCCTCCAGCAGTGTGAGATATTCGCGCAGTGAAACCGGCACGCGCGCTGCTTTGAGTTCAAGGAAAAAAGGTATGAACATTAACGCTAAACTTGTCCCTATCGCTTCTACGGAATCTTAGCGCGACTGGTTTATTCGGTCATCATGGATTTGAGCAGCCTCGAAACGCTAAACCGCGTTGCCTATCAGGCGCTTGGCGACTGGTGGCAGGATGAACGTCGCAATTGGTGCGCCTATTGCGGCGTTGAAATGCAACGCTGGTGCGGCAAGGGAACTACGCCGGGACTTCAGGCCACCCGCGATCACGTCATCTCCAAAGCGCATCGCGGCGGTCGCCTCACCATTCCTGCGTGCCGTGCCTGCAACGAGGCCAAAGGCTCCAAATTTGTCGCCGAATTTATCGACAGCGACTATTTGAAAGAAAAGCGAGCGGGCCAGAACGTCCATTGCTGGCCCATCGAAGCGCTTTGGGCGGTTGCTGGAATTTCCGCGATCAGAACGGCGCTCAGCCTGTCGATTTCAACGGCGCAACTCGCACCTGCGCGGCAGGTCAAAGCAGATCATATTCAATAAAGCCGGTCCGCCGTGACACGCGATCATAGAGCGCGCGCGCCGTGTCGTTCGTCTCGTGGGTCATCCAGTAAACATTGGTGACGCCGCGCTCCGCCGCCGCCTTCTTGACCGCTTCGATCAATGCTGCGCCGACACCTTTGCCGCGTGTGGACGCATCCGTGAAAAGATCCTGCAAATAGCAATTGCCTTCCAGCGACCACATCGAGCGATGGTAAAGGTAATGCACCAGCCCAACAGCCTTGCCATCAACCAGCGCAATAAAGCCGCGCGGCTCAAACTCGCCTTCGGTGAATAGCCGCTGCCAGCTTGTTTCGTAGACCTGCTCCGGCACTTTCGTTTTGTAGAATTCGAGATAGGCGGTCCAAAGCCGCCGCCAGTCGGCATGGTCGCCTTTTTCTATCGGTCGAATTTCAACGCTCATGCCTCAGCCTCCTTGCCGCCGCGCCATGAAAGCCAGCCGCTCAAACAAATGCACGTCCTGCTCATTTTTCAGCAATGCGCCATGCAGTCGGGGCAGGGCGTTTTTCGCGTCGCCGCGCAGGTCTGCAGGGTCCACGTCATCCGCGACCAACAGCCGAATCCAGTCCAGCGCTTCCGAAGTCGAAGGACGCTTCTTCAAGCCCGGCACGTCGCGGATTTCATAAAACTGCGTCAGCGCCTCGCGCACAAGCTTCTGCTTGATACCCGGATAGTGGACCTCCACGATGCGCTGCAAGGTCTCCACGTCCGGGAATCGGATGTAGTGAAAGAAGCAGCGGCGCAGGAAAGCGTCTGGTAATTCCTTTTCGTTGTTCGAGGTGATGATAACGATAGGGCGCTGCTTCGCCCGAATCGTCTCGCCAGTCTCGTAGACAAAGAACTCCATGCGGTCGAGTTCTTGCAGCAGATCGTTTGGAAACTCTATGTCGGCCTTGTCGATTTCGTCGATCAGCAACACGACCTTCTTATCGGCCGCGAACGCATCCCACAGCTTGCCGCGCTTGATATAATTATGAATGTCGTTGAATCGCTCGTCGCCGAGCTGGCTGTCGCGCAGGCGCGAAACAGCATCGTATTCATAAAGACCCTGCTGCGCTTTGGTGGTGGACTTCACGTTCCACTCGATCAGGTCGAGCCCAAGCGCTGTCGCCACCTGTCGCGCAAGTTCGGTCTTGCCTGTCCCTGGTTCGCCCTTCACCAATAGCGGACGCTCCAGCGCGATGGCAGCGTTGACGGCCACCATCAAATCCTTATCCGCAACATAGTCGCGGGTTCCTTCAAAACGCATGGATGTCCTCAGCGCGTGGGAACAGGATGTTCGCCGCGATAGTCGTAGAACCCGCGTCCGGCTTTGCGGCCCAGCCATCCGGCTTCGACATATTTCACCAGAAGCGGGCAGGGTCGATATTTTGAATCCGACAGCCCATCATGCAGCACCTGCATGATCGAAAGGCAGGTATCCAGCCCGATGAAATCAGCCAGTTGCAGCGGCCCCATTGGATGGTTCGCGCCAAGCTTCATCGCCGTGTCGATAGCCTCAACAGAGCCCACGCCTTCATAAAGTGTGTAGATTGCCTCATTGATCATCGGCAACAAAATGCGATTGACGATAAAGGCGGGGAAATCCTCTGACAGCGTCACCGTCTTGTCGAGACGATGCACGAATTCCTTCGCCGCTTCAAAAGTTGCATCTTCGGTTGCGATGCCACGCACCAGCTCCACCAGCTTCATTACGGGTACCGGGTTCATGAAGTGGATGCCGATGAAGCGCTCGGCGCGATCGGTCTGCGCCGCCAGTCGCGTGATCGAAATCGATGAGGTGTTAGTCGCCAGAATGGCTTCGGGATTGAGTTGCGGACAAAGCTCCTGAAAAATCTTGCGCTTCACGTCCTCGTTCTCGGTCGCTGCCTCGATAACAAGATCGGCACCTGCGAGGTCCGCCATCGAATGGGCGGGAGAAATATGCGCAAGCGCGTCCTTGCGCACCTTGTCGTCCAGCTTACCCGACGCGACTTGGCGGGCAAGGTTCCCGTTGATCGTCGCCAGCCCCTTTTCGATGCGGTCTTCGGAGACATCATAGAGCAGCACGTCATATCCCGCCGTTGCCGCCACATGGGCGATGCCGCCGCCCATCTGGCCTGCACCGATGATGCCGACCGTCTTGATTTTGGTCATTTCCGATACCCGCCGGATCTGTCTGTTTAATGTTGCAGCGCAAACTAAAGGGCCGGAGTGGCATTCGTCCACCCCGGCCCATCAATTTTGCGTGTCACCGACCGAAAGTCAAAGCGCCTTTTGCAGTTCCGGCAGAATGACGAAGAGGTCTCCAACGATGCCATAATCAGCAACCTGGAAGATCGGCGCTTCCTCGTCCTTGTTTATGGCCACGATGACCTTGGAGTCCTTCATGCCTGCAAGGTGCTGGATGGCACCCGAAATACCAGCCGCGATGTAAAGCTCTGGCGCGACAACCTTACCGGTCTGGCCAACCTGCCAGTCGTTCGGAGCATAGCCCGCGTCGACTGCCGCACGGCTTGCGCCAACCGCTGCACCCAGCTTATCGGCCACCGGCAGAATGACTTCCTGGAACTTTTCCGCTGAGCCCAGCGCGCGACCACCGGAAATGATAATTTTGGCCGAGGTGAGTTCCGGACGGTCGCTTTCGGAAAGCTTGTTCTCTACGAAGGTTGAAAGGCCGGGATTGGCCGCAGCCTTCACCGTCTCCACCTTTGCAGAACCGCCTTCGCCTGCCGCCGGGAAGGAAGCCGTGCGAACCGTCACGACCTTCTTGCCGTCGGTTGCCTGTACGGTTTGGATGGCATTGCCCGCATAGATCGGGCGCTTGAACGTGTCCGACGAAACAACCTCGATGATTTCTGAAACCTGCATCACGTCTAGCAGGGCGGCAACGCGCGGCAGCACATTCTTGCCGGTCGTGGTAGCGGGCGCGATGATCGTGTCATAATCGCCTGCCAGCGAAACAACCAGATCGGCGGTCGGTTCTGCAAGACGCTCAGTCAGTTCGTCGGCTTCGGCCAGCAGAACCTTGCGAACGCCCTTCAGCTTGGCCGCTGCATCGGCAGCGGCTTTCGCGCCCTTGCCTGCAACCAGCACATCCACATCCGAGCCGATTTTCAGCGCGGCGGAAAGCGCCTTTGCCGTCTGGTCCGACAGCGAAGCATTGTCATGTTCGGCGACGAGAAGAATTGCCATGGTCTATTCCTTTCTATCGCTCTTAAAGCACGCCAGCGGATTTAAGGCTGGAAACCAGTTCCGCCACATCCTTGACCTTGACGCCTGCCTTGCGGCCACCCGGCTCCTCGGTCTTCACCACCTTGAGGCGCGGTTTGAGGTCTGCACCGAAATCGGCAGCCGTCTTTTCATCCAACGGCTTCTTCTTTGCCTTCATGATGTTCGGCAGCGACGCATATCGCGGTTGGTTCAAACGAAGATCGACCGTCACAATCGCGGGCATCTTCAGGTCAATCGTCTGCAAGCCGCCATCGACTTCGCGCGTGACCTTGGCTTTGTCGCCGCTGATCTCGACCTTTGACGCAAACGTGCCCTGCGCCCAGCCAAGCAGTGCGGCGAGCATCTGGCCGGTCTGGTTGGCATCGTCGTCAATCGCCTGCTTGCCAAGGATCACAAGCCCAGGCTTTTCGGCATCCACCACGCCTTTCAGCACCTTGGCGACGCCGAGCGGCTCTGCTGTTTCGTCTGTCTTAACGAGAATGGCGCGGTCAGCACCCATCGCAAGCGCGGTGCGCAGTGTTTCCTGCGCCTGTGCCGGGCCGATGGAAACAACGATGATTTCCTCAACCTTGCCTGCTTCCTTAAGACGGATCGCTTCTTCAACTGCAATCTCGTCAAACGGGTTCATCGCCATTTTTACATTGGCGAGTTCGACGCCTGAACCGTCACCTTTGACGCGAACCTTAACATTGGCATCCACAACCCGCTTAACCGGGACGAGAACTTTCATCTGTCAATCACCTCTTATCCGGGACTTCGCGGCGAATATCACCTGACCAGTCCTGTCGCTTGCCGATCGCCGACATTTTTGGCGTCAATCATGTCGCTGTCATTCGCTGGACGCCCATATCGAAGGGGCGGATGGCTCGAAAGCGCGCGGGACCGTAGTTTGCGCATTTCGGCGCGTCAATATCATTGGCGCTGTGCAAATCGGTTGAATCACACTCTATAGCGCTAACCTCTGTTCTCGGAGCGCATGTCGGCCTCTCGCCTGGCCTGCTCGCGAAAAATGCGGCGGATAACCTTGCCTGTCGTTGTTAGCGGAACCTGCCCAACGAATTCGATCTCTCGCGGATATTCATGCGCCGACAATCGCTCGCGTACCCAAAGCTGGATTTGTCGCGCAAGCTCCTCTGTCGGCTGCACGCCTTCCTTCGGCACGATATAGGCTTTCACGATTTCGGTGCGAACCGGGTCCGGCTTTCCAACCGCTGCCGCCAAAGCCACATCGGGATGGCCGATAAGGCAATCTTCGATCTCGCCGGGGCCGATGCGATAGCCCGCTGATGTAATCACATCGTCGTCGCGCCCGAAGAAATGTATGAAACCATCTTCATCCACATGGCCCTGATCGCCGGTCAGCATCCAGTTGCCGACGAATTTCTTTTCGGTAGCTGTTTCATCCTGCCAGTAGCCAAGAAACATCACCGGGTCTGGCCGCTTCACCGCGATCTGTCCCGTTTCACCCTGTGGCAACACATTGCCACCGGCGTCAATGATTTCGAACTCTATGGCCGGGAACGGCTCTCCCCGTTGCGCCTGCCTTTGCTGCGCCCAGTTGCGCGCACGAGCCGATCACCAGATTGCACTCCGTCTGGCCGTAAAACTCGTTCACAGTCAGACCGAATTCACGCTCGGCCCATTCATATGTCTCGCGGCCCAGTTGCTCTCCGGCGGACATGATGGCGCGCAAACGCAAAGATTTCTCTTTCGCACGGCTGTCCGAATTTTTCATCATGCGCAGCGCTGTCGGCGGCAAGAAGGCCAGCGTCACGCGCATGTCTTCCATGAGCCGCATCGCGGTTTCCGGCGAAAACCGCTCGAACCGTCCGGCGACAACTGGCATTCCCAAAAAAAGCGCTGGCAGCATGGCGTTTAAAAGTCCGCCCGCCCACGCCCAGTCAGCTGGTGTCCACATCACATCGTCTGGCTGCGGCGGGAACTGATACGCCATCTCGAAACCCGGCATATGGCCAAGCAAAACGCGGTGCCCATGCAGCGCGCCCTTTGGCGGTCCTGTCGTTCCAGACGTGAAAATCATCAGGGCGGGGTCGTCCGGTGTTGTTTCCGCTGCCTGAAACCCGTCTCCGCTTGCCAGCAATTCATGGAAGGGCAGGCCGGAACCATTCCCTTCTGTCACGATACATGCGCGAGTTCCGGCAGTTTTGCACAAATCGGCTCCAGTGTGGCCGCGCCGCGCGGATTGGTGATCACTGCTTTCGCGCCACTCGCGCGCAATCTGTATTCAAGCGCCTCGACACCGAACAAAAGCGCGAGCGGAACGGCGATTGCGCCCATCTTGTAGATCGCGACATGGCTGATTGCCGTCTCGAATGATTGCGGCAACAGCAGCGCAACGCGGTCGCCTTGCACGATTCCCAATTTAGTCAGAGCGCTTGCGAGTGAACTGGATTGAGTTGCCAAATCGCCGAAGGTGAGGGCGGTTGATTTTCCGTCGCCCTCGTCGGAATGCACTGCTATTCGGTCGGGGTCGATTTTCGCCCAGCGATCCGAAACAGCGACACCGATGTTGAATTTCTGGGGAATTTGCCAGCGGAAGTCCCGATAAAGCGCATCGTAGCTGTCTCGTTTTTCGAGCATAGGCCGCCTTATCAGCGAAATGGTGCCCTGGCCGTCTTCAAATTTCCGATCCAGAGACTTGTTTCAATTGGTTTTTTAGTTTCGATTTGAGCGCTATACCAACATAAATACCAGCATGCACCGTATCAGCGTCATTAGCATGATAAACTGTGCTCGACAAATCGTTCACGCTTTGCGGCGCGCCACAGTTTACCAACGCGGTCGCCGCCTGAACTTCAGATGACTAGATTTGCAAAGCTCGGTCACCTACCTCTTTGTAGCGCTTCGGCAGCAGGTAATCGACAAGTGCAAAAACCGCCACAGCGATGCCCGTCAGAAGGAAGAACTATGCAAACCGCCACGGCGATCACGAGCACGGCAAAGGGGAGGCGATAATTTTTAGGGTATAGCGGCGCGCCAAGTCGGTTCGTAGGTCGACGCTTCCACCACATGATCACTCCCCGTGAAGCACATTCCGATGACTGCAAGGCAGAAGGCCAAGTTGAGGGCTGTGTTGAGCGGGCCTAAGTTGCCTTGATGGAGCGCGATCCCGACAGCCATGGCCTTCCCGGCGATTGAGTAATCAGCGAACTTCACGTCCGCCAGCATGTTACCGGTGTACCGGTCCACGTGGACCGTGCGATCCCCGGTTGCATTGTTCGTATCTCCATCCATGCTGTCAGCAGAGATGGTGTAGACGCCAGCTTCGGATTGAGGGGCGTTGATGCGGAACTGTTCATTAAAGCCGATTGAACGGGCGAAGAGCAGCAACGGTGTCCAGTGTAACCGGGGTGGCTGCTGCCATGTTTCCATGGCCTGCATGTGAGCCGGAAGCAGGCATCGGGGTTTGTTCGAGCGCCCATGGCACTTCTTTCATCGCCCCATGGTTCATGGCCGCATGCGTCTCGTCGGACAATGGAACGTTGTCCCATTTTTCAGCTGGAAAGCTGCTGAATGCCTGCACGATCTTGGTTCCTCAAATGCCGGTCCACGCCAGGCCGGACAAAAGGAAAAACAGCAGGACGATGCCTATGTAGAAGCCGAGCGAAACGTGCAGCTCTTTCCACAGCCCACGTCCATGCTGTGCAAGGTTCGGAACAATTGCGCGCGCAAGGCTCCGTGCCAGTTTTCGAGGCCACCACATATAAAAGCCGGTCAGAAGTAACACGATGCCGAAGACCGGCCACGATCTCCTGGATGCGGTCGCCGATGTCTCCGAGCAAAAGCGTGCCGTGTATCTTGTTGGCGAAATAAAACCATGTGTCATCTTTGACGATGGTGTCGATGACCTCCGGTCCATGGGGGTCCACACTGACAACTATGTCCTGATCGTTAGCGTTCACGATGAACACGCTTGCGCGCCCGGGAGTAGCAGGCGGCACGGCGAGTTTAAGTGTGCGGCCCGGAATGGAGCCGACGGCTGCTTCGGCCTGATCTTCTATGGAGGCGCGCTGGCCCTCTGCGGGCAACGTAATGCTTTGCGCCTAGAAACGTTTCGACAGAATTGCCGTAGAGCATGATCAGGCCGGTCAGTGCGAGTACGGCGAGGAAGGGAACCACAACAAGGCCAGAATAAAAGTGCCAGCGCCAAACGGCTCTATAGAGGCGAGTACTCACAGTGGTATCGGGGTTATTCAAAGTAGAAATTGACATCGGATGCTCCGGTCGCACGGATAACGTTCGAACAGCGCTTCGCCTGGAAGTGCCGCCGGGTTACTGGAATGGATCAGATGTCAGAGGGTGGTGCGCGCGAACCGTCCTGTCGAAATGCAGGACGGATTTTGTAGAGAGGGTTGCCTGTGAGCGGGCCATCGGAGACGAACGCTGGTATTTCGATCAGGTATGCTAGTTGGTCCGCAGGCGGGCCGGCACTCCAAGCCAGTCCCGAACTGCAGCCGACCGTGCAGCAACTCCGTGCTTTCCCGTGTTGGCTATTCGGATCTTGATGCTCGCCGCTTGTAATGCAAAGCGGGTTGCCGAACTGGTCCGATTGGGGTTGTACCGGAGTTGCCCATGTGAACACCGCCGAATGGACAAGGATCAGGCCGCGCGCAATTGCAGCCCAGATTGGGCGTGTTGTAAGTTATCCGTGGCGCGGCGATCCCCTGCTGTGTACGTAGCACCTACGCGGGCGGTTGAACATCGCCGACCGGTGCGGCATCCGCCTGATTCTCAAGCGCGCAGGCCGCGTCGCGGCGATGGGAATGGATGTCTGCGGACGCAAGCGGAACCAAAGCTCCAAAAGTCACGTAAAACTGGGCATTTTCGGACTTATGCGGACTGCCGCGGAATAGAAATGGTGCCCCTAGCCGGAATCAAACCAGCACTCCCTGCGGAATCCGATTTTGAGTTCGGACGCGTCTACCAGTTCCGCCATAGGGGCCCTGAGGTGCAAAATTGCACCGGACGGAAGCGGCAGTACACGAATGCAGCTTTCCTCGTCAACTGGCTTCGCATAAATCGATCACGAGGCGTTTATGCCCTGTTCGTCGCCGGTCGCCATTGCCGAAGGCGCGAAATCTCTCTAGACACGCCGGGACGCCAAATTCGGATGCGCAATGCTTCGCAAACTCTATGACTGGACGCTGTCGCTTGCGGCGCGCAAATCGGCAGAATGGTGGCTTGCCATCATCGCCTTCGTTGAAAGCTCCGTCTTTCTGGTTCCCGCCGATGTTCTCTATCTGCCGATGGCCCTGTCGCGGCCAGATCGCGCTTATCGCTATGCGCTCGTTAGCGACGATTGCATCGGTGCTAGGCGGCATCGCCGGCTGGTTTCTCGGCCATTATGCCTATGAGGGGTTGGCGAAGCCGATACTCGAATTTTACGGCAAGCTGGATGATTTCGAGCGCTTGAAAAACTCGACCGGCATCGGGCTCATCATCATTCTGCTGATTACGTCTGGCCTCGCGCATTTGCCGCCGATCAAGGTAGTGACGATCCTGTCCGGCGTCGTTGGCGTCAACATTTGGCTGTTTATTCTGCTGGCGATTGTCGCGCGTGGAGCCCGCTTCTTTGCATTGGCTTGGCTGCTTAAGCGCTATGGCGAGCCTATCCGGCATTTCATCGAAAAACGTCTCGGTACAATTGCAGCTCGTTGCCGCCGCTGCCGTGATTTTGCTCTACATCGCCGTCAAATATCTGCACTGATCAACAGGACTGCCTGACATGAATGCCGTCACGCCTTCGTCGACTCATCTGCGCGCCGCGCTGTTCCTTGCGTTGGCAATGGCGATTACGGTTGGCACTGCGCTCGGCTTTCAGCACATTGGCGGCTACATTCCCTGCAAGCTTTGCTATGCCCAGCGCACGCCCTATTATGTCGGCGTGCCGCTCATGCTCCTCGCCTCACTGTCGGCATTTCTTCGCTGGCCGCCGCTGCTGACTCGTATCCTGTTGTGGATCGGTGCAGCCATCATGGCCTACAGCCTTTATCTCGGCGTGAAGCACGCTGGCGTTGAGTGGAACTGGTGGGCCGGCCCGACGGATTGCGGCGCGGTCGCGCCCGTCGAAACGGGCGGCAAGGGTGTGCTCGATGCTATCAACACGGTCATCCCGCCGTCATGCGACAAGGCTGCGCTGCGCGTGCTCGGCCTGTCCTTTGCCGGTTGGAACGCTGTGGTAAGCTTTGTGCTGATGCTGGTTGCAGCTTGGGCAGCCGCCAAAAAAGCTTAAGGCTCCAGTTCGACATCCCAGTAGAGATAGTCCATCCAGCTTTCGTGCAGATAGTTCGGGGGAAAGAGCCTGCCATTGTTGTGCAGGTCGTGAACGGTAGGCTGGTAGGGCTTTTGGCGCGGCCACATTTTGGCCTGTGCGGGTAGCAATCCGCCCTTGCGTAAATTGCAGGGGGAACATGCGGCTACTACGTTCTCCCACGTCGTCGCGCCGCCGCAACGCCGTGGGATCACATGGTCGAATGTGAGGTCTTGGTCCGTCCCACAATATTGGCAATGGAATCTGTCGCGCAGGAAGACGTTGAAGCGCGTAAAGGCCGGATAGCGAGATGGCTTCACATAGGATTTCAGACTGACGACGCTTGGCAGCTTCATCGCAAAGGTAGGCGACGAAACCATGTGTTCGTATTCGGCGACAATATTCACGCGATCGAGGAACACAGCCTTGATTGCGTCCTGCCAGGACCACAGCGACAATGGATAGTAGCTGAGCGGGCGGTAGTCCGCGTTCAGCACCAGAGCCGGTAGCCCATCGGGAGACACGGCGATCGTCACTCGTTCACCTCCGCCCAAATCACTGGTGTGCACAATGTATGCCTGACGTGACGAGATTGTGAAGCGCTCTTGCGCATCGCAGCATCGTCCGAACGTCGAAATTTTTCAGTTTTGTTGTGGCGCGGGCGCAGTCATCAACCCATCGCGTCCCTTTAAGGAGCGGTAATAGGCCCAGAACAGCCTTGCGGCGACCGCTCGCCATGGCGACCATGATTCGGCCATTGCCGCCAAAGCCTTATCGCCGGGGCGTGATTCGAGGTTCAGCGCGTGATGAACTGCTGCCTGCAAGGCCACATCTTTGGATGGAAACACATCAGGATGCCCGGCAGCCGTCAGCAGATAGACCTCGGCCGTCCACGGTCCTATGCCGGGTACGGCAGTCAGCGCAGCCATTGCCGCTTCGCCATCCAGATCGACAACGCTTTCGAGGTCGAGACCGTCTTCGATTGCGCGGGCAATTGCGATCAGCGCCTTTTGCTTCGGTCGTGAGAGTCCCGCCTGCCGAAATGCTTCATCTTCAGCCAACAGTACCGCCTGCGGCGTCAGCGGATGAAACAGTGCACTGAACCGCGCGTATATTGCCGCTGCGCTCGCGGTGGAAACCTGCTGCGACACCACCACCGCTGCAAGGCTCGCAAATCCCGGCGGATGCAGCCGCAACGGAACGCCGCCAGCCGCTTCGCGCACGCCATGTAGCCGCGCATCGGCCTTGCAAAGCGCTTCCAGCCCTTCGGCAATATCTTCAAGCGTTGCGATCCGCCGCATGCGTCTTTCCCGTTTCGGCCACTTTGCACTATCAATCGCGCGTCGTGCCATACAACCCGATTTTGGCAGCAATGAACGTTCCGACCTTTCGTTTCGCGCCTAGCTCTAATGGTGAGCTTCATCTTGGCCACGCCTATTCGGCGCTGCTCAATCAGCGTTTCTCCAAGGAAACCGGCGGGCGCATGTTGCTTGCGTATCGAAGACATCGACACTACCCGCTGCACTCCAGAGTTCGAGCAAGGCATTTACCGCGATCTGGAATGGCTCGGCGTCGAATGGGAACAGCCCGTTCGTCGGCAGTCCGAGCATTTTGATACCTACAGCAAAGCGCTGGAAAAACTGCGCGCGATGGAACTCATCTATCCCGCTTTCATGAGCCGTGGCGAAATTCGCGCTTACATCACCGAGCAGCCAGATTGGCCGCGCGACCCTGATGGCGCGCCGCTCTATCCGCCGCTCGACCGCGACACGAGCGAGGCACATCGTCGCGAAAAATTGGCATCAGGCGTGCCGTTTTCCTGGCGTCTGGACATGGAGAAGGCAATCGCGACGGTTGGTCCGCTTGACTGGATCGAGCTCTCATCAAACCAAACCATCAAGGCAGAACCGCAGCTTTGGGGCGATGTCATCATCGCGCGCAGTGATATCCCGACCAGCTATCATCTCGCTGTGGTAGTGGATGATGCGCTTCAGGGCGTTACGCATGTCGTGCGCGGTCGCGATCTTTTCGCCGCAACCTCTGTTCAGTGCGTCCTGCAAACATTGCTCGGCTTACCGGTGCCGATCTATCGTCACCACAAATTGATACTTGGCTCCGATTGTAGAAAGCTCTCAAAGAGTGAACAAGAGCACCGGTTTGCGGGCGCTGCGGGAAGCGGGCCACACCCCGGCGGATATTCGAAGCAATGTTGATGCCCTAAGCATCAATTGGGCTGAACCATTGGCTCAGCGCTTTTGCTTTGCTGTTTTCCATATTTGGGTTTAGGTCCGGCGCCTTCGATACGGTGCCAATCATGCCCACACGCTTTGTCCCTCCCGTTTTTGTGCTGCTTTGGGCGACCGGCTTTCTCGGTGCTCGCTATGCGATGCCGTGGTCTGAACCGTTCTCGTTCCTCGCCGTTCGATTCGCACTTGCCTTTCTCATCATCGCGCTGTTGCGCCAATGGCTTTCAACTGCGCCGATCAGCTGGCGGCAGGCCGCGCAGAGCTGCCATTACGGGCGTGCTTGTGCATGGGCTCTATCTTGGTGGAGTGTTTTGGGCAGTTCATCGAGGGCTACCCGCTGGCATTTCAGCGCTTATTGCCGGTTTGCAACCACTTGTCACCGCCGTGCTTGCAGGTTGGCTGTTGAAAGAGAAGATCACGCCGCGCCAATGGCTTGGCTTGGCGACCGGCCTGGTGGGCGTTGTCATCGTCTTGTGGCCGAAACTGGGTGTCACCGGCGCAGGCATTAATTCGGCAACGCTGACGGCGAGTGCCATCGCCGTGCTCGCCATCAGCGCGGGAACAGTCTGGCAGAAAAAGTTCGGCACGCGCGCCGATCCGTTGGCGAACACCGCGTGGCAATATGTGGGCGCCACTGGCGTGATGGCATTCGGCTCCGTCCTATTTGAGACGCGCCATTTCGTGCTCAACGGCGAACTTGTATTCGCGTTGGTCTGGCTAACGCTGGTGCTCTCGATCGGCGCGATTTTTCTGCTGATGCGGATGATCCGCGAGGGTGAGATGGCGCGCGTGTCCTCGCTGTTTTATCTGGTGCCCTCGGTAACGGCGGTCATCGCATGGGTATTGTTCGGCGAGACGCTAACGTCGGTCCAGATCATCGGCATGGCGATTGCAACGGTAGGCGTCGCGCTCGCGACCGCACGCAAACGCATCTGAGTTAAGACGGCACGCGGGCGCGTGCTTCCAGATATCGGCTGATGGCGGCGTTCAGCTCGCCGCCGAGAATGAATATGGCCGAGACGATGTAGAGAAAAACAATCGCGATCATGATTGAAGCCAGACCGGCGTAAGTCGTCACATATGACGAGAAATTATCCAGATAGGTTGCGAAGACCGTCGAGCCGATAAGCCACCCGACCAAGCGTAAAAATCAGCCCCGGCACAATTTCGGTCAGTCGGCGCTTTCCAGCCGGTAGCCAGAAATGCACGGCGACCAGTCCGACGACAATAACGACCGAGGCGATGATGTATCGCCATATCGTGATGGTTCCGAGATAGGGTCGTATCCATTCAAAATTCTGATCTAATAGCCGTTCGATGATCGGCGCGAACACGAGCAACACGCTGATTGCGAGAAAGCTGAATGTGGCGATCAGCACGAAAATGAGGCTTTGGAGTCTGCGCCAGATGAAAGAGCGATTTTCCACTACACGATAAGCGCGATTTAGCGAGGTTCGCAGCGCTTCGATTCCGTTGGAAGCGAAGAACGCGCCAAGCACGGCGCCATAGGTCAACAGGTCGCCGCGCTGGACTGTCAGCACGTTCACGACTTCATGCGCGATTGGCGCCGCGATTTGTTCCGGCCAGGTGTCGAACACGAGATGCACCGCCGTTTCGGCAAATGCCTGCGCGCCGAGAAAACTGGCAAGCGTCGTTGCGAAAATCAGGAACGGAAAAAGTGCCATGAGCGCGCTGATGGCCAGATGGCTGGCCATAGACCAGCCGTCATCATAGTTGAAGTGACCAACAGCGTCATAGACCACACGTTTGAGGGCAACGATTCTGCGCAGCATCCACCTTCGTTTCCGATTGCCGGCCCGGCGAACCGACCCCATCCGTCGTTGTTGACATATGGGTAACGTTTGTCGGTGTTGGCAACCCTGAACAGAGGCGCGAAGCTCACATAAATGTCGTGCCGATGTGCGTCGCTGCATGATTGCCACTGTTGGCGAATAAGAAACGGCGCTATCAGAGGGCATCGCGGCGGCGCTTCAACGTCGACCGCACAGCAGGGAAAGCTTCATGTCCACGGTCTTCAACATTATCGCAATCGTATTCATGCTTGCCGTTGTGGCGGTGTTGATTCGTGGCCTTATCAATCTCTTGCGCGGCGGGTCGGGCAATACGTCCAACAAGCTGATGCAGGCGCGCGTTGTCCTCCAGTTTTTCGCGTTGGTTTTTATCCTGCTTGCCGTTTGGGCGACACGCGGCTGAGGGGCGGAAATGGTTCGGCTTAACAAGATTTACACGCGCACGGGTGATGACGGCACGACCGGCCTTGGCGATGGTACACGTCGCGGCAAGGACGATCTGCGGGTTGAGGCATTCGGAACAGTGGACGAAGCCAATGCCTGCATCGGCATGGCGCGCGTGCATTTGGCCGAAACCCATTCGGAAGTCGACGCTATGCTTGGCCGCATCCAGAATGATATGTTCGACCTCGGCGCGGATTTGAGCACACCTGATACCGGCAAGCCGCTGGATTATGAGCCGCTGCGCATCATTGCGTCGCAGGTCGAGCGTGTGGAGCACGACATTGATGCGCTTAATGCAAAACTCCAGCCACTGCGTTCCTTCGTGCTGAATGGCGGTACGCCCGCAGCAGCTGCACTGCACCTCGCACGCACTGTCGCGCGGCGGGCAGAGCGCCTCATGGTCGCGCTGTCGCGGCAGACAGGCGAGCATGTGAACCCCGCCGCGCTGCGCTACATCAATCGCGTTTCCGATTTGCTTTTCGTTGCCGCTCGCGCGGCCAATGACAATGGAAATGCCGACGTGCTATGGGTGCCCGGAAAGAACCGCTAGCTAGACGGGCGCACGATGTTCATTCCACTGCATGATGCGAACAGCCTGCGCTATATCAAGCTGCAATATGTGACCTTTGCCCTTATAGCGGCAAACGTTCTGGTCTTTCTTCTGGTCAACTTTCAGTCTGAGGAATTTGTTCAGGCCACAGTGTTTGGGCTTGGATATATTCCCTCGGTCGTGTTCGATACGGCAGAGCTTCCGCCCAATTTCGTGATTGTGCCGGAAGACCTGACTTATCTCACCTATTCCTTCCTGCACGGCGACATCTTCCACCTCGGCGGCAATATGCTGTTCCTCTGGGTGTTCGGCGACAATGTGGAAGATGCGCTGGGTCACTTCCGCTATTTGATTTTCTACTTTCTGTGCGCCGCGGCCGGAGCGCTGGTGCATGGTCTTGCTGCGCCGGATTCGCAAACGCCTCTTATTGGTGCGTCCGGCGCGATTGCGGGCATCGTCGCGGCATATTTGATGCTGCACCCTCGTGTGAAGGTCTGGGTGTTGGCATTCGGGCGCATTCCGCTGCGCATCCCGGCATGGTTTGCGCTTGCAGCCTGGGTCGCGCTGCAATTCGGAATGTTTCTCTGGGGCGGGGAGGAGCAGATTTCCTTCGCCGCGCATGTGGGCGGCATAGTTGCTGGCGCGCTGCTCATACTGGTTATGCGTCGTCGCGGCGTGCCACTTTTTGACCAGAGCATCGTTGCACCTGATGCCGTACGGCTCGACCAGACAAGCGCAGTCAAGCCTGTGTCGTCGGCTCCCGTTCCGCGATGGGGACGGGAATAAAACTTAGCGTTTGGCCATTTCCTCGACGCGCTTTTTGACCACCCGCGCCACGGCGCGCGCTTCCTCATAGAGATGCAGTTGCGCCGACACTTGCCGCGCGGAACGCTCGGCCTCGCGCGTTGTTCCCAAAACAATGGTTCCGACCACCTGCCGTTCCGCCCAAAGACGGCTCATAACCGGGTGGTTTGGCACCGCACAGGAATCCGTCACTTCGATATTAGGGTCTTCCAGATGGCGCTTCGTCACCTCCATCATGAGCAAGGTGCCGGGCGAATAGGCACCCAATTCCTCATCGAATGTGGTTTTCCAGGTATAACCAACGCCGGCCTCGACAAAGACGATTAGCGACGCGATCATCCTCCCGTCCAGCGTTAGCGCGTGGATGCGGCTCATGCCGCGTTCGGCAAGGTTCTGGACTGCTTCGCGGGCGAATGCGGCGACATGTCTGTCAACGGCCAACGCGGTTCTGCGCTTGCCTTTCCAGCCTTCGGCTTCGAGTGCAAGAAACGCTTCCATCGCGATACGAACATCTTCAGGCGTGCGCGCAACCACGTGCTCAACTTTGCCTTGTTCCTCCAGCCGTCGGCGCAGGCGGCGAAACTCGCGCAAATGATGCGGTCTGAGCGTCTGCTTGAAATAGTCATCGCCGGAAAGATGGCTGTTCAACATGGGACGTTCGACGCGCGATAGTATATGCCACGGTAACGAACGCGACTCGGCAATTGTTCGCAGCAAACCGGCGAATGTCCCTCCGAGCTTTATATCCGGCAAAACCAGTATGTTCGGCAGCTTGAGATGCGAGCGCCCGACCATGGAAAGAAAATCGTCCAGCACGCCAGCGGGATCGTCGCGATCCACAAGCGGCGTTCCAAGAAGTCCGAATGCATGTGCCCAGGTGCGGATGATTGCGGGCCCGATGCCGCCCGGAGCGTTTTGAACAGTGAAAGGCAACAACAGCCTGACTCGATCATTGTTAGCCGTGCCGTCGCGTATAACCGCGAATTGAACCTCCCGGTCCTCAACGCGCGGCATGGCGGGTGCAAGAAACGGCGGACTGAAAAAGACATTCGGCTCAATCGTGCGGTTGCAGAGGAATTCCAACTCGTCGACCAGCTCGAATCCAGCCTGAGCCGGATAGATGGAGAGCTTTCGCGGCACGCGATCAAGTTGCGGCGATACGGGCGGCGCGTACCAGTCGGTAAGGCTCTCGTCCCGTCCGGTCGAGATCCGCGCGACCTCTTCCAGAATGGGCGAGGTTTTCATGCGACTGCATCTTTCGGGGCAGGAAGGAAGATCGCCATTGCGACCCCCAGCCGTCGCCACACAGTCCAAGACAAGGCCGCAGCCTCAAACGTCATTGAAATTGCGGTCGCCATGGCTGCTCCCCAAAGTCCGAATACAGGTATGAGGACGACACAAAGCGTTAGGTTCAGGGCCAGCGTCGCTCCATAAACGAGCGCGCAGGAATTCTGGTTGCCGCTCATGGTGAGCAGGCTTTCAGCTGGCCCAACTGCTGCGCGCGCAACAACGCCTATCATCTGGATGAACAGGAGCGGGTACCCTGCCACAAAGTCCGTTCCAAAGAGATGCAGCATCGGCCTGCCGATAACGAGAATGAAGGCTGTCAAAGCAAGCGAGGGCCAGAATGTCCACGACACGGTTTCGCGGGCAAAATGAGCCAGACGCCTCGGGTCTGAATGCGCGAACTGCGCATAACGTTGGGCAGCTCCGGCTTTAACCGCGAAATAGACGAAATGTACGAGAGCGAGGGTCTTCACCGTTGCGAAGTAGACGCCGACATCATGCGGTTCCATGAAAAAGCCGACCATCAGCACATCCATATTGGTCAGCAGGAAAAAGAACCCTTCGACGAGGAAAATGGGGAGCGATACGATTATCCATTCCCGCAGATGGAATTTCGGGACCGCGGGGGTAACGATTCTTGAGATATTCCAGCGTATTCCTGCCATCTGACCGAGCGTCGTGACATAGGTGGCAAGGATCGCGGCTACCATCGCCGTAGATGCGTCGGCACGCATCCCCAACAGAAGCGCCCCGCCCATGAAAATCAGGATCAGAGTCGGGCGAATGATATAAATCGGGCCTAGCGCCCAATAGGCCCATGAGTTACCCCGCGCGATGCCTTGCAGAACATCGCCAAGTGCCACCATGGGGAGGCAAATCATGCCCAGATAGAACGGAATTATGTAGTAGCTTTCGATCCACGGTTGCAGCAGCCAAATGCCAGCAATACCGAGTGCGGCCAGTGTGGAGGACAGCACCAGCGTAAAAAGCCGACTTGTCAGAAGGATGCCTTGCAACTCGCCCGGCAGGTTCTTCTCGCGGTACTCCGAGACATATCTGATAACGGTCGTGTGAAAACCCAGGCTGGCAACCGACCCCACAATGATGACGGTGGTCCAGACCAGCACGAAAATTCCATATTCGAAACTCGCCATCCAGCGCGCGAGGAAAATCTGCATTATCAGAGCGATGAAAGCGCTCACGACCCGTATTGAAAACGCCGCCAGCGACATACGTCCAGCGGCGGCGCGCTCGTCATTGGCGAAAAGCACGGCGTCGAGCCGGGCAAGCAGGGGCTGCGCCAGGGTGTTCAGCCGCTTCGGTAAGAAACGTTCCGCAGTAGTTTCGGCGGAAAATCGCAAACGGACCTCTCCGATTCAGGTCAATGCTGGCCGTATCGAAGAGTTTTTAACAATCGGTTCGGCTGGCAGATCAAATGATTTATGTAGCTCAGAGATTATCCAACATAAAAAATGCCAAATCAGTGACTTTGCTACGTTTTACGCGCAGGGGTTAGCAATTTGGTAGCTATACCACAGCGCGCATAGGAACTTTGTTCTACGCCCATTGCATAAGCCTGATTACACCCAGTGCTAGGCTGCCGGCGCGCGCGTGCGCGAATACAATCTATAGCTGTGCTACTCATGTCTCAGGAAGGGTTCGAGGTGCAAATTTCAAAACCGCTTATCTGTGGGGCCATTTTGGCTCTCTCGTACATTGTTCCGGCAAATGCCGGTGGTTTTATCTATCCGCCTAAGGGCGGCGACGGCGGCGGCAGTTCCCATTCCGCTCCTGGTCCGATCCTTGGTCTGGGAATTCCGGCACTCGCGATTGCTGGCGGCTATGTTCTGTTCCGCCGGCGCTCGAAGTAAGTTACCGGTGACAACAAGAGTCACGCCATTCGCCCAAGCGTAATGGCGTGACGATTATTTTGGGCGGGATGCGGCAATGGTGGCCCAATCACTTTCCGTCGCGGGGGCGGCGGGGATATCTGTGCTTTCGCGTATGACGCGCGCGCAGTTTTACGCTGCGCTGTTTGCGGTCGGCTTTGCCAACGGCATAAGCGAGCGCGTGCTGAAGGCGATCGCCAGTAGCGGGTTTGTAGGCGCCTTCTTTGATACTTTCGGCGTTAGCGCTCTTGTTTGGGTCGCGGCTGGAGGTGTGTTCTGGCTGCTGAGGCAAGCTGAGCAGTCTCCCATTCGCGCGCCCGATTATGCAGTTGCATTTATCGCCTGCGCTGCGTTTCTGTTTCCGATGGCAGCAGCGAGTTGGCTGGGCGTCGCACTCCTTGCAATATATTTGATCTGGACCAGCAACCGGGGCGAGTTTTTACGCCGCGCGGGCGTGCTGATGTTCGGCATCACAATCCCCATGCTGTGGGCGCGACTGCTGTTTGCCAGCATGAGCAACACAATTCTTTCCATAGACGCGCGGATGGTTGGATTCGTTGTGGGGACGGGCTCTTCCGGCAATACCATTCCCTTTTGGGATGGGACCGGTGTGCTGTTTCTCGAACCCGCCTGTTCGTCTCTGACCAATGTTTCGCTCTCGATGCTCTGCGGCCTGTTCTTTATGAGCGTCGTCAACAGCTCGTGGTCATTAACGGTATTGAGAGCTGTTATGCTGGCCTGTGCGGCTACCGTTGCGATCAACGTCGTTCGCATGAGTGCAATTGCATTCTTCCCAACCCATTACGATCTGATTCACGGAACGGTCGGCGCGACTGCGGCCGAGTGGCTGTCGATCATCGCAGTCCTCTCAATCTATTTCAGATGGATTACACCCGATGTCCCGGCTCGCGCTTAGTCTAACGCTGGTGCTTGTCGCCTTTGTCAGCCTTGGGCTGAAGGTGCAGGCTGACGGTCGCGCCAATGACAATCTGATGTATCCGAGTGAGGACGATATCGTCGCTCTGCTCCAACACAATAATTTTTCCGTCCAAATGGCGCCGCCGAATACTGATCCGCAGTGGGTCACGGGCATGCGCGATGGCTGCCGTATCCAGATCGCGAGTGTTTCCCCACAAGGGTGGCATCGCAATATTGTGAAGTGGGCTTCGAAGGACAAGACGCTGGTCTATTCTGTTGGCGGAACGCTTGCTGCCCAACAGCCGCTGCTGGGTCCAATGGCGCATCATTATCTCAACAGATTGAAACGTTATGCAGGGTTCGATGCACCTGCGGTGCGCGTGCGTGCTGTGCTGATGGATCAGGGGTGTGGACCTAACTCCATTCCGGATGCTGAACTGGCTGCGCTATCCGATTGACGCGACTGCAGCCTATTTATCAACTATAAGTGAATTATGAATTGCTGTTACAACTTGTGCATGTTTATCTGCGCATTGAGTATCAATCTGATTCCTGACGTGGATATTCTGCCATGCGCGACAAGTTACTCGCCTTGGAACGTTTGCTTTGGCAAAGCAAAGCCGAGGTTTACCGCGCCCATATTATGGAAGATGCCGTAATCTTTATGAATGGCGAAAGCGCCATTACGCGTGATAACGTAATCGAACGCGTCAATCGCTGGGAGGTCGATGGCCAGCGCTGGGCGAATGTTGAACTTGATGAGATGGAATTTCTGGCGCTCGACAATAATGCAGCGATAATAACCTACCGCGCGCGAGGAAGTGTGCGCGGTAAGAATTCCGAGCTATTCGCCCGATGTACGAGCCTCTATATGCGCCGCAACGGTGCGCTTCGCCTCGCGTTCCACGAACAAATGAAAGCAAGCAAGCCCTGACCTAGAATGCACCGTGGCAATGCTTGAACTTTTTACCTGATCCACACGGGCATGGCTCGTTACGGCCGACCTTGCCCCAAGTGCTTGCATTATTAGGATCGCGCTGCGCGGGATTGACATAAGCATCTGCCGTGCCCTCCCCGAAATCGTCCTCGCCTGTGGTCGCATCGATGTGATGACCAAAGGTTTGCGGTGCGGCAGGCGGCGGAGCATCTGCCGCTTCCCGTACGAGTTCGACGCGCATCAACTGCGCCGTGACTGCCTGCCGAAGGTTGGCCAGCATTGCCTGGAACATCTCGAAGGATTTGGATTTGTATTCGTTCAGCGGGTCGCGCTGTGCGTATCCGCGGAAGCCGATAACCGAGCGAAGATGATCGAGATTGACGATATGCTCTCGCCATAGCTGATCGAGCGTTTGCAGAACGACGGAACGTTCCACATATGCCATGATTTCCGGGCCAAAACGAGTTGCGCGGTCTTCTGCGGCTGCATTTGCTGCGCTCGATAGCCTCTCGCTCATCTCTTCTTCTGCAATGCCCTCCTCCTTGGCCCATTCATCGACCGGCAGGTCGAGATTGAGCTGTTCGAGCACTGCCTGTTTGAAGCCCTGGATATCCCACTGTTCGGCATACGCCGTTTCCGGGATAAAGCGCTGAATCAGATCGTCAACAACGTCTTGCCGCATCTCTGCGGTGGTTTCGGTGAGGTTCTCGCCGTCCATGAGCGAAAGGCGCTGATCGAACACGACCTTGCGCTGGTCGTTCATCACATCATCATATTTCAGAAGGTTCTTGCGAATGTCGAAGTTGCGGGCTTCGACCTTTTTCTGTGCCTTTTCTAGCGCCTTGTTTATCCACGGGTGGATGATGGCCTCATCGTCCTTCAGGCCAAGCTTCTGCAACATGCCGTCCATACGATCCGACCCGAAAATCCGCATCAGATCGTCCTGAATGGACAGATAGAACTTGGAACGTCCCGGATCTCCCTGACGACCTGAGCGGCCACGCAACTGATTGTCGATGCGTCGTGATTCGTGCCGTTCAGTCGCAAGCACATAAAGACCACCCGCGGCCAGCGCTGCTTCCTTGAGTTTAGCAATATCCGCGCGAATAGCCTTTTCCTTTGCCTCACGCTCTGGTCCGGCGGGCATATCCGCCAGTTCTTCGGCGATTCGCATGTCAGCATTGCCGCCAAGCTGGATGTCGGTGCCGCGACCAGCCATGTTGGTTGCAATGGTGACTGCGCCGGGACGGCCCGCTTGGGCGACAATCGCTGCTTCCTGCTCGTGGTAGCGGGCATTCAGCACCTGAAAGTCCTTGATGCCTTCCTTGCGCAGACGGTCAGCAAGAAGCTCGGATTTCTCGATGGAAGTCGTGCCGACGAGAATCGGCTGGCCCTTCTTGTTGGCCTCCCGAATTTCACGGACGATTGCGCGATATTTCTCCTCGACGGTGCGGTAAACTTCGTCGTCCTCGTCGATACGCTTGACGGTCACATTGGTGGGGATTTCGGTCACACCGAGATTGTAGATATTCGCAAACTCTTCTGCTTCCGTCAGTGCAGTGCCGGTCATGCCCGCCAGCTTCTTGTACATACGGAAATAGTTCTGGAAGGTAATCGAGGCCAGCGTCTGGTTTTCAGGCTGGATAGCCACGTGTTCTTTTGCCTCCAGTGCCTGATGAAGCCCTTCCGAATAGCGGCGGCCCGGCATCATGCGGCCTGTAAACTCATCGATGATCACGACTTCGTTGTTGCGGACGATATAGTCCTTGTCGCGTTGGAAAAGCCTGTGCGCTTTCAAGGCGTTATTCACATGGTGAACCATCGCGACGTTTTCGACGTCATAGAGCGACTCACCGCGCAGAAGACCCTCTCCGGTGAGCAGTGTTTCCATCTTCTCCGTGCCTTCTTCGGTGAAGATTGCGGTACGCTGCTTTTCATCCACTTCGTAATCGGCCGGCTCCAGTTGCAGAACCAGAGCGTCAACGGTGTTATACATTTCCGAACGATCTTCGAGCGGGCCGGAGATGATGAGCGGCGTGCGCGCTTCGTCGATAAGGATCGAGTCGACCTCATCGACGATCGCGTAAAAGTGCGGGCGCTGCACCATTTGTGCGCGCTCATATTTCATGTTGTCGCGCAGGTAGTCGAAGCCAAGTTCGTTATTCGTCGCGTAGGTGATGTCGCAATTGTAAGCTTGGCGGCGTTGCTCGTCGTCCAGTCCATGCACGATGACGCCGGTCGTCAGCCCGAGGAAACCGTAGACACGACCCATCCACTCCGAATCGCGGGTGGCGAGGTAATCATTGACGGTCACGACGTGGACGCCCTTGCCCGCAAGCGCGTTCAGATAGACAGGCAGCGTGGCGACCAGCGTTTTGCCCTCGCCCGTTCGCATTTCGGCGATATTTCCGCCATGCAGGACCATGCCGCCCATGAGCTGTACGTCGAAGGGACGCAGGCCCAGAGCGCGCTTTGCCGCTTCGCGTACCGTGGCAAAGGCAGGAACGAGGATGTCGTCCAGCGTTGCTCCATTGGCCAGCTGGCTCTTGAATTCTTCGGTCTTTGCTCGCAGGGCTTCGTCTGAAAGCGCAGATATTTCCGGCTCAAGCGCATTGATCTCCTCAACGCGCGGGCGCATTCCTTTAACACGGCGATCATTCGAAGAACCGAAGATCTTGCGAGCGAGGTTGCCGAAGCTGACCATCAATGGCCCTTTCAATTGGCGCTCACCGGTTGGGAACCGGGCGAAACCGACACACAGCTTTGATAGGGCCGGATTCGAAGCAAAACGAAAAGCGCCCAAAATCGCTTCTGGACGCAGAGGTGGTGGACAGATAAGAGGGGGGAGAGGCGATGTCAACGTGGCAACTAAACGCTGTTGCACTTGCGATTCCGCCACATTTTTAGCCGCTTTCAGCGGGTAGTTGCCCGCTCCTTTCTCATCGGAGTCCTTTTAGATGCCCTCGTCTCCTTGCCGTGCGTCCCTTATTCGGCTGTCGCTTGCCCTGCTGCTGGCGTCCGGTACAAGTTTTGCAGCTTACGCGCAGGATGCGAAGCCGGCGGAAACGCCGCCTGCTGCGGCAGCACAGCCAGCCCCCAAACCCGCGCCAGACACGGTTCTTGCGACGGTAAATGGACAGACGATTACGGAAGCGGATCTTGATCTGGCGATCGAAGATCTGGATCAGCAGTTTGCACGCCTGCCGGAAGAACAGAAGCGGGCTGCGGCCCTTTCCGCCGTCATTGAGATCAAGCTGATGGCCGCAGAAGCTGCGGCGAAGGGCATCGATAAGGACCCCGAAATGCAGCGCCGCCTTGCTTTCCTGCAGCAGCGCGCCCTGCATGCGGCGGTAATCGACAAGGAAGTGCAGGCGAAGATAACGGATGATGAGATTCGCGCCCGTTATGACAAGGAAATCGCGGCACAACCCGCCGAGAACGAAGTGCACGCGCGCCACATCCTTGTGAAGACCAAGGAAGAAGCGGAGGCAATTATCAAGGATCTCGATGCGGGCAAGAAATTTGAGGATATAGCCAAGGAGAAGTCCACCGATCCGGGGTCGGGCGCCAATGGTGGCGATCTGGGCTATTTCTCTGCCGGTCAGATGGTTCCTGAATTTGAGAAAGCTGCTTTTGAACTTGCTCCAGGAACCTATACCAAGACGCCGGTACAGACCCAGTTTGGTTTCCATGTCATCAAGGTCGAGGACAAGCGCGCCAAGCAGCCTCCGGCTTTCGACGAAGTGAAGGATCAGGTTCGCTCGCTGGTGCTTCGCGACAAATATCTCGAACTCATCAAGGGGCTGCGTGAGTCTGCCAAAATCCAGATCGATGATCCGGCTTTGAAAAAGTCGGTCGAAGGAATGGAAACACCCAAGCCCTGATCTGGAAGCAACGCCAGTTCCGCATTAAATTTCTGAAAGACGCTCTAGGGTCAGGACCCTAGAGCGTCTTTTCATTGGGATTGGCGCTGCTGAAGCGCATCGTCATCGGACGACCGGCTGCGGCATTTCCCATTGATTCGGTGAACGGAACGGGAAGCGCGGTTTCCAGTGCTTGAAATACCGAGGCCACGAAGCTTTCGCGCTCGGACTCACTACCATCTCGCTTCAACCAGGTAATTCGCGGTTTGCCATTAAGCGAACCATCGCGCTTTAGCGAAAAGCGGACAGTAACCTCCAGACCGCCGCTCCCGGGCGGCGGCGTCCAGCACCTGCCAAGCGCATCCCACATAGCTTCGAGCGTGTTGACGGGGTCTGTCCGGCGACACTTACTTTCCTGCGAAAAGCCGGGATGGCTTGAGGCACCGAGAGAAAGTGTCACCAGCATCGGGATTAAACAGCGTCGCATGCGAACTCCGCAACAATTTGAAGTGTTAGCACACTCTCATATGCGTCTATCGTCAAGAGTCCTGTTTTACGCGCGTTCTGCCTTGGCAATCATTCGGATCGGCAGGGGTGACTGGTTTCGCTTTTCCCGAAGTGCGAGACGAACGGGAGGTGCGAGCAGAGAATAGGCAATGGCGATGATCAGGCCGACAACGTACAGGGCCGCCGGAAGGGCGAAAATCGTCAAAATGCCTTGCGAAGACGCCGACGGGGTGCTTGCAACCCGATAAAAGCGCCCGCTGGTTTGAATGAGGCGGGATTGCGCGGCGGTATAGAGATCCCTGTATTTGAGCCCCAGTTCGCGCAGCCCAGCCTCGGCGGGATGCGTAAGCAAAGGTGGTGATGCAATCGCGGAATCCGCTAGGAAGACTATAGAATCAAGTCTGGCCTGTGTTGTAGACACTTCACCGACCAGGCTTTGGCGCTTGTCTAGCTGCTCCTCGACATAAGAGCTGTAGGACGCGTTCTTGACGAGCGAAATGACTGTCTCCAGCGCGCCCTGATCGAGATTTGTTCCTTGCGGAAGACCCATGTCGGCGTTCTGCGTTTCAGTCTTCCCGGTGAGCCGTTCCAGATTTCCGTCAATGCCCGAAATCAGCTTGTTCAGAAGCTCGATCCGCCGTTTCATGCCTGCCGTATAGGTTGTCGCTACGGGATCTTGCAGTGAAAACCCGCTAGCCATGAGCGGATTGAAGTAGGCGGTCCTGAACTCTACCACCATATTCTTTACATCGTTGGCGTTCATGCCTTCGGATGTCGTCAGGCCCGATAAGCGATTGTCGTCACTGATAATCGCCAATCCGTCATCGATTCGGTTGAGCTGTTCTCCGGCAACAAGCAGGCGTGCGCTGGGCGACAGCGATTCCGGGATGGGTGTGACGGCGATTTCGCTCAGCTTCGTATCCCCAAGCACGCGATTGTTTTTCAGGTAAATCTCATTCCACGTCGGTGGAATGGCGAAAGCCAAAGCGATGGCATCCTCGGACGAAAGTCCCAACATGCTGTTGTTGAGATCAATGCGCAAACCGGAACGCATCGAAGAAGCAAGCTCATCGGCGTAAGCGCTGTTAATGCTGTCGATAATGGCTGGTTGCATACTTTTCGAGCTAAGTTTTTGCTCGTATTTGCTGGTGATGCCCTGTGACGCCGGATTATCGTAATTCACAGCTATGGCTGCCTCCAGATCTTCAGCAACCAGATTGAACTTTTCCGCCAAACGCGAAAGGACCGCTCCAGATTTTAGATCGTTAGGCGAAAACGCCGTTCCATTTGGGTATGTGCCGTTGCGTATGCCAAGCAGTTTGACCTGATAGGACACGATACCCCGGCCGTGCGACATATATCCCAGCGTTGCCGCAACGCCGCAGCCCAGGAACATAATCGGCAGTAACACAAGCAGGACGCGATAAGCCCAAAATCTTCTGACGACTTCCTTAAAGGACATGCTTTGATCGTCATCGACAGTTTGGGCGGCATGCCCCTGATCGACCATATTGCCCCTCGTTTCGTTTGGCGCGCGTGTTTATAAGTTTTTTCTATATTAGAATTATTAAATTTCAACCCTATTACAACTGACGATACTCGAAACCGGCAAGGCGACAGGTATTTCCGGCCGCGTTCAAATGAGAAAGGATTGCCGCGCACTTGCGTGCAGCGCCGGTCTGGGGCAAACGAGGCAAAAATCGTAAACGGATCGGTCGCGCTATGTCGGATCAGGTTTCTCCCCTCGCACCCAAGAAATATCCCCGGATGCCAGCGATTGGTGGCGTTCGCATCGCGACCGCTGAGGCGGGTATAAAATACCGTAACCGCACTGACTTGCTTGCCATGGTGTTTGATGAGGGCACCGAAGTTGCGGGCGTTTTCACCCGCTCGAAATGCCCCTCTGCACCGGTGGATTTTTGCCGTGATAACCTTCCTGGCGGCAGCGCGCGCATACTCGTGGTG
Organism: Mesorhizobium sp.; assembly: GCA_049840935.1. Classification (GTDB taxonomy): domain Bacteria; phylum Pseudomonadota; class Alphaproteobacteria; order Rhizobiales; family Rhizobiaceae; genus Mesorhizobium_G. The sequence goes on from JASGJA010000025.1 coordinate 138,255, forward strand.
AATTCGGGAAACGCAAATGCCTTCACCGGCAAAAGAGGTCGCGAAACGACCGCCGCCACGGGCAAGGCTGCGGCGACCGCTGCGGGCTGCAAGGTTTCGGAGGTGTTTCAAGCCTCTACGGGCGTGATCGGCGAACCGCTCGATCCCGCAAAGTTCACCCATTTGCTAGGCGATTTAGCTGCTCGGGCAGCGGAAGATCGCTGGCTAGATGCCGCCAAGGCAATCATGACCACGGATACCTATCCGAAGGTCGCTACTGTCACCGTGAAGTTGGGCGATGTCGATGTGACGATCAACGGCATCGCGAAAGGTGCTGGCATGATCGCGCCCGATATGGCGACCATGTTGTCGTTTGTTGCAACAGACGCGCCAATCGCGGCCCCGGTGTTGCAGCAGCTTCTCTCAAAGGGCGTGGGTGGAACATTCAACGCTGTGACCGTGGATAGCGATACATCCACCAGCGATACGCTGCTTCTGTTTGCTACCGGTGCAGCGGCTAAGCGCGGTGCAAAGCGCATTGACGATCCTCGTGATCCGGCGCTGATGCCATTCAAGCGTGGCCTGAACAAGATTCTCAAGAACCTTGCGCTTCAGGTGGTCCGTGACGGCGAGGGCGCACGCAAGCAGGTGGAAGTGACCGTTACCGGTGCGCGCTCCGCACGCTCGGCAAAGCGCATTGCGCTTTCCATCGCAAATTCGCCGCTGGTGAAAACGGCTGTTGCGGGCGAGGACGCCAATTGGGGACGTGTGGTTATGGCTGTCGGAAAATCCGGCGAGCCTGCTGACCGCGACCTCCTTTCCATCTGGTTCGGCGATAATCGTCTCGCTCATCAAGGCGAGCGCGACCTGGATTATTCGGAGGAGGCGACTTCGGCCTATATGAAGCGCGACGAAATCCGCATCCGGGCCGATATCGGGCTTGGACGTGGCAAGGCGACGGTGTGGACCTGCGACTTGACCAAGGAATATGTCGCCATCAATGGCGATTATCGCAGCTGATGATTGCGACTGACACCAATAATCCCGGAGGCGTCAGCCTTCCATTGGTGAGGCGGTTTGAGGCGGCTGGGTTTCGCGCTTGGCCTGCGGCCTCCGTGCACTATGATGGCACGTGGGTTGTGCGGCTGAATGCTGGTCATCCCGCAAAGCGGCTCAATTCCGTCAATCCGCTTGATCCGGGCGACATACAGAACATTGCGGAACGCGTCGAGCGCGCCGCTCGTTGGTTCGAGGCTTACGGTAGGCCGCTGACATTCCGCCTGTCGCCGCTATCTGGCCGCGCGATATCGGATTATCTGGACGGCCAGAATTGGCAGACAATGTCAAAATCGCTGGTGATGCGTGCCAATCTGGATGATTTGCCGGTAGACAACGCGATCCTGCAAATTCCGCTCAAGGACATTGGCCGTTTTATCAATGCCGCGATGGAGGTTCATACGATGGACCCTTCGTTGCGACCCGGCCTCACTGAAATCATCAGCTCCATCCATGCGGAAGCGGGACTTTTTGTTCTTGAGGATAAGGGAACGCCACTTGCCACTGCTGTTTGCGTTCACGATGGCGATCTGGCGGGACTGTTCGAGATTGCGACGGGTCCGCGTGAGCGCGGCAAGGGTTATGGCCGCCGTGTCGTGTTGTCCGCGCTGCGTTGGGCTCGTCTTCGCGGCGCCCAGCAAGCGTGGCTTCAGGTCGAGGCCGACAACGCGTCTGCACTCCGGCTTTACAATGCAATCGGCTTCTCGGAAGTCTATCGCTATCATTATCGGCGCCCATCGGGAGCGTAGCAGTTGGAAACGCCTATTCGCTCGATTCTGCTTGTCGTTGCCTGCGCGCTTGTTGACGCGGATGGCCGCGTGCTTATCGCGCAGCGCCCCGAAGGGAAGCAACTCGCAGGGCTTTGGGAATTTCCGGGAGGCAAGGTCGAACCCGGAGAAACGCCGGAAGAGACACTTGTTCGAGAATTGCGTGAAGAGCTCGGAATTGAAACGCAAACAGCATGTCTGGCCCCGCTGACTTTCGCCAGCCATAGCTATGACAGCTTTCACTTGCTCATGCCGTTGTATGTATGTCGCAAGTTTACCGGCATTCCGCAGCCGCTGGACGCGCAGGCGTTGAAGTGGGTTAAGCCCACCAAGCTGCGCGACTATGCAATGCCGCCCGCGGATGCGCCACTCATTCCGTTTCTCATTGATCTGCTATAGAAAGCTATAGTTTCTCATCTTGGCATATTTTTTGCTGCTAGGCTGATTTCTTATAATTTCTGCCGGTATTAGCCGCTTCAACAGCAGAATTTGGCAGCACCTGCTTTCCAGTTCGAGAGAAACTCTCCCCGAAAAGTCGTCCGGGTCCGGGCGATGTTGGGAGGAAAATCTCGTGACGTCGAATAAATCTGCTGGTTTTGCAACGCGTGCTATTCATCTTGGCTACAATCCGAACGATCACGAAGGTGCGCTCACTCCTCCGATTCATCTGACTTCGACCTTTACATTTGAGAATGTAGATCAGGGGGCTGCGATCTTTGCAGGCGAACGTCCTGGATATTTCTATTCGCGCATTTCCAATCCGACTCTTGATCTTCTGGAGCGCCGCTGCGCCGATCTGGAGGGTGCGGAGGCAGGGTTGGCGCTTGCATCTGGCATGGGCGCCATCACTTCAGTGTTGTGGACATTTCTCACCCCGGGCGATGAGATCATAACTGACAAAACGCTTTACGGGTGCACGTTCGCCTATATGCGCACCGGCCTTGCGCGGTTTGGAATCAAGATCACTTACGCAGATATGACCGACCCGAAGGCCGTTGAAGCAGCTATGTCGGACAAGACGCGTATCGTCTACTTTGAGACGCCTGCCAATCCGAACATGCGTTTGGTTGACATTGCGGCGATCTCGAAAATTGCCAAAGCGCACGGCGCAAAGGTCGTTGTGGACAATACTTACGCTACGCCCGTTCTGACCCGACCGGTTGAATTGGGTGCGGATATCGTTGTTCACTCCGCAACCAAATATATGGGTGGTCATGGCGATCTGGTCGGCGGTATTGCCGTGGGGTCTGCCGATGACATGATGCGGGTCCGGCTGATTGGGATGAAGGACATGACAGGTGCCGTCATGGCTCCATTCAATGCCATGCTGGTGCTCCGTGGTTTGAAAACGCTCAAACTGCGTGTTGAACGCCATTGTGAAAATGCGATGATTGTCGCCAAAATGCTCGAAGCGCATCCAGCGGTTGGGCGCGTTTACTTTCCCGGTCTTCCTTCCTTCCCGCAGCATGAACTTGCGCTGCGCCAGATGCCGGGGTTCGGTGGAATGATCGCTTTTGAACTCAAGGGTGGCCATGATGCTGGCCGCGCGATGATGGACAGGCTTACCATGATCCATCGTGCTGTATCTCTTGGTGATACCGAGACGCTGATTCAGCATCCCGCCTCCATGACGCATTCCACCTACACGCCGGAAGAGCGTGCTGCGCACGGAATTTCCGAAGGACTTATTCGTCTGTCGGTTGGATTGGAAGACGTTGACGACATCATTGCCGATCTGGAACAGGCACTTCCCACCATCCCGACCGCTCTCGCGGCATAATATTCGCTGTTTCAAATCTACGCTGCATATGGCAATCCCTTGGCAGATTCTGCCAAGGAATTGTTCAATGGATAGCAAAGATCGACAGATTATAGCCGCCCTCCAGCAGGATGGTCGCCTGACAAATCAGGAATTGTCGGAACGTGTCTCGCTTTCACCTTCGCCCTGCCTGAGAAGATTGCGACTGCTCGAAGAAGCGGGGGTCATCAAGGGATATACCGCCATTGTCGATGAACAGGCATATGGCTTGCCCATCACGGCGTTCGTTTCGTATTCGGCTGGAGCGTCATTCTGAGGAGGTCGTCGCCGCGTTCGAGCGTAAAATTCGCGATATGGATTCAATCCTTGATTGTTATGTCATGACCGGCGACGCAGACTATCTTTTGCGCGTCCTCATCGAAAGCCTTCACGACTATGAGCAGTTTGTGCGCACCAAACTGCACAGGATCGAAGGAATTGCGTCGATCGACACCAGCTTTGCCTATGGTGTGGTGAAGCGTGCGACGGTGTTTCCGAGACCATAATCCGAACTCCAAATTGATTCACTGACTGTTAACGGTGTTTCGATCATCAGCGGTCTGTTAACGAGTTGTTGAGCCGAACGTGAAAATTCTCCTCAAATTCCACAACCTGTGCGCGAGAATGCGCGGCGAGGAATCGGATGGAGCAAGAAAACGGCTGGGACATCGTTCGCGGCGAAAGGGGTTGGAGCATGCGTGAAGCAGGCATGGGACTTTTGCGCGCTACGCTGCTGTTTGGCCTTGGCATCGCCGCGCTGACCGTCATCATCGTTCCCGCACTCGACAAGCGAAGCAGCGAATGGGCAGATGGAGCCGGTATTGATGCGATGCAGGTTGGCTCGATCGATCAGGGCAGCACCTACACGATTCGCAGGAGCGTGCTTCAGCCTTCCCCTGATGCAGTCTGCATTATTCGGCAAGACGGTTCGCGCACCGGAGCATGCTGAACGGATCAGAGACTTTTCCACTGCAATCTTAGCAAAGACGCATCAAGCTTTTTAATATCCGCCTGCTACCGTTGCGTCATGGATTGGCGGATACCCATGCTGCAAATAGCCCGAACATTTGTCATTGATGAGAGCGGTGCAACGGCCATCGAGTATGGATTGATCGCCGCCCTTATTTGCGTCGCGCTCATTGGTGGTGCCAAAAGCGCAGGGCTTTCGGTCAACGCGCTGTGGAACAACAACGCCGAAACGGTAGGCGAAGCGCTGACCGAGCCAGAGTAACTCAGTAAAGCGTGCTATTTTAAAATCTGCGTCAGCGAGACCTGTGCGGAACCCGGCTTTAGAGCCTTGGGCTGTGATGCATCGGGTGCCCAGCCAGATAACCAGACGATTGAGAAGGTAGCGCGAATGCGTCCGTCCGCATCGGCGAAGCGTTCCGCATAAATTTCCGCGGCGCGTATAAAAAGGCGGCGGGAAACCGGCCTCCGGCTGCGGTCCACCAGAGCATTAGTTGCACCCATGGCGCGCAGATCCGCCATCAATGCGAACAGATGCGGGTAGCGCACTGTTACAGTTTCAACGTCTGCGACCGGAAGAGCGAAGCCCGCTCGTTGAAGCAACGCTCCCGCATCGCGAACATCGGTAAACGGTGCAACGCGCGGCGCGGCGCCGCCTGTCAGCTCCGTTTCAGTAACCAGCAGACACTCGCGCAATTCTTTGAGTGTTTCTCCGCCCGCCATGGCGGCCAGCAAAAGCCCATCCGGCTTGAGTGCACGTCGGAACTGAAACAGAAGACCGGGAAGGTCGTTGATTTCCTGAAAGGACAGCAGGGAAACTGCCAGATCGATGCTTTCTGGCTCTAACGGCAAGGTTTCCGCCGGGGCTATTATGCGTTCGCCATCGCCAAGCATTGCCGGATCACGTTCCACGCGGGTAACGCTTCCGACTTTTCCACTGTTGGCCAACACACGTTCCGCATCGCTCGTGGTGCAGAACGCTGCGACCGCGCGCCCGAATTTGCGCTCGACGGTCGAGAGCCGTTCTGCAAGGTCGTCGGCTACGCGAACCATAAGAAAGTCTGCTCCTTCGACACGCGAACGCAATGAGCGCAATCTGCGAGCGAGCAAAAGGTCAGTGTCGAATAGCGGCTGCAATTACCGTTTCTTTCCTGTTGTGCGGTGAGCTTGCTTGCGCAATACCAGCGCGGTTTCTGGTGAAGCAAGCGATGGCTGCGCTCAAGAGTTATTTTCGATCATTGGCGGATCAAACCGCCCAGATTCTTTTTCCGTCCACCTGCATTGGTTGCGCGCGTCTCGTTTCTGCACCCGGTACCCTATGTGCAATGTGCTGGCCGGGCATTCGTTTTCTCGAAAGACCTTGGTGCGAGATTATGGGAACGCCCTTTTCATACGACATGGGCAGGGGGTTTCTTTCGGCGGACGCAATCGCAAATCCGCCTCCGTTTCAAAGGTCGCGTGCGGCAGTGTCCTACAGCGGCGTTGCGCGGGCGATGGTGCAAGGTCTGAAATATCGCGACCGGACAGATTTGGCACCTCCGATGGCGCAATGGATGCTGCGTGCGGGTTCGGAACTCGTCTGTGAAGCGGATCTGATCGTGCCGGTCCCCCTGCACCGGTCGCGTTTTTTCTGGCGGCGCTTCAACCAATCGGCGGAGCTTGCTCGCGCAATTGCCAGGCTCGCGGACAAATCTTTTGCGCCGCAGGTCGTGACGCGCATCAGGAACACGCGCCAACAAGTTGGGTTAAAGCTTGCGGAGCGGCAGGAAAATGTCCGAACCGCTTTTTCCGTGCCGGATCAGCTCAGGATCGAGATCGAAGGACGTCGCATATTGTTGGTGGACGATGTCTATACGACGGGCGCGACTGTTTATGCAGTAACCAAAGCCCTGATGAAGGGTGGCGCCAGTGCGGTCGATGTGCTGACATTTGCGCGGGTCTTGCCGGGGGACTTTCAGCCTGACGAGCCTGAGACTATATAAGTCGGCAACGGAACCAATAATCTATGCCCGAAGTAACGATCTACACACGCGCGCTCTGCGGTTATTGCTCGGCAGCCAAACGCCTTCTGGACAAGAAAGGTGTTTCCTATGTTGAGCACGATGCAAGTTTCAGTCCCGGCCTGCGCGAAGAAATGATCGCCCGCTCCGGCAGGCGCACATTCCCGCAAATATTTGTGGGGGACGTGCATGTGGGTGGCAGCGACGATCTGCATGCGCTGGAAGATCAGGGCAGGCTCGACGGACTTCTCTCTACCGGCAAACTGGATTGATCATATGAGTGCTTTTCTCGCCGCCGCCGTTCAGATGCGTTCGGGTACGAGTCCCGACCGCAACGCGGTCGATTTTGAGCGGCTGGTTCGCGAAGCAGCATCCAAAGGCGCGCGCTACGTCCAGACACCTGAAATGACAGGCGGCCTTATCCGCGACAAGGATGCTCGCGCTGCTTTGTTCACTTCGGTGGATCGCGATGTGATTGCGAAAGCTGCTTCCCGACTCGCGGCGGAACTCGGAATTTTTCTGCATGTCGGCTCAACGGCAATCCTGCGCGAGGACGGCAAGCTGGCAAACCGTGCGTTGCTCTATGGTCCTGATGGTGTGCTCATCACGACTTACGACAAAATTCATATGTTCGACGTCGATCTCGACAATGGCGAAAGCTGGCGAGAGTCTTCGGCATATGAGCCGGGAACGCGCTCGGTCGTTGCGGATCTGCCCTTCGCGAAGCTCGGCTTCGCTGTTTGCTCGATCTGCGTTTCCCCCGCAACTCTTCCGCGCCGAAGCCTTGGCCGGTGCTCAGTTGCTTACCGTTCCGGCGGCCTTTACGCGCCAAACCGGCGAAGCTCATTGGCATATCCTTCTGCGCGCCCGCGCAATCGAGAATGGCGCATTTGTTATAGCTGCGGCTCAGGGCGGAGTGCATGAAGATGGCCGCGAAACCTATGGCCATTCGCTTATCGTCGATCCTTGGGGGCGTATCCTTGCCGAAGCGGACGGCGATGAGCCAAGCGTTGTGATTGCGGAGATCGACATCGCCCAAGTTGCGGCGGCACGCGCCAAAATTCCGAACCTCAAGAATGCGCGCGACTTTGAGGTGAACGAAATCAGTACGGTTGAACTCATGGGAGCCGCATTTTGATCCGGTTCTCGCTCGATTTGCGACAATGCGCATGAGTTTGAGGGCTGGTTTCGCTCGAATGACGACTTTGACACGCAGAAGAAGCGCGGGTTTGTCGATTGCCCGCATTGCAGCAGCACCAAGGTTGAAAAGGCGCTGATGGCGCCTGCCGTTTCCACCTCGCGCAAGCAGGAGAAAATCGCTCTCGCTATGGGTGAGCAGCAGCGCCAAGTCATGGCCGAAATGAAGGCATTTGCTGAACGCGTCAAGGCAGATGCCGACTATGTCGGCGACCGTTTTGCCGAGGAAGCGCGCAAGATCCATTTCGGCGAGGCGGACCAACGCGGCATCTATGGCGAGGCCACGCCGGAAGAGGCGCGGGCGCTTGTGGAAGATGGCGTCGAGTTCATGCCGTTGCCGGTTATTCCCGAGGACCGCAACTCACTGGCATATCGTCTTGCAATTTTCTGACGCGTTCGCGACGTCTAGAACGTTCCGATGAAAATCATCTGGGATTTCGGCATTCGCCCTGCTTGTTGTTACCGGCTCGCTGCTGGGATTGGTTCTGCCATTCGGCAAAGTCGCGACCGCAGTTGGCGTTGCACCGCTCATGTGGGCCTTCGTCGTGTCATTTGGTGCAGGGTCCGTGCTGCTCGTTCTCGCTTAAGTTGCGCGGTGGGCGCATTCGGCTGGACGGTAAAAGGCTGCGCTATTTCTTCGTTGCGGCCGCTATTTCCTATGCAATTCCAAACATATTGATGTTCTCCGCCATTCCCCACCTCGGAGCTGGTTACACCGGCATTATGTTCACGCTCTCGCCGGTCATAACGTTGGTGTTCTCCATTCTTCTAAAGGTTCGCCGCCCGACAGCCGCTAGGGATCGCTGGCGTTGCTGTGGGTTTTATCGGAGCGCTGATGGTAGCATGGACGCGCGGGCGAGGCTGGTCGGCCCGGCCGATGTTTTCTGGGTCCGGGTTGGCTTTTGTATTCCGCTTGCACTGGCGGCGGGCAATATATATCGAACGATCGATTGGCCTCGTGATGCCGGACCCATCGAACTCGCGGTAGGCAGTCATCTGGCGGCTGCCCTCATGCTCATGATTGCAATGCTTGCGACAGGCGGCCCGCACTTCGCCGTTCTGAGCACAATTCCGTGGGTGGTGGCAGCGCAGGTCGCCGCATCATCGCTGATGTTTGCGTTTTTCTTCCGGCTGCAAGCGGTTGGCGGCCCCGTCTATCTCAGCCAGATCGGTTATGTTGCCGCGGCCGTTGGCCTGATATCAGGGATGCTGTTTCTCGGTGAGAGCTATGGTTTGCTGACATGGCTCGGTGCGCTGGTGATTTCCGCGGGCATTGCCATGACGACAAAGGCTCAGCTTGGCCGCTCTGCAAGCAACATGTAGTTCACGTCCATATCCTTGGAACGACTCCAACGATCTGCCAGCGGGTTGTAGGAGACGCCTGTCCGGTCGATCACGACCATTCCGGCTTTGGAAAGGGGCGTTTCCAGTTCCTGCGGGCGAACGAACTTGTCATAGCGATGCGTGCCGCGCGGTAGCCACCGCAGCACATATTCTGCACCGATAATCGCAAGCCCCAAAGCTTTCAGCGTTCGGTTGATGGTGGCGACAAACATCAATCCACCGGGTTTTACCATCTCGCTGGTACGAGAAATGAACAGGTCGATATCCGCAACGTGCTCCACGACTTCCATGTTCAGCACTACGTCGAATTGTTCTCCTGCATCGGCAAGAGCCTCGGCAGTGGTTGCGCGGTAGTCAATCTCCAGACCGCTTTCGGCGGCGTGCAGCCGTGCGACCTCGATGTTGCGCTCTGCCGGATCGACGCCCACGACAGTTGCGCCTAGTCGTGCCATAGGCTCGCACAATAAACCTCCACCGCAGCCAATATCGAGAATGCGCACACCTTCCAGCGGGCGGGCTGCGAGTGGATCACGCCCGGACCGCGCTGCCACCTGATCGCGAATATAGGCCAACCGAACGGGGTTAAACTTATGGAGCGGGCGGAATTTCCCCGCAGGATCCCACCATTGCGCCGCAATGCGCGAAAAGCGTTCCACTTCTTCGGGGTCGATGGTCGAGCGTTCGGCCTGGGCCATGCGTTTCTCCTTGGAAGGGAAGGAAGTCGGGTCTGGAGCCGCAAATGTCAAGAAGCGAGCTGTTCAAGTTAACTGCCACTGACAACTTGCGAAGCGGTCCTGTTTTGGCTAAGGAGGCCGCGGTTTCGGCGTCTGCATTTGCGGCGCTTTCGCAGGAGTTAGCCGGCTAGTCCGGCGTCATCGACAAGGCATTCATCCACACATGGCGCGCATTGTGATGAAATTCGGCGGGACCTCGGTCGCCGACATCGCCCGCATCCGCAATGTGGCGCGGCATGTCAAACGCGAGGTCGATGCGGGGCACGAGGTTGCCGTTGTCGTTTCTGCCATGTCCGGCAAGACGAACGAGCTTGTTGCGTGGACCAAGGAGGCGTCGCCGCTGCATGATGCGCGGGAGTACGATGCGGTTGTTGCCTCTGGCGAACAGGTCACTGCCGGTCTGCTAGCGATAACGCTCCAGAACATGGGCGTCCACGCCCGGTCATGGCTTGGTTGGCAAATTCCGATCAAAACGGATGGTGCGCATGGCGCGGCCCGCATCACAGATATTGACGGCTCCTTTCTGATCCAGCGGTTCAAGGAAGGGCAGGTTGCCGTCATCGCGGGCTTTCAGGGTCTTGCGCCGGATAATCGCATCTCGACGCTAGGTCGCGGCGGCTCGGACACAAGCGCGGTGGCCATTGCTGCGGCGGTAAAGGCCGATCGCTGTGACATCTATACCGATGTGGACGGCGTCTATACAACCGACCCACGCATCGAGCCGAAGGCGCGGCGCATGTCGAAGATCACCTTCGAGGAAATGCTCGAAATGGCTTCGCTCGGCGCAAAGGTGCTCCAGGTTCGCTCGGTCGAGCTGGCAATGGTACATAAGGTGCGTACATTTGTGCGCTCTTCCTTCGACGATCCGGACGCGCCCGGCATGGGCGATCTTCTGAATCCGCCCGGAACGCTCATTTGCGATGAGGATGAAATCGTGGAACAGCAGGTTGTCACCGGTATAGCCTATGCCAAGGACGAGGCGCAGATTTCCCTTCGTCGCGTGGCAGATCGTCCGGGCGTCTCCGCAGGCATTTTTGGCCCGCTGGCGGAAGCTTCCATCAATGTGGATATGATCGTCCAGAACATTTCGGAAGACGGCAAATTCACCGACATTACCTTCACAGTTCCATCCGGCGATGTGGCGAAGGCGCTGAACGTTTTGGAAAAGATACGTGAAACGGTCGGCTTTGATGATGTCCAACACGATGACGGCATGTCGAAAGTGTCTGTCATCGGCATCGGTATGCGCAGCCATGCCGGTGTTGCTGCTACGGCCTTCAAGGCGCTTGCAGACAAGCAGATCAATATCCGGGCGATTACGACGTCGGAGATAAAAATCTCTATTCTTATTGATGGTCCGTATACCGAACTTGCGGTTCGCACTTTGCATTCGGTCTACGGTCTGGATAAGCAATAGACATCTGTTTGGCGAATCTGACAATTCGCCTAAAACTGCTGTCCGAAGAAATCGGAAGGGACGCCGATGCGCGATGCTGCGGGTGGTCCGCGTGTATTGCTGAAAAAGCTCCGCGAATTGATGGCGGAGCCGCTAGAGCCGCAAGAGCGACTCGACCGGATCGTGCGCGACATCGCCTCCAACATGGTTGCGGAAGTTTGCTCACTGTATGTTCTGCGCGCCGACTCGGTGCTTGAGCTTTATGCCACCGAAGGTCTGAACCCCAGCGCCGTCCACCTTGCGCAATTGCAGGTAGGGCAGGGCCTTGTGGGCACGATTGCGGCTAGCGCCCGTCCGCTCAATCTTTCAGATGCGCAAAAGCATCCGGCCTTCACCTATTTGCCGGAAACGGGCGAAGAAATTTATCACTCGTTCCTCGGTGTTCCGGTTCTGAGGGCAGGGCGCACTCTGGGCGTTCTGGTTGTGCAAAATCGCACGATGCGCACCTATCGCGAGGATGAGGTTGAAGCCCTCGAAACAACCGCGATGGTTATTGCGGAAATGATCGCCGCAGGCGGTTTGGTGCGGCTCACGCGCCCCGGTCTGGAACTCGACCTGTCAAAGCCTGTGAGCATTGGCGGTGCGTCTTTCAACGAGGGTGTCGGGCTTGGCCATGTGGTTTTGCACGAGCCACGCATTGTCGTCACCAACCTGTTCAACGAAGATAGCGACAAGGAATTGGCGCGGCTGGAAAGTTCGCTTGGTTCGTTGCGCCTTTCCATTGATGACATGCTGTCTCGGCGCGACGTTGCGTTTGAGGGCGAGCACCGTGCTGTTCTGGAAGCCTATCGCATGTTCGCGAACGACCGCGGCTGGGTGCGGCGTCTGGAAGAGGCAATCAATAACGGCCTGACCGCAGAAGCCGCGGTCGAAAAGGTTCAGAGCGATATGCGCGCGCGCATGTTGCATATGACTGACCCGTATCTGCGCGAGCGGATGAGCGACTTTGACGATCTGGGAAACCGGCTTTTGCGTCAGTTGATGGGGCGTGCGCCAGACGATGTGGCGGCGGCGCTGCCGAAGGATTCCATCATTGTCGCGCGCTCGATGGGTGCGGCTGAACTGCTTGACTATCCACGCGAAAAGTTGCGCGGACTTATTCTCGAAGATGGCGCGGCGACTAGCCACGTCGTCATCGTTGCGCGCGCTATGGGAATTGCTGCCGTTGGACAGGTCAAAGGCGCTGTCTCGATGGCTGAAAACGGCGATCCTGTTATCGTCGACGGCGACGAGGGCGCGATTCATTTGCGCCCACAGCAAGACGTCGAACTTGCTTATGCGGAGAAGGTGCGCTTTCGTGCCCGCAGGCAGCAGCTTTATCGCGAGTTGCGCGACAAGCCGACGGCCACCAAGGACGGGGTTAAAATCGATCTGCTTATGAATGCAGGTTTGCTGGTCGACTTGCCGCAACTCACTGAGTCCGGGGCAGGTGGCATTGGGCTTTACCGCACCGAACTGCAATTCATGGTCGCTTCGACATTTCCGCGAGCAGAAGCGCAGGAGCGACTTTACAAGGACGTGCTGGACGCGGCGCGCGGCAAGCCCGTTACCTTTCGCACCATCGACATTGGCGGCGACAAGGTTCTCCCCTATTTCAAGGGCGTCCAGCAGGAGGAAAACCCTGCTCTTGGTTGGCGGGCAATTCGCCTGACGCTCGACCGTCCGGGCCTGCTCAAGACGCAGATTCGTGCGCTTCTGAAAGCGGCTGGCGGGCGTGAACTCAAGGTCATGCTGCCGATGGTCACGGAACTTGGGCGAAATCGCGCAAGCCCGTGAAATCATCGACAAGGAAGTCCGGCACCTTTCGCGCTTTGCACACATGCTGCCGAACACGCTGAAAGTCGGCGCGATGGTCGAAGTGCCGTCGCTGTTGTGGCAGTTGGACGAGTTGATGTCGGTTGTTGACTTCGTTTCCGTCGGCTCGAACGATCTGTTCCAGTTCGTCATGGCGACGGATCGCGGAAATTCGACGCTCGCAAATCGGTTCGATCCGCTTTCCGTGCCATTCTTGCGCACGCTCAAGCACATCGCCGATGCGGGAAAGCGCAACGACACGCCTGTTACGCTGTGCGGAGAACTTGCCGGAAAACCTATTTCCGCGATGGCGCTCATGGGCTTGGGCTATCGCTCAATTTCCATGTCGCCTGCTGCAATCGGTCCGGTGAAGGCCATGTTGCTCGAACTGCCGCTTGGTCAGTTGGAAACCTTCATGCAGGAAAACCTGTCTGGCAAGAGTGCAACCTTGCCAATGCGGGCACTGCTTCAGGCGTTCGCCGACGACCGCAAAATCCCCTTGTAGAGTACGTATTATGATTGCCTTGCCTCGTGATCGCATGGATCAGGTCGTCAAGCGTTTCGAGATGCTCGAAGCGCAGATGGCTGCTGGGCCGAGCGCAGATGCCTATGTGAAAATGGCGTCGGAATATTCCGACATGCAAGAGATGGTCGGCAAGATTCGGGATCTTCGCGGAGCCGAGCAGGAGCAGGCCGATCTAGAAGCCATGCTGGCCGACAAATCGACGGATGACGAGATGCGCGCGCTGGCCGAGGCTGATTTGCCGGAGGTCGAAAACCGCATCGAGGCATTGCAGCACGACATTCAAATTCTGCTTCTTCCCAAAGATGCAGCCGACGAAAAGAACGCTATTCTGGAAATTCGCGCAGGCACGGGCGGCGATGAGGCGGCGCTTTTCGCGGGCGACCTTTTCCGCATGTATGAACGCTATGCAGCACTGAGAGGCTGGCGGGTGGAAGTCGTTTCCACGAGCGACGGCGAAGTCGGCGGCTTCAAGGAAATCGTTGCTTCCGTGTCGGGCAAGGGCGTGTTTGCGCACATGAAATTCGAGTCCGGTGTTCACCGCGTTCAGCGTGTTCCTGATACGGAAGCGAGCGGGCGAATCCACACCTCAGCAGCAACAGTTGCGGTGCTTCCCGAAGCCGAGGAAGTGGACATTGAAATCCGCAACGAGGATATTCGTATCGACACGATGCGCGCGTCAGGGGCGGGCGGTCAGCACGTCAACACCACCGACTCGGCGGTGCGAATCACGCACATTCCTTCTGGTATCGTGGTGGTTCAGGCGGAGAAATCCCAGCACCAGAATCGCGCACGCGCAATGCAGATTTTGCGAGCAAGGCTGTTCGATCAGGAACGCTCGAAAGCGGATGAAGAACGCTCCGAATCACGGCGCCTGCAAGTTGGTTCGGGCGACCGCTCCGAACGAATCCGCACCTATAATTTTCCGCAGGGCCGCGTTACCGACCATCGCATCAATCTGACCCTCTACAAGCTCGACCGCGTCATGGAAGGCGAGCTTGATGAAATCGTCAATGCGCTGATTGCTGACCATCAGTCAAAGCTGATGGCAGACATGAAAAATGACGCCTGATCAATCACTTGGCGCTGTCTTGCGACAAGTGCGCTCGGCATTTGCGCAGGCCGGAATCGTCAATCCCGATCTCGATGCACGTCTGATTGTCGAGCACTATTCCGGGACGACGAGGACAGATTCAATAGCCGCTCCCGGTCGCGAATTGGGTCCGCAAATTATCGACGCCATTGAAATGGCTATAGCCCGCCGACTGTCCGGTGAGCCGGTCCACCGAATCCTCGGCTTTCGCGAGTTCTATGGCCTGAAACTCAGCCTTTCACCTGAAACGCTGGAACCGCGTCCAGATACTGAAACGCTGGTCGATGCTGTTCTGCTGTTTGTCATTCAAGCTATTGAGAATAAAGACCAATTCGACATTCTTGACTTGGGAACGGGTACGGGCGCAATCGCGCTTGCGCTGCTTCATGAAGCGCCGAAAGCACGGGCCGTTGGCGTTGATATTTCGGATGATGCGCTCGAAACCGCTAACCAGAATGCGCGGCAATTGGGACTGGAAAGCCGGTTTTCTACCGTCAAAAGCTCATGGTTTGAAAAGATTGAAGGCAGGTTCGATGTAATCGTTTCCAACCCGCCCTATATAAGGACCGAAATCCTTCCGACGCTCGAACGTGAAGTGCGGGATTTCGATCCGATTAGAGCGCTGGATGGTGGCCCGGATGGGCTCGAAGCATATCGCGTTATTGCTGCCGATGCAGGTCAGCATCTTGTGGAGGACGGGGTGGTTGCTGTGGAGATCGGGTTCGATCAAGCCGCCCAAGTCGAGGAAATCTTCGCGAAAGAAGGCTGGTTTCTCGCACAAAAACACCAGGATTTGGAAAAATACGACCGTATTCTTGTGTTTTTACGGCGCAAAAACCAAGTTTTACGGCCGTAAAAAAAGGTCTTGGCAGCGCAACAAACAATCTATAGGGTCCGGCCAGCCGGATTGGACGAAGCAGGCAGCTTCGATGGGAATCGGGCTCCAATTAAAAAGCTGCCTTTCTGCGTAAGACGACGCTCCGCTTGAGTGCGGTGGTCAGCCGGTTTTAGTAACTCGAAACGGGTTTGGATGGCACGTGACGCCAACGCATTTTCAGCGGGCGAACACCGGCAGGGAAACACGAAGCAGCGAGCGCTAAGAACGCCCGCTTCGACCATGATTTACAACATGAAGAGATCATAATGAGGCCACAACAGCAGAACCGGCGCATGCGCGGCCGTAATAATAACAACAACAATAATAACAATCGTAAGGGCCCGAACCCTCTGACGCGCAGCTACGAAAGCAACGGACCGGATGTAAAAATCCGTGGTTCCGCGCAGCAGATCGCAGAAAAATACGCCACTTTGGCGCGCGATGCGATGAGTTCGGGCGACCGTGTTATGGCCGAAAACTATCTCCAGCACGCCGAGCACTACAATCGCATCATTGCCGCAGCGCAGGCGCAGATGCCGATCCAGAACGTCCAGAATCGTGACGACTACGATGAGGACATGGATGAAGAGGGCGCTGAGTTTGGAGCCCAGCCGAATGCACAGGACGGCAACGGAGCCGCGCAGCCGGATGTAGGCGCTGGTCCGCAGCCGGTGATCGACGGTGTTCCGGCGGAGGTTGCGCTGAACAGCGAGAACGGCCAACGCGAAAACAACAATGGTGGCCGTCGCGAGAATTTCCGCAACCGGGATCGTCGTGACCGCAACTATCAAAACGGCCATCGCAACGGTGATTACCAGCGGCAGGATGAACAGCCGCGCGCAGTACAGGGTCAGGATGCTTCGGACGGAAACGAGGCGACCAGCGACGAGCTTCCGGCATTTCTGAAAGCGGAAATTCCGGTGGTGGAATCGCAGCCCGAAGCCGCAGAAGCACGTCGTCCAAGACGTCCGCGTCGTCCACGCCGTGATGACCAGCCTTCCGACGAAGGCGGCGCGCCGCAGGAAGCGGCTCAGGCCGATAGCGAACCGGTTACCGTATCCGACGAGTAAATTCTTCGGCGTCTCCTGGGGGGCTATCTGAAACGCCCTGGATGCTCGGGACAAGCCCGAGCATGACGATGGAGTGGAGATGCGCGGGACAAGCCCCAGCATGACGGGTGGGGCGGAGAAGCTCCCGATCGGTCAGAATTTCGAGATCGGCGGGGGTGCAAACTTCCGCCGATTTTCTTTGCGCAACGGCGTTGTAACGGCCTTGTGAAGCGCAAAAGAGCACCCATATTCTTCCTAACGGAACCCGGCTTCAAGGAAGCGGGTTACTCACACGCCAAACCGTTGCCGCATAGCGGGACGGGGAGGAAAGGGAGACATAGGACATGAATCTGGAAAAATATTCAGAGCGCGTGCGCGGCTTTATCCAGGCCGCACAGACTGCCGCGCTCAATCGCAACAATCAGCAATTCACCCCCGAACACATTCTGAAAGCGCTGATCGATGATGACGAAGGCTTCGCGGCTTCGCTGATCGAACGCGCTGGCGGCAAGGCGCAGGACGTCAAGCTCGGCGTCGATGCCGCGCTGGAAGCCATGCCGAAGGTAGAAGGTGGCAACGGCCAGCTTTATATGGCGCAGCCGCTTGCCAAGGTTTTCACCACGGCGGAAGAGCTTGCCAAGAAGGCTGGTGACAGTTTCGTTACGGTCGAGCGTTTGCTCACCGCGCTGGCAGTCGAGAAGTCTGCCAAGACGGCTGATATTCTTGCCAAGGCTGGCGTCACCGCACAGGCGCTGAACAGTGTCATTAACGACATTCGCAAGGGTCGCACCGCCAACTCGGCAGGTGCGGAACAGGGCTATGACGCGCTGAAGAAATATGCACGCGACCTGACCGCCGATGCGCGGGCGGGCAAGCTTGACCCGGTGATCGGGCGCGACGACGAAATTCGCCGCACGATTCAGGTTCTGTCGCGACGCACGAAAAACAATCCGGTGCTGATCGGCGAGCCGGGCGTGGGCAAGACCGCAATTGCGGAAGGGCTGGCGCTGCGCATCGTCAATGGCGACGTGCCGGAATCGCTGCGCGACAAGCAGTTGATGGCGCTAGACATGGGCGCGCTGATCGCCGGTGCGAAATATCGTGGTGAGTTTGAGGAGCGGTTGAAAGCCGTGCTTTCGGAAATCACTGCCGCTGACGGCAACATCATTCTGTTTATCGACGAAATGCACACGCTGGTTGGCGCGGGCAAGGCGGATGGCGCAATGGACGCCTCGAACCTGCTCAAGCCTGCTCTTGCGCGCGGTGAGTTGCACTGCGTTGGAGCGACGACGCTGGATGAGTATCGCAAGCATGTCGAAAAAGACCCGGCACTTGCCCGGCGCTTCCAGCCGGTGTTTGTGTCGGAGCCGACCGTCGAAGATACTATTTCGATCCTGCGCGGGTTGAAGGAAAAGTACGAGCAGCACCACAAGGTGCGCATTTCCAACTCCGCTCTGGTGTCGGCAGCAACCTTGTCGAACCGCTACATCACCGACCGTTTTCTGCCGGACAAGGCCATCGATTTGATGGACGAAGCGGCATCGCGGCTGCGCATGCAGGTCGATTCAAAGCCTGAAGCTTTGGACGAAATCGACCGCCGCATCATGCAGTTGAAGATCGAACGCGAGGCGTTAAAGGTCGAGAAGGATGATGCGTCCAAGGATCGTCTGGCGCGGCTTGAGCAGGAGCTTGCCGGACTTGAGGAAGAGTCCGCTGGCATGACCTCCAAATGGCAGGCGGAAAAGCAAAAGCTCGGCCTTGCCGCCGAACTCAAGAAGCAGCTCGACGACGCGCGCAACGAGCTGGCAGCCGCGCAGCGTAAGGGCGAATTCCAGAAAGCTGGCGAGCTTGCTTATGGCAAGATTCCTGATCTGGAAAAGAAGCTCGTTGAGGCGGAGTCGCAGGACAATCGCGGCAGCATGGTTGAAGAGACCGTGACGCCGGACCACGTGGCGCAGATCGTTTCGCGCTGGACCGGCATTCCGGTCGACAAGATGCTGGAAGGAGAGCGCGAAAAACTGCTGCATATGGAGGACGCTATCGGCAAGCGTGTCGTTGGACAGGGTGAGGCAGTTCAGGCCGTCTCCAAGGCGGTGCGTCGTGCGCGTGCTGGTTTGCAGGACCCGAATCGACCCATCGGCTCGTTCATGTTCCTCGGACCCACAGGTGTGGGCAAGACGGAGCTGACGAAGGCGCTGGCCAACTTCCTGTTCGATGATGAGCAGGCGATGGTTCGCATCGACATGTCGGAATTCATGGAGAAGCACTCCGTGGCCCGGCTGATCGGCGCGCCTCCCGGCTATGTTGGATACGAGGAAGGCGGCGTGCTGACAGAAGCCGTGCGGCGCAGGCCGTATCAGGTCGTGCTGTTCGACGAGGTCGAAAAGGCACATCCCGATGTGTTCAACATCCTGTTGCAGGTGCTCGATGATGGGCGTTTGACCGATGGTCAGGGCCGTACGGTGGATTTCCGCAACACGCTAATCATCATGACGTCGAATCTCGGTGCTGAATTCCTCGTCAATCTGGGTGAAGACGGCGATGTGGACTCGGTGCGCGATCTGGTGATGGAACGCGTTCGCTCGGCATTCCGGCCTGAATTCCTGAACCGCATCGACGAGATCATTCTGTTCCACCGCCTGCGTCGTCAGGACATGGGCAAGATCGTGGAGATCCAGCTTGGCCGTTTGGAAAAACTGCTGGCGGACCGCAAGATCAAGCTCGAACTGGACAAGGACGCCGTCGAGTGGTTGGCGAACAAGGGTTACGATCCGGCATATGGCGCGCGCCCGCTCAAGCGCGTGATCCAGAAGGAACTTCAAGACCCGCTGGCCGAGAAGATATTGCTTGGCGATGTTCTGGATGGCTCGAAGGTGAAGGTCACGTCTGGGTCCGATCGGTTGAATTTTCGGTCCAAACCAAGGGTCGTGAACGAGGCTGAAAAGGCGGCGTAAGTCAGGTGCTAGAATTGAGAAGGCGCGGCGGATATTTCGCCGCGCTTTTGTTTAGCTTGGCTTTGCCGCATTCGGTTCGCCGTTTCGTTGCACTAGACTACAAGCGTGGTGACACATCAGGACCAACGGGAACTTCAAATTGATCGAGTAACCGGCCTGCAGCAAGTATCAGAACCTGCTCGTTGCCCCTGTTGTGCATTGCATTTTCGCTGGCGCGGCTCTCGATTGCGAATGAGGGGCCATGCGGCTCGCGTCTATTGGCTGATGCCTTCGATAAAACCCACGTCAGCGCTATTACGAAGGCCGGTGGTACAATCAGCCACAACGCTTTGATGGCGTCTGGCGATGAACGGTATGTCGCGAAAAAATCCTGCCAGAAACTGTACGGTTCCATCGTCACTCCCCATGATGAGAATGGTCACCGAGGGGCTATAATTTGCCCCACTCGCCCCTCTGGTGACCGGGGAGGTAGAAAGCCGAGTGAAAACGGCTGCCTCGACCTTTAAGCCAAAGCTCTGGACATACGTCGAGGCCTCCCCGGCCATAAGAGCGCGTGGAGATGCCGTAACGGTTGACATCGACCGTTTCACTTGGGGTTTCTACATCCCAAGGTTCAGCAGATGCCGAACCCGCCGCGACCATATTCTATGAATTTCTAAAATAAAAGGGCTATTTGGTAATGCAGCAATTCGTGGGGAGCGCTGTCGAATTGATTGTAAATTGTCGACTTGAATGCCCGATACGCTTATTCCGCATCCAACCAATGATACGTTTGTTTTTGGGAAAGTGGTTGAGAAAAAGACCAAAGGCTTTTTTATTCCCGGTGGCGACATTTATTTGAAGCTGGGAAAACATGGCGGGCGGGGCGGGTTTGGAGTCCGTCATATATGGGCAAGGCACCATGTCGATCTTATCGCCAGAGGTTATATCGCGGCGAACGATGTGGCCAAGTATGTCGCTGATATTGTGCGCCCCGGTTCGCCGGTGTTTTGCGAGTTCGCGCATATCAGAAATGTTCGCGTTACCGTGGTTCGCACGGCAATGGGCGTTGCCATTCTCGAATACAAGGACGATGCGGAACCGCATTACTCTGTAGTAACCGCATTCGCGCGCCGGAATGCCTATGGTACTCGGATAGGCAGTATTGATGAATAGAAAACGGCCCTTGACGCTAAACACCAAGGGCCGTTGAATTTCGACAGTAGAAGCGTTTCCTTAGCTCTAAGGGGCCGGAAACCACCCGAAGTGTCCTGTCAGCAAACTCCCTGCAAGTCTGATCGTCCTAGCGAGCGCACCAAAACGCAGGAATACGCCCGACCTGCTCTTTACGACCTCCCTTATATATTCCCCACATGGCAAAAAATCAATCTCGGTCGCCGTGTCATGCTCATCGTTAAGGCAGGCAACCTTCCGCCGTGATGCGGCCATTTTCATGCCGGGTTCATGTATGAGATGATAGCAAGTGATTTGCATCGTGCCACGAATTGCCTGACGCGGGGTCGGACTTGAACCGTTTTGCACAATTTGCCCTGTTTGCCCTGCTTGTGAGCGCAAGCACGGGCGCGGACGCGCAGGTTCGCGATGCGCAGGTCTATTACGATGCGCAGGGCAATCGCGTAATCGTCGATGCCGTTACCGGCGAGGTTGTTTCCATCGAGCCAGCCGAACCGCCGCAGCCACGATATCAACGCGAGCGCCCGCGCGCGCGACAGTGGCAGGACAATTCGGTTTATGACGACCCTGAACTTGAGCAATATGAGCGCCGCCGTTATGAGCGGACCTATCCCGATGATGGCTATCGCCAATATCCGGATGAGCTTTATCCCGACGAGCAGGAGGCTCCGCGACAACAGCAGCCGCGTGTTGTTGAGCGCACGCCCTTGCCGCAGCCTTCCGAGCCAAAGGCGATTCAGCAGGCACCCGCAAATTCGGGCGATTCGGTCATCGATCTGGGCAAGGCGCCAGCAACCACGCCAACAATTCAATCTGCCATAAAAGAAGACGTCGCCGGATTGCAGGTTTTGCTCGACCGCGTGGGGGCGTCGCCGGGTGTGATCGACGGACGGTTCGGCTCAAATGTGGATCGCGCGCTGGAAAATTATCGCGCGCTGACAGGGCAGCCGCTGAAATCCACTGATACGATAAAAATCAAGGAGCAGCTTGCCGCGACCGGCGGCGATGCGCTGGTGAACTATACGATTACAGCGGAGGATGCGGCGGGGCCGTTTGTCGCCTCCGTGCCGGAAGATTACAGCGAGAAGGCAAAGCTGGACCGGCTGGGATATACGTCCGTTCCAGAAATGCTGGCTGAACGCTTCCACATGGATGAAAAATTCCTGCGCTCGCTTAACCCCGATGCGAACTTCAATCGCGCCGGGACGATCATTCGCGTGACGAATATCGGGAAGAATGTGACGAAGCCGGTCGCGCGGATTATCGCCGACAAAGGCAACAAGCAGGTGCGGGCATACGGCGAAGATGGCAAGCTCGTCGTCGCGTATCCCGCCACGATTGGTTCGGCAGAAACGCCATCGCCAACAGGCACGCATACGATTTCCCGAATCGTGACGGATCCCGGCTACACCTACAATCCGAAGGTGAATTTCAAGCAGGGCGAAAACGACAAGGTGCTCAACATTCCGCCGGGGCCGAACGGACCTGTCGGCAATGTGTGGATCGCACTCGACAAGCCGACCTATGGCGTGCACGGAACGCCCGAACCTTCAAAAATCGGCAAGACCGAAAGCCATGGCTGCGTGCGACTGACCAACTGGGACGCGCAGGAACTTGCCAAGCTGGTGAAGCCGGGGGTTACTGTCGAATTCGTGGAATAGCTTAGAGTCTCGTAACCCCTCATCCGGCTGCCGCCACCTTCTCCCTCAAGGGGAGAAGGCCAGATGTGGCAACGCTGGTTTCAATCGCAAGCAATGCAAGCCTTGGAAGACGTTGCCGTTTTTTCCTTCTCCCCTTGAGGGAGAAGGTGCCGGCAGGCGGATGAGGGGTGTGAGAAGATAGGATTAGCTATCGCTGCCCTTGGTGCTGGCAACTTTCAGCGCGCCAGAATCATTTTCCTTGATGATCTCGTCAATACGGTCGCGCTCGTGCTTGAAGGCCATCAGTTCATCGCTCTTGAGCGTCTTGCCAGCAGGCAGACGCACACGCATCGGATCCACTTTCGCGCCGTTCACAATCAGCTCGTAGTGCAAATGCGCGCCAGTGACCAAGCCGGTTGAACCCACATAGCCAATGATCTGACCTTGCCGCACGCGCGCGCCGGGCTTGATGCCCTGCGCAATACCGCTCTGATGATTGTACGAAGTCTCGTATCCGTTCGAGTGGCGGATGATTGTCTGGCGGCCATATGCGCCTGCCCATCCAGCCTTTTCAACCACGCCATTGCCGGTCGCGAGAATGGGCGTGCCGGTGGGCGCGGCCCAATCGACGCCCGTATGCATGCGCGTGTAACCAAGAACCGGGTGGCGCCGCGGACCGAAGCCGGACGTAAACCGGCCATTCGGGACGGCGGTTCGCAACAGGAACTGCTTGTTGTTGCGGCCATCCTTGTCGAAATAATCAACGCTGCCGTCAGGTGACTGGAAGCGATAGAGCGTGCGCATCTGGCCGCCGAACGTCGCGGAAACATAAAGAAGCTGCGAATCGTCCGTGATTCGATCATCGTCATCCGGTTCGGAAAAGAGCAACTCCATCTTGTCGCTGGGCGAAACGCGTGACTGGAAGTCGACGTCCGACGCGAACATGCGCAACAGCGCATGCGTGGCCGCGTGGGAAATGCCATACGAACCAGCGGCACGATTAATCGCATCATAAATCGTTGGCAGGTTTCCGCTGGCGATTGCGGGCGGCGAATCATCGAACGCGGCGAGCAGGGCAGGGCTAGGATCGGGGTCTTCCGCCGGTACGAACTGCTTCTGGTCGTTTAGAGCGACGCAAAGAATCGAGCTGGTTGCGCTGGCGCTTTCATAAAGACTCGCGCGAACGATGGTGGGAACGTCTCCACGAACCTCCAACCCCATGCGCAAGACCTGGCCTTCCTTGAGCGTCGGCGAATGCAGCAGCTCATTCAGCTTCGCCGCTGCCGCATCAGCATCCGGTCCAACATAGCTTGCACGCTTGAGCGCATCCTCAATCGTGATCTCGCCCGTGACAGGAACAATGTCTTCCGCATAGGAAATGTCGTCCTCCGCACCCTCCTTCGGCGCGACGGTCACATTCTCTGGCGTGATTTTAAAGCCGTAAGAAGCGGTGAGTGTCTGCGTCTCGAATGAATCACCGAATCGCTCAGGGTCGACAGAATGCAACGAGGCCACCTGAACATCGCCATCCGTGAGAATCGCGCCGGTGGTGCGCACGACCTGCTCCACCTCGTCGGCGGATAGCGCAGTGTTTTCGTCGAAATTTGCGGTCTCGATGGGGAATGGCACGGTCTTTAGCACCATTTCGCTTTCGACCTTGGCGGCGTAAATCTGGCCGGGGGCGGGAGGTTCGGGTTTCGATCCCGGCTCGGCAAATACCATCAGCGGATCAAAAGGCGGATAGTCGCGCTCGCTTTTATAGCTCGCAGCCAGCGCCATGTTTATTTCCATCAAAGGCATGGCGCGAACGACTTCGCGGTCCCCAACCTTGCTCGCCACAGACACT
>JASGJA010000025.1:167500-426840 GCA_049840935.1 Mesorhizobium sp.
AGGGCTCTGCGAAGCCGCAAGGCGACGTATAGGGTCTGACGCCTGCCCGGTGCTGGAAGGTTAAGAGGAGGGGTGCAAGCTCTGAATTGAAGCCCCAGTAAACGGCGGCCGTAACTATAACGGTCCTAAGGTAGCGAAATTCCTTGTCGGGTAAGTTCCGACCTGCACGAATGGCGTAACGACTTCCCCGCTGTCTCCAGCATAGACTCAGTGAAATTGAATTCCCCGTGAAGATGCGGGGTTCCTGCGGTTAGACGGAAAGACCCCGTGCACCTTTACTATAGCTTTACATTGGCATTCGTAGTGGCATGTGTAGGATAGGTGGTAGGCTTTGAAGCAGGGACGCCAGTTTCTGTGGAGCCACCCTTGAAATACCACCCTTATCTCTATGGATGTCTAACCGCGGCCCGTTATCCGGGTCCGGGACAATGTATGGTGGGTAGTTTGACTGGGGCGGTCGCCTCCTAAAGAGTAACGGAGGCGCGCGATGGTGGGCTCAGAACGGTCGGAAATCGTTCGCTGAGTGCAATGGCATAAGCCTGCCTGACTGCGAGACTGACAAGTCGAGCAGAGACGAAAGTCGGTCATAGTGATCCGGTGGTCCCGAGTGGAAGGGCCATCGCTCAACGGATAAAAGGTACGCCGGGGATAACAGGCTGATGACCCCCAAGAGTCCATATCGACGGGGTTGTTTGGCACCTCGATGTCGACTCATCGCATCCTGGGGCTGGAGCAGGTCCCAAGGGTATGGCTGTTCGCCATTTAAAGCGGTACGTGAGTTGGGTTCAGAACGTCGTGAGACAGTTCGGTCCCTATCTGCCGTGGGTGTAGGAATATTGAAAGGATCTGTCCCTAGTACGAGAGGACCGGGATGGACGTATCTCTGGTGGACCTGTTGTGGCGCCAGCCGCATAGCAGGGTAGCTATATACGGAACGGATAACCGCTGAAGGCATCTAAGCGGGAAACCGACCTTAAAACGAGTATTCCCTGAGAGCCGTGGAAGACGACCACGTTGATAGGCCGGGTGTGGAAGAGCGGCAACGCTTGAAGCTTACCGGTACTAATAACTCGATTGGCTTGATCGTTCCCATTTGCAATGCTCATCATCGCAAAAACCGATGATGGTTTATATCGCTCACGCGCTGTTCGACCTTCAGGTCGGCGCTGCGCGGGCGCGCGGCAGAAGCCGCGACGGCCAGTCGGCCTTGCGAAGCTAAAGCTTCGTAAGGCAAGACCGAAAAGGCACATCAAATCCAGCTTCTCATTCATGCGTTTCGCTGACCTGGTGGTTATGGCGGAGCGGCTGCACCCGATCCCATTCCGAACTCGGCCGTGAAACGCTCCAGCGCCAATGGTACTTCGTCTCAAGACGCGGGAGAGTAGGTCGCTGCCAGGTCTGCTAAACGCATGAATATCTTCTCTTCTACGAACATCGCCGATACATCGGCGCAAAAGGCCGCTTCAAGCGGCCTTCGTCTTTTGAAATACAACGTAAGTAAGTATACACTTACGATGCCGTTCCCGGAAAATACCGAGAACTCATAACGCGGGGTGGAGCAGCCCGGTAGCTCGTCAGGCTCATAACCTGAAGGCCGCAGGTTCAAATCCTGCCCCCGCAACCATTGAGAACGACACTCCCGCGCGAACCCCGCCGGGAGTGTTTCTTTTTGTAGCGTTTCCAATGGCTTGCCGCTCCGTCCATTCGAGGATCGTGCGCAGTTCGCCGTGCAGCGTGGCGTAGATTTCCCCGCGTTCCGGCCCCGGCGTCAGCACAATCTTCTCGATCAACATCCGCAAAGCCTCGGCTGCCTGGGGCCGTTCGTCGGGCTTGGCAAGCGCGGCGGTGAGCGCCGCGACCTTCCTCGCATAGACCGCCGAAGCACTCGGCAGCAGGTCCGGCGCGTCCTCGGGAATATCGGCAAGCTGCTCGGTCAGTTCGGCCTTACGCGCTTCGAGCGCATCCATCTCGCCCTTCATGCTTGGGTGGAACATGCCCGCCTTGATCGCCTCGATGATGCCTCTGATCTGTTTCTCGACCTTCGCCAGCTCGGCCTTCCACGCATCGCCGTTCGAGCGGCGTTCCCGGTTCAGCCGGTTGGTTTCCTCGGCATAGGCGCGCATCGCTTCCGCCGCGACTTCGGGCGTCATCATCCGCTCCTTGAGGCCGGCAAGCACGCGCCGCTCCAACTCCTCGCGCGGGATCGTCCGGCTGTTGGAGCAGGTGCCCTTGGTCCCATGGGTCGAGCAGGCGAAGCGATCCGAACCGCGGATCGAGTAAGGCCCGCCACAGCAGCCGCAGAACACCAGACCCGAAAGCAGCGTCTTCGGCCGGTGGGTGCCGTTCAGGCGGTTCTTCTTGTGGTGCTTGCGGATGCCTTCGGCGACATTGGCATACTTCTCCGAGGTCGCGGCCTGCCGGGCCTTGACCGTCTGCCAGAGTTCATCGTCGATGATCCGCAGTTCGGGAACGTCCTTGACGATCCACTCCGATTCCGGGTTCAGCCGCGACACGCGCTTTCCGGTCGACGGGTCTTTGAGATAGCGCAGCCGGTTCCAGATCAGGCGACCGATATAAAGCTCGTTGTTGAGGATGCCCGTGCCGCGCTTTGCATGGCCGTGGATGGTGGTGTCGTTCCAGAGCCGTCCTTCGGGGCCGGGGACGCTTTCCTCGTTCAGCGTCTTTGCGATGATGCGCGGGCTGATCCCGGCGGCATAGTCGCGGAGGATACGCAGCACGACATTGGCCTCGGCCTCATTGATCTCGCGGTCGCCCCGGATCGGATCGCCGCGCGAGTCCAGCTTCTTGACCACCTTGTAGCCATAGCAAAGCCCGCCGCCCGACTTGCCGTCCTCGACGCGGCCCCGGATGCCGCGATGCGTCTTGGCCGCGAGGTCTTTGAGGAACAGCGCGTTCATCGTCCCCTTGAGGCCGACATGAAGCTCGCTGATCTCGCCCTCGGCCAGCGTGACGATGGGCACACCGGCGAACTTGAGGTGTTTGTAGAAGGTGGCGACATCGGCCTGATCGCGGCTGATGCGGTCCAGCGCCTCGGCCAGCACCACATCGAACTGGCCCGCCTGCGCGTCCTGCAACAGCGCCTGAATGCCGGGTCGCAGGATCATGCTCGCGCCGGAGATCGCCGCGTCCTTATAGGTGCCGACGACCTTCCAGCCCTCGCGCTTCGCCTGCTCGCGGCAGATACGAAACTGGTCATCAATCGAGGCGGAACGCTGCTTTTCGTCGGAATAGCGGGCATAGAGGGCAACGCGGGTCATAGGGTTAGTCCTTTCGCAACTCCATGGTCAGCGGCGCACGGCGCCGCTCTTCTTCGCGCGGGCCAGTTCAAGAAAGCGGGCCTTGATCTGCGCGAACAGCCCCGGCGGGATGAAGCCATAGGCAAACTCGCCCCGCTTGCCGGGAACCGGCGACAGCCCGCCATTGGGCCATTCGTCGATATTATGCTCCGACACGATCACCCAGCTCGGCGCATCGTCGAGGCCGATGGCTTGCTTCACCTTCGCCGGGATCTCGATGCCGACCGATTTGCCGGAGGGCGGCGTGTGGGTGATCGGCAGCAGCACCACATGGCGGGGGCGGACAAGCGCATCGGTCGCGGCGACGAGGCAGGCCGGGCGGTCCTTGCCTTGATCCTGGCCGGCGGCAGCCTCGTGCGTCCAGAGGTAATCGTAGCGGAGGACGAGGCCGGGCTTGGGTTCAGGGATCGCCACGTCGCCCGCCTCACTTCAGCAGATCGTCGAGGTGGGTGTGTTCGGGGTCCATCTCGGCCCGTTCCACGGCGTCGATCACCACATCGGCGGCATCCACTGTCCGATGCGTGCGCTGCGCGGCAGCGCGGAGCCAGTCATAGTGATCGGCGGACATCAGCACGAACTCGCGCCGCCCGTGCCGTGTGATCTCCACCGGCTCGCGCTGCGCCTGATGCTGGAACTCGCCGAACTTGCGCTGGAATTCGAGGGAACCGACTGTCGGCATGGTAGGCATCCTTTCGATTGGGATGCCTGAATTATACGTGTAATTCGTGTTATTGCAAGGATGGAGTTACGCATCCCCGCCTGCCGGGCGCTTCTTCTGCGCTCTGCGTTCCAGCGCGATCTTGCGTTCGAACTGCTCGCGGGCGATCTGGTGACCGATCAACCGGGCGAGGATCAGGACCGCCTCATCGGCGCGACTCGCACCATTCCGCGCCGGTTCCGGCGCGGTCGAAGGTCCGAAGACCTCGATGCTGATCCTGTCGCGTTTGAGCGCCATCGTCTCCAACAGTCCTTTGCCCGGAAGGGGCAGGGAACATCGAAGAACTGCTGACGCTTGAAAGAAAAGCCCTGCGTCGCAGCCGTGCGGCACACGGGATACCGTAGAGTAAAATAGGGACGGTCAGTAACCGGGAGAGTTTCGTGCGATACAGATCGACGAGGACAAAATCGGCGATGTGATTCTCTTACTTAAACCCGCGATAGCCACGCGCCTACTTTGGAGGCAAGGTTTCCACGAAGGCGAACGCGACAGCAAGCAATCTGCGCCGGGTATCATCATCGCCATAGGCTGCTGGTCCTGCGCGAACCCAACCGCTCATGCGCCGCCCTCGGGAAATCATCGGGCCAACGTCAGCGATCTCCAAGGCCCAATCGTCGTTGCCCTTGCCGAGCCGGGCCAGCATACCGTCATCACGGGCCGCGCACAGAAGATTGCCGTCATGCAGCCAGGCCCAGCCGCCGAACATGGCCTTTTCGGTCAGCCCTGCCCGTGAGGCGAGGTCTTCCCGCAAGATTTCTTCAAGGCCCTCATCGCGCGCCAAACATCAAGCCCTTCCCTCTGCCGCAGAGTTTCCCAAACCGGGTTCCACGTTACTGGATCAGCGCCCTTCCTCAACCGCCTGTTCCAGAATCCGCCGATAGCCGGTTTTCGTCATCCACCTGGCGCGGGCGAGATGGCTTTCCCAGCAGCGCCGCGTGCGCGCCGGATCGGCGGCGGGATCACGGTGCAGCACGATCCGCGCCACTTCGGTCCAGTCGGCACCTTCCGCGTCCGCGTCGAGCAGGCGCAGATAGGTCACGAAATGCTCTTCGTCATAGATCGTAATGCCGGGGCCGCTCGGGGCTTCATCATCGACATCGGGGTCCAGTTCCGGCTGCACGCGCATCGGTTTCGTCTCCCTGCTTCCCGGAATGGTGTCCGCGGTGCGCCCCCGCAAACCATCCTTGTCACCCTGGTGATCGGGGAGTTCGAAACCGTGTACCCACGGCCCCATGGCCTTTAGGCGGGTAGCCCTGGACATACGCCATGGGCTCCCCGACCATAAGGTCAAGGAGGCGGCCTGATTCTGGCAGGCCAACCATTGGGTACAGGGGTTTCGACGCCCCCGAGCAGCGCGTCTGCTCTGCGTTCAATCTATCCGGTCGAAGGCGGAAAGTAACGTGGTTTTTGAAGGTAAGAGCTAAGGGCGCTGCCCTCGCGCGGCCCAAGCAAACTCTCCGGCCTTTCGCGGCATAAACGGCCCGCTCCCCGCAAGCGGGTCCCCTCCATTTATTCCACGATGCCAAAGACTTTCCTTGCACCTTGCTACCCTGGTCTCGCCGACGGGCAAGGGTTCAGGAGCGGCGCTTCGCTTCTCTGAACCCCAAACCCGAAGGAAAAGACAATGACCAGCAGCACCCAGGCCCCCCGCAACGTGATTTTCAACGCCGATTGCATCCAGGCGATGCGCTCTTTCGACCGGGGATCGGTGGATTTCATTCTGACCGACCCGCCCTATCTGGTGAACTATCGCAGCCGTGACGGCAGGACCGTGGCGAACGACGACAACGCCCGCTGGCTTCGTCCCGCGTTCAACCAGATGCACCGCGTTTTGAAGGATGGCGGTTTCGCCGTTTCGTTCTACGGCTGGAACAAGGTCGATTTGTTCATGGACGCATGGAAGGCGGCAGGCTTCCGCGTTGTCGGGCATATCGTGTTCCGCAAGCGTTATGCTTCATCGGCGAAGTTCCTGCGCTACCAGCACGAACAGGCTTACTTGCTGGCGAAGGGCAATGTTTGCCTGCCCGAAAACCCCATCCCGGACGTGATCGACTTCCCCTATGCGGGCAACAAGCTGCATCCGACGCAAAAGCCGGTGGAGGCGTTGCGCCCGCTGATCGAGGCTTTCACGAAGCCCGGCGATCTTGTGCTGGACCCGTTCAGCGGCAGCGGTTCGACATTGGCGGCAGCGCAGCAACTCGGCCGCGACTGGATCGGCGTTGAACTGGACAGCCGGCACCACGCGACGGCCAGCAGGCGGCTTGCAGCCATGCAGCAGCACGGCAGGGCGGCGGCATAGGCCAGCCCGCAGAGAGCGCCCGCCAGCGCGGCGGGCGCCGCATCCCGACACAAACACGGAAAGGATTTCGATATGCGCTGGATTGTTACGGTTGACCATCATGGCGGTTGCCTTGGCATGGGAGAGGATGCGGACGGCGTGCCCGCCCGTGGCAAGCCCGAGCAGGGCGACGCCCTGCCGATGGAGTTCCGGCTATATGAGGCGAACGGGAATCTTCTCTTTGAAGGCCGATGCGGTGACATAGACGCGGATTGGTGGAACGGCTTTGAGCCGTTGATCTACCTATGGCAGCCGTTTCGTTGCCGCCGCCTGCATTACCGCCGAGCGGGAACGAAAGAGCCTTGGCGGCCTCTGCGCCCGTAAGGTAAGCATCAGACCGCAGCATCAGGGCCGCCGATCCAGATGGACCGGCGGCCATCGCGCGTCCGGTTGAAGGCGTGCCAGAAAATCGCGCTCGCCGGGCATGGTGCCCGGCTCGCCGGCTCTTGCCAGAGCCGAAAAAGAAGCTGGCGCTGATAAGCTCACGCTTTCAATTGATAATGCTGGCCCTGCTAGTCCTGACAAGGCGTTTCCCCGAACTCTTTACCTCTGGCGCACGCTTGAAGCGCCCGCATAAAGAGGTGACGCCATGCTGTCAGGCATAGATTGGCGTGCATCGGTGGCCTACAGGCACGCAAGAACGATCCCCGCCGCCGGTTTTGCCTGGGAATATCTCAGACGCGATGAAGATTATCATCATGACTTCCGCGCCATTTCACGCGTGAAGAACCCGACTGGCCCCCGGCTCGACGCATTTGCGCGACGCTGGGGGCTGCGATTTCCCCTGCGATCCTGAAACGCTCGCCGACCGGCAATCGCAATTCTGGATTCCGAGCCTTCAGCCGCAGGCCGTCATGCTGTCGCCGGCACCGGAGCAGGAGAACCCCGAGGCGCCGACCTTCACGCTGGCCCATCTCGACGGCCTCGATCTGCGCCGCGCCGGTGACGGCTGGCACGGGCTATGGCAGGTGGATGGCGTCGCGCACCAGTTCTGGCTTCCCGAAGCGGTCCCCGACGCGGCAGCGTTCTACGTTGTCACCCTGCCGATGGATTCCTTTCTCGAGCTGCGCGCCCATGCGGCGCGGCGCTTGTGGCGCTCCCTGAACGGTCGCGCGCCAGGCCCGGATTTCCGCGCCATTCCGTCGCAGCTGCGCCAGTTTCATATCCTGTCCCTGCGCGCGCTCGACGCCAAGCTGCGTGGTGAGAGCCACCGCACCATCGCCGAAGTGCTGCTGGGATTTCGCGGTGATAAGACCGATTGGGAGAGCGACCCGCGCCGTAACAAGACCCGCCGCCTGGTTACCCATGGCCTTGCCATGATGAAAGGCGGTTACCGCCTGCTGCTGCACTATCCGGTCAAACGCAGCTCGGAATAATCCCCGTACCGACCGCAGCCCCAAAGGGGGGCCGTGAAAGTATAGCCGCAAATGCGGCCCTCTACGTATCGCCGATCCCTCGCCACGGTTCGCCACAGCCCGCTGCCGCCGCTGACGGCAGCCTCATCGAACCAGAGGTGATCCCATGCCCGATCCGCTGGCGGACCTGCCGCCGAGATTTCTGCACACCAAGGAAGCCGCCTATTTCCTCGGCCTTTCGCGCCGGACCATGGAGAAGCATCGCACCTATGGCACCGGCCCGGTTTACCGGAAGGTTGGCGGCCGCGTCCTCTATGCCATCCGCGATCTGGAAGCCTGGACCGAGGCCGGCGCCCGCACATGCACGCGGGACAAGGAAGCCGGCAAGGTCTTTCCCCCGCACCCGCTGACGCCCGAAGAACGGGACCAGCTCTGAATGGCGCGGGACGACGATCACAACCCCGCCCGGCCGGAGGGCGCCAGCGAGCGCGCCCGTCTCGACCCCTTCGTGGTCGCTACCGGCGACGCGCCGCCGCGCGACCAGCTCGACCTGATGGAGCGGCCCTTCTTCTCGCTGGCGAAATCCCCGCGCACCAGGCCTATTCTCTACAAAGCCGCCGATGTGGAGGTGCAGGTGCTCGGTATGCCCGAGCACGGCATGGCGACCATTTGGGACGCCGATGTGCTGATCTGGGCCGCCAGCCAGATCGTCGCGGCCGAGAACAGCGGCTTTCCCACGTCGCGCTTCTTCCGTTTCATGCCCTACCAGCTTCTTCGCGCCATCGGGCGGGCCACCGGCAACCGGGACTATCTGTTGCTCAAGGCCGCGCTCGCGCGCCTGCAATCGACCGTCATCGCCACCTCTATCCGCAACGGGCCGCATTGGCGGCGCCGGCAATTCTCCTGGATTAATGAATGGGAAGAATTGACCACGCGCGCCGGGCGCGTCGAGGGTATGGAGTTCGTCCTGCCCGAGTGGTTCTACAACAGCGTCATCGACCGCTCGCTGGTCCTGGCCATCGACCCGGCCTATTTCGGGTTGAAAGGCGGCATCGAACGCTGGTTGTATCGCGTCGCCCGCAAACATGCCGGGCACCAGCCCGAGGGCTGGGCGTTCGAGGTTTCCCATCTTCACCGGAAATCCGGCAGCCTTGCCCGGCCGTCCGACTTCGCGCTCGACCTGCGCCGGATCGCGGCCCGCCAGTCGCTGCCCGGTTATTGCCTTCAGAGCGAATGGGAGGACGGGCGCGAGCTACTGCGTTTTCTCCCAGAAAATCCATCCACAGTGCCTGTGGATAACCATGTGGAACCTATCGGGACATCAGGCGCACGCAGTATCGGGACATCAGGCGCAAATCGCGCCGCGCACTCTATAGAAGAATCTAACTTAAAATCTAACTCTTCTTCTTTGACGCGCGCGCACGCGATGCGTGGTGCCGGTGCCGTGCCGCGAGGTGCGCCATGATGCGCGCCCTCGACCTGTTCAGCGCCGCCGCGGGCGGCTGGTCGCTCGGCCTGCACCGCGCGGGCTTCGTCACCATCGCCGCCTGCGAGATCATCGAATGGCGGCGCATCCTCTACGCAGAGAACAATCCCCATGTCAAACTCTACGAGGACGTGCGCGGACTCACGGCAGCTCGCCTTGTTTCCGACCTTGGAATCCTGCCCGACATCATCGTCGGCAGCCCGCCGTGCCAGGACATCTCCAGCGCCAACACCAAGGGCAAAGGCATCGAGGGCGAGCGGTCGGGCCTCTATCTCGAAGCCGTCCGCCTGGTCGGAGATTGCCGCCCTCGCTGGTTCGCTTTTGAAAACAGCCCTAATCTCCGAACTCGCGGCGCTGACCGGCTGCTCGATGAACTGGAAACGCTCGGCTACGCCGTCGAACCGTGCGTGGTGGGTGCTGACAATGTCGGCGCCAACCATGTCCGCAAGCGGTCCTGGCTCATCGGCTACGACCCCGAACAGCTTGCCGACACCCGTATCGCAATCCCAGCAGGGTGGCATCCGTCTGGAGGGCGGTTCTGGCGCGCGCAGGGCGATGAAGGAATCGGGCCTCTACGATCTGTTCCGCAATCGCCCGCTGCCGACGCCGAGGAAATCGGATGCGGATCGCGGCGGCCGGGGCGACGTGTTGAGCCAGTTGCAGGGCTATGCGAGCCGCCATGCGGGCATGATGGGAACGCCGACCGCGAACGCGGCTCCGCGGGGGAGCGTCCTGCGCAAGCTCAAGGGCCGGATGACATCGGACCAGGACGGTTTCGACCGGGCGCCGACGATGAGCGAGGTGCTGCATTTCGACAGCCTGGAACCGCTCTATGGCATGATGCCGACGCCGGTGAAGCCGAACGGCGGGCGCAGGTTGAGCGCACAGGAGATCGAGACAGGCAAGCGGGCGAACGGCGCGAAGGCGCAGATCGGCACGCCGAACCTGCTGCGCCACGCGGCGGAAATCCTGCCGACGCCGACGAAGCGCGACAGCCGGATGGACGGCTGGAGTCCGGCATACGACCGGAGGAAGTCGCCGACGATGGATGCGGTGATGGATGGCGCGATGACGGATCGCGCGCCGGACAAATGGGCTGGGGCGCGGGCGCTGGCGGCGATGCTGCGGAGCCATGGGCTGACTGGAACGGCGGCCTTGCCCGTCACCTATGGCTGGATGATGGGCTTTCCGCCTGGGTGGCTGGCACGCGCATTGCGCTCGGCAGTCGCAAAGGGACTGCTGCTGCCAGCCTGATCGTCGAGGCGTTCGGCGACGCCGTTCTTCCGCAAATCCCCGAAGCCATCGGCCGCGCCATCCTGCGCACCGAAGCCGCGCTCGACGCGGTGCTTGCCCGCGATCCTCATCATATCCCCGGAGACGAACCATGACCCGCCGCGCCCACCGCAGCGCGCACGGTCGTCCGCTGCCGGACGGCCCCGCGCCCTTCACAACCCTGGTCGAACTGACCTTCGAGAAACGCAAGATCGAGCATTGGATCAGGTTCGGCCGCAAGAGCTACGAACAGATCATCGACCGCCGCCGCAGCGTCGTCGGCTTCGCGCCGGAGAGCGTCTTCGCTTTCGTTCGTTGGGCCAGCGGCGAGCATGGCACGATCATTTCCCGGCTCGACATCGTGCGCGCCATCGGCCGGGGTGAGCCGTTCCAGACATTGCCCTTCGTTCGCCCCGGCGGCGAAATCCTGTTGCGGCTCGACGGCTGGCCGAAGGTGCAGCGTGCGCTTGCCGTCATCGATGCCGTGGAGGGCCTGGGCCTCGATCCGGCTGACGTGTCGCCGGATTACTGGCGCCACGCCCACAACCACCTGACCGCCAATCTTGAACCGAGCGCCTACACCCCGGAGCGCCATGCGGCATGGATCGGGCGCCGAAGGATCGAGCCATGACCCGCCACCGCACCCTCACGGTGACGGCGCTCGCTGTCATCGGCATCGCCGCCGCCAGCGCGGTCGATTGGCCTTTGAGGCTCATCTGGAACGCCACGGCTAGCGCACCCATCGGCTTCTACACCGTCGAGCCGGCCGACGCGCTCGACGTGCCCGAGCTGGTCGCCGTCATGCCGCCCGAACCGCTCGCCGCCTTCATGGCCGAGCGCGGCTATATCGCGCGCGGCGTCCCGCTCTTGAAGCGCGTCGTCGGCCTGCCAGGGCAGCGAGTATGCCGCACCGGCAGCACGGTCACGGTGGACGGGATCGAGATGGGCGAGGCGCTGGAGCGCGATAGCCTTGGCCGCGATCTGCCCATCTGGCAGGGCTGCCGCGTCATCGCTTCCGGCGAAATCTTCCTGCTGAATTGGGAGGTCCGCGACAGCCTGGACGGCCGTTACTTCGGACCCATCCCCGCAAGCTCCGTCATCGGCAGAGCCGTTCCGCTCTGGACCGATGAGGAAGGTGTCGGCCGCTACGAGTGGCGCGCGCCGACGCACTGATTTTCCCAACCACAAGGAGACTGACCATGCCTGCCAACATCTTTGAACCCACCGCCAACGGTTACGCCGGGCGCGTCCGGCTGTTCGGCATCGACGAGGCAATCGTTCTTGTCGCCATCGATCCGGGCGACGGTGAGAACACACCGGCCTATCGTATCCAGCTCGACGACGAAGACGGCCCCGACATCGGCGGGGCGTGGAAACGTGTCGGCGAGAAGGCCGGCGACTACATCGCCCTGGAGATCGACAGCCCGCTTTTTCCCGCGCAGTTTCGCCCGGCGCTGTTCCAGGCCGACGACGAGGGGCGCACCTTCCGGCTCGCATGGAAGCGGCCACGGGCGCGCGAGGATCGGGGCTGATCGGTGCGCGTTCCGGCCATCCCTTTGTTCGCGGGAAATCCGTCTCATCCCTTCGTCCCGCTCGTGCGCAGGACGGCCGGCGCCCGCAGCGAAGGTCAGGGGCGGCCCCCGGCCGGCGCTTGCGCCTTGCCCTTGACCGCAGCGAGGACGCTGGCAGGCTGGAGCCGTTGCGGAGACAGGGCGGCATGGCGTGTTGCCGTCCTGTTGCTCGCCGGGGCGCTTTCCGTCTGCGCCGGATCGGGCGTCGCGGTCGCGCAATCCGCGCCGGTCGAGCGCCCGGCAGCCGCCCATCCCCATGCGGCTCACATCGCCGAGGCGTCGCAGCGGTTCGGCATCCCGGAGCATTGGATTGTGGCGGTGCTGCGCGCCGAGAGCGCGGGCGACGTGCGCGCGGTCTCAACGGCCGGGGCGATGGGATTGATGCAGGTGATGCCCGACACATGGGCGGGCCTGCGCGTCCGCTACGGCCTCGGCCGCGACCCCTACGACCCGCGCGACAACATCATGGCTGGCACGGCCTACCTGCGCGAAATGTGGGATCGCTACGGCAATGTCGGCGCGATGCTCGCGGCCTACAATGCCGGCCCCGGCCGCTATGACGAACATCGTGCGACGGGCCGCCCGCTGCCCGCCGAAACCCGCGCCTATGTCGCCGCGCTTGCGCCGGTCCTCGGCGGCGCGGCTCCATCGGATGCACCGTCCCCGCAACCGGCGCCGCCGCCCGACTGGCGCGACGCACCGCTGTTTGTCCAGCGCCCGGATGGCAGCCAATCGACGGTTGCGCCGTCATCCGATCCGCAATCGGGCGACCTGTTCGCCGCCGTTTCGGAGCGGGATCACTGATGAAGATCGCCTATGCCGACCCGCCCTATATCGGCTGCGCTCACCTCTACCGGGACCATCCAGACTATGCCGGCGAAGTCGATCACGCGCGCCTGATCGAGCGGCTGGAGCGCGACTATGACGGCTGGATATTGCACGCCGCCGCGACGCCGCGCTCCATCGCAACGCTTGCCCCGCTGGTCGAACAGACGGGCGCGCGATGGATGGCCTGGGTGAAGGGATTTGCCGCGTTCAAGCGCAATATCCCTGTCGCCTTTGCGTGGGAGCCGGTCATCGTGAAGGCCGCGCGAAAGCCTGTCGTCAGCAAGCGGCTGGTGATGCGGGACTGGATTCAGGAGAGCATCACGCTTCGCCGCGGCCTCACTGGCGCGAAGCCCGAAGCGGTCTGCCATTGGGCTTTCGAGATGGTCGCCGCGCGTCCCGACGACACGCTCGACGATCTGTTTCCCGGCACCGGGGCGGTGACAGAAGCGTGGCGCACATGGCGGCTGAAATTCGCATTGCCGGGCGAGCCGGCGGCGCGCGTTGCGCCTGGCGGGGCGCGGGAGCGGCCAGCGGAGGGGGCGGGATCATGAGGGCCGGAGGGGCGGAAAGGACGGGTTTTTACGAGGGCAAGATAAAGGAACATGGCACCATGTCGGGCCAGTTCTCAAAATTATTGTTGTCTGCACACTGGTTAGGAGAGCCGCGAGCGGCACCCCGTATTCGGACCCCGCGTGCCGCGATCTTGCGCAAAGCCTTGGCTTTGCAAGGTTTTGTCCGGCACCATAGGCCCATATCGGCCTGTTTTCGGCAGTTTTGGCCGGAGCCGCGCCCATGAGCGCCGACGACGAAAACCGCTTCCGTCCGAAGCCGGGCCGCATCCGATCCGACACGCCGAAGCCGGGCAGGACCAAAAGTTTTCTCACCCAGGCGAAGAAGCTCGCCAGGCAGCACAGCATCGCCCATCCCAAATACTCGCCGCGTCTCGAAACCCGCACGGCAGCGAAAGGCGGCAAAGGCTCTCGTTCGGCCAAGGGGCCGGGCGTGCAGCGCGGGCGTGGCGCACACTTCGTTCGCGCTCGCACTTTGTCGGGCGGCTGGCGGCACAGCGCGCCCGGAATGCGTCGCGTCGTCGTCAAGACCCGCTATGTCAAGGACGCCGGTAGGAACGGCAGATCGGCCGCGCATCTTCGCTACATCCAGCGCGACGGCACATCGCGCGACCGCGAGCGCGGCCAGCTTTATTCGGCGAGTGAGGATCGCGCCGATGGCGATGCCTTCGTCGAGCGCGGCAAGGAGGATCGCCACCAGTTCCGGTTCATCATCTCGCCGGAGGACGGCGCCGACCTACTGGACCTGACCGCGCACACGCGCGACCTCATGCAGCAGATCGAGGCCGACCTTGGCACCAAACTCGATTGGGTCGCGGTCAACCACTACAACACCGGCCATCCCCATGTGCATGTCATCGTCCGGGGCAAGGACGAGTTGGGCGAGAACCTTGTCATCAAGGGCTACTATCTCGCCAACGGAATCCGCGAGCGCGCCAGCGAGTTGACCACGCTCGAGCTGGGGCAAGTGACCGAGATCGAGCAGAGCCGCAAGCTGTCCGCCGAAATCGACCAGGACCGTTTCACCCGCATCGACCGCGCCATGACGGAGGAAGCCGACGAGCGGTTCCTTGATCTTCGCCATGAACCTGCCGAACCTCGCCGCCAGTTCAATCGCACGCTGCGCCTGCGCCGCCTCGCCAAGCTGGAGAAGATGGGCCTCGCCACCCCGCATGCGCCAGGCGTATGGGAATTGAGCAAGGACATGGAGCCGACCTTGCGCGAGTTGGGAGAGCGCGGCGACATCATCCGCAACATGCACAAGGCGCTAAAGGCCGATGGTCTGGAGCGCGATCCGATGACCTTCCACATCCATGACGGGTCGCCGGCGGTGCCCATCGCCGGTCGCGTCGTGGACAAGTATCTGTCCGACGAGATGGGCGAGAACCTGACGGTCGTTGTGGACGGGATCGACGGGCGAACGCACCACATCGCCGGCGTCGCACCCGAGCGGCTGGAGGATGCCCGCATCGGCAGCATCATCGAGATTGGCCCGGCCGACACCGCGCAGCGGCCATCCGACCGAAGCATCGCCGCCATCGCCGAGGATGGCGTCTATCGGCCGAGCCGCCATCTGGAGCAGGCGAAGTTCGAGGGCCGCGTTCCGGGCGGCGAATACGACGAATATGTCGATGCCCATGTGCGCCGACTGGAGGCGCTGCGCCGGGCCGGGATCGTCGAGCGGATCGATGCCGATCAATGGCGCATCCCCGACGACTTCGAGAGTCGCGCCGCTGCCTACGATGCCGGGCGCAACCGGCAGGCCAGCGTTCGCGTCCTGTCGGCCTTCGACCTTGAAAAGCAGATCGGCGCGGAGGGGGCGACGTGGCTCGACAGGCGGTTGCTATCCGCCGACGCATCGGATCTCGCGCCGACCGGCTTCGGCCAGCAGATCCGCGAGGCGATGGACCAGCGCCGCGAGCATCATGTCGAACAGCGCGATGCTACGCGCAGCCGGGACGGTCGAATCTTCTACCGGCGCAATCTTCTTGCCACCTTGCGCGAGCGGGAGATTGCCCGCGCCGGTGCGGAGATGGCCGAGGGCAAGGGCTTGCCGTTCCGCGCCGCCAAGGACGGCGAGAACGTCAGCGGCAAGTTCACCGGCACCGTGCAGCTATCGAGCGGCAAGTTCGCCGTGGTCGAGCAATCCCATGAATTTACCTTAGTCCCGTGGCGGCCGGTCATCGACCGCCAGCTCGGCCGCGAGGTTATGGGCGTCGTGCAGGGCGGATCGGTGTCGTGGCAGTTGGGGAGGCAGAGGGGGCCGGCCATTTAGGAGGAGCAGTCACGGAGTTTCGGATGGCTCATACTGCCGTTGCGATGTAGTATCGGCGCGATGACAAAAGGACGGTTCAAGATTGTTCGCTGCGGGATCAATGGCGTGGACGCGGTGTCGGCGGACACGTCGCATGCGTTTGGCCGCCACACCCACGATCAATTCGGCATCGGTGTCATCCTGCGGGGCGCGCAGAAGTCCATAAGCGGGCGCGGCATCGTGGAGGCGGAAGCCGGTGATGTGATTACCGTCAACCCCGGCGAGGTGCATGACGGCTCGCCGCTGGGCGGGAACGGCCGGTCGTGGCGGATGCTCTATTTCGACCCGGCTGCACTGGCTGCCCCGATCCTCGCCCTGACGGACGGCAGCACCGACAGCGCCGAGCTTGCGCACCCGGCGATGCGCGATGCGCCCACAGCCAAGTATTTCCTGTCGCTTTTTCGGACGATGACCGATCCCCACGGCGGCCATAGCGAGATCGAGGGTCGGGAAAATCTGCTCCTACTGCTGGCGCGGCTTATCGAGCGGCGGAACCGCGACCGGACCGAAGCCCCCAAGGCAATCGAACAGGCTCGCGCGCGCATCGACGATGATCCCGCTGCGCCACTGTCGCTTGGCGAGCTGGCAGCTATCGGCGGCGTCAGCCAGTTCCAGCTTCTGCGGGGCTTCTCGAAGATGACAGGCCTCACGCCACACGCCTACCTTGTCCAGCGCAGGCTCCAGAGAACCCGAAAGATGATTGCCGAAGGCGCGACCCTAGCCGATGCGGCGCAGGCATCCGGCTTCGCGGACCAAAGCCACATGACGCGGCTTTTCGTCCGCACCTACGGGGTGTCGCCCGGCGTCTATGCCGCCGCGATGAACTGACCCGCAATTTCCTTCAAGACGGGGCGTGGCGACGCCCGGCATATGGTTCGAAAACAACCGAGCCAAGAGTATGCCCATACAGTTTCGTTACGCCCCTGACATCCTATCCCGGTTCTCGCAGCTTCGCTCCCGCACACTCCTCGTCGATGGCGTCGACGCGACAGCCGATCCTTCTGCCGAGATCACGCGGCTGATGGCGATTGCCGATGATCGGCTCGCCTGCTCCAGTGAAGGCGAGTTCCCCGAGATACAGGCTTGGCGGCGCACTTTCACGGCGATGGGCCTCAAGCCGACGCAATACCGATGCGCCTCCGAGGCCCTGCTAAGGCGCTATCGCAAGGAAGGATCGCTTCCCGCGCTTCATCCGCTGATCGACTTGTGCAATGCCGCCTCGCTCGCCTTTGCCATTCCGGTCGCGGTATTCGATACCAGCAAGATCACCGGCACGATGACCGTGCGGCTCGCGCACGGTGATGAAACCTACGAGACTTTCGCGGGCGAGATCGAGCATCCCGAACCCGGTGAAGTGATCTTCGCCGACGAGAGCGGGCAGGCCCACGCCCGCCGCTGGACCAACCGTCAAAGCGGACGATCTGCCGTTCGCCCGGAAACCTTCCGAGCGCTGATCGTTACCGAAGCCCTGCACGAGACGGCAGGCGCCGACGTCGCCGCCCTCGCATCCGCACTTTCCGAGGGAATAGGCGCAATCTGGCCCACCGCTTCGGTGACAGGAGTGGAACCGCTATGACGCTGGAATTCTTCCTTACCTCCTTGGTGATCATCGCATCACCCGGCACCGGGGCGATCTACACGGTAGCAGCCGGGCTTTCGGGCGGCGCTCGCGCGAGTCTCGTTGCCGCGTTTGGCTGCACATTGGGCATCATTCCCCACATGCTGGCGGCGATCAGCGGGCTTGCCGCTCTGCTACACACGAGCGCGTTGGCCTTCCAAATTCTCAAGTACTTCGGCGTCGCCTATCTGCTCTACATGGCTTGGGCAATGTTTCGCGATCGCGGTATGCTCAGCTTGAACGACGAGGCGAGCGGTAAGAATGTTCGGCAGGTGATCGTTTCCGCGATCCTCATCAACCTGCTGAACCCGAAGCTCTCGATCTTCTTCTTCGCTTTCCTGCCGCAGTTCGTGAGCGCGAACGAGGCGTCGCCTGTGAACCGAATGCTGGAACTCAGCCTCGCCTTCATGGCCCTGACATTCGTGATCTTCGCCGCCTATGGAGCCTTCGCCGCGGCTGTTCGGCGGCATGTCATCTCGAACGCCTCTGTCCAGACATGGATGCGCCGCGGCTTCGCCGCCGCGTTTGCGGGACTTGCAGCACAACTCGCCCTGACAAGCCGATAGGCCGGCAGCGTGTTCGCCGGCCGGCGAGGCGAAAAAGATACAAGTATGCGATGCGAGACGGACGCATGTATCTGAACTCAATTGCAGTAATTCCGAGCCGACCGGCGAAGTTCGCGATTTACTTGTCTCTTTTGGGCGTCCGACCATTCGCTCATGGAGATACGCCTTGGCCCCACTTTATCGAACCATCGCGGAGCAGTTGCTGAACGAGTTCTCCGGCGGCAATCGCGCGACCGACATCGCGTTGCCGTCGGAAGCGAGCTTGCAGCGCGCGTTTGGGGTGAGCAGGACCACAGTGCGAAAGGCGCTGGCCGAACTCCAGTCAACCGGGATGGTGGCGACGCGACGAGGCATCGGATCACACTTCCTTGCGGACAAGATCAACAAGCCGATTTCGTCTCGCGTGCATTTCAGAAGCGAAGAGAGGGATCGAGGTGTTCGACCGCAAACGCGGGTCCTCGGCTACACTGTGCGGCGGGCTTCGACGGCGGAGGCGGTGCATTTCGGATGCAAGCCGGGTCAGTTGGTGGGCGACCTTTGCCGGCTCCTCCTGCTGGAGGGGCGTCCGACAATTCATCAGCGTGCGGTCCTACGGCTGCCCAAGCCGGAAGACCTGAGCGCATTTCAGTTCGAGAACGTCTCGCTCTACGATCTTCTGCAATCGCGCTTTTCGTTGACGATTCCGAAGATCAGCAAAACGCTCGAAGCCGTCGAGGCCCCGCCGAATATCGCAAAATATCTCTCGATCGCGCCGGGAGCCGCGGTCTTTCGTGTCCAGCGTATCGGCTCCGCGCAGGATGGGTCGGTCATCGAGCTGTCCACCAACTTCGTCCGAGGGGATCGCTACTACTTCTCCTACTCCGGCGCGAACGAGGAGTTCGAGCGGTGAGGATTCTCGCGGTCGATCTCGGCGGGTCAGCGCTCAAGGCGTGCCTCTTTGACGATGATGGCGCCGTCGTAGCACGCGCCCGCGTCGATCTCAGTTTTGTCGAAACTCGATCTGGCTGGTCGGAGGCACATCCAGCGCAATGGTGGGAAGCGCTGAAAGATGCGGTCGCGAGCATTGGAGCCTCGGCTGGCAGAGCTTCGAGTATCCGCGTGGTCTCCATATGTGGATTCACGCGCACACAGGTCTTTCTGGACGCGAATTTAGATCCGGTTCGCCCCGCGATCGGATTTCGCGACCGTCGCGCGACGGAAATCGGAGAAGCCATGCGAACTATGGTCTCCACCGGCAATCCAGACTTTGAGCAGTTCAACGGCTTCCACCCGCTCGCGCGCTTGCTCTGGCTGCGAGAGCAGGAACCCTTGAGCTGGGACCGCACCCGCTACGTGGTCGAGCCGAAGGACTTTCTCAACCTCAAGCTGACTGGCGCGGCCATGTCCGACGAGGTGTCACACTATTGGTTGGCGAAAGCGTTCGAGGGCGGAGCGAAATCGCTTGCGTCACTGTGCGGAATAGATCGTGAAGTCCTCCCAAGACTTGATCGCCCTCACGCTTTCGTCGGCCATGTCAGCGCGGAGGCCGCGCGTGAGCTGCCGATGCTGAGCGACGCCAGTGTCGTTCTTGGATCGAACGACACCTGGTCGGCGGTTGCAGGGATGGAAGGGCTGGCGTCTGGCCGAGCCTATTGTGTCTCGGGCTCGTCCGAGGTGACGGGCATGGTGTCCAGCAGCGAGGCTCACGCGCCGGGGCTGTCAACAGTGCGGTGGGGTGAGAACCTCTGGCAGATTGGAGGCCCCGGCCAAAACGGATCGAACACGGTTGATTGGGTGAACGCGACACTTTCGCGCGACGCTTCCGAGGATTTGGGCGTTGAGACGCCGAGTCGGCCGCTGATCTTTCTGCCGTATCTGCTCGGCGAGCGGACCCCCTTCTGGGATGCCGACTTGCGCGGCGCACTCCTCGGCTTGGGTGCAGATACACAGCCGAGCGAGATCAGGCGAGCCGTTATGGAGGGTGTCGCCTACGTGAATCGTGCCGTAATGGAGCGAGCGGAAGCGGCCGCGGGTCAAGCGTCCACCGAAATGAGGATCGGTGGAGGCGGCGCGCGAAGTGCGGTCTGGAATCAGATTCGTGCCGATGTTCTCGGACGAACCGTGCTCGCGGCTACCGAGCCCGAGACCGGGTTGGCGGGATGCCTCGCCACGGCGCTGGCAGCGCTCAACGGCACGGACGGGCGTTCCGATCACACCGAAAGCAATCAGCGCTTCATTCGCTACGACCCTTCGCCCGCTCGTCGTGACTACTACGACGATCTCTTTCGCCTTTACGGCGCCGCACACGATGCGGTCGCCCCCATATCCCGCCAGCTCGCCAGTATGGCGCGGCGGAGTTCAACGCACGTCAATCACACTCAGGAGAAGGAACTTCAATGAAGACGTTGTTCAAGGATCGCTACGGCCAAGAGAAGTTGCTCATCGGCATGGTGCATACGCTGCCGCTGCCAGGTTCGCCGCTCTACGACCGCACCGGGGGCGTGAAAAAGATCACGAAACAAGCCCTTCTGGAAGCGCGTATCCTGCGGGATGCCGGGTTCCACACCATCATGTATTGCAACGAATCCGACATGCCCTACGAGCAGCGCATGCGGCCTGAGACCACGGCGGCGATGGCGGACAT
Source organism: Mesorhizobium sp. (assembly GCA_049840935.1). Taxonomy (GTDB): domain Bacteria; phylum Pseudomonadota; class Alphaproteobacteria; order Rhizobiales; family Rhizobiaceae; genus Mesorhizobium_G. The sequence continues at coordinate 188,076 of JASGJA010000025.1, forward strand.
CATCGCCGAATGCAAGGCAGAGGTCGACGTTCCGCACGGCGTGAACATGCTTATTGATCCGTTCTCGTCGATTGCGGTCGCGCACGCTACCGGCGGCGAGTTCGTGCGATGCTTCCTGACAGGCTGCTATGTTGGCGATCTCGGCCAGTATGTGCCGGATGCTGCTGGCGTATTGCGCATGCGCGCCGACATTGGTGCCGACAACATTGCGATCATCTCGAACGTCACTGCGGGGTTTTCGATCAATCTCGACCATCGCTCGGTGGCGACGGCCGCAAAGGGTGCGGTGTTCCTGGGATTGGCCGATGCGGTTTGCGTGTCTGGACCTGCGGCCGGAGTCGAAGCCGACCTCGAAATGGTCGGCTCTGTCGCTGACGCAGTGCCGGATACACCCGTCGTCGTCGGAACAGGCGTTTCCAAGGAGAACATCACCAATCTCGCATCGGTAGCCGACGCCTTCATCATCGGAACGTCGATCAAGGTGGACGGCAAAACGCTCAACCCCGTCGATCCTCGACGCGCAGATGCGCTAATCCAAGCCTTGGCGGCCTGACGATGCGTGTCTGCATCATCACAGGTGCCGACGGAGGCATCGGGTCCGAAGTCGTGCGGTGCCTTCACCGCGACGGCTGGAGCGTGTTCGCCACCGGCCTTGCGAGCAAACCCGAACAGGATGTGTTCTGCGCGGGAGATGATGCAGTCGCCTACGTGGCGGCCGACCTCAGCGATCCAGGCGCAGCCGAGAATATTGTCGCCCGCTGCATCGAGCGATTTGGACGTTTGGACGGGCTGGTGCATTGCGCCGGACAGTCGAAGATCGCTTCGCTGCAAGATCTCGACGTCGACGAGTGGGATCATCTTGTCGACGTCAATCTCGGAAGTGCGTTTCGCATGGCGCGCGCCGTCAGCGGACCGATGACCGCGAGCGGTCGCGGCGGCGCGATCGCCATGATCTCGTCAATTGCGTGGCTGAGTGGCGGCGCGAACCCCGCTTACGGCGCAGCCAAAGGTGGGATCAATACGCTCATCTTCAACATTGCGCAGGGGCTTGGACCATCGGGCATCCGTGCCAATGCCGTCGCCCCCGGCATCATCGCCACGTCCATGGTCCGCAATGCCTTCCAGGGTGATGGCTTCGAACATCTAGATCGTGCCGCCTCGATGCAAACGCCATTGCGCCGTCTCGGCCGCCCCGAAGAGGTGGCGGAGACAATCGCGTTCCTGATGTCGAACCGGGCATCCTTCATCACCGGCGCTGTCGTCCCGGTGACGGGAGGGCTGGAGCTGTTGTCGCCGATCGGAAATATGGTCGGAGGTGCGAAATGAAGACCTTCGTGGCCCGCTACGGCACCGCGCTCGCTGGTCTGGCGGTCGTCATTTTCCTGCTGATCTTCGCGAGAAACTTTGCGTCCGGCGCGAACATCCTCAACGTCCTGAAGCATGCAAGCTTCCTGACCATCATGGCGGTCGGCTTCACGTTCGCCCTGATCACTTCGGAACTCGATCTTTCCTTCGCCAACGTCGCGAGTCTGGCCGCCGTTATTGCCGGGGCGCTAATCAGCGGTGGGCAGCATTGGGGACTGGCCGCAAGCGCCGGGATTTTGATCGCGATCGCGGCCGGGATGATCAATGGCATGCTGGTGACGACGTTCAAGGTGCCTTCGCTCATCGCGACGCTCGGAACATCATCAATAGCTGGCGGCTTTGCGTTCATGATAACCGGTGGCGTGGCATTCGTCGGCCGCTGGGATCAAACCTTCCTTTCGCTGGCACGCGGCTGGATTTTCGGCATTCCGGTTCTGGTGTTTTTCATGGCAGGCGCGGTGGCGCTTGCATGGTTCGTTGCACAGAAAACCCGCCTCGGGGTTCACATGCTGGCGACCGGCGAGGCGCGCGACGCGGCGCATCGCGCGGGCGTCAAAACCTCGCGAATGAAGCTCATCGGGCTGACACTCTCGGGCCTGACAGCGGGTGTCGCGGGCGTGCTTCTCGTCGCCAACCTTAGCTCAGCCGCGCCGCAGATGGCCGGCGATTACCTGCTTAACGGAATAGCGGCCGTGCTTTTGGGCATGACCATGTTCGATCCGGGACAACCGAACATCATGGGCAGTTTCGTCGGCGCGCTGTTGATCTCCGCGCTCGACAACGGCCTCGTGCTGCTCGGCGCCCCCTACTACCTCCAGGACATCGTGCTTGGCCTGATCGTCATCGGATCGGTCAGCGTATCGGCGAGTGTCCTGAAGAAAGCTGCCTTCACCGTGTGATCGCAAAACATCTGAAGAAAAAGGGAGGAAACCATGCGCTTCAGAACTCTCGCCATCGCTGCGATGGCGACCATGCTGCAAACCAGCATGTCTTACGCATTTGAACTCGGCGTCATCGCATTTCAAATGTCTTCCGAAACCCATGCCCGCGTTGCCAACGCCGCAGAAGCGGCCGCGAAGGAAAAAGGGTGGGACGTCATCGTCCTGAATTCCAACGGCGCGTTGCCCACCCATGCCGAGCAGATCGAGAACCTGATCCAGCGTGGCGTGGACGGCATCGTGCTGGCGATGTCGAAGCCTGTCGAGTTCGACGCTCAGTTGGCGGCTGCGAAGGCCGCGGGGATTCCGGTCATCTCGGTGATGAGCGGGACAAGCCCGCACACCTTGTTCGACATACAGGTCAATGAATATGCGGTGGGCGCGGAAGCGGCCCTCTATCTGCTCGGCCATATCGGGTATGAGGGCGGAATTCTCTTGCAGCGTTTCGAGAACAACGTCGGCACTCGGATTCGAGGCAAGATTCTCGACGTGGTGCTTGCAGAGAACAACGCCGTAACGGTTGTCGGCACTCACTCGATGGCGCGCACGCAGAGCTGGCAGGACGACGTGCGCAGCGGCATGAGCGCGCTGCTTCTCCAGAACGCCGGCAACTACAAGGGAATCTGGGTGTCATTCGACGGGCAAGCCTTCGTCATCGACGATTTGCTGAAGGAGCAGGGCATGTCGAAGGGTGACGTCGTGTTGGTGTCAATCGACGGCGGGCCGGAAACTTTTCGGCGCATCAAGTCAGAGGATTCGATGCTGATGGCCTCCGTCGCCATTCCCTTCGAGGAAATGGGCGCCGCAGCGGTCAGCTCGATGGAGCGCATTGCGGTGAAGGGCGAGGACAAGTCGGCGGTCACGGCCGGCCCCTACCTCTACATGAACGCGGTGCTCGTGGACGCTTCCAACGTCGATCAGTTCATCAAGTAGCGGCGGACCGGCGCCGGCGGAGGACGGGGATTCCGCCGGCTCCATCGGGAGCAATCATATGCAGCCAATTCTATCAGTCACCGGAGCGCGAAAATCCTATGGTGCGGTCGAAGCGCTTCGCCAGGGTGATCTCGAAATCGCTGAGGGGGAAGTCCACTCGATCTGCGGCGACAACGGTGCGGGCAAGTCGACCCTGATCAAACTTATCGCCGGCGTCGAGACGCTCGACGGCGGCGAGATCCGTGTGCGTGGGCGGAGCGTTCATTTCGGCAATCCGCACGACGCGCTGGAAGCGGGTATCGCGACGATCCATCAGGATCTTGGGCTCGCGCCCCGCATGACTATCTACCAGAACATTTTCATGGGCTCCGAGCTGGAGCGCCGTTTCCTCGGCATCCGCATTCTCGATCGGAAGGCGATGATCGAGGAATCGCGGGGCCACCTGAAACGACTAAGCTCCAGCGTCACGGACATGACGATCCCGGTGGAAAGCCTCTCCGGCGGCCAGCGTCAGGCCGTTGCCATTTGCAGGGCGCTGAGGTGGAGCGCCGACATCATCATTATGGATGAGCCCACGGCGGCGCTCGGAGTGCGGGAAACCGAGCAGGTCTTGAACCTGATCCGCCAGCTAAAGGCCAACGGCGCGACCGTGATCCTGATCAGCCACAACATGAAGGATGTCGTCTCGGTCGCCGATCGGGTGACGATTCTTCGGGCCGGTCGAACCGTCCTGTCGACCGAAACCAAGGGGCTCACCGCCGAAGCGCTTGCCCAACTCGTATTGGTGGGAGGCGCTTCCGATGTCCGGCATTCTTGAGCGGATCATAGCCTACAAGCGTGAGGAGATAGCCACGGCGCGCAGCCGCATGTCCGAGACTGCTGTTCTCGCGGCGGCAGCCGATGCAACACCGACCCGCGGCTTTGCGGCCGCGCTTGCCGCCCGGTCGGTGGAAGGCCGCATCGGTCTTATCGCGGAAATCAAACGCGCGAGCCCTTCAAGGGGCGTCATCAGGGACGATTTTCAGCCGGACACGCTCGCCATATCCTATGAGCGTGGCGGCGCTGCCTGCCTCTCGGTGCTGACCGACGCGCCATCTTTCCAGGGGGCGCCCGAACATCTCGTCGCGGCACGGGCCGCCTGCACGCTTCCCGCCATGAGAAAGGACTTCATCGTCGATCCCTATCAGGTACTCGAGGCGAGGTCCTGGGGCGCCGATGCAATCCTGATCATCATGGCGGCGGTGTCGGACGGGCTTGCCGCCGAGCTGGAGGCCGCCGCGTGCCAACATGGCATGGATGTGCTCGTCGAGGCGCATGATGCGCCCGAGCTTGAGCGCGCCCTGAAGCTGAAAACGGGCCTCATCGGTATCAACAACCGCAATCTGCGGACGTTCGAGCAGTCTCTGGATGTCACATTGGAGCTTGCGCCGCGTGTTCCCGCCGATCGTCGCGTGGTCGCGGAGAGCGCAATCCACACCAGCGATGACCGCGAACGTCTCGTCGCCCACGGTGTCACCACCTTTCTGGTTGGCGAGGGCCTGATGCGCCATCGCGATGTGGAAGCCGCAACGAGGACATTGCTTGGGGAGGTTGTATTGAACAATGGCTGATCGCGACGTTGCCTCAAGCCCTCCATCCTCCACCGGCTTCCCGATCGCCGAACTGACGAACGCATTCGTAGCCTTTCTGTTCGCGGCATCCGCTCCCGTTGCCATCATCCTGAGCGCCGGAGCGAAGGGCGGTTTAAGCCAGCTAGATATCGCATCGTGGATATTCGCCGCATTCGCGATCAATGGCGTGCTGACGATAGCAATGTCGGTGATCTACCGTCAGCCGCTTGCCTTCTTTTGGACGATCCCCGGCACCGTGCTTGTCGCCAGTGCGCTGCAACATCTCTCGTTTGCGGAAGTCATCGGCGCATACTTCCTCACGGCAGCGTTGATCCTGGCATTGGGGCTGACCGGATGGGTCAAGATCGTCATGGATCGCATCCCCATGCCCATCGTGATGGGCATGGTCGCCGGCGTCTTCCTGAGTTTCGGGCTGGACTGGATTCGATCATTTGCATCCGATTCCTGGCTTGTGATCGCGATGACGGTGACGTTCTTTGCGCTCTCGATCTTCCCACTTGTCCAGAAGCGGTTTCCGCCGATGATCGGCGTGCTGATCGTCGGCCTGTTTGTGCTGACAATGTCGGGTAGAACCCCGGACATGGCGGGCATGACGTTCGCCACAGCTATCGCACGACCACAGCTCTACACACCCGTATTCTCGTGGCCGGCGGCGTTCGAGCTGGTTATTCCTCTCACCATCACGGTCGTTGCGGTCTATACACCGCAAGGTGTTGCCCTTCTGAGAAGCGCCGGCCACCAACCTCCCGTCAACGCGATCACCAATGCTTGCGGGATCTTTTCGGCGGTGGCCGCTTGTTTCGGATGTGTGTCGACCTGCCTGACAGGCCCATCGAGCGCCATCCTCGCATCCAGCGAGGCGAGGCACCGGCATTGGATTGCCGGTATCTCCCTGGGCGTCCTTGCGATCCTGTTCGGCGTGTTCTCGCCGCTGGTCACGCAGGCCCTGTTGGCGACGCCCCCGGCATTCGTCGCAACGCTGGCGGGACTGGCGCTCCTGCGCATCTTGCAGGGAGCGTTTCAGACCGCGTTCCAGAAGCAGTTCTCGTTGGGCGCGCTCGTTGCATTTCTGGTGACGCTTGGCGGCCTGCCGATTTTTGGTATCGGCGCCCCATTTTGGGGGATCGTGTTTGGTGTTGCCGCAAGTCTGGCGCTGGAGCGTTCAGATTTTTCGGCGAAGCCTGATAGTTAGATCGGTAGGGCGATGCGACGGCGACGATCAGAACCGATGAATGATCGTCCGTGGGGAGTGCCGCCCGCGCTCGGATCGCGCATCCCTCTCGCATCGCTGGTCCAGGTGCTCGCCGTCGCTGAACATTTGAGCTTTCATCGTGCCGCCAGTGCCCTTGGTGTTAGCCAGCCCAGCGTCAGCGCAAGGATTAGATCGCTGGAGGAAGACCTTGGCATTCGCCTGTTTGAGCGCAACACACGAGGCGTCCGGCTTACTGAAGCCGGGCGCCTTTTTGTCGAACGGGTATCGGTTGGCGTCGATCAACTCGACCATGCGGTGAAAACCGCCGGCATGGTGGCGGCGGGGCAGTGCGGTCGGCTCCGCATCGGTATTCACGCCCTGATCCCCCACAGCTTTATCGCCCAACTCATCGCGCAATATCGGGAGGACCATCCGGGTGTAGCGGTTGAGATCACCGAAGGCACGGCCCGCGATACGGTGATGCAGCTTCGCGCCGACCAGCTCGACGTGGTGTTTGTCGCCGGTACGGCAGAATCTTCCCGACTGCCATACCCGCCCGATGTGGACCGAAGCGCTTGTCGCCGTGCTACCGCTGGATCATCGCCTTGCCGGGCAATCGGGCAATCACCTGGGCCGATCTGGCGAGTGAGACTTTCCTTGTCCGGCATGGCGGCACCGGCCCGCAGGTTTACGACCATATCGTGCTGCGCCTGGCCGGGCGCTGGCCCGCGCCGTCGATCCTGCGCTTCGATGTGGGGCGCGGCACATTGCTGTCCATGGTCGGGCAGGGGTTCGGCATCACCATCGTCGGCGCTGCCACGTCGTTGCTGCCGACAACTGGCCTGGTCTTCCTGCCTTTTGCCGACGAGCCGGAGCCGGTTGTCTTTACCGCCGTCTGGTCGCCGTTCAATCGCAACGCCACGCTTCGCAATATGCTCGCGCTTGCAGGCAAGATGAGCCGCGGCGCCGAATTCGTTTCGACTGGCGCAGCCATAAAAGCAGGCCGACCAAGGGCGCCGACGTAAACCGTCCTATTTGCCGCTATCAGTATCCGGCAGCACTCCTCCACCATCTTTCCTGTTGCCCATCCTGATTTTGCCTACTCTCTGATCGGCTCCGTCCCTTTTGCAGACTGGAGCATGGATGCGCGGAGGCCGAATTTTATGGGGCCAGATCGCGGTGGTTTTCACCATCGTTCTGGTGATGACCTGGGCGGCGACGCAATGGGTTGCGTTCCGCCTGGGCTTCCAGCCGCAGCTTGGCAGCCCGTCGGTTCGATCTGGCCGGCTGGCCGATCTACTACCCGCCCGCCTTCTTCTGGTGGTGGTTTTCTTTCGACGCCTACGCGCCCGCGATCTTCGTCGAGGGCGGCATCATCGCCGTATCGGGCGGCTTCCTCGCCATCGCCGCCGCCATCTTCATGTCGATCATCCGGGCGCGGGAAGCACGCAACGTCGCCACATACGGATCGGCGCGATGGGCCGAGGACAGGGAAATCCGCTCCGCCGGTCTGCTCGGTCCCGATGGCGTCGTGCTTGGGAGGCATCCCCAGGATTATCTGCGCCATGACGGTCCCGAGCATGTCCTTTGCTTCGCCCCCACACGGTCAGGCAAAGGCGTCGGCTTGGTGGTTCCCACCTTATTGACCTGGCCCGGCTCGGTCATCGTTCACGACATCAAAGGAGAGAACTGGACCCTCACGGCGGGCTTCCGCGCGAAGCATGGCCGCGTCCTGCTGTTCGATCCGACCAATGCCAGATCGTCCGCCTACAACCCGTTGCTGGAGGTCCGGCAAGGGGAATGGGAAGTCCGCGACGTGCAGAATATTGCGGATATTCTGGTCGATCCCGAAGGTTCGCTCGACAAGCGGAACCATTGGGAAAAGACCAGCCATAGCCTGCTTGTCGGCGCGATCCTGCATGTCCTCTATGCGGAGAAGGACAAGACGCTGGCGGGCGTTGCCAATTTTCTCTCCGATCCGAAGCGCCCGGTCGAGGCGACCTTGCGGGCGATGATGGACACGCCGCACCTCGGCGAAGCCGGGGTTCATCCTGTCATTGCATCGTCGGCGCGCGAGCTGCTGAACAAGAGTGAGAACGAGCGGTCGGGCGTTCTCAGCACCGCCATGTCCTATCTCGGCCTCTACCGCGACCCCGTGGTGGCGCGCGTCACGGCGCGATGCGACTGGCGCATTGCCGATCTGGTCGGAAACCGCCAGCCCGTCAGCCTCTACCTTGTCGTGCCGCCATCCGACATCAACCGGACGAAACCGCTGATCCGGCTCATCCTCAACCAGATCGGCAGGCGGTTGACCGAGGACTTGAATACGTCCGGCAAGCGGCATCGGCTGCTGTTAATGCTGGACGAGTTTCCCGCGCTCGGCAGGCTGGATTTCTTTGAATCGGCATTGGCGTTCATGGCCGGCTACGGGATGAAATCCTTCCTCATTGCCCAATCGCTCAACCAGATCGAGCGCGCCTATGGGCCGAACAACGCGATCCTCGACAACTGCCATGTCCGCGTCGCCTTCGCCACGAACGACGAAAGAACGGCCAAGAGGATCAGCGAAGCCCTCGGCACGGCGACCGAGATGCGCGATTCCACCAACTATGCCGGGCATCGGTTGGCCCCATGGTTGGGGCATTTGATGGTGTCGCGGCAGGAGACGGCGCGGCCGCTGCTCACGTCGGGAGAGGTTATGCAGCTTCCGCCATCCGACGAAATCGTGATGGTTGCGGGAACGCCGCCAATCCGGGCCATCAAGGCCCGCTATTTCGAGGATGCGCGGTTCATGGAACGCATCCTGACCCCGCCTGATCCGGCAGCCGGCCCCGCCACGAATCCGTTATCCGACGACTGGACGAGCCGCGTGGTCGCGGCGACAGGTCATCCCGCAACGGACGCCAGCGATCGGGTCGAAAGCGACCAGGCCAATGCCGGTATCCGGCGCGAGCCGGAATTGCCGGACCATGAGGAAATCGTCACGCCGCCGCCGCCGCCCGCGCAGGAGTTCGACATTCTGGACGACGAGCCGGACGTGGACGCCGCCAAGGCCCGCGCCATGCGCCAGCGCATGAGGATGGTCGCGCGACAGGTCGCCATGAACCCGGATGACGGCATCGAACTTTGAAGGGTCGCCCATGACCACACGCACTCGCATGAATGTCTATTTCGATCCCGAATTGCTGAAGCAGGTCGAAATGCTGGCGCTGCGCCGGCACGTCTCGAAATCCGCCATTGTCGAGGCGGCCGTCGCTTCCTTCCTGTCCGGCGATGCGGGGGATCGGCTGGAGGCGGCCATGTCGCGCCGCCTGGACAGAATCGGGCGTCAGATCGACATGGTCGACGAAGATCTCGCCGTGCTTGGCGAAACCGTTTCGCTATTCGTCTATTTCTGGCTTGCCGCCACGCCTCCGCAGCCGGAAAGCGCCCAAGCGTCGGCCCGCGCCAAGGGAGCCGAGCGGTTCGAGGGTTTCATGCAGACCCTCGGCAAGCGGCTGGCGACGGGAGACAGGTTTCTCAAGGAACTGTCGCGGGACGTCGATTTGCTAAGTGACGCAGCTTCGCAGGAGCAGCCCGAGGGCGATGGCGACCGTTCCTGAATCCCCGGCCTGTCCTATTTTCCGCATATCACCGCATCGCGCCGCACGGACTTAAATACTTGTTGAAGCGGCCGGATTTCGGCCTCTCTTAATCGACCCCGATCGGGGATCGCCTGTCGCGTCCCCGCCAGAAGCCGGGGCCGACATGACTGCCAACCACCACAGACCAGAAGCGATCCAGCGCGGTGCGCGCATGTTGCGCACCGCACTCGGTCCCGCAATCGCCCGGCTGCTCGAAGACCCGGCCGTGGTCGAGGTCATGCTGAATCCCGATGGCCGCATCTGGGTCGACCGACTTTCCGAGGGGTTGGCTGACACGGGCGAAACAATGTCGCCGGCCGATGGCGAACGCATCGTGCGCCTGGTCGCCCATCATGTCGGCGCGGAGGTTCACGCCCGCTCGCCGCGCGTCTCGGCCGAGCTACCGGAGAGTGGCGAACGGTTCGAGGGCCTGTTGCCGCCCGTGGTCGCAGCCCCGGCCTTCGCCATCAGGAAACTCGCCGTCGCGGTGTTCAGCCTGGTCGATTATGTGGCGGCAGGCATCATGTCCGCCGGTCAGGCCGAGACGTTGCGCACCGCTGTCCAGTCCCGCGCCAATATCCTCGTGGCGGGCGGCACGAGCACCGGCAAGACCACGCTGACCAACGCGCTGCTCGCCGAGGTAGCGAAGGGCGCGGATCGCGTCGTCATCATCGAAGACACCCGCGAGCTGCAATGTGCCGCGCCGAACCTTGTCGCCATGCGGACGAAAGACGGCGTGGCGACGCTTTCCGATCTGGTCCGGTCCTCGCTGCGCCTGCGTCCCGACCGCATCCCCATCGGCGAGGTGCGTGGCCCCGAAGCCCTTGATCTTCTCAAAGCCTGGGGAACGGGACACCCCGGCGGCATCGGCACCATCCATGCCGGCTCGGGCATCGGCGCGCTCCGTCGCCTTGAACAACTCATCCAGGAGGCTGTCGTCACCGTCCCCCGCGCCCTGATCGCGGAAACCATCGACCTTATTGCCGTCCTCGCCGGGCGCGGTTCCGCGCGCCGGCTGGCCGAACTCGCCCGCGTCGAGGGGCTGGGGCCAGACGGCGATTACCGCATCACGCATCCCATCCCTTTGGCAATCCCCACCAGCACAGGAGAATCTTCATGATCCGCACGCTCACGCGCGGCTATCGCTTCGCCGCGACCGCCGCATCCACCCTTGCCATCAGCCTCATGCTCGCCCCGGCCGCCCATGCGTCGGGTTCGTCGATGCCATGGGAGCAACCGCTTCAGCAAATCCTTCAGTCAATCGAGGGGCCGGTCGCCAAGATCGTCGCTGTCATCATCATCATCGCCACCGGCCTGACGCTGGCCTTCGGCGACACCAGCGGCGGCTTCCGTCGCCTGATCCAGATCGTGTTCGGCCTCAGCATCGCGTTCGCGGCGTCGAGCTTCTTCCTGTCGTTCTTCTCGTTCGGCGGCGGGGCGCTCATCTGATGGCGGGCGGCCTCGAACAGCTCGACGCGGTGCCGGGCTTCACGATCCCGGTCCACCGGGCGCTGACCGAGCATATCCTGCTCGGCGGCGCACCGCGCTCCATTGCCATCATGAACGGGACGCTTGCCGGGGCCGTGGGCCTCGGCCTGCGCCTCTGGCTGGTCGGCGTCGCAATATGGGCCATCGGCCATTTCGCGGCCGTGTGGGCGGCAAAGCGCGATCCCCAATTCGTCGAAGTCGGGCGCAGGCACCTGCGCATCCCCGGCCATCTGGCGGTGTGAGGGCGCGGCCATGATGAACCTCATCGAATACCGCCGCACCGCCGCCCGGCTCGCCGACTATCTGCCATGGGCGGCATTGGTCGGCCCCGGCGTTGTCTTGAACAAGGACGGGAGTTTTCAAAGGACGGCGAAGTTTCGTGGTCCCGATCTGGATTCTGCCGTCGCCGCCGAGCTTGTCGCGGTCGCCGGCCGCATCAACAATGCCGTGCGCCGCCTCGGCTCCGGCTGGAGCATCTTCGTCGAGGCACAGCGCAGCGAGGCCGCGACCTATCCCGACAGCAGCTTTCCCGATGCCGCATCGGTGTTGGTCGATGCCGAGCGGAAGGCCGGTTTCGAGGAAGCGGGCGCGCATTTCGTGTCCGGCTATTTCCTGACCTTCCTCTGGCTTCCGCCCGTAGAGGAAGCCGCCCGCGCCGAGACATGGCTTTACGAAGGGCGAGAGCAATCGGGTGTGAACCCGCACGAATTGCTGCGCGGCTTCGTGGATCGCACCGACCGCGTGCTGGCGCTGCTCGACGGTTTCATGCCCGAGTGCCGCTGGCTCGATGATGCCGGCACGTTGACCTATCTCCATTCGACGGTTTCCACGAACCGGCACCGCGTCCGCGTCCCGGAAGTGCCGATGTATCTGGATGCGCTGCTGGCCGATGCGCCGCTGACCGGCGGGCTGGAGCCTCGGCTTGGCAACGCGCATCTGCGCGTCCTGACCATCGTGGGGTTCCCCACCGCGACGACGCCCGGCCTGCTCGACGAGATGAACCGGCTGGCCTTCCCCTACAGGTGGAACACCCGCGCCATCCTGCTCGACAAGACCGACGCGACGCGGCTGCTTACCAAGATCAGGCGGCAATGGTTCGCCAAGCGCAAGTCCATCGCCGCGATTCTGAAAGAGGTGATGACCAACGAGGCCAGCGCCCTTGTGGACACCGACGCGGCCAACAAGGTGCTCGACGCGGACATGGCCTTGCAGGAGCTTGGGGCGGACGTGGCGGGCATGGCCTATGTCACGGCCACCATCACCGTTTGGGATGCCGACCCGCGCCTAGCCGACGAGAAGCTGCGCCTGGTCGAGAAGATCGTTCAGGGGCGCGACTTCACCGCCATGCCCGAGAGCGTCAACGCGGTTGACGCATGGCTCGGCAGCCTGCCCGGACACGCCTACGCCAATGTCCGCCAGCCGCCCATCAGCACTTTGAATCTCGCCCACATGATCCCGCTTTCGGCGGTGTGGGCGGGGCCGGAACGGGACGAGCATTTCGGCGACGCTCCATTGCTATACGCCAGGACCGAAGGCTCCGCCCCGTTCCGGCTAAGTCTCCATGTCGGCGACGTAGGCCATACCCTTGTCGTCGGCCCCACAGGGGCGGGCAAGAGCGTGCTGCTCGCCCTCATGGCCTTGCAGTTCCGTCGCTACGCCAGAAGCCAGGTCTTTGCCTTCGACTTCGGCGGCAGCATCCGCGCCGCCGCGCTCGCCATGGGCGGTGACTGGCACGACCTGGGCGGCGGGTTGACCGATGGGGCCGAGGCGTCCGTCTCGCTCCAGCCGCTCGCGCGAGTCCACGACACCTACGAACGCGCGTGGGCCGCCGACTGGATCGTGGCGATCCTCATGCGCGAAGGCATGACGATCACGCCAGATGTGAAGGAACATATCTGGACGGCGCTGACTTCGCTCGCATCCGCGCCGGTCGAGGAACGAACAATCACCGGCCTCGCGGTGCTGTTGCAATCCAACGATCTGAAACAAGCCCTTCGGCCTTACTGCGTCGGAGGGGCTTATGGCCGGCTGCTCGACGCCGAAGCCGAACATCTCGGCTCGGCGGACGTGCAGGCGTTCGAGATCGAGGGGCTTGTTGGGACCGGCGCGGCCCCGGCCGTCCTGTCCTACCTGTTCCATCGCATCGGCGACCGGCTAGACGGGCGGCCGACGCTGCTCATCATCGACGAGGGCTGGCTTGCGCTCGACGACGAGGGATTCGCCAGCCAGCTCCGGGAATGGCTGAAGACGCTCAGGAAGAAAAACGCTTCCGTCATCTTCGCCACGCAAAGCCTGTCCGACATCGACGGCAGCAACATCGCGCCTGCAATTATTGAAAGCTGCCCGACGCGGCTCCTGTTGCCGAACGAAAGGTCTATCGAACCGCAGATCACGGCCATCTATCGCCGCTTCGGCCTCAATGACCGCCAGATCGAGTTGATCGCCCGCGCGACACCAAAACGCGAATACTATTGCCAGTCGCGGCGCGGCAACCGGCTGTTCGAGTTGGGCCTTAGCGAAGTGGGCCTCGCGCTCTGCGCCGCATCTTCCAAATCCGACCAGACCGAAATCGCGCGCATCCATGCCGAGCATGGGCGCGACGGCTTCCTTGCCGCCTGGCTGCACCATCGCAGCGTCGAATGGGCCGCCGAGCTGATCCCCAATCTCCCCAATCTCATCCCCCAGCCCGAAAAGGAGGCCACACAATGAATATCCGTTTTCCGACCCCTCGCGCCGCGTTGATCGTGGCGGCGGTTCTCTCCGCGCCCGTCGCGCTTTCGCCCATGCTGGCAGGCCCGGCCCACGCGCAATTCGGTTTCGGCCGCATCGTCTATGACCCGAGCAACTACGCCCAAAATCTGCTTACCGCCGCGCGCACGCTGGAGCAGATCAACAATCAGATCACCAGCCTCCAGAACGAGGCGCAGATGCTCATCAATCAGGCCAGCAACCTTGCGAGCCTGCCATATTCCTCGCTCCAGCAACTCCAGCAGAACGTGAGCCGGACGCAACAGCTTCTCGGGCAAGCGCAGAACATCGCCTTCGAGGTCGGCCAGATCGACCAGGCGTTTCAACAGCAATACGGCAACGTCTCGCTTTCGACGACCGACGCCCAGCTTGTCGCCGATGCGCGCAGCCGTTGGGAGAACACGGTCGGCGGCTTGCAGGACGCGATGCGCGTTCAGGCCGGGGCAGTCGGCAATATCGACAGCAACCGCGCCGAGATGGCCGCGCTGGTCGGGCAGAGCCAGGGCGCGACCGGCGCGCTACAAGCCACGCAGGCCGGCAACCAGCTTCTCGCGCTCCAGTCGCAGCAGCTTTCCGACCTGATCGCCGTCATCTCGGCGAACGGCCGGGCCGACGCGCTGACCGAAGCGGAACGCGCCGCCGCTGCCGAACAGGGCCGCGAGCAGCGCCGCCGCTTCCTGACGCCGGGCAGCGGTTATCAGCCGGGCAACGCGCAGATGTTCAACAACGGCAACTGACCGGGAGGCTCGCCATGGACGGCAAGATGCTGGCCCGGCTCGGGGCCGTGGTGTTCGTCGCCATCGCCGTCACGGCGACCGCAATCGATATGGCGCGGAAGGACGAACCTTCCGCGCCGCCCCCGGCGTCGGCCTTCCAGCCCCCGGCCGATCCGCTGCGCGAAACCCTGCGCCGTTGCCAGCAGCTCGGCGAGGCCGCGGCGAGTGACGCCGACTGCCTCGCCGCCTGGGCTGAAATCCCGCGACCGCTTCCTCGGCCGCCCGTCAGCGCCCGCCACGCCGCAGTCCAGCGAAGGGCGCTGACCATGGGAAACACCGGCGTCATCGATAATTTTCTCGGGGTTTTCACGTCCTACATCGACAGCGGGTTCGGCCTGTTGTCCGGCGAGGTCGCGTTCATCGCCACCACGTTGATCGTCATCGACGTGACGCTCGCCGCGCTCTTTTGGGCCTGGGGCGCGGATGACGACATCATCGCCCGGCTCGTGAAAAAGACCCTGTTCGTTGGGGTGTTCGCTTACATCATCGGCAACTGGAACAATCTCGCCCGCATCGTTTTCGAGAGCTTCGCCGGCCTCGGCCTGATGGCGTCGGGGACCAGCTTCTCCGTCACCGACCTGATGCGGCCGGGCCGCGTCGCACAGACCGGCCTCGACGCAGGCCGCCCATTGCTCAACTCCATTTCCGACCTGATGGGCTGGATCGCCGTATTCGAGAACCTGGTGCAAATCCTCTGCCTGTTCTTCGCATGGGCGCTGGTGGTGCTGGCCTTCTTCATTCTGGCGATCCAGCTCTTTGTGACTTTGCTGGAGTTCAAGCTGACCACGCTGGCCGGCTTCGTGCTGATCCCCTTCGGCCTGTTCGGCAAGACCGCTTTCATGGCCGAAAAAGTCCTCGGACACGTCATTTCCAGCGGCATCAAGGTTCTGGTGCTGGCGGTCATTATCGGCATCGGCAGCACCTTATTTTCGCAGTTCACGACCGGCCTCGGCGGCGCAACCCCGACCATCGACGACGCCATGGCAATCGTGCTGGCGGCCTTGTCGCTGCTCGGCCTCGGGATATTCGGGCCGGGCATCGCCAACGGCATCGTGTCGGGTGGCCCGCAGCTTGGCGCAGGTGCGGCCGTTGGAACCGGCCTTGCTGTCGCGGGCGCAGCCGTTGCCGCAGGCGGCGCAACGATGCTTGCCGCCAAGGGCGGCGCCGCTGCCCTGTCAGGCGGCGCGGCGGCCGTTCGCGGCGGTGCAGCCACCGCAGGCGCGGCGACCGCCGCCTATAGCGTCGGATCGCTCGGCCAGTCCGGTGCGGCAGGCGTCGCATCCGGCCTTGGCGGTGTCGCGCGTGCCGCAGGATCGGCGGCTATCTCGCCCCTGAAACGTGCCGCTGCCCGCGCTTCCAAATCTGTCAAATCCAGCTTCTCCGCAGGGGCGAAGGCCGGATTCGGCGCGACCGGCGGCGGCTCCACCATGGGAACGGTCGGCGGCGCGGGCGCCGAGGCAGCCGCATCCGGCCCGGCAGGCACTCCCCCGGCCTGGGCGCAGCGGATGCGGCGTTCGCAGGCCGTGAACCACGGCACGACCATGGCCGCGCACGCTGTCCGCTCCGGCGACGGCCACGGCGGCGGTTCCTCCATCAGCCTTTCCGAAAGTGACCGCACATGAGCATCTTCAAACGACCAGCAACCCATTACGGCAAGACACCGGAACCCGAGACGCCCTATCAAAAAGCCGGGCAGGCGTGGGACGAGCGCATCGGATCGGCCCGCGTTCAGGCGAAGAACTGGCGCTATGCTACCTTCGGCTCCCTGATCCTGACGGCAGGCTTTGCCGCCGCGCTCATGTGGCAATCGGCGCGCGGGACCGTGGTGCCGTGGGTGGTGCAGGTCGATAATCTCGGCCAGGCGCAGACCGTCGCGCCCGCCGTCGCCGACTATCGCCCGACCGATCCGCAGATCGCGTTCCACCTCGGCCGTTTCATCGAGCAGGTCCGCGCGATCCCGGCCGACGCCATCATTGTCCGGCAAAATTGGTTGAGGGCATACGAATGGACAACCGACCGGGGCGCGGCGGCGCTCAATGACTATGCCCGTGCCAATGACCCGTTCAGCAAGGTCGGGCGGCAGCAGGTCGCCGTCGAGGTGTCCAGCGTCATCCGGGCATCGCCCGACAGCTTCCGCGTGGCCTGGACGGAAAGGCACTACGAGAACGGCCAGCTTGCCGTCACCGAGCGATGGACCGCGATCCTCACCATCGCCATCCAGCCGCCGCGCGACGCCGAACGCCTGCGCGCGAACCCGCTGGGAATCTACGTCAACGCAATCAACTGGTCGCGGGAGATGAGCCAATGACCCGCGCCATCAGCAAACCGGCCGTCTCCGCATTGCTCCTGTCCGCGACCATGCTGGCGGGCTGCGCCACCAACCGCACCCCGCAATTCAGCTACGACGCCAGCGTGCCGCCGTTGCCAACCGTGCAGACGGCTGCGACCGACGACACGCCCCGGCCGCTCCACACGCCGCCGGCATGGGCCGTGGCGCGGGGCGGCAATACCGCCGCTACGCCGGTGGGCAGGGTCGAGAACGCCAATGCCGCCGCCCGCGTCGAGCCGCGCCGGGAAGGTTACTACAACGCCATCCAGATTTATCCGTGGTCCGAAGGCGCACTCTATTAGGTCTATGCCGCAGTCGGGCAGATCACCGACATTGCTCTTGAGCCGGGCGAGAGCCTGACCGGCGCAGGACCGATTGCGGCGGGCGATACGACAAGGTGGATTATCGGCGATACCGAGAGCGGGAACGGCGCGACCCGCCGCGTCCATATCCTCGTGAAGCCGACGCGGCCGGACATTTCGACGAACCTTGTCGTGACCACAGACCGGCGCACCTACATGCTCGAGCTGCGCGCGCGGGAATCGCTCTACATGCCTTCCGTCGCCTGGGCCTATCCCGCAACGCCCGGCCAGCGCCGCACCGTTCCAGCCGCGCCGATCATCCCGGCCGAGGCTGCGCGGAACTATCGCTACGCCTTGCAGGCGCAGGGCGGCAGTCCGCCATGGCGGCCGGTTTCCGTCTTCGACGATGGCAGGCGCGTCTATGTCGTCTTCCCGGCCGGGATCGTGCAGGGCGAGATGCCGCCCCTGTTCGTCATCGGGTCGAACGGGGAAACGCGGATCGTCAATTCCCGCATCCACCAGAACGTCCTGATCGTGGACAGGCTGTTCGGCGCTGCCGAACTGCGTCTGGGCAGCGGCGACCGCCAGCAGGTCGTCAGGATCGTCCGCACCAACCCGACGCAGGCCGCAGCAGAGCCGGCCGGCGCAACCACGGGAGGATCATCCTCATGAGCGATACCGAAACCGCCGCCCCTATGCGCCTGCGCGCTGAAACGCCCCGCGTTACTCGATTGTCCCGCAAGATGCTGGCAGGCGTTGGCGCTGCGGCGCTGCTCGGCATCGGCGGCGCGCTCATCTATGCGCTCCAGACCCGCGACGGAGGGCCGGGCGGCGACGAAACTCTATTCGACCAACAATCGGCAAACTGCCGATGGGCTGGCGGGCCTGCCGAGCGATTATAGCGGCCCGGTCCTGGGACCGGCATTACCGGGCGACCTTGGCCGTCCGATCCTCGATGCGCAGAACCGGGGGCAGCCCGTTGTAACGCCGACCATCACGACGCCCGCTGTCGATCCCGAAGAAGAACGCCGCCGCGCCGAGGAAGAAGCCGCGCGCTTGAGCAACGTATTCTTCCAGTCCGGCCCGCGCACGGCAGCGCCGGCAGGGGCGACGATGCCCGGCCTTGCCGGTCTTGGCCTCGGCGGGCAGTCGGACGGACAGAACCGCCATGCCGCTTTCCTCAATGGACCCGTGGACCGGAAGACGGTCGCGCCGGATCGTGTCACGCCGCCAGCCTCGCCCTGGATACTACAGGCCGGGGCCGTCATCCCCGCTGCGTTGATAACCGGCATCCGTTCCGATCTGCCCGGCCAGATCACAGCGCAGGTGACGGAGAACGTCTATGACAGCCCGACCGGCAGCCTGCTCCTGATCCCGCAGGGAACACGCATCATCGGCCAGTATGATGACGGCGTGACCTTCGGCCAGTGCCGCGTGTTGCTGGTGTGGAACCGCCTGATCCTGCCCGGGCGGCCGTTCCATCGTCCTTGAGCGCCTGCCGGGCGCGGACGCCAGCGGCTATGCTGGCCTTGAAGACGGGATCGACTACCATTGGTGGGATTTAATGAAAGCGGCCGGCCTCTCCACGTTGCTCGCGGTCGGCGCAGACCTGGCGACCAGCGACGAGGACCGGCTTGTCCGGGCTATCCGTGACGGGGCGCAGGATACCGTCAATCAGGCCGGGCAGCAGATCGTCCAGCGCCAATTGCAGGTCGCGCCGACGCTCACCATCCGGCCCGGCTTCCCCGTCAGGATCATCGTCACCCGCGATCTTGTGTTCGAGCCGGCAGGAGGATGACCATGACCAAGCTGAAACTCGGCCCGCTCCCCGACGACAAGCCCGTCAAGGTGACGGTGGAACTGCCTGCGCCGCTTCACCGCGATCTTGTCGCCTACGCCGAGGTTCTGGCCCATGAGAGCGGCCAGCCTGTCGCCGATCCCGTCAGGTTGATCGTGCCGATGCTGGAGCGGTTCATCACAACGGATCGGGGGTTTGCGAAGGCCCGGCGGCAGACACAGCCCAGCACAGCCATGTAAGAAGGCGATTGTAGGCACATGATTTTATGTGGTAGTCTCATTAAATCATGGGTGAAGGCTGCCGTGACCTACGACGATTTCATCATCGAACTCAACAAGGCGGGGCTCACTGTCCGGCGCTTCGCAGAACTTATGAGCATGCAACCGAATTCAGTTTCCAACAACAAGAAGAAAGGTGATGTCCCAGTCCATCTCGCGGTAATCGCGAGCCTTCTTGCCGAAATGGCGAGTTGCGATATCGACTACACCTCGATTTTCGAACGCCTCGAACCCGGCAAGAAAAAGCCACGCGGCGCCGCCAGGGCCGGGAAATTTGCAGGTGACCCGCAAGGGGTGCTGGAGCTGGATAAATGAGCGCCAGGATAGCCCACAGAACCACAATGTTCTTGATATGTTCTGTTTTGTGGAATAGGAATACCCATCCCATGGCGCGAGAGGAGGTGAGGCATGGCGGATAGCTTCGCTTCGCACTGGCGGGATGCCCTCGCGCTTGATCGTCGGTCGGTGCCCGAATTTTACATGTCTCCTTCCGATGTGGAGCCGGGGCCGCATGCTGATGCGATCCGCTTTGCCTTGTCCGATCTTGGCCTATCCGCTGTCTTCTGCATCGAGGGCGTTCCGACGGTCGGATTTCTGAACGAGCCAGATATATCGCTCGCCCGGATCGACGAATTGCACCGGATTTTCTGGAATCAGGGCTTGATGAGCCTGTTACTCGTCCTCAAGGAGGATGAGCTTGTCGCCTATTCGCTTGTCCAGAGGCCATTCCAGCGTCAGGAGGGTCAGCAAGGTGATCCTCGTCTGATCATGACGCTGTCGCTTCTTTCGGACGCGCTGAAACTGCGGGAGCTGATTGATTCCACGGAGTCAGGGCGGTTCTGGTTCGAGAACGACAAGTATTTCGACCCGGATGATCGCGTCGATAGCGTGCTGTTGTCGAACCTGCTGGAGGCGTTTCGCGACATGCGGGGCGATCTCGGTGGCGAGGCCGCCCAAGCTCTGCTGATGCAGACAATGTTCATCGCGTATCTGGAAGATCGCAAGATCATCAAGGAGGTGGTGTTCCAGGGGGCATCCAGCGGAACATGCTCCAGTCTCGCGGAGATGTTGGAGGCGGATTCTCCAGCCTACTTCGAGGCGCTGTTTGTGTGGTTGAAAGGCGCGTTCAACGGCAACCTGTTCAATGCCCCGTGCGCCTTCGAAACAGGCGATGCGACGCCGCCGAAGCTGGCGGTGCGGCATCTGCGGACGCTGGCGCGTTTCCGGCATGGACGTGAAGAGATGGCATCCGGCCAGCTTCGTCTATGGGGCTATGACTTTCGGTATATGTCGATCGGCCTCATCAGCGCGGTTTATGACCGCTTTCTGAAGGAGGAGGCCGAGAAAAGAGCGCTGACGGCGCCTTCTATACGCCAATGTTCTTGGCGGACGTCGTTGTCAATCAGCTTTGGGATGATTTGTCCGATGAGCAACGGGTAAAGGGTGTGTTCTGCGACCCAGCATGTGGGTCGGGGATTTTTCTTGTCCGGTTGTTCCAGCGCCTCGTTGCGCATCATTGCCGGATCAAGAACAAGCGCCATGCTTCGTGGAACGAACTGAAGTCTATTGCGCGCCGGTTGCATGGGGCAGACATCAATCCCTCTGCCGTTCGTGTAGCAGCGTTCTCGCTCTACATCGCGCTATTGGAACAATCCAACCCGCCCGACCTACCGGCACTTCTGAAAGCCGGGAAGCTCTTGCCGTCACTCTACGGCGACACGCTGCTCCCAGCGTCGGATTTTTTCAAGCTTATGGATTCACCCAAATTCGATGCGGTTGTCGGGAATCCACCCTGGAAGGGACGGAGCGGTCAGGTCACGACAGCCCAGATATGGGCAAAGGCCAATGGTTATCCCGATCCTGCCAAAGATATTGCTTGGGGCTTCGTCTGGAAGGCTTTGAAAGTGGTCAAGCCGGAGGGGCTTGTCGCGTTTCTGTTGCCGGCGATGGGTGTTTTGCACAATACCTCGCAAGAGGCTCAGGACGCGCGACGACGGCTTCTACGCGATGCGCGGGTCAGGCGGATCGTGAACCTGTCGGACCTTCGTTTCCAGTTGTTCGACGGCGCACAGCGACCCACGGCTTTCGTTCTTTATGCACCAGCACAGGGCGACCAGCCTCCCTATCGTTTCGAATATTGGGTGCCGAAAGCCGATCTAAATTTGCGGCTCAAGCGGCTGATGACCTTATCGCGCGCGGATCGCCTTCGATTCCGTTCGGATCTGGTCGGCGAAGACCCGACGCTGTTCAAGCGCCGGCTATGGACGCGTGGCCCGGAGGAAACGCTGCTTCAGTATTTGCGGACCATCCCCGCACTGAACACGTTCATCAAAGAATATAAGGACGTCCGCAAAGCCAATGCCACGGTTGATCGGGCGAAGGACTGGGTCATCGGGCAAGGGTTCAAGCCTGCTCAGGAAGACCGGCTTGACGATCCAGACTACGACGTCACCACTGCGGAAGTCGTCACCCTTTTCCCGTTTTTGAATGCCCGAGCCTTTCGACCGATAGCCCTCCCGACGATTGCGGCCGATCCTTGGTCGACGTCAATTGTTCACCGTGCAGGTTTGCCGAAGGCTTTATCGGCCCGCATATATTGATCCCACAGGGTGTCGAGCGTTCTATCGGTCGCGTTCGTGCAGCCTACTGCGAGCAAAGCCTCGTATTCCATCATTCCATTCAGGCCATCGCCTTTCCCGAGCAGGAAAAGCGTGCCGCGAAGGTTTTGACTGCTGTCCTAAACAGTAGTCTGGCGGCGTGGGTCTATTTCCACGATACCGCCAATCTTGGTGCTGACCGTGCCAAGGTTCATCAAGGCGAATTGTTGAAGCTACCGTTCGACGCAGCGGTGAATATGCCTGATCCAGAAAGAGCTGCGGTCGCGGAGGAAAAGATCATCCAACTGATCGATCGTGAGGTTGCGAAGGTCGGCGAATTGCTTTCAATACAATCCGATCCTCTCGATGAAATCGATCACTTGGTCTTCGATTATTACGGTTTGGATGCGCGCGAAATCGCGCTGATTGAGGACACTTTCCGATATATCATTCCGGCGATGCAACCCCGGCGCAGTGCGGGTCTGCAAAAAATCTGGGCCAATAGCAGATACGAAACACCGCTCCGCCTATGCCGCCACGCTTCGCGAGGCCCTTGCGCCCTGTTTTCGGCAACCTATCCAAGCGTCGCTCGCCGCCAAATCAGCCGATGTCGCGGTTTTGAGACTGGCCATCGCCTCTGAGGGCGATGAATATGGGGAAGGGGTATCTCTGGAGGTCGAACAGTTCCTTCAGTCAATTCAGGCTAATCTGCCAGTGCGCCTACCGGGGAACGTGCAGTTGGTGCCAGATCTTCGCTTCGTGATCGGGAGCGACATGTATTTGGTCAAGCCGATGCAGCTTCGGCATTGGCTGAGATCGACAGCCTTGGCGGATGCGGAGCAGATTGCAGCCGAGTTTACCGCTGTCGTCGCTCGCCATGGCAAGGCCGGTGGTGAATATGCTGGCCGGTGATCTAAACGCGTGGCTCCCCCATTTTCGAGGTCTTGAAGAGCGTATCGCTGATGCGGTCGAAGCGGCTTGGCCCATATGTATTGCACCGCTTCAATCCAAAAAGAGTGCGATGACGCATGAGGATCATATCACCGAGCACCTCGTTCAGTCATTGATCCGAACGAAGCTGGTGCCGGGGCGCATCATCTATCAATACACATTGCTCTCGGAAGATGGCGACGGTAGCGTATCGGCCCCGAGCAATATCGACTTTGTCCTCACTATCGGTGATGATGAGGATGTCTATCTAGCCTGCGAATGCAAACGGCTTAACGTCCCTTACAAGACCGGGGTGCGTGCGCTGGTCGGCGAATATGTCGATGAAGGACTGATGCGATTTGTAACCGGCCAGTATTCCAACGGCCTGCCATTGGCGATGATGTTGGGATATGTCATGAATGCGAAAGCAGATGTGGCGAGGCGCGGCGTTAAGAGGATTTTGGCACTTCGATCTGCCACCATTGGACTCCAGTCTGAACGGGATGTTCCTATTGTAAATGGTCGCCCTATTCGCTTCCATACGACACACGCTTGTGTCCCTGGCCATGTAATCGAGGTTGCTCATACCTTATTGGCTTGGCCGTAGTTACAGATATAGCCTTCAAGCCATCGAGGGGCGATGCGCTAAATTGCGTTGAAGCATACCCATATGCCTCTACTTGTTGGGTCTACAAAGCCGGAGGTCGCCAGAATGCTTCTTATCTTAAAGAGCGACTTCTAGCGGATGTCGGTCTCGTAGGCTGCGCGCCCCCGCAACCAAATAGAACCAAAACCCCCATGTAACTCAATAGGTTACGCGGGGGTTTTTGTTTTTTTGGCCTTCTGATAACCCCACGAAAACTGCTCAGATGATAAGGTTCCTCATTTATATCAATGCTTTGTACAAATGAGGTTCAAATCGGGGGTCCAGCCACACGTTGATAGGCTCGCACCTTGTCAGACGCAGCGTCGTCTAATGCCTTTATGGGACGGCATTGAATGGAAGGTTTGGGTGCCTGTTTGTCACCCACCGACTCAAGGTGAACTGCTTGAATTCGCGCGCAAGCTGAACGTCGCCGCTGATACGCGCTCGTGATTCAGTCGATGTCGTCGAGTTCCTCGTGAATATCCGCGATAATCTCGGAGCGCTTGATCGCGGATGCGCCGACATATTCGGCAAAGGCAGCGGCCATCAGGCGAATGACGCTTGCTAGGGCAGTATGCGAGGAGCCCAGTCCGAGACTGGTCACGTGACAGGGAATAACCACCTGCGAGAATCGCTGGGATCGAGCGACGAAGGTTTGATCCGTCAGGGTGATGATATTGACGCGGGTGGTTTGAAGATAGGCAAGGATCGGCTTCAATATTTTTGGCCAGGGGTCGAGCGCAAGCAGGACAACTGCATCGCGAGGACCGGTCATGGCGAGTGTTTCGGCCCAACTGCCGCTGCCGTCGTTCAGAAGCATGACGTGATCGCGCAACTGCGCCAGCAGGAGGCGTGCATATCGCGCCAATCCCTCCTCGAGGCCGATGCCCAGAACCCATACCCGCGGCGCGTCCGCCACAAGCTTGGCGGCGACCGTCAGCCGCGACGAGTTCAACTCCTCAAAGGTCCGCGTGAGATTGGTCAGTTCGAGTTCGAGTTGCGCTGCGATTGGCCCAAGTCCGCCACGATCGCGGACTCCGGCCACAAGCCGGTAGGGCTGGGTACGGTTTCGTTCCTCTCTGGCCTGCGCGCGAACCTCGTTGAAATCGGTGTAGCCGAGGGTCCGGAAGAACCTTGCAGCGGTGGCCTTGGACACGCCGGCCATTTCAGCGAGTTGGGTGGCTGAATAGGCAAGAACGTCGTCCTGACCTTCAAGAATGAGCCGCGCCAATTTCTGTTCGCCCGCTGTCAGATCCGCAAACCTGTCCTGGATGCGCAAAGTCAGTCTCGATGCCAAACCTCAGCCTCCACAAATGTTCCTGTTTGCATACCCGGCTTTCCAAATGCCACTTGCATGCCTGAAATTTGTGTTTCATACTACTGAAACAACGAAACAGAGAGGCATAAGTGTCCACCTCGAAAATCGTCCGCCAGCGAATATGGTCCAAGCTTGCGGATGTAGCCAAGCCGGATACGCGCTTTCATCTCAATTTCGGCGAGGTCATTCCGGACTTCGAGGGGTCCGAACTGGCGACGGACAAAATCGCCGAGATGGATGCCTGCAAGAACAGCAAGTACGCCTTCATAACTCCCGACAATTGCCTCGTGGAGCTGCGGCGGCGCTTCATCGAGCGGGGCGTTCCCTTCGTGATGTCGACCTACGGCATCTACCGAGGGTTCCTGTTTGTCGAGCCCGGCATGGTTCCTAAGGGTGCGGAACTCTATGCCGCCTGGCTGGACGGCATGGAGCATTTTGCCCGCCCGATAAGCCTGGAGGAGATCACCCGCCGTGGCGACTTCGACTTCATGGTGACCGGCGCGTCTGCCGTCGCCGATAACGGCGTACGGTTCGGCAAGGGCCACGGTTTCTTCGATCTCGAATGGGCTATGTTCACCGACATGGGCATCGTTGACGACGCCACCCCGGTCGTGGCCATCGTTCATGACGTTCAGGTGGTCGAGGACAAGCTGGCCCCGAGCGACACCGACATTCTCGTCGATTATATCGCGACACCGACCAGGCTTATCGAGGTCGAAAACCGGGGAAAGCGGCCTCGTGGCGTCCGGTGGGAACTGCTCGAGCCGGAACAGATTGCCAGTACGCCACCAATTCAGGAACTGCAGAGGATTTCGCGGACTAGGACGCTAACTGCTCATTGCGGCCAGACAGGATCGTGTACATTGATGGATGTGGATCTGTCCGCCTCATCGAGGCACTCCCTCTCCCTCCGTAATTCAAAGTTGATGCTTGCATTCGTCAAAATAGGAGGACCCGGAATGAAACGTATTCTCGCTTTTGCAGGCGGGCTGGCAATGTTCGTTGCCATGATCTCGCACCATCTTGTACCGGCCGCCCATGCGGAAGATGCGAAGAAGGCTGCCATGATCGTTCAGATTCCAATCGGCGATCCCTTCCTCACGAGCGCTTTCGCAGGCCTTAAGCGCCTGCATGAAGAGCATGGCGTCGAAGTGACGGCGATCGAGGCGCTGGACAAATCCGAGCACGCCGAACAGGTTCGCGCCATGGCGGAACTTGGCTACAGCCCGATATTCGCCGTCTGGGACAACTTGGCTAACGCCGCGATCGAACTGGCGCCGGAGTTTCCCGATACCAAGTTCGTGCTGACGGACACGTTCGTCGAGACCGACCTGCCCAACATCCAGACATTGTCGGTCGACCCTCAGCAGTCGGCCTATATCGCGGGCTATATCGCTGCCAAGACCACCAAGTCGAACCACATCGCCTGGGTCGGTGGCATGGATAACCCCACGATCAACAAGTATTGGGAGGGCTTCGAGCCCGGCGCCAAGGCTGCAAACCCCTCCGTCAAGATCGAGCGGGTTTACGTCGGCAACATGCAGGATCCCGCCAAGGGCAAGGAAGTCGCCAAGCTTCTCGCTTCGCAGGGCGTCGATGTCATCATGCAGTCGGCCAACCAGGCCGGACTTGGCGTTATCAAGGGCGCCGAAGAGGCAGGCATCGCCGCAATCGGCTGTGATTCCTGGCAGTCGCCAGTCAGCCAGGCTGTGATCTGGTCGGCGCTCAAGGACATCACCGGCGCTGTCTACAACGTCGCCAAAGGGGTTACGGTCGACGACACCTTCCAGTCCGGCACGAACAACTACGGCGCCGGCAAGGTCGCGCTTTACGACGATCGTGATCTGGCAAAGCTGACGCCGGACCTCCAGGCCGAGGTGAAGCAGATCGAGGCAGATCTCGCCTCTGGCAAGATCGTCCTGAAATAGCGAGCCTACGAACGGACCGACTGCTATGGCCGACTATATCGTTGAGCTTCGAAGCGTCAGCAAGCAGTTCGGTTCCGTTCTTGCCAATGAGAAGGTTGATCTCGCGGTCAGGCGGAATTCCATTCACAGTCTGGTCGGCGAGAACGGCGCCGGCAAAAGCACGCTGATGAAGATCATCGCGGGCTATCAGGAGCCCGACAGCGGCACCATGCTGGTTGACGGCAAGGAGGTCAGGTTCCGGAGCGTATTCGACGCCTCCGCCCATCGCATCGGGATGGTCTACCAGGAGTTCATGCTGTTCGAGGACCTGACCGTCTGGGAGAACATCTGTCTCGGCGACGAGAAGCTGAAACTGGGCGCGATGATCGACCGCGCCGCAGTCAAGGAAAAGATCCAGGCGCTTTGTCGGGAGTATGACCTCTCCTTTCCGCTCGACGCCCTGATCTCGGACCTGCCCGTAAACCTGAAGCAGCAGGTCGAGATATGCAAGGCGCTCTACCGCGATGCCGAGCTGATCATCTTCGATGAGCCGACCGCAATCCTGACTCCGCAGAACATCCGCGGCCTGTTTCGTGCCTTCCGCTCCCTGGTCGCCCGGGGCAAGACCATCATCTTCATCACGCATAAGCTGGATGAGGTGCTGGAAGTTTCCGACCATGTGACCGTCATGCGCGGCGGGCGTGTTACAGGCGAATTCGATACCTCGACCCAAAAACCGACAAAAGCCCAGCTGGCCAACACGATGGTCGGCCGTAACGTGTTCCTGGAGATCAACAAGCGGCACGAGATCGGCAAGCCGAGCCAGCTCAAGGCTGTCGGGCTCGATCTGGTGCAGGGCGACCGCCACGCGATCAAGGACGTGTCCTTCGACGTGCGGCAGGGCGAAATCCTCGGCATCGCCGGAGTGGCCGGAAACGGCCAGGCGGAGATCGCCGAATGCTTGGCCGGACTTGTCTCGGGATATTCCGGGGACATTGAGCTTGCCGGCGGTGTGAAAATTGGCCCCGGCACCTCTATTGTTCAACGCCGGCTTGCAGGCATCGGCTATGTTCCGGGCGACCGGGGCAAGGTGGGGCTCAGCGTCACCTCGTCGGTCTGGGAAAACGCTATTCTGGGCTTCCACCTCACGCAGCGCTTTTCAAAATGGCTGCTGCCGTTTCGCAAGGCGTTCGCGTTTACGGACGAAGTGGTTTCGCGCTTCAACGTCAAGACCTCAAGCCGCTACACCCGCGTCGGCACCCTGTCCGGCGGCAACATGCAGAAGTTGCTCGTGGGCCGCGAACTGTCTCAGGAATACGACATACTGGTTATCGAGGACCCCACCCGGGGTGTCGATATCGGCTCGATGGAATTCATCTGGAACAGGATGGCCGACTTCGTCCAGCAGGGCAACGCGATCATCCTGGTCTCGCATGACATCAACGAAATCATGGCCTTGCCGGACCGCGTGATGGTGATGTTCGGAGGCCGCTCAATGGGCATCCATCCGATCGGCGACCTTACCGAAGAGTCCCTCGGTCTGCTGATGGGTGGCCACGCTGTGGACGGTTCGGGTGCGGCACATGCAGTTTGACAGAGCGGCGTTCATTCAGGGCTTCGTCCGCTATGCGGTCGCGGTCTTGCTGGTGCTGGCGATCGGATCACTGATCCTCGCGCTCGACGGCAAGAATCCTGTCGAAGTGTTTGCCAAGATCATAGAGCGCTCTGCCGTCGGCGAAGCCAATATCGGCCGATCCCTGCGTTGGGCGGCGCCCGTCATAATCGCCGGTCTGGCCGGGCTTGTGGCGTGGCGATCCGGGGCATTGAACCTGGGCATCGACGGCCAGATTTACCTGGGAGCCTTCGTCGGCGCTGTTGCCGGTTACGCTATCGAGGCGCCGGCCGGCCTCCACATTCCGATAGCCATACTGTGTGGTGCGGCCGCCGGGGCCGCATGGACATTGCTGCCGGCGCTGCTCAAGCTGTTCGTGAATGTGAATGAGATGGTGACGACGCTGATGATGAACTACATCGCGGTGTACCTCACGACCTACCTGACGATCATGCTGATCGGGCAGGATGCCTCCAACACCAATCCGGATTACCTGTCGACCCAGAAGATCCTGGACACCGCCAAGCTCGCCCGGCTTCTGCCGCCGAGTCAGGTCTCGACTTCGCTGTTCATGGCGCTGGGCCTTTCCGTGCTCATCTTTCTGGTCCTGCGTTTCAGCACGTCCGGATATGAAATGAACATGACCGGCAGGAACGAGCGCAATGCGCGCTATGCCGGCATTTCGACCAAGACCCTGATGCTTGGCACATTCCTGGCCTCAGGCGCGATCGCCGGGGTGGCGGGAGCGACGGAGATCCTGGGTGTGCACTACAAGTTCCAGCCCAATTTCGCGACGGGTCTCGGTTGGGACGGCATCATGGTGATGCTGATCGCCAAGATGAATCCACTGGCTGTCGTTCTCGTCGGGCTGCTTTGGGGAATGCTGAAGAACGGGGCCTTCGCGATCGAGCGCGAGCTCGGAGTCAACCGGATGATGGTCATCGTGCTGCAGGCTCTCTTCGTGCTGTTCGTGACCACCGATCTGCGCGTCGTGTTCAAGCTGGCAGTCCAAGGTCTGCGCAAACGGTTTCGATCGCCCGCACCGAAAACGAACGCTACGCCGGAGCCCGTCGACAAATGAGCTGGTCAGAAGTTCTCGCGCTGCTCTTCGGTACCGCGACGTTGTCGGCGATGGTGCGCCTTGCGGTGCCGCTGATCTACACCGGCATAGGCGGCGTCTTCGCCGCGACTGTCGGCGTCTTCAACATCGGCCTCGAGAGCTTCATGCTGTTCAGCGCGTTTTTCGCGACGCTGGGCAGCTACCTCTATGCCAGCGCCGTCATGGGCGTGTTGTTCGGGGTTGCCGCCTCCTGCGTTGCGGCCGCCGTCTTCGCACTGTTCGTTCTCGTGCTGCGTTCCGACGAGATAATAGTCGGCATCGCCTTCAATGCGGGGTCGGTGGGGCTGACCACCCTGTTCATGATCTATTTTCTGGATTCGCGCGGCTCGTTTGCCGATCCGCGGGTCACCAGCTTCCAGCCGATCGAGATACCCGTGTTGAAGGACATTCCCTTCGTGGGAGACCTCTTCAGCGGATATAACATCCTCGCCTACCTGTGTTTCGCAATGGCGGCCGCAGCCTATTTCGTCGTCTATCGCACCAGTTTCGGATTGCGGCTCCGTGGTGTCGGATCGAACAGCGTCGGTGCGCAGGCAGCCGGCATCAACGTCATGAAATATCGATGGATCGCGTTGTTGATCAGCGGCGTCTGCGCGGGCATCGCGGGTGCGAGCCTGCCGTTGAGCGGCTTGTCCGTGTTCACCGAGAACATGACGGCGGGCAAGGGATTTCTGGCGCTCGCGGCGATCATCGTCGCAAACGGCAATCCGCTGCGCATCGTCTATCTGTCCCTGATCTTTGCCTATGTCGAAGCCTTGTCGGTCGGCATGCAACGCTTTGGCATCTCGTCATATCTCGTGCTGATGATGCCCTATGTCGCGACCATCTTCGTCCTGGTCGTCATTACCGTGCGCAAGCAGCGTCGCGCTGCGATCCAGGCCACACAGGTGTGACCGGTTGGGTGCTGCCGGCGAGGCCGAGGAAGAGAACGGGCGGTGGATATTCTGCAGCGCGGCGGTCGAAATCAAACGTAAACGAGAAGGTAAAAGCACATGACTGCATTCCGCGACCGCATCTACGGTTCCCTGGTTCTCGCCGGCATCGGCGACGCGCTTGGTGCCCCGACCGAGCTCTGGAGCATAGAAGAGGTCTTTTCGCACTATAACGGTCTCGCGACGCGGTTCGAGACACCCATGCCCGATACGTTTGCGGGCGCCAATCACGGCAAGCGGGGTGAGGTTACCGACGATGCCAGTCAGATGTATTATCTCGCCCGCGCGATCGTGAAGGCGGACGGCCGTCTCGATCAGAAGGCCTGGGTCGATTGCCTGCTCGACTGGGCGGCGACGTCGCCGAAGTCGGCATTCATGGGCCCGACCACCGCTGCCATCGTCAATGCGCTGCGCGAGGGCAAGCCGCTTGACACCATCGGCGTCGTCGGGACGTCGAAACGCAAGCTGCCCTCGCTCGGCAACACGAATGGCTCAGCGATGCGCGTCGCTCCGGCCGGCCTTGTGCATCCGGGGGACATCGCCTCGGCCTGCAATCTCGCGCTGGTGACATGCCTTCCCTCCCACGACACCGACGTGGCGATCGCTTCCGCCTGCGCTGTCGCCGCGGGTGCAGCTGTGGCCATGGTAGGCGCCGGACACGACGAGGTGATCCGCGCGTGCAGGGAAGGCGGCGTGATCGGCACGCGCCTGGCCGTTGAGCATGCGCGCGTACCCCCCGGCCCACGTTTCACCACCAGGCTTGATCTGGCGTTGCAGATCGCGGCTCAGGCAGGCGACGACGACCGGCGCTTCCTCACCGACCTGGAGGCCGCTATCGGCACCGGTGTGCTGGCCTGCGAATCCGTGCCGGCGGCGATCGCCATCCTAGCCTATGCCAAGGGCGACCCGTTGAGAACCGTTGCGCTTGGTGCGAGCGCAGGCGGCGACACCGACACGTTGGCGACCATGGCGGGTGGAGTGGTCGGCGCCATGGTGGGCAAGGCCGGGCTTCCTGCATCGCTCACGCGGGAATTTCTTGACATGAACGACGCCGAATATGGTTTCGACAAGCTGGCCGACGGACTGACGCTGATCGCCGAAAGGAATTCGGGCAATGCCTGAGGGTCCTTCCAAGCGCGTTGCGGATGCGTGTGGGGATCGGCCGTTCCATATCGTCACCTTCGGTGACCCGGATATCGATCAGGTCTTCTCCACGGCCCGCGTACCGCTGGCAGACCAAAAGGTGCCCGGCCGCAAGCTCGGAAGCTTTGCAGGCGGGACGACAGCGAACGCGGCATGCGCCGCCGCGAAGCTGGGCCTTCGGGTAGCGGCCTATGGCCGCGTCGGAAACGATGGCGACGGGCGGTTTCTCCTGGCGGAAAACGATGCGTTCGGCGTGTCGAACGCATTCATGCGAGTGGTTGAACAGCCGACCGCAACGAGCCTGATCATCGTCGACCACGCGGGAGAAAAGGCGCTCGTATTTGCGCCAATGGACCGGGAACCGCTCGATGAAGAACGGTTTCTGGAAGTCGCCCGCCAGACGCGCATCGTCTACACGATGCCGCGCGATCTCCAGGAGCACCAGAAGGTATCTCAGTTGGCCCGCTCGGCCGGTGCGGAGATCGCTGTCGACATCGAGGCGCCGGTGGCGCCAACGCGCGAGCACCTCGAGGCGATCCTCACGATGTCGGATATCGTGTTCCTGAACGAGGGCGGTTTCCGGGCCACGTCGGATGCGCCGATCACCGCAGAGGCTTTGCGGCCTCTCCTCGCCTATGGTCCGCGTGTGGTCGTGGTGACGCTGGGCGCGGGCGGCGCCATCGGTGTGACGCGTGAGGACGAGGCCTGTCAGCCGGCTTTCGAGGTCGACGTCGTCGACGCCACCGGGGCGGGCGACTGCTTCAACGCGGCCTTCCTTGCTGCCGACCTGCGTGGCAGCCCGCTGGCTGAAGCGCTCGAGTTTGCATGCGCCGCCGCCGCCATCGCCGTGGGCGCCGTCGGCGCCCGCTCGGGCCTGCCGACGAAGGACGACGTTGAGCAGAATTCTAATTCTAAAGTAGGTGCTTGTTCTAAGTGGGGAACGAGATTTGCCTTTCCAGACATGCGGCCTTTATCAGCCAAAGTCAGCGACGGTTGATTTGATGAGGATTCCGCCGTCACGGCTTCTGCGCATCTGTCGGTGACAGCGAAACGAAACGCCTGCGGCAATTGGATTGCGTGTCGGAAGTCCTCTTATTCTGCGACAGGCATTCCAATCAAATCGCTGGCCTGCAAGTTCGCTAAATTTGAGACAAAGCTGCTTATGTGAGACATTGACCTGACCCATAGTCGTCCTCCTCACCCTGATATGAGGAGCGAGGCGACCAGTCGTCCTTCGCTAGAACCAGTAGCGCTCGTAGATGCTCAGGATGCGGCTTTGGCGTCAAGCAACTCACCCAGCGCCTTCCGCACTGGACTGCCCTTGTGGTCAGCGAGCGCCAGCAGGGTCTCCGGGAGCGGCGCCGTCATGGGCGGGCGTCGCCACCGCCTTGAGCGCGCGCGACCACGGCCGCGAAACGGTGCCTCAACCCCGCCTCGATCCCGGCCGTCATGCCATGCCGGATCGCAGTCTCAATCGCTTCGATCGCGCCGCCGGCGTTATCGGTGTTGGCCAGCAACCACCGCACTCGTCCGGGACGAACATCTGCACGTGCTCGTCCAGAGTTGCGCGGAATTCGCCTCAATGTCCGCGACTATGAGCGCCTCCCCCCCCCATCGCTATCCAACTGTGGCCCTAGAATGGCTCTCAAATTCTTGCCAACCTAGCGACCGCTCATAGCCAGGAAATAGCAGAGAACAGCGATATCTCTTTTCTAAACAAGTACTTGTAGTGAATGTCGGTTTCGTAGGTTGCGCGCCCCCGCAACCAACCTTCCTCCGAGATGGTTCGCTGCCTAACTCCAGACCCAAATTCTCCTCAAATCTCAATACTTCCAGCTGTAACCTTGCACCATACCGTCTCATGCCGTCTCAGCCCGTGACGGTACAAATGACCGTAAAGGGACGCACGCCGGACCCTCGAAGATGAAGGGGACAGAGCCGTGACGCTATCAGAGCTAACCTTTGCACGCGCAAAACCCTCCACGGCGACGTTCATATCCAAAATGGCAAATGCCCCCACATGGTGTTGTACGTTCTTCAGGCACCAAGGTCTGGCGGAACGATCATCGGTTTGAGGGAAAGCGTAAGACCCTGACCCTCTTGGTCAATATCCGTAAGTCAGCCTCCCGCAGCACGAACCATCCGCAACAACCTAAAACGCGCGATCAAGGAAGGGGGCGCGATCCAGGTGCGCAAGTCAGGCGTATGACGGCGCATGTCCAACGTGCAATCAATAGCTTTTTGGAGCACACGCCTGCGTCCATGCGAACAGCCTTGGATCCCTTTTATCGTGATTTATGACGGAAGGAGGCGCGCCGGTGCAGCAATGCTATTTACCACTACGTCCGCGGGGGTAGGATACAGCGCATTTTTTATTCCTATTGCGGAGTTGAGTGTGGCCGTCATTCGGACCAATCTCTAGGAGATTACACTAGGATATTGCGGTAGTTGCATGAACCGGGCGCTTCGTGCCGTATTGATTTGGTTATCTTTTTTTTGCTCCGGGGGTGCATATGCTCAGAACCCTCTGGACGTTCTGCGTGGAATGCTGAATGAAGTCGATCAAGGGTTCCAGCAGCAGCATCGCCGCTCGCAATCTCCTCGCACGGAGCTGAAGTCCCAGCTTTCCAGAGCCGATGTGCAACGTCTGCAAAGTGCTCTTAAAGCGCTGGGCTACTACAATGGCGCAATCGATGGATCCGCGGGAAAAGGAACCTGGGAGGCGGTGGGTGCTTGGGCCATCGCTAACGGATGGTCTCCGCCAACGACTTTGAGACCGGCGCACATCGCCGCAATGGAAAGCCAGTTGCAGCAACGCGTTCCCGCGGAGATGGCAACGGGCAATTGGTCCCCCATCGACAAAGGGACTGGTTCCCAAAGCTGCACCAAGGAGAAATACGGTCAGTTGTGCATCACCCTGATATGCAAACTGGAAACAGGCGTGACTCTTGATGTAACGGGCATATCGAATATCGGCGGAGATATTTCGAGCAAGTTGTTTCTGACTGTCGATGGTGGTCCGGTAACATTGGCGCAGATAGAAACAGGAACATATAGCGCATCACTTTATCCGGAGCCGGACGCTGCTCTTTTCAGTGCAATGTCGAAAGGCACAACGCTTTCTTTGATCGTAGGGCGTAGCAGGCGGAACCTGAACCTCGAGGGCTTCGGTCAGGAGCTCAGGCACACAACCCAAAAATGTGATCAGTTGCTGGCGCGCCTTCAAAGTGGAATGGATCCTTTTGATGGGCGCTTCCAGCGTATGGATAACGAGTTGATTGCGACGGGAGATCAACGCGAAATCAGGGTCAAAACATTTAAGAATACAGATTTCAATGGAGACGACATACGGGGAGGGCTGAGCGATCCTCTGTTGTTGGGCATGAATGAGGCCGATTGTGGAACCCTTTGCGCAGAAACCAACATGTGCAGGGCCTATACATTCAATCCTTTGGGAGGAACGTGCTTTCTCAAGAGCGGCAAGGGCAAACTTAACCAAGCGATGGGAGTGACAAGCGGCGAAGTTGCGTCGAGTGCCCCGCTTGCTCCACCTCCTACGCGCGGGCCAGGTCCGTTGTTCGACAAAACAGTAGGCTGGCAGAATAACGATACGCTTGAAGGCTATCAGCAGCGCGTACGGGTATCCGCGGCAAGGCTGGGTGCTCCTTGCGATAAGGAAACGGAAATCGTTAACCGTCTCGCTCAAACGATGAACTGGACAGTTCGCAAGGACGACAGCAAGTTGCGTGTGGGTTCGCCGATTTCGCTCGAATGGTCCGGAAATTCGCTCGAGGAGCGCATTCCGGTGTGGCTGATCGTGCATTCCGCGCAGCCAATACGTTTCGATGGCAAAGGATATTTCGCGCTCGGTCCCGACTCGGCGAATCCGTTTGGAATCGAAGCGGGCAAGGGAGAAACGCGCGCACTCGTTTCGCTTGCAGCGCGTGGTGCGGGAAAGGCCGGAACGATCACCTTTAAGCCATTGCAGGCCGGACCGCTCGATTTGAAAGTTTCAATTGTAGCTTATTTGCGTGCCTGCCAGCGCGAACTCGTTGTGAAGCAGGAAGCGGAGCAGGTCGATGTAATGCCGGGTCTGGCCCAGATCGTGCTCAACACGCCGGAAGGTCGCGCAGCTTATACTCATTCAGTTGAGGTGCCACGTTTTTCGCGGCGTATTCTTTTGAACGATACGCGCTTCTTGGTGACAGACATCGAAACACAGACGGAGATTGTCGAGCGCGCCGGGACAGATTTTGAGATATCGCCTACCCATCGCTTCGTGGCCGTAAACCAGAACGGTAACACGGAGATTGTGGACCTCATTGACGGCCGCACGGTTGCGGTTTCCGAAACAGGAGGGGTCCGATGGGCGCTTGGCGATAGTGTGATCTTTACCACGCGTGCACCTTGGGCCGAGGTGGATATACATTCGACATTCGGCGCGAACCTGCGGGTGGGAGATCAGATGACTGGTCCGGCATGTTGTGCCGCCGATCCCGGGGATACCCGTGTTTCGGTCGATATTGAGAACGCGACATATTCAATTTGGGGAATATTTGGCTACCGGGTCGGCTCGTTGCAGAATGATCAGTATGCTTCGATCTCCAACGGGCAGGGCGGATACAGTTCCGAAGGTGGGGAATCGTTGCCCCTTCACATGCATACGTTTTGGTCGCTTGGTACCGTTTCGCCAATAAACGTCTTGCGCATGTTCGACGTGGCCGGCGGATTCATCGACGTAGATAGTAACGCGGATGGAGCGGAAGACTGGAGCCGGCGGATCATGCGCCGCCTGGCAAATGTTGGCCTCAACATAACGGCAATTGCAAAGCAGTCGCCAGATAGTGAAGATGTTTCTGTAGTGGGAATGGATCGTCTGAAAGGGCACTTCGCTGAACAATTACTGCGACTTGGCATAACAATCGCCCCTATGGAAAACGGCGAGCAGCTTGTGGCGGCTCCGCCGATGGGCCCAGACTATCCGGGCCATGCACTAGCCATGCAAACGCGTATGGATTTGTCCGCAAAAGCATTCCAGCGATTTGAAGCCGAGGCGAAGCGGAGCGGCTGGCGGATAAAGTGGGCCCTGCCGGAGGACGATCAGGGAGCAATCGGCGATTGCGACCATGTACTGATGGAACAAAAGCCTCGACCAGGCAATATTTATGCGCCTCGCGACGTGATTGAGATCGCAACCGTTGGAACAAAGGGCGGGGGCATCTGGGTTGCAAGAGCGGATTGTACTGCAGGTGCGACGATGGGAAGCCTTAGACCC
This sequence comes from Mesorhizobium sp., assembly GCA_049840935.1. Taxonomy (GTDB): domain Bacteria; phylum Pseudomonadota; class Alphaproteobacteria; order Rhizobiales; family Rhizobiaceae; genus Mesorhizobium_G. Next base: position 224,957 of record JASGJA010000025.1, read on the forward strand.
TATGCTGCATTCTATGTGATCGACTTTGCCAGCAAGGCTCAACCTACCATCCCGACGATGGTGGAGGGGAGCTTCTTCTTCGAGAATCGAACACATCGCAGATGGTATGAGCACCCGTTTGCGATTAAGGCTGATGCCAGCCATCTGCTGGCATTTGCTCCCGGGAACGGTGTCATTTTTGTCCGCGAACGCGAAAGTGGGCGGACAGTGTGGATTGGCGAAGGGCTGCCCAATGGCGACCTCATCATCGATGCATGGCTCACGCAGGATGGCCGTCATGCTGTGCAGCTCAATGCTGATGGCGGTTTTTATATATATATATCCTCTCGGTGCTGGAGCTACACCTGTTCTTGCAGGTCGCATCGTGGATGATGAAGTGGCCGTCTGGACCGCCGATTATTTTTACGACGCCACTGCCGAAGCCGCTGCTTTAATCGATCTCAAGTTTCCGGGAAAGCTTGGTCTGTATAGTCTCGATCGCTTTGGCGCTTCGAGACATATTCCGGGCTTGGCGCAAAAATTGATCTATCAAGACGAGCAGTTGGCGGAAGGCGTGGAACTGGGCGTTCCGCCCTCGCTGCAAGCCACGATCACCCTGTCCGATGATGGAATGATCCTGGTCGCCCCAAAGTTTGAAAAAAGCGAGGTTTCAAAGCTGTATGTCTTGCAGGACGGTATAGTGACCAACAGTTTCGAGGCGGGTGAAGTCGGAGGCGAATTACGTGTTGCGCGGTTGAAGGATGCGCGCTGGATTTCTTTCGTGGCTGCCGATGGTCAGGGGTTGGTGAGTTTGCCGGTGACCGCCGACATAGGGGCGCCGAAGGAGCGGCGCGCCATAAATCGCGCGCTGGTAGTGGGGGTAAACACGTACTATGGCGAGGGACTGAATTCACTCAACTATGCACTTCTCGATGCGGGCCAAGTCTATGATGTTCTCTCTGCCGTGCGTGAAAACGGGCCTGTCTTTCAAGTCGAATTGGGACCTAAAGATCGCAAGGCGACTCCCAACGCCATAGTCGAGGCCACGAAGCGCATGGTTGAGGGATTAGGAAAGGGTGATCATGCCGTCCTTTTTCTCGCTGGACATGGCCTGCGCGATGAGCAGGGGGTGTTTTACTTTGCGACCTCTCAAACCGAACTATCGGACCTGCCGGGAACGGCTCTGTCATTCGATCGATTGAGCGCAATTTTCGACGCCTCCGAGGCGCAGATTACAGTTATGCTGGATACGTGCCATTCAGGCGCTGCCGGTACAGGTGCCTTTGCGACAAATGATGAACTCGCAAACAAGCTTTTGGCGAACGGCGCGAATGTTATGATAATCTCCGCCGCCAAGGGGCGGCAGCAATCGCAGGGTAGAGCCGAAACCGGTGGGCTTTTTACTCACGCAATAGCGCAGGTGCTGGGCGGCCAGCGTGAAAAATATGACCTCAATGCAAACGGAAGCATTGAAGTTTCGGAATTCTATCGCGGTGTGAAGGCTCTTGTTGGTGAGGCCAGCAGCGACGCGCAGACACCCTGGATCATCAGACCACGAATGGTGGGGGAATATGCTCTTTTCTAAAAACTTATGCGCGCGTGTCCGGGCATTCGTTTGTGCGGTCGCGCTAATTGCGGGTACCGTAGGAGCAAATGCGGAGTGTTTCATTTGCGACGATGTCATCCAGCTGGATCAGGCGGGTGCAAAGTGCTTTATCGAAGGCTTCGACAGCTACCTGAATACGGCGCTTGAACGTGGCACGGCGCGTATCGACATGACGATCTGCTCCGGATCGAGCGGCGATGAGACACGGGGCGTCGATGTCATGCGTGTGCCGCTTTGGAAGAACCAGCCCGAGCCGGCAATACCTCCTGCTCTCGCCCGTTCGGTTATTGTTTTGGATCCGGCCAGAATCGTTTGTGTCAAACGGCTTTTGGACCATGGAGCAGCTACGACGCCAGGGCTTGCAAGCCTCGATCTCCAGGAAGCTTGCGGCAATTAGGGCGACGGAGATGGTGTTCCGCAGAATTTTCAGAAAACTGGGTCAATCGGATAGTAACTGGGCCGCAATTGCCGATATCGTGGCGGTGTTAAGTGCCATCATCGCGGGTGGTTTTGCGGTTAATGAGTATTTTGAAAACAAGGAAACCAAACGGGTAGAGAACACGCTTGCCTTGATCCAGATATGGGAGGATCGCGAATACGGCGAGGCTTATTCGCGCCTGCGTAAGGCATACACGCAATTCGAGGCAACGATACCGACGAGCAATAGTGTCGACGTCCAAAATCTTGAGGCTCAGTTCGTTTCTCTGATTGAGAAAAGTGATGGTCGCAGCGACGACGTCCGTAAGGTCATGACCTTTTTTAATCGCTTGGCTCTTTGCGTGAACGGATCGGTTTGTTCGCAGGAGACTGCGAAATTATTCTTCGACGATACAATCAGTTCGTTTCTGGATGTATACCGTTCCTACATAAGCCGCCACGCCAATGATTTTCCGGGCAGGGCACAAAGCGTCTATGATCTTTCACTGCAGATGAACCCGCAGCCATTGGTACGCTAACTGGCATCCTTTGAATGGAAGCATATAAAGGTCGGCATTCTTCTCGTATGGTTTTTGAGTTGATCGCCGACCAAAAAGCAGATTGCTGCCGCATCAGGATCGAACCCGCTCGTTGATGAGAGAGCTTTGCCCATACACACAAACCGAGAGATAAGTCATCTGCTCAAGACGTACCTCTTGTAGCGGTGCGCCAGCCAGAATGCGATGTGTAACGCTCAAAACGGAGCAAACGGGGCAAGGCGGACTTGAACGTTCCGATTGGATTAACTGCAGCGCATAATCTATCGGCGAGCCTCTTTTGGGCTAAAGCCGAACGCGCGTTTGAACGCAGCCGAAAAATTTGATGCGTCGCTATAGCCCGCCGCGTAGGCGGCCTGTGCGATTGTTGCGCCGTCGTTTTCGAGGGCATCGCGCCCAACTTGCAGACGGCTTGCGCGGACGAAATCGAACACTCCCGTGCCGAACTCTTCCAAAAAATGTCGCTGCACCCATGACACGCTCGCACCAGCTTCGCGAGCGATGCGCTCGATGGTGAGATCGTCGCCAAGATGTTTCAGTATGTAGTCTTTTATGTACTCGCAGCGCTGTCGTATCTGCATGCGCGGTTTGCCCTGCCGTTGGTGGCTTCGCACCAGAGCGGCGCAAGTAAGATTCATGATGTCCAGCGCTCGTGAGTTTTTGAAGAGTGTCAGCATCTCACCCTGCATCGAGGGCGGTGGACACATCATCTGCTCCGCCAGAACCAGCGCGTGATGATCTAGCTTGAAGCTGAACTGTGCGAGATGGGTATCCAGAAAATCACGCAACGGCGGGATGCCTTCGCCACTTGCTCCCATGAGTTTTTCGGTCCAGGGCAATGGCGCCGAAATCTGGATCTTTCTAAGTGGAATATTGCTTTCGTTGATGAAGCGTAGTTTCGCAAAGCGCGCAATATTGAGCATCAAGATCAGCGGTTTTGGTCGTTCGGCGGTTCCTGCATCGATCCTGAATGACGCATTGTCTATGATGAAATGTTGCGTACCTTGCAGTAATACAATCACCAGCAATTTCGGCCAAATGTCATAAACCGCATCGTCAGGCGTGCACGTCGCCTCGCCTTCGAGCGTGCCTACAAAAAGGTGGGGAGGTATCTCCGGGTTAAGGCGAGTGTGCTGCATTTCTTCGATCCGATCGAAGCCATATTGCCGTTTGCGCCCTGCAAATTGCCGCACGCGCACCGGTTCCGCCAATCGACTCCACGGCCGCAAGCTATATACATGAGCAGATTAGTCAAGTTTATCCTGCTTTGTCTTGAAGCAGGTGTGCATCTGCTTGGGGATTAGCTCATGAGGGGTTCGTTACGTTTCGGTCTTCTGCTGATGACCAGCGCGTTGGCAATCAATGCTGCTGTTGGTCAGGAAGCAGTTCAACTTGATGAGGTTGTCGTTGAGACTGCCGCGGAAAAGGGAGACGGGCCGGTCAAGGGCTATGTTGCGAAACAGTCCAAAGCCGGAACCAAGACAGATACGCCAATTGCCCGGACGTCGCAGTCGGTTTCCGTCGTTTCCAGCGAGCAGATGGAGGACCAGCAGGTCGAATCCGTTGCTGAAGCCCTTCGTTATACGCCCGGCGTCTTTACGGAGTATCGTGGTGCATCCAATCTGCGCGATGAGGTTTTCGTTCGTGGCTTTTATTATGTGCCGCGCTATCTCGATGGTCTGTTTCTCGGCGGCGATCTTTCTTATGCGCAGGTGAACCCCTACCTTCTGGAGCGCGTTGAGCTCTTGTCCGGTCCCTCTTCCGTACTTTACGGGCAAGCCAATCCGGGTGGTATCATCAACATGGTCAGCAAGAAGCCGACCGACCAGCCGCTGCATGAAATCGGCATCACTGTCGGCGATGCACCTTATTTCAGCACGTTTTTCGACTTCAGCGACAAGGTGAAGGGCAGCGAAACGCTCTCATACAGGGTCGCAGGAATTGGGCTTGGCGGCGATCTTCAGGAAGAATTCGCGAAGCAGAAGGCCTTCGCAATTGCACCCTCGATTACGTGGACGCCGAGCGTCGACACGACGCTGACTGTGCTGGGCGGAGTGCAGCATGAGCCTGACGCCGGATTTCGCAACTTTCTAGATGCGGCAGGTACTGTCTTTCCCATTGAAGGCTATGGCTATGTTCCGCGCGACTTTTTCGTTTCTGATCCCGATTTCGAGAAGTTCACGCGCGATCAGGCGTGGATCGGTTACGAATTCGAGCATCGCTTCAACGATGCTTTTACGGTGCGGCAGAATGCGCGTTTCCATCACATCGACATGGAGCATCACACGCTCGTATGGGGCTGGACCTCTCCGGATCCTGTGACCGGAGCCAACACGATCGTGCATCGCGCGGCGCGGGGCGGAACGGACAGATGGAACCAGTTCACCATAGACAATCAGGTCAAAGCGAATTTTTCGACCGGCCCAGCTGAACATACATTGCTGGCTGGCCTCGACTATCGCTACCGCGCGCGTGATTATGTTTGGGGTGATTTCGGTTCGGTTCCGACGATCAGTCTGACCGATCCGGTCTATGGCGGCTTCGACTATAGCGCTCTGGCGATTTCACCATTTGATGACCAGAATCTCGTTGCGAAGCAGACCGGCCTCTATCTTCAGGATCAGGTGGAACTTGGCGGGCTCAACCTCAGCGCAGGCCTGCGCTACGATTGGTCCTCGACCGATATCGACGATCATCTTGCGGGGACGACGCAATCTTATGATGATAGCGCGCTGACGTGGAGGCTCGGTGCCCTATACGCTTTCAACAATGGCATTGCGCCATATGCGAGCTATTCAACGTCATTCGAACCGGCCTTGCAGACGCCGCCTGCGGGTGAGGACCCGTTCTCGCCAATGCGTGCCGAGCAATATGAAGTGGGTGTGAAATACGCGCCGGAAGGAAGCAATATGCTTTTTACCGCCGCATATTATGACCTGCGACAGAATGATGTCGTGATGGGCGCGTGGGATCCTGTGAATTTTGTCACCGTCTATTCGCAGATCGGGGAAATCCGCAGCCGAGGTTTTGAGTTTTCCGCACACAGTGAAATCAATGACAATCTCAAACTGATTGCTGCCTATTCATATACGGACTCGAAAATCGAGGAGACGGTCGAGCCCACGGAACTCGGCAAGACGCCGGCACGCGTTCCAGAACATCAGGCATCGCTCTGGAGCATTTACAGCTTTAACACGGGGTCGCTTGAGGGCCTGTCGTTGGGTGGTGGCGTGCGTTACATTGGCAAGAGCTATGGCGACAACGCAAACAGCTTCACCGTGCCGTCGGCCACTCTGTTCGATGCCTCTATCAGCTATGATTTCGGGGTAAAGAATCCTGAATGGTCGGGGCTGAAGCTGCAAATCAACGCAAAGAACATTGCCGACAAGCGCTATGTGGCATCCTGCGCAAGCGCCTATGCCTGCTTCTATGGCGAAGGCCGATCCATTACGGCAACATTGAAGAAAAGCTGGTGAAGACCCCTGCATTTCGCCTTGTGGCGATCGCTGTGGGATTGGTGCTCGCAGCCTCCACGGCACATGCACAGACTCGCGCAGAAGTGGGGAAGGCGCTCACCCTCACGGTCACGAGCGAGCCGTTCGTTATAGAACTGCCATCAATAGGGGGTGACTACGTCACCGGCTCATTTGAGGCGGATATTCCTGTTACAGTCGATCTGCTGAACGCGGCGGGAGGTCATGTCCGCCGCCTCGTAACCGGCGCGGCCGGAGCCACAGAGTTCCACTTCATCTCACCTGATGACCGTGCATCGCTGCACGTAAAGGGCGCAAATGCGCGGATTTTGCTGCGGTTAAGCCGTGTTGTGTCCCAGCCAGCCGATATTGCAACATCGGCTGAGATTATCAGCCCGGCGATGCTTGCATTGCAGGATAGGCTCGCGCACGGAGGAAATACCGCGGCGTTCTGGAAAGAGGTGGAGGCGCGTGGAACTCCATTGGTCGAGCCTGCCGAACTTCCCGCGTATTCAATTGTGACTTTCCTCGCGCGCGGCGCCAGCGACAACGTTCTTTTGTTTGGCGCGCCATCGGGCGATCACGATGCTCTTTCCAAGCTTGGCGATTCCGACGTTTGGTATCGCTCCTATTTGCTGCCGAACCAGACTCGTCTTGCCTATCAACTCGCGGTCGATGTGCCCAAAGTGCCCGGCACGGCTCGCGAACGGCGCGTCGCCATCCTCGCAACCGCCAAATCCGATCCCTTTAACCGCAATCCCTGGCCAGTCGATGCGGTCGATGAATTCAATCGGGAATTTGTGCTCGAACTGCCGGAGGCACCGCCACAGCTGGGGCTTGAGAACAAGGGGGCTGCTCGCGGAACCCTTACCAGCTTCGAGTTTGCAAGTGAGAAGCTTGGTAACAAGAGAACGATTACCATCTACCGACCGGCAGGGTGGCAACCGTCCGATGTGTCTACCCGCTTTCTGTTTCTGTTCGACGCCCAGAAGTATCTATCCACGGTGCCGACGCCGCTGATTCTCGATAACCTAATCGCCGAAAAACGCATACCGCCGGTTGTTGCGGTTTTTGTCTCGGAGATCGACAGAAAGACGCGCGGGCTCGAATTACCCGCGAACGAGACCTTTGCAGATTTCATGGCATATGAACTCCTGCCGCGCATTGAAACGGAACTGGGTGCTGCCATCCCGCCGGAGCGGGCGATCCTCGCCGGGTCGAGCTATGGAGGACTGGCGGCAGCAACGGTGGCGTTGCGCCATCCCGGAATGTTCGGTAATGCCATCAGCATGTCCGGTTCCTTCTGGTGGCATCCCGAAGGCACTGCACCGGAAGATCAGGAGTATGTCGCCGGATTACTTGCTGGTTCCCCGCGCAAAGCGGTTCGCTTCTTCGTAACCGCAGGGCTGTTCGAAACGGGACGCCCGGACTCGCCAGGCATTCTGGATACGTCGCGGCATTTGCGGGATGTGCTTCGAGCCAAGGGCTACGATTTCGATTATCGGGAGTATGCAGGCGGTCATGATTATCTGGTCTGGGGCGGAGCGTTGGCAGACGCCTTGATCGAAATAACGAAGTAAGAGTTAGCGCCTCTATTTAGCCATGACGCGCTCTGGCCATCAGCGATGGTGTAATACAACCGGCACGCCATCAATGGTTTCGACAGGCATATCGAAACCAAACACGGATTTCAGCGTCTGCTGTGTGAGCATAGCGGCGGGAGCACCGTCGGCAATAACGGTTCCGTTGTGCATGGCGATTATGCGGTCGGCATAGGCCGCAGCAAAATTTATGTCGTGTACCACTATGAGGACAGTTCGTCCGTGATTATCGGCGATGTCCCGCAATATCTGCATGAGTTGGCGGGCGTAATACATATCGAGATTGTTCAACGGTTCATCGAGCAGGAGGTAGTCCGTGCTCTGGCAGAATGCCAACGCGACCAACGCTCGCTGGCGCTGCCCGCCAGACAGCGTTTCAAGGAAACGGTCCGAGAACTGTGTTAGGTCGAAGCGTTCAAGTGCTCGCCTCACCAGCAAACGATCATGGTCCGACAGTCGCCCTCGGCTGTGCGGAAAGCGACCGAATGCGACGAGTTCCTCCACACGTAACCGGCTCGCAACGTGTGGGTCCTGACGCATGATCGCAATGCGCTTCGCGAGCTCGCTGGAAGGTGTGGAGTCAACCGGCAGGCCATCAATGGTGATATGACCTTCCTGTAAAGGCAGCAGGCGCGCGACAAGTGACAACAAGCTGGACTTACCCGCCCCGTTGGGGCCGATGAGCGCCGTGATGCCGCCCTTGGGAATGTCGAGATTGATGTGGCGCAGAATGGACGCTTTGCCAAGGGTAAGCGATACGTCCTCGATATGGATCATGACCTCGCGCCTCTGGAAAGAATGGCGAGGAAGAACAACCCGCCGAAAAATTCGATAACCACGCCAAGGCTGGACGCCCCGCCGAGCCCGTGCTGAAGAATGGTCTGTCCACCGACCAGCACTATAACACCGACGAGAACGGCGGCGGGTAGCAGCACGGCGTGCCGCCGTGTGCCGACGATGCGTTCCGCCATGGCGGCAGCCAGAAGGCCGAGAAAGGTGATTGGTCCCACCAGAGCGGTTGAAACGGCGACCAACGCCGACACGAGTGCGAGGATGCCAGCGGAACTGCGACGCCAGTCGACACCGAGGCTCGTTGCCGGGTCAGCGCCGAGCGCCATTACATCGAGAACGTGGCGTGCGCGCCATGCGATTAACCCGCCCGTTACGGCAACCAGTGCGCTGACCAGAAGCAGGTCTTCGCGTACCTTTCCGAAGCTGGCAAAACTCGCGCCTTGCAGGATCGCGAAATCATTCGGGTCGATCATACGCGCGAGCAGCGATGACATGCTGCGAAAGAATATGCCGAGCACCACACCTGTCAGGAGCATGAGATTGATATCGAGCCGCAGACGCAGCATTGGCAGGTAGAGCATAAGGGCCAACAGCATCATAAGGACGACCTCGGCGCTGAATTTCAGGCGAGGATCGATGGCGGCGAAACCAAGCCCCCCAAAAGCGAATACCATTGCCGTTTGAGCAAACAGGTAGATAGCATCCAGTCCCATGATGGACGGCGTGAGAATGTAGTTTCCGGTCACTGTCTGGAAGATCACCGTCGATATCCCTATCGCGGCAGCGACCTCAACCAGAGCAAGCAGCCTGACGCTCCGCAATTGCAGCGCAAACGATAGATCACCGCGAAGGTCGATGACCATGAAGGCGACCATGACGCAAATGGTGATTGCAACCAACAGGAGAAGGCGCCGGCTAGCCATTGCGCGGCCAAAACAGCAGCAGGAGGAAAAGTGCGGCGCCTACCGCACCCAGCACCGTACCAACCGGGATTTCGTAGGGATAGCGCAGGGTTCTTCCCAATAGATCACAGGCGAGCACGAGAGCCGCTCCAACGCTGGCTACAAGCGGAATAGCACTGCGCACGTCATCGCCCCGAAAGCGCGTGACGAGATTGGGGACGACGAGCCCGACAAAAGGTATCAACCCGACAACGACGACGGTCAGCGCCGTGATTATCGAGACAATGACCAGCCCGAGCCGAAGCATCGCTTCATAGCTCAATCCAAGGCTGACGCTGACATCACGCCCAAGAGAGAGAATTGTGAGTCGGTCGGCGACCCACCATGCCAGCCCCATAGTCAGAGCGGCTATCCATAGCAGCTCATAACGCCCGCGAAGCACGCCGGAAAACTCGCCATTCATCCATATCTCGACATACTGCAGCAGATCCCAGTGCCAGCCGATAAAGGTGACACCGGCACCGATAACGCCGGCGTAAACAAGACCGAACAGCGGAACGAGATAGGGCTGCGTTGGTGGGAGCCGATTGACGATCGACAAAAAAATTGCGGTTCCTGCCAGAGCAGAGGCAATGGCGAAGAGCATTTTGACGATCAGTGGCGATGCCGGCCACAATAGTGTCGCCACAAGGACGCCGAACGCCGCACCCTGCGCGGTGCCCGCAGTGGAAGGTTCGACGAAGCGGTTGCGCGCGAGCGCTTGCATGACCAGCCCGGCAATAGCGAGACCAGCCCCCGCCAGAACGGCCGCGAGCGTGCGCGGCAGCCTGCTTGCAAAAATCAGTTGAAGTGCTTCCGGACTTGTCCAGCCATGACTGAAAGAGGCTTCATCTACACCGATCGCAAGGCTGGCAACGACCAGTGCGACAGCGCTCAGAGGAAGGAAAAAGCGCAAGGCACGCGTCATTTTACGGCAGAGAACGCGTCCGTAATGGCTTTCAGCACACGGGTCGTGGACTGGATGCCACCTGCCGCAATATAGAAATCGGCAGGCGGGAGATAGATAACCTGTCCCTTTTTCCATGCGGTCGTTTGTGCGACCAGTTCATTGTCGAGTGTCGTGGCCGCGTTCTGTTCCGTCAGCCCGACTGCGGATGCGCGGTCGAGAACGATCAGCCAGTCCGGGTTGGCCTTGCTTACAAATTCGAAGGAGATCGCTTCGCCATGCGTCGCTGCCTCCACATCCGCTACTGCGGGCGGAAGACCAAGTGCTCTATGAAGCCAGCCGAAGCGAGAACCGTCGCCGAATGCGCTCACCTTTGGGCCGTTGGTCATCAGGATCAGGGCGTTGCCTTTTCCTTCGATGGCTTTGCGCGCCGCTGCTATTGCGGCCTCGAAACTGGCAACTTCCCGTGCGGCGGCATCCTGCTTGCCGAACAATTCACCGTACGTAATGAGACGCTTTTTCGCTTCATCCAGCATTTCTGCATCGCCGATAGTCATGTCGATTGTCTTCGCAACACGGCTGACTGAATCGAATTGAGATGCTGCCCTTGCGCCCACAATGATCAGGTCGGGGGCAAGCGCGCTCAATGCCTCCAGATCAGGTTCGAAAAGCGTTCCTATCGGCTGTGCGCCGTCGGAAAGATGCACAAGTTCAGGAACGTAAAGTTTGCCGGGAACGCCTTCAGCTTTTACGCCGAGCGAGTCCAGGGTATCCAGTGCAGCCACATCAAAAACCGCAATTCTCGCTGGAACGGATTCAATCGAAACCAGTCCTTTTGCAGTCTGAATTTCGACCGCATGAGCCGAAAGGCCGGATGCCAGCAGAGCAAATCCAACGGCAAGAAATGCTCTGAGCATTCTCAGGCGCTCCATGAAAGGGAGGGCAGGTTTTCCCTGAAAGCGAAGCGCAGAAGGTGGTCTTCGATCACCTTTTTCAAGCGCAACAGATTGTCCTGTTCGGCCGCTTCGACATTTACGACAAACTCGTTCTCGCGGGCCATCAGAGTCGCAGACCCAAACGGAAACCGGCATTCGGCATTATCGTCTGCATAATACACGTCGATCTTGTGCCCGAAATGCTTGCACAATTGAGCGACATATTTGCTGGCGTTCTCGGTCTCGACACTTGCGTGAGCACTGGGCATCGTTAGTCCGTAAAGTGGAGTCTCTATTTCCACTTAAACTGCCTTCAGTTAGTGCGCAATACAGTTCAGAAGAGAACGCCTTACTACTTGCCTAATCGCGCCTTCGACGCCCCACATTGGCAGCGGCGGTGATTGGCGTTGCGCTTTGTGGACGTTACGTTTCAACAAGAATTGGCTGCGCCCTCTGTAGCTTGCTGCCTTTACGGGGTGTGAGGTGTCGTGTTTCCTTGGACTTGGCTGCGCTATTGATCGCTAACCCCCAGCCAAGTGCGACTATCGGCCAGAAAACGCTCATCGAGGCGATTATCAGAACAAGACTTAGTGTGTTGACATAGGCGGAAAGGCGAGAGACCGGCGATCCTTTGGTCTGGCGCAAGACCGTGAATGAGGTCTTTACGGAGGAGGCTACCAGAATTGAATAGAGCGCGAATCCAACAATTCCGAAGCTGACCCATACCGAAATTACGTTATGGGCGTAGGCACCTACGCTGACCGGCCATTCCCATTCCAGATGGCCTGCAAAAACGCCCGCAAAAGGATGAGCAGTGATCTGGTTCAAGGCAAACTGCAAGAATTCCTGCCGCGCAATCCATGAACTTGCATTGCCTATATCAAGGAGTTGGAATTGCCTTGATTGCTCGATATCCGCCCATTTTTCATTGACTATGAAGAATGCCGGAATAGCGGCAATCCCAATTGAGAGGAGCGCTTTCGGCTGTTTGAGCATCGCGGTTCCATCCACTACGCCAACAGCAGCTATGAACCCGACAAATTCCGAGCGGGCTCCTTCGACAAAGAGCAGAGCTGCGCACGGCACGGACCAGAATAACCGCCAATGAAGTTTTTGTATGCCAGAGAGGAAAAGAAGTGCCGTCATCATCGTTGCCGATGCAAAGCTCCGATAGCTTGGGATATCTCCCGCACCGAAGATGATGCGCAGGTCGACCATTCCAGTGCTTATGTCAATGTAGCGAAGCGATACCGCGAGCATTGCGACAATTGAGATGAAACATAATTGAAAGACCTGTCGCCTGCTGGGGTCAACAAATATCCCGACGAGAAACAATGCGCTCCATGATAACAAAATCTGCAGTATCTGCGCATATGCTTCGAACGGATAGCCGGTGGTGGTAAGCCAATTCCAGGCTGTCCAGAGCGCGCACCAAAACATCAGCGTCAGGAATATCGTTGATTTTCCCCACGAAGCGCCCATTCGCCTTATGACCGGTATAGGAAAAAGCAGAGCGCCAATGGCTACGACCGCGATGGAAACGCTGCCGAAATAAGACGAGGCTTGCCAATAGCCTGCAGCGGAACCGAGGTAGACGAAATAGAAAAAAGGAAACAGAAAAAGATATGCGACGTTAGCGCCGTACATTCGCTTGCCACTGGGTATGAAAATCAGGCGAGATGTACTAAATAATATCTAAATTAGCAATAAATAATCAATATGTTTGGTCGGATCCTGACCCTAGGCTTCTATCTCAAGCGAGGTGACGGGCTTGGAGCAGCAGGCCAGAATGAAACCCTCGGCGATTTCATCGTCGAGAATGCCGCCATTGTGGTTCATCTCGACCTCGCCCGATATCTTTTTGACACGGCATGTGCCGCAGAGGCCAAATTCGCAGGCGGCTGAAATGCGGACGCCGTTTGCTCGCGCTGCCTGCAAAACGCTTTGTCCTGGGAGACATTCGCAATCGACGTTTGAATCGGAGAATCTGATTGGGACGCCGACTTCGACAGGGGCGAGTTCTGCGCTGGTGGGCGCAGCTTCAGGCTCGGCGGGTGGCGCTCCGAAGCTTTCCTGATGATAGTGCGCCATATCGAAACCGCTCGATTCGAGCACTACGCGAACCGCTCGCATAAACGGGTCGGGTCCGCAGCAGAAAATCTCCCGGTCGTGAAAATCAGGCGACAAGAGGGGCAGGCGGATTGCGTCGATGCGGCCCATATGGCCGAACCAGCTTTCGCGCGATGCCGATCGCTCTTCGATGAGGAAGCCTAGTGACAGGCCAGGCATCTGGGTGCCGAGCAGTTCAAGTTCTTTGCGGAAGATGATCTCTTCCGGGCGTCTTGCGCAGTTCACGAAGGCGACGTCTGTCCACGGCGCGCAGTCATTTAGCCAGCGCAGCATGGACATCATAGGCGTAATGCCAGAGCCCGCCGAGATGAAGAGATATTTGGAGGCGGCGTAGTTGTGGTGTGTGAAGTCGCCTGCCGGTCCGCGCGCCTTGATGCGCGAACCGGGTTTGAGATTGTCGAACATCCAGCGCGTGCCGATGCTGTCTGGTTGTGCTTTGACAGTGACGGAGATGGAAAGCGGGCGCGACGGGCTGGAGGACAGCGTATAGGTCCGCATGAGCGGCGCGTCGGCGGTTGGCAATTCCAGTGTGATGAATTGACCCGGCTTGTAGCGAAACCATGTCTGCGCATCGGAGCGGAACGTGAAAGTTTTCACGCCGGGCGCTTCGTCGGTTACGCCGACCACCTCCAGAACCTGAAGGCGGTCGTTCCACGGTGCCATTTCGTCAAGATGACGATAAAGCTGGGGGTCGGTCAGGGCATTCATTGTGATGCTCCGTCAGGCCACGTTGCGCAGTTTCGGCGTTTCGCCGTCCGCCAAACGGGGTTCGAGGAAATTGGCGTACCACTCGACGAACTGCATGACGCCCCCCTCATGCATTGCGGAATATGGCCCCGGCTCATAGGCGGGCGATTTGATGCCGAAGGCGTTTTCCTCAACGATCCGGCGGTCTTCCGCATTGGTTTCCGTCCAGACGTGAATGAGTTCCTGCAGGTCGTAATCAACGCCCTCGACAGCGTCTTTGTGGACGAGCCATTTGGTCGTGACGGCCGTTTCAGTTGCGCTGATGGGCAGCACGCGGAACGTGGTCGCCTGATCGCCAAGGATGTGGTTCCACGTTGTGGGGTAGTGGTAGAGCATCAGCGTGCCGATGTGATCCAGCGTCACGTTCTGCGAGAGATTGCGTCGTACGGCGCGCTTGCCCGTCATTGTGTAGCTTTCGGCTCCGGGAATAAGAGGCGCACGGGTGGCGCGATATTGGCCAGCCGGATCGATCTGGAAGCGTGAGGGCAGGCCATGCGCCTCGCACCGCGACCAATGCGCTATCATTTCCGGGTCGCTCTCGACCTCGTTGACGCCCGTAGCGACGGGTGCCTCCGGGAAGGTCTTGCAAAGTTCAGGATGGTTTGCCGCACAGTGGTAGCACTCGCGGTTGTTTTCCCAGACCAGCTTCCAGTTGCCCTTTTCGATGATCGTGGCCTCATAGGCGACCTTGGTATCGGCAAGATTATGCGGCGCGAAATAGGGCTCCATCAGCTTGCGGAAGGCCGCAAAATCGGCGGGCTGGTCGGCAAGGCAAATGAAGATGTAGCCACCTGCGTGCTGGCAGGCAATTGGCTTAAGGCTGAAATCTTCCTTCTGGAAATCGTCAGCCATCTGGCGCGCAAAAACCAGCTTGCCATCAAGGTCGTAAGTCCATTGGTGATAGGGACAGACAAGGCGCGCGGCGGCACCTTTTTCGGTATTGCAGACGCGGCTGCCGCGATGGCGGCAAGAGTTATGAAACGCGCGGATTTCGCCGTCGCGTCCGCGCACGATCACGACAGGATAATCGCCAACCTGAACGGTGAAGAAATTGCCCGGCTTAGGAATTTCGCAATTGTGGCCGACGAATAGCCAGTCGCGATACCAGATCAACTCCAGGTCGATCTTGTAAAATTCAGGATCGATATAAAAGGGTTGCTGGAGGCTGAAGCCTTCGCGTCGGCTGCGCAACAGCGACAGCATTTCAGTACGTACATCCATTTCCGTCCTCGCAAAAACAAGGACTGAACTGGTGGTGACGGAGGATTGCGGCGAGCCAAAACGCGCACCGCTCTGCCTCTTGATCGCCCACCGCGATCAGTCGGGTTTAGTAGTTCGAGGCTGGTTTCCGGGCTCCGAAGTATCCTTGCTGGACCATCTCGACACCTTCCCGGGACTATCCCAGTGGTCTCCCGTCGAGACTTTCACTTCGCTACCGTTCGGGGGCAGCGCCGGCATCAAACCGGCTTCCCAATTATCCCTTTGGTTTCGAATCCGAAGGGCACCTTGAACATGTTGATCTAAACACTCGTCGGCGCGCCGCACCCGCATGAAAACGACATTGCAGATGTGCAAAGGCGACGATTGTGAATTTACTCTGCGGCCTCCGAAAATGCCTGTGGAACGTAGTTAAGGATCGGACCGAGCCAGCGCTCGACGGCGGTTACTTCCATGCCCTTGCGTGCTGCGTAATCTTCCACCTGATCCCGCTCAACCTTCGCTACGCCGAAATAATAGGCTTCCGGGTGGGCAAGATAGATGCCCGACGGATGATCCCGGCCACATCGCCATGCTTTCGGTGAGTTGCACGCCAGCGTTTCGCTCGGCGTCGAGCAGGCGGAAAAGCGTTACTTTTTCTGTGTGGTCTGGCTGCGCCGGATAGCCCGGCGCTGGACGAATGCCATGATAGGGTTCGCCAATCAGGTCGTCTGGCTGATAGGCTTCGTCTGGCACATAGCCCCAGAACTCCTTGCGCACGCGTTCATGTAGGCGCTCAGCGAAGGCTTCCGCAAATCGGTCCGCGAGAGCCTTCACCAGAATGGAATTGTAATCGTCATTGGCGCGCTCGAAACGCTCGGCAATGGCGACTTCCTCGATGCCCGCGGTGACGACGAAGCCGCCGATATAATCGGCCTTCCCGCTGTCTTGCGGGGCGACGAAATCCGACAGGGCGACGTTGGGTTTTCCATCGCGCTTTGCGAGTTGCTGGCGCAAGGTGAAGAAGGTCGCGAGTTCATTCGAGCGGCTTTCGTCGGTGAAAAGCTTGATGTCGTCGCCGACCGCATTTGCGGGCCAAAGGCCAACGACAGCACGCGGCGCAAACCATTTTTCTGCAATGATTTTTGCCAGCATTGCCTGCGCGTCTTCGAAGAGTTGGCGCGCGGCTTCGCCCTGCTTTTCATCATTGAGGATATTGGGGTAGCGACCCTTCAACTCCCATGTCTGGAAGAACGGCGTCCAGTCGATGTAACGGGCGAGTTCCGCCAAATCCCAACTGTCGAAGACCTTCGTGCCAAGGAAGGATGGCTTCGGGGGCGTGTAGTTCGCCCAGTCGATCTTGTGGTTGTTGGCGCGAGCGCGCGCCAAAGGAAGCCGCTGCTTTTCGCGCTCGGCGCGTTCGTGCGCTTCGGTCACTTTGCGATATTCGGCGCGAATGGTCTCGATGTAAGCCGGTTTTGCTTCACTGGAAAGCAGGCTGCCAGACGACGCCGACGGCGCGGCTGGCGTCGGTGACATAGACGGCCTGACCGGCCTCGTAGCGCGGGTGAATCTTGACCGCAGTATGGACGCGGCTGGTGGTCGCGCCGCCGATAAGAAGCGGAATGTCGAAGCCTTCGCGCTCCATTTCGGATGCGACATGAACCATCTCGTCGAGTGATGGTGTGATAAGCCCGGACAGGCCAATGATGTCGACCTTTTCCGCTTTGGCGGTTTCGAGAATTTTCGCAGCGGGAACCATCACGCCGAGGTCGATGATTTCATAATTGTTGCAGGCCAGAACGACGCCGACGATGTTCTTGCCGATGTCGTGCACATCGCCCTTGACGGTAGCCATCAGGATCTTGCCCGCGCTTTCGCGACCGCCGCCACCATTTGCTGCCTTTTCGGCTTCCATATAGGGTAGCAGCATGGCAACAGCCTGCTTCATGACGCGAGCGGATTTGACCACCTGCGGCAGGAACATTTTGCCCGCGCCGAACAGGTCGCCAACGACATTCATGCCCGCCATCAGCGGGCCCTCAATGACATGAAGCGGACGCTCGGCATTCAGTCGCGCCTCCTCCGTATCGGCGTCGATGAATTCGGTGATGCCGTTAACCAGCGCGTGTTCGAGCCGCTTTTCAACTGGCCATTCGCGCCATGCGAGGTCTTTCTCCTTGGCCTCTTTCGCGCCGGAACCCTTGAAGCGCTCGGCAATTTCCAGCATCCGCTCAGTCGAGTCGGTGCGGCGGTTCAACACCACGTCTTCACAGGCTTCGCGCAAATCCGGGTCGATGGATTCATAGACGGCGAGCTGACCCGCGTTGACGATGCCCATATCCATGCCCGACTGAATGGCATGGTAGAGGAACACCGCGTGCATAGCCTCGCGCACAGGTTCATTTCCGCGGAAGGAAAATGAGAGGTTCGATACGCCGCCGGAAATATGAACATGCGGCAGGGTGGACGTGATTTCGCGCGTGGCTTCGATGAAATCCACGCCGTAATTGTCGTGTTCTTCGATGCCGGTGGCGACCGCGAAAATGTTCGGGTCGAAAATAATGTCTTCCGGTGCGAAACCGGCCTGTTCGGTCAGCAATTTGTAAGCACGGGTGCAGATTTCCACTTTGCGCGCTTTTGTGTCTGCCTGCCCAACTTCGTCGAAAGCCATGACCACGATTGCCGCGCCGTACATGCGGCACAGTTTTGCGTGGTGCAAAAAGGCTTCTTCGCCTTCCTTCATGGAAATGGAATTGACGACCGGCTTGCCCTGGACGCATTTCAGACCGGCCTCGATGACCTCCCATTTCGAGGAGTCGATCATGACCGGAACGCGGGCAATATCCGGTTCAGCGGCGATGAGGTTGAGGTATTCGACCATCGCCTTGGCGGAGTCGATCAACCCTTCATCCATGTTGATGTCGATGATCTGCGCGCCGTTCTCAACCTGATCGCGCGCGACGGTGAGTGCGGAGGCGTAATCGCCAGCGGTAATGAGCTTTCGGAATTTTGCAGAACCGGTGACATTGGTGCGCTCGCCGACATTCACGAAAGGAATGTCCTCGGTGAGTGTGAACGGTTCCAGCCCCGAAAGCCGCATCATCGGCTTATGGGCAGGGACGGTGCGGGGAGGGTGCTTGGCCACCGCCTGCGCAATCGCGGCGATGTGCTCCGGCGTCGAGCCGCAGCAGCCGCCGACGACATTGACCAGACCTTCACGCGCAAATTCCTCGACCTGCGCGGCCATGAAATCTGGGCTTTCGTCATATTGCCCGAAGGCGTTGGGCAGGCCAGCATTCGGATAGGCGCAAATAAAGGTGTCGGCCACGCCGGAAAGTTCCGCGAGATGCGGGCGCATTGCTGCCGCGCCAAGAGCGCAGTTCAGGCCGATGGTGAACGGCTTGGCGTGACGGATGGAATGCCAGAAGGCGGTTGGCGTTTGGCCCGACAATGTGCGGCCCGAAAGATCGGTGATAGTGCCGGAAATCATGATCGGCAGGCGAACACCCTTTTCGATGAAGATTTCCTCGCAGGCGAAGATTGCCGCCTTGGCGTTTAACGTATCGAAGATCGTTTCGATGAGGATGATGTCTGAGCCGCCATCGATGAGCCCGCGCAATTGCTCGCCATAAGCGATGCGCAGATCGTCGAAAGTTACAGCGCGGTAGCCGGGATTGTTTACGTCCGGCGAGATGGATGCCGTACGGTTTGTCGGGCCAAGCGCTCCCGCGACGAAACGCCGGCGGCCATCTTCCTGCTGCGCGCGGATCGCGGCGCGGCGCACCAGACGCGCGCCATCGCGGTTCAACTCGTAAACGGCGTCCTCCATGCCATAATCGGCCTGTGCGATGCGCGTGGAAGAAAACGTATTTGTTTCGATGATGTCCGCGCCTGCCTTGGCGTAGGCGTAGTGGATATCCTCGATAGCCTTGGGCTGGGTCAGGATGAGCAGATCGTTATTGCCCTGCTGATGGCATTCGCAACCGCCGAAGCGATCACCACGAAAATGGTCTTCGCCGAAGCCGAGCCCCTGAATCTGCGTGCCCATTGCGCCGTCGAGAACGAGGACGCGCTCGCGCGCGGCGGCTTGCAGCGCGGCAAGAACATCCGCGCCGTTTGGCTTAGCAGAAACCGGGCCGAAAAGATCGTCAGTCGAAGGCATAGGCGATTGTCTTCATTCTCGAAGTGGCAATCGCCGTAAAGTCACATAAAGATATCTTTATGTCAATATTCCCTCATTGAATTGGGAGATGTTCTCGTTCAAGGGCGTTGCGCAATTCGACAAACATTTCGAGCAGACGGCGCGGGCCTGAATGGACGCCCTCGTAATTGCCGAGCCGGTGAATTTCCGTGTTCGCGGCGCGGACGAGGTCGGTGCCCGCTGGTTGTGCCAACAGCCATGTCAGAAATACGTCTTCTGGTGAGGAAGGGCAGGCCGATTGCGCTCTTAATCCCATGCGAGCGCTCCGCCATTCTGGTATTCGATTACGCGTGTCTCAAAGAAGTTCTTCTCCTTCTTGAGGTCCATCGCCTCGGACATCCACGGGAATGGATTTTCTGCTTCGGCGAACACCGGCGCAAGGCCAAGCTGTGCGCAACGGCGATTGGCGATGAAGTGCATGTATTGTTCGCACAAAGCTGCATTCAGGCCGAGGAACCCGCGCGGCATCGTATCGCGACCGTAGGAGGCTTCCAGTTCGGCGGCGTCGAGAATCATGGAGCGCACTTCATCCTGAAACGTCTTCGTCCAGAGATGCGGGTTCTCGATCTTGATCTGGTTGATGACGTCGATGCCGAAATTGAGATGGATGGATTCGTCGCGCAGAATGTATTGGTACTGCTCGGCCACTCCGACCATTTTGTTCCGGCGGCCAAGTGAGAGGATTTGCGCGAAGCCGGTGTAAAACCACATTCCTTCAAAGATAACGTAGAAGGCAACGAGGTCGCGCAGGAATGCCTGATCGGTTTCAGGCGTTCCTGTTGCAAATTCGGGATCGTCAAGGTGCTGCGTGTGCTTGAGCGCCCATGCAGCCTTATCGGTGATCGAAGGCACTTCGCGATACATGTTGAAGAGTTCGCCTTCGTCGAGCGCGAGGCTTTCCACGATGTACTGGAAGGTGTGGGTGTGAATGGCTTCCTCGAAAGCCTGCCGCAACAGATATTGCCGGCATTCGGGATTGGTCAGGTGGCGATAGATCGCTAGCACGATGTTATTGGCGACAAGGCTTTCCGATGCGGCAAAGAAGCCGAGATTGCGCTTGATCATGCGCCGCTCGTCTTCCGTCAGGCCGTCTTTCGATTTCCAGAGCGCGATGTCGGCCTGCATGGATACTTCGGTCGGCATCCAATGATTGTTGCAGCCCGATAGGTATTTCTCCCATGCCCAACGATATTTGAGCGGCAGGAGTTGGTTCACATCCGCACGCGCATTGATCATGCGCTTGTCGTCCACGGATACACGCGCCGCACCGCGGTCGATTTCGCCGAGGCCGGTAGCGTCGGCGGTGGTTATGGCGTTGAGCTGAATGGCTATTGTGCCGGGTTTCGGTTCGGACCAGTCGAGCATTGTTTTTCTCCTTGATTTTGCTGCTTACTGGCAGGCTTCGCATTCGGGATCGTCGATGGCGCAGGCTTTCAGCGCAATCGGCTCGGAAATGTGGGCAGCAGAAACGGCATTCAGCTTGCCGTCCGTGCCGCGCAGCGTCGATTTTTCGACATGAGTGGCCGAACGAGAGCGCAGGTAATAGGTGGTCTTCAAGCCCTTTCGCCACGCCAGCCGATAGAGTTCGTCGAGCTTCTTGCCGGAGGGATTGGCGATATAGAGGTTGAGCGATTGGGCTTGGTCGATCCATTTTTGACGACGCGAAGCCGCCTTTATCAGCCATGCAGAGTCTATCTCGAAAGCGGTGGCGTATAGGGATTTAAGATCATCCGGCACGCGGTCGATCTGTCCCACAGAACCGTCGAAATATTTGAGATCGGAGATCATGACTTCATCCCACAGATTGCGGGCCTTTAGGTCATGAACAAGCTGCGCGTTTACGACCGTGAAATCGCCCGACATGTTCGATTTGACGAACAGGTTTTGATAGGCAGGCTCGATGGACTGGGAGACGCCGCAAATATTGGAAATGGTGGCAGTCGGGGCAATCGCCATGCAGTTGGAATTGCGCATCCCCGTTTTCTTAACGCGCTTGCGCAATGCTTCCCAATCGAGTGTTGTGGAGGAGTCCATGTCGACGCCCGGTCTGGCTTCTTCGAGCAGGCGGATTGAATCGACCGGCAAAATGCCCTTCGACCAAAGCGAGCCGTCGAAGCTTGCGTAGCGGCCACGTTCGGCGGCAAGATCGACGGAACTCGAAATCGCGAAATAGGAAATCGCCTCCATGCTCGTGTCGGCGAAGGTAATGGCCTCGTCTGAAGCATATGCGATGCGCAATTTCTGCAAGGCGTCCTGAAAGCCCATGAGGCCAAGACCGACAGGACGGTGGCGCAGGTTCGAGTGGCGCGCTTCAGGGATTGTGTAGAAATTGATGTCGATCACATTGTCGAGCATGCGCATGGCCGTGCCGACAGTCTTTGCGAGACGGCTGATATCCAAGCCGTTTTCCGTGACGTGATTGACAAGGTTCACCGAACCGAGATTGCAAACGGCGACCTCGTCCTTCGACGTGTTCAGCGTGATTTCCGTGCAAAGGTTCGATGAGTGAACCACGCCGATATGACCCTGCGGCGAACGGATGTTGCAGGGGTCTTTGAACGTCACCCACGGATGGCCCGTCTCGAACAGCATGGTGAGAATCTTGCGCCACAAGTCGAGTGCGCGGACCTTGCGGAACACTTTCATTTCGCCAGCGGCGGCGCGGCGTTCGTAAGCTTCGTAGGCACTGCGGAATGGTATGCCGTAGAGGTCGTGAAGGTCCGGCGTTTCATCGGGCGAAAACAGCGTCCATTCGCCATCCTGCTCGACGCGCTCCATGAACAGGTCTGGCACCCAGTTTGCGGTGTTCATGTCGTGCGTGCGGCGGCGGTCGTCACCAGTGTTTTTCCTGAGGTCGAGAAATTCCTCAATGTCGACGTGCCAGGTTTCGAGATAGGCGCAGACGGCGCCCTTGCGCTTGCCGCCCTGATTGACCGCAATGGCGGTGTCGTTGGCGACTTTGAGGAACGGCACGACGCCCTGGCTCTCGCCATTCGTACCTTTGATATGCGCGCCGAGCCCGCGAACGGGCGTCCAGTCATTGCCCAGCCCGCCGGAATATTTCGCCAGCAGGGCGTTGTCCTTGATGCCTTTGAAGATGGCGTCGAGATCATCGCCGATGGTGGTGAGAAAACATGAGGAAAGCTGAGGGCGAAGTGTGCCGGAATTGAAGAGCGTCGGCGTGGAGGCCATGAAATCGAAAGACGAAAGCAGATCGTAGAACTCAATCGCTCGCGCTTCCCGGTCGATCTCGCGCACTGCAAGTCCCATGGCGACGCGCATGAAAAACGCCTGTGGCAGTTCAAAGCGCTTGCCTTCGGTGTGGAGGAAATATCGATCATAGAGGGTCTGCAAACCGAGAAACTGGAAGTTCAGATCGCGTTCGGGCTTCAACGCCGCGCCAATGAGTTTCAAGTCGAACCGGCCAAGCTCTGGATCGATCAACTCGGCCTTGATCCCTGTTGCTATGAAATCCGGGAAATAAGACGCGTAGCGCGTAGCCATATCGGCTTGCGTGGCTTGTTCGGGTCTACGATAAACAAGGGTTAGCGCTTCGCGGCGCAGGCGGTCCAGCAAAAGGCGGGCGGATACGAAGCTGTAGTTGGGTTCTGTTTCGACCAGCGTGCGCGCAGCCAGGATGGGCGCGAGCGCCAGTTCATCGAGCGAGATGCCGTCGTACAGGTTGCGGCGCGCTTCAGCGAGAATTGGCGCTGGCGCAACGCTTTCCAACCCGTCGCATGCCTCTTCTATGATGCGGGAGAAACGGGATTCATCGAGGGGCGCGAGCGAGCCATCGTCCAGCTTGATTTGCAGTGTCGATACGGTTGCTGTTTCAGGTGTTTTGGAAGCCAGCCGCTCGCGGGCGCGCTCGTCTCGATAGAGCACGTAGGCGCGCGCGACCTTGTGATGCTCGCCGCGCATCAAGGCAAGTTCGACCTGATCCTGAACTTCTTCGATGTGGAAAGTGCGGCCCGTATCGGCGCGGCGGGTCAGGGCCGCAACCACCTGTGCAGTGAGTTCCTCCACCACGTCATGAACGCGGCGGGAGCCCGCCGCAGTCGAGCCTTCAACGGCGATGAACGCCTTGGTGAGGGCAATTGTGATCTTGGTGGGGTCGAAGGGCGTGACCGTGCCGTTGCGACGTATCACACGATAGCCGGGCTGGTCGGAAGTCTGGATAGGTTGTGGGCTGGCAAATGGGAGTGCCAGACTTTCGTCGGCGTGAAGTGCAGTGGCGGTCATCATCATCCCCGATGGTGCTGGGGACGGAGCATTGGCGGACGCAAGCTGATTTCGGGCAGCACTGCCCAAACGAAGCAAGCGCACCTCCGGGACACCCCGCCCGTGGACGTTTCATTTCGTCAGGGCAGGTCTCCTGGCTCGCAGGTCGTCGCCTTGTCGGCCTTCCCGGTGCAAAAACACCAGTGGCATTACTCGACGCAGGCTATCTGCTTACAGTTGCGGGGGCAGCACCGGCACCACACCGGTTTCCCTCTTAGCTTCCGATCCCACAAGAATCGAAAGAACCATGACGCCTATATCTAGCGCTTAGGCTAATTGGAATGTCAATTGGTAGTTTCGGTGTTCCCCGATGTCCACAACAGGCAGGCGTCTCTATTAGCTATGGCTTTCACCCGCAGCAGTCAGGATTGCCATATCATCTGTTGAAAGAGACAGGGCGGTAGCTTTAGCGAAGCTCGCGACATGTGCTGCACCGGTGGCGCTGGCGATTGGTGCGGTTACACCTTCGCGGGCCATGAGCCATGCGAGCGCGACTTCCGCAGGCTTTGCAGAATGACGCGTGGAAACATCGTCCAGCGCTGCGAAAATCGCCTTGCCTTTGTCGTCAAGATACTTGGCCATGCCGCCGCCACGTTGCGATTTGCCGAAATCCGCCGAGGAGCGATATTTGCCCGACAGAAAGCCAGACGCGAGGCTGAAATAGGTGATTACGCCGAGCTTCTTGGCAATGCAGAGATCGCGTAACGGACCTTCATATGATGAGCGGTCATAGAGATTATATTCCGGCTGGAGCACCTGATAGGCGGGCAAGCCGTTGCTCTTTGCGGCCTCGAACGATGCGCTCAGTTGCGAGGCATCAACGTTTGAGACGCCGATTGCCTTGACCTTGCCCGCTTTCATCAGCTTGTCGAAAGCGCCGAGCGTTTCGGCATAGCTGGTGCCGGAGGGGTCCGGCCAATGCGCGAAATAGAGGTCGATAACATCGGTTTGCAGGCGCTTGAGCGACCGCTCCACGGCTTGAATGATGTAGGGTTCGGTCAGGCCGCCGGCATGCGGTCCGCCATTGACGGAACCGACTTTGGTGAAAATCTTCAACTTGTCGCGCTGACCGGGACGGGACGCGAGCCAGTTTCCGATGATCGTTTCGGATTCACCGCCCTTATTTCCCGGTGCCCATGCGGAATAACAGTCGGCGGTGTCGATAGCGTCAAAGCCGTGATCGACGAAGGCGTCGAGTACTTTGAAGCTGGTTGCTTCGTCGATGGTCCAACCGAATACATTGCCGCCGAGCACCAGCGGCGCGATGGAATAACCTGTCTGTCCAAGCGAACAACTCCGCATTCTGTGTCTCCAAATGACGTCAATGAGCTATCATGCCCATCTGGTCATAGGCGCGCGGTTTAACAATAGGACTTCAGGGCTATTTGCGCTTGGTCGCGAGTAGCGACTTTGCCTCCTGAACGCCCAGAGCGGCAGGGCGCTCGCAAGTCGTGACCATGCTGACGAATTTGCCGGTTTCGCCGGAGCGCAGGATGCCCGTCATTACATCGACCGCGTGTAGCGCAACCTCCTGTGAGCAACGGTGCGGACGACCCGCGAGGATTGCCAGCGCCATGTCTGCCAGACCGGCTGTGCGATAATTCGCCATCGCGCCTTCGCCGTGCTGCTGGTTCGGAACGCTGAACGGATGCTCCCATTTCGGAGCCTTGGTGACTGGCTTGCCTTGCTTTGTGTAACGTACCTCGCCGCCGAAGAAGTTTGGGTCCGGGATGAAGAGCGAGCCTTCTTCGCCGTAAAGCTCTATCGGTGCGTGACCGTGTGACCAGACATCCCAGCTTGCATTCAACGTGACTGTTGCGCTGTTCTCGAACTCAAGCAGGGCGAGGATGGTGGTCGGCGTTTCGACCTTGAGCTTTTCGCCCTTGCGCGGTTTTGACGAAATTGTCCGCTCCTTGGCCGGGATGCTCGTTAAAGCCGCGACCCGCTTGACGGGGCCGATGAGGTTGATGAGATCGGCGATGTAGTACGGCCCGAGGTCAAGCACGGGGCCGCCGCCCGGCAGGAAGAAAAAGTCAGGATTCGGATGCCAGTGCTCCATGCCGTGATTCATGATGTGCAGCGTGCCGGAGGTGATCTTTCCAAGCTTGCCGCTGTCGACGAGATGGCGCGCTAACTGGTGCGAGCCACCCAGAAATGTGTCGGGGGCAGAACCGATATGCAGGCCCTTTTTGGCGGCGCGCTTTTGTAAATCCTGCCCGTCTTTCACGGACAGCACGAAAGGCTTTTCCGAATAGACGTGCTTGCCTGAATCCAGAATTTGCTTGGAAACGTCGTAGTGCGCTGCGGGAATGGTCAGGTTTACGACGATGTCGATGTCCTTTGCCTTGAGCAGATCGGCAATGGTCTCGGCGCGAACACCGTATTGCTTTGCGCGTGCCTTCGCGGCGTCCATGTTGATGTCTGCACCCGCGCGAACCTCTATGCCCTTGAACATGGGCGCGAGGCCGAAATAGGTTGCCGAAATATTGCCGCAGCCGATGATGCCGATTCCGAGTGTTTTAGCCATTTCGATATTCCTCAGAACTTGCTCACAGAGGCAATGGAGCGCTTGGCGAAGCGAGACGCATCCGCCGGATTGTCGTGTTCCATGATGTAATATTTTGCTTTGGTTTTGGACCGTAGCAGCGTGTAGATACCCTTCCAATCCAGCGCGCCGTGGCCCACATCGGACCAGCCGTCCTGATCCAGATTCTGACCGGCAGGCGCAATGTCCTTTACATGGACTGCGACGATGCGCGGACCGTAGGCCGTGATCCATGCAGCGGGATCGGTGCCGCCGCGAATGATCCATGCAACGTCCATTTCCCAGCCGATATCGGGAGAGGCATCGAGGATGCGGCGCATCGGCGAAGAGCCATCCGGCAAGAGATGAAATTCAAAATCATGGTTGTGCCAGGCAAAGCCATAACCGGCTTCCTTTGCACGCTTGGCGATTTTGGCGAGGCGCGCGCCGAACTGGTCCCAGCCTTTGGCAGTGATAGGGCGCGCTTCAGGCAAAAGGTACGGGCAGACGATCATTTTCACGCCCAGAGGCTTTGGCGATTGCTTCGGCCTTGGCGAAATCCTTCTCAAGCATATCGACGGAGAAATGGGCGGTGGGCATTGTGAGGCCGTTTTTCTTCAGTTCGGCGCGAAATGCTTTTGGGTCGTCGTAGACAGCACCGAAACCTTCGACGCGCTTGTAGCCAGCTTTCGCAAGACCTTTGAGCACATCGGGCCAAGGGGTGTGATTGCGGGAGGAATAAAGCTGATAGGACCAGTCCATCGTCGTTTCCTGTAGTTGGCTAAATGCGGTTGTCGTCGGCGTCGAATATTGAGGCGCGTGCAGGATCAAAGCCGATCCGTGTCACGTCGCCGGGTTGAAGGCGGTTTTCGGCTTCGACGCGGAAAGCGAAATTGCTTCCGCCGAGCTTGGCCCAGACAAGTGTGTCTGACCCCATCGGTTCCATGATTTCGATCTTCACGTTTTGGCTGAAGGGCTGCGCGGTGGCGGCGGTGCCGACGGCAATATGCTCCGGGCGGATACCGAAGATGACGGGTGCATCGGGCTCCGGTGGCAGTTCGAATGCATAACGTTCAAGCGGCACGGAAACATCGCCAATCTGGAAAGCGGTTCCATCTGAGCCGATATTGCCTTTGAGGAAATTCATGCCAGGCGAGCCGAGAAAGCCTGCGACAAAGCGATTAACGGGGCGGTTGTAGATGGTTTGCGGGGCGTCGAGTTGCTGGATGACGCCGCCACGCATGACGGCAATACGGTCGGCCAATGTCATGGCCTCGATCTGGTCGTGGGTCACATAGATCATGGTGTTTTGCAGGCGCTGGTGCAGGCGCTTGATCTCGACGCGGAGTTCCGAGCGAAGCTTGGCGTCAAGATTGCTCAGCGGTTCGTCGAAAAGGAATACGTCCACGTCTCGGACGAGCGCGCGTCCGATGGCGACACGCTGCCGCTGGCCGCCGGAAAGCGCTGCGGGCTTGCGCTGAAGTAGCGGCTCGATTTGCAGCATCTGCGACGCGCGGCTGATGCGCTGCGCGATTTCGGCCTTCGGGGTGCCTGCCACGCGCAGCCCAAAGGACAGGTTTTTCTCGACGGTCATTTGCGGGTAGAGTGCGTAAGACTGAAAGACCATGCCGATGTCGCGGTCCTTCGGCTCCAGCCACGTCACGTTCTTGTCTTTAATGAAGATCTGGCCGTCCGTGATATCGAGCAGACCGGCGATGCAGTTGAGCAGTGTGGACTTGCCGCAACCCGACGGGCCGAGCAGCACAAGAAACTCGCCGTCGGCTACATCGAGATTGAGCGTCTTCAACACTTCGAGATTGCCGTAGTTCAGACGAAGCTCGCGAACCGAAACGCTGGTGCCGTTGTGTGTTGTCATGTGCCTATCCCTTCACCGCGCCAGCGGCGATGCCGCGCACGAAGAGCTTGCCGGAAGCAAAGTAGATGATGAGCGGAACCAGTCCGGTGAGGATCGTGGCCGCCATGTTGACGTTGTATTCCTTCACGCCCTGAACGGAGTTGACGATGTTGTTGAGCTGCACCGTCATTGGGTACGTATCGGGGCGGGTGTAGACGACGCCGAACAGGAAGTCGTTCCAGATGCCGGTGACTTGCAGGATGACGGCGACAACGAAAATCGGCAGCGACATGGGCAGCATGATGCGCAGGAAAATCTGCCAGAAGCCTGCGCCATCGACGCGCGCTGCCTTGAATAATTCCTGCGGCAAGGCTGAGAAATAATTGCGAAACAGCAGTGTGAGGATCGGCATGCCGAAGATGCAATGCACGATGATGAGACCGAGCAGACTGCCGTAAAGGCCGATGTCGCGCAGGATGATAACAATCGGATAGATCATCACCTGATAGGGGATGAAGGCGCCGACGATCAGGATTGTGAAGAAGATGTCCGCGCCTTTGAATTTCCAGTTTGCGAGCGCGTAGCCATTCACGGAAGCTATTGCGATGGATGCTATGACCGACGGAACGGTGATGATTACCGAGTTCCAGAACCCACGCGAGAGTCCGTCGCAATTCAGCCCTGTGCAGGCGGTGGCCCATGCTTTCACCCAAGGCTCGAAGGTGATTTCCATCGGCGGGGAAAAGATGTTGCCCATGCGGATTTCGGGCATGCCTTTGAGCGAAGTTACGACCATCACGTAAAGCGGGATGAGGTAATAGAACGCGACGACGAAAAGCGTGCCGTAGATGATGATGTTGCGTGATGAGAGCAGGGGGCGCGGACGCGCGCCGCGCGGGCCGGAGGGGTCAAGCATGCTTGCGCCCTCCAAATTCGAGATAGGCCCATGGAATGACGATAATGATGACCGACAGCAGCATCATGGATGAGGCAGCAAAGCCTTGCCCCAGATTCTGCGCGTGGAACATGTAGTCGTAGACATATTTCGCAGGCACTTCTGAGGAGATGCCCGGCCCGCCGCTGGTCTGTGCCACAACGAGATCGTAAACCTTCACGATGGAGGCGGCGATGATTACGAGCGTGGTGATGAAGACAGGCCGCATCATCGGAATGATGATCTGGACATAGGTGCGCCATGTGGGGATGCCGTCGACGCGCGCGGCCTTCCAGATGTCTTCATCGATGCCACGTAAACCTGCCAGCATCAGGCACATCACAAGGCCGGTGCCTTGCCATAGCGCGGCGATGAGGATGCCGTAGATGACGATCTGCTGGTCGTAGAGCGGGTCGAATGTGAAGCTCTTCCAGCCAAGTGAGCGTACCACCGCCTGCACGCCGAAGTCCGGATTCAGCAGCCATTGCCAGACGAGCCCGGTGACGATGAAAGATAGCGCGAAAGGATAGAGGAAGATGGTTCTGAACGTGTCTTCAAAACGGATTTTCTGATCCATCAATGCGGCAAGCACAAAGCCGATGAGAAGCGAGAAGATCAGCATCAACGCGCCGTAGATCATCAGATTTTCGACGGCGACGTTCCAGCGCGGCGCATTCCAAAGCCGTTCATATTGATTAAAGCCGACGAATTGCAGGCGCGGCAGGAGACGTGAGTTCGTGAAGGAATAGAACACGGTCCAGGCTGTGCCGCCGACGAAGATGACCAATGCAGTGAGCATCATCGGGATCGAAGCGATCTTGGCACTGAGATTTCGCGTGAGTTGCGAGGGGCGCTTTCCGGCACTGGACATTTTGCAGCCTCGTTGTGATAGGCAGGCCGGCGCGGGGCCGGCCTGTGTTATCGCAGAGCGCTGATCAATCAGCCGAAGCGATGATCTCAGCGAAGCGCTTTTGGGCGTCTTCGACCGAGAGGTTTGGATTGGAGAAGAACTCGGACATGAGGTCTTCCTTCTGCTTTTGGGAGTCCTGCGACAGCAACTGATCGGTCCATGGGATGACATTTCCCTTGGCGAGAATGTCGAGGCCCTTTTTCATGCAGTCGTTTGCGGTGTTGAGGTCAACGTCGCCGCGAACGGGCAGCGAACCTTTCTTGAGGTTGAACGCGACCTGCGTCTTGGGATCGAGCAGGGTGGTGGCGAGCACTTCCTGAGCCGCTGTCTTCGCCGGATCCTTCTGGACGGGGAAGTAGAAAGCATCGCCGCCGGTGGCGATCATTTCCGTTACGCCAAGGCCGGGCAGACATGTGTAATCCTTGCCTGCGACCTTCCCGGCAATCTGAAATTCGCCCTGCGCCCAGTCGCCCATGATCTGGCCGCCAGCCTTATCGGTGATGACGAGATTGGTTGCCTGGTTCCAGTCTTGAACATTGGAGTTCTTCGCCATCTTCCGGGCGTCGTCTGCTGCCTTGAAAATCTTCGCCATGTCTGGTCCGGCGGCGACTTCGGCGTCCTTGTCCTGATAGACTTTCAGGAACAGGTCCTTGCCGCCGAGCGCTGCCAACATAACGTCAAACGCGCCGGATGACTGCCAAGGCTGACCGCCAAGGGCGAGCGGGATGATGCCTTTTTCTTCAAGCTTGGGCGCTGCGGCGACAAATTCATCCCAGTTCTTCGGGACGGGAACGCCAGCGGTTTCAAACGCCTTGTTGGAGAGCCACAGCCATTGCCAAGAATGGATATTGACCGGGACGCAGTAGATTTTGCCGTCGATGGTGCAGCTATCGAGCAGGCTCTTCGGACGAACGATCTCCGTCCATTTTTCCTTTGCGGCAAGATCGGTGAAATCGCGCATCAGACCGGCCTGTACCAGTTCTTCCGCCTGACGGCCGTGATTGAATTGCGTTGCGCCCATCGGGTCGCCGCCGGTAATGCGGCTAATCATGATGGGGCGTGCAGTGCCGCCTGAACCGGCGATGGCGCCATCGATCCACTTATTGCCAGTGGCGTCAAACGCCTTGGCAAGTTCCTGAACCGCAGCGGCTTCGCCGCCGGAGGTCCACCAATGAGTGACTTCGAGATCAGTCGCGCTGGCGACGCCAGCATAACCGCATGTGGTTGCAGCCGCGAGTGCAGCCGCCAGAATTCGATAACGCATAAGCTCCTCCCAGAAATCTGTAACGTTACAGGTTTGAACGTAGTCGATGTTTGAGCGCGCTGCAACCCCTGAGCGAGAATGTGGATGAAGGCGCTTGTGCAATGCAAACAAACAGGAATTAAGCGTTTTGTTATTGTTGGACTTTTTGACGCCTATTGCGCCGCACAAAGCTAGGCTCGCTGCTGTTGAAAATATCTGTAACGTTTCAGATTTTATTGTCTTGCGTTGGTTTTGGGGGTATCAGCGGGCAAGAGCGCAGTGGGCGCGAGGGGCCGCAAGGAATGGACTCCGACCAGCACGACGGCAGGAACTTTTCCTCGGATGCAGAGCGTCCGACACTCAAGACTATTGCCTTTATGACAGGGCTGGGTGTGACGACGGTATCGCGTGCGCTGAAGGATGCGCCGGAAATCGGCCTTGAAACGCGCAAGCGTGTACAACTCGTGGCGCGGCAGGTGGGCTATCGGCCAAATCGCGCCGGTGTACGTCTTCGCACGGGCAAGACGAATGTTATCAGCCTGATCCTCGACACGCAGGAATCGATTGGCGGGTTTGTGTCGGATATTGTCTACGGCGTGTCCGAACATCTCGCGCAGACGCCGTACCATCTCATCCTGACGCCATATTCGCGCGACAACGACCCGATGGAGCCCATTCGGTATGTGGTGGAAACCGGATCGGCGGACGGCATCATCATTTCGCGAACGCAGCCGAATGATCCGCGCGTGCGTTATCTAGCCGAACGCGGATTTCCGTTCGCGACGCATGGCCGGACACTGGTGAAGCCAGCGCACGCATTCCATGATTTCGACAATTACGCATTTGGCCAGATCGCCGTGCAACGGCTTGCAGCATTGGGACGAAAACGGCTTGCATTGTTGGGGCCTAGCGCCGTGCTTTCTTATGCGCAGCACACGAGAGATGGCTTCACCGATGCGCTGGCCAGCCAAGGTGTTTCCGAAGTTCCGTTCCCACAAGTCACCACCGATGACACGATGGAAGCGATACGTGATGCGACGCTGGAAATGATGCGGCGCAAACGGCCGCCGGACGGTATTGTGTCCAGCGCTGGCGGTGCAGCTTTCTCCATCGTGGCAGGAATCGAGGAAGCGGGGCTGCAACTTGGGCGGGACATCGATATCATATCCAAGCAATCGTTCCGCTTGCTGCCGATTTTCAGGCCGCAGATTCAGGTCGTCAATGAAGACTTCCGACTTGCGGGCCGCAATCTCGCACGTGCCGTGATAGGTGCAATCGGCGGGGCGGAGCTGCACACGCTCCAGACGATCGAAGTGCCTGACGCTTCACAAGACTAGTTCTTCGGCTGAATTCGGCATTCCAAACATTGCAGTTTAACCTGTTTCTTCAGGTGAAATGTTGCAATCGATCCGGTTGCAGTGCATACCTTCATCATATTATATTTTTCTAATGAGGAAAGCGCTTGCGGACGCTAAGGACCAATACCCGCTATGGTGAAATTCTGGTCCCCGCAACAGACATTTGTGTTGGGCGTTCGCTCGTAGAGTATGGCGAGTGGACACAGAGCGAAGTTGACCTGCTGTTGCAGATCGTTCGTCCGGGCATGACTGTTCTCGATGTGGGAGCAAACGTCGGATATCATACTTTGGCGCTTTCAAAAGCAGTCGGGCCAAGCGGAGTTGTTGTATCATTTGAGCCTCAACCCGCGATATTTCAGTTGTTGGCTGCCAATATTGCCAACAACAACCTTGGCAATGTCACGGCGCTGAATGCGGCAGTTGGAGAAAAGCGGGGTCTCGTTGATATGCCGCCGTTCTCTTATGACGATACCCAGAACTTTGGCGCGCTGGACATACGTTCATTCCTCAAGGGAGAAACGGAAACTACCGCATATATTCCAATCGCTATGCAGCGCCTTGATGATATCTCGCTGGCGAGAAACGCTCAACTTATCAAGCTCGATGTCGAGGGAATGGAACTGGCTGCGCTTCGCGGCGCTACGGAAATTCTGGCTCGTTGTCGACCTGCATTGTTCGTTGAAAACCACAGCGCAGGTGAATCCTCGGAGCAACTTCTGCAGTTTCTGGATCAGCACGGCTAGGATTGCTATTGGCAGATAGCGCTCTCTTACAATCCGGCCAATTTCAAATCCAACCAGATCAATGTTTTTGAAAACGCTGCATCGATCAACAATTTGGCTATTCCCCGCGAGGCAAACGGAGGAGTTGAGGGATTGCCAAAGGTAAAGGATATCGGAGACCATCCGGAAAAATGG
Source organism: Mesorhizobium sp. (assembly GCA_049840935.1). Lineage (GTDB taxonomy): Bacteria > Pseudomonadota > Alphaproteobacteria > Rhizobiales > Rhizobiaceae > Mesorhizobium_G. The sequence goes on from JASGJA010000025.1 coordinate 258,465, forward strand.
ATGGCGGGCAGAGTTCCTTTGCTCTAGCCGGGTGCTGCGGCGCCTGAGGCGACTGATCCGCTCACGCCGTGAATGGGTCGCAAAAAAGCAAGCGGAGCTTCGTTTCGGGCGATAGGTCATTGCATGTGACCGCTGCGGGTGGTCGGTTTTCAGTTTTGAAAGAGACCACAATGATTCTCGACCATTATGTTCTGACCGTCTCATGCCCTTCGGTGCGCGGGATCGTTGCGGCCATCTCCGGCTATCTGGCCGAGAAAGGCTGCTACATCGTTGATTCTTCACAGTTTGACGATCTGGGTACGAAGAAGTTCTTCATGCGCGTTTCCTTTACTTCGCAAGAAGGTGTGTCGGCGGAAGATATTTTCGAAGGCTTCAAGCCAATTGGCGAGAAGTTCCAGATGGACTACGAGTTTTCGAGCAGTCGCGACCGCACGAAAGTGCTGCTGATGGTGTCGCGTTTCGGCCATTGCCTGAACGATCTGCTTTACCGCTGGAAGATCGGCGCGCTGCCCATCGATATTGTCGGCGTGATTTCCAACCATTTCGACTATCAGAAGGTCGTGGTGAACCATGACATTCCGTTCCATCGCATTGTGGTGACGAAGGAGAACAAGGCGAAGGCGGAAGCGCAGCTCATGGACGTTGTGGAAGACACGGGAGCGCAGCTTATCGTTCTGGCGCGCTATATGCAGGTGCTGTCTGATGATCTTTGCCGGAAAATGTCGGGCAAGATCATCAATATTCATCACTCGTTTTTGCCGAGTTTCAAAGGGGCAAATCCCTACAAGCAAGCCTATGAGCGCGGCGTGAAACTGATTGGCGCGACGGCGCATTATGTGACCGCCGATCTGGATGAAGGCCCGATCATCGAGCAAGACATTGCGCGAATTACACACGCGCAGAGTGCCGAGGACTATGTTTCGATTGGCCGCGATGTTGAGAGCCAGGTGCTGGCGCGCGCGATCCACGCGCACATTCACCATCGCACCTTTATCAATGGCAATCGAACGGTCGTGTTCCCGGCCAGCCCCGGCAGCTATGTTTCAGAGCGGATGGGCTGACCGGCGTTTGGCAGGAACAGCGCTTTCCCGCATCTGGCTCGCTTGATGGGGAAAAGAGGTTGAGGCAATTATCGCGGCGCAGGAGGCCTCGCGATGATCCTTATCGGCCAGTATGATTCACCATTCGTACGACGTATCGGCATCGCGCTGACGCTCTATGGGATCGCGTTTGAACACTGGCCGTGGTCTACGTTTGGCGATGCCGACAAGCTAAGAGAGTATAATCCGCTGACGCGTGTGCCTACGCTCGTGCTCGACGGCGGTGAGGTGCTCATCGAGACGTCGGCAATTACCGATTACATTGACGGTTTGGTGCCGGTGGAGCGTCGGCTGTTTTCGGTTCAACAGCCGGAGCGCTATCGTGCGATGCGCGTTGTGGGGCTCGCGTCCGGTCTGTCGGATCTTGCCGTGCGGCTTTTCTACGAAAAGGTTTTGCATAAGACGCCGTCCGACGTAATGGTCGAGCGCCTGCTTACGCAGCTTGGCGCAGGGCTAGCAGTGCTTGAGGGGGAGCGCGCGGATTCGGCCTCACCCTATTGGTTTGGCGAGACTATCGGTTACGCGGACATTGCCGTGGCGGCTGCGCTGCGTCACATGAAAGAAGCGCATCCGGGGCTGGCAGACAGCGCGGATTATCCCGCGCTGATCGCGTTTTCTGACAAGCTCGAACAATTGCCGGCGTTTCAAAAGGTATCGCAGGTTTTCATCCCGCCTGCTTGAACAAAAATAACCTCCGCGACACGTCGCCTTTACCTGGTTGGGCCAAGACCCCCACCCCTTACCCCTCCCCTCAAGGGGGAGGGGGACATAAGCGCCGAGTTCTCAATTCCCCCTCCCCCTTGAGGGGAGGGGTAAGGGGTGGGGGTAGGTTTAAAAACAATCGCACATCCGCAGAAGTCGTGGGCTATTTTCCGTCATATGCCTTTTGCAAGGTGGCAATGTCGATCTTGCCCATTTCCATCATGGCGTGGAACGCGCGGGTCGCCTTTTCCTTGTTGGCGTCCATGTACATGTCGATGCCCGGACCCCAATAGATTTGCCAGGAAAGGCCGAAGCGGTCCTTTAGCCAACCGCACGGCCCCGGCTCTCCGCCACCTTCAAGCAGGGCGTTCCAGTAGTAATCGATTTCGGCCTGATCCTTGCAGTCGACCATCAGCGAAATGGCTTCGCTGAACTTGAATTGCGGCCCGCCATTGAGGGCCATGAGCTTCACGCCTTCGAGTTCAAACTCGATGACCATCACAGTGCCTTCAGGTGCGTGACCTCCCTTGAGATAGTGCGCGGTTCGCAAAATGCGCGAATTTTTGAAAACTGACGTGTAGAAGGCAACTGCCTCCTCGCCGTTGAAGTCGAACCAAAGGCAGGGCGCAATTTTCTGTACGATTGCCATTACATTCTCCTCGCATGCGCGCGGGGTTGCGCGTCATGGCAAGGACGAACGGCACTCTTTGGTTCCGACAAATTTATTGAGCGCGGCCTCGCGTGACTTAGACGAACGGACGACCAGTCTCGTATTTGCGGGGAATGAGGCGCTTGAGATAATCAATGCCGGGTTGTGCCAGATGCGTGCCGTCTGCGGTCAGGAAATCATCCGGCATATGCCGCGTTTTCGCCGCGACCGACGATAAAGGCACCTTGCGCATGACCGTTTTGCCGCCCTCATATTTGAGCGCAACAGAGCCGCCGCCTTCTTCGGCAACTTGAATGGCATATTGCCCTGCCTCATATGCCTCGCGGGCGTCGGTGGCGTTGATTGCGCCGATGTAACCGCGCGGCATGTAGCCAAGTGCATCAACGCGGGCGCGTTTTCCGGGAAGACCGTTGGCGAGAGCGGTTTCAAAAGCGCGGTTCAGGTCGCTGCCGGAAAGCTTGACGTTGCCGTGGGCATCGCGCTCGACCTTGTCGGAGCCAACAATGCTTTCGACCAACGACTTGCCGTCCTCGGTGGTGACGCCTTCGGAAACGGCAACGACGCAACGCTTGTATTTGTCCATCGTGCGCTTCACGTCGTCGATGAAGCGGGCTGTCGAGAAGGGACGCTCCGGCACGTAGATGAGGTGCGGACCGTCATCCTCGTCGTCGCGCCATGCGGCTGCGGCGGCGGTCAGGAAACCGGCATGACGGCCCATGACGATGCCGACATAGATGCCGGGCAGCGCCCGGAAATCGAGATCGACGCTCTGAAACGCACCGGCGACGAACTCGCCTGCGGAGATGAAGCCAGGCGTGTGATCGTTTTCCATCAGATCATTGTCGATGGTCTTGGGCGCATGAACGAAGGCCATCGATCCGCCTGCGGCGTCGGTCAGTATCTGCTGTGTGCCGGAAGTGTCGTTGCCGCCAATATACATGAAGGCGTCGGCATTGACCTTTTGCAGGCCCTTCAGAACCTGTTCGCAATAGGCGGCATCAGGCTTGTCGCGCGTGGAACCAAGTGCTGCGCCGGGCGTGTTGCCAATTGCGCGCATGCGGGCGGGCGGCACATCGGAGAAATCCACGTAGTCGCCGTCGCGAATGCCACGCACGCCATGCCGCGCGCCAAGGATGCGGGCATCCGGGTAGCGCCGCTCAATCTCGGCAACTGCACCCGCAAGTGTCTGGTTGATGACGGCGGTCGGGCCGCCACCTTGAGCTATGACGAACGTCTTGGGCATGGTGTTCTCCTCCCGCGCTTACGGGCATGCGGTCTAGGCTTTCTAGACCTCAAAAGCGAGAGAAGAAATGCCTAAAGAACGACGATTTGGGTCTTGTTCATAACCGCGTTGGAATTCACGCGGTCGAACAGGTCGATGACGTCCTGATTCATCATGCGCACGCAACCCGATGACATGGCCTGACCGATGGTCCACCACTCTGGCGAACCGTGAACGCGGTAACCGGTGTCCTGATTGTCTCGGTAAATGTAGAGCGCACGCGCGCCCAGCGGATTGTCCAGACCGCCGGGCTGTCCGCCAGCCCATTTACCGACTTCCGGCTTGCGGGCGATCATTTCCTTTGGCGGGGTCCATGTTGGCCATTTGCGGCCATATTGAATCACGCCGCGACCGGACCATTCAAAGCCAGCCTTGCCGATGCCAACGCCGTAACGCAGCGCTTCGCCACCGGTTTGAACGTGGTATAGATAGCGGTTCTTCGTATCGACAACGAGTGTGCCCGGTGCCTCGCCTGTGGGATCTACGACGATCTGGCGGCGGAACTCCGGCTTCACCTTCTGATAGGGAATGGCGGGCAGCACGAAGCCGGAATCCTCGAACGAGGCATACATCACTTCCGGGTTCGTGACATTTCGGTCGATGCTGATCTGCGGTCGGATAGCGCCCGTGGGCGACATGTCTACGGTGTTCATGGCTGGAGCGCCGGAACTGAAATCACCGGAACCGAAGTCGATTGTCGAGCAACCTGCTGCGCCGAGCAGCGCGGAGCCGAAGCCGAAGAGCGCAGTTCTGCGCGTAATGGAGAATTCGGAACGCGAATGTTCGGAATTTTCAGACGAATGCTTAGGCAACATACACACCCACACAAGTTTACTGAGGCCATGGCTCCGACAAGCCAATTGTCCCGCATTTTCAAGGCTTATGGTTGATAAAGGGTGAAAATAGAAAACGTTTTGTTTTCAATGAAATATAATTGTTTACGCTCTGTGAAGCTTGGCATTTCATGGCCTGCCGCGACTTTTCCCGCTTTTCGTCACAAAGCCGTCCAGAGGGCAAGGCTAGTATTATGCTGCATTGCACAATCGGGCGGTTAAGGGGATGCGCATCATGTCACCAGTATTGTCGGCCACAGCGAAACGCTGTTCTTTTCCGGGTGTTCTCGTAGGGGCGGCGGTTCACGAATTTGCTGAACCATTTGCGCCTCGCGAGCGACATGCTATGCGTCGGCCAGAGGTGCGGCGGCAGTTCTAGTCTGTGCCTCGCTCGGTGAGGCGCGCATGACATTCGAAACCTGGCTTGCCTTTTGTGCTGCATCTGCGGTGCTGCTGATTATTCCCGGACCGACCATTCTATTGGTGGTTTCGTACGGGCTGGGGCAGGGGTGGCGCACGGCGCTGCCCACCGCAATCGGTGTTGCGCTGGGTGATTTCACAGCAATGACGCTTTCCATGCTCGGCGTGGGTGCGCTGCTGGCGACATCCGCAACCGTGTTCACTGTGCTGAAGCTCGTGGGTGCGGCCTATCTGATTTATCTCGGCGTGAAGTTGTTCCGCGCGGGCGGGACATTGCAGGCCGAACCAAAGCGCGATGCGGCTTCGGCATTTAAGATGGTCGGCCACGCGTGGGTGGTGACAGCACTCAATCCAAAGAGCATCACGTTCTTCGTAGCGTTCCTGCCGCAGTTCCTCGATCGCCACGCGGATTTCTGGTCGCAAATGCTGGTTTTCGAGACGACTTTTCTCGTGCTCGCCTTCCTGAATGCGCTTGGATATGCGCTGGCGGCAGCTCGGGCGCGTAGGGTTTTTGCCAATCCGCGAGCAATCACCATTTTCAACCGGGCTGGTGGTACGATGCTGGTCGGCGCGGGCATTGCAACCGCCGCGGCGCGAACCGGAAGTTGAGCGTGAAAAAGAATCTGGTAGGACCAGTTTTTTCCATTTAATTTTTTTGCTAGGAAGGCGACGCGGGTTTGGCTTCGCGCCACCGCGAGGAGGAGTAGCGAATGTATCTGGGCATTGACCTCGGCACGTCCGGCGTTAAGGCGCTGCTGATCGACGCCAATCAGAAGGCGGTGGCCTCCGGCCACGCAGTACTGGATGTGTCTCGACCCCATTCCGGCTGGTCCGAGCAAGATCCGGCGCAGTGGATACGCGCGGTTGAAGAAGCCGTTGGTGCGCTGAAGGTTTCGCATGGCGCCGAGCTGGCGGCCGTTAAAGGCATCGGCTTATCAGGTCATATGCATGGCGCGACGCTGGTGGACAGTTCGGACAAGGTATTGCGGCCCTGCATTCTGTGGAACGACACGCGCAGCTATGTTGAGGCAGCAGCACTGGATGCTGACCCCCGCTTTCGGAAGATAACCGGCAATATCGTGTTTCCGGGCTTTACAGCGCCGAAGCTCGTGTGGGTGGCAAAGCACGAGCCGGATGTGTTCAAGCGCGTTGCGAAGGTGCTTTTGCCGAAAGATTATTTGCGGCTTTGGCTTTCAGGAGAACACATCTCCGAAATGTCGGATTCCGCCGGAACGTCGTGGCTCGATGTGGCCGAGCGCCGCTGGTCGGAAGACTTGTTGGACGCGACAGAATTGAGCGAAAGCCAGATGCCCTCGCTGGTGGAAGGCACCGAGAGGGGCGGAACGCTGCGTGCCGATCTGGCGGCATCATGGGGTATGAAACCCGGCGTCGTGATTGCGGGCGGGGCTGGCGACAATGCGGCTTCGGCGGCTGGCATGGGCACAGTGTTTCCCGGACAAGCCTTTGTTTCCATTGGTACATCGGGTGTGCTGTTTGCTGCGAACGGGGCATATCTGCCAAATGCAGAGAGCGCGGTGCATACGTTCTGCCATGCGTTGCCGAATGCGTGGCACCAGATGGGCGTGATCCTGTCTGTTTCGGATTCGCTAACGTGGCTGAGTGGCATTACCGGCAAGAAGCCGGAGGAGTTGACGGCGGAACTTGGTGACAAGTTGAAAGCGCCGGGTGGGGTGACGTTCCTGCCTTACCTTTCCGGCGAGCGCACTCCGTATAATGACGCGGCGATACGCGGTGTGTTTACCGGACTGGCGCATCAATCCGACCGGGCCGCGCTGACGCAAGCCGTGCTTGAAGGCGTTTCGTTCGCCTTCCGCGACAGTCTCGAAGCGCTGCACAAGGCTGGTACGGAGCTTGCACACGTCACGGCAATCGGCGGTGGTTCGCGCTCGCGCTATTGGCTGAAATCGGTGGCGACCGCGCTCAATCTGCCGGTAGATGTGCCTGCGGACGGTGATTTCGGCGCAGCGTTTGGGGCGGCGCGTCTCGGTTTAATTGCTGCAGAAAATGCCGATCCCGCAACTGTTCTGACACCTCCGCGCACAGCGGAAACCATTGAGCCGGTCGGCGAACTGAGTGCCGCCTATCATGATGCATACCAGCGCTATGTGGCGCTCTATCCAGCGATCAAGGGAGCAGACCAATGACCACGCGTTTCTTCGGCGATATCAAGCCAGCGAAGTATGAAGGGCCGGACAGTACCAACCCGCTCGCCTATCGCTTTTACAATCCCGATGAGAAGGTGCTGGGCAAGCGGATGGAAGACCATCTGCGCTTTGCCATTGCTTATTGGCACAGCTTTGCTTGGCCGGGCGGCGATCCATTTGGCGGGCAGACATTCGATCGTCCTTGGTTCGGCGATACGATGAAGCATGCCAAGCACAAGGCTGACGTGGCGTTTGAGTTGTTCACGCTGCTCGGTGCACCATACTATTGCTTCCACGACGCTGACGTGCGGCCAGAAGGTAAGAATTTTGCAGAAAGCGCGGAACGGCTTGATGAAATCACCGACTACTTTGCGCAAAAGCAGGAGGAGACGAGCGTCAAGCTGCTGTGGGGTACGGCCAACCTGTTTTCCAACCGCCGGTTCATGAGCGGTGCGGCGACCAATCCTGACCCGGATGTGTTCGCCTATTCAGCGGCGACGGTGAAGAAGTGCATCGACGTGACCAAGAAATTGGGCGGCGAAAACTATGTGCTGTGGGGTGGTCGTGAGGGCTACGAAACGCTGCTCAATACGGACTTGAAACGTGAACGCGAGCAGGCAGGGCGCTTTCTGTCCATGGTGGTCGACTATGTGAAGAAGATCGGCTTCAAGGGGACGATCCTGATCGAGCCGAAGCCACAGGAGCCGACCAAGCACCAATATGATTATGACGTGGCGACCGTTTACGGGTTCCTCAAGGATTTCGGGCTTGAGAAGGAAGTGAAGGTCAATATTGAGCAGGGCCACGCCATTCTGGCGGGCCATTCCTTTGAGCATGAACTGGCGCTGGCTGGTGCGCTCGGCATTTTCGGCTCCATCGACATGAACCGCAATGATTACCAGTCTGGCTGGGACACCGACCAGTTCCCGAACAATGTGCCCGAAATGGCGCTAGCTTATTACTATGTGTTGCAAAATGGCGGGTTCACCACCGGCGGCACGAACTTCGATGCCAAGCTGCGCCGCCAGTCGCTCGACCCAGAAGATCTGCTGATCGGGCATATTGGCGGCATGGATTGCTGCGCACGCGGGCTGAAAGCAGCAGCGAAGATGCTGGAGGATAAGGCATTGTCCAAGCCATTGGCGGAACGTTACGCCGGGTGGGATAGCGCCGAAGGTAAGGCAATGCTTTCCGGCAAGCGAACGCTGGAAGAGGTCGCTGCGCGGGTGGTGAAGGACGGAATCGAGCCAGAGCCGCGTTCTGGTCGGCAGGAATATCTGGAGAACGTCGTCAACCGATACGTGTAGGAAAGCGGCGATTTTCGGCAAGGCGGGAAAGCGCGCAAAATTTTGTCACGCTTTGTCTCGCAATTGCCAAGCTCCTGCCTTCAAGCTGTCATGGACCATGCGCTACATTCCGCGCATGGTTCAAGAACACGCAAATCAGTTTATCGAAGCAACGCCGGTCCCAGAGATCGAGGCGCTGCTTTCGATGTGCGGTTCGGCCTCGATTGTCGACCGCCTTCTGGCCATTCCACGGCCTCGCAATTCTGACGCCCCCAATGAATGGGAGCGTGCCGTGACCAGCCGCTTACAGATGCGCATTTCCAACATGATGCGTGAAACGCTTGAAGGAAACGGCTGTAAAGCTGCCTAATTCAACGGGATGTCGTTATCGTCCTTGCTCTCCTGATAGGTTTTGGAGAGACGGTCGTAGTCCGCTGAAATTTTGCCAATGCGAGCTTCCAGGCGCTGACGGTCAGTTTCTGGAAGTGTGCGTATAAACTTACGGATTGAATGGCTTTTCCAGTAAGCGTTTTCGGCGTTGTAACCGCCGGGGCTGAGCGTGAAGACCTCTTTGAGAATGCGCAAATCGTGCGGGATCGCGAAGGAGTCGCGGAAATCCTCATGGCTGAACAGATAGTAGAAATTATCGAAGCCGGTCCATGTGATGGCTGAGAGACAGAGTGAGCACGGCTCATGCGTGGCGATGAAAATGCAGTCGCGCGTATCGGGCCGGTCGGCTTTCGGCATTTCGTAGAAGCGCTTCAGGCAATGCACCTCGCCGTGCCACAGCGGGTTTTCCATTTCATTGTTCGTTTCGGCTAACACAAGCGAGTTGTCGGCCTTGCGCAGGATCGCCGCGCCGAACAGCTTGTTGCCGTGCGATACGCCTTCTGCGGTCTTGGGAACGATGTCGTGCTCGATGACGTCCAGCAGGCGTTCGGCAAGTTCGGTGTCGGTCGTCATGGAAGTCGAATCTCGTAGGGTTCGGCGAAGAAATGTTCTTCGAGGTTTTTCTCAGTTCCTCCACGGTCGACCACTGCGAAATCCTGAGGCTCGCCGATGGGGGTGAGCACGCCGTGCCAACGATTGCGGGGATAGTTTACGCCCTGACCGGGTTTTGTAAGGAAGGCATTGGGTTCGCCGGGACCGTTTGGGGTGTCACTGCACACGACGACGAGAAACGGGCGCGGAGAGAGCGGAATGAATGCCTGGCTACCGAAAGGGTGACGCTCGACCATGGTCAGCCTTAGCGGGAAGTCATACGGCGTGCCCTTGAAAAGGGAGATGAGCACGCGGGCGTTCTCGCCGGTTGCTTCGACGCGTGCGAGATCGTGATAGCGCTCGCAGCGCCCTCCGTTGATCGGATAGTGATTGTCGCCATCCGTGTCGATCACGTCGCCGAACGGCGCGAAATTTTCACGGGTAAGAGGCCGGGCGGTGATGATTTTGGTCATTGGTATGGACCCCTCATCCCGCTGCCGCGACCTTCTCCCTCAAGGGGAGAAGGCGGATTTGAATAATGCTGGCTCTAATCTCAAGCGTCTCGGAATTTGTGCGGCATTGCAGATGTCGTCCTTCTCCCCTTGAGGGAGAAGGTGCCGGCAGGCGGATGAGGGGTGAACCGCGCGTCATCGGAGGAAATAGCCGAGGCGCGGATGCCGGTTGACGTCTTTGTAAAGCAGATAGCGGAAGGGGCCGGGGCCGCCCGCATAGCAAGCCTGCGGACAGAAAGCGCGCAGCCACATGAAGTCGCCCGCTTCGACCTCTACCCAATCGTTGTTGAGCCGGTAAACCGCTTTCCCTTCAAGCACATAGAGGCCATGCTCCATGACGTGTGTTTCCGGGAACGGGATGATGCCGCCCGGCTGGAAGGTGACGACGGTGACATGCATGTCGTGGCGGAGGTCGGCGGGATCGACGAAGCGTGTGGTTGCCCATTTGCCATCCGTGTCGGGCATGGCGACGGGCTCGATGTCCTGCTCGTTGAGCACAATCGGGTCGGGCGCTTCCAGGCCTTCGACATACTCGTAAGCCTTGCGAATCCAGTGGAAACGCGCGGGTTCGTCTGATCGGTTGCGCAAGGTCCAGTGACGCGCGGGAGGCAGATAGGCATAACCGCCGGGGGCGAGGTCATATTGCTCGCCTTCGATGACCAGCGAGACGACGCCATCGACGACGAACAACACGCCTTCAGCATCGGTGTCGGGTTCGGGCTTTTCGCTGCCGCCGCCGGGCTGAACCTCCATAATGTATTGGGAAAAGGTTTCGGAAAAGCCGGAGAGCGGTCGCGCGATGATCCACAGACGCGTCTTGTCCCAATGCGGAAGATAGCTGGTGACGATATCGGAAAATTCACGCCGGGGAATGACGGCGTAGGCTTCCGTGAACACCGCGCGGTCGGTGATGAGATCGGTCTGTGGCGGCAGGCCACCCTGCGGCGCGTAATAATTGCGAAGTTTCATCCGCTGTCCCTGTTTCTGTGTCATGCGGGCAAGAGGTCTTTCAGCCGATACCATGCAATGCGCTCCACTTGCTTGCAGGCGGTCGCGAATTCTTCGTCGCGACTGTTGGCGAGGCGCTTGTCAAACGCTTCGAGGATGCTGGCTTTTGTGTTGTCACGCACGGCAATGATGAACGGAAATCCGAATTTCGCGACATATTGCTCGTTCAGCCGTGTGAAGGTTTGGCGCTCGGCATCGGTGAGCGCGTTCAAGCCAGCGCTGGCCTGTTCCGATGTGGATTCGCTGGTGAGGCGCTTTGCCTGTGCAAGCTTACCTGCGAGGTCCGGGTGGGCGGTGAGGACGCCGAGACGTTCCTGCTCGCTGGCGGAACGGAACACGCGGCAGAGCGCGTTGTGCAATCCGCCCGCGCTATCCATTGCGGGGCCAAGTTCGAGATCGAATGCGCGTTCGGCAATCCACCGCGAATGCTCGAATATGCCGCCGAATGCGCTTACGAACTCATCTTTTTTCATGCGGGACGGGCGGAGCGCCGGGGCTTTGTAAGGGTGATGCTCGTGCCAGTGGCGGGCGATGTCGATGCGGCGCGGAATCCAGACTTTTTCGTGTGATTGCACGTAGTCGATGAAGCGTTTCAGCGCGGCCGCGCGACCCGGACGCCCAATCAACCGGCAATGCAGGCCGATGCTCATCATTGCCGGACGGCCAGCCTGACCTTCGGCATACAGCGTGTCGAACGAGTCTTTCAGGTAGGTGTAGAACTGCTCACCTGTGTTGAAGCCCTGCGCGGTGGCGAAACGCATGTCGTTGGCGTCGAGCGTGTACGGAATGACCAATTGCGGCGGGATGGCGTTTCCGTGGCCGTCATGGTCAAGCCAGTAGGGCAGATCGTCATCGTAGGTGTCAGAGAGATAGGCAAAGCCGCCTTCCTCCGCGACGAGGCGCACGGTGTTGACCGATGTGCGGCCCGTATACCAGCCGGTGGGGCGCTCGCCTGTGACTTCGGTATGCAGGCGGATAGCATCGTGGAGATCGCGGCGCTCATTGTCCATTGAGGTTTCGCGGTAGTCGATCCATTTCAGGCCGTGGGAGGCGATTTCCCAGCCTGCGGCCTGCATGGCGGCAACCTGATCCGGCGAACGGGCGAGTGCGGAAGCGACGCCATAGATCGTAACGGGGACGTTGGCTTGCGTGAACATGCGATGCAGCCGCCAGAAGCCAGCGCGTGCGCCGTACTCGTAAATCGATTCCATGTTCCAGTGGCGCAGGCCGGGCCACGGAGCAGCACCCACGACCTCGGATAGGAAGGCTTCAGATGCGGCGTCGCCGTGAAGAATGCAGTTTTCGCCGCCTTCCTCATAGTTCAACACGAACTGCACGGCCACATGAGCGCCGCCCGGCCATTTCGGGTCGGGAGGGTTCTGGCCGTAGCCACGCATGTCACGAACGTAACGCATGTAGTCTCCGCTGATCGCTTTCTGCGCCATATCCTATTTCGAGTTTGTTCTACTTCAACAATAGCGTGGCAAGTTGCGAACATTCCCCCTAAAAAAATTGAAAATGCTTTTTGAGGTGACGCGCTTCCAGCCTATCGTGCATTGGTCTTTAATCGTCTGAAGTTTGACCATCAAAAAGGTGGCGAGGGGAATATGGCCGAAGGCAAGAGCGGAAAACTGACAACCCATGTTCTCGACACGGCACTTGGTGTGCCTGCAGCGGGGCTGAAAATATGGCTCTATAAAGTAAGCGGGAACTCGCACCGCAAGATTTTGGAAGTCGTGACCAATGCGGACGGACGCTGCGACGCCCCGTTGCTCGAAGGAAAGAGCTTCGCAACCGGTGTTTATGAGCTGATTTTCTTCGCGGGTGATTATTTGCGAGCATCCGGCCAGAAATTACCGGAACCGGCCTTTCTGGATCAGGTGCCGTTGCGTTTCGGCATGGCGGAAGAGAAACATTATCACGTGCCGCTGCTTATATCTCCTTACAGCTATTCGACATATCGCGGCAGTTGAGTTTGGAATGTGACGACAGATTGGGATTGATGGAAATGGCCAAGGCGCAACCCAGGTCCGAAATTCGCTTCCTGCTAAATGGCGAGAAGGTCGCGCTGCGTGATGTAGCGCCGGACGAAACGCTGCTCGATTATCTGCGCCTGCGGCAAAATTTGCGTGGCACCAAGGAAGGCTGCGCAGAGGGCGATTGTGGCGCGTGCACTGTGCTGGTGGGGCGGTTGCTGGCGGGCAAGCTGATCTATGAAAGCGTCAATGCATGTATCCGGTTTGTGGGGTCGCTGGACGGCACTCATGTCGTGACGGTCGAGCATTTGAAGGGTTCTGACGGGAAGCTGCATCCAGTGCAGCAGGCGATGGTGGATTTTCACGGTTCGCAATGCGGGTTCTGTACGCCGGGATTCGTCATGTCGCTTTATGGTTTGTGGATGCGCGAGCCCAACCCGAACGATGCAGCGATAGAAAAGGCGTTGCAGGGAAATCTCTGCCGCTGCACCGGTTATGAGGCAATCGTTCGCGCGGCGCGGGCGATTTCGGATTATGGCAAGGTTTCAAAAGACCCGCTGCTGGCTGAGCGTAAGGCAGTGATCGCGCAATTGACGGCGATGCGTGACGGCGTGCGCGTCGAGATTGGCACGGGTAAGGACCGGCTGATCGTTCCGGCAAACGTCGATGACTTCGCGAAACTGCTGGAAGCGGAGCCGACTGCAACTGTGGTTGCCGGTTCAACGGATGTCGGGCTGTGGGTGACGAAGCATATGCGCGATATCTCGCCGGTCGTTTTCATCGCGGGGTTGGAGGAACTGAAGTCCATCAGCGAGGAAAAGGGCGTCGTAACCATCGGCGCGGGCGTGACATATACGGAAGCGTTCGAGACATTGGCCGGACGCATTCCGGCGCTTGGTAGTCTCATCAATCGGATTGGCGGCGAGCAGGTGCGCAATATGGGAACGATTGGCGGGAATATCGCCAATGGCTCGCCGATTGGCGATACGCCGCCGCCGCTCATCGCGCTCGGCGCATCGCTGACGCTGCGGCGTGGCAAAAAACGCCGGACGATTGCGTTGCAGGATTATTTTATCGCCTATGGAAAGCAGGATCGGCAGCCGGATGAGTTTGTCGAGGCGGTGCATGTGCCGGTGCCAAAGAAGGGCACGCATTTCGCGGTGTACAAGGTGTCCAAGCGGCGCGACGAGGATATTACCTCCACTCTCGGTGCGTTTCTGATCGAGGTGAAGGGCGGTGTCGTGAAAGATGTGCGCATCGCCTATGGCGGTATGGCCGCGACGCCGAAGCGCGCAAGCGCGGTCGAGGCTGCACTTTTGGGTAAGCCGTGGAACGAGGCAACGGTTGAAGTGGCGCTTGGTGAGTTTGCGAAGGACTTTGCACCGCTGACCGATATGCGCGCGACGGCAGATTATCGCGCATTGGCCGCACGGAATTTGCTCGTGCGGTTTTATGCTGAAACGACCGGCACCAAGGCGCCAATCCAAGTTTCGAGGGCCGCGTGATGACCGCTCACCAGCCGAATGTGAAGGCCACGAAGATAGCCGGCGGCGTGCATACGGACCAGCGACATGATTCCGCGCATAAGCACGTGACCGGCGAGGCCATCTATATCGACGACATGCCGGAACCGCGCGGCACGCTGCATGGTTGTCTGGGGCTGTCGACTGTTGCGCACGGCAAGATAACGAAGATCGATCTTTCTGCGGTGCGGACAGCGCCCGGCGTGGTCGATGTTCTGACGGCGAAGGATGTTCCCGGCGTCAACGACATTTCGCCGACGGGACGGCATGATGAACCTGTGCTGGCGGAAGGCGTTGTCCAGTTCTATGGACAGCCGGTTTTCTGCGTGATTGCGGAAACGCGCGAACAGGCGCGGCGCGCCTGCAAGTTGGCGAAAATCGAATATGAAGAACTGCCGTTTGTCGTGGACATTGGTGGATTGGATGTGGCGAAGGACAAGCTCGTTACGCCCAATCTGACGCTGACGCGCGGCGATGCCGCGGAAGCCATTCGCAGTGCGCCGCGCAGTCTTAAAGGGCAGGTGCGCAATGGCGGGCAGGACCATTTCTACCTTGAAGGCCAGATTTCTATGGCTGTTCCGGGCGAAGATGGCGACGTAACGGTCTATTGCTCGACGCAGCACCCGAGCGAAGTGCAGCACATGGTGGGTCACGCGCTTGGTGTGCCGAGCCACGCCGTGACCATTGAAATTCGCCGCATGGGCGGTGGTTTCGGCGGCAAGGAAACGCAGGGCAACCAGTTTGCGGCGCTGGCGGCGATTGCGGCCAAGAAGCTTGGCCGCGCGGTTAAAATTCGCCCGGATCGCGACGACGACATGACCGCGACCGGCAAGCGGCACGATTTCCTGATCGATTATGAAGTCGGGTTCGATGACGAAGGCAATATTCTGGGCGTCGAGTTTACCTATGGGGCGCGATGCGGCTTCTCGTCCGATCTGTCGGGGCCGGTGACTGATCGCGCGCTGTTCCATTGTGACAATGCGTATTTTTATCCGGCAGTGAAGGCAGTTTCCGCGCCGTTTTATACGAACACGGTGTCGAATACAGCGTTCCGCGGCTTCGGCGGACCTCAGGGCATGATCGGCGCGGAGCGGATCATCGACGAGGTTGCATTTGCGACAGGCAAAGACCCGCTGGAGATTCGCCGAAAGAATTTCTACGGCACGACCGACAGGAATGTGACGCCCTATCACCAGACGGTCGAAGACAACATTATTCACCGCATATTCGATGAGCTTGAGCAGAGCGCAGACTATGCAGGGTGGCGGCGCGAGATAAGCGCGTTCAACAATAATAGCCGGTTCATCAAGCGTGGGTTAGCGATAACGCCGGTGAAGTTCGGTATCTCCTTCACGGCCACGCACTACAATCAGGCGGGCGCGCTGGTGCATGTCTATACGGACGGCTCGGTGCACCTGAACCATGGCGGCACGGAGATGGGGCAGGGCCTCAACACCAAGGTGGCGCAAGTAGTGGCGGAAGAGTTCCAGATCGACATCGATCAGGTGAAAATTACAGCGACGACGACCGGCAAGGTGCCGAACACCTCCGCGACGGCGGCCTCGTCGGGCGCGGATTTGAACGGTATGGCGGCGCAGGATGGCGCGCGGCAGATCAAGGCGAGGCTGATCGATTTCGCTGCCGAGAAGTGGAATGTGGAGAAGGATCAGGTTGTGTTCCTGCCGAACCGCGTGCGGATCGGCAATCAGGAAATCCCGTTCGGCGAACTGATAAAGCAAGCCTATTTCGCGCGCATCCAGCTTTCGGCCGCGGGCTTTTACAAGACGCCGAAAATTCATTGGGATCGCGCGAAAGGGCAGGGGCGTCCATTTTATTACTACGCCTATGGCGCGGCCTGCGCCGAGGTTTCGGTGGATGTGCTGACCGGCGAATATATGGTCGAGCGCGTTGATATTCTTCACGAAACGGGGCGGTCGCTTAACAGGGCGCTCGATCTCGGACAGATCGAGGGTGCGTTCATTCAGGGCATGGGCTGGCTGACCACCGAGGAACTATGGTGGGACGCTAAGGGCAGGCTGCGCACGTTTGCGCCCTCGACTTACAAGATTCCGCTGGCTTCCGATCGTCCGAAGATTTTCAATGTGACGCTGGCCGACTGGGCAGAGAACCGCGAGAACACGGTGTACAGGTCGAAGGCCGTGGGCGAGCCGCCCTTCATGCTGGGCATGGCGGTTTATCATGCGCTGACCGACGCGGTGGCGAGTGTGGCTGACCACAAGGTGCATCCGCAACTTGACGCGCCCGCGACGCCGGAGCGTGTTCTGATGGCAATTGAGCGGCTGAAGGCGGCGCGATGAACTTCGTGCTATGATGGTTTGATGACTTCGCTTGTTAAAGAGCTGAGCGAGTTTCTGGACCGCGCGAGCGATGCGGCACTGGTGCAGGTGGCGTCCGCAAAGGGTTCAACGCCGCGCGAGGCCGGAACGTGGATGCTGGTGGCGCGAGACGCGATTTTCGGCACGATCGGCGGCGGGCAACTCGAATATATGGCCATCGACAAGGCGCGCGAATTGCTGGCGTTGGATGGCGGAGCGGTGATGCTCGATATTCCGCTGGGGCCGGAGATCGGCCAGTGTTGCGGCGGTCGGGTGGGGCTTTCCGTAAGCCGGTTGGATGCAGCAATGCGCGAGGAATTGCAGGCGCAATTGGCGCGGGAAGATGCTGTGCAGCCTCAAGTCTATGTGTTCGGCGGCGGTCATGTCGGACGTGCGCTGGCGGCGGCTCTTTCACTGCTGCCCGTAAAGACGATTGTTGTCGAGACGCGTGCAGAGGAAATCAAGGGCCTGCCGAAAACGGTTGAGGCGCGGCTGACCCCAATGCCTGAAGAAGCGGTTCGTGAAGCGCCCGCAGGATCGGCGTTTCTCGTGCTGACACACGACCATGCGCTGGATTTTATGATTGTCGCGGAAGCGCTGAAGCGCACTGACTCAGCTTATGTCGGCATGATCGGCTCTAAGACCAAGAAGGCGACATTTCGCAGTTGGTATTTGCGCACGGCAGGCGGCACGGAAGCGATGTTTGACCGTCTGGTGTCGCCGATTGGCGGGGACAGCGTAAAAGACAAGCGGCCAGCGGTGATTGCTGCGCTGGCCGCCGCTGAAGTTATGACTGCGCTCAGCCCGGTTGCAGATGCGATTCCAGGAACCACAGGTTCTTATCGAGTGACCGCGAATAAGCCGTGAAAATATCGGCGGCGTCGGCATCGCCCGCTTCGTCGCAATCCTCAATGGCTTTGCGTACCAGCTTGGCGGTGGCCGCGTAGCGCTCAACCAGCGCTTCCAAATGCTCGCTGATTTTTGAAATGTCAGTGGGGTAGGGCGGAAGCGGCGTGCGGCTTGCGACAGACTGAGAGGTGCCAAGCGCCATGCCACCAAGCTGTGCAACGCGCTCTGCAACCGTATCTACATGCCCGTCCTGATCCTTGCGAAGCTGGTCCAGCAATTCATGGATTGCTATGAAGGTCGGGCCTTTTACGTTCCAGTGCGCCTGTTTGATGATGAGCGCGAGGTCGATTGCGTCGGCCAGCCGGGCATTGAGAATATCAATCACCGTTTTGCGCGTGTTCGATTTTAGATCGTTATGAGTTTCGAGCTTGGCCATTTGCATTGTCCTCACGAAGTCGGGGGCTGATGTGAAGTTTAATCCCGTTTAACAACGCGAATGTAACGCAAACGGTTTCATCTAAAAACGCCCAGATATCCTCAAGTTTTATGTGCCAGCGAGCGCGCCGCGGATCATCTTTTCACAGCGGTTGGCCATGAAATCCAGCAACAGTCGTACCTTCGGATCCTGCAACTTCTTGTGTGGATAGACAGCCGCGAACTGTATGGGTGTGGGCGGAAAATCCGGCAGAACAAGGCGCAACTGTCCGTCACGCAAATAGGATTTCTATCTCGAAACGCGGCTTCGAGACGATGCCCCATCCGCCAAGCGCCCAGTTTGTCAGCACGTCGCCGTCGTCTGAATCATATGGTCCTGTGCCCTCGTACTTTGATGGCCCGTTCTTTGTCTGGAGCATCCAATAATGCTCCTTTGTGCCGGGGAAGCGGAGCATCAGGCAATCATGGCGCTGCTCGATCAAATCGTCGGGCGTTTTGGGTTCGCCGCGCGTTTCGAGATATCCGGGCGATGCCACCAGCACGCGCTCGCACTGCATGATGCCTCGCATGCGCAGGCTGGAATCTTCGATGATGCCAAGACGGAATGCAACGTCGATGCCTTCTTTCAGAATATCGACGTTATGGTCGGACAGGCGCAGCCGAACCTGAATGTCGGGGTATTTTTCGTGGAAGTCCGGAATGCCGGACGCGATGAAGCGGCGGCCAAGCCCAAGCGGAGCAGTGACGCGAATCGTGCCGCGCGGCTGGCCCGAAAGCGCAGACACGGCTGCTTCTGCTTCCACGATGGCATCCAGCACCTTTTTCGCGCCGTCATAGAACACCGCGCCATGTTCGGTCGGCATAAGTTGGCGCGTGGTGCGGTTGAAGAGCCTCACACCGAGGTGCTTCTCCAACTCCTTGATTTTGTTGGATGCAACAGCAGGCGAGATACGCATGTCGCGTCCTGCGGCAGAGAGATTGCCGAGTTCGACGACGCGCACAAAAACCGAAACATTATCCAAATATGCCATTTGAACGTCCTCCTCATTCCTATGGCCCGCGCGATGTTATAGCGCATCTATTTTAAATGTTTTTTTGAAAGTCATCGACAGTTGGCTCTCTTTCCGATTGGTTTGGATTGGGTCAAAGTCGGGTCACCGAGGGTTACAGGCCGAATGGCCGGGCTGTGGGAGTTGCTGATGCTGGATTTTGTTATTTTCTGGGATTGGGCGAGCTTCGCCGTGCGATGGCTGCACATCATCACAGCCATGGCGTGGATTGGCTCGTCGTTCTACTTCGTCGCGCTCGATCTTGGATTGAAGCAGCGGCCCGGTCTGCCGAAGGGTGCCTACGGCGAGGAATGGCAGGTTCACGGCGGTGGGTTCTACAACATCCAGAAATATCTGGTCGCGCCGGAAGAGCTGCCCGAACATCTCGTCTGGTTCAAGTGGGAATCCTGACATGACCTGGCTATCCGGCTTCTTCCTGTTGGCTTTGGTCTATTACGGTAGTGCGGACCTCGTGATGGTGGACCGAAATGTGCTCGACGTATCCGGTACGACCGCAATAGCGATTTCGCTGGCGTCTATCGGTGTGGGTTGGGTGATCTATGATTTGCTCTGCAAGTCGAAGCTTGGTGATAGTCCAACGCTGTTGATGCTGCTGCTTTACGGCATGTTGGTCGCAATGAGCTGGGGCTATACGCAGCTTTTCACGGGTCGCGCGGCGTTCCTGCATCTGGGCGCATTCACTGCCACGATCATGACTGCGAATGTGTTCTTCATCATCATTCCGAACCAGAAGATCGTTGTGGCGGATTTGAAGGCAGGGCGCACGCCTGATCCGAAATACGGCAAGATCGCCAAGCTGCGCTCGACGCATAACAACTATCTGACGCTGCCGGTCGTGTTTCTGATGCTGTCGAACCACTATCCGCTGGCGTTCGGCACACAATTCAATTGGGTGATCGCCTCGCTGGTTTTCATCATCGGCGTGCTGATCCGGCATTTTTTCAACACCAGCCATGCGGGCAAGAATCCGCCCTATTGGACGTGGCTGCTGGCGGGTATTCTGTTCATCGTGATTATCTGGCTTTCGACTGTGCCACGCGTGCTGACCGGTGAGCCGAAAATGTCCATGCAGGCCGAGCGGTTGGTGGCCGATGTGCATTTCGAGAAGGTGCGCGATACCGTCCTTGGGCGCTGCTCTATGTGCCATGCCAACGAGCCCTCCTATGAGGGCATTTATTTCGCGCCGAAGGGGGTGAAGCTCGAAAACGACGCGGAAATCGCGGAGCATGCCGAGCAAATCTATATCAATGCAGGCCGCAGCCACGCCATGCCGCCCGGCAATGTCACGCAGATCACGCCGGAAGAACGCTCGCTGCTGGTGGCTTGGTACGAGAGCGCACGATGATTGATTTGGGAACCCCACCCCTTACCCCTCCCCTCAAGGGGGAGGGGGATGGCAAAAGCCGCGTTTTCACGATCCCCCTCCCCCTTGAGGGGAGGGGTAAGGGGTGGGGGTCTTCTATAGGAAGACTATGTGCGGGAGCGGAGCAATGACCCAGACGCTGCTGCGCGGGCGGGCGCTAAGCTTTCATCGCTGGCCGGAATCCGTCGAGGACAGGTCCGCCTTCTCATATGAGGAAGATGGAGCGGTTCTGGTTGAGGATGGGCGTATTTTAGCTTCGGGCGCGTATGGCGCGGTTTCCGCTAAGGCGAAGGCCGATGCGAAGATTATCGACCATCGGCCTAACCTCATTCTGCCGGGATTCGTGGATTGTCATGCGCACTACCCGCAGATGCAGGTGATTGCGTCTTATGGCGCGGAGCTGCTCGATTGGCTGAATAAATACACTTTTCCGGAAGAGACGAAGTTTGCGAACCCGCAACATTCGCGGCGCATCGCGCGGGTGTTTCTGGATGAGCTGATCCGCCACGGGACTACGAGCGTAGTGGCGTATTGTTCGGTGCATAAATCGAGTGCCGAGGCATTTTTTGCTGAATCGCATTCGCGCAATATGCTGAACATTGCGGGAAAAGTGATGATGGACCGCAATGCCCCTGCCGGCGTGCTGGATACGCCGCAATCGAGCTACGATGACACGAACGCGCTGATTGCTGAATGGCATGGCAAGGGGCGTCAGCATTATGCAGTCACGCCGCGCTTTGCGATTACGTCATCACCAGAGCAGATGGAAATGGCGGGTGCGCTAATGCGCGAGCATCCCGACCTGCACATGCAAACGCATCTTTCGGAAAACCACGCCGAGATTGCCTATACCTGCGAGCTTTATCCGCAGGCTAAGGATTACACGGACGTGTATGCACATTATGGGCTGCTTGGGCCTCGCGCGCTGTTCGGCCATGCGATTCATTTGTCGGAGCGTGAGCGTGATGCGCTGTCCGACAGCGGATCGGTGGCGGTGTTTTGCCCGACCTCGAACCTGTTTCTGGGGTCGGGGCTGTTTCCCTATCAGGAGAACCGCAAGCGCGCGAAACCGTTGCGCATCGCGACGGCGACAGATGTGGGCGGAGGCACGAATTATTCCATGCTGCGCACGATGGACGAAGCATACAAAATCATCGCGTTGCAGGGTGAAAAGCTTAATCCGTTTGCATCGTTCTGGCAGCTTACGCGCGGCAATGCGGAAGCGTTATCGCTGGTGGACCGGATCGGCACGTTAGAGGTCGGGAGCGACGCGGATATTGTTGTGCTGAATGCCAAGGCCACCTCGGTTATGCGGCTGCGCATGGAGACGATAGAGACGCTCGCGGAGGAGTTGTTCCTGTTGCAGACATTGGGTGATGACCGCGCGGTCGCGGAGGTTTATGTGGCTGGAAAACCGGCAAAGAGCGATATTCTCAACGGTTGAGACTTGCATCTGCCGCACAGCGCGATAGGCATTGCACGCGAGTTGAGGGACGGAGCCGATGAGCGCAGCAGACATTGCCAAAATCAGCGAACAGGAGGCGGCGCTGGTTTTCGACCGTTTCGACGAGGCGGCGGCCTATGAGATCGGCACGAATTTGCGGGCGCGGGCGATTGCCGAGAAGATGCCAATCATCATCGAAATTCGCTTCTGGGACAGGCTGCTGTTTTACGCTGCGCTGCCGGGTTCAACGGCTTCCAATACGGATTGGGTTCGGCGCAAGCTGAACGGCGTGAAAATGTTCCAGAAAAGCAGCTATCGCATGACTCTGGAACAGAATTCGCCGAACCGGCTGTTCAAGCCGGATTATGGCTTGAACCCTGCCGATTATGTGCTGGCGGGCGGTGGATTTCCGATCCATGTGAAGGACACCGGCGTTGTGGGTGCGATAGGCGTTTCCGGACTGCCGCAGCGACAGGATCATGCGGTGATCGTTGATGCGCTGGCGACATATCTGAAACTCGACGCTGCGGCGCTCGCGCTGCCGCCGGAGGCGTGATCGTGCAGGCAGACGCCAAGGCTTTTCTGATTTCCATATTTGAGGCGGCGGTTGCTGCTGCCGACCCCGAAAAGACCATCCGCAAACATTTGCCGGAAAAGCCCAAAGGCCGAACGGTTGTGATCGGTTTCGGCAAGGGTGCCGCGCAAATGGCGCAGGCTTTCGAGAATGTTTGGGACGCGCCATTCGAGGGTGTTGTCGTCACGCGGTATGGCTATGCCGCGCCGTGTCGGACAATCGAAGTGCTGGAGGCATCGCATCCGGTTCCTGATGAAAACGGGCTGAGTGCAGCGCGGCGCTTGATGGCCCTCGTTACTGGGTTGACGGCGGATGATCTGGTGATCGCGCTGGTGTGTGGTGGTGGCTCGGCGCTGTTGCCGGCGCCCGCGGGCAAGCTTTCACTGGCGGATGAGATTGCTGTGAATGAAGCGCTGCTCGCGTCCGGCGCGCCGATTTCCGCGATGAACGCGGTTCGCAAGCATGTGTCGAACATCAAGGGTGGGCGGCTGGCTGCGCTGGCACATCCGGCGCGCGTGGTGTCGCTCGTCGTGTCCGATATTCCGGGCGACAATCCGGCGCTGGTGGCTTCCGGTCCGACTGTACCGGATGGCACGACGCGGCAGGATGCGCTGAAGATTATCGAGACGTACGGGATGAAGTTGCCGGATGCTGTGATGGAGCATCTCGGCAGCGATGAGGCCAACGCGCCAATGCCGGATGATGCGCGGTTTGTGGCGCATAGCGTGCAGGTGATTGCGTCTGCGGCCGTTTCGCTGGAAGCGGCGGCGGAAGCCTCGCGCGCAATGGGCGTTCCGGCGGTAATTCTATCCGATGCGATTGAGGGCGAAGCACGCGAGGTGGGCGGTGTTCACGCCGCGATTGCGCGCGAGATTGCCGCGCGGGATAGGCCGTTCAAGAAGCCTGTGCTTGTGCTGTCAGGTGGCGAGACAACCGTGACACTTCGCGCCAAAGGCAAGGGCGGTCGCAATAGCGAGTTCCTGCTGGCGTTTGCGCTTGGTGTGGATGGGATCGAAGGCATCGACGCGCTGGCTGCCGATACGGATGGTATCGACGGGTCCGAAAACAATGCCGGTGCGTTTGCCGATGGCACAACGATAGGGCGGATGCGTGCGGCAGGTGTCGATGCAAAGGCGATGCTGCAAGCGAACAATGCCTGGACGGCGTTTAATGCAGTTGATGATCTCTTTGTGCCGGGTCCGACCGGAACCAATGTGAATGATTTCCGGGCGATTTTGGTGAGGTAGCCGCAATACCCCTCATCCGCCTGCAATCAGTTTTTTCACCTGCCGCATATCTTCCAGAAACCGCGAATGCTCTGCACGCTGTTCGGCAGGGTCGGGGATACGCAGGATAAAGGACGGATGAATCGTCAGGAACACACGCAAGCCGTCATCGCGTTGAACCACATTACCGCGCATTTTTGTGACCGGAATGGCTTTTCCAAGGAGTGAGAGTGCAGCCGTTGCACCCATGGCAACAGCCAGTTGCGGCTTGACAAAGCCAAGCTCGTGATCGAGCCACCAACGGCAAGCAGTTACTTCCCCGGCGTTAGGCTTCTGGTGGATGCGGCGCTTGCCGCGCGGCTCGAACTTGAAATGCTTCACGGCATTGGTGACATAGGTTTGGTCACGATCAATCCCCGCTTCTGCCAGCACATCGTCAAACACTTTGCCCGCCGGGCCGACAAACGGCTTTCCGGCCAAATCCTCCTGATCGCCGGGCTGTTCGCCCACGAAAACAATCGAGGCTGACTGCCAACCTTCTCCAAATACGGTTTGGGTAGCGTCTTGCCAGAGGGGGCAGCGGCGGCACGACATTGCCTGTTCGCGAAGTTCGGCAAGCGAGGTTGCCTCGCCTTCCGGCTCCGGCGTTTTGCCACGCGCGCTCCAGTGCCTTGCCTGAATGCTGCGATGGTGCGGAGCAGGTTGGGTAGGCATGTTCTTTATCATCTCTGTTGCGGCGCTTTCGGCCCCCGCAATCAGATCAGGAATGAGCGAAGCCTCCGGCAGGTTCCGCCAATATTTCTTCGGCATTTCGGCTTGCATGGCTTTTACCTTCAGCCGAGCCGGATTGAAAATGTTACGATAATAAGTCAGCCAGAGTTCCTCGGCCGCGTCATCCGCTGGAACGTCGCGCTTGTTTGCGCCGGGGTCAAATTTAATTTCCGTTCCATCCCATGATGCTGAGCGGTACGGCGTCAGGATCGTCCAGTTCATGCCGGTGAAGCGGCGGGCGAAAAAGGGTGCGTTGCGTTCAACGATGAAATGCGCCGGCTCGAACCATGCAAGAAAATGGCCATCGACTTCGCGGAAGCGAACAAACGCACGCATTTTATGAATGTCGCGGCGAACCGCCTTTTCCATTTCACGCATCCGTACCACGTCATGATCCGATGCGATGGCGAGTAGTTCCGGCGTTTGCTGGAGGCGCGTAAGGACGCGATGGAGGAGCGCGAAACGCTCTGGGTCGCTGTGGCAGATGATAGTCTGAGCCAGTTCGATAAAGCTGCGCGGAACGCGAATTTCTGCTGCGTTTGGCTGAAGTTCGGGAAGGTCTATCCCGCCGCCGCCCACGATCCACTCCACATCGGCGGGATCAATGCCCGCGAGCGTGAGGCTGCGGGCGGCGCCGCGCCAGCCATCAAAATCGACCGGATCGCCTAGAGCAATTTGGTGGCCTGTGAGAGAAAGGGCATGCTGCAAAGCCATTGCTTGACCTTAGAGCAGGGAAAGTTGCTGCGGTTGTGGCGTCAGCTTTTGCCGCAAATGGGTGGCATCGAGCGTGCTGCCCGGCGACCAACCTTCCGCAATGATAAACGGGCGCACCTTGGCAATCGATCCGCAAAGACGACCAACATCTTCCAGCCGCAAACGATGGTGGCGGCGCGTTTCGATGATGCGCGCAACCGCTTTGGTACCAAGGCCGGGAACCCGCAAAAGCATTTCGCGCGCGGCGCGGTTTACATCGACCGGGAAGCGCTGGCGATTGCCGAGCGCCCACGCAAGCTTTGGATCGATGGCGAGATCGAGCATGCCGTCAGAGGAAGATTGAAGGATTTCCTTTTGCTCGAAGCCGTAAAAGCGCATCAGCCAATCGGCTTGATACAGCCGATGCTCGCGCATGAGCGGCGGCTTGATGAGCGGCAACGCTGATGACGAATCCGGGATCGGGCTGAAAGCGGAATAGTAAACTCGGCGCAACTGATAACTGCCATACAGTCGCGCGCTGGTGCGCAGAATTGTATCGTCGGTAGCGGTGTCTGCTCCGATAATCATCTGTGTCGATTGCCCGCCGGGAGCGAAGCGTTCCTTGCGCTTGGTCTGAACGGTCGGCTCGGATTTTTCCTCCATGCGCAGGCGCAGTTTTGCCATCGATTGGCGGATGGTTTCGGGCCGCTTTTCTGGCGCAAGGCGGTTCACGCTTTCGTCGGTCGGGAGTTCGACATTGATCGACAGGCGGTCAGCGTAAAGTCCGGCTTTGTCGATCAAATCCTGCGAGCATTCGGGAATGGTCTTGAGGTGGATGTACCCGCCGAATTTTTCGTCGACGCGCAGACGGCGCGCGACTTCGACCATTTCCGCCATTGTTTCATCCGGTGCGCGAATAACGCCGGAGGAAAGAAAAAGCCCCTCAATGTAGTTGCGCTTGTAAAAAGACATGGTGAGCGCAACGATTTCATCAACAGAAAAACGGGCGCGACGGACATTTGAGGAAGATCGGTTGATGCAATAGCTGCAATCGTAAATGCAGAAATTGGTCAGCAGGATTTTCAGCAGAGAGATGCAACGGCCATCCGGCGCGTAAGAATGGCAAATCCCCATGCCTTCGGTCGAGCCGATGCCGCCCGTCTTGCGGGAATCTCGCTTGGCCGCGCCGGAAGATGCGCAAGACGCATCGCATTTTGCGGCGTCAGAGAGAATTGCCAGCTTTTCACGAATCGATAGCGTAGCCATATGTTCATGGTACGTTCTTTTTGGCGCGATGGCGATAACATTTGACAGTTACCCGTCAGACTTCGTGCAGATAGAGGTGGTAGTCCAGTTCGCTGACGGTGCGGGCAACACGCAGATATTCGGCCTGTTTGATGGCCGTGAAGGTGCGGTGCAGCTCTTCACCCAATGCGGATTTTAGAAATGTGGATGCCTTGGCGGCCTCGATTGCAGAGCGCCAGTCAGCGGGCGTGTTGCCTTCCAACTTCGGTGCGTTTTCATAGCCATTGCCGGTTACTTCCGGGCCGGGGTCGAGTTTTTCATCTAGCCCCTTTGCGATGCCTGCAAGCACCGTGGCTGCAACCATGTGCGGGTTGGTGTCCACTCCGGCAGGACGATGTTCGATGCGTCGCGCACGCACATCGCCCTCCGGTACACGCAGCGCGACGGAGCGGTTGTTGACGCCCCAGGTGGGGGCCATCGGTGCATAAGATTGTGAAACGAAACGACGCCATGAATTTGCGTGAGGGGCGAAAACCAACATGGATTCCGGCATGGTGGCGAGCAAGCCGCCCATCGCGTGGAGCAGAAGGGGGCCGTAAGCGCCGGGCGTCTTTTCAGAGAAGATGTTCTTGCCGTTTTTGTCTGGCATGGAGACATGCAGGTGCATGCCCGAACCCGCGTAGTTTTCAAACGGCTTTGCCATGAAGCAAGCGGTAACCCCGTGACGCCGCGCCTGCATGCGGACCAGACGCTTGAGCATGGTGAGATCGTCAGCGGCGCGCATGAGGTCCGTGCGATAATTCAAGGTGAGTTCGTATTGGCCGGGCGCATATTCGGAAATCACGGTTTCCACTGGAAGGCCCTGCGCTTTCGCGCCAGCATATATGTCGGAGAATAGCGGCTCCATGCCGTGTAGATGATCGACGGAATAAACCTCCGTCTTGCCGCTGGCGCGACCATCGAGCACCGCTTCGGCGGGGCGTACTCGACCATCGGCATCGCGCTTGTTGGACAACAGGAAAAACTCAAGCTCGAACGCTCCGGCAGGCACCAGCCCGCGCGCATTCATATCCTCAAGCTGGCGCGCCAGTGCGTGGCGCGGGTCGCTCAGCATCGGCTGACCGTCGAGATGATACATGCTCATGAGCACCTGACCACGGGGCGGTGTGGTGCCATGCAGCGGGACCAGCGTGCCGGGAATGGGCCATGCGCGCATGTCGCCATCGCCAGTGTCCCAGGTCAGGCCGGTTTCGTGAACATCCTCGCCACAAATGTCGAGACCGAGGATGGAGGTCGGCATGGGGCGGCCATTTTTATAGACGGAGTCCAGTTCGTGGCGGCGGATAATCTTGCCGCGTCCAATTCCGTTACAATCGACCAACACCACGTCGATTGCTTCGATTTCGGGATAAAGGGCTAGAAATTCTTTGGCTTCGTCAAAGGTCGAGCCGGATGGCGAGGTCATGATTGGCAGTTACCGAATTGATCGGATTGGTTTTCTCACGCCGCAAGGCGCTGCGCAATATCGCCGAAATTGGCAATAAGGCGGTCAATCTGGCGGTTGGTCGTGGCAGGCGATACCAGCATCATGTTGTGAAACGGTGCGATGAGTGAACCGCGATTGATGAGCGCGACCTGAATGGCTGCTTCGAGATCGGGAGCATGGGCAAGCTCGGCTTCGGCTCCATTGTGCAACGGACCGGGTGCGCAGATGAATTCCACGCGCGCACCGACGCGTATAACGTGCCAAGGCAGCGCGTGCTTTTCGATTGCGGCGGCGATGCCTTTTTGCAGGCGTGCCGCGCCGCGTTCCATATGTGCGTAATTGTCGGCGGTCATGACCTGCGAAAGCGTGGCGCGCATCGCCGCGAATTGCAGCGGATTGGCGGACAAGGTCGTTCCCATGCCGGAATAGCCGGGTTCGCGCGTGCGGCAATCGTGTTGCCAGCGCTCGGCAACTTCGCGGCTCATACCCCAAACACTTGTCGGCACACCGCCAGCAACGGGTTTGCCCAGAACGAACAGGTCGGGTTGCAAGCCGTGGACGCGAGTGTAACCGCCTAAGTCCAGATGAGATCGTGTGCGTTTCGTCGATAAGGAGCAGCGTGCCGTATTTTTGCGTGAGTGCGCGCAGACCATCGTGGAAGCCGGGATCAGGCAGAACCATGCACGAGTTGGTGAGCACCGGCTCGGTGATGACGCAGGCAACGTCCTCATGGGAAAGCGCGGTTTCCAGCGCCACAAGATCATTGAATTCAACGATGCGGGTGTGTTCGGTAAGGTCGCGGAATTCGCCCGCAAGGCCGGGCCGATTGATCGGCTTGCCATTGCGTATGCGCACCATCGTTTCATCCACCGCGCCGTGATAGCAGCCGTTGAAAACAAGAATCTTGTCGCGGTTGGTCACTGCGCGTGCGACGCGCAATGCAAAGCGGTTGGCGTCGGTCGCGGTGGTAGCGATCTGCCATTCGGGCAAGCCGAACAGGTTTGAAAGCATGGTGCCGAGTTCGAGCGTATCTTCGCTCGGAAGCATGTATGTCAGGCCACGATTGGCCTGAGCGCGGATCGCCTTCGCGACGGGGGCAGGCGAATGGCCGAACATGGAGCCGGTATCGCCAAGGCAGAAATCATCGAGCGTATGAGCATCAATGTCGGTGATTGTGGCGCCCTTCGCAGCGTGGACGACAAAGGGAATGGCATGGGCCAGTCACGCATCCAGTGCATTGGAACGCCGTCGAGAAAATGCGCGATGCCGCGCGCCAATGCTGCCTGCGATTTCGGGCGTGCGGCGGAATAAGTTTGAGCTTCCGTGGCGCAAAGCTCTGCGATCTTTTCGTGTGAGATGCCGACCGTCATACTCTCTCCCTCAATGGGGTGGTTGTATTGCCTGCAATGGCAAGGTCAACCGCGAGCAGATGCTGGCACAATGGCAAGCTGGCGCTGCCCGATAATTGGCTCTAAATTCGCTGGATGCAGATGATTGCCGAACTTCTTCCAATTTCGCCGGATGATCGTGAGAAGATTCTGGCGTTGAACAATCTGTTCGCCGCCGAGCTTTCGTATCTTGATGAGGCGCGGCTGGACATTTTGCTCGCGCAGGCTTTTCTTGCGCGCAAGGTGGGTGATGTTGAGGCGCTGCTTCTGACCTTCGATCAGGATGCGGACTACGACAGCCCGAATTTTATATGGTTTCAGCAGCGCTATCCGCGCTTCGTCTATGTCGACCGCGTGGTGACGGATGAGCGCGCACGCGGGCGAGGCCATGCCCGAAGATTGTATCAGCATTTGTTCGAGGTAGCCCATGCGGCAGGGCATACGGTCGTTACCTGCGAGGTGAACTCTGAGCCGCCCAATCCGGCTTCCGACGCATTTCATGCCGCGCTTGGTTTTCGCGAGGTGGGCGGCGCGGCGATCCACGACGGCAAAAAGACCGTGCGGTATTTCGTGAAGAATATTGGGTGAGGTTGTTTTAGAGCGTTCTACACCCCACCCGGCCCTGCGGGCCACCCTCCCCTCGATGGGGAGGGTGGCCCGCAGGGCCGGGTGGGGTGCGCTTATCTCTTGATCGTCCAGTCGCTAGACAGAAATATCGATGACGCCGCAGTCGCCAGCTTCCGAGCCAAAGGCAAGGCGCCGGCCTTCGTCATCCCAACTCATCGAACTGATCGCGCCCTTGCCGGGGCGACGTAGCAGAACTTCTTTCGTATCGGCGAAGCGGACAGCGAGGATCATGCCGTCACTGTAGCCGACCGCGGCAATTTCATCGGTGGGATGGCAAGCGACGCAGGTAACGAGCACATCGCCACGCGTGCCAAGCTCCAGTGGGGCTTTACCCATAGGCCCGTCCTTGGCCTGAAACGGCCAGACGATTGCCGCTGGAGCGCCGGACGTCGCCAGCCAGCGACCTTTGACGCTCCACGACATGGATTTGACCTTGGCGGGATAGCCGCTCATGCGCATGTGCTTGGCGTCGGAAATTCTCCAACCGTGCAGCGCATTTTCCTGCATCGCTGTGACGAGGAAATTGCCATCCGGCGAGAACGTCACCTTGGTATGCGCGCCTTCCCAAAGCAACTCGGTAGGCTTTCCTTCGGATGCGGGGAAGTGGAGCGTGGCACCGCCATAATGCGCAGCGGCAAGCCGCATGCCTTTGGGCGCAAACGCAACCGCTTCGACGGAGCGCTTGTGTGTTAGCGTGCGAGACTTGCCGTCCGCAAAGCGCACGACAGCGTTTGGGCCATAGCCGAATGCGACAGCGCCTTGCGGGCCTGCGGCTACGCAGTTGATCCATTGGCGGCCAATCGATGCCAGTTCAATAACTGCACCTTCGGCGTCTACCGAGCACACGCGTCCATCTTCGCCGGAAGTTATCAGGCTGCGATTGTCGAGTGCGGGTGCGGCGGCAAGCAGCCCGTCATGAACGGTGACGCTTTTCTGGCCGTGGTCGAGGCGGTGAACCTCCCCCTCAGCCAGCGAAAAGAACGGAATCCCGGCGATGAAATTCGCTGAAACGCAGTGGCCTGCGAGGTCTAGTGGCGCGACTGTTGGCATTGATGAAAAATACTTACGCCTGACTTGCTTCGAATGCGTGCTTCAACGCATCGGCGTCGAGCTTTCGACCAATGAAGACAAGTCGGCTTTCGCGCTTTTCATCATCCTTCCACGCGCGCTGATGATCGCCTTCCATGATCATGTGAACGCCCTGAACCACGTAACGGTCCGGGTCGTCCTTGAAGGCGATGATGCCCTTGAGGCGCAGAATGTTCGGCCCCTCATTTTGTGTGATCTTCTCGATCCACGGGAAGAACTTTTTCGGGTCCATTTCGCCAGCGCGCAGAGAGACGGATTGCACTGTGACGTCATGGATCGGTGATGCCGCGCCATGATGGTGATGGTGGTGGTCGTGATCATGGTCGTGGTCATGATCATGATGGTGGTGGTCATGGTCGCAATCAGGCCCGCAGACGTGATCGTGATCATGGTCGTCTGCGTCGAGGAAATGCGGATCATTGTCCAGCACGCGCTTGAGATCGAATGCGCCGCGATCCAGCACCTTATCCAGCCCGATGGACGCGCGCTCGGTGCGATAAATCTGCGCGGTGGGGTTAATGGCGCGGAGCGTGCCCTCAATGTCGCGAAGCTCTTCGCGGGACACGAGGTCCGTCTTGTTCAGCAAAATGACGTCCGCGAAGGCGATCTGGTCTTCTGCTTCCTGCGAATCCTTGAGGCGGAGCGGCAGATGCTTGGCGTCAACCAGCGCTACGACCGCGTCCAGCTTGGTCTTGGCGCGAACGTCGTCGTCCATGAAGAAGGTCTGGGCGACGGGCGCGGGATCGGCGAGCCCGGTGGTTTCGACGAGTATGGCGTCGAAACGCCCCGGACGGCGCATAAGGCCCTCGACGGTGCGGATGAGATCGCCGCGCACTGTGCAGCAGACGCAGCCATTGTTCATTTCGTAGATTTCTTCGTCGGATTCGACAATCAGATCGTTGTCGATGCCAATCTCGCCAAATTCATTGACGATGACCGCATAGCGCTTGCCGTGGGTTTCGGAGAGAATCCTGTTGAGCAGGGTCGTTTTTCCCGATCCGAGATAGCCGGTGAGAACGGTTACGGGAATCTGGGCCGGTGAAACTGTCTGGGCATCGCTCATGGTGATCATCCTGGAGACGGGAGGGCTTCATATAGGACTCTCTCCGGCAATTGGGAAGGATTTGGCATTCGCAAATTGGCTTAATTGTGAGTTGTCACATTCCTGAAATAAGAGTGTCGTATCGACAGCCGGCTATTCAGTTTCTGAGGGATATCATGGTGAAGTCGCGCAAGAATGTGGTGATGAACCGCCTGCAATCCGCCGCCAGGCTGTCACGCACCGTATTGGCGGCGCGCTTGAACGGGCATGGTTTCTATGCCGGGCAAGATCAGATCATGCTGGCGTTGAACCATCTGGACGGGCAATCGCCGAGCGAACTGGCTGCGCGTCTGGGCGTTCGTCCGCCAACAATTACCAAGACGATCAACCGCTTGCAGGCACAGGGCGTGCTGGAAAAGCGTGCTTCACAAGAAGATGCGAGGCAAACGCACATTTTCCTGACCGAATCCGGCCGCGAAACCATCAAGGCAATCGAAAAATCGGTAAAGAAAACCGAAAAGCAGGCGCTGCGCGGATTAGACAAGAAGGAGCAGAAGGCGCTCTCGAAGCTTTTGTCCCGGATCGAAGCCAATCTTGTCGGCGCAGTTGAGGCGGATGCCGATGAGGACAGCGAGGACGATGAGGGGGCAACTCTGCCTCAAGCTGAGCCAGTGGCGCCAGCAGCGGAATAATCAACGCCCGTTCGCGATTTTCCCCTTCCGTGTGCGACTTTAGTTGCGGCCAAAAAAGCTTTACTTTTTGCGCGCAGGTAGTCTAAACGAAATTAAATTTTTTAAAGTTTTTAGACGCCAAAGAGAAGGCGTTTGGCCAGGGAGGGGAAGCTGGCACAGAAAATCAAGCTCTCTACAATTGCCGATGCGTTGAATGTTTCGACGGCAACGGTTTCACTCGCCTTGCGGGACAGTCCCTTGGTCGCGGAACAGACAAGGGAACGGATCAAGGATCACGCCCGCGCCATCGGCTATATCTACAACCGGCGAGCGGCCAGCCTGCGCACATCGCGGTCCGGCATTGTGGGTGTCGTGGTGCATGACATCATGAACCCGTTTTTCGCAGAAATCCTGAAAGCCATCGAGAGCGAACTGGACCGCAGCAGGCAAACATTCATTCTCTCAAACCATTACGACCAACTGGAAAAGCAGCGCACGTTCATCGATACCTTGCTGCAACTTGGGGCCGATGGCGTGATTATGTCGCCAGCAATCGGCACGCCGCCAGAGGACATAATCGTAGCGGAGGAAAACGGCCTTCCGGCAGTGCTCATCGCCCGTACGGTCGAAGGCGCGGAAGTACCTGTGTTTCGTGGCGATGATGCCTATGGCACTGCGCTGGCGACCAATCACCTGATTTCGCTCGGCCATAAGCGCATCGCGATGGTCGGCGGCACAGACCAGACCTCAACGGGCCGCGACCGCTATCACGGCTATCTTGGAGCAATGGAGAAGGCGGGCCTGCCGGTCGATCCGGCGTGGCGAATTTCCGGGCCGCGCACCAAGCAGGGCGGGTTCGAAGCTGCGGGGCAATTTCTTGCACTGAAAGACAAGCCCACTGCGGCTTGCTGCTGGAACGACCTCGTTGCGATTGGCCTGATGAACGGCATTTCCCGCGCCGGTCTGGTGCCGGGGGTAGACGTTTCCGTTACGGGCTATGACGATCTGGAGGAGGCGGCTATCGCAACGCCAGCGCTGACAACCGTTTGGAACGGTCAGCGCGAGGTGGGACGGCAGGCGGCGCGGGCGCTCTTGGACAAGCTGTCTGGCGCAAGCATTAAGCCTTCTCAGGAATTGATCCGGCCCGAACTTCATGTCAGGCAATCGACTGCACGGCCTGTTGAGCGAAGCTGAGCCAGCAAGAGGTAATGATGACGGATTTGAAGGCAATCACCATTCTGGTGCCGGGCAAGCTGCATCCGCGTTCTGTCCAGCGGATCAGAGAGACCTTCAATCTCGTGTCAGTTGACGCATTTGATCCGTCGACATTTGCAGAC
Organism: Mesorhizobium sp.; assembly: GCA_049840935.1. GTDB lineage: Bacteria > Pseudomonadota > Alphaproteobacteria > Rhizobiales > Rhizobiaceae > Mesorhizobium_G. The sequence continues at coordinate 292,569 of JASGJA010000025.1, forward strand.
GATCTCAAGCAGACCGTGCGCGGCGTGGCGGTCTCACCTGCGCTTGGTGGTGCGTTTGTCGGGCCTGCGTTCATCGATGCGCTGCCAAAGGTGGAGATAATCTCGAACTTTGGGGTGGGCTATGACGGCGTCGATGCGGCCTATGCCGGCAAGAAGGACGTGATGGTTACAAACACGCCGGACGTGTTGACCGAAGAGGTTGCTGATACAACGCTGGGGCTGCTGCTGAATACGGTTCGGGAACTCGCGCGTGCAGAAAATTATCTGCGCGAGGGTCGTTGGGCGAGGGAAGGCGCGTATCCGCTCACGGCATCATTGCGTGGCCGAAAAGTCGGCATTCTGGGCATGGGACGTATCGGGCAGGCGGTTGCCACGCGGCTGGAAGCGTTTGGGCTGTCGGTTGCTTATCACAACCGCCGCAAGGCAGACGGGCTGACTTATGACTATTTCCCGACGCTGGAAGGATTGGCAGAAGCTGTCGATATTCTGATTTCTGTGGTGCCGGGCACAAAGGAGACGGAGAAGGTTGTCAACGCACGTGTTCTGCAGGCGCTGGGGCCGGATGGCGTGTTCATCAATATCGGCCGGGGCAGCACGGTGGATGAGGCGGCGTTGGCAGCCGCACTCAAGGGCGGCGTCATTCGGGCGGCGGGACTCGACGTATTTGCTAATGAGCCGAATGTGCCACAGGCGCTTCTTGACCTGCCCAACGCGACGCTGCTGCCGCATGTCGGTTCTGCATCAGTCCATACGCGCGACGCAATGGCCGATCTGGTGGTCGACAATCTGATCGAGTGGTTCTCGAAGGGCAGGGCGCTTACGCCAGTGCCTGAAACAAATCATGTAAAAGCCTAAAGTTGTTCATACTTCGTCAACATTAACGCCCGGATAAGGAAGTCTCCGTATCGGGAGGGCGGAGCGACGGAGTTCTTTGATGCGCAGCGTGTTTGTATTGGTGTTGATTGCGGGTGCTATGGGTGTGGCATGGATGGCCGCAAGCGCCTTGCAGAATACGCCCGAAATCGATCGAAACTTTACGACCGCGAGCATCCCCGTTCCGCAGCCGGTTACACGATCTACGCTTCAGGTTTTCACGCTTTCTTCGGCTGAGGCGTCTGGTTCGTGCATGGTCGTGAAAGGACGCGCACTTTCGCCCGGCTATGCCGAGTTGAAGGTGAATCCGGCCTGCGATCACATTTTGCAGGGATTGACCACTGCCCGCTTCTGGCGCGAACGCGCGGATGGTTCGATTGCCTTCGTCGATAGTCAGAACGCGCCGGTAGCCGAGTTCGCGATTGGCGATGACGCAGATTATGAATCCTATCAGCCACGCGCCGCGCGCCTCTCGATGTGGGCGGAATAGAAACGCGAAAAGTTTAGCGGGTTCTACAAGGAAGCCGAAACACGCTGCGGATAGTTTCCCTGCAAAAAAGCGAGGGGAAGGCGCAGAACGATTGGAACTTATACAGCTTTCACGCTCTTCAAACGCAGATAGCGGGGCGATCTTGCTGGTCTGCCTGGTGGTTGGCCTAGCATGGTACTTCGCGTCTAACGGGTTTCCTCGGCGACGGCGATATAATTATCGCTACGGTTCGAAATCTTATTCTGATTCCGGTTTTGGACGCCGCAACAACTATGAGTTCAACAAGCCGAATGGTGCGAGCAACACTATTCTGGCGCCGAAAACAAATAGCAATCCGGCTACTTTGCCGGAGCCGAATGGCAATCTAAACAGTGACTCCGTTGAGCAGCTTCGTCACGTTATGGCGGCCCCTTTTCGCAAAAAACGCGTAATGAACAGATCCGAATTCCGCGTTTTCCGTATCGTGGAAGAGGAGCTGCGTGTCGTTCGCGGTGGGTATCGAATTCTTTCGCAGACCTGTCTGGGAGAGATTCTCGATTCAGACGACAGGGCCGCGTTCGCGTCGATCAATGCGAAGCGCGTGGACGTTTTGATTATCCGTCCAAACGGCGAGCCGCTTGCCGTTTTCGAGTATCAGGGGCAGGGCCACTATCAGAGTTCAGCCGCTGCACGTGATGCGGTCAAAAAGGAAGCCTTGCGTAAGGCAGGCGTTCACTACCTCGAAATTAACGAGCACCACGAGCCAGAGGAAATCAGGCAAATGGTTCGCAAGGTTACGAAGTAGAATTTACTCTGCTGCGGCCTTGACGCCGGTGCGGGCAGCGGCGTGTTCGCGTACCGCATCGCCAAATGCGCTGAAGATTTTTGCGGATGTGCTGTCAGAATGGACCCAATATTCTGGGTGCCATTGCACGCCCACTGCGAATGCCCGCGAATTGCGGACGGAGACGGCTTCAACTGTTCCATCCGGCGCAGCAGCTTCGACCTGTAGGCTAGAGCCAAGACGGTCCACCGCCTGCCTGTGCACGGAATTGACCTGAATATCGCCGGCGCCAAAAACGCCTGCAAGGCATGACCCCGGCTTGATGCTAACGGCCTGCCGGATTGCGAAACGCTCATCCTGATTATCGCTGACCGGCGCGCGATGGTCCATGCTGCCGGGGCGTTCCTGAATTTCGGTAGCAAGCGTGCCACCCAAGGCGACGTTCAACTCCTGAATACCACGGCAGATCGCGAGCAGCGGCACGCCGCGCTCAATAGCCTTGCGGATCAACGGCAGGGTGGTGGCGTCCCTGTCCGGATCGTAAGGGCCGTTCTCCTCCGTGGCCTGTGCGCCATAAAGCGAAGGATGAACGTTTGACTTTGAACCTGTGATCATTACGCCATCGACGGAGGCGAGCAGCGTATCCAGATCGAGGCGGTCGCCGAACGAAGGTACCAGCACGGGGAACACACCCGCGCCGACAATGGCCGCTTCCAGATATTGGCGCGGTGCCGCATGCCAAGTGTAATTCTCGAACTGGCGTACATCGGTCGATACGGCGACGAGTGGCTGATACATGCGATTGATTCCTGTCGTGCAGGCAGTTGATTTGCCTATTAAATAGGCGATTTTGCGCTCGATTTCCATGTCTACCGGAATTGGCGCGTGACAATGACTAATACATTAGTTTTAGGTGTGCGTTCTTGTGTCTCCAAACGTCAATTGGTGGTCCATGCCGTGCTAGACAGCTAGGCCGTGGCGTGTATTGTTCGCGACCGGCGCGCAGTTACAGAGGAACTATCTGTGTGCCCGATTCACTTGAGAGGAAAACAAGGGAGGTCCACTTGGATCGTCGTTCATTTATCACCAAGGCCGGTCTTGCCGGCGCTGGCGCGGCTGCCGCGACCACGCTCGCCGCACCTGCCATCGCACAGTCGAATCCGAAGGTTACATGGCGACTTGCCTCGTCCTTCCCAAAGTCACTCGATACTATCTATGGCGGCGCGGAAGTGTTCTCCAAGATGGTCTCGGAAGCCACAGACGGCAATTTTGAGGTTCAGGTTTTCGCGGCTGGTGAAATCGTTCCCGGCCTGCAGGCAGCAGACGCTGCTGCGAGCGGTACCGTAGAAGCGGCGCACACCGTGTCCTATTATTACTGGGGCAAAGACCCAACATGGGCGCTCGGCGCGGCAGTGCCGTTTGCGCTCAATGCGCGCGGCATGAACGCCTGGCAATACCATGGCGGCGGCATCGATCTCTTCAACGAGTTCCTTGCAACGCAGGGTTTGGTAGGCTTCCCCGGCGGCAATACCGGCGTGCAGATGGGTGGCTGGTTCCGTAAGGAGATCAACACCGTTGCTGACATGAAGGGTCTCAAGATGCGTATCGGCGGGTTCGCCGGTAAGGTCGTCGAGAAGCTCGGCGTGGTGCCGCAGCAGATCGCTGGTGGAGACATCTATCCGGCGCTTGAAAAGGGCACTATCGACGCGGCTGAATGGGTCGGTCCATATGACGACGCCAAACTCGGTTTCCAGAAGGTCGCGCCGTACTACTACTATCCCGGCTGGTGGGAAGGTGGCCCGACGGTTCACCTGCTCTTCAACAAGGCAAAGTTCGACGAACTGCCGAAGAGCTATCAGTCTCTTGTTCGCACTGCGGCGCAGGCCGAAGACGCGAACATGCTTCAGAAGTACGACTATTTGAACCCGACTGCCATCAAGCAGCTCGTGGCGAATGGCGCGCAGCTTCGTCCGTTCAGTCAGGAAATTCTGGCGGCCTGCTTTGATGCCTCGAACGAGGTTTATGCCGAAATCACCGCGTCAAACGCGAATTTCAAGAAGATCTGGGATTCGATTGTTGCATTCCGCAAAGAGTATTATCTCAACATGCAGATCGCGGAATACAATTACGACACGTTCATGATGGTGCAGCAGCGCGGCGGCAAGCTGTAAGCCCTGCTTTAGAAATGAATATGGCCCGGAGGCACGCGCCTCCGGGCCATTTTATTATGGAGCGTCGTCGCGGGCGGAATGACGCAAAATCAGCGTAGCCGCGAGAAACGCCAGCATCCACGCGTCGCGCCATTCCGATGGGAAATAGCCGGTCCAGACCGTTTCGCCGATGCCGAATGCAAATGCGCCGAGGGCTGCGCGCGAAGGCGATGTATAGCTGCCTGCCGCGGTGACGAAGAGCACTTTCAATCCATAGACTAGCCCCGTGCCGAAGCTGATATTGCCGTAATAGATCGCGGCGAGAATGCCGGATATTGCCGCGAGGACCGCAGCGAAGATTGATGACAGGCGAAAAACGCGCGGCGGATCGACCCCACAAAGCGCGGCGGCGAATGGATCATCAGCAACGGCTTTCCAGTTTCGCCCGAAACGCGAATGGGCGAGGACCAGAGAACTCGTCGCTATGATAGCAAGTATGATCGCGCAGCCCGTGATCTGGTTGAGCGTCATGGTAACGGTGAATCCGCTCGTGCTTGCGAAGGTGATGGGTTCGGACAACAGCGGCGGCAGCCAATAATCGCGCGTACCGGCGGCAATGCGAGACGCTTCCATCAGCACGATTGCAACGCCAAGCGTGGCGGTGACGATGGTGTTGGGCGCAGCGGCCCGCAAAGGCTCGAATATATGTCGCGACAGAACCATGCCGAGGATCGCCGCATAGGCCAGCCCCACAAGCGTGCCGAAACCGATTGCTGCTGGCCAAGTCAGCCAAAGCACGTTCCAGCCAAAAAGCGTGGCCAATATCATTGCGTGTCCGCAAAAGGCGAAGACTGCACCATGCGCGAGATTGGTGCGGCGCAAAAGCCCGTTCACCAGCACATAACCGAAGGCGAGCAACGCGTAGATCGCACCGGCATGGATGCCGAACAAAGTTTGCTGGAGAAAATAGAGCATCGAGTTTGCGGCCAATTAACTTTGGTATTCTAACTTGCAAAATACGTTTTACCAGTTAGAAAAGCATATGGCTGTGGATTGGAGCGAACATAGATTTTCAGGCGGAGCGCTGGCGCTGGATGTCGCCAACACCGTGGTTTTGCGTATCGATCCTGCGCGCCGGTTTGACCGTTTCGACGATGCTCATGAAATCGAACGGTTTGCTGCTGCCGCTACGGTATTTCGTGCCGACGAACTGGGGGAGGTCGCCTTGACGGTGGCCCGGCCTGAGATCGTGAAAGCGAGGGTTGTTCGACTGCGGGAGGCTACCGACAAGCTGTTTCGCGAGGCTTCGGAAATCGGCCAACTGGATGCCGACAAGGTGGCGGAACTGCTGGGGGCTTGTTCCGAGGCGATGCAGGGTGCGGGGAAGTTTACATGCGAGGGCAAAGCGTCGGCAGCAAGGCTGACGCTGGAATCGGCGGTCGCAATGTCGGCGCTGAACTTGTTGCAGCCGGAACGCCTGTCTCGGATGCGCATTTGTGCAAATTGCGGCTGGCTGTTTGTTGATCGCAGCCGAAACGGCAGCCGCATCTGGTGCGATATGGCGGTGTGCGGGAATCGCCGCAAGGCAGCCCGCCATTACAACCGTCTCAAAAAGACAGAGGTGATTTATGACAGCGCGGCTGATTAAAGCGGCAGCGGTGAGTTTTGCCGTGATCATTTCGGTGGCGGGTTGCCGCGACAGCAAGGATACTGAGCGTTATGCGTTGGACGGCAAGCTCGTGGTTTTCAACTACCGCGTGGCGACGGCGCGGTTTCTGGTGAATCTGAAACATCTGCGCACGCCAGGCGAGGGGGAGGTTGCTGTTGCAAGCTTTGAGAACCCGGCGGGCGGTGACGCTATTGAGGTGCGCGAGAAAATATGGCCGGCGACTGACAAGACGACACTGACAACGCCGCCCTTGCGCTGCATCGTAAAGGATCACTCGTATAAGATCGCAATCAAGATCGAGGACAGTTCGGGCCAATCCGTTCAGACCATCGACACCACCGTGACTTCGTCGGAAGACCAGACGCTGATGCCCGACAAGCCATTGGTGGTTGGGCCGTTCTATACGCCGAACCCGGATATGAAGGGACGCAGCGTGGCCGAGCAGGCGACAGCCTCTCGCGAAGGTTGTCCGAGTGCCTGATACAACCGATTTTGTTTGACCTTCGCGCCCTGCGCAAGGAGATTGGGCAAATCACCGACTCGACGTTGGCTCATGAGCCTCCGCAGAGGAACCTGATTTATGACCCTTCACAATATCTCGCTGGACGACAAATTCGATCTGGCGAAGGATCAGGTGTTCCTGTCGGGATCACAGGCTGTGGTGCGTATGCTCCTGATGCAAAAGGAGCTGGATCGGCAGGCTGGGCTCAATACGGCAGGCTTTGTTTCCGGCTATCGCGGCTCGCCGCTTGGCGGGCTGGATCAACAATTATGGCGCGCGAAGCGGCAACTGGCGTCGTCGGATATCGTTTTCCAGCCGGGGCTTAACGAAGAACTGGCTGCGACGGCATGCTGGGGTTCGCAGCAGTCGGAACTGCTTGGTGAGGGAAAATATGACGGGGTGTTCTCCGTCTGGTACGGCAAGGGGCCGGGTGTGGATCGGTCCGGCGATGTATTCCGCCACGCCAATCTGGCCGGATCGTCCAAATATGGCGGCGTTCTCGCGCTGATGGGTGACGACCACACGGCAGAGTCCTCCACCAATGCACACGCCACGGAATTCCTTTTCGTGGACACGATGATTCCTATCCTTAATCCGGCGGGCGTGCAGGAGATTATCGATTACGGGCTGCTTGGCTTCGCACTGTCGCGCTTTGCCGGGACATGGGCTGCGATCAAATGCGTGAAGGACAATATTGAATCGACGGGCTCGGTGAATGCGGCGCTCTCGCGCATTTCGGTGAAGGTGCCCGAATTTGACATGCCGCCCGGCGGTCTGAATATTCGCCCGGAACTGGATCAATTGGGGCAGGAGGCGCGCCTGCACGAATATAAGCGTGCCGCCGCCGCCGCCTTTATTCGGGCGAACGGGCTGAATCGCATTGTCTATTCGGGCGGGAAACAGCCGAAGATTGGCATTATTTCGTCTGGCAAGAGTTTCCTCGATGTGCGGCAGGCGTTGGACGACCTTGGAATCGGCGAAAAGGAAGCGAACCGGCTCGGTATCCGGCTTTTCAAGGTGGGATGCCCGTGGCCGCTGGATTACGAACACCTCAAGGATTTCGCCAAGGGGCTGAGCTTAATCATTGTCGTTGAAGAGAAGCGCTCGCTGATTGAAACGCAGGTTCGCGAAAATCTTTATGGCACGGCTTCGCAGCCTGTTGTGGTGGGCAAGCGGGACGAGCGCGGCAACTGGCTGTTCACGCCGAAGGGCGCGCTGGACCCGAACGATATTGCCATCGCCATCGGCGAACGGGTGCTGAAGCAGATCGGTCGCAGCGAGGAAATTGCGGCGCGCGTGCACCGACTAAAGCAGTTTCAGGCCATGTTGGCCGATACGGTCGATGTTGCGAACCGCACGCCTTATTTCTGTTCCGGCTGCCCGCACAACAGCTCGACCAAAGTGCCGGAAGGCTCGCTGGCAGCGGCTGGTATCGGGTGCCATTTCATGGCGCTGTGGATGGATCGCTCGACGGTCGGCTTTACCGCCATGGGCGGCGAGGGCGCGCAATGGGTAGGACAGGCTCCATTTACGAAACGTGGCCATATTTTCCAGAATCTGGGCGACGGCACCTATAATCATTCGGGTTCGCTCGCTTTGAGGTTTGCCAAGGCTTCCGGCGCAAATATTACCTATAAGATTTTGTACAACGATGCCGTGGCAATGACTGGCGGTCAGCCGCATGAGGGAAATCTGACGGTCGATATGATCGCCAATCAAGTGCGGGCGGAAGGTGTCGACCGTATCGCGATCGTCACCGACGAGCCTGAGAAGTATCGGGTAGCGTTTCCGGCAGGGGCAACAGTTCACCATCGCGACGATCTGGACGCCGTACAGCGCGAATTGCGTGAGGTGGCCGGCGTTTCGGTGCTGCTCTACGACCAGACCTGCGCCGCAGAGAAGCGTCGACGCCGCAAGCGTGGTTCGTTTCCCGGACCCTGACCGGCGGGTGATGATCAACGAACTGGTGTGCGAAGGATGTGGCGATTGCAGCGTAAAATCGAACTGCGTTTCCGTGCAGCCGGTCGAGACGGAGTTCGGACGCAAGCGCCGCATCGATCAATCGAGCTGCAATAAGGATTTCTCCTGTTTGAACGGGTTTTGCCCGTCATTTGTGACCGTGCATGGCGCGAAGTTGCGCAAGGCTTCCGGGGCGGCGGGTGATGTCGATCCGCTGGCAGGAGTGCCTCAAGCTCATGTTTATGAAATGGGCTCGGATGGTTGGGCGTCCATTATCGATGGTGTGGGCGGCACGGGCGTCGTGACGATTGGCGCGATCCTCGGCATGGCGGCGCATCTCGAAGGGAAAGGCTGCGGCATGATCGATATGGCCGGTCTTGCCCAAAAGGGTGGGGCGGTTTTCAGCCATGTACGCGTTGCGCGTACGCCCGCCGATATAAATTCGATCCGAGTTTCCGCAGGCAAGGCCGATCTTGTTCTGGGGTGTGATCTTGTGGTTTCCGGTACTCGAAAGGTGCTGGCCTCAGTGCGCGAAGGACATACATTGTTCGTTGCCAATACGGCGGAGGTGATGCCGGGTGAATTTACACGTTCGCCTGATTTTTCGTTGCCGGTGGAGCGCCTCAAGAAGGCGATCCGCGCCGCTGCGGGCGATAAGGCTGTGTTCTTCGATGCGACTCGTACGGCGAATGTGCTGTTCGGCAATGCCATTGGCGCGAATATGCTGATGCTTGGAATGGCCGCTCAGGCAGGTGGCGTACCGGTTTCGGTAGAGGCGATTGAACGAGCCATCGAACTGAACGGCGAAGCGGTTCCCATGAACATCGCAGCGTTCCGCTGGGGACGTCGAGCCGGACATGAACCTGATTTTGTACGCAGCTTGATTGGCAAATCCGGTGCTCGCAATGAGCTGCTTTCGCAGAGCCTCGATGACGTGATTTCGAAGCGCGTGGAATTCCTGACGGGATACCAGAACGCGGCTTATGCGGAACGCTATCGCAAGCAGGTCGAACGCATTCGCGATGCGGAGCAACGGATTGGCGAGTCGACCGCTATTACGGAAGCGGTCGCACGAAATCTCTTCAAGGCAATGGCGATAAAGGACGAGTATGAGGTCGCGCGGCTTTATACCGGCGCTGCGTTCAAGCGGCAGCTAAGTGCCGAATTCGCGTCGTATGATCGGCTGGAGTTTCATCTGGCGCCGCCGATCCTTGGCCGCAAGAATGCCAGCGGCGAGGCGGTGAAATCCAAGTTCGGTCCGTGGATGATGAAGGCATTCGGCGCACTTGCCTCGCTCAAGGGTTTGCGAGGCACAGCACTCGATTTGTTTGGCTATACGCAGGAACGCAAATCCGAGCGTGAATTTTTGGCCCAATATGAGGCCGATCTTGAGTTGATCGCCAACGGTTTGCGCGAAGAACGGCTGGAAGCGGCAGTCGCGATGGCGTCGATTCCGTCACTTGTGCGCGGCTATGGATACGTCAAAGAGCGCAATCTGACCGAAGCTCAAGCGGAGCGTGAGCGCCTTCTCCAGCGTTGGGGTGAGCAACTTAAAGCTGTGGATGAGACCGGAAAAAATAGAGTCCGAGCAGCTATTTAGAAAACAGGTCTAAAGTTTTCTTAATCGGCTTGTGTCACCAGTGCAGTCGATGGTTGAGGCGAAATCAGATAAGATATCGGACGATATCTATCTTCCGTTCGTGGACACGCTGTTCCGCGACGGCTTCACATTGGCAATTGGGATATTCGCGCAGTCGGCGCTTATCGCGCTCGTTTGGCTCAATACGGGCAATGCGACATATTTGACCGTGATGACATGCCTGCTGGCAGTCGGCGCCATTCGTCTCGTCAACATGCGGCATATCAATGCCAAGCCTCCTGCAACCACGCGCACAGAAGCGCAGAAGCGCGAAAACTATTACATTCTGTTTGGCGCAATGCACGGAGCGACGTTGGGCTGTTTCAGTCTGGTCGCGATTTATTCCGGGGAGGACAGTTTTTCCGAAACGGCCGCGGTTTGTATCGCACTCGCGACGGCAACGGGCATTGCGGGGCGAAACTATGGCTCGCCGCGCATGGTCAACATTCTGGTCATCGCGCTTACACTGCCAATGGCGATGGGCTTTATTCTGCGCGGCGACTTCTTCCATGTCGCGCTCGGCCTCCTGTCGATCCCATTCCTGCTGGCAATTCAACGATATGCGACGACTGTGCGCGAGGTTCTGTTCGCGGCAATTTCTGCACAGAACCGCGCGAACGGACTGGCGGAGCGCTTCAATCGCGCACTCAACACCATGTCTCATGGGCTCATCATGTTGAGCAAAGAAGGGCGCGTGGTCGTTGCAAACGGTCAGGCCGCAAAGATGCTGGGCATGCCCTCGGCTGATGCGATGTTGGGGCGCTCTTCCGCCTCGCTGCTGCGGCGCATCACTGCGGCGGGACTGATTGGACGGGCCGAGTCCGATTTTATCAGCGCGCAGCTTGCCAAGAACCTGCGCGAAGGCATCGATCGCAAGATTACGATTGGGCTGAACGATGGGCGGTTCTTTGAAACGTCAGCGCGCGAGGGGCGTTTCGAACTGGGCGTCATAACCTTCGAGGACGTAACGCAGCGCGTTCAGGCCGAAGAGAAAATCCGCGCGATGGCGCGTTTTGACGATCTCACGGCACTCCCAAACCGCAACTACTTTCAGGAATTGATTGGCCAGCGGCTGGCGGATGGAAACCCGCAGCGGCTTTGCGGCTTGATGGTCATCGACCTCGATGACTTCAAGAGTGTGAATGACAAGTTCGGACACCCTGTAGGCGATGGGCTGCTCTACGAGGTCGGGCGGCGCATTGCCCGCATATCTGGCGATGTGATCTGCTGTCGCTTCGGTGGCGATGAATTCATGATCTTCTACAACAACATCAGGAACGCCGACCAACTGTCATCAATTGCCGAGAGCACCTTCGCTGCCATCGAAGGGCAGACCTTTGTTGCTGGCAACGAATTTCGTATCCGGTTGAGTGTCGGCATAGCGTGCGAACCGGCAAATAATTTCGACATCGACACGATGATCGTGAAAGCGGATCTCGCGCTGCATGTGGCCAAGAAAAACGGTAAGGCACGCTGGCAGGTGTTTGAGCCTCGGATTGACGAGGCGTTCCGTACACGTCAGCGGCTTATCGAGGATTTGCGTGCGGCGGTGGAGAAGGGCGGGTTAAGTGTTGTCTACCAGCCCATTATTTCCTCAAAAACAATGAGGGTGGTGAGTTGTGAAGCTCTGTGCCGCTGGAACCATCCAGAGCTCGGAGTCATCTCGCCTGCCATCTTCATTCCTCTGGCCGAAGAGATTGGGATTATTTCCGGAATTAGCCGTTATGTGTTGAAAGCCGCGACAGTTGAATGCGCGAAATGGCCAGAGCGCATTGGCGTTTCCGTGAATCTTTCGGCCAAGGACTTTCAAGACGACAGCGTGGTGGAAACGGTGCGTGAAGTTCTTGCCGAATCTGGTCTCGATCCCGCGCGGCTCATTGTGGAGGTTACAGAAACTGCACTTCTGAACGACAAGCTGGAGACTGCCGCCAAGCTGGCGACGATAAGAGCGGAGGGCGTTCGGATCGCCCTTGACGATTTCGGTACAGGCTATTCGGCGTTGAGCTATCTGCACCGGCTGCCCATCGACAAGATCAAGATCGATCGGAGCTTTGTATCTGATATCGCTACGAACAAGCATTCGCTCAAGCTGATCGCGGGCATTATCCATCTGTGCCACTCGCTCGGAAAGAGCGTGACAGTGGAAGGAATCGAAACTTTCGATCAGCTTTCCGCACTGTTACCGGAGTCCCGTCCGGAAACTTTACAGGGCTTTTTGTTCGGTTCGGCGCTAACCGCCAACGGCATCAAGACTATGTCTACCGCTGTATGGCAGTTTGGGCCTGCGCTGAAACCCCGCGCAAAGCAGGCGCGCAAGACGCACTAGCCTGATACGAGGGAACCGCTTTCTGGCATAACCGTTAAGGTTAACAGAAAGTAAACACTCTAATTCAATTTTAGTGCTTTACTCATTGTTAAGCATAGTCGATCTTCGCGGCGGGGTGGCGGAGTCAGAGTTATGTTGGAACGGCGTGCGGCGTTGCGTGCGGACGAAACCGAAGAATTATCGAAGTCACAAAGCGAGAGTTTCTCAAGTCATGTAGAGGCTCTTCTGGATCGTACCGAATATCGCAAATGCGATAAGGGTGACGACCGCGAAGATATTTTCCGGCTTCGCTACAAATCCTATCTTGCCAACGGCATAGTCACCGACAGCGACAACCACATGTTGAGTGACGATCTGGACGATACGCCGAATGCCCATCTTTTCGGTGTTTTCGTTGATGGGCGATTGCTCAGCACTCTGCGTATTCACCATGTGACGGCAGATATGCCTTGGTCCACTTCCACGCGCGCGTTCGGTGACATCGTGCTGCCAATGCTGGAAGAGGGATTGACCTTCGTTTGCATGAGCCGGTTCGCATCCGATCCCGAGTGGACGCGACTCTATCCGCAATTGCCTTACGTGACGCTGCGGCTGGCTGGTATGGCGTGCCTGTATTTTAACGTGCCATACGGACTCTCGACAGTGCGCGAAGATCATGCAGGTTTTTACAAGCGCATCTATCGCTCCGAGTGCATCAGCGAGCCACGCCCTTATCCCGGTGTTACGAGTACAGTGGTGCTTTATCGGACCGATGCGCATACCGACACCGAGACCTTTTTTTCAAGGTTCCCGTTCTTCCGTTCGACCCCGATGGAGCGGCGCATGCTGTTTGAAAAGCCGGCGATTGGCGAATTGGAACCGCTGACGATTTTGCCCACTGCACGCTTTACAAAGGCTGCGTGATGCAAACGCTCGTGCCATAAAGGAGCATGAGCGAAAGGGCGGGAATCATTCAATCGACGGTGTGGGCGTCAGAGTTGACGCCCGAAGAACTTGACCGCGCTGCACGCGGCATTACGGAACGCCGTTTCGACAAAAACAACTATCTTTGCCATCGCGGCGACAAGGTCGACTATTGGCACGGCGTAGTGACCGGACTCGTGAAGATGAGTTCAGTCTCCCTGAGTGGCAAAGCCATTACATTTGCGGGCATAGGTGCGGGCGGCTGGTTTGGAGAGGGCTCCGTGCTCAAGGATGAGGCGCGGAAATATGATCTGGTCGCTGTTCGTCACACGCATGTTTTGTTGATGAACCGGCCCACCTTCATGTGGCTCTACGAAAACAGTGCGGGGTTCAATCGCTTTCTGGTGCGCCAGTTGAACGAACGTCTGGCGCAGTTTATCGCCACCACCGAATATGAACGCCTGCTCGATCCAAAGGCGCGTGTTGCGAGGCAGTTGTCTTGGCTTAGCAATCCGCTGCTTTGTCCGCACGTGCATGACGAGATCGAAATTACGCAGGACGAACTGGCGCTGCTGGCTACCGTGTCGCGACCTTTGGTCAATCGCAGCCTACAGGAGCTTGCGCGCGAAGGGTTGTTGAGCTTTGCGCATGGCGCGATAACCATCATAAACCGCCAGAAGCTTGGCGAGTATGGCGCGGCAGAAGAATTTTAGGTCGGGAAACTGGTTCGGGTAGCGCACCTGACAACGACCCGACCTGTCTGTCAAGACACGCATTGATGATCGCTGGCAAGCCCCTCTAAGCTCCCGATAGACCAACTGCCTATTGCGCTGAGCGGCACAGGTGGCAGTATCGGCATAGACCGCTCCAAGGCGGCTGGGAGGAGAATGGCATGAATGCGACGGCGCTGCCCGCCGGCAAGACGCTTGATACGTTCCCGAAATATCTTCTGCTGAACGCCCAGCGCTTCGGTGACAGGCCGGCATTGCGCCACAAGGATTACGGTATCTGGCAAAGCTGGACATGGGCAGACCAGCTTGATGAGATTCGTGCATTTGCTCTCGGCTTGCAGGCCATGGGTCTGTCACATGGCGAGCGGATTGCAGTGATCGGCGCCAATCGCCCACGCCTTTACTGGACCATTTGCGCCGCTCAATCGCTCGGCGCGGTGCCTGTTCCCGTCTATGCCGATGCTGTGGCAGAAGAACTTGCCTACGTGCTCAATCATGCCGAAGTTCGCTTCGCTGTCGTGCAAGATCAGGAGCAGGTGGATAAGATCCAGTCCTTTGCCGACAGCATCCCGCAACTGAAAACGATCATCTATGACGAGCCCCGTGGCTTGCGCGACTATGATCACACCAACCTTCACTCATTTGCCGATGTGCAGGCGCAGGGGCGCTCTGTAGCCGCTGCGGATCAACAGCTTGTCTCGCGCTGGGAGCAGAGCATTCTCGCCGCAAGCGGTGATGATATTTCGGTGATGCTGTACACTTCGGGCACGACTGGGCGGTCCAAGGGGGTAATGCTGACGGCCAAGGGTTCGGTAGGGGCGGTGCAGGATACGGTCGCATTCGACGGGCTAACCGAGAAGGACAGCGTGCTGGCCTATCTGCCGCTCGCATGGGTGGGCGACCACTACATGAACTACGCGCAAGGCTATGTCTCTGGGTTCTGCATGAATTGTCCGGAGAGCCCGGAAACGGTTGCGCATGATTTGCGCGAAATCGCGCCGACCTTTTACTTCGCACCGCCACGCGTTTTTGAGGGGCTGCTGACCAGCGTGACCATTCGGATGGAGGACGCCAGCAAGCTTAAGCAGCGCATGTATAAGCACTTCATCGATGTCGCGCGCAAACATGGCGAGGCAATTCTAGAGGGCAGGCCGGTTTCGCTTGGCGCACGGCTTTCCTATGCGCTTGGGCGCTTCTTCGTCTATGAGCCGCTCAAGAATGTGCTGGGTCTGTCGAACATCCGTGTTGCTTATACAGCGGGCGAGGCAATCGGGCAGGATCTGTTCTCGTTCTTCCGTTCGCTCGGCATCAATCTGAAACAGCTTTATGGCCAGACCGAAGCCTTCCTTTATGTGACTTGCCAGAAGGATGGTGCGGTGCGCTCCGATGCGGTTGGACCGGCCACGCCCAATGTCGAAATCCGTATTTCGGATGCCGGCGAGGTGCAGTTCAAATCGCCCGGCCAGTTCATCGGTTATTTCAAGCAGGACGAGGAAACGCGCGAGACGGTTACGGCTGATGGCTTCGTCAAGACCGGAGATGCGGGTTTCTTCGAGTCGGACGGTCAGTTGCGGATCATTGACCGTGCCAAGGATGTCGGCAAGCTGAACGGAGGCGCGTTGTTTGCGCCAAAATATATCGAAAACGTGCTGAAATTCTTCCCGAACATTAAGGAAGCGGTGGCGTTCGGCCACAGCAAGGATTTCGTGACGGCCTTCATCAATATCGATCTTCAGGCTGTCGGCAATTGGGCCGAGCGCAACAACATCGCCTATGCTTCCTATCAAGAATTGGCAGGCCACCCGGAGGTCTACAAGATCATTGCGGGGCATGTTGACGAGACGAACAAGCGGTTGGCGCAGGAGCCAATGATGGCGGGTGCGCAGGTCAATCGGTTTCTTATTCTGCACAAGGAACTCGACGCTGATGATGGCGAGCTGACCCGCACGCAGAAGGTGCGCCGCAGCTTCGTGCAGGACCGCTATGAGCCTTTGATCAACGCGCTTTATGATGGATCGCGCGAGAAGTTTGTCGAAACCGAAGTGACCTATGAGGATGGCCGGAAAGGCAAAATCCGCGCGACGGTGCGCATCGACGATGCGGCTGTTTATGGCAGCAAATCCAATTTCCGGGAGGCTGCGGAATGAACGCGCATCCCGAACATGTCGAGGTTGTTACCGCGCAGGATGACGGCATAGCCCCCGGCGAATTGCTGATGGACGTGCGCAATGTGTCGCTGCGCTTCGGCGGGGTGAAGGCGATTACGGATATTTCCTTCAACGTGAAGAAGGGCGAAATCCGCGCCATTATCGGCCCGAATGGCGCGGGCAAGACCTCAATGCTCAATGTCATCAACGGTTTTTACACACCGCAGGAAGGATCGATCACCTTCCGTGGCGTAGAACGGCGCGCGATGAAGCCGCATCACGCCGTGCGGCAGGGCATTGCGCGCACCTTCCAGAACGTTGCGCTGTTCAAAGGCATGTCCACGCTTGACAACATCATGGCGGGACGTTCGGTGAAGATGCATCGCGGCCTTGGTTGGCAGATGCTTTGGCATGGACCGGCGCTACAGGAAGAAATTGCGCATCGCGAAAAGGTCGAGGAAATCATCGACTTCCTGGAGATACAGCACATTCGCCGGACGCCGGTCGGCAAGCTGCCTTATGGCTTGCAAAAGCGGGTCGAGCTTGGCCGCGCGTTGGCGATGGAGCCGTCACTGCTGCTGCTGGATGAGCCCATGGCCGGCATGAACCTTGAGGAAAAAGAGGACATGAGCCGCTTCATTCTCGACGTGAACCGGCAGCGGGGTACCACGATCTGCCTGATTGAGCACGACATGGGCGTGGTCATGGACCTTTCCGACCGCGTGGTGGTTCTCGACTACGGCAAGAAGATCGCGGACGGCGTGCCTGACGACGTGAAATCCAATCAGCAAGTGATCGACGCCTATCTCGGCGTGGCGCACTAGGAGGAAGAAATGGTCTTTTCATCAATCGCAATAACGCCACTGATTTCATTGATCGCAGGCGTGTTGATCCTCGTTATGCCGCGCCTGCTGAACTACATCGTGGCGATTTATCTGATTATCATTGGATTGGTCGGCCTGTTCCCTAACTTGCTCGGCGGCTAAGCGATGGAGTTTCTCAATTCCATACTGGTCAAGCCGTTTCAGGACATGGTGGCCGCGCCTGATTTCCTGCTGCAAGTGTTGTGGGAAGGGCTTGTCGCGGGCGTGCTTTATGCGCTGATCGCACTCGGATTCGTGCTGATTTACAAGTCGTCGCGCATCTTCAACTTCGCTCAAGGTATCATGGTGGTGTTCGCAGCGCTGACGCTCGTTGGCCTCCACGAAAAGGGGATTCCGGCGCTGCTGGCCGTGCCTCTGACGCTTGTGGTGATGCTCATTCTCGCCATCGCCATTGAGCGCGTGGTCCTGCGTCCTCTGGTCAATCAGCCGGACATCATCCTGTTCATGGCTACCATCGGAATTACGTTGTTTCTCGTCGGCTTCGGAGAGTTGATCTTCGGCGGCGAAAACAAGGTGATGATTACCGAGCAACTCGGCATCCCGACGGGGAGTTTCACCTTCGAGCCGTTTGGCGGCTTCGTGTCTATCGAGCAGAAGGATTTGACCGCGGTGATAGGGGCCGTGGTGCTGGTTGCCGGGCTGTTGGTGTTCTTAAACAAGTCGAAGATGGGCCGCGCAATTCGTGCGCTTGGCGACGACCATCAGGCGGCGCTGTCTGTTGGCATTTCGCTTTCGACAATCTGGATTCTTGTCTGGTTTATCGCGGGCATTATTGCGCTGGCGACGGGCATTGTCTGGGGGGCGCGGG
Source organism: Mesorhizobium sp. (assembly GCA_049840935.1). GTDB lineage: Bacteria > Pseudomonadota > Alphaproteobacteria > Rhizobiales > Rhizobiaceae > Mesorhizobium_G. The sequence continues at coordinate 310,413 of JASGJA010000025.1, forward strand.
CCGGTGTTTCTTTTGCATTGGAGGTGATCGCCTACAAGGCGCTGCCGGTGCTGATGCTTGGCGGGCTGGAAAGCGTGCTTGGTGCCATCATCGGGGGTCTTGCCATCGGAATTCTCGAAAAGCTGTTCGAGATTTACTGGGGACAGCCACTTATGGGCGGTAACACCGAAACATGGTTCGCCTTCGTCTTTGCACTCATCGTGCTGCTGTTCAGACCGCAGGGTCTGTTCGGCGAAAAAATCATCGAGCGGGTGTGATCAAAATGGATTGGAGCCGCATCAAGTATCTTCGTACCCCCACCCCTAACCCCTCCCCTCAAGGGGGAGGGGGACGGAAGTGCCGAGTTCTCAATTTCCCCTCCCCCTTGAGGGGAGGGGTTAGGGGTGGGGGTATATAGAATGCTTTATCGTACAGCGGGACAATTCAAGACAAGCTACCATGCGGATCACGCGCTGTTTCCGGTGAAACAGGATGCGTGGCTGCTCGGCATTATCCTGATCTTCGCCTACGCCATCATTCCCATGACGGCTAGCGAGTTTACCTTCAATGCTTTGCTGATCCCCGTATTGATCTACGCGCTGGCGGCGCTGGGGCTCAACATTCTGACAGGCTATGCCGGTCAGCTATCGCTTGGCACAGGCGCGTTCATGGGGGTGGGCGCTTACGCCTGCTTCAAGATCATTACCGCGTTTCCAGACCTCAATATCGTGATCGCGATTGCGCTGTCGGGGTTCTTCTCAGCGGCAGTTGGTGTGGCGTTCGGTTTGCCATCTCTGCGCATCAAGGGCTTCTACCTCGCCATCACGACGCTGGCCGCGCAGTTCTTTCTGGTTTGGCTGTTTGAGAAATGGGGCTGGCTTTACAACTATTCATCGTCGGGTGCGATTCAGGTGCCGAACATCAATATGTTCGGGATCACTGTTGCCGGACCGAACGCATCCTCTGTCACCCAATATTATTTCGTGCTGGGAGTGGTGACGCTGGTGACGTGGTTTGCCATCAACATCACGCGCGGACGCATCGGCCGCATGTGGAAAGCGGTGCGCGATATGGATATCGCTGCCGAGCTTGTTGGTATCAATTTGATGAAAGCCAAGCTCTCGGCCTTCGCGGTATCGTCCTACATCGTGGGCGTTGCTGGCGCGCTGTTCGTGTTCCTTTGGCGCGGGGCGGCGGAGCCAAACCTGTTCGACATTCCGCTGTCGTTCCGCGTGCTGTTCATCGCAATTATCGGCGGACTGGGCTCGATACTTGGCAACTATCTCGGCGCCATGTTGATCGTGGCTTTGCCGGTTGTGCTTGGCACGCTGCCGGGAATGCTCGGCATTCCGATCCAGTCGGCGACGGTCGAACATCTCAATGTGATGATTGTTGGCGCGACGATCATCTTGTTCCTGATCGTGGAGCCGCACGGGCTGGCGCGCTTCTGGCAGATCATTCGGGAAAAGCTGATTATGTGGCCTTTCCCACACTGAGAAAGGGGTCGGTTCGCCCCATCCATTAAGGAAAACAGGACAGTTGGAGGAGTGGAAATGAGACGATTGATGAAGACCGCCCTGTTGGGGGCAGCCATTGCCGCCGGTGCGACTTTCGCCGGGGCAGCATATGCGGAAGACTCGGTGCTGCTGCCGAACCTTTCCTACCGTACCGGCCCGTTTGCGGCGACCGGCACGCCGCTGATGAACGGCCAGCGCGACTACATGACCATGCTGAACGAGCGCGATGGTGGTGTGAACGGTGTGATCTTGAACTATCAGGAGTGCGAAACCGGCTATAACACCGAGAAGGGTGTCGAGTGCTACGAGAAGACGAAGGCCGAAGGCGCAATCGTTACGCAGCCGTGGTCAACAGGCATCACGCTGCAGGTGCTGCCGAAGTCCAACGTCGATTCCATGCCAATCCTCGCGCCGGGCTATGGTTTCTCGGCAATGCAGGACGGCAAGACCTTCAAATGGGCCTTCAACCCGCCAGCGTCCTATTGGGACGGCGCGTCGATGATCTTGCAGAACATTTCCGGCGGCAATCTCGACAGCCTCAAGGGTAAGAAGATTGCCCTGCTGCATCTCGACCATCCGTTCGGCAAGGAGCCAATTCCGCTGCTGGAAACGCTGGCCAAGAAGCACGGCTTCACCCTGCTGCCGATTCCTGTTGGGTTGAAAGAAATGCAGAACCAGTCTGCGCAATGGCTGCAAATTCGCCGCGAGCGTCCCGACTTCGTTGTGATGTGGGGCTGGGGCGCGATGAACGCGGGCGCGATCACCGAGGCGGTCAAGACCAAATATCCAATGAACCAGTTCGTCGGTATCTGGTGGTCTGGTCTGGACGCCGACCTCAAGCTGGTCGGTGATGCGGGCAAGGGCTATCGCACGTTGTCGTGGAGCTTCCCGAATAATGAATCCAAGGTGATGAAGGATATCAAGCAGCTTGTCGTCGATCCGGGTAAGTCGATGCTCAACACCAGCACCGGGGAGTTCGACTGGGTCTTCTATCAGCGCGGGGTGCTGATTTCCGCCATGCTGGCCGAGGGCGTGAAGGAAGCGCAGAAGCACTTCGACACCAAGGTCGTGGATAAGGAACAGCTTCGCTGGGGACTGGAAAACCTCGATTTCAGTGAGGCGAAGATCAAGGAACTTGGCCTCGACGGCATGATCCCGCCGTTCAAGACCACTTGCGCAAACCATACCGGCCATTCCGGCGCATGGATGCTTGAGTGGGATGGCACGAAGTTCGTGAAGGCTTCAGATGTGCTGCAAGCTGACCGCGCGGAGATCGATCCGCTGGTTGCCGAAAAGGCGAAGGAATATGCCGACGCCAATCAGCCTTGGCCAACCAACGAAGAGTGCAAGCTGTAAAGTTGTGGGCGCTCCCTTTGCGGGGAGCGCCTTTCAATTGAGATGGTGACGATGAGCGAACCCGCAGCAAAAGCAGAAGCCGCCACGCCGATCCTTTCGGTGAACAATATCGAAGTGATCTATGACCACGTCATTCTGGTGCTAAAGGGCGTTTCGCTTTCGGTGCCTGCGGGCGGCATTACCGCGTTGCTCGGTGCAAATGGCGCGGGCAAGACGACCACGCTCAAGGCCATCTCCAACTTGCTTCATGCCGAGCGTGGCGAGGTAACGAAGGGCACTATCGTGTTCGAGGGCGAGCAGGTGCAGGCATTATCGCCCAACGAATTGGTGCGGCGTGGTTGCATTCAGGTGATGGAAGGGCGGCACTGCTTTGGCCATCTGTCCGTTGAGGACAATTTGATGACCGGTGCATTTACGCGCCGCGACGGCAAGGCCGAAATCAATCGCGACCTCGAAATGGTCTATGACTACTTTCCGCGGTTGCGTGTGCGGCGCGCCAGTCAGGCAGGGTATACGTCTGGCGGCGAGCAGCAGATGACGGCTATCGGTCGCGCGCTGATGTCGCGTCCGAAAATGATCCTGCTGGACGAGCCGTCCATGGGCCTCGCACCGCAACTCGTCGAAGAGATTTTCGAGATTGTGAAGAAGCTCAATGAAGAGCAGGGCGTTTTGTTTCTGTTGGCTGAGCAGAATACGAATGTAGCGCTGCGCTATGCGAAGTATGGGTATATTCTCGAGTTCTGGTCGCGTGGTGCTGGATGGCGAGGCAGAGGCGCTGCGCAGCAATGAGGACGTGAAGGAATTTTACCTTGGCGTGGGTGGTGAAGGTCGCAAGTCATTCCGCGACGTGAAACACTACAAGCGCCGCAAGCGCTGGCTGTCTTGAATTGTTGAACCCCCACCCCTTACCCCTCCCCTCAAGGGGGAGGGTGATTTCAGCGTTGCATAAAACCTTCGCCGCTGCGCAGTTGGTGAGAGATAAATCGCGACGCCCATGTCTCCCTCCCCCGTGAGGGGAGGGGTAAGGGGTGGGGGTCGAAAGCAAAAAGCTCACGTTTTGATTCAAGCGCTTCATGCACAGATTCATCTGCGTGAGAAAATGAATCCGCTTTGCCGGTTAAGCTGTTGGAGCGGAATCGCTTTTCGGTGTCAGTGAAGAACCAGCACATCGTTTGAAGCGAATGTGATCTTGGTTTCATCGCCAATGGTGGGCGGCAAGGTGCGCGAATTGTTAAACGTATCGAGCGCGATGGTTTCCTTGCCGACATTGACCCTGACGCGGATGACCGAACCCAGAAAATGAACGTCGGTTATCTTACCGTACAGTTCGGCGTCGTGGCCTTTGTATTCTCCCAACGCCATGGCTTCTGGTCGCAATGCAAGCGAAACGGCATCGCCGCTCTTTGCTCCATTGAGCGAGCCCTTTATCGCGATCTCGTCATTGTTGACGCGCACCTTGCCCAGTGCCGGATCGATCACCGTGCCCTCAAGAACATTGAGCGTGCCGACGAAGTTCGCAACGAACTTGGTCGAGGGGCGATTGTAAATTTCAAACGGCGTGGCGACTTGCTCAGCCACACCGCCATACATGACGACGATACGGTCAGAGATCGACAGCGCTTCTTCCTGATCGTGCGTAACGAAAATGGTGGTGATGCCGAGGCGTTTCTGGATGGAGCGGATTTCGTCGCGCAGGGACACGCGCACCTTGGCGTCAAGTGCGGAAAGTGGTTCGTCAAGCAGCAGCAGTTTGGGCGAAGGGGCGAGCGCGCGGGCAAGCGCAACGCGTTGCTGCTGTCCGCCCGAAAGCTGATACGGATAGCGGTCGCCAAGCTGCGGCAGCTTGATGATGTTGAGCATCTCAGCGACGCGCTTGTCCTGATCGGCTCTGCTCGCGCCAGCGACCTTGAGACCGAAGGCAATATTCTGCGCGACGGTCAGGTTCGGGAACAGCGCGTAAGCCTGAAACACCATGCCGATATTGCGCTGGTTCGGCTTGAGGTTCGTCACATCTTTTCCGGCGATGACAATCTTGCCTGCGGTCGGTTCCTCAAACCCGGCCACCATGCGCAGCACTGTGGTTTTGCCGCAGCCTGATGGTCCGAGAAAGGAAACGAACTCGCCGGGTTCGACATCGAGATTGAAGTCCTGCACGACCGTATTGTCGGCGAACGATTTTTTGACGTGTTGGATCGAGAGAAAGGGCGCGGCCATTGGTTCTTCCTCAGTTCGGTCTGTTCGCTGAGCGCGGCGCGTAGCGCGACAGGAATTGGATCATCGCCATGCAGCCCCATGTCAGCGCAAAAGCGATGATGGCGAGCGCGGCAGGCTCATAGGCGCGGTTTGCACCAAGGTTCTGCATGTAAGGCCCGAAGGCCGGACGGTTGAGCAACGAAGCCATCGTAAACTCGCCGATGACGATTGCGAAGGTCAGGAACGCGCCGGACAGCACCGCAATAAGCACATTGGGCAGGATAACGCGTGCGATGATCGTTCCCCACCCGGCACCCAGAATTTGCGCGGCTTCCGTCAGTGTCGGCACATCCACTGTTCGCAGCCCCGTGTCCACCGCACGATACATGTAGGGCAACGAAAGCACCGCATAGCCGATGACGAGCAGAACATTGGTGCCGCCAGTCGTGCCGAGGAAGGGCAGCATCGAGTTGGACCCGTACATGCGGATGTACCCAAATACGATCACGATTGCCGGGATAACCAATGGCAAGAGCGTGACGAACTCGATCAACGGCCTGAGATAGGGCATGCGCAACCTTACCCAGTAAGCGGTCGGCACGACGATCAATACGCCGAGAAGAATGGTAAAGATCGCTGCCAGAACCGAGTAGGTGAAGGTCTGCTGAAAGCGCGGATCACCAAACACGTTGTTGAAAACGCCGAAGCTGTATCCCTGCCCGAAAAGCGAGAAGACCGGATTGTTTCGCTGGCGCATGGAGAATTCCAGCGTTGCGATGAGCGGAACGAGAAAATAGGTCGCCCCGATAGCGAATGTGAGCCATGCCCACCAGGTGCCGCCCTTCTTCATTTGAGCCACCGTTCTGAACGTGTGCGGAACCAGATATAGAATGTGTTCGCGACGCCGGTGATGAAAATCATGCCGAAGGCAAGCGCGTAGCCAAGGTGCGGGTCGTTCAAGACGTCGCCGCGAATTTGCGCATAGAGCAGAATCGGTACGATGTTCAGCGACGAGCCGGTGAATGCGTAAGCCGTTGCGATGGCACCGAAGGCGTTCGCAAACAGCAGGATGACCGTGCCAAGGAAGCTTGGCCAAAGGACCGGGATGAGGACCATGCGCCAGAATTGCCAAGGTGTTGCGCCCAGTGTCGCGGCAGCCTCGCCCCATTCCTTGCGCAAGCCATCCAGCGCCGGAGTGATGATGACCACCATCAGCGGGATCTGGAAATAGAGGTAGACAAGGATCAGGCCATAGCTGCTGAGCAGGTTGAACCCGGTCGAATAAAGATTGAGCCCGAACACGTCGCGCAGAATTATGGTGACAAGTCCGAGTCGACCAAGCGTCGAGATAAAGGCGAAAGCCAGTGGAACACCGGCGAAATTGGAAGCGACACCTGAGAAGGTCATGGTCGCTGAGCGCACCCAGTTGGGCAGGCCGCCGCGCACAATCGCAAGCGCGATCGCGAGGCCAACCAAGGCACCAAGCAGTGCGGACCAGAAGCTGATCTTGATCGACACCCAATAGGATGCCCGGATCGAGGGGTCGAGGAAAAGCTGATGGATGTTTTCAAGCGTGAACTGCCCCTCTGAATTCTGAAACGCGCCAATGATGAGGTACATCGTGGGCAGTATCAGAAACAGAATTGCAAACAGCAGAAACGGTGTTACGCCCAGCCACTGTGTCGGCAGGCGCATCTTTTGGGTTGCGGGCGCTGGCATTGCTGCGACGTTGGTTTGCTCGGTCATTAGCTCACGCTCAGTTGCGAAAAGTGATCCGGGCGGCTCGTGGCCGCCCGGTTGGTATGTCGCTTACTGAACGTTTGCGCCGACGACGCTATCCCAATTCTTGGTGATGGCTTCCTTCATGGCAGCCTGCTCATCGAGCGTTGGGAACACCGCCGCTTCATAGGCTGCGGCTGGAGGCATCTTGTCGAGCATTTCCTGTGGGATCTTGCCGTTCTTGGCGAGATCGTTGAAGCGGATCGGGTGGCAATAGCCCTTGAGCCAGCCAAGCTGACCTTCGTCCGAATAGAGATGCTCCATCCAAAGCTTTGCTGCGTTCGGATGCGGCGCGTAAGCACTGATCGCCTGAACGTAGACACCGGCAACGACGCCGGTCTTCGGCACGATGACGTCTACAGGCGGGTTGCCGGCAAGCGTGTCACGACCGCCGAGAGCATTGTAGTCCCAGGTGACGAGGATCGGGGACTGGCCCTGCGCGAGCGTTGCCGACTTGCCGATGACCGGAACGAAATTGCCCTTGGCGTTTAGCTCCTTGAAGAAGTCCAGCCCCTTCGTGCCGCCTTCAGCGCCGGCAGCACCACCGCCAGCGAGACCGGCAGCGTAAACACCGAGGATAGCCTGGTTGGAAGCGCGCGGATCGCCAGCGAGAGCAACCGCATTCTTATACTCGTCCTTGAGCAGATCGGACCAATCCTGCGGTGCGTTCGGCACCAGATCCTTGTTTACCATGAAGGACAGCACGCCGTAGTAGTCGCCGTACCAGTAACCCTCAGCGTCCTTGGCATTGTCCGGGATCGAATCCCAGGTCGAGACCTTGTAAGGCTGGATCAGGCCATCAGCCTTGGCCGACGGGCCGAAGGAGAGACCGACGTCGATCACGTCCGGCGCCTGCGGGCCTTTGTTGTCCTTGTTTGCCTTGATGGCTTCGATTTCGTCGCCCGAACCAGCATCAGGGTTGAGTTCGTTCACAGTGATTTCAGGATACTTAGCCTTGAAAGCATCGATGACCGCGCCGTAGCCGCACCAGTCGTGGGGCAGGGCGATGGTGGTGAGCTGGCCTTCCTTTTTCGCAGCATCAATCAGTTCAGCGGATTGAGCGTTTGCGAGGGAACTTGTCACCAGCAGCGTTGCTGCGGTGAGGGAAAGGATTTTCCCTGTGATCTTCAGCATGAGTGTTCTCCGTTGGACCTTGGCATCTTTGGACGCCTGTTATCGTTGTTATGCCTGTCTCGTGACAGTTGGATGAACCGCCAGACGCGCCGCATCATCTTTAATGAAGCGCCTTTCCGGCTAGGTTGCAATGCGTTTGAATTGTTGTTCGGCTATCTACTCCCCAATTGCCTGCTATCATTTTCGTATTATTGATTGGCGAGTCAATAAAAGAGTTTGAGGAGGCCGAAGCCTCCCCATGATTAACTCTCACCAAGTGCTGCGTTGAGAAGCGACAGCGCGCCCTTCTTCGTCAGCTTGATCGGGTTGCCACCAGCGGTCGGATCGACCACGGCCATGTCGGCAATCAATGTCTTGCGCTTGTTGTCCATGTGCAGGTCTTTGATAAGGCCCTGCAACGTATTCGGAACTTTCAGTTCCTTGCGCAGCTTGAGAACAGCTTTGTTGAACCCGTCAAATCCGCCCTTGATGCCGCAATAGGCGGCGAGCCGCGCAATGCGCTCTTCAATGGCCTCGCGATTGAAGGCAAGCACGTATGGCATGAACACGGCGTTGGTCATGCCGTGATGGGTGTCGTAAAGCGCGCCGACAGGGTGCGACAGTGAGTGAATCGCGCCCAGCCCTTTTTGGAACGCCGTTGCGCCCATCGCAGCCGCGCTCATCATATTTGCGCGAGCGGTGATATCCTTGCCATTGGCAAAGGCTTTTGGAAGGTTTTCGAAAACGAGGCGAATGCCTTCGACCGCAACACCATCAGCCAAGGGATGATAGCCCGGTGCGCAATAGGCTTCGAGGCAGTGCGCGAATGCATCCATGCCGGTTCCGGCAGTGATGAAGGGCGGCATGCCAACCGAAAGTTCCGGGTCCGCGATCACGATGGCAGGCATCATTTTCGGGTGGAAAATAACTTTCTTCGTGTGGGTCGCTTCATGAGTTACCACGGCGGCGCGTCCGACCTCCGAGCCTGTTCCTGCGGTCGTCGGTATAGCAACGATCGGAGCGATCTTGTCGGCGTCCGCGCGAGTCCACCAATCGCCGATGTCTTCAAAGTCCCAAACCGGGCGCGTCTGTCTGGCCTGAAACGCGATCAGCTTGCCGAGGTCGAGTGCCGAGCCTCCACCAAATGCGATCACACCATCATGCTTACCTTTGAGGAAAACTGCTACGCCGGCTTCCAAATTCGACTCAACCGGATTTGGGCGGACTTCAGAAAAGACGCCGTAAGGAATCTTCGCATCGTCGAGCAGCTTTAGGGTTTTCGGCACGACCGGCAATTTGGCCAGTCCGGGATCGGTTACGAAGAGGGGCTTCTTTATACCGACCGCTTCCAGCACTTCCGGCAATTCAGCAATACGCCCCGCGCCGAAGCGTACGGTCGTGGGGTAATTCCATTTGGCAACGAGTTTGCTCATGATCGAACCTGTTTGAATGTTGCGTTGCTACCCCTCATCCGCCTGCCGGCACCTTCTCCCTCAAGGGGAGAAGGCAAAAACGTCAACGCTTCGCTCGTTCTGCAACGCTGGTGATTTGGCACGTCGGCGATAAAATCGCCCTTCTCCCCTTGAGGGAGAAGGTGCCGGCAGGCGGATGAGGGGTCACTTTTCAATGTTAGATTTTTTCCCGCAAGTGATAGCTCTTGGGGCGTGTGAGGTTGTCGTAGCCGATAGCTGACAGCGCCGCGCCCTTTCCGGTTTCCTTCACTCCGGTCCAGACAAGCGCCGGATCAAGGTAGTCACAGCGATTTATGAAGACCGTGCCCGTTTCGATCTGGTCGCCGATCTTCACGGCGTGGTCGGTATCAGCCGTCCAGACTGATGCGGTCAGGCCATACTGGCTGTCGTTCATCAGCGCGACGGCTTCATCGTCATTGCGCACTTTCATGATGCCGACAATCGGGCCAAAGCTTTCCTCACGCATGACGCTCATCTGGTGATTGACGTTGGTCAGCACCTCGGCAGGCAGGTAGGGCGAACCCTCGCGATTGCGCTCGTCCTTGGTGTTCATATGTGCGGTCGCGCCTTTGCGTAGCGCTTCGGCCTTCTGCTCGCGGATAAGGTCCGCGAAACGCGCCTGCGCCATCGGCCCCATGGTGGTTGCTTCGTCCAGCGGATTGCCAAGGCCATAGGATTTCGTTTCCGCGATAAATCCCTCGACAAACTCGTCGTAGACCTTCTCGTGGACATAGATGCGCTCAATGCCGCAGCAGCACTGGCCCGAATTGAAGAATGCGCCTTCAACCAGATTGGCGACGGCGTGGTCCATTTTTGCATCGGGCAACACGTAGGCGGGGTCTTTGCCGCCGAGTTCAAGACCAAGCGTCATGAACGTGCCTGCTGCTGCCTTCTCGATGGCACGGCCACCTCCGACCGAGCCGGTGAAATTGACATGGTCGATCTTGCCGGAGCCAAGCAGCTTTTCCGTTTGGGCGTGGTTGAGCACGATGTTCTGGAATACGCCTTTCGGCAGGCCCGCCGCCTCGAAAGCCTTGGCAAAACGCTCACCCACAAGCAAGGTCTGCGCCGCGTGCTTAAGGATTACCGTTGAACCCGCGATCAGGGCGGGGACAATGGTGTTGACGGCGGTGAGATAGGGATAGTTCCACGGCGCGATGACCATCACGACGCCGAGCGGTTCTTTCTTCACATAGCGGCGGAAACCATCCTTCGGGTTGGATGCCATGACCGGCTTGAGCGCCTGTTCCGCGATCTCGACCATGTAGTTGGTGCGTTCTTTCACGCCGCCAAATTCGCCGCCGTAACGGATGGGGCGACCCATCTGCCACGCCAGTTCAGGCACGATCTCGTCGCTCATGCCTACCAGAGCTTCGAGCATCTTGAGCGCGTATTTGCAGCGTTCGGCTATAGAAAGGGCAGCCCATCCGGGCTGCGCGGCACGCGCCGCTTCCACTGCCTTGTTTAATTGTGCATCGGTGGCGACGGGACGCTTGACATAAACCGAGCCGTCAACCGGCGTAATGAGCTTGACCGTTTCGGACAATTTCTTCCTCGTTCCTGTCTATGTTTTTCGTACTGGCGATTAGTAGCGCTCGAACCCGCGATGCAATTCCCAGTCGGTAATGCGGCGGTCGTATTCGAATTGCTCCCACTGTGCAGTATGCACGTAGTGCTCGATGACATCTTCGCCAAAAGCGGCTTTCAGCATCTTGGATTTCGCCATCGTCTCCGTGGCTTCGCGTAGCGTCTTCGGGATTTCCGGCAGGCGAGAAGCCATATAGGCATCACCCACGAATGGCTTTTGGAGTTCTAGCTTTTCATCGATGCCAGCGAGACCCGCAGCGATCAGGGCCGCGAAGGCGAGGTATGGATTAAGGTCTGCGCCTCCAATGCGGCATTCCATGCGGATTGCCTTTGTGCCTTCGCCACAGAGACGGAAGCCCGCTGTGCGGTTGTCCTCGCTCCACATGATCTTGGTGGGCGCGAATGTGCCGGACTGAAAGCGCTTGTAGGAGTTGATGTAGGGTGCGAGGAACCAGGTAAATTCCTTTGCATATTTAAGCTGGCCAGCGCTCCAGTTCTGGCCAAGCTTTGAAAGGGTCCACGGCTGGCTCTTGTCGAAGAACAGCGGGGTCTTGCCGTCCGCGCTCCACAGTGAATTGTGAATATGGCTGGAGTTACCCGCCAAACCGTAATTGTACTTGGCCATGAAGGTCACGGCCTTGCCTTCCTGATCGGCGATTTCCTTTGCGCCGTTTTTCAGGAACACATGGCGGTCAGCCATTTCCAGCGCTTCGGCGTAGCGCACATTGATTTCTTCCTGACCCGGCCCCCATTCGCCCTTTGAGTTTTCGATGGGTATGCCCGCTGCGTGCATCTCATTGCGCAGGCGGCGCATGTAGCCTTCTTCCTTGGTGGTGATGCCGATCTGATAGTCACCAATGTAGGGAGAAGCGGAGTTCAAATTCTGCCAATGCTTGGCGCGTGCCGAGTCATATGTCTCGGTCAGCAGGTAGAATTCCAGTTCGGAAGCGAAGTAGCCGATATAGCCGCGCTCCTTGAGGCGTTCGACCTGCCTGCGCAGGATCGCGCGCGGCGAATGCGGCAAGTCCTTGTGGTGATGGTGGTCCTGAATGTCGCAAATGACCAGCGCAGTTTTTTCCAGCCACGGCACGCGGCGCATGGTGTTGAGATCGGGCTTCAGGACAAAATCGCCATAGCCTTGGCTCCAGCTTGCAGCCTTATAGCCCGGAACCGGCTCCATATCGATGTCGAGCGCCAGCAGATAATTACAGCCATGCGTTTCGTCGGAAGCGGATTCCGCAAAGAAGGAGGCGAGAAAGCGCTTGCCGAAGAGGCGACCCTGCATGTCAACGCCGCAAGCCAGCACCGTATCTATGTCGCCTGCGGCGATTGCTTTTTTCAGTTCGTCAAACGACAAATTCGCGGACATTCAGCGCACTCCCGAAACCATTCCGATTTTGTGAAGACCCGGCTGCCGAAGCAGCCGGGCCGGTAAATTGTCTTGCGTGTTGCAGCTCAGGCTTTCGTCTTATGCTCAAGCGCAAACTCTTCTTCCGGCGAGAGAATGAGTTTGTGACGCCCAATCAGCGCAAAGTAAATTATGCCAATCGCGAACCACAGGATCACCCAGATCACGCCTTTGAAGAAGTTCGGATCCTGCACCTGATAGGACAGGGTGATGAGCGCGATCACGATGGTGACGATAGCGCCCGGAACACCGAATGGGCTGCGATACGGGCGAACCATATTAGGCTGGTTCTTGCGCAGCAGGATGAACGAAGCAGCCTGCGCTATGTAAGAGCACATTGCGCCGAACACTGCCATGTTTAGCAGAACGGAGCCGATCAACGAGCCAGCCTGTTCGCCGCCCAACGAGAACCACATTGCCATCATGATGGCGAGGCCAAGCAATGCGCCTGCAATCATCGCGACATGCGGAGTCTTGTAGTTCTGATGCGTAACGGAGAGCGCGTTCGGGAAATAACCCGCGCGAGCCAGCGAATACACCTGGCGGCCCATTGCGAAGACGATGGTGTGGAAGGACGCGATCAGGCCGACCAGTGCCACCAGACCCAGGATGACCGCGCCGGAGTCACCGTAGATTGCGCGGAAGCCGTCCAGCAGTGGTTCACCCGATGAACTCAGCTTGAACGCGCCGACGCCGATCACCGACGGGTTCAGCAGCACGATCATGAAGGCCGAAACCATCAGCGTCAGTATACCCGCGATAATGCCGCGCGGCATGTCGCGCTTCGGATCGACGGACTCTTCTGCCGCCAGCGGAAGCTGTTCGATGGCGAGGAAGAGCCAGACTGCGAAAGGCAAGGTGGCCAGAACGCCGGAGAAACCGAACGGGAAGAACGAGCCGTTACCTTCCGGAAGCTCCACCGCTGCACCATCAGGCCCAACGCCGATGTTCAAAGCCCAGCGAGAAAAATCCATGTTCGGAATTGCGCTCAACCAGAACACAACCAGCACCGCCAAAGATGCCAGCGTGACAATCAAGGTGACGCGGAACGAAAGCGCGACACCGAAGATGTTCAGCACGAGGAAGGCTATGTAGGTGATGATCCACCATATGTAAGGCGGAATATCGCCTCCCACGATGCCTCCGACATAAGACCCGATGAAGAAGGCAATGACAGCGGGTGTCACGACATATTCCACGTTTTCGCACAGGCCGGTGATGAAGCCGCCCCAAGGCCCCATCGCGGTGCGCGCGAAAGAATAGGCAGCGCCGGTGTGCGGCAGTGCCGGAGACATTTCGGCGATACAGAATACAAGGCCAAGATACATGATGGCGATAATGATGCCCGCCACCAGCATGCCGCCCCAGCCGCCAGTGGAAAAGCCAAAGTTCCAGCCCGAAAAGTGGCCTGAAACGACCGCGCCTACGCCCAGCGCCCAAAGGTGCCAGACATTAGCGTGACGCACGAGTTCGCGCTGTTCAAAATATGATTTGTCGCGGCGCTCATAAGCTATGCCGCCTGCTTCATGCTTAGTCCCGTTTGCCATTGGAGTTCCCCTCGTCAAGTGTTGGCAGTTATTGCCGGGCGTTCAATCGTCCGGTCGTTGTTTTGATCACTTTCCGCTATGTGCGGAGACAGGATTTCCGCAAGCCGCCTTGCCCACCTCGATTGAGCGGCTTTATTCTGAATTTCATCATTGCGAATTTCGATCATCACGCAGGCGAGGCCATGAGCCCGCCCATGCTTTTCGAGCGTGAAGTACACGCGATCCGCTGGCGAATAGGGTTCATTGTCGCCGACGACGATGTCATTGCCTCTTTTCAATTCCAGCAGCAGCGGCGTTGAAAGACGCAAATCGTCGTCGTGAAGAATGCCAATATGCCAAGGCCGGGAAACACCCTTGTATACGGGCGTGAAAGAATGGATGGAAACAAGGCTCGTTTCTCGACCCTGCGAAATTCGCGTTTCGACCAACTCCCCAATCGCATTGTGAAACGGATCGTAAGCCAGTGCCACGCGCTCGGCGCGTTGAGCCGCGCTGAGATTTTGATTTCCGGGGATGGTGGTGGTTTCGCTGACTTCCCAAATCAGGTCCGGCGCGTCAAGCGGGCGATTGCAATCGATGATCAAACGGGAAATGCCGGACTCGATCAGGGGAGCATCCATCAATTCAGACATCATCTGCGCGACAGGCGCGGCACCCGGATCCCACGCGATATGCTTTGAGAGATCGCCCTTTTCCAGACCGAGCGTGCCGAACTCAGTCGGCACGAAATTGGAAGCGTGGTCGCAGATAAGTACGAAGGGACTCGTGCCATGCCTGTTCGAAACTCGAACCGGCTCGAACGCCTGATTTGCGTTCCTTGGCTCCATGCGGCTCCCCTTGGGCCTTGTAACGAATGATACGTATCGTTCAAAAATTCGTCATTGTGGATGAATTCATACAAATTTTCTGTCATTGTCAAACGTGTTTTTTAACCGTTTCAGAATTCATAGCGAATTGCGAAGGGGGAGGGCATGGAACCAAGCATTGCAGAGCGTATAGCGGACCGCATCGACCAGATGCCGGCGGGCGAACGCCGTGCAGCGCAGACGCTTATCGCGAATTATCCGCTGATCGGATTGAGGACCGTGGCGGAGTTTGCACAGCAGGCAGAGGTTTCTTCCCCTACGATCCTGCGGTTCGTCGCGCGCTTGGGTTTTCTGAATTATCCCGATTTTCAGGCAGCGCTGCAGGCCGAACTGGCTGCACAGTTGCAATCGCCTCTTTCGCGAACCGCAATACCTACAACGGTGGCTCCTGCCGAGGCTGCGAGCATTGTGGATTCGGTCGTGGAAAACATACGCGAGACTTTTCAGCATATTTCCGCAAAACAATTTTCTGCGGTGGCGCTGCGTCTTTCCGATCCGCGAAGCCGAATCTACCTTGCAGGCGGACGCTTTAGCGATCCGATAGCACGCTATCTGGCGGCACATCTGGCACTGCTTCGGACCGGCGTGGTGCATCTTTCCGGGCAGGAAAGCACCTGGCACGACAAGCTGGCGGACATGAGCAAGAAGGATTGTCTGGTAGCCTTTGATATAAGGCGATACCAGACAGGGCTTGCCGACTTCGCTGAAAAGGCCGCGCGGCGCGGGGTCACAATCATTCTGTTCACGGACCAATGGGTTTCGCCCATCGCGCGCTTTGCGCGGCATGTAATCTCTGCGCGTACGGCCTCGCCGTCGGCATGGGATTCGTCTGCTGCGCTGTTCGTGCTGGCGGAAACGCTGATTGACGCTGTTACGCGCGAGCGCGCAGAGCAGGGCGCAAAGCGAATGCAGGACATCGAGTTCCCTGCGTTAAGCTGCTGTTGTTGGCGTAACAATTTCGTTTGTTACGGAATTGTAAGGTGCCGCTCGAATGCCCTTGTCATAAAGGTGTTCGCGATCCTCTGGCGAGTTTCGCGTACTGGGTTATGATTAATTGACGGCCCGCATCGATGCCGCGCTTGAGGCAGAAACAATTTGGAGTTTGCATGGCCGCCTGGAAGCAATTGGTTTTGGCGCTGGCGATATTGATTGCCGCGGGCGTGCTTTGGGTCTTTTTCTTCCCCGGTGTACGGCAGACATTGGCAGGATTGGGGTTCAATGTTGGTTCGTCCGAAAAGGCGGTCCACGAAGCGGGTAACGGCGATGGTTCCGGTGGACAGCGCGGCCCAAGCGAAGTGATAGCTGCTGCAGTAACCTCCGCGACAATCAACGACAGGCTTTCCGCTATCGGTACGGGGCAGGCCAATGCGTCCGTGGTTGTAAATCCATTTGTGGCGGGCCGCATTGTTGAGATCGGCGTTCAGCCCGGCGGCAAAGTTGACGTGGGCACAGTGCTGGCAAAACTTGATTCCGACTCCGAAGAAATTGCGCTCGACCGCGCCAATCTTTCCGTGGAGGACGCAACGACGAAGCTGGAACGGGTGCGCGCACTGCGCAACACGAATACAGCGACGGCGGTCCAGTTTGCCGATGCAGAAATTGTGCTGAGCAACGCAAAGCTCGAACAGCGCAATGCGGAACTTGCGCTTGCCCGTCGTTCGGTGCGCTCACCAATCGCGGGCATTGTGGGCATTCTGCCGATCGAGATCGGCGATTACGTAACCACGCAAACGCCAATCGCGACGATTGATGATCGCTCAAGTATCAAGGTTGATTTCTGGGTGCCGGAACGCTTTGCCAGCGAAATCGTCGTGGGCCAGCCGGTCAGCGCTTCGCCGGTTGCGCGGCCCGGCGATATGCTTGAAGGCAAGATCACCGCCGTCGACAACAGGCTGGATCAGACGAGCCGCACAATGCAGGTGCAGGCGACTATTCCGAACAGGGACGACAGGCTGCGGGCGGGCATGTCATTTCAAGTGACTATGAAATTTCCGGGCGACACATATCCGGCTGTCGAGCCGTTGGCGATCCAATGGGGATCGGACGGTGCATTCGTTTGGGTGGTGCGCGAGGGCAAAGGGGAGCGCGTTCCTGTGCGCATTGTTCAACGCAACACGGAGACGGTGCTGGTTCAAGGC
Organism: Mesorhizobium sp.; assembly: GCA_049840935.1. Classification (GTDB taxonomy): domain Bacteria; phylum Pseudomonadota; class Alphaproteobacteria; order Rhizobiales; family Rhizobiaceae; genus Mesorhizobium_G. The sequence goes on from JASGJA010000025.1 coordinate 327,368, forward strand.
AACGTCACCGAAGGTGAGATGGTCGTAACCCAAGGCGTCCATCTGGTGCGGCAGGGCAGCGCGCTGCGCATAGCGGGACGTGATACGAGCGCCAACGGTAACCCGACGGTCGCGAGTGGCGGATGAAATGACTGCTTCCGCAAATACGAATGAGAACGACATTACCGCGCTTTTCGTGCGGCGGCCGGTGCTCGCCTTCGTCTTGAACATGTTGATTATCGTCGCCGGTCTGGCGGCATTTTATGGCGTCGAAATTCGCGAATTGCCCGATGTGGACCGTCCGGTGATTACCGTTACGACGCAATATGACGGCGCGGCAGCCGAAACGGTGGATCGCGAACTAACTGATGTGATCGAGGGAGCCGTTTCGCGTGTTTCCGGGGTTAAGTCTATCTCGTCCAGTTCGTCATATGGGCGCAGTCAGGTAACGGTCGAGTTCAACGATGGCGTGGACCTCAATGTGGCTGCGTCAGACATGCGCGACGCGGTCAGTCGTGTAACCAACAATCTGCCGGATACGGCAGACGCGCCGCGCATCGTAAAGGCTGATGCGAATTCCAGTCCGGTGATGCGGCTTGCCGTGACATCCAACACCATGTCCGTTGAGGACATGACGGTGCTGGTCGAGGATCAAGTCGTCGATGAGTTAGCCGCAGTTCCGGGCGTGGCCGATGTGCAGGTTTTCGGCGACCGCGAGAAGATATTCCGCATCGACATCGACCAATCGAAACTGGCAAGTCTTGGCCGAACGGTTGCGGATATTCGCAACGCGCTTGCGTCTATCTCGCTCACCACGCCAGCCGGGTCGATCACGACGGCCAATCAGGACATTGTGGTTCGCACCACTGCAGACGTGAACACGCCAGAAGCTTTCGAGGCTTTGCTGATCGGCAAGAATGTCCGCTTGGGCGATGTGGCAACGGTGACGCTTGGGCCGGACCCCAGCGCTGCGTCATCGCTGCGCTCGGACGGCAAGACAGGCATTGGCCTTGGCATAATCCGTGCTGCGGAATCGAATACGCTTGATATTTCCGAAGGCGTTCGGCGCGTCACCAGTGAAATTCAGAAAAACTTGCCGGAAGGCATGGCTATCCGTGTGACGAGCGACGACGCGACCTTTGTCGATGGTGCTATCCACGAGGTGGAAATTGCGCTTGGCCTGTCGGTATCGATTGTTCTGCTGGTGATCTTCCTGTTTCTGCTCGACTGGCGCGCGACGCTCATACCCGCAATGGCCATGCCCGTTGCGCTGATTGGCGTCATTGCTGCGATCTATCTCGCGGGCTTTTCAATCAACATTCTCACGCTTCTTGCGCTTGTGCTGGCTACAGGTCTTGTCGTGGACGATGCAATCGTGGTGCTCGAAAATATTGTACGACGACGCAACGAAGGCATGGGACCGCGCGCGGCGGCTGTGCTTGGCACGCGTGAAGTGTTTTTCGCGGTCGTGGCTACTACCGCGACGCTTGCGGCGGTATTCGTGCCGCTATCATTCCTGCCGGGGCAAACGGGCGGTCTGTTCCGTGAGTTCGGCTTCGTGTTGGCGATGTCGGTGGTGCTTTCCTGCGTGGTCGCTCTTTCGCTTTGCCCCATGCTTGCATCGCGCATGTTGAAGCCTCATTCGGGCGAACATCACGGCTTGGGTGGCCGTATTGGCGGCTGGCTTGCGCGGCTGTATCGGCGGTGTCTGGTAGCGTGCCTCAACGCGCCGCTGATTGTTTTGCTTGTCTCGGTCTTGTTTGCCGCAGGTGCCGCTGTTGCGTTCGGTTTGGTGCGGCAAGAGCTTACGCCATCAGAAGACCGCTCGGTGGTGTTATTGCGCATACAGGCGCCGCAGGGCGTGAGCCTCGATTACACCACCGCGCAGATGCGCGAGATTGAAAAGCTGATCCAGCCCTTGCGGGACTCGGGCGAAATCGTGACGACGTTCGCCAATGCGGGGCAGGGCGGTTCCGTCAATAATGGTTTCATGGTGATGACGCTTGCGCCTTGGGGCGAGCGCACCCGCACCCAGCAGCAAATTGCCGCTGAAATCAACCAGCTTGTGAAGCAGGTGCCGGGCGTGCGCGCGACACCGTTCCAGCCCAACAGCCTCGGCATTCGTGGCGCGGGCAGCGGCCTGCAATTTGCCATTGTGGCAAACAGCTATGCCAAGGCGAACGAAGCAGCGGCGAAAATATTGGCGGAGATGGAGAAAGATCCGCGCTTCCAGCAGCCTCGCCTTTCCAATGACGCGACACAGCCGCAATTGCGCGTGCGCATCGACCGCGAGCGGGCGGCTGATCTGGGCATAGACATTACCGGTCTGGCAGAAGGCGTGCAGGCTGTATTGGACGGGCGCGAGATTGCCGATGTGTTCATCGACGACAGAAGCTATCCGGTAAAACTGCTTTCCACCACCAATCCAATCAACGATCCGACCGATCTGGAAAATGTGTTCCTCAAGACATCGGACGGGCGTTTCGTTCCACTCGCCACCATCGCGTCGCTCGAAGAATTGGCGGTGCCGCCGACACTTACGCGCGAGCAGCAATTGCGCTCTGTGGCGATTACTTCGAATCTGGCGGACAATTTTGCGCTTGGCGATGCGTATAGGGACGTGCTGCGAATTTCGACACCGCTGCTTCCTGCTGGCAGCTATATTATCCCGCTGGCCGAAGCGGCCACTCTGGGTGAAACCTCAACCGGAATGCTGGCCGTGTTTGGCTTCGCGCTAGTGATTATCCTGCTCGTGCTCGCCGCGCAGTTCGAAAGCTTCGTCAGCGCCATCATCATTATGGCCACAGTGCCGCTTGGGCTTGCCTGTGCGGTCTACGCTCTGCTGCTGACCAATACGAGCCTGAACGCTTACAGTCAGATCGGGCTTGTGCTGCTTGTCGGGGTTATGGCGAAAAACGGCATTCTGATCGTCGAGTTTGCCAATCAGTTGCGCGACAAGGGCATGGGGTTGCGCCAAGCGATCGAGGAAGCGGCGACGATCCGCCTTCGTCCGGTCATGATGACCATGATCTGTACGGTTCTTGGCGGCCTGCCGCTGGTGCTTGCATCGGGAGCCGGAGCCGAGGCGCGCATCGCTCTGGGCTGGGTGATTGTTGGCGGGCTCGGCATGGCAACGCTTTCAACGCTATTCCTGACGCCGGTTGCCTATCTCCTGCTTGGGCGCTTCGTAACGCCGAAGGTGGAGGAAGAGGCGCGGCTCAAGCGCGAGCTTGAGGAAGCGGCCTATACGGGTATGGAACCTGCCGAGTAAAATGCGCGGGTGACAATCCGCGCCGCAGCCTCTATCAGTCACGCCTCGAAAAAATGAGAGGCCGCGTGAATGCTTGAACCCGTATCCTTCGAGCAAGCAGAAAAGATGGTGGGGCAGGAGGTCGGCGTTTCGCCTTGGCGCACCGTGACCCAAGAGATGATCGATCAGTTTGCCGATGCAACTGACGATCATCAGTTTATCCATTGCGACCCTGAACGTGCGGCGCGCGAGACGCAGTTTGGCGGCACGATCGCGCATGGGTTTCTCACGCTTTCCCTGCTATCGGCCATGACCTTCGAGACCGTGCGACCGTTAGCGGGGGCAAGCATGGGCGTTAATCAAGGATTTGATCGTGTACGGTTCGTCGCACCGGTAAAATCCGGAGCGCGCATCCGCGCCCGCTTCGTGCTGGCCAAACTATTTGCGCGGCCTTCTGGCTGGATTGAAACGGTCCACGAGGTAACGGTGGAGCTGGAGGGTTCGCCCAAGCCGGCGCTGGTCGCAACGTGGCTGACACTCGCTTTCATCGAGCCACCTGCTGATCCTGCCTGATCCCTGCTTGACGTGGCGCAGGTGATTGCCCAATAACGCGGCAGAAACAACTCTGGCGAGCATTTTCAATCCATGTCGCGACGCTTTGAAGGCATGACCGTGCTGCTTACAGGCGCGACCGGCGGATTCGGAGGCCGTTCCGCCGAGCGTTTCGCAGCAGAAGGCGCACGGCTGGTGCTGTCGGATCTGGAGGAAAAGCCTCTACAGGAACTGGCGTCTCGGCTGGATTGCGAGACGGAAATACTTGCGGGCGACATTACGGACGAAAAACTTTCCGAAGCGTTGGTCAAGCTGGCGCTCTCCAAATTCGGGCAACTCGATGTGGCGCTGAACAATGCTGGCATTGTGCACAGCTTTGTCAGTCTGGCGAATTTGCCGACAGAGGAGGCGCGCCGTGTAATCGACGTGAATCTGCTCGGCGTGTTCTATGCGATGAAATATCAGCTTCCGGCGATGGCGCGGCAGTTTCGGGAAACCAAACGGCCGGGTGCTGTGGTGAATATTGGCTCGTCGGCTGGTTTGAGCGCTGCGCCAAAAATGGCGCTTTATGCGGCTGCCAAGCATGGCGTTATCGGGCTGACCAAGACGGCGGCGATTGAATATGCGGGCAAGGGCATTCGTGTGAATGCTGTTTGCCCTTCCTACGCGCGAACGCCGATGGCGCAATCCTTTCTGAAGATCACCAAGGCGTCGGAAGAGGCGGCCTATGCCGAGCTGACGCGCAGCGTGCCTATGAGGCGGCTGGCGGAAGTGGATGAAGTTGTCGAGGCGATCATGTTCGCCGCTGATCCGAAGAACTCATTCATGACCGGCGCGTCAATTCCGGTCGATGGCGGCGTTTCCGCGATTTAATTTTCGACCGTTTTGCTCCAGAGTGGGGATACCGAACAGGAGTGCCCCACTTGCCCGAAATAGCCATCATCGTTGAATTTGAAACTTTGGAGGGGGCCGAGCCGGAGTTCCTTCGCATTATGCAGGACCATGCGCAGCGCACGCTCGATGAGGAGGAGGGTTGCATCCGATTCGAGGTTTATAAGCCCATCGATGAGGATGGCGCGCCAATTCCAAACCGTGTGCTGATAGATGAGCTTTATGCCGATCAAGCAGCCGCTGAGTCGCATCAGCTCAATCCGCGCATGTCCGCATTCAGGCTGATTGTCGATCCGCTGTTGAAGTCGCGCAAACGACTGATTGCCCGCTCGATTGCCGAGCGTGAGCCGGAGCAGGGTATTCCGCCCTCCGAACTGAACGCCGCCAACGACGATTAAATCGAAAAGTGCGCAGACCGTCATCCTCGGCCCTGTGCCGAGGATCTGCTGCGTATCGGGGTTGATGTTTAATCGCCGCAGATGCTCGTTATTTCTTCGGCTTTGCCGCCCTGCGCTTGGGTTTGCCCGGGATGGATGTCGAAATCGCCGAAATCGGATCGCTCGCAGGAAATGTGTCTTCGAGCGCTTCCTCCAATTCCTCGTCAGCTTCCTGCTTGGCGCTGCCAGCTTCCTTCGTAGCGCGCTGCTCGCGCTCAAGGGACCGGACGGCGGGAGACTTCTTCTGCGGAGGCTTGCTCATGACAGTCTGGCTCGCGACAAATTTTCGTTGTCGCGATGCTACTGCCAGTTGCGCTTCGCCTCAAGCGGCTGCGTCGTGCGCAGCTTCTCCGAGAAACTCGAAAACATAGTTGGAAAACGACCGCCAGCATTCTACCCGGAATGCGTCGGGGGCGGTGCGTAAAAGCACGATCTCTACTTTGCCGAGAATGGTGCGCGAAGCTGCGCCCACTGGAAAAACGGCGAGAGATAAATCCTGCGGACAGCCTGCGTTTAGCGTTGCTTCTGCGCCGGGACCGGTTACAGCAAACGCGACGTTCCGGTGAGAAATATCAACCGCTGAATGTAGAGCCTTGACCTTCGCACAGTTCTCAACTGGGGATTTGCCGGATTCATCAATAACAAGCCACTCGTCGGGACCGAGCCACAAAGCGGAGCGTGTAGCTTTGGACGCTGAGGTCTTCGGCTTTCGTGGGAAGGGTCAAGCCCAGTGCCTTGGATAACGCTGTTACCGAACCTGAGGGCGCACGCAATGAAATGCGTTCAGCAGGAGGCAGTACGGCGACGCGAGAGGCAGTTGCAGCAATTTCGCGTCCCGCCAATGCTGGACGGCGCTGCGCAATCGCGCCTGATTTGGTGCTGGCTTTAGCCATTGAGCCGTTCTCCCTTCTCGTCGAAGAACACGGTGCCGCTAACCTCGACCTCGATTACGCCTTTGGGCATTGGGACGAAGAGAGTTTGTCCCATCCGATCGCGTCCGCCAGCGACCAGCGCCAGCGCGATGGAACGGCCACAATTCTCCGACCAATAACTGGAGGTGACGTGGCCAATCATCTTCATCGGGATCGGCTGGTTGGCGTCTGCAACGATCTGAGCGCCTTCCTCCAGCACGACTTTAGGGTCTTTTGTCAGCAGTCCGACAAGCTGCCTGCGGCCCGGCGCGGCTAGATCAGGCCGCTTCATGCCGCGAATGCCGACGAAATCCGTCTTCTTTTTGCCTATAGCCCAGTCCAGACCGGCGTCGTTACAGGTAACGGTGCCGTCCGTATCCTGCCCGACGATGATGTAACCTTTTTCGGCGCGCAAAACGTGCATGGCCTCGGTGCCATAGGCGCAGGCGCCGTATTTGCGGCCTTCGGCCCACAGCGCCTCCCAGACGGACTGGCCATAGTCGGCAGGTACGTTGACCTCGAAGCCGCGGTCGCCGGTGAATGACATGCGGAACAAGCCGCGTCGGGACGCCGCAAATCTTGCCCTCGCGTACGGACATATGCGGCATGCCCTCATCGGAAAGATCGATGCCTTCCACAAGCGGCGCGATGATGTCGCGTGAGTGCGGACCCTGCACCGCGATGACGGCCCATTGCTCGGTGATCGAGGTGAGCCACACATTGAGATGCGGAAACTCGGTCTGGAGATAGTCCTCCATGTGATTCATCACGCGCGGCGCGCCGCCTGTCGTGGTCGTGACATGGAAGCGGTCGGGAGCCAGACGCCCGACGACGCCGTCGTCATAGATGAAGCCGTCTTCGCGCAACATGATGCCATAGCGGCAACGGCCCGGCTCAAGCTTTTCCCATGGATTGGTGTAGAGCAGTTCCATGAACTTGGCCGCATCGGGGCCAACGACCTCGATCTTGCCGAGCGTGGACGCGTCAAACATGCCCGCTGCCTTGCGGACGGTGACGCATTCGCGGTCGACGGCCTTATGCATGTCCTCGCCAGCTTCCGGAAAATACCATGCGCGCTTCCACTGGCCGACATCTTCAAAGACTGCGCCATGCGCTTCCGCCCATGGGTGTATCGGCGTCTTACGGGTGGGGTCGAACAGATTTCCGCGCGCGTGATTGACGATGGAGCCGAACGTGACCGGCGTATAAGGCGCGCGGAAAGTGGTGAGGCCCACTTCCGGGATGGGCTTGCCAAGCGTTTCAGCGGCGATGGCAAGGCCGTGCATGTTCGACGTCTTGCCCTGATCGGTTGCCATGCCGTTGGTGGTGAAGCGCTTTACATGCTCGATGGAGCGCATGCCTTCATGCACCGCTTGGCGAATGTCCTTGGCGGTGACATCGTTTTGGAAATCGATGAACGCCTTGACGGTCGTGCCGGGGCCTGCGCCGGGAGCAGCGCCAAGCATACCGCCCGTCCAGCCTTCCTGTGCCATGACCGCAATCTTCAACGCCTTGCCGGGTTTTTCGGCGGCATCGTTGCCTGCCTGAATGGCTTCGGAGATGCTTGCTTCCAGACCGTCCGTTCCTGCGCAAGCGCCAACAGACACGCAATCCTGTACGTAGGTTCCGGGCAGGAAGCGCTGCGTCGCGGCGTCGAAAGCAACCTTGCCGCGCGACTGCGAAAACAGATGCACCGAAGGCGTCCATCCAGCCGAAACGAGCAGTGCATCGCATTCGATGGTGCGGCTGCTGCCGCCAGTTTTGGGTTCGACGACGACGGAGGAAACACGGAGTTTTCCGTTTGCTTTGACGACAGCACGCCCGGGCAGAATTTCAATGCCCAGCGAGCGCGCCTCATCGACTGCCGCACCGCTTGGCGCGTCGCGCGTGTCGATGATGGCGGCAATGTTCACGCCAGCTTTTTTGAGGTCGATGGCGGCGAAGTAAGCGGAATCGTTCGCCGTATAGACAGCAACATTGCGCCCCACGGCGACGCCGTAGTGATTGAGAAAGGTGCGTGCCGCCGAGGCCAGCATGATACCGGGTCGGTCGTTGTCAGCAAATACCATATGCCGTTCGATTGCGCCTGTTGCGAGAACCACGCGCTTGGCGCGCACCTGCCAAAGACGCTCGCGCGGTGTAGTACGGTCCGGGCTAGCGAGGTGGTCGGTGACGCGCTCGGTCAGGCCAACGAAATTCTGCGCGTAATAGCCAAATGCAGTCGTGCGCGGCAGCAGTCGAACGTTCGGCATTGCAGCCAGTTTCGCTGCTGTGGCCTGCGCCCATGACCAGCCATCCTGCCCGTCGATTTTTGCGCCTTTCTCAAAGTGCAGCGCGCCGCCAAATTCGGCCTGTTCGTCGCAGAGAATGATGCTCGCGCCAGTCTGCGCCGCCGCAAGCGCTGCCGAAAGACCTGCCGCGCCGCCGCCAACGATGAGGACATCGCAATGTGCAAACCGCGATGAGTAGTGATCGGGGTCGGGCTGATCCGGTGAAACGCCGAGACCTGCAGCAGAGCGAATATTCGGCTCGTAAATGCTCTTCCATGCCGCCTTCGGCCACATAAAGGTTTTGTAGTAGAAGCCCGCCGAGAAGAAGGGCGAGGCGAGGTCGTTTACCGCGCCAACGTCGAAGGCCAGCGAAGGCCAGCGATTTTGCGAATTTGCCGCCAGCCCGTCATAGAGTTCCTGCACGGTGGCGCGCACGTTCGGTGTGCGGCGCGCGGCGTCGCGTTCCACAGAAACGAGTGCGTTGGGTTCTTCCGCGCCAGCCGAAAGAATGCCGCGCGGTCGGTGATATTTGAAAGAGCGCCCAACCAGATGAATGCCGTTTGCCAAGAGGGCGGACGCCAGCGTGTCGCCTTCGAGGCCGGTGAAGTGCTTGCCGTCGAACGTAAAGCGAGCGGTGCGCGCGGGCGTCAGGCGGCCTGCATTGGCGATGCGATATGCTCCGGCCATTATGCGTCTCCCTTCTTGGAGCGCGGCCTCGCCGTCGCTTTCGGTTTTACAGACGCGGCTTCTGCCGGGGAGGTTTCGAGCGAAGGCTTAGGCTCGCCGGCCTTATAGGTCATCAGGAATTTGTCGCTGATCGTGTCGCGCACTGCATTGAAGAAGCGAGCGCAGCCATGCACATGCCGCCAGCGCTCATAGGTGATGCCTTTTGGATTTGTGCGGATGAAGAAGAATGCTTCGAAATCTTCGTCGGAAATATCTGCCAGATGGGACGAACGCACGATGTGCGCCTCTCCCGCTCCTCGAAATTCAAGCTCTGGGCGTTCTTCTTCGCAATAAGGGCAACGGATGAGAAGCATAGCGAAACCTCAGTGCGCGACGGCGGCAGCGGCCGCTTCGTCGATCAGGCGGCCCGTGCGGAACCGTTCAAGCGTAAATGGCGCGTTGATGGGGTGCGGTTCATCCCGCGCGATGGTGTGCGCGAAGACATTGCCGGAGCCTGGCGTTGCCTTGAAGCCGCCTGTGCCCCATCCGCAATTGACATAAAGGCCCTTCACGGGCGTCTTGGCGAGGATGGGTGAGCGGTCTGGCGTTACATCAACAATGCCGCCCCAAGAACGCAGCATCTTCATGCGTGTGAAAATGGGGAACATCTCACAGATCGCGTCGAGCGTGTGGTTGATGATGTGCAATCCGCCGGTCTGGGAATAGGAGGTATATTGATCCGTGCCTGCGCCGATAACCAACTCGCCCTTGTCCGACTGCGAAATATAGGCGTGCACGGTGTTCGACATCACGACGCATGGGAAGATCGGCTTGATCGGCTCGGATACCAGCGCCTGCAACGGGTAACTTTCCAGCGGCATGCGCACGCCAGCCATTTCCATGAGCACTGAGGTGTGGCCCGCAGCGACGACGCCAACCTTTTTCGCTCCAATGAAGCCGCGCGATGTCTCGACGCCGAGCACGTGGCCCTCCGGTGAACGGCGAATGCCGCTTACTTCGCAATTCTGGATAATATCGACGCCGCGTGCGTCGGCTCCGCGAGCATAGCCCCATGCAACCGCATCGTGGCGAGCAGTGCCGCCGCGCCGCTGCAGCGTTGCGCCAACGACCGGGTAGCGCGCATTTCGCGAGATATTCAGTGGCGGACAGAACTCCTTGGCCTCTTCTGGCGTCAGCCATTCGTTGTCAATGCCGTTTAGCCGATTTGCATGGACGTGGCGCTTGAGAACCTGCACGTCATGCACATTGTGCGCCAGCATCATGACGCCGCGCGGCGAATACATGACGTTGTAGTTGAGGTCCTGGCTCAGCCCGCCCCAAAGCTTGAGCGCGTGATCGTAGATGCCCGCGCTTTCGTCATAGAGATAGTTCGAACGGATGATGGTGGTGTTGCGACCCGTATTGCCGCCGCCCAGCCAGCCCTTGTCGAGCACCGCGACATTGGTAATGCCGTGTTCCTTGGCAAGGTAATAGGCAGTTGCTAGCCCATGCCCGCCCGCGCCGACGATGATGACGTCATAGCTGGCTTTCGGTTCTGGAGAGCGCCATTGCTGCTCCCAGCCCTTGTGTCCCCGCATGGCTTCACGGGCAATAGCGAAAGCTGAATATTTGCGCATTGGTCAAGTGTCTCGCGTGGGCGGCGCCTGTTAGCATTACAAATTGGTATCAGCCAACTTTGCGCTGATTGCGACACGCTCAAGCCTTGCGGCGAAGCACCCCAATATTAGGCAGCAGAATTGTCAGCAAACCAAGCAGCGGCAAATAAGAGCAGATGCGGAATACATAGTCGATGCCACGATGGTCAGCGATTACGCCCAGCACCGCAGCAGCGATGCCGCCCATGCCGAAGGCAAAGCCGAAGAATATGCCCGCAATCAGGCCGACACGACCCGGAACAAGCTCCTGTGCAAACACAACAATGGCTGAAAATGCCGAAGACAGAATCAGGCCGATCAGAATTGACAGAACAATCGTCCATTCATAGTTCGCGTAGGGCATTGCAAGCGTGAACGGCAAGACGCCAAGAATTGAGAACCAGATCACGGCTTTCGGGCCGAAGCGATCTCCGAACATGCCGCCCAACAGCGTGCCGAGCGCCGACGCACCAAGGAATGCAAACAACATGATTTGCGACTGCTGCACATCGACCCCGAATTTGTGAATCACGTAGAAGGTGTAATAGCTGGCGATCGAGGCGATATAGATATTCTTGGTGAACACCAGAAGCGTGAGCACGCCAAGCGCGATGGCGACGCGCCGACGAGGCAGTGTGACGGATAAGCCCGCCAGCGGTTTGCGCGTGGTGTCGGCACGATAGCGCGCATACCAGTTGCTAACCTGCCAGAGAACGGTGATGCCAACCAGTGCGCCAGCGGCAAACCATGCTACCGAGTGCTGGCCGAATGGAACAACGATGAAAGCAGCAAGCAATGGCCCCATCGATTGGCCGAAATTGCCGCCGACCTGAAATAGCGATTGAGCAAGTCCAAAACGACCGCCTGAGGCCAGCCGTGCAACGCGCGAGGATTCGGGATGGAACACCGCCGAGCCAATGCCGATCAGCATCGCGCCAACCAGCAGCAGCCAGTAATTTCCAGCGTAAGCGAGCAGCACAAGCCCGATCAGCGATGAACACATGCCATAGGGCAGGGAATGGGGCATTGGGCGTTTATCGGTTACGTAGCCGATGATCGGCTGCAACAGGGAAGCCGTTACCTGAAATGCAAAGGTGAGCAGACCGATTTGCCAGAAGTCGAGCTGGTAGTTGTCTTTCAGCAGAGGATAAAGGGCTGAAAGCAACGACTGCATGATGTCGTTGATCATGTGGCCGAAGCTGACGGCCAGAATAATAATGAACGCCGTTCCCTGTGCTGAAACCACAGGTTTTTGCACTGCCGTATCGTTCACCTTTGCACCCGCCACATAAGAATTTGCCCGCTGATACGCCTTTCATGCGCATCTTCCAAGCGCGAGGGCATGATGCAGAGCCGAAAATTCCACAGGCCAGCGAAACGGCCAGTCATAAGTTGACCATAATCGGGGTTCCCTACGCGACCTAAAGAAGCGCACGCTAAAGGAACGCCTGAAATGCCCATACGGCGGCCATCGCTTTCGAGCACTGCTTTGAGCATGCTCGTTGCGGGCTACATACTGCTTTTGCTCAACGTCTCGTTCTGGCGAAAGGCATCCAGTTATTTCAATGGCGATTGGGTGCACCTCGCAGAGCTCGCCCTCATTCTGCTGCTGCTGCATTTCGCTGTGCTGCTTGCGTTTTCGTCGCGACGGCTGACCAAGCCTGCATTCGTTTTCTTCATCATGGCGGGTGCTGCCGCATCCTACTTCGTGGATGCCTACGGCATAGTGATTGACCGCGACATGCTGCTGAACGCTGTCGTTACGACCAGCACCGAGGCGGGCCACCTGATTACGCCTGTACTTTTCAGGCACATTGCGCTTTTCGGCGTGCTGCCGTCGCTCCTTGTTTGTTGGGTGGAGGTCAGGCATCTGCCACTACGCCGCAAGCTGCGGAAAAACACCGCACTGATACTTGTTTCGATTGTGGTGGCGGTTGCGGTTTTCGGGTCTCAATTCTCGACCTTCGCTTCAATGTGGCGCGAAGAGCGCGAAAGGATGATGTCCAGTCTTGTACCGGCAACGCCGATGATCGGCGCTATCAGCCTGGGCGTGCGGCAGTTCCGTGAAATAGGCATCAAGGCCGAGCCATATGGCACGGATGCACATCTGGGCTCTGTTATCTCCGGTTCGGCGAAGAAAGTGTTGACCGTAATCGTCGTGGGCGAAACCGCGCGGGCAATGAACTTCGGCCTGAACGGTTATCAGCGCGAGACGAACCCCGAGCTGAAAGCGCTCAACGTGCTTAACTTCACCAACGCCACGAGTTGCGGCACGGCGACGGCTGTTTCATTGCCCTGCATGTTTTCGCATTTTGGCCGCGCGGAATACACCAACATTCGCGGGCGCGGATCTGAGAACCTTATGGATGTGCTTGCCCATGCCGGGTTGCGCACGGAATGGTGGGAAAACAATACCGGGCCAAAGAATGTCGCGGATCGCATTCCGGTGATCGATTTTTACCACAAGACCGATCCGGCTTACTGCGCGCAGGGCGAGTGTCGCGACGATATTCTGGTCGACTATTTGCGCGACCATATCGGCTCGTTCGCTGACAATTCAGTGCTTGTCCTGCACACGGGTGGCAGCCACGGGCCAGCATATTATTTGCGCTATCCGCAATCGTTCGAGAAATTCACGCCCGCGTGCCATACGGCGCAACTTGCGGATTGCACCACTGACGAGATCGTGAACGGATATGACAACAGCATCCTGTTCACGGATCATGTGTTGGCCGGAGTTATCGGCGTTTTGAAGCAGCATGCCGAACTTGCGACAGCGATGATCTACATGTCAGACCACGGCGAATCGCTTGGCGAAAACGGAGTCTATCTGCACGGCGCGCCCTATTTCATCGCGCCGAAAGAGCAGACTTCCATCCCCATGATCGCATGGCTCTCGGAGCCATATAAAAATGCGATGAGGATAGATGAAAATTGTGTGCGGAACGAAGCTTCCAAGCCATTTTCGCACGATAATCTGTTCTCGACCGTGCTCGGCATGATGGATGTGACAACTTCCGTATATCATCCTGAACAGGACGCGTTCGCGGCGTGCCGCAACAAGGTTGTGTCCGCTCGATAACGGCTTCTGTGGGTAGCGACGTTAGTGCGGTCGCATCCTTTGCGTGCGGGTGCTAAGAGCAGCCGCCATGAAGGTTGAAATCGATATGGGAACCGCGAGCGGAGCGAAAAGCGCGGCGCTCGATCTCGAAGAACTGCTTGCGACCCGCCTGCTGGTGCAGGGTAATTCCGGGTCCGGCAAGTCGCATCTTCTGCGCCGGTTGCTCGAACAGAGCGCACCGTGGGTACAGCAATGTGTCATTGATCCAGAAGGCGATTTCGTCACGCTGGGTGATCGGTTCGGCCATGTTGTGGTGGATGCGCAGCGTACAGAAACCGGAGTTGACGCGCATTGCGGGGCGCATTCGCCAGCACCGCGTTTCGACAGTTCTCAATCTTGAAGGGCTTGATGTCGAACAGCAGATGCGCGCCGCCGCCGCCTTTCTGGGCGGACTGTTCGATGCCGAGCGCGACCATTGGTATCCAGTGCTAGTTGTTGTCGATGAAGCACAGTTGTTTGCGCCAGCCGCAGCGGGCGAAGTGTCCGACGAGGCGCGAAAGCTTTCGCTTGGGGCGATGACGAACCTCATGTGCCGCGGACGAAAGCGCGGTCTCGCGGGCGTGATCGCGACGCAACGCCTTGCTAAGCTTGCAAAAAACGTTGCGGCGGAAGCCTCCAATTTTCTGATGGGCCGGACCTTTTTGGACATTGATATGGCTCGCGCGGCTGATCTGCTCGGCATGGATCGCAGGCAGGCGGAAATGTTCCGTGATCTCGCTCGCGGCAATTTCGTGGCGCTTGGTCCCGCGCTTTCGCGACGGCCTCTGCCGCTGGTTATCGGTCCGGTCGAGACTTCGGCGCGCTCTTCCAGCCCGAAGCTGACGCCTTTGCCCGAAGCGCCGCAGGATGCGCACGACCTTATATTTACGCCGGGGGCCGATGAACCGATCAGGCCGGTTCGGCGTGACCCGCCACCCCCAGTCTCGACAGCGGCGATTCTCGCACAGCTCACCAAGCCCAAATTTGAGGTGCCAGCGCCTGAACAGCCGGTTTTCGCTATTATCGACGAGGCCGAGCGCGAGGCTGGCATCGAGACGGTGCTGCGCGAAATAATCGAAGACCCCGACGCAGGTTTCCGTTCGGATGCTGTGCTCTATCAGGATTTTCTCGTACGGTGCCGCATTCGCCGGGTGCCGGGTGAGCCTCTGGCGCTGCCTGCATTCAGGCGCAGGCTGGCTGTGGCGCGTGCTGGCGTCGCGCCGGACAGTGCTGGCGGCGACGCATGGAACATCGCGCTTTCGCTTTCCGAAAACCTGCCTGACGATCTACAAGGCGTGTTTCTGCTGCTGGCTCGTGCGGCCGTTATGGGTGCGCCAACGCCGTCCAATGCAGCGCTTGCTCGCGCATATGGAACGCACTCCGAACGACGCGCGCAGAGGCTTATCGCCTATTTCGAGGAAAAAGGGCTGGTCGTTCTGCGCACTGATTTCCACGGCAAGCGCATTCATCGCATTTCCCGACCTCGGTTGTGAGACGGCTCCCGCCGATCCGCTGGCCGATGACGGGGAAGGCGCTGTTGCGGCGGCTGAGTAAAATCGCAACAAATCGTGGCTGTGCCCTCGACATCGTTCGCTGATTCTGCTAATGCCCGCCCCAATTCGCGATGGATTGCTATCGCGGAGCCAAGGCTTATTCGCTTGGCTTTTGATTTTCACACCGGAAACACAGGATCGCCAGTGCAGGTACTCGTCCGCGATAACAATGTTGACCAGGCGCTTCGCGCTCTCAAGAAGAAGATGCAGCGCGAAGGTATCTTCCGCGAAATGAAGATGCGCGGTCACTATGAGAAGCCTTCTGAAAAGCGCGCCCGCGAAAAGGCTGAAGCCGTTCGCCGCGCTCGCAAGCTCGCTCGTAAGCGCGCTCAGCGTGAAGGTCTGGTGCCTGGTGGCGCTCGTCCGGCGGCTCCGGCTGGTGCTGCGGCGCGTCCGGCGCGTTGATACGCCAAGTTTTCGTCTCTTTCACAGTATAGCGGCAAGGCGGGGGCGTGACAGCGCCGCCGCCTTTTCTTGCATGCCATCTGGCAAGCAAATGGCTGGCGGTGGAAGAGAATTATAGGGATTTGGGGATCGTTGCGATGAACCTGAAGCGAGCGAAATTCGACATGTCGGCCAAACGTCTGGCCGCATTGCTGGTCCTCGGCTCGGTGGCCTTGTCAGCGTGCACCTCTACCTCTGCGGTGAGTGATCTCAATAATGTGGATCGCGCGCAGGGGTCGAGCGAAAATATCTCGTCGCTGTCGGCGGTGGTGAATCGCAATCCTCAAGACCCCGAAGCGTACAATGTTCGCGGCTCCGCCTATGGTAAGGGTGGCCGATATCGTGAAGCGCTCGCAGACTTTGACAAGGCCATCCAACTTAATCCGCAATTCTATCAAGCCTATGCCAATCGCGCCCTGATCCAGCGCTATATGGGCAATCAGCAGGCGGCGATTGCAGATTACAGCCGCGCTATCCAGATCAACGCCAGCTACGATGCCGCCTATATCGGGCGTGGCAATCTTTACCGCTTGGCGGGCAATACGCAGGCTGCGTTCAACGATTTCCAGAAGGCTATCCAGCTTGATACGACTGATCCGCGCGCCTATCACAATCGCGGATTGCTCTATCAAAGCCGTGGCCAGCACGCTTTGGCGATCGAGGATTTCTCGACTGCCATCTCGCTGTCTTCGGATTCGCCGGAGCCGTACAATGGGCGCGGGCTGTCCTATCTTGCAAACGGTCAGTTGGATAACGCGTTTGCTGACTTCAATACGTCGATCAAGCTGAACCCGAAGATTGCGGAAAGCTGGGCCAATCAGGCTCTGGTTTACGAGAAGCAGGGCGACAAGGCCAAGGCGGCGCGTTCCTACAAGGAAGCAAAGCGGCTTGACCCGAACTACAAGCCCGCGATTGACGGCTTGGCGCGGACCAGCGCTGGCGCATAAGCGCACTGCAACATTCTGTCAGATTTGTTGAGGTTTCCTGATGGGAACTTCATATTGAAGTATGCATTTCTCTGCGGTGAGCGTCTTGGCGGATGCTCTGAAAGGAGAGTTCACATGCGTACGAAACTAGCAATTCTGGGTCTTGCTGCTGGAATTTCCGCTGTCGCCATGCCGATGACGGCACAGGCACGTGGTGTAGAAATCGGCTGGCTGGATTGCGTGGTTGGCAAGGCTGGCCATATTGAGATTTTCCGTTCGGATCGTGATGTTCAATGCACATACACGCCGATGGGCGGGCTAAGCAGGCCGGAGCCCTATGTTGGCCGGATTGAAAAATTCGGCCTGAACATTGGTGCTACTGGTCACAAGGTGATGCAGTGGAAAGTGATGGCGGTCGGCAGCAATGCCTATGAACCGGGCTCGCTTTCAGGCCGTTATCTTGGCGTGAGTGCGGAAGCAACAGCGGCGGCGGGTGTGGGCGCGAATGTACTTGGCGGTGGCTCGGATCAGAGCTTCCTGCTGCAACCCGTTAGCGTTCAGCAGCAAGGCGGCCTGAACGTCGCGGCCAGCATCACGCGATTTACGCTGAGTTCCGGCGGCTATCAATGAGCTCAATCAAGGCCCGGCGTCGTCCGGGCCTTCTTTTTCAGTGCGGATAGCGCAATGTAGCTCCCGCGCAGGTTGTTGCGCTTGATTCTGGAGCAGGAATATGCCGGGAAAGCTAGTCGTGCTGGCAGGTATTGGATTGGCTTTGTTGGCGGCACCCGCCGAATCCAATGATGCGGGCGTTGATCTCGGTTCGCTCGATTGCGCGATAGAGGCCGGCACCGGCTTTATCTTCGGCTCCACCAAAGATCTCCGCTGCACTTTTACGCCGGCCAATCCTGAGTTCCTTCCCGAAAGTTATTTCGGAACCGTCACCAAATATGGTCTCGACATTGGCTCGACGCGCGAAACGGTAATGCGATGGCTGGTGCTTGCGCCAAGCACCAACATTTACGCTCCGGGCGCGCTGGCCGGAAACTATATCGGTGCGAGCGCGGAGGTGACGGCGGGTATAGGCGCGGGAGCCAATGTGTTGGTTGGCGGTGCTGGTCCAAGCTACACTTTGCAGCCGGTAAGCTGGCAAACGCAGAAGGGCATGAATCTGGCGGTGGGCGTCAGCCAGTTCGAGCTTCGCAGCATAAACAACTGAACCAGTCTCAACGGCAATATGTTCGTGGATCACTGACGCGGGTTAAAAGCCGTGGCACAGATGTGTCGCGGACTTTCTCAGGTATGATCTATGGCGCAACCAGCATCTGAACGCGTGGACTGGCGAGACTTATGGACCAATGGCGACCTCGCGCGCTTTTGCTTCATCAGTCTTGGCATCCTGCTTCACGCCACCAACGAAACGATGGTCGCCACCGTCATGCCCGCTATGGTGAGCGAACTATCTGGCGTCGAACTGATCGGCTGGTCGCTGGCAATCTACGAACTCGGCGCCATTGTTTCGGGTGCAGCGGCGGGCCGCCTCGTTTCCTACGTGTCGTTGCGAACCAATATGGTTGCAGCAGCAGTGATCTTCGCAATCGGCGCGCTGATCTGCGCGACCGCCGTTTCCATGCCGATGTTCTTGGTGGGGCGGCTGATTGAAGGTGTGGGCGGTGGGGCGCTTGTTTCGCTGGCCTTTGTAACCGTAGAGCGGTTGTTTCCGGCGCGCATCTGGCCGCAGCTTTTTGGCATAATTTCTGCAATTTGGGGTGTAGCCGCGTTTAGCGGCCCGCTGATCGGTGCAGCCATCGTGCATTTCCTTTCGTGGCGATGGGCGTTCGGCATATTCACTCTTATTGCGCTGGGAATGGCGCTGGCCTGCAATCTGGTGCTGAACTCGCCGGAAGCGCGCCGGCGCGTGCCGTCGCTGGAAGCTTTGCCGCCATTCCCATACATGACTCTGGCGGTGCTCGGCGTTGCAGTTCTTTTCATCGCCAGCGCTGGTGTGAATATCGAATTGTTGCGCTCGACGGTCTTGCTCGCGCTTGGTCTGCTCGGCCTTGTGGCGTTCTTTCAGCTCGACAGAAGGAATCCTCGCACGCATCTGTTTCCTTCCCGCATGTTCGATGCGCGCACTACGCTTGGGCGCGGAATGATAATGGTGGGGGCGTTTTCCATCTCGACCTGTTCACTGGCGATCTATGGTCCGCTCTTGTTGACCACACTGCATGATGTTTCCCTGCTGATGACTGGCTTCATCATCGCAAGTGAATCCATTGCTTGGTCGATCATGTCGATGTTGGTCGCAAATGCCGGGCCACGGCGTGAGCCATTTTTGATCCTGGCCGGCGCGCTGATGATTACGGCTGGAATTGCCGGTTTCGCATTTGCCATTCCAAATGGGTCGCTGGCTCTGGTTCTAGGCTGCGCAATCCTGCAGGGCGGCGGATTCGGTATCGCGTGGCCGTTTTTCACGCGCATAATCGTGTCGTCAGCCATGCCGACAGAGAGAACGATTGCAGCATCGGCGGTGCCGACTTTGCAGCGGATCGGATATGCGACCGGCTCCGCGCTGGCGGGAATCGTGGCAAATGTCGCGGGCTTTTCGATTGGATTGGACCGAGCAACAGCGGCGACGGTGGCCCCGGTCGTGTTTCTGGCGTTTCTGCCGCTAGCCTTTGTCGGCGTTTCAATGGCGGTTGCGCTGGTCGCGTCGCTGCCGAGAGACAAGCCTGCCTAACGAAAACGCGGCGTTTCCGCCGCGCTTTGAAAGCTCAGTGATCCATCGCCTTGACGATGTCTTCGGTCATCTTTTTCGCGTCGCCGAGCAGCATCATCGTGCCGTCCTTGTAGAACAGCGTGTTGTCGATACCGGCATAGCCGGAACCAAGCGAGCGCTTCACGAACAGGCAGGTGCGTGCCTTGTCTACGTCGAGGATCGGCATGCCGTAGATCGGCGAGGACTTGTCGTCGCGCGCCGCCGGGTTGGTTACGTCATTTGCGCCGATGACATAGGCAACGTCGGCTTGCGCAAACTCGGAGTTGATGTCTTCAAGCTCGAACACTTCGTCATAAGGCACGTTGGCTTCGGCCAGCAGAACGTTCATATGACCCGGCATACGCCCCGCAACCGGGTGGATCGCGTATTTCACCTCGACGCCATTGGCTTTCAGCTTGTCGGCCATTTCGCGAAGTGCGTGCTGTGCCTGCGCAACTGCCATACCGTATCCCGGCACGATAATGACCTTTTGTGCGTTCATCATAAGGTAAGCAGCGTCGTCCGCTGCGCCGGTCTTCACCGTTCGCTGCACGCCGTCGTCAGCCACAGCGGCAGTTTCACCACCGAAGCCACCGAGGATGACCGAGATGAAGGAGCGGTTCATGCCCTTGCACATGATGTAGGACAGGATTGCACCAGAGGAGCCGACCAGAGCGCCGGTGATGATGAGCGCCAGATTGCCGAGCGTGAAGCCGAGCGCTGCGGCGGCCCAGCCCGAATAGGAGTTTAGCATCGACACGACAACGGGCATATCCGCGCCGCCAATCGGGACAATGAGAAGAACGCCGAGAGCCAGCGAGACCAGAACGATAAGCCAGAAGATGAATGTGCTTTCGGTCGAAACCAGCAGGACGATGAGCACTACCAGCGCAGCGGCCAGAGCCATATTCAGCATGTGGCGCATCGGCAGGAGAATGGGCTTGCCGGACATGCGTCCATCGAGCTTCAAGAAGGCGATGACGGAACCCGTAAAGGTGATCGCGCCGATGGCGACGCCGAGCGACATTTCAACCAGCGCCTGCGCGTGAATATGGCCGTTGTCGATAATGCCGAAGCTGCCGGGCGAATACATGGCCGCAGCTGCGATCATCACAGCAGCGAGGCCGACCAGTGAGTGGAACGCGGCAACGAGCTGCGGCATGGAAGTCATGGCGATACGCCGCGCGACCACCGCGCCGACCGTGCCGCCAATTCCCAGCCCAACCACAATGAGCACCAGACCTTCAAAAGAAGGCCGCGCCAGTAGCAGCGTGGTCACGATGGCAATTGCCATGCCGATCATGCCGTAGAAATTGCCTTGGCGGCTGGTCGTCGGATGCGACAGGCCTCGCAATGCCAGAATGAACAGGATGCCTGAAATTAGATACAGGAAGGAGGCTATATTCGCGCTCATTTTACTTCACCACCTCCATAGTGCCCGCTGGCAGCGAGATTGATTCAAACACTGGGTATATCTCGCGCAGGATTTTCACCTGTTGCGGTTCATCGATGCGCACCAGATACCAGTTGTCGTTTTCCAGCAGGCCGAGCGTCTTGCTCTTTGCAAGAACCTTTTGTGTTTTTGTGTCGATCAGTGTTTCTGTCGGGATGAGCGCATAGGGCTCTCCACCGGGCAGTTCCAGATATTCCGCCTTTTCGACATCCATCGAAAACGATTCGACTTTCACTGCTTCGAAAAGCGCTTTCATCTGCTGAACCATCGAAGCTCGTAGCTGCTCGACGGTCGTGTTGCTGATCCGCGCAATGTGCTCGAACAGTTTTGGCGGCATGGAATCCGGTATCGCTTCCAGATTGGAGCCGCGCATGGCGGTGTCGAATTTGCCGACCGCTGCCGCGAGGTTTTGGCGTTCAAGATCCGTTGGTTCGCGCGCGGCAGCAATGCCGCCCGCGAGCAAAAATGCGCAGATAATAGCGCCAGTGAACCTCAGAAGTGCACGCACCGGCTCACTTGTCCTTTTTCTTATACATAGCCAGCATTCGCTGGGTCACGAGAAAGCCACCGAAAATATTGACCGAGGCAAGCACCAGCGCGATGAAGCCGAAACCTGTTGCAACGCCGGAGGCCGAAATGCCTACCGCCAGCAGCGCGCCAACCACGATCACCGAAGAAATAGCGTTGGTGACCGCCATCAAGGGCGTGTGCAATGCAGGCGTGACCGACCAAACGACGTAATAGCCAACGAAGATTGCCAGTACGAAGATTGCAAAGCGGAACACGAACGGGTCAACAACACCGCCAGACGCCGCGTGGGCGGCATGGCCTGCGGCGTCTGCCACGCCGGGTGAGGTCACAACATTATGCGCAGCTTCCCGAACGGCGAAAATCGCCT
Organism: Mesorhizobium sp.; assembly: GCA_049840935.1. Classification (GTDB taxonomy): domain Bacteria; phylum Pseudomonadota; class Alphaproteobacteria; order Rhizobiales; family Rhizobiaceae; genus Mesorhizobium_G. The sequence continues at coordinate 349,108 of JASGJA010000025.1, forward strand.
GATCGAGCTGTTGAAGAGCGTTGTCCAACTCGTTCATCACGCATCCCCCTTCTTTTTCGCGGGTGCTTTTTTCTGCGTTGCTTTAGGCGCCACGGTCGGTGCGGCAGGCTTGGCTGCAACCTTTGCGGGCTCCGCTGGCCTGGCAAATTGCGGATGCACCACCGCGCCCGCATCGGTCAGCATTGTCGCCTTCACCAGTTCGTCGTCGCGATTGATTTTCAGCGCCTTCGCTTCCTTGTCGATCATGGTTTCAAGGAAGGCGAACAGGTTCTTGGCGTAAAGCAGCGAAGCCGAAGCCGCCACACGGCCCGGAACGTTGAGGTGGCCGACGATTTTCACGCCGTTAGCAGTCGTCACCACCTTGCCCGGCACCGCGCCATCGACATTGCCGCCGCGCTCTACCGCCAAATCGATGATCACCGAACCGGGGCGCATGGAGGCCACCATTGCAGCCGACACCAGCTTGGGTGCGGGACGGCCCGGAATGAGAGCGGTCGTAATAACGATGTCCTGCTTGGCGATGTGCTCGGCTGTCAGCGCCGCCTGCTTGGCCTGATATTCCTTGGACATTTCCTTGGCGTAGCCGCCTGCCGTTTCGGCCTGCTTGAATTCCTCATCCTCTACCGCGATGAATTTTGCACCGAGTGAGGCGACCTGCTCCTTCACGGCGGGACGAACGTCTGTCGCGGTCACGACAGCACCGAGACGGCGAGCCGTTGCTATAGCCTGCAGGCCCGCGACGCCGACGCCCATGATGAATGTTTTTGCGGCGGGAACCGTACCGGCGGCGGTCATCATCATTGGCAGCGCACGGTCATATTCATATGCGGCATCGATAACCGCCTGATAGCCTGCAAGGTTGGCCTGCGAGGACAGAACGTCCATCACCTGCGCACGCGTGATGCGCGGCATAAGTTCCATTGCGAAGCCGGTGACGCCAGCCTTGGCCATCGCCGCAAGCGCGGCGTCGTTGCCGTAACGGGTCCATGATGGCGAGCACGGCAGCGCCCGATTTGTAGCTTTTCAGTTCGGCCTCGGTCGGTCGCCGAACTTTCAGGACTACATCAGCCTTCGCAGCGTCTGCGGCCTTGCCGATGCGCGCGCCTGCCTTTGCAAAATCTTCGTCGATAATACGCGAGCCGACACCAGCGCCAGTTTCGACAACTACGTCGAACCCGAAACCCACCAGACGCTTGACCGTGTCTGGCGAGGCGGCAACGCGCTGCTCGTTCGCATCAGTCTCACGCGGGATGAAGATTATTTGTCCCACCGCATTTACCTCTTCGCATAGCGCGCCGCTGCCTGCGGCGCACTTAGGAGGGCCGCGACCGGGGCGGGAATTCCAATAAGGATTAACGCAGCAGGAAGCCGCCGACGAGGCAGATCAGTGCGAACAGAATAACGCTGGAGATCAGGCCTGCGCTGGTAAAAAAGCCGAAGGCCATCGCCACCATGAGCGCAACGCAAAACAGCGTTCCGTACTTAGTCAGGCCGAGGAACATATTGTATGTTTTGTCGTGCTCGGAATAGTCCATCGCTGCGCCGACTTCGACAGGTCCGCTCGGTGAATGATCTGCCATGGGAAACCCCTCCATAAACTGCTAGAGCCCAATTAGCGAAAAGGGCGGCGTAGGGCAATGGCACCTTTGCCATCTATTGCGTTGAAACGCTTTATTGTTGCGCCTATCCGCAGCTTCTATCGAATTCGCTTGAGAATCGCATCGCGTAGCATGATTGCGGCGGGCGAAAGTGCGCGATTTCTGGCTGTGATCAGGCTGTAAGGCTGAACCTCGATTTCGAAGGCCAGCGGCACGACATCAATCGCGCCGCCCAAACTTTGCCGGATAAATCGAGCTACGTCGATGGACACGGCGGCTATGGCATCGGATTGCGCGACCATCACGAGTGTAAGCAGCAGGGAACTGGTATTGAGGATGCGCTCCGGGAGCGGCACATCGTGCCTGATGAAATGCTGCTCGACAGTGCGGCGCAACAGGGAGCCGGAAGGTTGCAGAACCCAATCGAACGCAGCGGTCTTTTCCAGGGGTACTTTTCGCGCGCCAAGAACCGGATGGCCGCGCCTCACAATCAGGCAAGCTTTTTCGATGCCGATAACGCGTGACTCGAACAGGCGCGGGTTCAGGTCTTCCGGTATGCGCGCGATGATCAGGTCATGACGCGAGGCCAGCAGTTCGCGTGCAAGCACATTGCTTGTCTCAACCTGAATCGAAATTTCCAGACGCGGGTGGCGGGCGCGCAATTCGCGGATCGCCGGAACAGCAAGATCGATAGCCGGCGCCGTCACCGCGCCAATATTGACCGTACCGCCTGTTCCAGACCTGAGATCGGAAATCTCACGATCTGCCTCTCGCAATTCCAGCAGAATGGATCTTGCCCGGCGCGCAAGCGCCTGGCCGTAAGGGGTGAGACGCACGCCTCGCGGTAGTCTTTCGAGCAATCGTGCTCCAGCAATCTGCTCCATTTCCGCGATGGTGCGCGAAGCTGCAGGTTGCGACACATTCATGGTCTCCGCCGCCGCGCTGACCGAACCGTGCTCATCCAGCGCTACGATCATGCGCAGGTGCGTAAACTTCAAACCTCCGCGAAGCAGCGATTCCTGAATTGCTTGTCCGCGTGGCGCCGCTTTTGACGGTTCGTCCATCGGCTCCCCCTCTATTCCAAGGCAGATTTGCCATATCGAAACTGTTATAGCAAACCCTCTCAATAGCATTTGACTTGTATGGCGGTCGGCTCCAAGTTCGCGACCGGTTGGAGCGGAGTACCCGTTTCGAGCCGCTGCGGGCTCTGGAGGAGCGAACGGCCTGCGGTTTGTGGAGGCTACCAGACATCGAGGCTTGCGGCGCTCAGGTTCGGCCTGTGGCGTGCCGGAATGTACGGTCGCGCGGTTTTCAGCGCTTTTCAGGGAGAAGCAACAGTGAAGTTCACCAGAAGACTCGTTCTCGCCGCAACGGCTGCCGGTTTCGCGGCTCTTGCAATGCCAGTTCATGCAGCGGACAAGGGCCTCGTCGGCATCGCAATGCCGACCAAGTCGTCCCTGCGCTGGATCAGCGACGGCGACAGCCTCAAGGCTGCGCTGGAAGCAAAAGGCTACACCGTCGATCTGCAATATGCGGAAGACGACATTCCGAACCAGCTTGCACAGATCGAAAACATGGTCACAAAGGACGCCAAGGCGCTCGTGATCGCATCGATCGACGGCACCACGCTTTCGGCAGTCCTGCAGCAGGCAGCAGACAAGGGCGTCAAGGTCGTGGCGTATGACCGCCTGATCCGCGACAGCCCGAACGTCGACTATTACACCACCTTCGACAACTTCAAGGTTGGCGTGCTTCAGGCAGATTCGCTGCTCAAGGGCCTCGGTTATCCTGAGAAGCAGGGTCCGTTCAACATTGAGCTGTTTGGCGGTTCGCCGGACGATAACAACGCGTTCTTCTTCTATGACGGCGCGATGTCTGTTCTCCAGCCGCTGATCGACAAGGGTGTCCTCGTCGTGAAGTCCGGCCAGATGGGCATGGAAAAGGTCGGTACGCTGCGTTGGGACGCTGCCGTTGCGCAGGCCCGCATGGACAATATCCTGTCGGCCAACTACTCGGACGGCAGCCGCGTCGATGCGGTTCTGGCTCCGTATGATGGCCTGTCCCGCGGCATTATCTCGTCGCTTCGTGGCGTTGGTTATGGCAGTGCCGACCAGCCTTGGCCGATCATTTCCGGTCAGGATGCGGAAGTTCCGTCCGTGAAGGCGATCATCGCTGGCGAACAGTATTCGACCGTGTTCAAGGACACCCGCGAGTTGGCGAAGGTCACGGCCAATCTGGTCGATGCGGTGCTTTCGGGCGGTCAGCCTGAAATCAACGACACCAAGACCTACAACAACGGCAACAAGGTTGTGCCTTCCTACCTCCTTGAGCCGGTTTCCGTCGACAAGTCGAACTACGAGAAAATCCTCGTGACCGACTCCGGCTACATCAAGGCCGAAGACCTCAAGTAAAATTGGCAGGGCGGAGGGCCGCAGGGCCTTCCGCCTTCGTCTATCCTTGGGTAGCGTAGAGACGCGGATACTATTTGTCCGTGTCTGGGGAGGCCCCGATGAGCGACTACATTCTTGAGATGCGGGGCATCACCAAGGTGTTTCCCGGCGTAAAGGCCTTGGAGAACGTCAATCTCAAGGTGAAGCGCGGCGATATTCATGCCATTTGCGGCGAGAACGGCGCGGGCAAATCCACGCTGATGAAGGTGCTTTCGGGCGTTTATCCCTACGGCACCTATGACGGCGAAATTCATTACGAAGGCAAGGAATGCCGTTTTACCGGCATCCACGATTCCGAAAAGCTCGGCATCGTCATCATCCATCAGGAACTGGCGCTGGTTCCCATGCTGTCGATTGCGGAGAACATGTTTCTCGGCAACGAGCAGGCAAGCGGTGGCGTCATAAACTGGGGTATTACCCGCAAGCGCGCGCATGATCTTTTGCGCAAGGTGGGCCTGCGCGAAGACCCGGATACGCTCGTCACAAATATCGGCACCGGCAAGCAGCAATTGGTCGAGATCGCGAAGGCGCTGGCCAAGGATGTGAAACTGCTCATTCTTGATGAGCCGACAGCTTCGCTTTCGGAGCGCGACAGCCACGCGCTGCTGGACCTGCTGCTGGAGTTCAAGGCGCAGGGCATGACCTCGATTATGATCTCGCACAAGCTGAATGAGATCAAACGCATTGCGGACCAGATCACTGTCATTCGTGACGGCCAGTCCATCGAAACGATGGAGCGCGAAGACGTCACCGAAGATCGAATCGTGACCTCTATGGTGGGCCGCACGCTGGAGAATCGCTATCCGCATCGGACGCCGAAAATCGGTGAAACGATGTTCGAGTTGAAGAACTGGTCCGTATATCATCCGATCCATCCGGAGCGGCAAATCATCAAGAACGTCAACTTGAGCGTTCGCAAAGGTGAGGTGGTCGGCATTGCGGGGTTGATGGGCGCAGGACGCACCGAGCTTGCCATGAGCGTGTTCGGGCGCACCTACGGCGTCAACATCACCGGGGAAGTTTTCCTGCATGGCAAGAAGGCCGATACCTCAACGGTGGGTAAGGCCGTCAAGGCAGGGCTGGCCTACGCCACGGAAGACCGCAAGGTGTATGGCCTTAATCTGATCGACCACATCAAGCACAATGTGACCATCGCAAACCTTTCCGGTGTGTCGGAAAGTGGCGTTATCGATGATATGCGCGAGTTGAAGGTCGCGAACGAATACCGACGCAAGACGAATATCCGTTCATCGTCGGTCTATCAGATCACCGGCAATCTCTCCGGCGGCAATCAGCAGAAAGTCGTGCTGTCGAAATGGCTTTTCGCGGACCCGGATGTGCTGATCCTGGATGAGCCGACACGCGGCATCGATGTCGGCGCGAAATATGAAATCTATACGATCATCAATCAGTTGGCCGGAGACGGTAAAGGCATCCTGATAATCTCGTCGGAAATGCCGGAACTGCTCGGCATTTGTGACCGTATCTATGTTTTGAACGAAGGCCGCATCGTCGGAGAGATGGTAGCAGCCGAAGCCAGCCAGGAAAAAATCATGCGGGCAATCGTGCGCGGCCACGCGCGGGAGGAACAGTTGGAGGCAGCATCATGACCACCGAAACCGCAACTCCAACCGTCAGCGCCGCCAAGGCGTCTGCACGCGATGCGATCAAGGCCAATCTGCGCGAATACGGCCTGATTATCGCGCTGATTGCGATCATGATCTTCTTCCAGTTCATGACCAAGGGCGTTCTGTTCTACCCCGTCAATCTGACGAACATCGTTCTGCAAAATTCCTACATCATCGTGATGGCGCTCGGCATGTTGCTGGTCATTGTGGCCGGACATATCGATCTGTCGGTAGGCTCGGTTGCAGGCTTTATTGGCGGTGCCGCAGCCGTGCTGATGGTCGATTACGGATTTAATCCGTTTGTTGCGGCAGTGCTTTGCGTCGCGCTTGGCGCAGTGATTGGCGGCGTGCAGGGCTATTTCGTAGCTTACATGAAGATACCTTCATTCATCGTGACGCTGGCGGGCATGTTGGTCTTTAAGGGGCTGTTGCTCTGGCTGCTTGGCGGCCGTTCGCTCGGCCCGTTCCCCGTTGAATTTCAGATGCTTTCAGCGGGTTTCATCCCGGACTTTATCGGGCCGTGGACGCTGGTTGCGCCGACGCTCAACGCGAATGGCGGACCTACGCCGGGAACCGGAATCGTTCTTCACGCGACTACGCTTATCATCGGCGTAATCATCGTTGCGCTGATGCTGTTCTTCGCGCTGAAAAGCCGTCGCAATCGCGAAAGCCACGGTTATGAGGCCGAGCCGTTCGGGTTCTTCGTCATCAAAAACCTGATTATGGCGGGCATCATCATGTTCCTGATGTACAAGTTCGCCTCCTACAAAGGATTGCCGAACGTTCTTATCGTGATGGCGATCCTGATTGCGGGCTTCGTGTTTCTCACCAAGCGCATGACCTTCGGACGGCGCATTTACGCGATGGGCGGCAACATCAAGGCGGCAGCGCTTTCGGGCATCATGACCGAGCGCCTGACATTCTACATCTTCTCGATCATGGGTGCGCTGGCTGGTCTGGCGGGCTTGATCTACGCCGCACGTCTTAATCAGGCCACGCCGAAGGCGGGGCTAGGCATGGAGCTTGACGTTATCGCGGCTGTGTTTGTTGGCGGTGCGTCGGCGATGGGCGGCATTGGCGAAGTGGCCGGCGCAGTCATCGGTGCGTTCATCATGGGTGTGATGAACAATGGCATGGGCATTATGGGCATCAACATCGACTGGCAGCAGGTCATTAAGGGTCTGGTGCTGCTCGGTGCCGTTGCCTTCGACCTCTACAACAAGAAGAAGGCGTAAGCGCCCCGGCAGCAGGTCGCCGCGACGCAGCGCATAAGCGCGTAAACGAAGCGACGGCCGATAGGCGAATTGAAGAACTCCCGGCGTGGCGGATGCTCCGGCGCGAACGAGAGAGCTTTGTCCGACATTGTGCGGCAGGGAGGATGATGTGCTGATTTCGCAGATTATCGAGGGTTATGCCCTCAGGGTCGCCGTTCGCATCGACGGCAAGGCGCGTATCCTCAATGGCGAGCGCACGGTCTATTCGCTCGCGCTGGAGGCAGCGCGCACAGGCAGCGGACTGGCCGAGCTTGCAGAGCGTATCGGCATGGGTCGCGCCGTCGATCTTGATGCAGCGTATCGTGAAGGGCGCATTGCTTCGCCGATCAGCCATCCCGACCCAACGCATCTGCATCTTACCGGAACAGGGCTAACCCATCTTGGCTCTGCAGCAACACGCGATTCCATGCACAAGGCAGCGGCGAATGATGATGTCGCGCAACTGACCGATTCCATGAAGATGTTCCGCATGGGCCTTGAGGGCGGCAAGCCTGCAAAAGGCAAGCTCGGCGTACAACCCGAATGGTTCTACAAGGGCAACGGATTCATGGCCGTGGCACCCGGTGCGCCGCTTGTTTCTCCTGCTTTTGCTGAGGATGCAGGCGAGGAGCCGGAAATCGCTGGCATCTATGTGATTGGTGATGACGGTACGCCGTTCCGAGTTGGTTTTGCGCTTGCCAACGAATTTTCCGACCACATCACAGAGCGCGGCAACTATCTTTGGCTCGCGCATTCCAAACTCCGCAACGCCTCATTCGGGCCGGAAATTCTCGTCGGTGATCTGCCTCAGAACATCGAAGGCTCCTCACGCATTTTGCGCGACGGCAAGATTGCATGGCAAAAGCTGTTCCTCTCCGGTGAGGCGAATATGTCCCACTCAATCGCCAATCTCGAACATCACCATTTCAAATATCCAATGTTCAGAAGGCCGGGCGACATTCACGTTCACATGTTTGGTACGGCTACACTTTCCTTTGCCGATGGGGTGCGGACGCAGCCGGGCGATGTGTTTGAAATCGAAGCCCCGGATTTTGGCCTGCCGCTGCGCAATCCGCTCAAGCTGGATGCGCCGACGCCTGTTTCCGTCCGCGCACTTTAAGGTTAGTCTCCCCGGACTCACGGGAGGCAGAGATGCAGGAATTCGGCAATTGGCGACATATGAAAAGCGCGCCGAAGGACGGCAGTCGCATTCTTGTGACTGTGCGACCGGTCGAGCAGGGCGCTGCCGATGTCGATGTCGCTTATTGGGCCAAGGCCGACCAATTTGGAATTGAGGGCTGGCGTGCTGTCGACTCTTCGCCGGGCTGCGTCATTGGCTATGCGGACCCGGAATTGAAATGTTGGATGCCGCTGCCAACCGCCAATCTCGGCTCCATGCGGCCCGATCCCTGGGAGGGCGAGGACGAGGAACAACTGGACGGTTCGGGCATATAACTGCCGACATCTTGCCAACAGAATCGTTCTGTATAATCTGGTCCTACCAGATATTTGCGGTATGGGAGGAGTTTCTGGCTGTGACTACGATTCCGTTCGATAGTGCGCGTGCTGACCGTCTGATGGGCGAGGCAGGCATTGATCTTTTGCTCACCACATCCAAGCACAATGTGCAGTATCTGCTCGGCGGATATCGTTTCATTTTCTTCGTTGCGATGGATGCAATCGGCCATAGCCGCTATCTGCCGTTCGTCATCTACGAGCGTGGCAACCCCGAACATGCCGGTTACGTTGGCAATCGCATGGAAGGTTCCGAGCATGCGGTAAACCCGTTTTGGACGCCGAGTGTTCACGCGGCTGCGTGGGGGGCAACGGATGCTGCGCGTTTGGCGGTGGAGCACGTCAAGAAAATCGGCAAGGCCAATGCTCGCATCGGCATTGAGCCGTCGTTTCTGCCGCTCGATGCCTATCAGATTTTGGTCGATGGACTGCCAGATGCTGTGTTCGTGGATGCGACCGGAATGCTGGAGCGGCTACGTGCGATCAAGTCACCTGCCGAGTTGGAGAAGCTGCGCAAGGCGTCGGAACTCATTACGGATTCCATGCTCGCTACGTTCAACGCCCAGCCGGAAGGCGCAACCAAGGCGGAGATTGTCGAGACGCTGCGGCGCGAGGAAACCAATCGCGGCCTGCATTTTGAATATTGCCTGATCGCCGCAGGCTCCAGTCACAATCGCGCGGTGTCATCACAGACCTGGAACACGGGCGAAGTGCTGTCGATAGATTCCGGCGGCAATTATCACGGATATATTGGCGACCTTTGCCGGATGGGTGTCCGGGGCGAGCCGGATGCCGAGTTGCAGGATCTGCTTGCTCAGATCGATGCGGTGCAGCAGGCGGCGTTCGCGCGTTGCAAACCCGGTACGCTTGGCGGTGACATGATTGCTGGTGCCGAAGCGGTGCTAAAGGAATCCGCAGTCGCGAATTACACAGACTTCTTCGCGCATGGCATGGGCGTCATCAGCCACGAAGTGCCGTTCCTCATGACCAACCATCCGGTGACGTATGACGGCGTCGACGCCGCGCATCCGCTTGAATCGGGCATGGTGATTTCGGTCGAAACAACCATGCTCCATCCAACGCGGGGCTTCATCAAGCTGGAAGACACTGTGGCAATCACCGACACCGGCTATGAAATGTATGGTGATCGCGGTCGCGGATGGAACGTGGTCGGGTAGGGCTGTTCTGGCTTTTCAGGCTCCCGCTGGAATCAGCCTGAAATCCGGCAAGTCTTTCAGCAGGGCTTCCGGCCCGACCGGTGAATACACCACGAACAATTGCATCGGCGTGCTGCCGGTATTCAGCGTCGAGTGAAAACGGCTTTCGGGTACGAAGATCGTGCAGCCGGGGCCGACGTCACGCGTGACCGGATTGCCCTGATCGTCTTCGACCATCTGCTGCCCATTGCCGGAAATCACGAAAATGATTTCTTCCGCGCCCGGATGGTTGTGCCGCGAATGGCCTTGGCCTTGCGGCAAGTCCACGACGCCCGCGGAAAACTGGCTCGCGCCATTCACCTCTGGTCCAACCGTGAGTGAGAGTTTTCCCCAATCGAAACCGAAGGCGTCCACGTCCTTGGGGTAAAGGAACATCTTGTCGGGTGCTGGCATTTGAATCTCCGCTCAAAACTGGATGGATTTGAATTTTCTCGTCTGCTCGGCGAGCGCGATCTCAACGGGCAGGCGCTCCATCGAACTTGCGCCATAAAAGCCGTGGCAATTCTTCGCGTTCTTGAGAATGAAGTCCGCATCATCCGGCATGGCGATTGGACCGCCATGGCAAAGCACGATCACGTCCTTGCGCACTTTCAGCGCTGCGTCGGCAATCGCGTCAATCTCGCCCACGCAGGATTGCAGGGTCTTGGCGCTGGTTGCGCCGATCGAGCCGCCTGTCGTGACCCCCATATGCGCAACGATGATATCGGCCCCGGCCTTGGTCATGGCGGTCGCCTCATCCGGGTTGAAAACGTAGGGCGTTGTGAGTAGGTCCAGCGCATGCGCATGCGCGATCATGTCCACCTCAAGGCCATAACCCATGCCGGTTTCCTCGAAGCTTTGGCGCATCACGCCGTCGAAGAGACCGATGGTCGGAAAGTTTTGAACACCAGAGAAACCGATGTCTTTCAGTTCCGCCAGAAAACGTGGCATCAAAATGAATGGGTCCGTGCCATTTACGCCAGCGAGCACAGGCGTATGCTCGACCACCGGCAGCACTTCGACAGCCATTTCCTTGACGATTTCGTTTGCATTTCCATAGGCCAGAAGACCGGCAGCAGAGCCGCGTCCGGCCATGCGATAGCGGCCCGAATTGTAGATGATGATAAGGTCGATGCCCCCGGCTTCCTCGCCTTTTGCGGACAGACCGGTGCCTGCACCGCCCCCGACTATGGGAATGCGGCGGGCAACCATGTCGTTGAATTTTTCAAGTATCTTCTTACGCGGAATGGCAGGCATTTGTGGCCTCAGCGGTTGGTGATTTCATCGAAGGCGGCGACAGCCGCGCGAGCGAATTCAGGATCGTTGATGTGCAATGGCAAACGGATCAGCTTGCGCCGTTCGGTCTGCTTAATCGCGGACTCGATGGTCTGGAACAGCGCGGCGTCGGCTTCAGGGTCGAAGAACGGACCGCCCTCTATGTCGATTGCCGAAACACCCTTTTCCGGGATCAGGAACCGCACCTCGCCCTCGCAGCGATTTAGCCGCTCCGCGATCCACTCGCCGATGCGAACGCATTCTTCGCGGGTGGTGCGCATCAGGGTGACGTTGGGGTTGTGCTCGTAAAAGAGCCTGCCCTTGTAACGGTTCGGAATGGTTGCAGGTGCCCAGAAGTTTACCATGTCGAGTGCGCCGACTGATCCGACATAGGGCAATTTCGTGCGCGCGACCGCCCCAAAGCGATCATCGGTCGCTGGCAGGACGCCACCCATGAGAAGGTCGCAAACCTCTGTCGTGGTAATGTCGATGATGCCTGAAAGCAGGCCGCTATCGGCAAGCTTTTCCATTGAGCGGCCGCCTGTGCCGGTTGCGTGAAACACCATGCAATCATAGCGGTCGCGAAGCTGTTCGCTGATGGCCATCACGCAGGTCGTGGTAACGCCGAACATCGTCAGTCCAACGGCAGGCTTGCCGCCTTCATCGGCTGGGGGGGTATGCGCCATGCTCGCGATGGCCTGTGCGGCATTGTGCAGTATGGTTCGGCTCAGACGGTTCAGACCCGCGAAGTCTGTTACCGATGGCATCATTATAATGTCGGAAACATCGACATAGGGCGCGACATCGCCGGATGCGAGTGTCGAAATCATCAGCTTTGGAAGCCCGAGCGGCAGCGCGCGCATGCCGGATGTTATGATTGAGGTTCCGCCCCCGCCGCCAATGCCGACGATTCCAGCAATGTCATCGCGCTGCTTGAGAAACGCCGCGAAGGCCGCGCCCATTGCGGTGACTGCTGCGCCTCGATCATCCGTCTCCAGCGCTGCCGCTGCGCCCTGCGGATGGTAGGATGCGACCTCCGTAGCGGAAATGTCCATATCGACAGTTGGTTGGCGCGTTCCCACATCAACGCGAGCCACAGGCATTCCCGCATCGACGATACGGTCTGCCAGCCAAGCCAATTCTTCTCCCTTCGTGTCGGCGGTGCCGACTACGTAAACGCGTTTCATTGGCAGTCCTCCCTGTTGCCTGCGCTCCGCTGGCGGCAACCGTTCTCACAACAATGCCGATTGCAAATTTGTGAGACGCGAGTATCATATTGATATGGAAGTCTCACGTCAATCAAGTGAAATGACAGTTGCCGTGGAGCGAGGTCCGCGCGCCCGCACCGGGCGGCTGATGCTGCAAACGGCAATGCAACTCATGCAGCAAGGGCAGACGCCATCGGTGAGCGAGGTTGCGGAAGCGGCGGGGGTTTCGCGCGCGACCGCCTATCGGTATTTTCCGAGCCAGGCAGCGCTCGTGCAGGCTGTGGTCGATGAAGGGCTCGGGCCGATCCTCGACTGGAAGTCGCGTTCGACCAATGCCGAACGGCGCATGGTGGATTTGCTTGACCGGTCCATGCCCGAATCGATGAATTTGAGGCTACGTTCAAGGCCGCATTGCGCCTGTCATTGGAGCAGTGGGCAAAGCGGCAGGCGGGTACGTTGGGGGAGGAGCCGCAGTTCACGCGCGGGCACAGGATGGATCTTTTGCGCTCGGCAATCGCGCCGCTTTCCGAACGCTTATCAAAGCGTCGGTTTGATCGACTCGCGCAGGCCTTATCGTTGGTGTTTGGGGTTGAGGTGCTGGTCGTGTTGAAGGATATTTGGGGCCTGGATGCGCAGGAGGCGCTGTCCGTAAGTCGCTGGGCGGCTTCCGCTTTGATCCATGCGGCAGAAGGGGCAGGGTAACACCTAAGCCAAATGACTATCTGGTTGGACCAGATTATCACAAGTATGCGTGAATTCTCGAAATCTGCTTGACGACATGCTAAATTTGGTACTACCAGTTTGATGAGGAGGAGGTTCGCGGCGCGAGGTGTCAGCGAACCAGGCCGCGGAGGGCCTAAGGCAAGAGAAGCGTTTCCAGCATTGCTGTCGCACTACCGGAACAAGCCGGCTTGAGGCGGCAACTCAGCGCGCGCGAAAGGGAGGAACCATCATGCGCAAGAGACTAACCGGCGTATTAGCCGGAATCGGACTATCGCTCGCCTGCACGACATCCGTGTTTGCGCAGGAACTGACTATTTTCTGGGCCGAGTGGGACCCTGCAAACTACCTTCAAGAACTTGCGAATGAGTATGAAAAAGAAACCGGCGTAAAGGTTACGGTGGAAACAACGCCGTGGGCCGATTTCCAGACCAAGGCGTTCACGGAATTCAACGCCAAGGGCAGCGCCTACGATTTGGTCGTCGGTGACTCGCAGTGGATCGGTGCCGCTTCGGAAGCCGGACACTATGTTGACCTGACAGACTTCTTCAACAAGCATAAGTTGAACGAGACCATGGCGCCCGCCACGGTTAAATACTATTCCGAATATCCGTCCAATTCCGGGAAGTACTGGTCGGTTCCTGCCGAGGGTGATGCTGTCGGCTGGTCCTATCGCAAGGACTGGTTCGAAGATCCCAAGGAAATGGAAGCGTTCAAAGCTAAATATGGCTACGATCTCGCGCCTCCAAAAACCTGGAAGGAACTGCGCGACATCGCGGAATTCTTCCATCGTCCTGATCAGAAGCGCTATGGCGTCGCGATCTATACGGACAATTCCTATGACGGCCTCGTCATGGGTGTCGAGAACGCGATCTTCTCCTACGGCGGCGAGCTTGGCGATTATGCCAAATACAAAGTCGATGGAATCATCAACTCCGACAAGAACGTGAAGGCGCTGGAAGCGTATAAGGAACTTTACAAGTTCACGCCTCCGGGTTGGGCGAAGTCCTTCTTCGTCGAGAACAATCAGGCGATCACCGAAAACCTCGCCGCAATGAGCATGAACTACTTCGCGTTCTTCCCGGCGCTCGTAAACGAAGCGTCTAACCCGAATGCGAAGAACACTGGCTTCTTCGCCAACCCGGCTGGCCCTGATGGCGACCAGTATGCAGCGCTCGGTGGGCAGGGCATTTCGATCGTGTCCTATTCGCAGAACCAGGAAGAAGCATTCAAGTTCCTTGAGTGGTTCGTGAAGGACGAGACGCAGAAGAAGTGGGCTGAACTTGGTGGCTACACCTGCAACAAGTCGGTGCTTGAATCTGCCGAGTTCCAGAACGCCACGCCATACAACAAGGCGTTCTACGACACGATGTTCAAGGTGAAGGACTTCTGGGCGACGCCGGAATATGCGGAGCTTTTGATCCAGATGAACCAGCGGGTTTACCCTTACATCACCGGCGATCAGGGAACCGCAAAGGAAGTGCTCGACAATCTGGCAACGGATTGGAACACGACCTTCAAGAAGTACAACAGGCCGCAGAACTGAGCCTTGTGAAATGCAGGAGGGGGTGGCCCGCCCGCCCCCTCCTTTTTTGTTCGATTTGCGAGGCTTGACCTAGCCTGCAGCAAGCTCCCGGGGAGGAGAGTCGTTGGCCACTGCCGTTCTGACAACGCTGGACCCTAAATCGCGAGCCGCATCGCGCGGCATGAGCGATATAGCCATCCGCAATCTGTTTATCGTTCCGACGATCCTGTTCCTGATTATCTTCAACATATTTCCGTTGCTTTATTCGCTCGGCTATTCGTTTACAGATTTTCGGGCGTCCGGAAACAGCGCCGCGAGTTTCGTCGGCCTTCAGAACTATCGAACCCTGCTCAACGATCCATTCATCTGGAACAATTTCGTCATCACAGCGAAATATGTGATTGTCTCGGTTGTCGGGCAGGTGGTTGTCGGTTTCGGCACGGCAATGTTGTTGAACCGCAGCATTCCATTCAAGGGCCTGCTTACGACGTTGCTTCTTTTGCCGATGATGCTTTCAATGGCGGTCGTCGGTCTGTTCTGGAAGCTGCTCTACGATCCGTCATTCGGCATCATCAATTACGCGCTCGGGCTTGGCACATTTGAGTGGCTGTCCAATCCACGCATGGCGCTCTACGCAGTCGCAATTACGGATATCTGGATGTGGTCGCCTTTTGTGATGCTGCTCTCGCTGGCGGGTCTCTCTGCTGTGCCGAAGCATCTATACGAGGCGGCTGCGATTGATCGCGCTGGACCGTTCTATACATTCTTCCGTATCACGCTGCCGCTGGTCGCGCCGATCCTGATGATCGCCATTATTTTCCGCACGATGGAAGCGTTCAAGACGTTCGATCTGGCCTATGTTCTGACAAGCCAGCCGACGACGGAACTGATTTCCATCCGGCTTTACAAAATGGCGTTTCAGGAATGGCAAACCGGCCTGTCCTGCGCCTTCGCCTACATCGTGCTGCTCATGGTGCTGGCTATCACCAACATCTATGTCAAATACCTGAACAAGGTGAAGGAACGCTAAGATGGCCGCCGTCACCACTTCTACCGAACGCTCGCTCAACAAGCTCGCAATTGTGGGCGTGTTGATCGTCACCATGATCTTCCTTGCGCCGATCTACTGGATTGCATCGACGGCCTTCAAGCCGCGCAACCTTTCGACGACGATCCCTCCCACAGTGGTGTTCACGCCGGAAGTGTCGCCTTTCGTGAAGCTGTTCACCAAGCGCTCGCAGCTTCGCACGCCGCCGACGCCGGAAGAATATGCTGCCGCCCCGTGGTGGGAGCGCATGGTGTTCGATGGCGGCGAAAAGGTCGTGCGCGATGGCAAGGGCAACGTTCAATGGTCGGGCTATCCCAGCCGGTTTACGAATTCGCTGATCGTCGCAATCATCTCAACTGTTCTGGCAGTGGGTATGGGTACGCTGACCGCCTACGGCTTCTCGCGCTTTAAGGTTAAGGGGGAGGGGGATCTGCTCTTCTTCATCTTGTCGACGCGCATGTTGCCGCCTGTCGTCGTCGCCATTCCTATGTTCCTGATGTACCGCACGGTCGGGCTCAACGATACGCATATCGGCCTCATCATTCTCTATACGGCTTTCAACCTGTCCTTCTCGGTCTGGCTGATGAAGGGGTTCATGGACGAAATCCCGAAGGAATATGAAGAGGCGGCACTCGTTGACGGCTATACGCGCATGCAAGCCTTCTTCAAGGTCGTGCTGCCAGAGGCCGCAACAGGCATCGCCGCCACCGCCGTGTTTTGCTTCATCACGGCTTGGAATGAGTACGCATTCGCGCTCATCATGACCAATCGTCGCGCCCAGACCGCACCGCCCTTCATCCCAAGCCAGGTCGGCTCCGGCTTGCCGGATTGGACCGTCATCGCCGCAGGCACGTTGCTGTTCCTGTTGCCGGTGGCAATCTTCACCTTCCTGTTGCGCAACCATCTTCTGCGCGGCGTTACCTTCGGAGCGATCCGCAAATGATCCGTGCCGACAAGCTTCAGAGTATTTCGGAGGTCGTGATGGTGCTCGGCATCATCGCACTCTGCCAACCGTGGAACCTGTTCCTGCATCGTTATGGCCTGACGATTATCATCATCGGCCTTGTCACCTTCATGCTGACCAACTGGTTTGGCGGTGAGAAGGCGGCTGTTGTACCGGATGATGACGAAGCTTCCGGCCATTCCGGGGAGGCGGTTCAATGACCAGCATCGAACTTCGCGACGTCCAGAAGTTCTTCGGCGCGGTTCAGGTCATCAAGGACATGAACCTGAAAATCGCGGATGGAGAGTTCATTGTTCTGCTCGGCCAGTCGGGCTGCGGCAAGACGACGACGCTGCGCGCCATCGCTGGTCTGGAAACCATCGACACGGGCGATATCCTGATCGACGGCCAGCCGGTGCAGAACCTCAAATGTTCTGACCGTGACATTGCGATGGTGTTTCAGTCGTTCTCGCTCTACCCGCATATGACGGTGTTCGAGAACATCGCGTTTCCGCTTCGCGCCACGCGCATGAGCAAGGCAGACACCGACAATCGCGTGCGCGAAATCGCCAAGGTACTGCGCATCACGGATCTGCTGGACAAGCGGCCATCTGCGCTTTCCGGTGGTGATATGCAGCGCGTTGCTATCGGGCGCGCGCTGGTGCGTCGCCCCAAGGCAATGCTGATGGATGAGCCGATCGGTGCACTGGACGCCAAACTTCGCGAAGAAATGCGTGCCGAAATTAAGCGCCTGCACGTCAAGCAGGGCTCGACGACCATCTACGTGACGCATGATCAGATCGAGGCCATGAGCCTCGCGGATCGCATCGTCATCATGCATGAAGGGCGCTTGCAGCAAGTCGGCAGTCCGACCGAAGTTTACGCGCGGCCTTCAAACCTGTTCGTCGCACAGTTCGTCGGCAGTCCGGTCATGAACATCGCTCCAGCTGAGGTGAAGTCCTCGAAGGATAGTGCTGAGGTTGGTCTCGGCGGCGGTCAGAATTTCGGCTTTCCGTCTGCGCTCATCGCTCAACTCGATGCAGCGCAAGGCCGAAGCGGACAGCTGGCACTGGGCATTCGGCCGGAAGGCGTGCTTGTTTCGCGCGACGAGAAGAAGGGCTATCTGCCGGTCGAAACGCATCTCATCGAGCCGCTTGGGTCGTATGATATTGTAGACCTGAAGGTGGGTGAGCAGCTTTTGCGCGCTCGCACCCGCAGTGGCTATGTCGAGCGGGCAGGCGACAAGGTCTATGCCCGGATCGATCCGGCGCAGACGCATTTCTTCGATACAGCCAGCGGCAATAGCTTGGGCGTAAGGCTTTGATGTCGGTTATTTCGCAATTCTAGAATGTTCAAGCGAGTCCGTTGACATGGCACATATCGAACTCAGGAATATCACCAAGACGTTCGGCAGCCATACGGCGCTGAAGAAGTTGAATCTCGAAATTGAGGATGGGCAGTTTTTTGTGTTGCTTGGCGAAACCGGCGCGGGCAAAACGACCACGCTGCGTTTGGTTGCAGGCTTGGAAAAGCCGACCTCGGGGCAGATTTTGATTGACGGCGTCGATGTTGGCGATTGGGGCGCGGCTGAGCGCGATGTCGCGCTCGTGCTTCAGCAATATTCGCTGTATCCGCGTTATACCGTTCGGGAGAATCTCGAATTTCCGCTGAAGTCGAAAATCCGCCGTGTGCCGGACGATGAAATCAAGGAGCGTGTTGCACGTGCGGCCAAAACGCTTCGTATCGAGCATTTGCTGGAGCGTAAGACCGACCGTCTCTCCGGCGGTGAAATGCAACGCGTTTCAATTGGTCGCGCCATCGTTCGCAAGCCGCGCGTGTTCCTGATGGACGAGCCGCTATCCGCGCTCGATGCCAAGCTGCGCGAGTCTCTACGCACCGAGCTGAAAGACCTGCAACGCCGCCTCGGCGCAACCTTCCTGTTTGTGACGCACGACCAGATCGAGGCGATGTCGATGGGCGACCGCGTGGGTGTCCTCAATCACGGTCATCTCGTTCAAACTGGAACGCCGAAGGAAATCTACGACAATCCACGTGATACATTCGTGGCTAGCTTTGTCGGTTCACCGCCCATGAATTTGATCGAAGGTTCACTGGTGGGTGGCCGAGCGGTTATCTCTGCCAAGACATTCGAACTGCCCTATGAGGGACTGGTGAAATCCCAAGCTGATAATCGTCCGCTTACCTTCGGCATTCGCCCGGAAGACGTGGTGCTTGAATCCGGCGCGCCTGTTGCAGCAAAGGTGCATGACGTGGAAAACCACGGCGTCGAGAAGATCGTTACTCTGCGCATTGATGACACCATGTTGCGCGCCACCGTTCCGGCTTCGACGAATGTCGAGATCGAGCAGGATGTGCGCTTCGCATGGAATCCGCGCAAGGTTGCATTGTTCGACCGCAACAGTGGCGTGAGCCTGCGTCACGCTGGGTAGCGTTTTCGGTAGAGTTCCACCGCTTCCGGGTTGCGCAGATTGCGAGGCAGGTCGCCCTGCAAAATGCGCACTGCTTCTTCTGCTGCACCCACACCCATGCGCATCATCGACTCTTCCGTGATGCCTGCCATATGCGGTGTGATGATTACATTCGGAAATCCGAAATAGGGGCTTTCGGGCGGCAATGGCTGCTCTGCGAAAACGTCCAGCGCTGCGCCGCCAATGCGCCCTTCACTTAGCGCAGCGATCAGAGCCTCATCTACGATTACTGGCCCGCGCGAAACGTTCACAATCATTGCGTCGGGCTTCATCAAGCCGATGCGCCGCGCGTCGATCAGTCCCCGCGTTTCCGGTGTTAGCGGACAGCAAAGAACAACGATATCCGCGCGCGCCAGCAAATCATCGAGGCTCAGGAACTCCACCCCGTCCGTCGGTTTCTGGCTGCGATTGTGCGCAATCACCTTCATGCCGAAACCGTCGCGCGCCATCGCGGCGAGTGTTGCACCAACATTGCCAAAGCCGACAATGCCCAAAGTTCGCCCGCCAATGTCGTGGCCGTCATTAGAGTGCTCGCGCCCGGCGAGCCAGCCCTTGCTGCGCAAATCGGTGTCCACCATGCGGAAACGGCGCAGCATCATCATGCTTGTCATCAGCGCATGCTCGGCGACGGTCCGCGCGTTTGCGCCCGGTACATTCGCGATCAGCACACCTGCGCGGGTGGCTTCATCGAACGGGATCATGTCTATCCCGGCGCCGTGTCGGATCGCCGCGCGCAGGTGTGGCACATCGTCAAAAAGGGCAGGGGGGAGCGGTGCCCGAACGATTATCACATCCGCCTTTCGCCCTTCGGCGATTAGCACGTCATCTTTTAGCGCAGACGCGATGACGAGGTCGCCAGCGCTGCGAAGTATTTCTTCGGCGCGCGGATGCAGCTTGTGCGTCGAATAGATTGTGGCGCTCATGCCGTCAGCTTCTTTCGAGTTGCGGGCTCGCCCAATCCGGCCTGCCGCTGGCAATCAGGCCCTTCCAATAACTTTCCGCACCCTGAAGGTGAGCACTCATCAAAGCTTGTGCGAGATTGCCATCCCGACGCAGCAGCGCGTCGAAAATTTGCAGGTGTTCACGGTGCGACTGCCGCCCGCGTTCCGGGTCGTTAAAATAGATGGGCAGACGCTGCTCGCCCAGCACGTAATATACACTGCAAACGCGATGAAAGACGCTGTTTTGCGTCGCGCGAACGATTTCGAGATGAAACTCGCGGTCTTGCCGAGCAAGCCCTTCGCCTCTCTCCAGGCAGTTTTCCGACTCGTGTAATATCTCGCGCAAGCGCTCGAAATTCTCTTCCGTTGCTCTGCTGCACGCAAGTTCGGCAGCCTTGATTTCGTGGATCTTGCGCAGTTCCACCGTCTCGTAAATCTGGATCGGGTCCAGCGGCACGCCTGCCTTCGCGAACAAGGCCAACGCCTCGACGCTTGCCTCTCTCGTTGTCAGATAGATACCGGATTTCGCCCTGCGTTCCACGATCCGCATGGCTTCCAAAATCGCGAGCGCTTCGCGGATTTGCCCGCGGCTCACCGTGAAATGGTCTGCCAGTTCTCGTTCTGATGGCGTGCGGCCGTTCTCCTTGTCCGAGTGGGAGAACAGATAGGCAGCCAAATCGGCCAGAAGGTTTTTTTCTTTTGTCATCCTGTGTGTATATGCGCCGCTAAAAATTCCTCGTCGATAGTAAAGCCCAAGCCGGGCGCGTCGGGAATTGCAACCGTGCCGTCGCGCGCGTCCACCGATTCCTTTACGAGATCATGTATCATCGGGTTCGCGCCCAGCGAATATTCTATGATGAAACTTGATGGTGCGGCTGCGCATATATGTAAACCAGCGAAGAAACATGGTGCGCCAGCCCAAAGGTGCGGCGCGAACCGCAAATTGAATGCGCTGGCCAGTGCAGCGATCTTCATTGCCTCGCTAATACCGCCACAAAAAGCGGGGTCTGGCTGGAAAATATCTGCCGCCCGCAACGTCGCGAGATCACGGAACGCGAAGCGCGTCGCCTCGCTTTCGCCTGCCGAAATCGGTACCGATCCTGAGGCGCGAACTTCCGCCATGCCGATTTTGTCGTCGGCAATCACCGGTTCTTCAAACCATGCGAGGTCACATTCCTCCACCATGCGGATGAAGCGTTTTGCCTCGGATACGGTATAGGTGCCATGCGCGTCCACGGCGATCTCAATATCGGGGCCGAGTGCCTTGCGCGCTGCTCTGACGCGGGCGGCGGAAACATGCGGAGGGCCATCCATGGCACCCACGCGCATTTTCACGGTGCGAAAGCCGCCCTTGTCGATGTAAGATTGGAGTTGCGCGCCGATCTTGTCGGCACTTTCCCAGCCGCCTGAAGCATAGGCGGGCAATCTGTCTGCCTTGCGCCCACCAAGCAACTGCCACACCGGCACACCGAGCGATTTTCCGGCAATGTCCCAAAGCGCGATGTCTACCGCACTGATTGCGGCCACGCTCAAACCGCGGCGTGAAAGTTCAGGCATTGCGTGGCCGCCCACCGCAGCTTTCTGGTGACGAACGCCGTTATAAAGCATCTCCCAGATGCCGGAGATGTCGCGTGCGTCTTGGCCAATGAGCTTGGGGCCGATTTCGTCATTCAGCAAATGAACCAGTGCGCTATAGGTGCCAGCGCTGCCCGCTGCGTTTTTGCCCTCTCCCCAGCCAACGATGCCGCTGTCGGTTTCTATGCGTAAAATGGCAGCATCGAAGGTCGTCAGCTGACCGAAGTCGCTCTTGTGCTGACGACTGGTTTCGATGGGTATGCGAACCCACCACGCCTGCAGTTTGGCAATCCGCATCCCATCGGTCTCCAAAGTTCACCGGCTTCGCTCCGTCGCAAAGGCGGAGCGCTAAATGCTCACTTGATCAGCGGCAGGATTGTTTCCGCAGTGATACGCATCTGATCGGTGTAGAACTTCTCGGTGAGCACGCTGGAGCCGTGATCCTGAATGAATTTGAGCTGTTCCGGCGAAATATCGACCGGGTTGCGCTCCACCATTTCCGGATAACGGTTTGCGGGGGTGCGATCGACAGGCGCAACAAACTCGTTGGTCAGTGCGCCGTCATAGCCAATATCTTTGAGGATGCCGACGATCTTCTTCCAGTCGATTGTACCCAGTCCGGCAGCGAAGCGGTTGTTGTCGGCCACGTGGAAATCGAACAGCCGCTTGCCCGCCTTGCGGATGGCTTCCTCCACGTCGAACTCTTCCATGTGAATGTGATAGGCGTCGAGACACACGCCGCATTCGGGACTAACTGCATCGGCCAGAGCAAGTGCCTGCTCGCCGCGATTGAAGAGATATGTCTCGAAGCGGTTCAACGGCTCTACGGCAATGCGAACGCCAACTTTTTTCGCATGGGTGAAGCATTCGCGCGTGGCGTCCACGACCCATTTCCATTCTTCTTCTTCTGTGCCATCCGGCACGACCTTGCCGACAGTGCAGGGAACCAGCGTGATGATTTCGCCATCCAGTTCGGACACCATGGTCAGCACGTCCTTGACATATTGGACGGACTGTTCGCGCTGGCCTTGATCTCGTGCTGCGAGATTGCGGTCGCCCAGCATCAGCGTAACCGCGCCCCAGCAACGAATGCCGTGCTCCTTCAGCAGGGCGCGCGTTTCCTTGGTCTTGTACTGTTCCGGCTCGCCCGAAATTTCGATGCTTTCATAGCCGAATTTCTTGATGCGGCGCAGGGTCGTATCCAATGGTTCGGCGCGCATCCAATTGTGAGTCGAAAGATGCATTGATCGTCCTTTCCTCTAATCCGGCGTTGTTTTCGGCGCTTAGCGCCAATCTCCTCCCAAACGACCGCCAGAGGTAATCTGGTTCGACCAATTTGGCTCCTGAGAATTTCTAACGGAATTCAGAATTCGCTGCAAGCAAGTTCGAAGGCGCGTATCAATATTGTATATAAGTGATTTTTATCAATGAGTTATATTGGTTATTCGCCGACTGTAGTCGATTGATAGGGGAAAAATGACGGGTTGGATTTTTGGTAAGACCACGCTATACATGTCGAAGACATATTTTGATCGCTGGTTCAGACCTGTCCCCAACGGCTTGGCGGTGGATATTGCGCCGTAAACGGTTCGCCAAAATCGGCAAAAGAGACTCAAAAGTGATATTGTAATACTTTTGATTTCGTGATTTGTTTCCCTCCCGTTGCACAACCGGTGATGGAAGAAGTGCTCAGACAAGTCGAGAACGAACTGGCTTCATCGGTGGTCGCAGGTCGCCTGGCCTTTCGTTCGTTGCAGTCACAGGTGCTCAACAAGCTGGGACTGCAAATCGTCAGCGGCGAGTTTGCTCCAGAATCCCTACTGCCGGTCGATTCCGAATTGTTGATCCGTTTCGACGTGTCGCGAACGATCCTGCGCGAGGCCATGCAAGCATTGGCGGCCAAGAATCTCGTAGAGGCGCGAGCCCGCGTGGGAACGAAGGTTCTTCCTCGCCGCCGCTGGAATATGTTCGATCCGGACGTTTTGCGGTGGCACTTCGAGGCTGGCCCGAATGAAGAGTTTTTCCGCAATCTTGCGGAAATCCGATCGAGCATCGAACCTGAATCGGCAGCGCTTGCCGCAGAACGTCGTAGCGATGCGCAGATCATTGCACTCTTTCGATGTGTGGATGGCATGGAGGTTGCTCGCCAGCAGGAGGCTTTTGCCAAGCATGACCTCAGCTTTCACAAGATCGTAGCTGAGGCTTCAGCTAATCCTTTCATGTCCGCAATAACTGCGCTGGTGGATGTGGCGCTCGCTTCCGCATTTGGCATCAGCTCGCCCGTGGATGATCCGGCGGCACAAATCGTGACCGTTGGGAATCATCGACGCATTGCACAAGCGATTCAGGATCGGAATCCGCAGGCGGCGCGCGAGGCGATGCGAACGGTTATTCAGGTGGGATATGACCGGTCACTTGGAAAAATGTCGAAAGCAAAACAGCTGCAGAAAACCTAGCGAAGGCGCTTCTGCGCCGCGCTAACAGCTTTGGGAGGAGCTCGTTGGCTTTATTGGAACTCGATCACGTCACCAAGGATTTCGGAGCGATCCGCGCCTTGAACGATGTCAGCTTCAGCATCGAGCCCGGCGAGGTTGTCGGCCTGATGGGCGATAACGGCGCTGGTAAATCGACCCTTGTCAAAGTCATATCAGGGATATTCCAGCCTACGGCTGGCAATATCCTTTTTGACGGCAAGCATGCTCACATCAATTCGCCAGCGGAGGCCCGGCGCATTGGCATTGAAACCGTGTATCAGGATCTGGCGCTGGCGGACAATCTGACCGCCTCGGCAAATATATTTCTGGGCCGTGAGTTGAAATATAATATCGGGCCGTTCCGGTTTTTGCGGCACCGCGCAATGAACGCTCGCGCGGTTGAACTATTCAAGGAATTGAAATCCGAAACACGAGCCGACGATCTCGTCCGGCAAATGTCGGGTGGGCAACGGCAGGCCGTCGCGATTGCACGAACGCGACTTGCCGACGCCAAGTTGATATTGATGGATGAACCGACGGCGGCAATTTCCGTGCGCCAGGTAGCCGAGGTTCTCAGCCTTATCCACAGGCTTCAGGATGCGGGAATTGCGGTCATTCTCATCTCACACCGAATGCCGGACGTGTTTTCCGTATGCGGGCGCGTGATTGTCATGCGACGCGGCACCAAGGTTGCCGACAAGGAGATCAAACGAACGTCACCAGAAGAAGTCACCGGCCTTATCACCGGCGCATTGGAGGCCGCATGACCGTTCAAACAGCCCAGGGATTTTCAAACGTACGCCAAAAACGCTTCTGGCAGCGCGGGTTTCTGGCCAGCCAGTCGGCTTATGTGCTCGTGGCGCTTGTCCTGCTCATTATCGTAATGAGCCTGGCGTCACCAAACTTTCTGACGAGCGGAAATATCGCCAATGTGGTGCGCAATTTTTCGTTCATTGCCATCGCGACGCTCGGCATTACGCTGGTAATCATCACTGGCGGCATAGACCTCTCAGTCGGTTCCACTATGGCATTCAGCGCTTCCATCACCTCTATCGTCATGGTGGCACTGAACAATGCGGGATTTTATCCGTTTCCTGGCAGTGCGCTCATTCTTTCGCTTGTCGCTGGATTGGGCGTTGCGGCTATAATCGGACTGTTAAACGGAATAGCCGTCGCGAAAATAGGGCTATCGCCTTTTGTAACGACGCTTGGCACGCTCTCTATCGTGCGTGGCCTTACCTATGTCGTTACGTATGGCCGCGGAAGCGCTCCGGTCGGGCCGGATAAGGATCTCTTCCTGCTCATAACATCGGGCAAGGTTGCCGGGATCCCAATCGGCTTTGTCTACCTTATCATTCTGGCGGTCATTATGTGGCTCGCGCTGAACCATACAGCTTGGGGCAGGCATGTTTATGCGATCGGGGGAAATGAAACCGCGGGCAAGCTGACAGGCGTTCCAGTCGACCGGGTCAAGATTCAGGTCTACATGCTGAGTGCTTTGGCTGCCGGCCTGAACGGCATCATCATTTCGGGATGGCTCGGTTCAGCTCCCGCAAATCTGGCAACATCCTACGAACTGACCATCATTGCCGCGGCCGTCATCGGCGGCGCAAATCTGGCTGGCGGCGTGGGTGGGGCTGCGGGCGCGATCATCGGCTGCGTCCTGATAGAAGTCATCCGAAACGGACTGGTTCTGGCCCGGGTCGATCCATACTGGCAGCAGACATTGGTGGGCTGCATCATCGTTGCAGCGGTCCTCGTTGACCGCCTCAGATCACTCCGCAGCACATAGCGCGGAGCGAAAAGGCGGCTTGTCGCCGTCGAGAACGTGGCAATCCGGAACACCGGAAAATGTGGAGGAAAAGCATGACTACACTTAAGGCAATTGCGTTGGCGGCGCTGGCGTCCGTCGCGTTCATTTCTGCATCGCAGGCTCAGGACACCTATAAATTCGCGGTGGTTCCGAAGGCCATGAACAATCCGTTTTTCGATTTGACGCGGGACGGATGTGTTGAAGAGGCGAAGAAACTCGGCAATGTCGAGTGCATCTATCAGGGGCCTGTCGAGCATGAAGCTGCGACACAGGCGCAGATTATCGACGACATGATCACACAGGGCGTCGATGGTCTGGCGATTTCGGTCTCTGACGCTGCTGCCGCCACGACCGTCATCGATAAGGCCGTGGCTGCGGGCATTGCAGTCATCACCTTCAACTCCGATGCGCCGGACTCCAAACGCACAGCCTATGTCGGAACCAACAACAAGGATTTCGGCAAGGCGCTCGGTGAAGAGTTGCTGAAGCTCAAGCCCGAGGGCGGCAGCTATGGCATGATTTCCGGCGGTGCGGCTGCGCCAAATCTAGCCGAACGTGTCGATGGTGTGCGCGAGGCGCTGGCTGGATCGAAATGGACCGAAGTTGCAGGTTCGCCAACCTTCTCGAACGACGACATCGCAGTTGCCGTCCAGCAGGCAGGCGATCTCAAAACCGCCAATCCTGATCTTGGAGCCATCGTACCTGTTGGCGGCTGGCCGCTATTTGCACCTGACGGATGGAAGAACTTCGTAAATCCGTTGAAAGCAGATGTGGATTCCAAGAAGCTCGCACTGGTTGCAGCCGACACTCTTCCTGCCGAGCTTGAATTGCTCAAGGAAGGCTATGTTCATGTGCTGGTCGGCCAGCGTCCGAATGAAATGGGACAGGTTGCAATGCAGACGCTCCTGAAGATCAAGAAGGGCGAGAAGGTGGATGAAATCATCTACACCGGTCTTGATCGCGTCACTTCGGCAAATGTCGGAGACTTCCTGAAATAGCTACTTTCGGCGCCGCACCAGTGGGTGCGGCGCCGATTTCATATGATATTGGAGCTGCGCAGGCGATGCGCCGCTATCAGTCCTGTCAGGAAGAAAAAACCGAACGGCGCAGCGAATATCAGGACAATCGGCCAGATATTTGAGCCGTCAGATAGTGCCCACGCCGCATGCAATCCGGCCGGAACCATTAGCCCCAAAGGAATTAAAGCGGCCAAGCGCCAGCGACCCGGAAGGGCAAACAGCGCGTAGGGCTGCAAGAGGAAGTAACCGGGCACCGACAAAAATGCGATGATTGTCGTAATCCACGCAAAAGGATTGAAGGAAGGCGGGTGGTCGATTGCGTATTGGGTCGCAATTGTCCGTTCATTGTTGATCAAGGACTGAACCCACGATGGAATCTCGCTCCGGCTTGGGGCCGGCTGGCTTGCCCACTGCGAGCGCCGCGGCACGCGCACTTCGCTAAGTTCGGTCCAGTTTTCATCGTACGCAGTAACGACGATTGTGTCGATTTCTGCGGGTTCATGGAAGCTCACCCAAACAAGTCCTGTGCCGTGGCCCCTTGGATGCGCGACGGATGCGTTCATCGATTGGCCTTTTTTGACCGCTTTTCCATCCATGAATGCCTCTGCCTGCAATCTCAGCGGCACGTCCGAGTCATAGCCAATTTCCAGATAGATTGTGCCGAACTTCGGCAAGACCGAACCTTCCGCGGGCGAAATTCGCCAGACCTTCAGTTGAACCGAAGCCGCATGCGCATTCAAACCACACATCGTGGTGACAATAATAGCTATGATAAAGCGCATTGGTGAAATGCTGGCTCTAGTTGAAATTGACGTCGCTGCCATAAGCACCCAGGTAAATGAAATACTGGACCAACAGGAATGCCGCGCCATAGGCAGGACCGACTAACCAAAAGTTGCTTCCAAGCATCACCGGAATGGCCACCCCGGCCAGCAGGCCAGCCAGACCGGCGCTTGCCCAGCCAAACAGGCCTTGGGAGAGAAGTATGCCGCGCAGCGGAAGAGCAGCAATTATCGCGGGAAATCCCCACAGCGGAGCATAAAGCAGGGTCCAGGCCCAATATCCATCGAAGAACCCCAGCTGGCTCAGCCTTTCGGGAGATGCAACGAACAAGCCTTCGGTTCTGCGAGAAGCCAGAAGCGCCAGTCCCCCAACAACACCGGGTAAAAGCCATGCAATGAAAGGTGGTAATTCGGCAGGAACCATCCAGCCGAATTGGCGGGGACGCCACTCTTCTGAACTGCGCCACATGGACATTTCTTTTATCCTTGGCGGCTGAACGAGGTGTAAGCGACGTAGAGCAGGAGGCAAGGAATCAGCACGATTAGAGCCGCGCTGCCCGCCAGCCCCAGCAAGCCGAGCCCGATGGGATTATCGCTGATGCCTAATCCTCCGACGACGAGCAATGGTCCCCAACTGACCAGAAGACCGACGCCCGATATTTTCGCGATCGTTTGCAATGTCATGACATGCACCCCGCTTTTCGAGGTGCCAATATACTATGTGGCAGTACTCAAAGCGTTGCGGTGTAAGTTACGAATTTAGTAAACCGTGCGCAGGGTTAAGTACGCCTATCTTAAAATTCCCGCTTCAAATCAGCATACCTCCGGAAACCTCGATGCGCTGTGCGTTCACCCATCGATTGTCTTTGCTCAGCAGCGACGCGATGGCCGGTCCAATGTCATCTGGTACGCCTGCTCTACCCAGTGCGATCGTACTGGCGACGAATGCATTGACCTGAGGGTTGTCGCGAACACTTCCTCCACCGAAATCAGTCTCAATCGCTCCCGGCGCAATTGCGTTTACCGTGATGCCGCGTGCGCCAAGTTCCTTCGCTTGATAGCGTGTCAAAACCTCTATTGCGCCTTTCATAGCAGCGTATGCGCCGTATCCCGGCAAAGCGAAACGGGTGAGGCCCGTTGACAGGTTCACGATGCGCCCGCCATCGGCAATCAGCGGAAGCAATTTCTGAGTCAAAAAGAACACGCCCTTCAGATGAATATTCATCAATTGATCGAACGCTTCTTCGGAAGTTTCCTCGAAGGGCTTGTTGTGACCGATGCCCGCATTATTCACCAGAAAATCGAACGTGGTACGGTGCCAAACTTCGTTGAGCGCGTTCTGTACCTGCGTTGTAAAATCCATAAATCCCGCAGTGTGGGACGTATCGAGTTGGAGCATTACAATCCGACCGCCCATGGCGGTGATTTCTGCGGCGGTTGCGTCTGCATCCGCCTTATTTGCATTGTAGGTGCCGATCACTCCCGCACCTTTTCGCGCCACAGCAATTGCGGTGTTGCGACCCAGCCCCCTGTTGGCGCCCGTAATAAGAGCTATCTTGTCGTGTAACACAGCATCTCTCCAGAAATGTTAGAACCGGGCGTTAGCGTCAGGACCTGTTAATCTGGACGAAATGGTGTGGGCCAGATTAATGGGCCTGACCTTAGATGGCGCTTTTGCCTTTCTGGATAATCCCGCATAATCCGTGAATACTATTCGTGAGATTCGGATTATGGATCGAATTGACGCCATGAGAGTTTTTGCGCGGATTGTCGAGCGCAGAAGTTTTGTGCGCGCCGCTGAGGACATGGGTTTACCGGCTTCAACGGCGACTGATGCGGTAAAACAGTTGGAACGACGTCTTGGTGTGCGGCTTCTTGACCGCACGACAAGGCAAGTGCGACCTACGTTGGATGGTGAGAGCTACTATCGCCACTGCGTGAATATTCTTGATGAGATCGAAGAGGCTGAAAGTGTACTCAGCGATGCTCAGCCGCGTGGCCTTTTGCGTGTCAACATGCTTGGCACGCATGCGCGCCAGATTGTCCTTCCCGCGCTGCCTGCCTTTCTGGATCGATACCCGAAGCTCAACATGCATCTGAGCGAGGCGGACCGCTTCGTTGATCTGGTGCGCGAGGGTATCGATTGCGTTATTCGCGCCGGACAACTGCACCAGAGCGATCTCGTAGGGCGGCAGATCGCGCTACTCAAAGAGGTTACCGTTGTTTCACCAGACTATATCGTTCGCTTTGGCAATCCCGCGCATCTGGACGAGCTCGAAGGTCATCAAATGGTTGGTTTCCATTCATCTACGACAGGTGGAGTGATGCCATTGGAGTTTATCGTGGAAGGCCGACCGCGCAACGTCACTCTGCCGGCTCGGTTGATGGTCAGTGGCACGGATACATTGCGGCAGGCCGCCTTGCGCGGGTTAGGAATAATCCAGGTGCCGCGCTATAGCGTTGCAGGGGACATCGCTGACGGTCGGCTGATCGAGATATTGCCTCATAACGCCCCGGAGCCGATGCCTGTTCACGTGCTATATCCAAGCAGCAGACAGCTTAGTTTGCGAGTTCGCGTTTTCATCGACTGGGTCGTTGATCTGTTCAAGCAACGTGACGCTGCTTACGAAAAAAGCTGAGGTTGTTACAATTTATCGGAAGCTTGCGGGATGTCGCGCACCGGCAATGCAATAGGGAAACCCAATGATTTCAGTGATCGAATGGTGGTGTTTACAGTCTGGAGCGAACTAGTCTCTCAGCTGAAAATTCCCATTTCGCGCAGAATTACGGGAATTTTGCCCTTTCTGACCGCAAGCCCGATGATATCTTCGCCTGAAATCGAGAGCATAGCACTAGTTAATACAAAAATTCCTATTTCCGCTTTGCGACTTTGAACGAGGCTTTCCCGTTAGCTTTCACCTCGCCGGTTTTCGTATCTATCTTGAGCGTCAGCGGAATGGTGATCGTCACTACAGACTTGCCCTTTTTAGCCGTTTCTAGTCCGCTGAAACTGCCCGCTGCGATCATCAGTGAATCAGCGCGCGACCACCAATCGTCCCAGGCGCCGCTGTTGGAGGCTCCAGCACCATCAAAGCTGACGCCCGCATCGACAATGCGCGGATCGCAGGCAAGATCGCTTGCGCGCACCGCCCAGTTTGATTTGCGCAGCCTGCCATAGAAGTGCACCCCCACCACTTTGCCGGTTGCGAGGCTTACGACAGGCGAGCCCGAATTTCCGGTCAGTGTAGAGCTGTCATGACCTCGGCTTTCGACCGGCTTGTCGTAGCTGCGTACTGTGCCCGTTGCCCCCATCCGGCCGGGCTGGAGACGCTTTACTCCAAAATGCGTGCCAAGGACGTCGCGTTGCGGTCCCTCATCTTCGTCGGGATTGAAATCGGGATAGCCGATCAGCGCAATATCCGCATTGTCAGGCGCGCTCGCAGTGTCTGCGGACAACGCCAGTGGTGCAGAGACTGCAGGTTGTTCGAGCCGCAAGAGCGCGACGTCGAAATAGGGGTGCATCATTATTGCTGCCGCGACAGAAATGGTTGCATCGCCATTTACATCCGGACGGTTCTGCTCGCGCTGGAAATTGACGGCTGGCTGCGCGAAGGGCGCGAAGCCGATATTGGTCGCACCGCCGACCCCGAGAACAAAGTCCGAAGCGACATGCCGGTTGGTCATCACGAGATCGGGCGCTACCAGAAAGCCGGTGCCGATCAGTCGCCCATTGTTCTCGATCCGGCATGTGGCCTTGATCGCCGCCTGCAGTCGCTTCCTGACTGCCGAACCATTTAAACTGCTCCAGCTTGGATGATCGACGATACCATAATCGTCGGACGTTATCTCAATTGCGGGGCGCAACTCAGGCAGCAATATACTTTCCGCATAGACGATTTCGGTGCGCTTCAGCGGTTGTCGCTTCGCAATCTTTTCAACGACCGCGTCCCGCGCGACACGTGTTCTTACGGCAGGTTTCGGCGCAATACCCTGCGGCTGCAATCCGCCTTTGAGGCATTGCTCCACGCTTATGTCGTTTCCCACCAGCATGTAGAATCTGGTCGGTGATCTTTTCACTCTCTGTAGCCGCCATGAAACTATTCCTCCGGCTGATCCCGTCCCCGGTAAGTCTAATGGCCCAAGGTCCATTCTACTGCGCGCATAGGCCGCAAGTAAAACGAATACGCGGTCTCATTCGCACACTGGCTACCGCACCACAGCGGACGGCCACGCTCGCGTCGCAGAATATGGATATCGACGTGCTGCCCGCATGGTTGAAAGACGAAGCCGTGCGCGGCATAGGTCTTGGCGCAAAGATCAAGGATGGTGAGACGCTCGACCGGCCAGCCTTGCGCGTCTATGTCGAAGCCAAACGGCCGCTTGCAGACATTCCCGCGCCTGTCCCGAAAAAGCTGGGCGAACTGGAAACCGATGTCATTCCCGTCGGCCGCATAGAACCGCAACCCGCGCATCTGCGCCTGCGGCCAATCGAGCCCGGCTGTAGTCTCGGCCACGTTAAGGTCACGGGCGGCACGCTCGGCTGCATCGTACGCAAGCGCGGTGGTGGCACCAAGCGATACATTCTTTCCAACGCCCATGTTCTTGCTGCGCTCGGCGCGAAGCCGGGCGACGAGATCGTGCAGCCCGCAATTGCTGACGGTGGCGTAAAAGGTCAGGACCGTATTGCGACGCTCGAAGCATTCATTCCCTTCGATTATGGCACCGACGGATTTCCCAATGAGGTGGATGCCGCCATGGCCGAGATTCTGCATCCCGGCATTGCATACAGCGTTGCTTTCCTCAGCAAGGCCAAGATCAGCAAGAGCGTGCGCACCGGCATGAAGGTGCAGAAGACCGGGCGCTCGACCGGTCATAGCTGGGGTAAGGTCATCGACACGGATTTTCAGGCCATCGTTCCTTATCCGGATCCCGACAATCCGGGGACGACGCGCAACGTGTTGTTCCGCGATCAGGTGCTATGCACGCGCTTCACCGATCCCGGCGACAGTGGCGCACTGGTGCTTTCGTCGGCGGGCAGGGCGGTCGGCCTGCATTTCGCCGGATCGGCGGATGTCAGTGTGTTTAACCGTATCGGCAGGGTTTTCGACGCGCTCGACATCGAATTGGAGATGCAGGATGGCTGACAAGAAAGCGGTCAAAGCCGCCATCGATCAACACGCAACAGTATTGAAGCAGAAGCCGGGTGTTGTGGGCTTGGGCGTCAGTGGCACGGCAGCCAATGCGAAGATGGCCGTGTATGTTTCATCATCCGAAGCCTCCCGTGAAATTCCCGATCAGGTCACGGTTAGACAGGGCGGCAAGACAGGCAAGGTTGAAATAGAAGTGGTGGAAGTCGGCTCGCTCAAACCGGGAACATAACATTTTATTTGACTCGGGCGGCCAACCGTGGCGAAATTGTGGAATGCCGGTGCGAGCGGAGTATCGGCTAAATAAAAGAGTACGCCATACTGTCCTATTCTGGACGGGTAGCGCTTTTCTGCAAGAGGAAGATGCAGATGAAGTCGTTATACCGGGGCCTGCTTACTTTTGCATTTCTGGCTCAGTGTTTCACCGTATCTGCGGCGGAACAAAACGAAGTGAAACCTGTCGAGCCCTCCAGCGAAAGCTGGTGCTCCGACCTTGCTGTATCGGGAGCAGCCAGGAGAACGGTTTGCGCGGATGTTGTGGCGCTGGACCAGGCGCTGATTTACAATCGCTTCGGCTCTTTCAACCCCTTTGGCATGATGTTCGCGCTTCGGCGCGACGTTGCACCCTCGACGGAGGCGCCGCAAGCGTTCACCGCGGATGCTTGTGGTGACAAACTCGGCACGGAAAGCTGGACGGGAGAACTCGCTCCGGGCGAGGTTCGGCTCAAGGATTGCAAACGACCGAGGCCGATGGTGCTACGCACCAATGTTGGCGACGTATTGCATGTGCGGTTGACCAACCTTTTGAGGCCAGAACAGCCTGGCCTCAGCCAGACGTTCTGCCGCCAAAGAGGGGTCAACCGTCAGGCTGGTTACAAGGATGGCAGTCTCTTCAACATGCTGCGCAATTGGGTTTCCAGTGGCTCTCTGGATCGGGTGGCGCAGGACGAGGCAATGTGCGAGACCGACAGCGATCTTAAGGCTCAATCGAGCCCGGTCGCGCCGGAACTCGAATGGCCGCGCAGCCGTGGTTTGAACTTCTCCATTCAGGGGTTGACCTCGGTGGATGAAACCGGCTCGGTTTCGGAAAATATCAACCGCGCCTGCACGGGCCTTGCCGCGATCCGTCCTGGAGCGAGCGTCGATTGCTATTACCTGATCGACCGTGAAGGACCTTATTTCATCGCAAGCAATGCCGCCCCTGCGGGTGGCGAGGGTGATGGAGGTTCCATCACGCATGGACTGTTTGGCGCGGTCGTGGCCGAGCAAAGCGGCACGTCATGGTTCCGCAGCCAGATGTCGGCAGGGGCGTTCCGCAAACTGTGGACGCCGAAGCTCGCCAGCGGCGGCGAAACGCCGCCGCGCCACGCGATCGGGCTCGATGATCTCAACAGTCCTTATGTCACTTACGAAAACCTGCCGGGGAAAGATCCTGCAAAAGCATCTGTTCTCTCCATACTGGCAAAGACGGCAGGAAACGCATTCGAGATCATTCATTCAGACCTCAACGCAATCATATACCGCAAAGCTGGCAGTGCGCGCCCGGAAGTCAATTTCCGCGAGTTCTCGGTGTTTTTCCACGATGAACTGAAGTCGTTCGTCACGCGCAATTTTGAA
This sequence comes from Mesorhizobium sp., assembly GCA_049840935.1. Taxonomy (GTDB): domain Bacteria; phylum Pseudomonadota; class Alphaproteobacteria; order Rhizobiales; family Rhizobiaceae; genus Mesorhizobium_G. Next base: position 383,324 of record JASGJA010000025.1, read on the forward strand.
GAGTTGAGCCGTTTCGCCGAAGGCCAGCTGGCGGGCGTGCGCGATGGTTTCGCGATTAATTACGGTTCCAGCGGAATGGGTACGCTGCTGCTCGCCAATCGCAAGGGAATAGGTCCGGCGGCGAATTGTGCCGAATGCCTCTATGAAGAATTTTTCCTGACCTCATGGGCCAATGGCGATCCTGCGCTGCTGGAGCAATTCAGCGATGACCCGTCGAACGTTCATCACTCCTATCTGAACGATCGCATTGTGTTCCGCAATTTCCATGCGGGACCGAAGGAGACACATGTTTTTCACCTTCATGCGCATCAATGGTTCGCGGGAAATGATCCCAATCGCGGCTCCTATCTGGATTCGCAGACGGTCGGACCCCAGCAGGGCTTTACTTACAACATCTATGGCGGCGGATTGAACGTCTATCACAAGGGCGAGAACGGCAAGCCCGGCTGGTATGAAACGCTAGGCTCAGGCAACCGCAACCGTACGTTGGGCGACAGCATTTTCCATTGCCACCTTTATCCGCATTTCGCACAGGGCATGTGGGAGCTTTGGCGCGTGCATGATGTGCTGGAAGACGGCACACGCAAGCTGCCCGATGGGCAGAAGAACGCCGGACTTTCCGTCGAGGAAGCCACGGATGCAGACAAGAAAATCAAGCGCCCTGGCTCGGTAGATCCGCGCACGGGCGCATGGATAGAACCCGATGCGGCGGGCACGGGGCGGGATGTGGGCACGCCCATACCCGCCCTTGTTCCGCTGCCCGGCCATGCGTGGCCGCTATTGCCCACATATAGCAGCGAGACAACTTTGACCGCGGTACGCGAGGCGACCGATGCCGCGCCGGATGAGGTCACGTCCATGCCCGGCTATCCGTTTTATATCGGCGCCAAGCCTGGCCACCGTCCGCCTCAGGCACCCAATGACATCGCAACCGCCTTGGCCGAGGATGGCGGCACCAGCAAGTTTCTGGATGGCGGCCTGCCACGCCATGTGTTGACCGATGATGCCGAGCGCAAACCGGACTTCAGCCTACCGGCGAATTTCCCGGAACCGCTGAACACAGGCAATCGCGGCACGCGTGAGCGCCAGCAATCGCAGGTGGTCGCCAAGGCTCTGTCGTTGGGCGACATGACCATGCATCTGGAAAAGGCAGACATCGATGTGTTGCCCTATGAGGGCACGGCACTCGAAAAAAGCGGAATGGCGTTCCACCACAACGGCAAGATCGGAGCCAACGCACTCAAACTGCGTGCAGCTGACGGCTCTCCTGCTTCCTTCGACACCGCGCAAGGCGGCTACACCTCACCGATGGGCGGGGGGCTTGGCGGTTACTTCTCGGTCAATGGCGCACCGCAAAAACCCGGCGCACCGTTTGCCGATCCCTGTGGCGCGCCAGACGGCTTTGCGAATGCAAAAGCAGTTACGAACGGCGGCGCGAAGAGGTATGTATTCAATAAATCCGTAAACGGCACCGATACGCAATTCGAGCTTATGGTGTCCAAAACCGAAGCGGACCCTACCACGCCCGCAGATATTGAACCGGCAACGGACGAGCATATCTCCAACTGGGTCAAGTGGTGGCGCAGCGATCCCGTTCCCGACGAGCAGGGAGAACCGCAGGACCGCCCCAGGCGCCCCGGCCTTTATTATGTCGAGAATGGCAACGTGGCCGCGTTCACCGCGCCCGGACATATCATCATTGCCGAAGCCGATCCCTTCGTGGATGACGGTAGCGGCAGCGCGGTCTTTACCGTAGACCCGGCGGTCATCGGCTTCCGCCGCTACAAGGGTTCGGCGGTGCAGCTCGACCTTGTCACGAACCGTGCAGGGTGGCACGACCCGCAAGCGCGCATCAACGTCCTGACCAAAAATTCGGACCTTTACAAGCAGGGCAGTGGACGCATCTCGCCGCGCATCAGCGCCAGCGAAGAACCATTCTTCTTCCGTGCATTATCTGGCGAATGCATCGAATATCGGCACACCAATGAGCTGCCGAAAGACCTCGCGCTTGATGATTTCCAGGTCAAGACGCCGACCGACACTATTGGCCAGCATATTCACCTGGTGAAGTTCGATGTGACCTCCTCGGACGGTTCGGGCAACGGTTTCAACTATGAGGACGGCACGCTCGCTGCCGACGAGATCGCCGCGCGCATTTGCGCGGCGAAGAACCATGATGAAGGCGATGTGGTTGCAAATCGTGCACCGGGCGAAGCCCGGATCCGGGAGTTTGCGGGCCTTTGCGCGCAAGCTGCTGACGGCCACTGGTCCGTCGCCGATCAGTTCAAGGGCAAGATCTGGAAGCTGAAACTCAGCGAATATCGTGACCTTTTCCAGACAACAGTGCAGCGCTGGTTTGCTGATCCTATCCTGTCAGCCACCAACATTCAGGGTGATGGTTTCGCAGACCGTACGCTGAAAACAGTATTCAGCCACGATCATTTCGGCCCTTCATCTATCCAGCAGCATGGCTTCTACACCGCACTGGTCATCGAACCGCAGGATTCGGCCACTTGCCGCACGGGGCGCAAATTCGCATCGCCCGACGGAACGCTGGTTGAGGATGACGAACCAGCCTGCACCGCGCAGCGCAAAGATCGCGGCCTCGTGAACGCAGACGATATTGATGTGGGTGTGGCGCGGGTGATCCTTGATCCAGATTCGCTCGATCCCGAAACCCGCAGCTATCGCGAGTTTGCTCTGGCGATTGCCGACTTCTCGACGCTGTATGATCCGCGCGACCGCGCAAGCAAATCGGATCTCCTCGCCTCCATGCCCGACAGCGTCACCGATGCACCTGTTACAACCGAAGCAGAGCAGGAAGTCGAAGGCATTCAGGGCATGGCAACGCTGGTATGCGAGGCGAAATATGCAATGGCCGGACAGCCGGGCAACATGCGTTCCTACTGCGCATCGACGCTCGAACGCGATACCGCTGGCTGGTTCGCGCCGGCAGGCGACGCGCCACCTGCATGGCACGCCGCAGCGAACCCGGGAGACGGTTCGGCGCACCGCACGGGCCTGCAGCAATTGATGCAAGCAGACGAGGTGCTGGCGCTCCAGAATTACATGCTCGATTATCGCGCCCGCGCGGCTGGCTATGATGGCGCGGATGGCGCGGGCCTGCGTCTCGCGAAGGCCGTCGCTTCTCCGCATCGTCCGGAGTCCATCTCAGTCGATCACCACGATCCATATATGGTCAATTATCGCGGCGAACCTGTTCCGCTCCGCCTAGGGGAGAGCCGTAGCGCGGGCAGCGATTGCGCGCTGAAGCCGCTTGATCATTGGGTCGGCGCGCTGGCTACCGGCGTCAGCGAACGATGCAGCATCGATGTGCAGCGCAAAGGAATCGCGGGTGACATGGCGAGCGTATTCCAGTCGGCCGTGCATGGTGATCCGGTTACGCCGCTGATGGAAACCTACACCAGCGACCGGGTGATGTTCCGGCTCATTCAAGGGGCGCAAGAGGTGCAGCACAATTTCACGCTGGAAGGCTATAACTGGCCGCGCGACATCGATCAGAAGTTCCCCGCCGCCATGCTGCCTCTGGAGGATGTGTCGCCTGCCAATACGCTTCTGAAGGCTTGCCAGAACGAGGCCATTCCTTCGACCTCAACAGCAGTGATGCGGGCAGGGCGCGCGGACCAGTATCAACGCTGGGTGCGAGAGGGTGCTGGCGGGTTCAGCGATGCTGCCGATCGCGCTTTCTGGCAGGCTTATGAGACGCTCATCGCCAATTGCTTCAATGCTGCCGGCCACATCGCCGCGCAGGAAATCGGCATTTCCGAACATTTCGAACTTGCCGGAACCTACCGCAACGACTTCACCGCTGAGCGTGCCTTGCGGCCTCGCTCACTGGCACCGGATGGTGTGCGTGAAGCCGACTTGACTGCCGAAATAGCGGCGATCAACGACAATACGCCGACCGACACGTTGCAGCATTTCGGCTCGGTCGATTCCGTCTGGAACGGCGCGTGGGGATTGTTGCGCGTTTACAAGGACGGGAACGCCGCTGATGGTCAATCGGTGGGTGAGTGCGTGACGGCTGGCGACAGCACCACTGAGGCGGGCCGCGCCGCTATCCGCACATGCCTGCAAGGAAAGCCCCGCATCGGCACGCGCATTGAACCGCTAGAGCGACTGGAGCGGGAGGGGATGGAATCCATTCGGCTCGCTCAAAGTCGCGTCAAGACTGAAGCCGTAGCGTGCAAATACGATGCACCCATCATACATGCAACGGCCGTTGCCATCGAAGCCCGGACCGTATTCGGCAAGAATGGCGGTTTCGGTGATGAAGGCACGATTTATGGTCGCGGCCTATATGATCGAAACGGCCTCTTTTTCGCGCTGCTCGATACCCGTGCCGTTGCCAGTGCAACGGGCCGCTCCGACGAAGAATTCCTGAGCGATCCATCGCAGTGGGGCGATGTTCCGCTGTCGCGCATCGTCAATGCAATCAAGGCGTCCTACAACCGACCGGAACCCTTTGTGTTGACCGTGAATGCGGGCGATTGCGTGCGTCTGACGGTCATCAACGCGCTTTCGAACTATGGAGGCCAACGCGGCTTGAAGGACGATCTGGGCGATACGCATATGCCCAGGATTGTGCCGCTCAACACCGAGCCCGACTGGACCGCGGGCGAGCCATATCTCTCAGCGAATGCCGGGCAGGCTCCAGAGGAGCACAATATGCCGCTGCGCTACGCGCAGGAAGGCACCTATCAGATTCGCGGTTCGGCGCGGTTGTCCGTTCTGCTGCCGCTGCCGGTGTTGAACTACCAGCAGCGCGTTGCGCGACCCTTTGGCTACAATGCGACAGGCTCGCTTGCTCCAGTGAGTATACCGACTGGTGCATCCTACAATTCGGTCAGGCTCTCCGCTGATGATGGCTTGAAACTATGGGCAGACCGTTCGGGACAGATTGAGCAGCTCACCTTTTATGCGGGTCGTGTGGGCACACCGTCAGATTTCGACCTCGCACGATTGTTGGCCTTCGGCGGCGGCGGCGATCTTCCCTATTTCGCAGATTTCCGTGCGAAGCTCACCGACCTGCTGCGCGGTCAGCTTGGCCTGTCTGGCACCGTTGCATCGCCGGTGCAGGTCAGCGAGGTATCAGCAGACAGCGCCATTGCAGCCGATGCATTGCCGTTGTTTTATGGCGGGCGAGCCTTCCGCGTAAACATCAAGCTCGATCCGGCGGCGGCGAGTTTCTCTGAGCTTGGCAATGCAATCGTAACCGCGCGCGATGCCGCCACCCTCGAAGCGCTTCGCCCGCAGGTTCAGGCGCTTTGGCAGGATTATGGCGACCTGCTCATCTCCGCGAAGCTTCATTTCATCCCCTATGCTTTCGGAACGCTCCCGATGAAATCGGCGGGCGATGTGATCGGCCACCCGTTGCACGGTCTGTTCGGGGCGGTGAACGTCGTGCCACAATCAGCTGACCGTTCCGCAAGCCTCATCCAGCTTGGCGAGCGCCCTGTCGGGCCTATGATGCGACCTGCATGCGTGCAGGCTCAGGCATCCGATCCGCGCGCGTGCAAGGTTTTCTCGGTCAAGCCACGCAGCATTGTCGACGCGAATTCGTTGCCGGGTTGGCAGTCGGTTTCTCAGATGCGCTACCCGGCGGGTGCTTCGTCGCATACCGTGCGGGAATTCACGCTTTTCTGGCAGGATGGCCTTAATATGCGCGACCGCGCCACCACGGATCGTTTCGTGCCGCAAGGGCCGGTGGGTGCCCCACGCCTCGTCGCGGACTGCAAGATCTGCGACGACAGCTACGACCTTGGCGACGAGGGCGTGAACTATCGCAACGCGGCTCACAATATCCGCCTGCGCAGCGAGCCGGGAAAAGGTGGCGGTCCTTCCGCGGAAAGCCATTTCGACCTGAACGGCTATGAATTTGGACCGCAGTTTTTCGCGCTGCGACCCGACGAAACCGGCTCGGGGAAAACACCTGAGCCGCATGTGCTGCGCGCCGAAGCGGGCGATGAAGTGGTGGTTCACGTCGTGCATCCGGGTGGGCGTGCGCGCCAGCGCGCATTTATCAGCATCGGACAAGATTACGACGATCTGTTCCCTGGCTTTGGCTTTCCGCATGCGGCGCTTATCGGCCCCGGTAAGGCGATGAATGCCTGGCTGACCAAGAAGATGCAGCCGGGGTGCTATCTTTGGCATGATGGTCCGACGCATTTGTGGGCGGGCGGTGTCTGGGGACTTCTGGATGTCGTGCCCTCCGGCAAGCTCAACGACAAGTCAGTCACGTCTTGCGCGCGGCTTTAACTCCATGCGCGCCGCGCTGATAAGTCTGCTTATTCTGGGCCTTGCACCGCCGGTTGATGCACAGACGCTCGACACGGCGGGTCTCAAGGCAAAGCTCACGCTAGAGACGCCAGGCGGTAAGGCTATCGACGTGCCCGATCACGGCGAGGCCTTCCGGCTGCGCGTGGACCTAACCGACGTGGCAACTGGCCGTGCGCCCAAAGGGCTGGAGCTTGCAGGCTGGATCAGGCGCGTCGACCGGTTGAACCGCAGTTGCGAGGATGAGGCGCGCGCGTATCGTGTCACGCGCGCCATTGCAGAAGGCGCAGTTGATCTCAACGGCATCGTACTCGCCGCCTTGAATGAAGATGCTAGTGTTGGCGTCATAGATCCCAGGCTGAACGGCCAGCCCGCAAACATGCTTGCCGCCGCCGCACTCGATTCGATGCCCGACGATTTCATAATCGATCGGGTGAATATGCGTGCGCTGTTCGCGTTCAAGGATGCGGGAAGGATAGAGGCAATCTCGCTGGCCGACGGTGCGCGAAGCGTGCTAGCGGAAGGGCTTGGCGAAGCTGTAGCCATCGCATCTGTAGAAGATGGTTCCGTTTGGATAGCCTCGACGAACGGCTCGATCGGCAAAATTCTGGAGGGCTCGCGCGACGAGATATTGCAGTTGGGCGCGGGCGCTGTCCGCCTCGATAACGTGCCCGGCAACAGGATCGCTGCCGTCTCTGAAAATGGTGCTGTCGCGTTGCTCGACGGGATCGGCGGACGGATCCTGTTTCAGGGCAATATCGGCCAATCTCTCGTAGCATCAGCGCTTGTCGGAAGCGAAGGATTGCTGAGCGTTTCCGGTGACGGCAAGACTGCTGAACTTCGCTATTTCGATGATTTCGGCAGGGCGATCCCCATCCCGCTCGGCATTGCAGCAAGCAAGCTTGCAATATCGCCCGATGCAAGGCTTGCGCTTGCTTTCGAGCCCGGATCCGCATTGGTCGTGGTTGTTGACCTCGCAGCAGCAAAAGTCGCGCAAAGTTTCGCGCTCAACAATGGCACTGTTGCGGAAACGGGTTTCACCGAGCGTGCTGCATTCATTGCTACCAATGAGGGCGACTACATTGCCGTACTCGACTTGAATTCAGTGAAGCAAGGCGCCGCCCCGGTCATCCGCCCTGTTCCGCTTGGTGGCAAGGGTGGCGCCTCGAATGGCGAAAGACGGTTGCTCGCCTCGCTCCCTCCGTCGCCCAATATGCTCGTGGTGGATCGGGACAGTGCCACCGGCTGGATCGTTCCCGAACGCGCGGCGGTGGGCAACGTGCCTCCGATGGATTCCATACGCTTGCGTGGTGGCGTTCCATTACAGGTTCTGGTCGCCGATCGCAGTTTTCGTGAATCTATGCCGGGACGGTTCGAGACAGTCGCAAAGGTCGGGGAAGGAGGACCGCACGAGCTTGTATTGACCACTGGCATCAGCGGCTTGACCGCCTGCATCCCCTTCAATGTAAACGGTCCTGCGGCCACGGCTGCTTCACGCATTTTTCATGTTTCGGTCGCGGCAGCCGATGGGCCTTATCGAGCGCTGGCTCCCCAACAGGTCGAGTTCACCTTCAGCGACGAACAAGGCCGCAGGATCGATGTCGAATCCGCGCGCTTCCTGTTGCCCAGTCTTGCGTCTGCATGGTCGCAGGAGATTGTTGCGCATCGCGCGCCCGACGGTAAACTGAAAGCGACGGTGCGCTTTCCGCATGCCGGGCTTTATGCGGTCCAGCCGCTCGACGTGCCGAAAGGTTGGCAATTGAAATCGACGCCACTGATCGAGGTCTCGTCATGACGAGCAGGTTGGGAATGATTGGCTTGGGGATTGCGGCCCTTCTGGCCGCAGGCGGCACGGGTGCCGCACTGAACGCGCTTCTGGTTCCCGCACCCCATGAGGAAGCGGGCTTCACTGAGCGAGACATTCAATTTCCCGATGTGCAGTTGACTGACCAGAACGGGATGCAGCATCGGCTGGGAAGCGACATTGCGCGCGGTACATTGCTGGTGATCAACTTCAATTACACGACGTGCGAATCCGTCTGCCCGGTCGGTAACGCCATGATGCAGGCGCTGGACCGGCAGGCGCTTCCGAGCCTCAACAAGCCGGTAAAGCTGCTGTCCATCACCATCGATCCAACCACGGACACGCCCGGCGTCATTCGCAAGGCGGCATCGGAGTTTGAGCCCAGCGCGCGCTGGCTCTGGCTGACAGGTGCGCCGGACGACATCGCCGCGGTTCTGGCAGGTGTCGGCACGAGTATTCCCGACATAACGCTGCACGCACCGCTGACGCTGGTAGGCGATACAACCAGCGGTGATTTCTACAGCATTCGTGCGCTGCCGGACGCGGGTGAAGTTGTAGAGCTTCTGGCAAAGCTGGACCGTTGAAGCGTCGCGCGGCAGTTGCATTTATCCTTGCTCTCTTGTCATCAAGTTCGCTCGCGCAGGAAGAGGGCGAGCGCCTTTTCAACGGCATCGACGGCATTCAAGGCCGGGTGGCAATCGGAGGCACGCCTGCCATTCAACCACTTGCCAAATTCGCCTGTCGCTCGTGCCATCAGCGAGATGGTTCCGGCGGCCCGGAGGCGAATGCGCCGTCGATCACATGGGACGTACTTTCGCAACCCACCGCGCTGCGTCCCGCTTACGATGCAAAATCCTTTCGGCTGGCTCTTGCCGAAGGACGACGTGCTGACGGTAGCGAGCTTGATCTCGCCATGCCGCGGTACACATTGCCCGACGAGTCGCTGGCGAGTCTGATTGATTACCTAACCGAATTACCGGCGTTCCAAAGACACGGCATTGATGCGCGTGAGGTCATCTTCGGCATTCCTATACCCCCTGACAATAGGGAGCCCGCCCTGCGCTTTCTTGCGCTTTTGCACGATCAGAAAATCCCTGCAACGTTCGGACGTAATGTCCGTTTCGTTGCGCTTGAAGGTTCCCGCGAAGCCATCATCAAGCAGGCGCGTGACGACGTTGCCTCCGTGGTGGGATTGGTACCTTCCAATGTGCTTTCCACCAACGACTTCGCACGCGCCGATGTGCCGGTCCTGTTTCCTCTCGCGTTACTGGAAGGTGATGAGGACACGACCATTATTCGAGGCATGATCGCCTCGCGTGGCGAGCAATTGGCGCAACTTGTCAGCCGCACAGCCGATGATGGTTATTCTAAACCGGGCATTGCGTGCTTCAGCGAAAAGCCTTGTCTCGAAAATGTAGCGGCAGTCTCGCAGGACGAGTTGTTGGATGGTTTCGATGCATTGATCATTACCGGCGATGACGAGGAAAAGGCTCTGCAATTGCTTGCTCGCCTCGATCCTTTAACACCCATCTATGCAATCGCCGGAGAACTTCCCGGCCTTGCAGCAGCAGCGCGGGAACGCAGGCTGTCGCTGACCTTGGTCGATGGATATCTGGATCTGCCATCGACCGGCCTGCTTGAAAGCCACGCGCGCAAGACCGCCGCCCTGCTCGCACAAGCGCTCACATGGCCGGGACGTTCTCTCACACGTTCCAGATTGATTGCCGCCTTCGATAGACGCGGCTTGCCGGACTACGGGCTGGACTACGCCCGCTACCCTCTAACCGGAACCGCCAGCGCGCGCTTTTTGCACGGGTCGGCGAAATGGTAATTATTCAAGATCAGCGGGCAGCAGTTCTGCCGGGATGCGCGTCGGCGTGTACGCGTCAAAGCGCCGGCGCTCGCCTGCAGTAAATCCTCTCTGCGGTTTGATCCGATCAGTTTTGAAATGCCGTTTGCATTTCGCGTTTCCGGCGCAGCTCTGCACGCCGGTTGACGCATACCTCGAAAGCTGCGCTGGCGGGAATGTTCATCCCAAAATGCAGGGCAATTCGGAATTCCATTACTCTACTAGTTTTCTAGACAAAGTAGCTTATTGCCATTCTCCTCTTTCAGGATTGTAGTCATGATATCCAGACGTCTCTTTAATATTCTTTCGGGCGCGGCTTTGGGGCTGGCAGCACTTTCGAGCTTCGCTGGGCAGGCCTTTGCGGAGGTGACCACACTCAAGCTTGGTTACAGTTATGCGACACCAAGCACCCTGATACTCAAGGAGAAAGGCTGGCTTGAGAACGAATTGAAGGCCAAAGGCATTTCCGTTGAATGGGTTTTGAGCCGTGGCAGCAATCAGACGCTCGAATTCATTCGTAGCGGCAGCATCGACTTTGGGGCATCGGCTGGATCGGCGGCGCTTCTGGGGCACGCCAACGGAACCCCTAACAAGGTGATTGCATGGCTGTCGCGCGGCGAGTTCACAGCGCTGCTCACCTTGCCTGACAGTGGCATCAAGAGCCTTGAGGATTTGCGGGGCAAAAAGGTCGCCGCTACCCGCGCAACCGAACCATATCTGTTCCTTCTGCGCGCTCTCGAAAAAGCGAACATCCCCGCGAGCGAAGTCGAGGTCGTGCCGCTCCAGCATCCTGAAGGCCGGGTCGCGCTCGAATCCCGGCAGGTCGACGCATGGGCGGCGCTCGATCCCGACTTCGCGATCACGGAGATCAATGCAGGTTCAATTCCCTTCTACCGTGACGAGACGCTCATCACCGGAGGTGTTCTCAACGTCCACACAAAGTTCGCCGAAGATAACCCCGAGCTCGTAGAACTTGTCCTCAAGGGGATCATCTGGGCAACGAAGTACGCCAAGGACAATCCGAAGGAGGCGCTCGAGCTGTATGCGACTGCCGGCAAGCTTGACGCCAAGATTGCCGAGCGCTCGTTCAATCGCAACGTGCTCGATCAGTTCCAGATCACCGATCAGGACTACAAGAATCTCATCGCTTCCGGAGAGATTTTGAAATCGAGCGGTTCGATTCCCGCCGACACCGACATCGAGGCTGCCACGAAAGATCTGCTAGAGCCGAAATATATAAACGTCGCGTTGACGCAATGATCCGATACGGCGGCGGTATCCCGCCGTCGATCCTCGCAAACAGGACCCGAACATGACGAACACCCTCTGGTACACAAGGTGCCCGGTGCCGACGGCTTTCAGCATCGCAATCTGGAACGGCTTGATCGAGGAGGAGTTTCGACCGGATGGAATTTCCGTCCGGTCGCTCGCCACGACATCGGACCGCAACGCCCGTCAATCGCATTTCCAGCAGACGCAACCGAACTTTTTCCGCCACGGAGGGAACACACCGCCGCTGTTTTCACGTTCGCGTGGCCGCGATGTTCGCCTGATCGGCCTGTCTTTTAATGAAAGTCTTCGCATCATTTTGGTTCGACCCGACAGCGACATCAGGAGTGTCGCGGATTTGAAGGGCCGTCGCGTTTCCATACCGAGACGGCTGAACGACACCATCGACTTCTGGCAGACCACGGTTCTGCGTGGCTTCGACGACGTGCTTGCTGCCGAAGGTCTGAGCCTGAACGACACGGTTCTAACTGCGGTCGATATTACGCGTGCTTATGTCGATGGTTCGCAATCCGCAAACCGCGGAGAAGACAGCCTGTGGCGAGGCGATTTCATGCTGGGGCACCAGCGGGAGGAAGCATTTGCTCTGGTGAAGGGCGAGGTGGACGCCATCTACAGCCAGGGGTCCATCGCAGCGATCACGCAAGCCTTCACGGGCGCGCGCGCCGTGTTCGATAGCCGCGACACCGCTTCCTGGGTGAACAATGATGCACCGCTCACGCTTACGGTTACGGGCGATCTGTTGGATGCTCGGCCTGACATCGTAGACCGTTTCGTTGAGCAGGTGCTTGTCGCATCCGAATGGGCCAGGCACAATGAGCACGCGGCCAAGCGTTCCATCGCCATTGAAGGCGGCATTCCCGAAGATCTCGTCGATCGCGCATTCTCACCCGACATTCATCGCCAGCTCGACGTTTCGCTGGACGATGTTCTGATCGAGCGCCTTATTGGCCAGCATCAAGGTTTGCTGGATCGCGGGTTCATTGAGCAGCCCGTCGACTTCGAGGCGTTTGTCGACTTCGGCCCGTTGAAAAGAGCGCGAGAACGTCTTGCCCTGCGCACTATTCCTCAGGCTGCTGAATGAGATGAGCGACATTGCAGAACGTATCGCGGATCCCGCGCGGCGGGAACCCCTGAGAGCCGTCACGTTTGGTCCATGGCTCAGGCGCGGCGTGGTCGCTTTCATATTTCCAATAGCGATCATAGCCGTGTGGCACGGCGTTGCTGTTTCAGGAAAGGTTCCTGCATATCTTTTGCCGCGTCCTGCCGAAGTGGTCGAATGGCTGGTTCGGTTGACATCCTCCGGCGAGTTGTTTGTTCACCTCGGAGCGTCATTCAGGCGTGCGCTGGCCGGGTTTGCCATCGGCGCCGCCATCGCCACGGTGCTCGGCGTGCTGACCGGCTATGTGCTGTCCCTCCGCAATCTCGTGGACCCGACCATTCACGCTTTGCGCACGATTCCGGGACTCGCATGGACCCCGATGTTCATCCTGTGGTTCGGCATCGGCGAAACGTCGAAACTCGCGCTAATCGCGCTGGTAACGTTTTTCCCAGTCTATCTGAACACCATGTCGGGCGTGGCGGGCGTCGACCGCAAACTGATTGAGATGGCTAGAGTGAACCGGCTGCGTGGCGTCCGGCTCATGTGGTCGATCCTTCTCCCGGCGAGCCTGCCTTCCTATTTCGTTGGCTTGCGGCAATCGATGGGAGTCGCATGGATCGTCGTCGTCGCTGCTGAGCTGATGGGCGCGTCGAAAGGGATCGGATTCCTTCTGCTTGACGGACAGATGACCGGGCGTCCGGCGCTCGTCATAGCCTGCATGATTATTTTCGCGATTTCTGGAAAAACGACGGATGCGATCTTGACCGCGATCTCGCGCTACGCACTGCGCTGGCAGGATACCGTCGAGAGGGCAGCCTGATGCTGGAAGCCAGAGGATTGAAAAAGGCGTATGGCGACTTCGCGGCGCTCGGCCCGGTAACGTTCACGCTGGGCAGTGAGCACGTTGTGGGCGTTGTTGGTCCGAGTGGCTGCGGAAAGAGTACATTGCTCCGGGTAATCGCGGGGCTCGATGCCGCAACAGCAGGGGCGCTGAGGCTCGACGGCGAGCGCATAATCGGGCCGAGGCCCGATGTCGCGGTTGTCTTTCAGGAACCGCGTTTGCTGCCGTGGGCCAGTGTCCGAAAAAACATCGCGCTCGGTCTCTGGGATGTTCCCGAAGGGGAGCGCCGTGAGGCGGTCGACGCAGCGCTGGCAAAAGTGGAGTTGACCGAGTTCGCAGATGCTCTGCCGAAGCAGCTATCGGGCGGCATGGCGCAGCGCGTAGGCATCGCCCGCGCGCTCGTGCGGCGTCCGAGGCTTCTCTTACTCGATGAGCCGTTCGCAGCGCTGGACCCGTTGACCCGCCTTCGCATGCAGGACCATCTTCTCGAAATGGTCGGAACGGATGTTCCGAACGTCATCATCATCACCCATGATATTGACGAGGCGCTGGTCCTGTCCGACCGGATCGTGGTCATGCAGGGACCGCCGGGGCAAATTCTCGCCGACCTTGTCGTGGACCTCCCCAAGCCACGGCGCAGAACCTCGCTGCAGTTCCAGTCGATGAAGGGTGAGATACTCGATCTCCTTTTCGGGCCAGCCACGCGTGCCGCCTGACATTATCCCGGAGCTACCATGTCCGCCGACCTCGATATCATCGACTTCCACAGCCATTACATCCACCCATCATGGACGATCACCACAGCCCTTTCGGGTGATCAGGCAAATCGTGACCGTTGGGCAAAGATCAATCGCGACCTCGCCGACAGAGAGGCGCTGGTTGCCGACATCGATAGCGGCGACATTGCTGGCCGCGTCGTGAACAGCCCAACGGCGTTCATCGAAAAAGAGGACGGACGCTTTCCGGACGATGCGCCGTCGCGCCTCAACGATCAGCTTGCGGAACTGGTTGCAACCCGCCCGCACCAGCTATTTGCGTTGGCCACAGTCGATACATTCGGTGGCGATGCCGCCGCGAGGGAACTGCACAGGGCAGTCACTGACCTTGGTTTCAAGGGGGTGTTCCTTGCCAGCGGGCGCGGCGACCTGCTTGTCAACGCCCCGCAGGCGCGTCCCGTCCTGGCAGCAGCGGCGGAACTTGAAGTTCCCGTCTTTCTTCACCCGATCAATCCGCAGCCTCTGACGAACCAGCTCGAACCTCTTGGCCGGATCGGTACCCTGCTTGCGAGAGGTACGGTCAACAGCGCGGCGCTCGCCGCGTTGATCACAGACGGTGTTTTCGATGAATTGCCGAAGCTCAAGGTCGTTGTGACCAATCTCGCCATCGCAGGGATTCTGCTTGCCGCCGCATATGACAAACATCCCGAAGGCAGGTCGGATGCGGCGACCGTGCTTCGGCGGCAGGTCTATGCCGATACGATGGGGTTTAACCCGGTTGTGATCCGCTCGCTAGTGGACACGCTTGGGGCCGATCACGTTCTTGCGGGAAGCGACTGGCCAATCGTCAGCACGGGCCCGATAGCAGCAAGGCTCGCGACAACTCTGGAGGCCGCAAATATCGGTCGAGCGGACAGGCAGTCAATCGCAGGCGCGAATATTCGTCGGCTGATGCGTTTGTAGCAGCGCGGTCTGTATAGGCTTTCAGCGGCATCGATGGATGAGAGGCGGCAACTGGCGCGCCTTCATCGCTTCTTCTCACCGCTGGCTATTTCCTGAAAACTTGAGCGGATCAAACGGATAAACGCTGCCGCCGCAAAGGATTCGGCGCGTCCTGCAAGGGTGAGAACTCCGATTTGGCGCAGGACACGAGGTTCGCGCAGCGCGATGACTTTCAGCCGCGTTGGTTGGGGGCATGCGAGGGCTGGAATGGCCGCCACTCCATAGCCCGAACTCGATCATGCCAATCACCGTGCCAAGCTGTGTAAGTTCGATCTGCGGTGAAAGCGAAAGGCCTATTGCTGCAAGTTGGCGGTCGATTGTTATGCGATTGCTTGTTTCGGGTGCAAAACCAATGAGTTGATGTCTCGTCAAGTCTTTCCATCGCATGGACGACTCTGCGGCTAGCGGATGGTCCTGCTGGCAGATCAAGCAGAATTCATCATCAAGCAGTGGTTCGAACGCACATTCCTGATCAACTTGCGTAAAAGCGGTAATTGCCAGATCGATCTGTCCACCAAGCAGACGTCTGCGCAGATCTGCGGCGTTGCCATCAATAACCGAGACTCGGATCTTTGGGTGTTGAGCCGAGAAATCAGCCAAAACATTCGGCAAAAAGTGCACGGCAATCGAAGCGAGGCATCCCACCGATATGCTTCCATGTTCCAGGTCGCGCATCGCAGCGATCCCGTCAAATGTCGTGTTTACTTCTTTCAGGATGAATTCCACGCGCGGCAGAAGATGCTCCCCCAGAGTGGAAAGTTGCAGCGCTCGGGTCGTGCGGTCAAACAGCGACATTCCAACCAGACCCTCGAATTGCGTTATGGTCTGGCTGACCGCCGACTGCGAAAGATGCAAGACTTCGGCCGCACGCGAAAAGCTTCCAGTGCGCGCAACTTCGGCAAAGGCGTGCATCTGGCGAAGTGTCGGATTGATGATCATAACTTATAATTCCGCAAGATATTTCAATTTGTCAAACGAGTTCGCATGCGCCAGAAGAGTAATCGACTGGGAAGAGGAGAGTGCAATGAGCGAAGAACTTCAGCCGTTTCGTATGCCGGTAAAATGGGAGGATTTGCCGCGTTTTCCTGTGCGCGATCACATCAGCCGTGCAGGATTTCGGGGGGAAGATGTGCTGCTGGTCATGAACTGGCTTGAGAAGGGTATGACGCTTGGAATGCATAAGCATCCATTCGAGCAGATCGCGGTGGTTTTGACGGGGCGGATGCGCTGGACAGTAGGTGACGAAACATTCGAAGTAGGTGCTGGAGAGGTACTGCGTGTGCCGCCGAATGTCATGCATGGCGGTATCCCGATCAGCGACGAAGTCGTGATGAACCTCGATATCTTCTGCCCGATCCGTGAGGACTATCTGGAAATTGTAGACCACCAGAAGGCCGATTTCGAATAGGAGCGTGGTGCAATGGCAATGCCTGATGTCGTAGGCGTTTTCGCGCGCAAACTGCGTGCCGAAAGGCTGCATCTATCTTCCTTCCTGCAATTTCCCGACCCGAATATTGTCGAGGCAATGGCGCGAACTTCGTTGCAATCCTTCGTTTTGGACATGCAGCACGGAATGTTTGACGAGGTTGCCGTGATGAACTCCGTGGCGGCAGCGGCGCTTGAGTCCAAGCCGGTTCTGGTGCGCGTCCCGGTCAACTGCGTCGGGGCTCACAAGTCGTGTTCTGGATTTCGGTGCTGCGGGCGTCATTTGCCCGATGGTCAACACCAAGGCAGATGCACAAGCGCTTGTTGCATACACGAAGTTTCCGCCGGTCGGTTCGCGGAGTTGGGGGCCACGTCGCGCGCTTCCGATTTCCGGCCTGACGGCAAGCGACTATCTGACGAAGGCAAACGAACTGATCGTAACCTTTGCCATGATCGAAACACGGCAGGCGCTGGATAATCTGGACGACATCCTTGGAACGAATGGCATTGATGGTGTCTTCGTAGGGCCTATGGACCTTTCGGTTTCGCTGACCAACGGCAAAGCCCTGGATAGCCCGAGCGTTACGGAGGCGATCAGGGATGTTGCGGATAAGGCCAATGCGCATGGCAAATTGGCTGGCATTTTCGCGACTTCCGCAAAGCTCGCGATTGACTATAGCAAGCTTGGTTTCACCTTTGTCGGGTTGATGCAGGAAGCCATGTTCATGACTGCCGGAGCGAATGCGGCGGTGAATGAAGTGCGCTCTGGAACGCAGGGCTGAAAATGCGCGATATCATTATCACCTGCGCCATAAATGGCGGGAGCGCGACAGCACAGGATATTCATCCCGATCTACCGAAAACGCCGGATGAAATTTTTGCGGCTGTTGCAGCGGTTGCGAAGGCGGGTGCAGCAATCGCGCATATTCATGCGCGTGATCCCGAAACGGGAATGCCGTCAAATGATTTCGATCTGTTTGCGGAGATCGCCTCAAAGGTGCGCGCGGCTGGTATCGACATATTGCTAAACCTGACTTGCAGCATGGATGGCCAAGTACTCTTTGATGACAGTGCATTGCCTCGCCTTGATGAACGCACGACGCTTTCGCCTGTCGAAAAGCGTGTGCGTCACGCGCTGGAACTGAAGCCGGAGATCGCCACGATAGACTGTGGCACGGTGGGCGTGGGCGAGTCGATTTTTGTAGCGCGGCAGTCCGATTTGCGCCGCATGGCGAGCCTTTACAAGGGCGCGGGCGTGAAGCCGGAAATCGAGTGCTTCGACCTGTCTCACATGGAGAATGCCCGCGCTCTCTCAGTGGAAGGCGCGTTTGCGCCTCCGGCTTTTGTGCAGATCTGTCTGGGCACCGCCTATGGCGGGGCCCCTGCGACGCCAGAAGCATTTCTGGCAATGAAAAGCCGCATGCCCGATGGGGCGATTTGGGCTGCTTTCGAAGCTGGAGCTTCGTTTGCGGTTACGCTGGAAGCAGCAGCAAGGCAAGGTGGACACGTTCGCGTAGGGCTGGAGGACACGCTCAAGCTTGCCGACGGCTCGCTGGTGGACAATGTGGCGCTGGTCGCGCAGGCGCGAGCGATCATCGAGGCAACCGGCAATCGTGTCGCAGATACCCGTGCGGCACGGCGCTTGCTGTCGGTCTAAGGAATAAGCTTGCGCAACTCGGTCTTGACGATCTTGCCGTAGTTGTTCTTCGGCAGATCGGACACAAAGTAATATTCCTTTGGCCGTTTGAAGCGCGCCATTTCCGAAAGGCAGTGCCGGTCGATGTCTTCTCTTGATTGGGGTGCGCCTTCGCGTAATACGACGAAGGCGACAGGCACTTCGCCCCATTCCGCATCAGGTTTGCCGACAACAGAAGCTTCGACAATATCTGGGTGAGTTAGCAGGACCGCTTCGACCTCGCGCGGATAAATGTTCGTGCCACCTGAGATAACGACGTCCTTTGATCTGTCGGTAAGCGTCAGGAACCCGTCGGCATCCAGCCGTCCGAGATCGCCTGTCCAGAGCCAGCCATTGCGCAATGTTTCGGTAGTGGCCCCAGGATTGTTCCAATAGCCCTGCATGACTTGCGGTCCCGCGACAAGAATCTCCGCCTACGTCGCCCGGCGGAAGGGGATTGCCATCTTCATCGGCGATGCGCAGTTCAACACAGCTATGCGCCCTGCCGACGGATTCCAGCCGCCTATGCCAGTTCGGGCTTGTGCGGTCGGTGACATGTCGCCGGGCGAGTGCCGTGATTGTCATGGGGCTTTCGCCTTGACCGTAAATCTGCACGAAGCGGTCGCCCATAACCTCAACAGCGCGCTCTATATCGCTTGGGTACATGTGGCCGCCGCCATAGACGATGGTGCGTATTCCATCACCATCAAGCCCGCTGGAAGCTGCAACATCGACCAGCCTGCGGATCATCGTTGGCGCGGCAAAGAAGGAAACCTCGCGCAACTTTGCTGAGAGTTCGAGGATCTCCATAGGCTCAAAGCCACTGGATTGCGGTACGACATGGCGCGCACCCATGCGCACATGGATGAAGTTATATAGGCCAGCGCCATGTGACATGGGCGCAGCGTACAGGGCAGCGTCACGCGCGGTTACGGGATCGACATCGGTGGGATAGCAGAGCGATGCAGCTATGAGATTGCCATGCGAAAGCATGACGCCTTTGGAACGTCCGGTTGTACCGGACGTATAGAAGAGCCATGCCAGATCGTCGCTGGCGCGCGAGGCGGGTTTGGGGATGGCCGGGCCTGCTTGAAGCTCCGTCCATAGCGGCTCATCGGGTGACAGATAATTGGTGTCGTAAAGCGGAGCGAGCTCGTCGCGCTGCGTCGTGACAACGAGCTTCGCCCCGAATCCTCAAGGATAACGGCGGCTTCTTTCTGATGCAGCTTGGCGTTTATCGGGACAATGACCGCGCCGATCCAGAGTGCGGCATAGAGCGCTTCCAGATACTCTGTCCGGTTCTTCATGAAGATCGCTACCCGATCTCCCGAAGCGATGCCGAAGCGCTCGGCAAAACCCTTTGCGAGCGCTCCCGCGCGGCGAGCGAATTCCTGATAATCCGCCTCCACCCGCGACCCCTGCATCAAAGCAGGAGCTTGCGGATCGAGCCGCGCTGTCCAGTAAAGCCAGTCGGCAATGTTCATTGCTCAGGGTGCTCCGAAACCGCCACCACCCGGCGTCACCATAAAGATTTCATCGTTGGCCTGCATCTCCATCTTACCTTTGGTTCTGGCCGGCTTGCCATTAATCTCGAATCGGCCCGCAGCACCGTCTTCGCCGCCGGCCAAACCTTCCGGACCTTCCTCAAGGCGGCTCGGTACGGAGTTTAGCAGCCAAGATGAGCCGGTGCGCATTTTGAAGCCGATGCGCTGGCCGTCGCCGCCGGGTTGCTTGCCGCGACCGCCAGTGCCGCGCTCCAGTTCCTTGCAACTGAAGACGATTGGATAAGATGCTTCCAGAACTTCGACGGGAACAGCCGAAACGCCGGTTGGGTAGCAGATGGCGGAAAGACCCTCCTTGTTAGCGCGCGCGCCCATGCCGCCAGAGTAGTTGAACATCGAGCTTGTGAAGGGGCGTCCTTCGGCATCCTTGCCCTGTATCTGGATAGTCCAGACGGCGCCTGAGCCTTCGGCGACGACACGATCCGGCGCGACGTGCGAAAGCGCCTTGAGAATGGGGAATGACACGTACATGCCAACGACGTGACGTGCATTGACTGGCGAAGGATATTTCGCATTCACCACGCATTCTTCTGGCAGTACGAGCTTGATGGGCGCAAGCGAACCGGCATTGTTGGGCAGATCCGGGTTGAGCGTCGAGCGCACGGCGAATGTGGAATAGGCGTGCGTATAGGCTGGCACCACGTTGATGCCCATCTTGCTTTGCGGCGACGATCCGGCGAAGTCGATGGTGATTTCGCCCTTCACATTATCGATTGTCACGGCTGTCTTGAGTTCGATCGTCTCACCGCCCGGAACATCGAAGCGTGAAGCGCCGTGATATGTCCCGGCGGGCAACTCTCGGATGGAGTCGCGTGTGGCTTGTTCCGATCGGTTGATGATTTCGTCAGACAGGCTTTCAATGTCGTCCAGCCCGTATCGGTCGCACAAGGCATTGAGCCGTTGGGCGGCAATCATGCCACTCGAAACCTGTGCGCCGAGATCACCCATAAGCGCGTCCGGCGTGCGGACATTGCGCTTGATGATTTCGAACAATGTCTTGTTCGGTTCGCCAGCTTCATAAAGTTTCAGGACCGGAATCCAGAGGCCTTCCTCGTGAATGTCTCGCGCGCCGGAGCCGATGCCATAACCGCCAATGTCAGTGTGGTGGATGGTGGAACCTGCGTAGCCAATGAGGTTGTCGCCGCGAAAGATCGGGGAGAGAACGGTAATGTCAAAGAAGTGGCCTGCCGACATCCAGGGATCGTTGGTTATGAGTACGTCTCCGGGCTTCAATGCATCGACGTCAGTGTGCTTGAGCAGATTGCCTGCCGCAGCGGCCAGCGAATTGATGTGGCCCGGAGTACCGGTGACAGCCTGAGCGACCATGCGCGCGCGCTTATCGAACAGGCCGTTTGCCAGATCGCCCGCCTCACGCACGATTGGGCTGAACGCGATGCGCTGAAGGGCGCGCGCCTGCTCACTGACGATCCCGATGAGATTGCTCCAGAGGATCTGAAGTTCGACGCCATCCATGTTCAGGCTCCCTTTTTCTTATTGGCAACGAGGCTGCCATTTTCGTGAAGTTCAACGGTCCAGCCGGACAGAACGAAGGTGGTTGTCTCTCGCTCCTCGACGATGACGGGTCCCTGAATGATCTCGCCGTAGCGCAGTTCGGAGCGATGCCGCACGGGCACCTGGACGGGCTTGCCCTTGAAATAGACTTTGCGAAAGCGAGCAGGTGCTTCCGTTGAAAGCGGCTTTGCAGCATTCGCAGTGCGCGCGGGAATGTCGCCGCGCGCCGTTACACGCCAGCTAACAAGCTCAATGGGCATGGCTTCGAGCTTCAGGCCGTACTGCGCGACATATTCCTTTTCGAAGATATCGCGCATCGCTGCTGCGTCATGCGTTTCGCGCGGATCGAAGGGCAGCTCGATGCGCAATTCGGATTGCTGGCCGAAATAGCGCAGATCGGCACCGAAGACGAAGGCAACGTCATCCTGCGAGATACCTGCCTCAACCAACGCAGCAGCGCCTTCCTCACACATGGACCCGACGACGGTCGCGGTGGCCTGCCAATCCAACGCGTCGATGCGCGAAAGCTGGCTCTTTACGAGATCGATCTGCGTTGGCGTGACCAATGTTCCGAAGGCGGACAGAACGCTTGCCAGCGGCGGGTAGATGACCTGTGTGGAGTCGATCAGGTCGGCAACCATGCAGGCGTGGACAGGGCCAGCACCGCCGAAAGCTAGCATCGGGAGTCCGCGATAGTCGATACCGCGATCCGTGGCGTGGGTGCGTGTTGCAGCAGCCATTTGTTCGCAGACGACCTCAAAAACGCCCCACGCAGTTTGTTCGCGCGTCAGGCCGATACGCTTGCCGAGTTCTTCCAGCGCCTTGCCTGCACCTTCGGCATCGAGCTTCATATCGCCGCCAAGAAAGCGGTCGGGATCGAGAATGCCGAGCACGACATCGGCATCGGTGACGCAGGGCTTTTTGCCGCCCCGACCATAGCAGACCGGACCGGGTATGGAGCCAGCGCTTTCCGGTCCGGTTTTCAGCAGGCCGAGATCGTCAATCCACGCGATGGAGCCGCCGCCCGCGCCAATCTCGATCATGTCGATGGACGGAACGGTGATCGGCATTCCGCTGCCCGGCTTAAAGCGATACCGGCGATCTACCTCGAAGGTTCCGGTGACGAGCGGCTCGTGGTTCTGGATCATGCAAGCCTTGGCGGTGGTGCCGCCCATGTCGAACGAAATGAGGTCCTTCAAGCCAAAGACGCGTGAGAAATAGCAGGCAACGAGCGCACCCGCCGCGGGACCGGATTCGATCATGCGGACAGGAAAACGCCCGGCGCGCTCCGCACCGATGACGCCACCATTCGAGAGCATGATGAGCGGTTGTTGGGAGAAGCCACGCTCGCCGAGCTGGCCGATCAACGCTGTAAGATAAGGACGCGTAATTGGTACGGTATAGGCATTGATCGCGACTGTTGATGTGCGCAGATACTCGCGCATTTGCGGCGCAATCTCGCTGGACATCGATACGTATATTTGCGGTGCCATGCGGGCGAACACAGATGCGATCTTTTCCTCGTTCGCGCTGTTGCGGTAGGCGTTCATCAGGCTGATAGCGACAGACTCTATGCCTTGGTCGAGGCACTGCTGGACGATCGTCTCAATCTCCGCATCTTCAGCCTGTTTTCCCACGGAACCATCTGCAAAGACGCGTTCGTCGATGGTGAAGGTTCGTTCGCGCGGGATGAGCGGTTCGGCAAATTCGATCTGCGGATCGTACATGTCGTAGCGATGCTCCTCGCGGATATAGAGAATGTCCGCGAAACCCTTGGTGAGTATCAGCCCGACGGGTGGTCCCTTGCGTTCGATGAGCGCATTGGTGACGACTGTGGTGGCGTGCACGACAACATCGTTGACCTGCGAAGGCTCGATGCCGGCTTTGCCCATGACAAGGCCAACGCCACGGAAAAACCCTTCAAGCAGATCGCCATGCGTGGTGAGTGTCTTGTCCACATAGGCTTTGCCGTCATCGGACAGCAGCACTGCATCCGTGAATGTGCCACCTATGTCGATGGCAAGCGAATAGTTTGTCATCAAAGGTACTCCGTGGAACCGAGATTGAAAGAAATGGCTTTTGCGGTGGATTTGACCGCCTCGATAATGTGATCCTTTGGCGGGACGCCGATGCTGTCGAGCGGACCGGCGACCGTGACAGTAGCGATCATCTTGTTCGTCATGTCGAAGATCGGCGCGGACAGCGCGGTCACGCCGAGCAGATATTCCTCAGGGGCATCCGCCCAGTGGCGCTCGCGTGCGCGTTCGACCAGGCGCCTGAGCTGGTCGATGTCCGTGATCGTCTTCGGCGTCCAAACACGCAGCGGTTCTGACGTCACAACATCCCAGAGCTTTGGGTTGAAAGCGAGCGCCAGCTTACCTTGCGCAGAGGCGTGGAAGTTCAGCATCGAACCCGGTCGTGTCACGATTTCGACGGGAGAATCCACACGAACGATGTCGATGACGCGCGTGCTGCGAGCTTCGATGACCGACATGGTGACAGTGAGATTCAGCTTGTCGCGCAGATGGATCATCAGCGGACGAGCTTCAGTCAGTAGGACGGTGCGGTCTGCGATTGCCTGCCCAAGATGGTAGAGCTTCAGCGACAGCCTGTAACGATCCGTTGCCTCGTCCTGCAATACATAACCCAGTGACAGCAGGGTGCGCAGAAATCGGAAGGTCCGAGGCTTCGGAATGTCGAGCTTGCGCGCCAGATCGGTGAGCGCGACAGGCTCGCCGATTTCCGCCATGGCCTCCATAATGAGGAAGGCCATCTGCGTTGACTGATTGGCCGATTTATCGAGTTCGGGCATTGGTTGCACTCAGTGGAAAAGGCTTGGAATGAACAGTGAAATCTGCGGCACTGCAGCCACGAGAACCAGCACGATGACGCAAAGCCCAATCATCGGGATTGATGCCAGCGCGACTCGTTGCAGCGGCGTTCGTGCAATAGAGCTGACGATGAACAGGACCAGCCCGACAGGTGGCGTACACATTCCAATCATCAGGTTCAGCACAACCATGACGCCCATCTGAACCGGGTCCATGCCGATGGCAGGCAGGAGCGCATTGAGAACAGGAACGATGAGAACCATCGCTGCCAAAGGCTCAAGGAAAAGGCCGAGCAGCAGCAGGATGAAGTTTAGCAGGATCACCAACATTACAGGTGAATCGGTGGTCGAAAGGATCGTCTGCGCAATCTTGGTTGGCAGGCTTTCAATGCCCAGCACAAAGGCCGTCATGCTCGCCATCGCCACGACCAGCATCACGCCCGCCGACATAGTTGCCGTATCGTAGAAGCACTGCCGCAACGCTTTCCACGGCAACGACCGATAAATGAAAATGCCCGTGATCAGCGCATAGAGGCAGGCAATGCCAGCCGCTTCGGTGGGCGTGAACATGCCGGTGCGGATACCAACGACGATAAAGATAGGCAGCACCACAGCAGGAATAGCGGCATGGAGAATGCTCCAGCGCTCCTCCTTGGGAACCGGCGGGGCGACCGGATGGTTCTCGCGCTGGCCTTTCCACAGCGCGTAGATGAGCAAAAGGACGCCGAGAATGATGCCCGGAACAATGCCCGCCAGAAACAGGTCGCCAATGGAAGTTCCCGTCAACACGCCGAACAGGATTAGTGGCAGGGATGGTGGAATGAGTGGGCCGAGCAGCGAGCCGGTTGCTGTGAGCGCGGCAGCGTATGCCGGATCATAACCGTCGCGCTTCATCGGCGGGATCATGATGCTGCCGATGGCGGCTGCTTCCGAGGTTGCTGCGCCCGCCGGGCCGGAGAGCATGAAGTTCGCAAGCACGTTGACGATTGCCAGACCACCTTTGATGCGACCGACAAGGAAATGTGCCGCACGCACGATGTGATGCGTCAGGTTCGCGGCATTCATCAGATTGCCCGCAAGAATGAAGAATGGGATTGTCAGCAGCAGGAAATTGTCTATGCCGGCAATCATTCGTTGTGGAAATGCGATCAGCAAATGGCTGTGGCCTTCGATCAGAAGATAGACCAGCGAAGCCATGCCGAGGCCAAGCGCAACCGGCATTCCAAGAATGAGGAAGCCGATGAAAAATGCGAGGTACACAATCATGGATGACCATCCAGCTCAGCAATATGGCGCAGGTCTGCTGCGCGTTGGCCTGTATTCATCATTCGCGCGTAAAGCCCGATGTCGACAAGCAACCTGATGGCGAACATCAGGAGGCCGATGGGCAAGGCGATGTAGACCCAGAACATTGTGGGGACCGGGAAATGGGGTCCGAACAGATCGCCAAAAAGGAACTGAAGTGCCGGGATTGGCGATGAACCTAGCCGCTCCGCATAAATCACTCCGTAATAAATCAGAACTGCCAGCAGGATGAGCGCGAGTACGTTGGACAACATCGCCAATGCCAAACCGGCACTGCGGGACAGCGCATCGCGAAGCATCGGCACCATCGCTACCTCACCGCGCTCATAAGCGAGCGTCACGGCGAGGAATGAAACCCAGATCAGAAGGTAGCGACAGCTTTCTTCGGCCCAGATGAGCGAAGCGCCAAACACGTACCGCAAGATGATCTGAAGGGACATGATTGCCAGAAGCAACATGAGCATCCAGACCAGAACGGTTGAAATGATACGGTCGTAAATCCGTCGAAAGCCGGCCATCGCTTTCCTCCCTTTTGCAGGCAACGCTTCACCTTCGCCGCGTAAAGACACGGCGCAAGTTTGATACGCTTGTTGGAAGCGGGCGGCGGTGTTACCCGCCGCCGACGCGGATTACTGGCTCTTATGTACCTGATCCACGAATGCCTGGATCAACGGGTCCTTTGAGGTCCATGCATCGACCACCGGCTTGGTGCGCGCGCGCATTTCATCAAGATCGGTGAGATTGGAAATCTTGACACCGTTTTCTTCGAGCTTCTTGGCGTATTCTGCCTCTTGATCGCGGGCGAGCGCATAGTGCTTGGCAATCACTTCATGGCCGGACTCGACCAATGCTTTCTGCACATCTTCCGGCAAGCTCTGGAACTTGGCATCGCCAATCATCAACACGCCGGGCCAGAAGTAATGGCCGGTGAGGGTCGCATGCTTGGCTGCCTGAAAGTAGCTTTCCGCAAAAGCTGACGAGAGATTGATTTCAACAGCGTCGATCGTGCCGGTTTCAAGCGCGGAGTAGACTTCACCGAAAGACATGCCGATCGGGCTGGTGCCGACCGCTTCCCAGATCGCTTTGTGCAGCGGGGTCGGAACAATACGGGTCTTGAGACCGGCGAAATCTGCAACCTTGGTGATGTCCTTCGTGCGGTTCATGAAGTGACGCTGGCCAGCTTCAATGTAACCAAGGCCCTTGATGCTTTTTGCGGACAGGCTATCGAGCAATTGCTGGCCGACGGGCGAGGTGAGCGCTGCCGCCATTTCGTCATAGCTGGACACGAGGAACGGCAGTTGAAGTGCGTCGAACTGCACAGCACCAATCGCGAGCGGCATGGTTGGTACGGAAACGAGCGCCCCATCAATGGTGCCTAACTGCAGCCCTTCAAGAAGCTGCTTGTCATCACCTAGCTGGCGATCTCCGAAAATCTGTACCTCCACTTTGCCGCCGGTCTTTTCCTTGACCGAGTCAGCGAACATCTGAAGCCCATCCTGGAAGAGGTGCTTCGAAGTGGCGGCGTGGCCGAATTTCAAAACGATTTCTTGCGCGAACGATTGGGCGCTTAGCCCAAGCGACACTGCTGCGGCGAGCAGCCCCAGTTTAAAGTTCATTGATTCCTCCCAATTGTTTCGAATATCGAAACATGATTTTATTATGCAATACAACTCGCATTCCGTCAATTCCCGATACAGCTTCATTATTGGGAGCGGATTTGGACTACTGGATTATTGGGAGAGAATTTGGACTACTGGTTCAAATAGTCCTGTCGAGGTCCACGCCCGTATCCGTCCTGCCATCGGCGGAATAGGAGAAGCGCCCGAACTCCCGATAGCCGCATCGCTGCCAGAAACACAGCGTGCCGGAGGCTCGCGCATTGGCATGAAGGTAGGCGGTGTGATAGCCAAGTTCCTTCGCCATGATCTCCAGCAAGGCGACGATGTTCCGGCCGAGGCCTTTGCGGCGCGCGGACGGTTCGAGATAGACCCGAACGATCTGGCAGACCGCATCCGGATCGTCGTACCTGGGGTCGTAATGCGTCTCGTCCAAATCTTTCCTTCTTAAATGCAGGCTGATTGGCGCCGGGCCACATCCAGCCTGCGCATTTCAATGACCGCGCTGTGCGGCGTCGTGATGACGGTTGCGCCCGGCAAACTGCGCTCGACTGCGCTTCTGGTGCTGGCCAGCGAAAATTGACCGAGGATGATGGAAGCGGCGGACCCGGCATGACGCCTGGCAGTGTCGGCCACAATCGCATCATGCTTGTCGGAATCGCCGGATTTCAACGCGTTAAGCGCGCCGTCCGCGACTGCGGTGGATAGTGCGGCCGACTTTCCGCGGCGACGCGCCATGTCGTGAAATTCAGCTTCGAGAGCGGCCCGGGACGGTTCGAAGCTGACGATGAGCAAGAACTCGTTTCCGCTGTCCAACGCATGGGAGAAGGCGGCTTCGTTCGGCCGTAACACAGGTATGGAGAGCCTGGACTTCACGGCATCGATCGCAGGTCCGAAGGCAGAGCAGGTGAACAGAATGCCGGCCGTTTCGCCTCCCTTGCCGGCAGTCGATGCCGCGTAGTCTGCCAGCATCGCAAAACGGCGTGTCATCACCTCGTCAAGCCTTCCGGCATGAGCGCGATCGACGGCAAGTGATGTATCGAGAATATCGAAGCAATAAGCTTCCGGCCACGCCTCTGCGAACGCGGCATGCGCCGGCGCAACCGATTCCTCTAGGGCATGTATCAGTGCGATGCGAGGCGTATCAGGCTCCATTTGCATTTCCTCCGGCTTTTGCGGCCAGCATTCGCAGCAAGGCGGTATCACGTTCCGCTTCCAGGTCGGAAATGGAACGACCGCTTGCTTCTTCTAGGACACCGTCGATTATCCTCTGTGAAAGCTCCGGCGTCAGTTTCGGTGTTCCGAGAGACGCCCAGCGGCGCTCCTGGCTTGAGCCGAGATGCTTGAGGTAAGCTTCGATGCCACCGCTGCCGCCGCCGAGATGATAGGCCATGTGCGCTCCGATAACCGACCATCTTAACCCCGGGCCATGCACAAGTGCCGCATCAATGGCGGAAACACTGGCCACGCCTTCCTCGACGAGGCTTACCGCCTCGCGCCAAAGGGCGGATGCAAGGCGGTTTGCGATGTGCCCGACCGCTTCGCGATCGAGGAAGACCGTGTGCCTGCCGAGGCTGTCGTAGAATTTCCTCGCCGTCTCCCTGGCGTCCGCAGATGGTGCGAAAACCTCGACCAGCGGCATGAGATGAGGAGGATTGAACGGATGCGCCGTGACAAAGCGAGACGGCGTTTGCAAACCGGACGCAAGCATCGACCAAGTGAGCGAAGACGTGCTGCTTGCCAAAATCGCATCGTCTGGCGCAGCGGTTTCGACCTGCTTGTACAATTCGAGCTTCAGAGGCACCGATTCGGGAACGCTCTCCTGGATCCAGAAGGCTTTTGAAACGGCTTGTTCCAGTGTTTCGGCCGCCCTTACGCGACCATTGCGACCCGCGACGCCAAGAGCGCGAAGCTGGGCGAGAGCTTCGCCGCTTTTTGTGAAATACCGCTCCTGCCATTCCTTTGCGGAATCCCACGCTATGACGTCGTAGCCATGCGCGGCAAACAGCGCAGTCCAGCTTTGACCGATCAACCCGGCGCCAATAACGGCAACCGCTCGAGTATTCATCGCAGTCATCTCCCTTACGACAGCGATATGCTGGCGGAGGCGGGCAGCCATATTCCATGGCCGCTGAGGTCTCCCCTGCAACTGTGCGGATTACGTTCGATAATCGCGCATCTGTCAATCGACATAACAAAATAACTGTTCAATTAATTTTGTCAGCGATCACTAATTGGGAATTTTTTACTGAAAAACAAGCGTATATTCGAAATACATGGGCCTGAAATCAAGCTAAGTAGGTTCGAATGGATGTTTTGATTATTTCGTTATAACACTATTGACTTCACGAATTTTGAAGGATTAGGGTTGGAAAAAAATGGGGAACGCCATGAAGGCGCGACAGATTGCAATCATAGGCGGCGGCCTAATCGGTCGCTCCTGGGCGTATCTTTTTGCCCAGTGCGGCCATCAGGTCCGGATTTGCGATGCCGTTGACGAAAGCGCAGAAGCGGCACGCGTTTGGTTGGCTGGTGAACTGTCGGAAGATGCGATGGTGAGGGTCAGGTTCTGCTCCTCGGTTGAAGAAGCGGTATCTGGCGCGAACTACGTCCAGGAATGCGTCTCCGAGCTTGCAGCTGTGAAGCGCGCGGTCTTCGAGACGGCGATTTCGCATGCGCCAGACGCCTGTATCTTCGCATCTTCGACGTCCGCTCTGCTGCCGGATGCGATTTTTGGGGGACTAGCTAAACCCGAAAATTGCCTGATTGCCCATCCCGCCAACCCGCCGCACGCGCTACCGATCGTAGAACTGGTTCCGGGAAGCAATACGTCTGGTCCGGTCATGGAAGAGGCCGCGCGCCTGATGGGCTCGCTCGGTCAGGACGTAATTCGTCTGAAGCGCGCAGCTCCAGGATTCGTGCTCAATCGGCTGCAGTCAGCGCTCATCGAGGAGGCGCTTTCGCTTGTCGAGGCGGGAATTGCCGATCCGGACGATGTTGACCGGACCGTCCGATCCGGGCTGGGGATGCGCTGGGCTTTCGTCGGTCCGTTCGAAACGATGGACCTCAATTCGAAAGGCGGTTTTGAACTATATGCGCGCACTTTGGGGCCTGCCCTTGCTACGTCCGCGCCGGGTGGCCCGGAAACCAGCATGTGGAAAACCGGCGCTCCGGCCAAGGTAGCAAGCGCACGGCGGCGACTGTTGAAGATCGCCGACATCCCGGCTCGTCAGAGCTGGCTCATGCAAAAACTAAAATCCCTAAAAACGCTGAAGAACGGCGTCGATATCGCAGGCGAGGAACAACCATGAACGACAAAGCGAAATCCGGCCGGAAGGTAATCATTACATGTGCGGTGACGGGATCCATCCACACCCCTACCATGTCCGACCACCTGCCGGTTACTCCCGCCGAGATCGCTGAAGGAGCACTTGGAGCGGCGCAAGCCGGCGCGGCTATCCTCCACCTCCATGCCCGGGATCCCAAAGACGGCAGCCCGACGCCGTCGCCTGACGTCTTTGCCGAGTTTCTTCCAATGATCGCAGCCGAAACAGACGCGGTGCTGAACATCACCACGGGTGGCGGTCACAACATGACCGTCCAGGAACGGCTCGCAGCGCCTCTGAGGTTCCAGCCTGAGATGTGTTCGCTAAACATGGGTTCGATGAATTTCGGACTGTTCCCGATGCTGTCGCGCTACCCCAACTGGCGCCACGATTGGGAGCCGCGCTACCTTGAAAATTCGCGGGACTTCATCTTCCGAAATACCTTCAAGGACATCGAATATATCCTGAAGCATCTCGGAGAAGACCACGGGACGCACTTTGAATTCGAATGCTATGATATCGGCCACCTTTATACGCTGGCGCATTTCCTTGAACGCGGGCTGGTAAAGCCTCCGCTCTTCGTTCAGTCGATCTTCGGTATCCTCGGGGGCATCGGTCCGGCGCATGCAGATGTCATGCACATGCGCACCACGGCCGACCGCCTTTTCGGTTCGGATTATCAGTGGTCGATCCTTGCTGCCGGCCGCCACCAGATGAGCCTCTGCACGATGGGCGCGATCATCGGCGGCAATGTACGCGTCGGGCTGGAGGATAGCCTCTACATTGGAAAGGGTGAACTCGCCCGTACCAATGCCGACCAGGTGGCCAAGATACGCCGAATACTGGGTGAACTTTCGCTCGACATAGCAACACCAGCAGAGGCGCGACAGATGCTCAACCTCAAAGGCGCTGCCAACACTGCCATTTGATCGTCCGCCACCACACTACAGACTTGGGAGACCACGCTTATGCGCTTCGCAACTGATACAGGTGGGACTTTTACGGACCTGGTCGTCGAGGATGTTGACGGGAACGTACGTATGTTCAAGGCGTCGACGACGCCGGACGACCCTATACGAGGCGTGCTCGACGTTCTGCAGATCGCAGCCGACGCGTTCGGCATCGGCCGGACCGAAATGCTCGCCAAGGGCGATCTCTTCATTCACGGTACGACGCGGGCGATCAATGCGATCGTCACCGACGCCGCTGCCAAGACCGCGCTGCTCACGACATGGGGCAACCCGGAAGTACTGATGTTGCGCGAAGGGGGCCGCATCGAGCCGTTCAATTTCACGGTACCTTATCCCAAGCCATACATTCCGCGGTCACTGACCTTTGAAATTCCAGAGCGCGTCCTGCACGATGGGAGTGTCGACGTCGTGCTGGATGAGGCGGTCGCGCTCGACGTCATCGCACAACTGAAGGCGCAGAATGTCGAGGCGGTGGCCGTCAGTTTGCTATGGTCCGTCGTTAATCCGGTGCATGAGAAGCGGCTTGGTGAACTGCTTTCCAAGCATTTGCCTGGCGTTCCCTTCACGCTCTCCCACGAAGTCAACCCGATCCTGAGGGAGTATCGGCGGACATCCGCTGCGGCGATCGACGCCTCGCTGAAGCCGCTGATGACCGCCTACATGGAGACGCTGGAAGAACGTCTGCGAGAAGCCGGATTTACCGGTCGCGTGCTGGTGCTGACATCGCAAGGCGGTGTTCTTGATGCGGCTGACGTGGCCAAGCAGCCGATCCATTCGATAAATTCGGGACCATCAATGGCGCCCGTGGCAGGCCGCTATTTTGCATTGGCTGATGCGGGCGTTTCCGACGCCATCGTCGCCGACACTGGCGGGACGACTTATGACGTCAGCCTTATCAGAGGCGGCTCGATACCATGGGCGCGAGATACGTGGATCGGGCAGCCATTCCGCGGTCACATGACCGGCTTTCCTTCCATCGATGTAAAGAGCGTCGGCGCGGGCGGTGGTTCGATTGCTTCAGTTGACGATGGCGGACTCCTCTCGGTCGGCCCGCG
Organism: Mesorhizobium sp.; assembly: GCA_049840935.1. Classification (GTDB taxonomy): domain Bacteria; phylum Pseudomonadota; class Alphaproteobacteria; order Rhizobiales; family Rhizobiaceae; genus Mesorhizobium_G. The sequence continues at coordinate 415,499 of JASGJA010000025.1, forward strand.
CAGCGCCGGCTCGGTGCCGGGTCCAGTATGCTATGGAAATGGTGGCACGGAGCCGACCGTCACCGACGCGGCGCTGGTCCTCGGCTATCTCAATCCCGATAACTTTCTTGGCGGCGCCATTTCGCTCGATCTCGAAGCCGCGCGTCTCGCCATTGAAACCAAGATCGCCAAGCCGCTCAATCTCTCGGTGCACGACGCTGCGGCGTCAATCCTGGATGTCGTCACCGAAAACATGGTTCAGGCCATCAACGACATCACGGTTGCACAAGGTTTCGACCCCGCAAAGGCGGTATTGGTTGGCGGTGGCGGAGCCGCGGGCTTTAACAGCGTGCTGATCGCGCGCCGGCTCGGCTGCAAGGAACTGATCATGCCGCAGGTCGGCGCTGCACTCTCGGCGGGCGGCGGTCTTATCTCGGAGCTCACCAACAATTTCCGTGTCATCGCCGCCACCCGCACCGATACATTCGACTACGACGTCGCTCGGTCTGCGCTTTCCACACTCACCGAGAAGGCGAAGGCCTTTCTCAAGAATACAGGCGATCAAGCGATCGAAAGCCGGATGATCCTCAGCATCGAGGGGCACTATCCTTCGCAAGTCTGGGATATCGAGGTGGTGCTGCCCAAGAATGCAATCGAAAACGATGCGGATGTCGCCGCGATTGAGGAAGCCTTCCATCAGACGCACGAAAACTTGTTTGCGGTGCGCGACGACGGCGCGCCTGTCGAGATTGTCGGATGGCGTATCGACGTTGCGGTGAAAATCCGCTCGGGCGAAATCGGCCAGATGCACAACATCGCCGCCGAAGGGGGGGCCGATATCCGGCGGTGCTTTTTCCGTGAGACAGGCGTGGCGGACGTGCCTCTCGTGAGTTTCGCCGACATGCATGAGGACGGAAAGGTCCGAGGCCCTGCGATCGTGGAATCTCCGTTTACCACCGTCGTGGTGTTCCCCGGTTCGGAAGCGCGAAAGGTCGCATCAGGTTCGGTTGTCATCGAGATTCTGGGAGAGAATGCATGAGTATCACCGCTATCCAACCTGATGGGGTTCGCCCTGCATTCGACGGGGTGAAGCTGGCAATCCTAAACAACCGTTGGGAAGCAGTTGCCCGCAAGATGGCGAACACCCTGTTGCGCACCGGTCGCTCCGGCGTGCTTGCCACGGCGCGCGACTTCTCCTGCTGCATCGTGACGGCGGACAACCGCCTGCTTGCCACCGCCGAAAGCATTCCGATCCACGTCCTCGTCGGACCGGACATGATGGCGAAGTCGATGTGCGACCTGCATCCGCATCTGAAGCCGGGCGATGCTTTTCTGCACAATTCGCCGTATCACGGTTGCTCGCACGCCGCGGATCTTTCCATTCTGGTGCCGGTCTTCGACGAAAGCGGGAAGCATCGTTACACCGCGATCGTCAAGGCGCACCAGGCCGATATTGGGAATTCTATCCCGACCACCTATTTCGGCCACGCCAAGGACGTCTACCAGGAGGGCGCGCTCATCTTTCCCGCCGTCCAAGTTCAGCGAGACTACAAGGACATCGAGGACATTATTCGGATGTGCAAGATGCGCATCCGCGTGCCGGAGCAGTGGTGGGGCGACTACCTCGGCATGGTTGGCGCAGGCCGCATCGCAGAGCGCGAAATTCTTGCGATCGGAGCTGAGTTTGGCTGGGACCAACTGGCCGAGTACGGTGAGCAATGGTTCTCCTACAGCGCCGAAAGGATGAAGGCTGCGATCTCGAAGCTGCCACGGAAAACGGCGACATCTTTCAGTACGCATGATGCGCTACCCGGCACTCCGAAGGACGGAGTCAAGATCAACGCCACCGTGGCCGTTGATCCGGAGAATGGCTTCATCGATATTGATCTGACGGACAATATTGATGCGCTCGAACTGGGCATCAACGTCTCGGAAGCCTGCACGCGCACCGCGGCCATGATCGGCGTGTTCAACTCGATCGATCACAATGTGCCTCGCAACGCCGGCTCGTTCGGTCGTGTGCGCCTCAAGTTGAAGGAAGGTGGCGTTGTCGGCATACCGAGGCATCCAACGAGCTGCTCGGTTGCAACCACCAACGTCGCAGACCGCATCTCGAATGCCGTGCAGACAGCAATCGCCTCGATGGATAGCAGGTTCGGGCAGGCTGAGACAGGTGCACTCAGCCCGGCGACCATGGCCGTCATTTCCGGTAAGGATCCGCGTAAAGGCCGCCCGTTTGTCAACCAGATCTTCCTGGGTGCCACCGCCGGAGCCGGTACGCCGATGCAGGATTCCTGGATGACAATCGCGCATGCTGGCAATGCTGGTATGCTCTACATAGACAGTATCGAGATCATGGAGATGGCCTATCCGATTCGCTGCTACCAGCGGCGGCTCGTTGCCAACTCCGAAGGGGCAGGCCAATTCACCGGTGCACCGAGCCTGATGGGCGAGTACGGTCCGGCGGGATGCGACATGACCGTCAACGCGGTCAGCGACGGCACAATAAATGCCGCCAAGGGCGCGGCCGGCGGCGGCAGCGCGCAAGGTGCACACCAGTACCGCAAGCGCGGGGACGGAAGCCTCGAAGAATTGCCTGTCGTCGTTTCTGTGACCATCGCCCCAGACGAGCGGATCGTCTCCTACTCTTGCGGCGGCGGCGGCTTCGGTAATCCAAAGGCGCGGTCGGTCGATAAGGTCCTAAATGACTTGCGCGAAGGCAGAATCGGCAAAGACCGAGCGCGCGAGATCTATGGCGTAGCTGTCGATGACAGCCTCGCGCTCGACCGCGCGGAGACAGAGAAACTCCGCGCGGTCTGAAAACATGGCCACATAAACGATAACAGACAGAGGAGAATGGCATGAAACGTATACTTATGGCCGCGGTTTGCGCCGCCGCCTTCTCGATCCTGGGAGCGAATATCGCAAACGCCGAAGGAGACCCCATCGTCATCGGCGTCGCCTCCGGTCAGACTGGAACTCTAGCGCCGTGGGACCAAGGTGCTGCTCGCGGCGCTGAACTTGCGGTGGAAGACATCAACGCGAAAGGCGGCGTTCTTGGCCGGCCTTTGAAACTGGTGATCCGCGACACGAAGTCCGACCCGTCTTTGGGACCGACAGCCGCCCTTGAAGTTCTCGATGCCGGTGCCGAAATGGTTCTCGTCGCCTGTGACTACGATTTTGGCGCTCCGGCGGCGCTTGCCACCATCTCGGCCGGCAAGATCGCCTTGTCCAGCTGCGCTGCCGATGCAAAGTTCGGCGTCCAGGGCGTCGGTCCCAAGGCCTTCACAATGTCTCTCGCCACCAACGGCCAAGGCGCTCTTCTTGCGGAGTTCGCCTCTGAGCAGGCCGGATGGGACAAAGTCTACATCATGAAGGACACTGCGATCGAATATACGAAATCGCTTTGCGACAACTTCAGGAAGCGTTGGGTCGAACTCAAGGGCGAAGACAGCATCGTTGGCGAAGACACTTGGAACGGCTTGAATGACAACGCTATCGCCGGCCAGATTTCGCGGATCAAGGCTGCCAGCAGCGCCAATTTCGTGATGTGGTGCGGCTTCACCAACAATGGCTCGATGATGCGGCAAGTGCGTTCCGCTGGCATTGACCTGCCAATCTTGGCATCGGAATCGATGGACGGTTCACACTGGATCGATGCCATTCCGGATCTGTCGAACTTTTACATCGCCGTCTACGCGTCGATCTATGGCAATGACCCCGAGCCGCGAATCGTCAACTTCATGAAGCAGTATGAAGCCAAGTTCCACGAACCGGCCAAGATGGGTCATGTCGTGACCGGCTACACTGCGGTGGAAGCTTGGGCACGCGGCGCCGAAAAAGCGGGAAGCCTCGATCCGGATGCCATCAAAGCAGCGATGGAAACGTTCTCGAACGAGCCTCTGCTAACCGGTGGTGCAACATTCACGCCAGAGCTTCACATCAACCTCAACAGCCCTATGCTGATGATGAAGGCAACCAACGGCAAGTTTGAGCCGATTGGACGGCGCGCTGCGGAAAAAGTCGATCCGCCGCAGTTCTGATGTGCCTTGCTGCAGCGGCGAAACCGCTGCAGCATTCCTTTCCAACAGAGGCGACGGCCATGAACACGCTTTCCGCAACGAACATCACGGTTCGTTTCGGAGGACTGACCGTGATCGACAATGTCGATTTGGAAATACGTCCTTCCGAAATTCTAGGATTGATTGGGCCTAACGGGGCCGGCAAAACCACATTCGTCAATGTGCTGACGGGTTTCCAGAAGCCGAAATCCGGGACCGTCAGGATCGGTGCCACCGACATCACCTTCACCAGGCCAGAGCAGCGGGTTCGTGCCGGCCTCGTACGCACGTTCCAGGCGGTTCGCCTCTTCCCGGCCCTGACTGTTGCCGAGAACATCAATGCAGCTGGGCTCGCCATCGGATTGTCGGCCGCCGAAACGAGGACGCGGGAACGCGAACTGATCGCCTTGCTCAATCTTGGCGATTGGATCCATGTGGAAGCCCGTGCGCTTCCTTACGGTATTGAAAGACGCGTCGGCATTGCCCGCGCAATGATGTCGCGGCCTGCGTTTGTGATGCTGGACGAGCCGGCGGCTGGCATGAACGAGGATGAGGCGCTGACCTTCCTCGCGGTCGTCGGAACCATCCGTGAGACAGGAGCCGGCATCTTGTTGATTGAGCACAATATGGGCGTCGTTTTCAGGCTCTGCGACCGTGTACAGGTCCTGCAGAGCGGCCGCACGCTGACAGTCGGTACGCCCGATGAGATTCGCAGCCATTCAATGGTTCGCGAAGCATATCTCGGGAGTGCAGCATGAGACACCTTGATGTAGCCAACCTGACGGTCACCTACGGGGTCGTCCGAGCAGTAGCCAACATTTCCATACATCTCGATGAGGGTGAAACGGTCGCCCTCATCGGCCCAAATGGCGCGGGGAAGTCGTCAATGCTCTTGACGATCGCAGGCGTCGTGTGTGCCCCTTCCGGCAGTATAAAGCTTCGTGGAGAGGACATCTCCGCCTTGTCGGCCGAGCAACGCGTTGGGGTAGGCGTGTCTGTCGTGCCTGAAACGCGCGATGTGTTCACCAAACTCAGCGTTCATGAGAATCTGCTGATCGGGGCCAGCTTGCGCCGGGATTACGTGGCTGTCAGGGCTGACGTCGACCGTATGTATTCGCTTTTTCCCCGCCTGGCGGAACGCCGCACGCAAATGGGAGGATTTCTGTCCGGCGGGGAGCAGCAGATGCTTGCGATCGGCCGTGCGTTGATGGCACGCCCCAAGCTCCTGATGCTAGACGAACCCTCGCTGGGGCTCGCACCGATCGTTACCGATAAGGTCTACGAAACGATCGCCGAGCTTAAGAAAGAAGGGACTTCCATTCTGCTCGTCGAGCAGAATTCCGAGCGGGCGTTTGGCGTCTGCGACCGCGCCTACGTTATGAAGGCAGGCAGCGTCATTGCGGAGGGAAGCCCCAGCGAACTCGCAAGGGACGGACTGGTTGAGCAGGCTCTGTTCGGCCGGGCTGCGGCAAAAATCGTTGGAACATATACACAGCCGGAGGCCGCACAATGACCATGCTTCAGATGCTCATCGACGCGGCGAGCGTCGGCGGGCTGTATGCTCTCACCGCGATCGGCATCGGCTTGATCTTCGGGGTTATAGGCCTCGTGAATTTCGCCTATGGCGAATACATCATGGTCGGCGCCTATGTGCTGCTGCTGACCGCTGGGTTCTATTGGCCGTTCGCCGTGCTCTGCGTGCTGCTCTTCGTCGTTGTTTTCGCTCTGGCGAGCGACTGGCTCGTTTTCGGGCAGGTTCGACGCGCTCCGCCCGAGACGCTGATGATCGTGTCTTTCGGGCTAAGCTTCATGATCCAGTATATTTACGTTATGTTTTTTGGCTCGCTGACCCGGACGGTTAATTTCCTTCCGGACATCAGCCGCAGCTTCGAGTTAGGTGGATTGCGCGTCGCGGGCGTCAGCCTTCTGCAAATCGGCGCGACGGTGATCCTTACCGCCGCACTCGCCGTCTTCATCAACTTCACCCGCATCGGATATCAAATGCGCGCGGTCTCTGAGAACCCGCGCATGGCGCGGCTTGTTGGGGTGGATAGCAACCGCATCATCGCGGCAGCTTTTGCTATAAGTGCAATCCTCGCGGTCACGGTGACTATCCTTTTCGTGGCCCAGACCGGATCGATGACGCCGTTTTTCGGAGTGTCGCTGACCATGATCGGGTTTGTCGCGACAGTCATCGGCGGTCTCGGTAGCTTGCCTGGATGCGCCCTTGGGGGGTTCCTTGTCGGGGCACTAACCACGTTACTGCAAATGCTGCTGCCGCCGCACCTGCAGCCCTTCCGTGAAGCCTTCGTTTTCGCAGTTGTCATCGTGGTTCTTCTGGTTCGGCCGCGCGGGCTGATTGCAGTCCGATCTTCCCTGGAGCGGGTGTGATGATCAACGATGCCAAAGTCACGCCCTCGACCATCTTTCGTTCGTTCTGGCCTTGCTTAGCCTGGATCGTCCTGCTGGCCGCACTAACCTTTGCAATTTCGTCCATAAGCCCCGCCATGGCGCGAATTGTCACCGACACACTGATCAAGCTGATAATGGTGACGGGCCTCTACATCTTCATCGGCAATTCCGGGATACTATCGTTCGGACATGGCGCGTTCCTCATTCTGTCGGCCTATGCCTCTGCCTGGCTGACGATCCCGCCGATGATGAAGAAGGTCATCCTGCCAAACCTACCGCAATTCCTGCAGGGGATCGCCGGCGCGCCCTACATCGGGGTTGTTGGAGGCATCTTGGTTGCGGCCGTCGTCGCATTTCTGATCGGCATCGCGCTGGTGCGGTTGAGCGGCATCGCCGCGTCGATTGCTACGTTTGCCTTCTTCATAGTCGTCTCGGTCATATACAACAACTGGACGGATTGGACGAAAGGCACGGCATCCCTTGTCGGCCTGCCGGTCTATGTCGGTCCGAAGATCGCACTGTGCGCGGCGGCGGTGGCGCTGCTGGTTGCCTGGATTTTCCAGACATCGCGGTATGGTCTTTTGCTCCGAGCGACGCGCGAGGATCTCGTGGCGGCGCGGGCATCCGGCATTCGCGCCGAGCGGCTGCGGCTGATGGCATTCGTGCTGAGCGCAGCGGTTGCTGCGCTTGGTGGCATTCTCTGGGGGCACTCCAACGGGGCGCTGACCACGGCGAACAATGTCTACCTCAATCTGCAGTTTACGATCATCGCCATGTTGGTCGTTGGCGGGGTCCGCAGCCTTTCCGGCGCCGTCGTCGGAACGCTCGTGCTGTCGATTATCGGTGAAGTCTTCCGTAGACTGGAGATCGGCATCGATCTCTTCGGCTTGAACCTGGTGCTGCCGGGAGGTAGTCGGGAAGTCCTGCTGGGGTTCTGCATGCTGCTGGCGCTCATCCTTCGGCCCGACGGCCTGACAAAAGGGCGTGAGCTTTTATGGCCGCGCCGCCGGCCGCCGGGTGGCTCGATCACCCAACAAACTCGAACGGAGCTCGCTTTATGAAACTCGATTTTGCAGGCGTGCGGGTGGTGGTGACAGCTGGCGGGTCGGGAATCGGCCTCACAATCGCCAAAGCTTTCGCCGATGTGGGGGCCACGGTCGCCATATGCGATGTCGACCACAAGGCGGTCGAACAATCCGCATTTTTTGCACGCCGTTGCGATGTTTCGGATGAAAAGCAAGTCATAGCATTCTTCCAGTCTGTGAAAGGACAACTTGGCGGCGTCGACGTGCTCGTCAACAATGCTGGGATCGCCGGACCGACGAAGCTCATTGAAGACGTTTCCCTGAGCGAGTGGGAACGCACGCTCGCCGTGAACCTTTCTGGACAATTTCTCTGCGCCAAGGCTGTGATCCCAGATATGAAAACCCAGCGGTCTGGAGTGATCCTGAACCTGTCGTCGACTGCCGGCCGCATCGGCATGCCGTTGCGCGGCCCATACTCCGCCTCGAAATATGCGGTACGTGGCCTGACGGATGTCTTGGCGATTGAACTCGGCGAATATGGCATCCGGGTCAATGCTCTCCTGCCGGGGATGGTGGCTGGACCGAGACTCGAAAAGGTCGTTGCGGAGCAAGCCGCGGCGAAGAACATTCCAGCAGATACATATCTACAGCTGATGCTGCATAATGTATCGCTGCATACGACAGTTACCCCGGAGGATGTGGCGGCGACCGCGGTGTTCCTAGCTTCAGACGCCGCCCAGAGGATTTCGGGGCAGTCGATCGGCGTTTGCGCGAATTTTGAAAGTTATCGCTCCCCTCTTTTCGAGGTCGCAAAGCATGTCTGATGTCGCATCAATGTTCAGCCTGAATGGACGCACCGCGCTCGTGACCGGCGCATCTGGTGGCATAGGCCGCGATGCGGCTCTGACGCTAGCGAAAGCAGGCGCCCGCCTCGTACTGGTCGCGCGCAACGCCGAACGCCTGAACGACGTGCGGGAAGAGATCAGTTCGGATGGTGGCGAGGCGCGCGCCTTTGCCTGCGATGTCTCCGATCAGCGTGCCGTCGAACGCCTGGCCAACGATCTTGGAAAGGCGAACTTGTTTCCTGACGTCCTCGTCAACAATGCGGGAACTATCGACCGCAGTCCGTTCGGTCAGGTAGACGCTTCAGAGTGGCAGCGTGTTATATCTGTCAACCTCACTGCGCCGTTGCTGCTGGCGCAAGCTTTCCTTCCAGGCATGCGGCAGAAGCATTGGGGGCGCATCGTCAATGTTGCCTCAATTCTTGCACTTCATGGCAAGCCGAATGCACATTCCTATGCTGCGACAAAGCATGCGCTCGCCGGCCTAACCCGTTCTATGGCGGCTGAGCTTGGGCGCGAAGGAATCTGTGTGAATGCGCTTTGCCCGGGTTACATTCGGACGGAGATAAACGTAGTTCTGCAGAATGATGCCGAGTTCAGCGCCAAGATAAATGCACGCGTTCCCCTCAACAGATGGGGTTCGGTCGAAGATTTGCGGGGACCGTTGCTGATGCTTTGTTCCGAAGCAGCATCGTTCGTCAACGGCCACCTTTTGGTCGTGGACGGTGGTTTAACAGTGACACACTGAAATGCTGAGAGAAGGCTTCCGATTTGGGTAGGCGTGCAGGATCCGTCGACACATCGAGTGCTCTTTCCGGAGTTGATCTTTCCTTGATGGAGAAAGTCAATCTTCAGGACCAGGTCTACATGACGTTACGAAATGCACTTATCAGGGGTCATTTCGAGCCGGGGGCGCAGCTCACGATCAGATCTCTGGCGAAGGCGCTCGGAACTTCGATGGTGCCCGTTCGAGACGCTCTGCAGCGACTGGTCGCGGAACGTTCATTGGAGTTGCAGGGCAATCGCTCGGCCTGTGTTCCGGAGTTAAATCGCGCCGCTTTCGCCGAACTTGTGAGGATCAGGCTGATGCTTGAGGGCGAGGCTGTGCGGTTGGTTTCCCCGCCGCTCAACCCGCAAAAGCTGGACGAGTTGGAGCTCGCCAACCGCAAGTTCGAACTGGCGGTTGATCGGGCGGACGCTGAGGCAGTTACCGACGCCAACATGGAATTTCACTTCCTGCTCTATCGTCTCGCAAGCGGCGGGTTGCTGTATGGCATGATCGAGACGCTTTGGGTCAGGGCTGGTCCAATGCTGCGCATGCCATTCAAAATGAAAAGTTATGATCCGATCGTTTTCCGCCGCGGCGTCGAGCGGCATGGTGAACTTCTCAAGGCCTTGCGGGCGCAGGATATGCTTCCCGCGCAAGAGGCGCTGCGTCGGGACATCGCCGACACCGCGCAATGGTATAACGAACATTATTACGATGAACGCGAAACTCTGAATGGCAGCGAACCGCTGGCGTTCGGGGAACAGATTGGGAGATAACCGGGTGGCCGCAGCGCACGATCCTTCGTCTGGAATTGCGTTCGTGAATGGCGAATATCTGCCGTTGCTTGAAGCGACCATCCCGCTTCTCGATCGCGGCTTCACGCGATCCGACGTCACATACGACGTGATCCATGTGAAGGACGGAAGGTTCTTTCGCCTGGACGACTACGTCGAGCGTTTCCAGGCTTCGATTCGTGGGCTGCGCATGTCGCTGGACTATTCAAAGCAGGAGATCATTGATGTCCTGACCGAATGCGTGCGGCGCAGCGGGTTGCGGGACGCCTATGTTCAAATGACTTGTACGCGCGGGGTCCCTTCTCCAACAAATCGCGATCCGAGGCTATGCAAGAACCGCTTCTACGCCTTTGCGCAACCATTCGTTTGGCTGGCCAATGAAGAACAACGGCGGATCGGCCTTAAGATGGTCACGAGCAGTATCCAACGGATACCGTCCGAGGCGGTGGACCAACGGATAAAGAATTTCCATTGGCTTGACCTGACCATGGCCACCTATGAAGCTTATGACCATGAGGCGAACTATCCCGTCCTGTTAGATGCGAGCGGCAACGTAACCGAAGGGCCGGGCTTTAACATTTTCGGCATCAGGGAAGGGATCCTTATTACCCCGGATCACGGGGTCTTCCATGGAATGACACGGCGGACCGTATTGGAGTTAGCGGAACGCGAGGGGCTGGCTAGCGAGATACGCCCCATCGGCATCGAAGAACTTCGGGATTCGGACGAGATTTTCCTAACCAGCACAGCCGGCGGAGTTATGCCGGTTACGACACTCGACGAGCGCATCTACGGCAATGGCAGCCCCGGACCGCTAACTCGCCGGTTGGCCGATTTGTACTGGCGCGCCCACGAGGAGGGGCCTTATTCAACTTTCGTAGATTACGAAGCGCCGCAGCCGAATAAGGCAGCAAGGTCTTGATAGGTCTACAAACGACCATCCCCTTTGGTCCGTAAGCGCTGCCGACAAACGGGCTAAACGCGGACGGATCGAAGAATTACGCGTTGCCGGCTGGATGATGCGTTTCTGGCGATTTGGCTTTTTTGCGTCGGTTAGCCCAAGTCCAAGGAAGCGCATGAAGGAAAGCCGGTCGTTGATCAGATATTCGGTGCGCTGCATCGAACGGCGGACGCCCGCCTTTGCTGCCGTCGCTGTAGGAAAGCACGGCTTCTAGTTCTGAACGGAACAGCTCGAAATCGACGGCCCGCGAAAACGATTTAAGCTGATCGCCGAGAGAACTCAGACGTGCCAGCCGCTCATCAATGTCGAAGAAACCCAACTGGCCCATGTCAAATCCCCAAAAACCCTCGGAAACGGAATCACGGACACGCCTTCAAAGCCAGAGGTTTTAGAACCCTCCAACCGCATTGCAAAGATAGGGGCGTAGGTTCAAGTGAACCTGAAGGGCAGTATGTGTTTTGTCAGGGTTTATGCCGAAAACTATAATGTTTTCAATGGT
>JASGJA010000026.1:0-26871 GCA_049840935.1 Mesorhizobium sp.
CGGCATAAGCACATGCCAGATTTCGCCCCAGAGAGACGCGCCGTCCATGCGCGCTGCTTCAAGTATCTCGCCCGGAATTTCACGAAAGTACGTGTAGAGCATCCACACCACGATCGGCAGGTTGATCATCATGAGCATAAGGGTCAGACCGAACCGGCTATCGAGTAAACCGAAGTCACGGAACAGCAGATAAATCGGCACCAGCACCGCCGCTGCGGGCATCATCTTCGTGGAGAGCATCCACATTAGAATGTCCTTGGTCTTCTTGGTTGGCGAAAACGCCATCGACCAAGCGGCGGGAACGGCGATAAGAACCCCGATCAACGTTGAGCCAACGGCGATAATCACCGAGTTCATAAAAAACTTGAAGTAGTTCTGCTGGCTCTGCACCTCGCCATAGCTTTCCAGCGTGAACGAGGGAATTAGATTAAAGCCCGCAATCGCCTCCTGTTCCGACTTCAGCGATGTAATGATCGTGTAGAGGATCGGAAAGAAGATAATGAGCGCCACGACCCAGGCGGCTACCGTCCAGATCACTTTAGTGCGTGTGGGAACTGCGCGTGCCATGTCCTAACCCTCACTTATCGAGATTCTTGCCGACGGCGCGCATCAGGAAGAAGGCGACGATATTGGCAAGGATGATGGCGATGACACCGCCCGCTGACGCTCCACCGACATCGTAGCCAAGCAGCGCGGTGCGGTAGATCAGGAACGGCAGGTTTGTGGATGCATAGCCCGGCCCGCCATTGGTTGTGACGAGAATTTCCGCATAGACGCCGAGCAAGAAGATCGTCTGAATCAGGATCACCACGGTGATCGCCCGCGACATGTGCGGCAGTGTCAAATACCAGAAGCGCGACAGGAAATTCGCGCCGTCCATTTCGGCGGCTTCGGTTTGCTCTCCATCCAGCGATTGAAGCGCCGTCAGCAGAATGAGCGTGGCAAACGGCAGCCACTGCCAAGCCACGATGATGATGATCGACAGCAGCGGAAACTGCGCAAACCAATCCACCGGCTGAAGCCCGAAGAACCGCGAAATATCCGCAAAGACTCCGTAGCCCGGGTGCATAATCATGTTCTTCCACACCAGCGCGGCGACCGGCGGCATAACGAAGAATGGCGAGATCACGAGGATGCGCACGATCCCCTGCCCGAAGATCGGCTGGTCGATCAGCAGCGCAATCAGAATGCCACCGACGACGGTGATGATCAGCACCCCGACTACCAGCAACAGCGTGTTGATGATCGAGGTCACAAAGGCCGGATCGGTCAGAAAGTAGCGGTAATTGAAAAGCCCGCCGAAGCTAACATTTGTCGGGTCGAGCAGGTTGTAGTTCTGAAATGAGAACCACAGCGTCATGACCAGTGGCACGATCATCCAGATCAACAGGAGGATAACCGAAGGCGCCATCATGAAGCGCGCTATTGTGCGGGTGTTCTGGGTAGCCATGTTTGATCCACCTGTTGCGATCGAACCCCCACCCCTAGCCCCTCCCCTCAAGGGGGAGGGGGGACGGAAGCGCCGAGTTCTCAGTTTCCCCTCCCCCTTGAGGGGAGGGGCTAGGGGTGGGGGTGAGTCCAATCAACACACTGAAAAACTGGCCGCCCGACACTGGGAACCGGACGGCCAAGGCACCGGGAGGAGCCTATTTAATGTAACCGGCGCGGGTCATTTCGCGCACGGAGGTGGACTGAGCCTGAGCCAGCGCATCATCCACCGACATTTGGCCTGCAAGTGCAGCCGAGAACAACTGACCAACCTGTGTGCCAAGGCTTTGGAACTGCGGAATGGCCACGAACTGCACGCCGACATAAGGCACCGGCTTGACGGTCGGCTTGGTCGGATCGGCCGAGTTGATCGAGTCCAGAGTCATCTTCGCGAAAGGCGCTGCCTTTTGGTACTCAGGATTGTTGTAGAGCGAAGTGCGCGTTCCGGGAGGAACGTTGGCCCAGCCTTCCTTGGAAGCAACCAGTTCGAGATAGGCTTTGTCGGTTGCCCACGAAACGAACTTTTCTGCCGCCGCAGCTTTCTGCGTGCCCGCCGGAATGGCCAGCGACCATGCCCAGAGCCAGTTGCCGCGCTTGCCGAGTCCGTTGTCGGGAGCCAGCGCATAGCCAACCTTGTCCGCAACCGTCGAGTTCTTCGGGTCAGACACGAAGGACGCCGCAACAGTTGCGTCGATCCACATACCGCACTTGCCTTGCTGGAACAGTGCTAGATTTTCGTTGAAGCCGTTGGACGACGCACCGGAAGGGCCAGCCTCTTTCATCAGGCTGACATAGGTATCCATCGTCTTTTTCCATTCGGGCTGATCGAACTGCGGCTGCCAGTTCTCGTCGAACCAGCGAGCGCCATAGGAGTTCGACATGGCCGTGAGGAACGCCATGTTCTCACCCCAGCCAGCCTTGCCGCGCAGGCAGATGCCGTTCACGTCATTGGCGCGGTCGGTCATCTTTTTCGCAGCATCGACGATGAAATCCCAGGTCGAAGCGTCCGGCATGGTCAGTCCGGCCTTCTCCATCAAATCCTTGCGGTACATGACGAATGAGGACTCGCCATAGAATGGCGCTGCATACAGCTTTCCATCGGCGGAAAGGCCACCGGCGATCGCCGGAATGATGTCGGCGGTGTCATAATCCGCGCCGAGATTATCGAGCGGCAACAGCCAGCCCTGCTTCGCCCAGATCGGAACTTCGTAAGTGCCGATGGTCATGACGTCATACTGACCGCCCTTGGTCGCAATGTCCGTCGTTACGCGTTCGCGCAACACGTTTTCTTCCAGCGTCACCCAGTTCAACTGGATGTCGGGATTCTTCTTCGTGAAATCTTCGGTCAGCTTCTGCATGCGCACCATGTCGCCATTGTTGACGGTGGCGATGGTGATGGATTCGGCATGCGCAGCGAAGGCGAGCGCACTCGCGGTGCACAGGCCCAATACGAGCGTGGTCAGTCTCATCAATTTCCTCCCTAGGGACCAGCGTGAGCATTTGCTAAGTCTGTGAGCGATTATTCACTACAACTTGCGGCTGTCAATTGGGAATCGTTGCTGCGCTGCACCAACGGGTTCATACGCCCGTAAAACCACTCTGGTTCGGCGCGTTTTTGAATTTTTACGGGCGTATTTTTTGAGATATCAGGGTTTTTACGGCGAAAAACGCGCTTCTTTCGCGCGAAATTTCAGCGTTCGCCGAGTAATGCGGCTGCGGTTCGCTCATCCGTAATGAGCCCGTTGACCAATCGTCGCGTTACTGCCCCGAGTATTCCGGGCAGCTTCCGCTCACCCTTTGCCAGCGCAACGACAAGTGCTTTTTCCCGCGACGGCAAGGGTGCACTCGCCACCCTCGCATTGGTCAATCCCTCAATGTAATTGCCTTGCCGGTCGAATACCCAGCCGACGATTTCGGCTACCCCACCGGCCTTCTGCAAAGCCTTTAATTCCGCCTCGGAAATGAATCCATCCACGAAAAGCGGAGCCTGCGGACCAAGCTCTCCAATGCCCACAAATGTGACCGAAGCATTGGCCGCAAGCTCGAAAGTTTGCCGGACCATGGGCTGCGCAATGAGCATTTCCCGCTCGTCTTCAGATGAAGCGATAACCGGCAAAGGCATAGGAAAACTACGGGCTTTGATGCGATCCGCCATATTGAAAATGACGTTGTAGAACGCAGCCGATCCGTCCGGCGAGATGTTCCCCGTCAGCGACACGATCTTGTGTTGCGGGCATTCCATCGGCGGCAGTTGTTCGGTAGCGGCCTTCAGCGTTCGGCCCGTACCGATGCCCATGACCATCGGCTCCGGCGAGCGCAAAAAGCGTTCTATTTCCGTCGCCGCAACCTCGGCAATGCCAATTGTAGTCGAAACAGAATCCGGATCGGTTGGAACCACTTCTGCAAGATCCAGAGCAAAGCGCTTCCGCAACTCTTCCGCCAGTTCAAGACATCGCGCAATCGGGTGATCGAGCCTGACCCGGATCAACCCTTCCGACATTGCGAGCGAAACCAGCCGCTGCGCTGTTTGCCTTGAAACGCCCAGCTTTGCTGCGATCTGGTCCTGAGTGTTTCCCGCGACATAATAGAGCCAACCGGCCCTTGCCGCATCGTCAAGCCGCGATGTTCCTATTTCGGGACGCAATGCCATCTGCTACCTCCGGCAAGCAATTTCGCAGGCTTTTGGATCATGCGCAATTGCTACGGAAGTAGACAATTGCCCGAATGGAATACACCGCTGCCCATTCTAACTCAAACGAAGAGGAGGTGGACGAAGAGCGTGAATATTATCGCCATCTTTAATGGCATGCGGACTTGACGGAAGTGGGTAAAAATGGAATGTATATTCTACTGAACGTTTTTTTGGTAGACACGTTCCGTAATTCATCAGGGAGGAATTCAGTATGGCAAGCCTTGTCAAAAAGCTGCTTACGGCATTTGCCGTTGCAGTGCCGGTTATGATGAGCGTCGCCCCCGCAGCCTATGCGGATGGCGAGCGCTTTGTTTTTGTAAGCCACGCACCGGATACGGATTCGTGGTGGAATGTTATCAAGAACGCGCTGAAAAACGCGGCAAAAGATACCGGCACGACAGTTGAATATCGCAACCCGCCCACGGGCGACATTGCTGATATGGCGCGCATCATCGAGCAGAGCGCAGCAACCAACCCAGATGGCATCATCACGACGATTGCGGATTTCGATGTGCTGAAAGCCTCCATCGAACAGGCCATCGCCAAGGGCATTCCGGTCATGACCGTCAATTCTGGTACGGCAGACCAGTCCAAGCAGCTTGGCGCGCTGATGCATATCGGCCAGCCGGAGTACGATGCGGGCAAGGGTGCGGGCGAACGCGCCAAGGCAGCAGGCGTAACGAACTTCGTTTGCGTGAACCACTACATCACCAACGCCGCTTCGGTTGAGCGTTGTCAGGGTTATGCCGACGCGCTCGGCGTGCCGCTCGGTGATCACATGATCGATTCGAGCCAGGACCCGACACAGGTCTATAACAAGGTGAAGGCTTACCTCACCGCTCATGCGGACACGAATGGCATCCTGACCCTTGGGCCGAACTCGGCAGAACCGACCATCAAGCTGCTGCGTGATACCGGCGAAACGTCGAAGTACAACTTCATCACCTTCGATCTGTCCGCTGACATTTCGCAAGGCATCAAGGACGGCATCGTTAAATCGGCTATCGACCAGCAGCCCTACTTGCAGGGCTATCTGCCGGTGGTTCTGCTGACCCAGTACAAGCGCTACGGCGTGATGCCGGCAAACAACGTGAACACTGGCCCCGGTTTCGTAACCAAGGGCAATATTGAGATGGTCGAAAAGCTGGCGGGCGAATACCGCTAACAAACCATCCTCCCGGAGGCCCGGCTTGGCGGAGCCGGGCTTTCGCCCGTACTTCGTGTTTTAATTTAGGGGATTCGCAATGGCGAACAGCGGAACTTCCGTGCCTGCCGCACGGTCGAGCGACGAGCGCTTGCGCAGGCAATCCATGCTGCGCAGCATGTTGTCCAGACCGGAACTCGGCGCTATCGCAGGCACCATTCTGGTGTTCATTTTCTTCGCCATTACTGCGCGCGGAACGGGAATGTTCGCTGCCGACGGCGTGATGAACTGGGTTACTGTCACCGGACAGCTCACCATCATCGCTACCGGCGCTGCACTTCTGATGATCGGCGGCGAGTTCGATCTTTCGGTTGGCTCCATGATCGGCTTTGCCGGTATGATGATTGCCATTCCGACTGTTTATTTTGGCGTCCCCATCGCTCTAAGTGTCCTGTTCGCATTTTGCGGCGCTTTGCTGATCGGCTTCCTGAATGGCATGATCGTAGTGCGAACCAGACTGCCATCGTTCATTGTCACGCTCGCTTCGCTTTACATTCTGCGCGGCATGACAATTGCCCTTTCTATTCTGTTCGCGAACCGCACCATAGTCAGCGGCGTGAAGAACTTTGCGGACAATTCCTTCGTAAGCTGGCTGTTTGCAGGCAAGGCGTTTCGCGGCTTTTTCATCTGGCTGGCGGAAGCCGGTATCATCGGCACATTGCCGAACGGACAGCCCGCCGTGCAAGGCATTCCGGCAGTCGTCCTTTGGGCGTTCTTCATAGCGGCAGTCGGTCATATCGTGCTGACGCGCACCCGTTTCGGAAACTGGATTTTTGCATCCGGCGGCGATGCGAATGCGGCGCGCAATGTTGGTGTTCCCGTTGCTCGCGTAAAAATCACCCTGTTTATGGTGACTGCCTTCTGCGCAACCGTTTACGCCACCTGTCAGGTCATGGAATTCGGCTCCGCAGCCGCGGATCGCGGCGTGCTGAAGGAATTTGAAGCAATCATTGCGGCGGTTATTGGTGGGTGCCTGCTGACCGGCGGCTACGGCTCAGTGATCGGCGCATTCTTCGGAGCGCTTATCTTTGGCGTTGTGCAGATGGGTATCCTGTTCACCGGTGCGCCGAATGACTGGTTCCAGGTTTTCCTCGGCCTGATGCTGCTGACGGCAGTGTTGTTCAACAGTCTCATTCGCCGCCGCGCGACGGGCGAACGGTAAAGGGGCAGACCATGACTGGTAGCGAAAACAAGCCCGTGACTTCTGAAACGCCAATCATCGAAGTGCGCAACCTCGTAAAACATTTCGGGGCTGTCGTGGCACTGGCCGGTGTTTCCATCAAGGTTCGGCCCGGCGAAGTTCTGTGCCTGCTCGGAGACAATGGCGCGGGCAAATCCACACTGATCAAAACCCTGTCGGGCGTGCACAAGCCGAATGGTGGTGAGTTTCTAGTGGATGGAAAGCAAGTGACATTCCAGACACCGAGGGATGCACTCGATGCTGGCATTGCAACGGTCTATCAAGATCTCGCAATGGTGCCGCTCATGTCCATCGCGCGGAACTTCTTTATGGGCCGCGAGCCGGTGCGCAAGTTCGGGCCGCTGAAATTCATGAATATGGGCTTCGCCGAAGATGTGGCGCGGCAGGAAATGCGCAAGATCGGCATTGATGTGCGCGATCCCGGACAGGCCGTCGGCACGCTCTCAGGTGGCGAACGGCAATGCGTGGCCATTGCCCGCGCGGTCTATTTCGGCGCGAAAGTGTTGATCCTCGACGAACCAACTTCGGCGCTCGGCGTCGCTCAGACTTCGATGGTGCTGAAATACGTCAATCTCGTGCGCTCGCGCGGGCTTGGCGTGATCTTCATCACCCACAATGTTCGCCATGCCTACGCGGTCGGCAATTCGTTCACCGTGCTCAATCGCGGGCGTACGCTCGGCACCTTCAGCAAGTCGGAAATCGGCATCGAGGAATTGCAAAACCTGATGGCGGGCGACAAGGAATTGCAGTCGCTTTCTGATGAACTCGGCGGCATGGTGTAACCAATCGCACCTCGCAAATATCTGGAGACAAAAATGACGGTACGCTTTGGCCTGCTTGGTGCTGGCCGCATCGGCAAAGTTCACGCGAAGGCCGTTGCCTCAAACCCGGATGCGAAGCTTGTGGCCGTGGCCGACGCCTTCGACAAGGCGGCGCAGGAACTTGCGAAATCTTATGGCGCGGAAGTTCGAACCATCGATGACATCGAGAAAGCGAAAGACATCGATGCGGTGGTGATCTGCACGCCGACTGACACCCATGCCGATTTGATCGAGCGGTTCGCTCGTGCCGGAAAGGCGATCTTTTGCGAGAAGCCTATCGACCTCGATGCCAAGCGTGTTCGTGAATGCCTGAAGGTCGTTGAGGATACCGGCGCGACGCTGATGGTTGGGTTCAATCGCCGGTTCGACCCGCATTTCGCGGCAGTGCGCAAAGCCATTGACGATGGCGCGGTGGGCAATGTCGAGATGGTGACAATCGTATCCCGCGATCCCGGCGCGCCGCCGGTTGATTACATCAAGCGTTCCGGTGGTATTTTCCGCGACATGACAATCCATGATTTTGACATGGCGCGCTTTTTGCTGGGTGAGGAGCCCGTCAGCGTGTCGGCGCACGCGGCTGTGCTGGTGGACAAGGCAATCGGCGAGGCAGGCGATTTCGACAGTGTAAGCGTCATTCTCCAGACCAAATCCGGCAAGCAGGCGATTATCTCAAACTCGCGGCGCGCGACCTATGGCTATGACCAGCGCATCGAAGTGCATGGATCAAAAGGCATGGTAGCCGCTGAAAACCAGCGCCCGGTTTCAATCGAAGTTGCCAATGCCGACGGCTATACGCGCCCGCCGCTGCACGACTTTTTCATGACTCGCTATACCGAAGCCTATGCCAATGAAATTGCGAGTTTCATCGAGGCAAAGACCAAAGGCAAAAAGGCCCAACCATCCGGCACGGATGGCTTGGCTGCCCTCTTGATTGCCGATGCAGCTCTGCAATCGGTCAAGGAAGGCAAGGCAATCCAGATATAAGTGGTGCTTTTGCGTGACATTTTGCGCAAAAGCTGTGGAGCCTGCCGCAAAACTTAACTCTTAGTTTAAAGCGCGACTCAACTAACGGTAAACACGATGAACGATCCGGCGAATCATTGATTCGTCGGTCTCCCCTTTCACAGAGGAACGTTCATCGGTGGGATGAATTCAAATACAGCCCACGGCCGACAGGAGGGAGTCCGGCTTACAGCTCACATCAAGCACCCCGTAATTGGTTTTATCGGGTTTGCTTTTGCTGTCTTTTCACTGGCCGGTTGCGCCAGTACCGACTCTATTGAAAGCTCCGCAGTTCGCAAAAGTGCTTCGGCTGACCAAGCCTACGTTTTCCCGCCAATAGGCGGCCCCGCCATAGTCGGCGTGATCGAGAGCAAACGTTCGGGCGGACGTTATCAGGAAATCCTGCTGTCCACGAATGCTGCAACATCGGGACAAAACCGTTTTGAAGTAACCATCGGGCGCAACTCCGCGCCGGTGATTAATCCGTCACCGCGTATTGCTGCGCAAATGCGGGCCGCTTTGCCGGGCGTACGCATGGCCCGCTCGCCTTACTATGTGCAAAACCGCTACGGGCCGTTCGGTTATGCGGTGGGACGCAGCGGCGCGCGCGACCTGTGTCTGTATGGATGGCAGACCATACGGGCGAAAGCCACGCCTATGACCAAGCAAGGCTTTATCGATGTACGGCTTCGCCTGTGTGAAACTGGCGCAACGGAGCAAGCGCTGCTCGCCGTAATGTATGGCTATACAATCGACGCGTTTCTGAATGGGCAAGGGTGGAACCCTTATGGCGATCCGCTGCCGCCTGCGGCCGAATTGGGCAAGCGCGGCGCAGATGTTCTGCCGGTGGGCAGCGATCAGTTTGCGACGGTCGTCGCGCCAGTTCCGCCAAGTCCGCGCCCTGCATTGCCACGAAAAGCACGGGTAGAAGCCGCTGAAATCCAGGCACCTGTGGTTGCTCAACCAACCGGACCTGCCGTGCCCGCACCACCAGCCGACGCCAAGGAAATATCAGTATCGCCCGCACCCCCGGCAACAACCGGGCCGCTTGTTCCTCTACCCCCGACGGAGGAGTGAAAATGAGGGCGCGCAAAAATTGTACCTTTGAGATGGAACAAAACTATGGGTTGCGTATAATATATTATGCTTCATGGCAGGCCCATCGCCAGCTATTCCATTTAGACGGAGCGTAGATCAGATATGCGCAAGCTCCGCCTGGTCCTTATTTGGGCACTTTGCTCGGCAATCGTGATCACTTTGATTACGATGCCAATAAGCCTGCAAACGCAGCTTTTCGCCAGCATTGTCGTGTTAACTGCGATGATGGTGCTGAAGCTGGCGCGCGCGGATGGCATTTGGCGGCTGATCGCGCTTTCCTTCGGTACGGCGATTGTGCTGCGCTATGTGTACTGGCGCACCACCAGCACGCTGCCGCCGATCAACCAGCCGGAAGATTTCATCCCTGGCTTCCTGCTCTATTGCGCCGAGATGTACAGCGTCATGATGCTGGCGCTCAGCCTCTTCGTGGTATCCATGCCGCTGCCGCCGCGCCCTTCGCGGGCCGCTAAAGACGAAGCGCGGGGCAATTGGCCTTCAGTCGATGTGTTCATCCCCACATATAATGAAGATGCGGACCTGCTGGCCACGACAATCGCCGCCGCGAAGTCGATCGACTACCCCGCCGACAAGCTGAAAGTCTGGCTGCTGGACGACGGTGGCACCGTACAAAAGCGCAACGCAACGCGGGTGGATCAGGCGCGAGCCGCCGAAACGCGCTACAGGGATCTGCGCAAGCTATGCGACGATCTCGGCGCAATCTATCTGACGCGTGAAAAAAACGAACACGCGAAGGCGGGCAACCTCAATAATGGGCTGGCGCATTCCGATGGTGAACTGATTGCCGTATTCGACGCGGACCACGCCCCGGCGCGCGATTTCCTCAAGGAAACAGTGGGCTATTTTGCGGATGATCCGCGCCTGTTTCTTGTGCAGACCCCGCACTTCTTCCTGAACCCAGACCCGGTCGAGCGTAATCTGCGCACATTCGAGAAAATGCCGTCCGAAAACGAGATGTTTTACGGCATTATCCAGCGTGGCCTCGACAAATGGAACGCGGCTTTCTTTTGCGGCTCCGCTGCGGTGCTGAGCCGACGTGCGCTGATGGAGACAGAGGGCTTCAGCGGTGTAAGCATCACCGAGGATTGCGAAACGGCGGTTGCGCTGCATTCCAAGGGCTGGAACAGCGTCTATGTCGACAAGCCACTGATTGCGGGATTGCAGCCCGCGACATTCGCCAGCTTCATCGGCCAGCGCAGCCGTTGGGCGCAGGGCATGATGCAGATCTTGCGCTACAAGTTTCCGCTGCTGAAGGGCGGGCTCACCATACCGCAGCGCCTTTGCTATATGTCATCCACGCTGTTCTGGCTGTTTCCGTTCCCGCGCGCGATATTTCTCGTCGCGCCTTTGTGCTACCTGTTTTTCGACCTCGAAATATTCACCGCATCCGGCGGCGAGTTCCTCGCCTACACGCTCAGCTACATGATCGTGAACCTGATGATGCAGAACTATCTCTACGGCGCGTTCCGCTGGCCGTGGATTTCGGAACTCTACGAATATGCGCAGACGCTGCATCTGCTGCCCGCCGTCATATCGGTTATCCTCCATCCAAGCCGCCCGTCGTTCAAGGTGACGGCGAAGGACGAATCCGTTTCGTACAGCAGGCTTTCGGAAATCGCGCTGCCCTTCTTCGTGATCTTCGCCGTTCTGATCGGCGCGGTCGCGATGACGGTCTACAAGGTCTATGCCGAGCCGTTCAAAACGGACGTCACGCTTGTTGTGGGCGGCTGGAACCTGCTCAACCTGATTTTCGCAGGTTGCGCATTGGGCGTCGTTTCCGAGCGCGGCCAGCGTGCTTCGACACGGCGCGTCAAGGTGAGCAGGCGCTGCGAGGTCGGCGTCGGCAAGCGCTGGGTCGAAGGCA
Organism: Mesorhizobium sp.; assembly: GCA_049840935.1. Taxonomy (GTDB): domain Bacteria; phylum Pseudomonadota; class Alphaproteobacteria; order Rhizobiales; family Rhizobiaceae; genus Mesorhizobium_G. Next base: position 11,389 of record JASGJA010000026.1, read on the forward strand.
CGATCGAGGACGTCTCGGTCAATGGCGCGCGCATTCAATTGCTCGCCGATAAGGATTTCGCGCTTCATGTAAACGAAAACGCGGTGCTGCGATTCAAAACGCATTTCGATGAGAAGGTGCACACTTTGCCGCTTCTGGTGCGCAATGTTTCGACGCAAGGCGGCACATATGAGATCGGCACGCGCTATGCGCCGGACAAGCCGTTCCATCACCGGCTGGTGGCCGACCTCATATTTGCAAACTCCAACCAGTGGACCGAATTTCAACTCTCGCGGCGCGGCAATCCGGGGCTGGTGCGCGGCAGCATCTGGTTCCTCGGCCTATCGCTTTATCAAACCTATCGCGGCCTTGTTTATCTTGGGCGCAGGCTGTTTTCGCGCGAACCGGCAACGCTGGCGCGACAGGCACAGGCGAAGGAGGCGGCGTGAAACGGCTCCTTCCCGCTTTCGGACTGCTTCTCGTTTCGCTGCCTGTGCTGGCGCAAACGCAGCCCTTCGATATGACGCCGGAGCGCGGCACTGAAACGCCCGCCGAAGCAATGCCGCCGGCGACAAGCCCTCAGCCTCAGCCGTCGGTAACGCCAGCAGCGCCGGTCACGCCTGCTCCCGCGGTTTCGAGCGTACGCAACTTGCGGCGCAACATGGTGCCTTTTCCAAACCTCGTTCTGGCGGGTGAAACGGATCGACGTGTGTGGACGTTCTGGTTGACGGGCGAGCAAGCGCTTTCCGCCGCTACATTTCATATGGCCTATCAGAGCGCCATCGTGGTCGCCCCGGAAGCATCGACGCTGGAAATTTTCATCAACGGCACCTCCGTGTTGAAAGAACCCGTACGGTCTCCAGATCGCATCTCAGAATTACAGGTTCCCGTTCCGGTGGGCGTGCTGAAGCAGGGCGACAACACCTTCGCAATCAACATATCCCAACGGCACCGCACCGACTGCACGGTGGAATCAACCTACGATCTGTGGACGGAGATCAAGCCCGAAGGCACCTATCTAAGCCTCACAACATCTGGACCGGGATTGAACAGGCTGGAGGACATCGCCGCCATTGGAGTGGACGAGCAGGGCGCGACCGCGTTCAACCTTGTCGTGCCCGCGCTGGATCGCACCGCGATTCCGACATCGGTGGTGCGTCTCGCGCAAACTATCGCCATAGCCGCGAACATGCCGAACCAGTCGTTCGAGGTTTCGCGCGAACCGAGTTTTGGACCGGGGCCGGGGCATATGCCGGTGATGGTGGGCACCGCCTCCGAACTTTCTGAAGCTCTGCCGAACCTCCCCGCCGCTGCAACGACTTCACCCTATGCGGGCTTTCTGGAAAAGCAGGACGGCACTGGCTCGATGCTGATCGTAAGCGGCCCCAACTGGCAGGCGGTTGATACTGCGATTGCGGGCATTGGCGCACCGCTCGACCGACCGGCTGGCGTACAGCGGGCGGTGCTTTCAACAAGTCGCTGGCGCGCACCGGATGCGCCAATATTCCGCGAACGCGGCAACAAAACGTTTGCGGAGCTGGGGGTTGCCACTCAGGAGTTTTCCGGCAGGCGTTTCCGCGCCGATTTCGCATTCGGCATACCCGCCGATTTCTACGCGAATAATTACGGCGAGGCGACGATCCTGCTTGACGCAGCCTATTCGCCGGAAGTGTTGGCCGGTAGCCATATCGACGTCTATGTGAATTCAAACATTGCGGCCACCGTGCCGATCACGCAGGCTGGGGGCGCGATACTTCGACATTTTCCGGTGAGCGTGACCATGCGCCATTTTCGCCCCGGCGCGAATGTAATTGCGGTCGAAGCTGTTTTGGCAACGCAGGCGGACAAGGTTTGCGCGCCGGGAGCGACAGCCAATACCAATCAGCGCTTTGTGCTGTTTAACACATCGGAATTGCATCTGCCCAATTTTGCACGGATCGCGCGCCGCCCCGATCTGGCCGGTTTCAGCGGAACTGGATTTCCTTACAATCGCACCGACACCCCGCTATCACTTTTCATAGCAGATCATCAGGCGGAAACGCTTTCGGCAGCTTCCACCCTGCTTGGGCGTTTGGCGGTAGCAGCGGGTCGGCAAATACCGCTAGCCGCCTCATCGCTGGCCGCGGCATCTGCTGAAGACGCAATCTTCATTGGACCTACAGGTTCCGTCGAGTTTCAGGCACTACAACAGACTGGCATATCGGACCAAGCCGCCGGTTCATGGGCTGCCGATACCGGACGCAACAACACCTCGGTCGACCAGACCAACACGGATGAAACATTCGCCAAGTGGCGCGAAGAATTGTCCGGTCGTGGGTGGCGCGGAAGGGTCAGTTCATTTCAGGACTGGCTCTCACGAACATTCGATTTCACGGTCGGCTCACTTCGCCTTTTGCCAAGCGCGGCGCCGCCCTATCTGCCCGGACGTGACGTAAAGCTGGTTGTTGCCCAGCAGGAAAGTCCAAGTGCCGAAAAGACGTGGACGGTCGTTACAGCTCCCACGGCAGCAATTCTGCGTGACGCCACGCGCTCGCTGACGGCACAAACGAACTGGGTAAATCTGTCCGGGCAAATGAGCACGCTCGACAGCGCCGACACTGTCGAAGTCGTTCGCACCGGCAGTCCAAAATTCGTACCGACGCAGGATTTCTCGCTGTTCAACTATCGGCTCGTTGCCGCGAATTGGCTTTCCGGCAACCCGCTATCTTATGCGGGTGGGCTATTCCTTGCCTGCGTGCTGCTTGGGCTCGCTACTTCAGTATTTCTCTCTGGTCTGGGAAGAGGCAAATGAGATTTGTCGTCGCCCTGCTCGCCGGCATCGCCTGTTTCTCACCTCAAACGGTGCTGGCGCAGCAGGAGGACACGCCTTTGATTTCTCCTGCCGACTGGGCTGCATACAAGTCGAAATTCCTCGATCCGAGCGGACGCATAGTCGACGACGCTAATGGCAATATCAGCCATTCGGAGGGGCAGGGCTATGGCCTGCTGCTCGCCTATCTGGCGGGCAGCCGCGCGGATTTTGACCTGATCTGGTCGTTTACACGCACCGAAATGCTTCTGCGCGACGATCAACTATCCGCGTGGCGTTGGGATCCGGCTGCAATGCCGCATGTCACGGACATCAACAACGCGACCGATGGCGACATACTCATTGCCTATGCCCTCGCGCGGGCGGGACAGGAATGGAACGCGCCGGAATTCAGCGCGTTTGCAACCGGCATGGTGAAGGCGATAGCTGCAGCGACAGTCAAGGAGCAAAGTGGGCGACTGCTCATCATGCCTGCCGCAACGGGCTTTGCAGAGGCAGATCGGCAGGACGGTCCTGTAGTCAACCTTTCGTATTGGATATTCGAAGCCTTCCCGCTTTTCGCGGAGATGGACCCAAAAACCGGATGGGATCAGGTAGGCAAGGACGGGCTCGACCTTTTGACGCAAGCTGCCACCGGACCGGAAAAGCTTCCGCCAAATTGGGTCTCGCTCCATACCAGCCCGAAGCCTGCAGAAGGCTTTGATCCTGATTTCGGATATGACGCGCTGCGCATTCCGCTCTACCTCGTTCGCGCGGGCATCGGGCAAGCGCCGCTACTCCAAACCTTTGCAGCAATGGAGGGCGGCGTTCCAGTTACCGATCTCTCGACCGGCGCTGTTCGGCAGGAACTCACAGACAAGGGGTATGAACTCATTCCAGCGCTCGCACGCTGCGTGCTGAACAAAACGCCGGTGCCGGAAAACCTGAAAACTTTTTCACCCTCGCTCTATTTCTCCTCGACGCTGCACTTGCTTGGCATTACTTGGCTCGCAGAGCACAAGGAGGCCTGCGGGTGAGCGCTCGATCGATACTTGGAGCCATTGCTGTCGCGGGCCTTGGGACTGCCGGATGGATGGCCTTTGGCAACGGCGACCTGCCCATACCCGTATCCAACGCAACAATGGTTACGGCGCAGAACACCACCGCACCGGCTCCCAGTGTATCGACACCCGCACCCACGACACCGCCGCCGGAACCGCAGCAAGCTACAGAACAGCCTGCCGCTCAACAGCAACCCGCTGTTGACGAAACCGCGCTGCGTTATTTTGCGAGACAGGGTGACACCAAGCGATTGCAGGCAGAAATCGCCCGGTTGCGCGCGCTCTATCCTAGCTGGACGCCGCCCGCAGACCCAGCCGCCGCGCCCGTGCAAAAGGACACGGCGCTGGATAGCATGTGGCAGCTTTATGCGCAGGGCAAATATGCCGAGGCGCGGCAAGCAATTGCAGACAGGCAAAGCCAGGACGCGAACTGGCAACCGCCTAAGGATCTGCTCGACCGGCTTTCCGTCGCAGAGGCGCGTGAGCGATTGGTCAACGCATCTGACCTGAAGCAGTACGCAACCGTGATACGCGTTGCAGCTAGCGCGCAGAGCCTTTTGACCTGTAGCGACCTCGACGTGCTGTGGCGCGTTGCGGAGGCTTTTGCGAAAACAAACGAGGTGCAGCGGGCAGACGATGCCTATCAATATGTGCTGCGCAATTGCACCGATCCAGCCGAGCGCCTTGCCACGATGCAAAAGGCGCTTGGCCTTTTGCCGCGCGACAAGATCGACGGCTTGCTGGCGCTCGAAAAGACCGGAAAAGACGGGACCGGTGAGTTCGCAGCCATACGAGCAGACATCATTCGCCAGAGCGTCGCAGCAGGCGCGACCGAGCCGCCGCAACCTGTGCCGGAGCGCGACGTCGCCGCGCTGGAGGAACTCGCCACTACCGGCAAGAGCGCATCCGACGCGCGGCTGCTCGGATGGTATTATCTGCGCAAGGACGACCCAACCAACGCCCAAAAATGGTTCACCAGTGCGCGCGAAATTGCCGACGACGCGGAAACCTCAGAGGGATTGGGCCTTGCTCTTATCGCGCTGGAAAAGCCGCGTGACGCCGAGGAAATTCTCTACAAATGGCAGGACTCTTCGGATGGCTTGCGCAAAGTCTACCTTGCCGCCGCCGCCAATCTCGTTGGTGCCGAACCCAGAGTTCCCATAGACGAAGCCGTACTGAAAAGGCTTGTTCCTGTCGTGGCGGCCGCAAAGGATGCAGCGACGGCGCAGCAGCTTGGCTGGTATGCCCACGCGTTCGGGCAGGAGGAAACGGCAGTGCAGTGGTTCACAACCGCCCTGCGCTGGAAGCCCGACGACGAAGCCGCAGCCTATGGGCTTGCGGTGGTGCGGCTGGCGCTGGGCGACAAAAAGGGTGTGATGGACCTGCAACGCGAATGGGCCGACCGTTCCGAGCGCATTGCCACCATCACCGACCCGCAGGTGAAAACAGCCGCCGTGGAACTCGCGCGCCGCGCCGCGGCAAGCCGGGCCGCAACCGGCGAGGTCGCAATAACCGAGCCGCAACCTGCTGCGCCGCGAGTGACGCGACCGGGCAATGGCGGAGGCGGTGGTGCATCGGCCACAGGCGGCACAGCGCTAGCGCGGGCCTGGCGGTTGATGGAACTCAATCGCCCGATAGAAGCAGTGGACGCATTTGAAGTCGCAATTCGAGGCGGCGATGCGAAAACCCGCGCCGAAGCTGCGTGGGGGCAAAGCCTTGCCAACATCAGGCTTGGACTGCCAGATCAAGCGGCAGTGTCTGCCTCCAAGGCTCCGCAATCGGGGCAGCGCGCCCGCGATCTGGAAGCCTCCATTCTGAGTCTGCGTGCGACCGGCTTCTTTGAACGCAAGCGATATGCCGAAACATTGCTTGCACTCGATCAGCGCGCCCGCATTGCTCCCGAGCGACGCGACTTGATGGTGTTGAGAGGATACGCCTATCTCGCCCTGTGGAAGGTCAATGAAGCGCGGCAGGTGTTCGAAGCGATTGCCGCAACCGGCGATGCAGAGGGTCCGCGCGGCCTCGCAGCGGTACGAGAGAAAATCGACCCGACGCCGCAACCATAAGGCTTCCCGGAATTCGCTTAAAAGCAAGACGACAGCACAACTTGCGATAGCAATTTGGTTCGTTTCGTATCACAGTGGTGGTCGAGAGGGCCCAATGACAAATCGCGACTGGAATTCGCACGCCGGAGCCTGGATCATCACAGTTGCAGCGCTTGGCGGCCTTGTGGTGTCTGTCGTCAATTTTTTCAGCCCGAACAGCGGCATTACCGGCGAACCGGGAACCTTGCTTGTCATCGTCTCGACGGCGCTGCTGGCGCTGTTTGGCTGGAGCATGACCGGCCACGGTCCGCGCTCCGGTTTCTTTCCCATTTTCATCACTATATCGGCGCTGCTCGACATCGCGGGTACGGCTTTGGCTGCATATTTGCTGCATAGCTGGTCGCTGCTCTGCCTGATGCTGATCGCCTTTCTGGGCTGGCTCACCCATGTTTTTCGACCGCGTCATGAAGCCGCCCGACCCATTGCTGGATTTGCGAGGACAGAACGGTGATGTTCAGAAGGCTTGCCTTGCCGGCGCTGTCGCTCGGCCTCATGCTCTCGCACGCATTCGCTCAGGACGGTGAATGGACGACCTTCAACGGTGATTTGAAAGCCCAGAAGTTTTCGCCATTGACCGACATAACGCCTGAGAATGTCGGGAAGCTGAAAGTCGCGTGGAAGACGAATACAGGCGACGTTTCCGGCAATGGTCCGGTGTCGGACATGATTCACATGCGCCCCGATCTGGTGAAAAAGGACGAAGCCGGATTGCCGCCGACCGTGTGGTCTGCGACGCCACTTTTCGTGAACGATACGCTTTATCTCGGAACGCCGTTCTATCGTATATTCGCGCTGGAGCCGGACACGGGAAAGGTCAAATGGACTTATGACAGCAAAGCGGTTCTTGAAGCGCTGACACAGCCCGACCTGAAGAACCGGGGAGTTGCCTATTGGCAGGCTGAATCACCCGCTGCTGGTCAGCCGTGCCAGAAGCGCGTCTATATCGGCACGATGGATGCCAAGCTGCATTCTGTCGATGCGGATACCGGCAAGCCATGCGCCGATTTCGGCACGGCAGGCGTCGTTGATGTGAACCAGTGGAATTCGATCCACGCCAAATGGCCGCTTTCGCTCTTGCAGCCGCCGACAGTCTACAAGGATTTTCTCTTTGTCGGATGGGCCGGAAAGGACTGGGCAGAGGCTGAAGACCCGCCGGGTACGGTCTTCGCGCTAGATGCGCGCACAGGCGCATTGAAGTGGACATTTCACGCCCTTGATGAGGTCGATGCGGCAAAGAGCGGAACAGGCAATGTCTGGGCCTCCATGTCCGTCGATCCGGAGCGTGACCTGCTGTTCCTGCCAGTAAGCTCACCAAGCCCGAATTTCTATGGCGGCAACAGGCTGGATACGGTGCCGCTCGGCACTTCGGTCACGGCGCTTCGCGCATCGACCGGCGAGATCGTTTGGAGCCGCCAGCTTGTTCACCACGACATATGGGATTTGGACACCAACGCCGCGCCGACATTGGTCGACATCGAAAAGGATGGCGTGAAGATTCCCGCATTGGTGCAGACTTCCAAGCAGGGCTTTCTTTACGTGCTGAACCGCGAAACCGGCGAGCCGATTTACCCGATTGAGGAACGCCCTGTTCCGCCATCCGACGTTGAAGGCGAGAAGGCCGCGCCGACGCAGCCTTATGTGGCGCTGCCGAAAGCTGTGGTCGGAGACAAATGGCCCGGTGTGTTCTGGCTCGCCGATCTGGCAAGCTTCGGCTATTGCTCGAAGACTGCGGCGGGCCTTCGTGACGAAGGGCGGTTCACACCACCCAGCCTCAAAGGCACGCTGGTCTATCCTGCAACGATCGGCGGCATCGAATGGGGCGGCGGTGCAGTTGACCCGCAAAGCGGCATCTTCGTCGTCAACTATTCGAGCGCCGTACAAATCTACAAGCTGATTCCGCGCGCGGAATACGACAAGGCAGCGGCGGCGGGCGGTTCGGAAACGGGTGGCTTCTTTCCTATGAATGGTGTGCCTTACGGCATCCAGCTCACGACTTTCCTCAATCCAATCGGCATGCCGTGCTGGAACCCGCCTTACGGCTCGATCGCCGCTTACTACCTAAAGACCGGCCAGCAATTGTGGGACAAGCCGTTTGGGCAAGTGCAGAAGTATGGCTTCTATATGCCGGAATCATGGGGATCGATTACCATTGGCGGCCCGACATTGACCGCAAGTGGTCTCGTCTTCATCGGCGCATCTATGGACAGCTTCGTGCGTGCGCTCGATGTGAAATCAGGCGAGGTGCTCTGGAAGGCTTTGGTAGGCGCGCCTGCGGTCGCTCTACCTGCGATCTATAAATACAAGAACAAGCAATATGTGGTGTTCGCAGCAGGCGGAAACTCGATCCTGACGCCGAAGGTAAGCGACGAGATCGTTGCCTTTACGCTTCCGGACTAAAAGCCAGCTATCCACCAAAAGGTTAACTGGAACCTTCCGCAAGGTCAGCGAAAATAGCGGCCCTCGAAAAAGTGCAGGCGGGGATGGCTGCATCAAAAGAGGCACAAATGCCAAATCCAAGGCGAGGGTTAACCCCGCAGATGAAGCATGTACTGGCGGAGATACGCGCCAGCAGCCACGATATATTGCCCGTTGGCCGAATTCAGAAGCTTCCGCAATGGAAGCGCACTCTGGACGCGCTGGAGCGCAGGGGCATAATCAGACGAAGCGTCAAGCAACTGAATGGCGATATCTATCAGTTGCATTGGGAAGAGGTTGTCGAAGGCATTGGTAAATAGCGGCGATCCAGCTTGCGAGTTTGTGCGCGCAAAAAGAATCGTGAGATATGTGCCTATTCATTGTCGGAATGAGGCGAGTTCCCCCGTCCTTGGGGCATTCCTGCAATGAGAGGACTGAAACATGCCCAGCACCGTTAAACTGCACCGCGTTCTGACGACACGCCCGGAAAAGGTTTATCGCGCATTTCTGGAAGCGGATGCACTTGCAAAATGGCTTCCGCCGAATGGATTCACCTGCACCGTCGACCACTTGGAACCGAAGATCGGTGGCACATTCCGGATGGCGTTTCGCAATTTCACCACCGGCGACAGCCATTCCTTTGGCGGTGAATATCTGGTGTTGAGGAAAAACGAGGAGCTTCAGTACGTAGACAGATTTGATGATCCGAATTTGCCCGGCGAAATGAAGGTTACGATTTTGCTGAAGCAAGTGTTGGTGGGTACCGAGGTGAACATCACACAGGAGGGAATACCGGACGCTATTCCCGCCGAAGCCTGTTATCTGGGCTGGCAGGAATCCCTGCGAAACCTGGCTCGGCTTGTTGAGCCGGAGATCACACAATAACCAATCTCGATGTTTGGTCGCGAATGATAGTAATTGTCGCCGGATAAAACCTGCGACAATTCTGCATAGAAGTTATGCATTCTTAAACATTGAGCAAATTTTCATCACGCGGTATGTCAACAGTACTGACGTTTTACCTCCTCCCAAAACGTCAGCTGAATTGAGCCCGCCGAACCTCCTCCCTCGGCGGGCTTTTCGCATTCTGGAATCACTGTGCGTTTTCAACGGGAGCGCAGTCTTCCCCTTCACATTCGTCAACCTGCGACGGCATGCAGTTCTGCCCCTGACATTTGATGACGGGATTGTCCTGAGCCGGCAGGCAATTTTGACCCTGACACACGATGGGCGGTTGAGGCGTTTCGGCGCACTCGTCGCCGGTGCATTCGTTCTGCGGATCAACATAGACGGGCGGAACAGTAATGGTTTCCGCAAGGCTGGAGGCGGGTAGCGCGATAGATGCGAGCGATATCGCCAGAATTACACGACAAAGGCCCATAGCTGACCTCCTTCAAAGAAACATAGGTCGAGGAAAATCCTACGCGCTTGAAGTTGCCCGGCCCTTAACTCAATGGGAAATGGCCGGTTGACGGGTCCTCGCAACGTTGCTTTCCCACAAACCTGCGCCGAGCATTACCAAGGTGGTTATCCATCCCATAGTGAGCAGATCGACATGCCCGGTAAGCAAAAGAAGCACCGCCAGCACTATAATGCTGGCGATATGCGAGATCGGCGCCACGCCATAAACGACACGTTTATACACCGCGCTGCCGAGCAGATAGATTATCGGTCCGCCAACCAGCGTCGCCGCATAGACGAGCTTGAGTTCGTCATGCGGGTGGGCGAGCACAAGGTCATTTCCAACCGCCGTTGCAATAATTCCCGCCACGAGTATCGCGTGAGCATAGTGAAAATTAGCCCCGATTCGACCCGGATCGTCGGACCCAATAATCTTGTCTGTTGCGTCCTTACTCGACGTTCCGAAATAGAGCCACCACATCGCAAGAGTGCCAAGGAATGTTGCCAGCATTGCCGATAGTATGGGTATGTCCCAGGATTCGGCGTGTGCAAGGGTGGCTCCTGTCGCAAGAAGCGTTTCGCCCAATGCGACGATAACGAACAGCTGGCATCGCTCCGCAAGGTGCCCGCCTTCGATGGTCCAGTCGCGTGTCGTGGAACGCCCAAGACCCGGAAAAGCAAACCCGAACATTGGCGAGAGGTATTCGCAAGCCACCGCTATTGTCCAAAGCGCGGCTCGTGTCCAGTGATCCGCAAAACCGCCCGCTATCCAGAAAACAGCCGAAATGCAGAGCCAGCCTAATATTCGACGATAGTTTGGAGACAGCGGATGATCGCGACCAAGTAGCCAAACGATATACGCCGTTCGTCCGGCCTGGATCGCCACATATGCTGCGGCGAAGACGAGCCCCCGTTCTTCAAAAGCCCCCGGAATAGACGAAGACATCAGCAAAGCCAGAAGCATCAGCCCGAATAACAGATAGCGAATCTGCGGTGTCTCCGGATCGAACCAATTGGTCATCCAGCAGGTGTATTGCCACCCAAGCCAGACGGCGAACCAGAGAATGAGGGTCTGGATAACGCCGCTGAGGGTCAGATTGGTCAGAAGTTCATGGCTAAGCTGCGTGACCGCGAAAACATAGACGAGATCGAAAAACAGCTCTTCGAACGTGACGCGAGCGTGATGGCCGTCGCGCCTGCGCAGGAGAGGATGATGTTGAGTTTCGGAAGCAGACATCGCGCCTCACCATTGCTTCACATTCCGATCAGTATTTCTTAGCAATCGGTATTGTCTGTCCAGTGATAAATCAGCTTCACTCGCCAGCTTCGAAAACTGATTTGGATATCTGAACACTGTGGCGTCAGGCGCTAATCAGCGCCACCCGCATCATAGAGATTCTGGAATTGCTGGCGCAGAATATTCTTTTGGACCTTCCCCATCGTGTTGCGTGGCAATTCATCGATAAAAAGCACGCGCTTTGGCTGCTTGTAGCGCGCAAGACGCCCGGCCAGCGCAGCCAGAACTGCAACTTCATCAACCCTCGCGCCGGCCTGTCTTATAACCAATGCCGTAACGCCCTCGCCGAAATCCGGGTGCGGAACCCCAATGACGGCGCTCTCCACCACACCTTCAATCTGGTCAATCTCCGTTTCAACCTCTTTCGGGTAGATGTTGTAGCCTCCTGAAATGACGAGATCCTTGCCCCTACCCACAATGTGTACATAGCCGCGCTGGTCGATCATGCCGAGATCGCCAGTGATGAAGTATCCGTCCTCGCGAAACTCCGCTTTCGTTTTCTCAGGCATTCGCCAATAGCCCTTGAACACATTCGGCCCTTTGACCTCGATCATGCCGGTTTGCCCATCCGGCAATTGCTCTCCGCTTTCGGTATTGGTGACGCGCAAGGAAACACCGGGCAACGGAAAGCCTACTGTTCCGGGAACACGCTCACCGTCATACGGATTCGACGTGTTCATGTTGGTTTCGGTCATGCCATAGCGTTCGAGGATCGCATGGCCCGTTTTCGCTGCGAAGGCTCGGTGCGTTTCCGCCAGAAGCGGCGCCGAGCCGGATACGAACAGGCGCATGCTCGTCGTGGCCTCGCGCGTAAGGCCCGCATGCCCCACAAGCCTGACGTAAAAGGTCGGAACGCCCATCAGCGATGTCGCTCTGCTCATCAGTCGCAATACTTCGCCCGCCTCGAATTTTGGCAAAAGATACATTGATGCGCCGGATAGCAGAATGACGTTGGTGGCAACGAAAAGCCCATGGGTATGGAAGATCGGCAACGCATGAATCAGCCGGTCAGCACTTGTGAAACGCCAATACCTTACAAGCGTCTCGGCATTGGACAGGAGATTGTCATGGGTGAGCATTGCGCCCTTGGAACGTCCGGTCGTACCTGATGTATAAAGAATCGCAGCCAGGTCATCCGGCGCGCGTGGCGTGTCTTCAAATTCCGGCGAAGCATTCTTCGCAAGCTGTAGCAGCGAGCCGCCACCGGTATCGTCCAATGTTTCGACATCCGCGCCATGCCGCGCCGCAATGGAAAGCACTCCTTCCCGCGCGCCAGGCGAGACGACCACGAGGCGTGGCTCCGCATCGCCGATGAAATAGTCGAGTTCGGCCAGCGTATAGGCGGTATTTAGCGGAAGGTAGACTGCACCGGCCCTGATGCAGGCAAGATAAAGCATGAGCGCTTCGGCGCTCTTCTCAACGTGAACCGCCACCCTATCGCCGGGACGCACGCCACATGCCTGAAGCGTGTATGCCAGACGGCCGGAAAGCTCCAGCATGTCGCGATATGTCCAGACAGTTTCGCCGGTCCCCTCGATAAATGGCGCATCCCAGTGTGCGGCGGACCGAAAAGCATCGAATAGATGATTGCTCATACCCACTCCATTCTTCAAGGCACCGCTATCAACAGCAGATAGGCCACGAAGATGACTAGATGCACCAGTCCTGTCAGCACCGTGGTTCGCCCGGTTCCAAAGCTGATGGTACTGACCGCCAGCACCAACAACAAAAGCACCGTATCACCCGCTCCTAATCCGAGTGTGAGGTCGGTTCCTGTAATCAGGCTCACGGCAGCCACGACCGGAACGGTCAGGCCGATGGTGGCACAGGCAGAACCGAGGGCAATATTGAGGCTCCGCTGCAACTCGTTGTTCATGGAGGCGCGTATTGCTGAAACGGTTTCGGGCATGAGCACCAGCGTAGCGATAAATGCACCGACGATGGCATCCGTCTGGCCAATCTCCAGCGCGGCCAGTCCTTCTTCCAGACTGCTCGCGACATATTCCGCGAGCAGAACTATCCCCACCAGACCCGCACCGAGCAGAACCGAGACTCTTTGCCGCATTTGGGTTTGAGGGAAGGTGCTCCTCATCGTTGGTAAGCCTATCATCGAGAAAGTCGTCGCGATGGCGCGTCATCTGCGCAAATACGAAGCTGCCATATAGCAGCAGGCATAGAGTGCTGACGAAGACGAGCTGTATGCTCGAGAATGTGCCGGATCCGGATGTGAGCGTGTAATCGGGCAGGATGAGCGTCAAAACCGAAAGCGCAACCACGACAGAAAGGATCGCGCTCGTACCCTGGCGTTTCAATTCCTGATGGTTGTGCCGCAAACCGCCGAGTGTGAGGCATATGCCGAGTATACCGCCGCAGACGATCATTACCGTTGAAAACACCGACTCCCGAACCAGGGTAGGATTCTGCTCGCCACCAAGCATGACGCTCACGATAACCGATGCCTCGATTGCCGTGACGGCCACCGTGAGAACAAGGGTTCCGTACGGTTCACCAATCCTGTGTGCGATAGCTTCCGCATGGCGCAGTGCTATAAATACAGTGACGAAAGCAAGCACCAGTGCCAACATCGACAGAGCGAGTTCGGGCGCAACGGTCAAGCGGCCGACAGCCGCCTGCTTCGCCTCAAGCAGTAATCCAACGGCAAGCGCTAAAAGCGGTACTGCGGTAGAGTAAGCCCACAATCGCTTTCGCGGCGCATTTTTGGAATGTCCACCTGCGCTGGCAGCCATCTTGCTGTCCTCATCTTGGGGCCAAAGCGTGCTGACAAGCACTCCGGTGCTGATTCGAAAGAAGAATAGAATGACGATGGCAGGATTGAGAATACTCGACCGTAAGGCGAAGTGTTATATTCACTGGGAGAAGGTTGAGGAGCTGCACGTGAGGTCAAGCAAATGAAGCGACTGGCACTGACATTGCTGGCGCTGATCGTTACTGGCTTGCCAGCCATATTTATCGCCGGCGCTCTTTCCGACTACGGCTACCTCGGCTCATGCTTCGAGGGTGCTTGTGGATACGCTGCAGTGTTTTATGCGTTTCCGGTGATCTGGATCGCACTTTTTGTGATCGTAACGCTGATCTGGAAGGCAACGCAAAAGTCTGCACGAAGCTAGGCCTGCAACTTACAGAATTGACCTGTGAGAACCCATGCTGGAGGAAGTTTGCGATGGCGGGGCAGCGTCTGAATGATCCCGGTTTCGCACCGAGATAGCACCAGATGATCAAGTTATTGGAAGCGGACTAGGGACAAATATCGCAGCCAAACAAGGACCCATATCACCGAAAATATGGTCATCATGACCACACCTCATCGGGGAACGTGCTGGGAGACCTGCGCGCTACGGCTATTTGGCCCGTTTCAAGTGCATGGGTTCGACGCGGGCTTTCGCTCGACATCAAGCACCATTTTTGCTTGTTCATTTAGCTTCGCTAGTCCCACTTGACGAAAATTGGCATACAAGGCCATCGCGCCGATGTCGTGGCTTCACTTCCGGTCGCGGATTATCAGGTTCTGCCAAGCCAGATGGGCCTATCACAGTTGGTTGGTTCTGGGGCTATTGAGCGAACATCCAGCGGTGCGTTCCGGATAGTTCGAGCTATTCCGCATATGCCGCCGGGTATGGGCGGCGCGCATATGGTCACGTTGTATATTGCTGAAGGCATTCCGGTGCCCCCGGGCGATCCGGTTCACGCGTGCGTCATCCAGGAAGGGCCGGAGCCAAAGAAATTGTCGCGCGGGCCGTGCATAAGTCCATAAAATTTGGCGGGCAGGCCAAGGCTGATTGGAGTGGCCCGCTTTCGTTTCTAAATGGCACGACTTGTACTTTCTCTTGGCCGCAACTCAAATCCGAGATCGGTGACTGTGTCGACCTCTTTGTCTGCCAACCGATCCAGCAGCAATTGAACCGCACGCTGGCCGATTTCGTAACGTGGGGTGCGTATGCTGGTGAGTGTCGGGAAGGCTACAGCCATCATCTCCAGATCGTTGAAGCCGCAAATTCCTAGCCTTTGCGGGACGTGAATGGATGATCGCTTGCACTCGAAAAGAGCACCGAGCGCCAAGTCATCATTGTTGCAAAAAATTGCATCCATATCGGGGGTGCGTCCAAGCGCATCTGCAAGCAATTGTCCGCCCAATGTCACGCTGGAAGGTGTGGGTGTAGTGGTTATGAGCGCCGGATCGAACAGGTCGGCATCCTGCATAGCACGCCGATAGCCCGCGAGGCGTCGCTGTGTCCGGGGGTCCATACGGGCACCAATAAAGCCGATGCGACGATAGCCGGAATCGATCAGATGCCGTGTCGCCTCCCTGCCACCGTCGAAATGCGAGAACCCGACGAGCATGTCGATGGGGTCGTCAGATGTCTCCATGATCTAGGTGCTGTTCGGATTCTATCGTGTTTCCCTATTAACCTTAGCAAT
>JASGJA010000027.1:0-18438 GCA_049840935.1 Mesorhizobium sp.
GAAGCTACCACCACCCGTCATCCTCGGGCTTGTCCCGAGGATCCGCTGCAGTCCGCAAGTATTAGCTAGAAAGCTCGACTTGCAAGGTCACTAGATCCTCGGGACAAGCCCGAGGATGACGAAGGTCGAGTTCGTCAGATCAGATGATCTTGAAGTTCCGCGAAACGGGCAAGTTCTGACAGTTTACGATTTGCAGCCACCCGGCACTTCCGGCCGTTCGAAGCTACCACCACCCGTCATCCTCGGGCTTGTCCCGAGGATCCGCTGCAGTCCGTAGGTATTAGCTAGAAAGCTCGACTTGCAAGGTCAATAGATCCTCGGGACAAGCCCGAGGATGACGAATGTTGAGTTAATCAGATCAGATGATCTTGAAGTTCCGCGAAACGGGCAAGTTCTGACAGTTTCGATTTGCAGCCGTCCGGCCTTCCGGCCGTTCGAAGCCACCACCAACCGTCATCCTCGGGCTTGTCCCGAGGATCCGCTGCAGTCCGTAGGTTTTAGCTGGAAAGCTCGACTTGCACGGTCCTAGATCCTCGGGACAAGCCCGAGGATGACGAAGGTCGAGTTAATCAGATCAGATGATTTCGAACTGCAAATCGGCCTTGCCGCCTTTTTCGCGACGGTTCGGCGTCCAGCGCCAACCGATGTCCTTCTGGACTTCTTCCGGCAGCGAATTGATGATGTTTGCGGTACGGCGGTCAGCACGCGATTTGAGATGACCGCTGGCGATCCACGCCAGTGCTTTAGACATGTTCATTTTGGTTTTACCTTCAAAAACGCGAAGCACATGACTGCCTCAAGCGTCCAATTAACACCCGGTTGATATATCAATTGTGACGGTTGGCGACAAGATCAGAGTGCCTACCAAATTTGCAGGTGAGGTATGAAAATTCAGCAGATCATGATTAATACGCGTGCATAAATGCGATTTTGCGCGCGGTTTCGGCAGTTTTACGGGCGTATTTTTCCTAAAAGCAGCCTATTTTGCGCGCAGAATGAGGAGTTTTATGAGCGGTTTCGGCGTGCTGCGCGCTCTTCCCGCGACCTTCTGCGGGGTGATCCGTCGCCCGGATCGCCATTTCCTTCGAGCACTTTTCTCGGCGGCAGGGCCACTTGTTCGGCCAGTTTAGGAAACGGATCGACCTTGTTTGGCAGCGCCATTGCGTCGATGAATAATTGCTGGAAATTCGGTTCGAGAGCTGTCTCGATCTTCTCGATTTTCGATACTTCTTTTTCGATCTCGCGGCGGTATCCGCGATTGAGAAGTGCCATCAATGCGCCCGTTCCAGCGGCATTGCCGACAGCCTTGACTTCGGACAGGTCACAGTCCGGGATCAGTCCCAGAACCATTGCGTATTTGGGATCGATAAACGAGCCGAAAGCACCCGCGAACCGGATCGTATCGACGTGGTCAACCCCTTGTTTTTCCATCAGAAGTTTGACGCCAGCGTATAGTGCTGCTTTCGCGAGTTGAATGGCACGAATATCGTTTTGCGTAACCGTGATGCGCGGTTCGCCCTCACGTCCTTCGCGCAGCAAATAGGAGAAAGTTCGGCCGTTCGGAATGATGCGCGTGCTGCGTTCGGCAAGCGATCCATCGACGACGCCATCTTCGGATATTATGCCCGACAGATACATTTCCGCGACCACCTCGATGATGGCCGAACCGCAAATGCCGGTGACGCCTGTTTTCCAGGATTCGTCCTCGAAACCTTCCTCATCGGACCATTTGTCGACACCGATAATCCGGTATCTCGGCTCCAAGGTTATCGGGTCGATCCGTACCCGCTCGATGGCTCCGGGCGCTGCACGCTGGCCAGACGAAATTTCAGCGCCTTCAAAGGCCGGTCCGGTCGGAGAAGATGCTGCTACAACTCTGTTTTTATTGCCTAATACGATTTCGGCATTGGTGCCGACATCGACCAACAACATCATCTTGTCTTGCCGGTACGGACCTTCGGAAAGCGTCGCGCCAGCCGCATCAGCGCCCACATGCCCGGCGATGCATGGAAGCATGTAAAGCCGTGCTCCTCGGTTCACGTCGATGTCGATTTCATGCGCCCAATATTGCAGCGCGCCGGATACCGCCAGCGCAAATGGAGCCTGTCCAAGCTCGGTCGGATCGATGCCCAAAAACAGGTGATGCATGATCGGATTGCCGACAAACACGCAATCGAAAATGTCGTTTCGATCGACATTGCCTTGCTCGCAAACCTTGCCGATCAGCGTGTTCACCGCCTCGCGAACGGCTTTGGTCATGGCCTCGCGTCCGTCCGGATTCATCATCACATAGGAGACGCGGCTCATCAGGTCTTCGCCGAAGCGAATTTGCGGGTTCGACGTGCCGGAAGAGGCTGCAATCCGGCCCGATAGCAAGGATACAAGATGCATCGCTATGGTGGTCGAGCCGATGTCGCAGGCGATGCCGTAGGCCTCGTTTTTCAGGCCCGGAAACAGTCCGATAATGAAGGGCCGCGCGGATTCCATATCGCGATGGATTGCGGCGGTTACGCCCCAATTGCCCTTGCGCAGAATGGACTGAACCTGCGGAATGACATGCGGCGCGACCAGTAAGTCCTTCCAGCCCCAGTCTTTTTCCAGAACGAGCTTGAGGCGGTCAAGATCGCCCAGCGGCTTGTGCATGTCGGGTTCGTCAACCTCGACATAGCAAAGCTGAACCGGCGAGTTACGCTCAATTACGCGGTCGGTCGCGGCCTTGCGCACCACCTGCGCGTTGATGACCGTATCTTGTGGTACGTCGATGACAAGATCGCCCTGAACGGTTGCCGAGCAGGAGAGGCGACGCCCTTCCGGCAGGCCGCGAATCTTCTCGTAACGCTCTTCTTTCGGGCCTTTCGGCGAAATGTGATCGAGCGAGGAAACGATCTTGTGCTTGGCGAAATTGCCTTCCTGCACTTCGACCTGACAGCGTCCGCATGTTGCGCGTCCACCGCAAACGGATTCTACATAAACGCCGAGCGACCGCGCCGCATCGAGGATAGGCGTTCCAACCGGAAAGCGTCCGCGCTTGCCCGAAGGCATGAAAAGAACGAGGGGATCGTCGCTATTTATGGGCGCGTTCATGATTGATTCTTACCCCTCATCCGGCTGCCGCCACCTTCTCCCTCAAGGGGAGAAGGGGAACATCTGCAAGGCCGCGCAAATCCTGAGGCGTTTGCGGTTGTGACCGGCGTCTCATCTTTCTGCCTTCTCCCCTTGAGGGAGAAGGTGCCGGCAGGCGGATGAGGGGAACCGGCACGACAGCAACTATCCCTGTGCTCTGCGGGCTTCGCGACCACCGCGACGGCGTCCGCCGGCAGCACCTGCATCGCCGGGAGCAGTGACGGGAACCGGGGCAGGGGCGGCGTGCTCGCCGGGCTTATAGTCCTTATAGGTGCGGATCCAGTTCATGCAGTCCTTATCCGTGCCGTTCAGCACGTTCGCCCCGCGAACGGCTTCCATTTCTTGCGGACGGCAAGGGTTCATGATGGCCGACGTCATGCCCGCGCCAATCACCATCGGAATAAACGCGCCGTTGATGCCGTGACGATGCGGCAGGCCGAACGAGATGTTCGACAGGCCGCAGGTGGTGTTGACCTTGAGTTCTTCGCGGAGACGGCGCAGCAGTGCAAACACCTGACGGCCAGCATCTCCAAGCGCGCCAATTGGCATGACGAGCGGATCAACTACGACGTCCTCCGGCTTGATGCCGTAGTCCATGGCGCGTTCCACGATCTTCTTGGCGACCGCAAAACGTACATCCGGGTCCATGGAAATGCCGGTTTCGTCGTTCGAGATTGCGACGACTGGAACGTTGTATTTCTTGACCAATGGCAGGATTGCTTCGAGCTTTTCTTCCTCGCCGGTGACGGAGTTGACCAACGGACGGCCCTTGGCAACCTTCAAGCCAGCTTCGATGGCTGCGGTAACGGAGGAGTCGATGGAGATGGGAAGGTCAACGAGGCCCTGCACGATTTCAAGCGTCTGAACGAGCAGGGCGGGCTCGGTCGCGTTAGGATCGACTGCGGTGACGCCTGCATTTACGTCGAGCATGGTTGCTCCAGCCGCAGCTTGTTCGAGCGCGTCCTTGATGACCGTTTCGAAATTGCCCGCCTGCATTTCTGCGGCCAGCTTCTTGCGGCCAGTCGGATTGATCCTCTCGCCGATAACGCAAAAGGGCTGGTCGAAACCGATGACGATTTCGCGGGTTGCGGAGGCGACGATGGTGCGGGTCATGCAGTTCTCCTCAGATATAAAGCCGTGTTTATATCGAACATGTTTTTGTTCAAGCGCCGATTAGTGCGCGGTTTTTACCAGATCGACCTGTGTTTCGATCTTGTTCTTTTGCAAAATTTCATCCAGCCGTTCGGCGACCATGCGGTCGTCCTGCCGCGCTTCGCGCTGCCACGGACGGCGACCTTTCAGCACTCCCGATTCATCGACGATTTCGGCGACATATTCCTCCTGCCGATACGCCATCACGTGAACGCCGGAAACGCCTGCGATTTCCTTCACCTCATTGATGATGTCGATGCAGATGCGCTTTCCTTCTTTCTTCTGATCTTGAGCGCCTTCGAGCCGCTTGATGATCGCATCCGGGATGTGAATGCCGGGAACATTCGAGCGAATCCACTTCGCGGTTTTGGCTGAAGCAAGCGGCCCCACGCCGCACAAAATAAAGACTTTTTCTGTGTGGCCGAGGTCGCGAGCCTTCTGCATGAAGGTTTTAAACATCGGCACGTCGAAGCAATATTGTGTCTGCACGAATTGCGCGCCCGCCGCGATTTTCTTGCCAAGGTGTAGCGGGCGGAAATCGTAGGGCGGCGCAAAGGGGTTGACCGCTGCGCCAAGGAAAAGCTGTGGCGGCGTCGTGAGCTTGCGGCCCGACAGGAATTTCCCGTTGTCGCGCATGATGCGTATCGTTTCGAGCAACGAGATGGAATCGAGATCGAACACAGGCTTTGCGCCGGGCTGGTCGCCCGCCTGAACGCCATCGCCGGTCAGACAAAGAATGTTTGCCACGCCCATTGCGGCACCGCCAAGAACGTCGCCCTGAATGGCGATGCGATTCTTGTCGCGGCAGGCAATCTGCATGATTGGCGCGTAGCCCATGCGGGTCAGCAGCGCGCAAATGCCGACCGAAGACATGTGGCAGTTTGCGCCGGATGCATCGACGGCGTTGATGCCATCCACCCAGCCGTCAAACACCTTGGCGCGGTTGTAAACGTCTTCCGGGTCGGCGCTGTCCGGCGGGTTGAGTTCGGTCGTGACGGCAAATTCCCCGCGCCGCAGAACGCGCTCAAGCCGACCACGCGATGAATGGCCGGGCAGAGGTTCAAGTGGGAGATCTACGCCTTCGGGGTTTTCGTCGATCTGAGTGGGCCGCTTAGCCATGAAACGCCCCTCCGATTTCACACACTACGGTTCCTGGAAGTCGCTTTTTTGTACCCTTCATCCGGCTGCCGCCACCCGGCCCCGCAGAGCTCCGGGCGCTTGTCATTTGAAAAGCCCATTTTGGGGCTTTTCCATCCGCTGCGCGGACCATTCCTCGCCCCTCAAGGGGAGAAGGCAGAATACTGCAACGTTTTGCTCGTTTTTCGCCGTTGGGAAATGAAACCGACGCTGCAATTGTCGTCCTTCTCCCCTTGAGGGAGAAGGTGGCGGCAGCCGGATGAGGGGTGAAGCGCTGTTTGCTCACTGCACGGCTCCTTTCGCTGCTTCGTGCGAAGCAGCGGCCTGAGCCGTGACGCGGAGCCAAGCGGACGTTTCGCGTAGCGATTGATCGACGGGCTTCTGCACGTTCAGGATAGCATCGCCATGCGCCATGTTGCGGGAGCCTTCCCATGCCTTAACCCAGACGCAGGGCATGTTTGGCTCCACCTCGCAATTGCCGTTTGCGCGAACGCCGCCGCAAGGGCCGTTGCGCAATTGCTTGGGGCAGTTCATTGGGCAGGACATGCCAGTGGACGAAAGCACGCACTGGCCGCACATGCGGCAATCGAACATGAAGCCTTTCACGTTGCGCTCGACGAATTTTATCGGAGCTTCGACGCGCCCGTAGCCGATTGCCTTCCAAATCGGATGTAGCTTCAGGAAAACATCGGCAAAGCGCGCGTAAAACCATTCCAGTGCGCGCGAATGACGGATTGACCAAAGCCGAACCGTGTAGCTGCGCTGAACGCGCCGTTGAGGCGAGACATCTGCCGGTTTGTAATCTGTTTTCGGCGCGGTCTTCTTTACCACGCTGGCCTGCGTTTCTCCTGCTTTAGCAACAGGCGGCAGCGCTTCTGCTGCTGCGCTGGCCGGTCCTGCTGCTGTAGTCGATTGGGTTGTGCTCTCAGCCATTTTCCTTGCCGCCTGCCTTGGCGAGCGCCACAAGGCGCTCGCGTGGGTACTCAGCATCCAGCGCCGCTGCGGCCTTATCCGCCTCGGCTTCGAGTTCGTCGCTAACGGCTACGGGGTCGGCTTTGCGCCATTCGGCAAGATACGCATCCGTATCGCTGTCGCCGGAGCGCATAGCGGCCATGTCGATGGCTTCCGTAAAGCGCAGCGGTAATTCCCGCTTCGCGTTCTGCCGGCCCTTGCGCACGATCACCTGCGCGGGAATGTCTCGCCAATAAACGACAATAAGATCAGCCATATCGCCTCGCATGGATCTATCTGAAAGCATTGCCGCAAGCCGCGATTACTCGCTTGTTGCGGCACGACGCGCGCGCATTCAAAAACGACGCGTACTGTGCGCTACATTATCCACGCAAGAAGTGCATGCCCCGCGAAGCCCGCGGCTGTGAATATGCCGACGATAACGGCCATGGCGACAACGCCGACAAGGCTGCCGAGCGCAAACAATATGCCATCACGCTCCAGAAGCGATAGGCCGAGCAGGGTGGTGCAGAACGCCGGAAGCCAATTGCCGCCTGGAATGGGCAGCGTCACCACAATCGCCATGAAAAGCGCGATGCCGCCGACCACGCGCTCGCCCTGCCTGCGCCAAAACGGCCAGTAACGGGGCTTGATGAGCTTTTCCATCTTTGCCAGTCGCGGCACCAGCGACGCCATGATGCTGCGGAATTGCTCGGCGCTGAGGGATCGCTTGCCAAGCATTTCCGGCAGCCATGTCCGACGTCTGCCAGATACCATCTGTGCGGCGATGATGATGAGCGGCAGGCCAAGAACGGCGGATGAGCCAGGAGGTAGAGGCAGGAGATTCAAGCCTGCGAAGAGCACCAGCATCGGCGCAAAAGCGCGCGCGCCAAGCGATTTGCAGATATGGTCCAGCGTGACCGGCCCTTCGGCGTCTCGCGCAAGCTGCGCAAAGACTTCCGACAGGCGGCGGGAGCGACGAAGTCGCGGCGCGGAGCCTTCCGGCCCGTCGTCAAACGTCTTCATCCGCATAGCCCCATACGTGCACGTTCTCCGGCGAAGCAACCCGCCGAGATTGTGAGGGGGATGCCTTAATCTTTGATGACAGCTTTCAGCCCTGAAACATAAACAGCGCGTTGATGCAAATCAAACCGAGCCACGCAATTCACCGTCGCAGTTCAAGGACGTCCAGTTTCGACTCATAATATGGCTCCGGGAACTCGATGCGCCAGCTATCCTTTCCGGTGCGAAAGGCGTAGCCGACCTGATCCGACTTTGGCCCTGCGCCGTAAGCCGGGGGTGTGTCGCCGTCGATATAGCCCGCACCGAGATAGGTAAGGCGGGTAGGGCTGTCATCGTAAAAGCGACCCTTAGTGCGCTGCGAGCCCGTGCGCTTTTCCAACTGCCAGCCAGAACCGTCATCAGTGACTTTGCACTTGAACCAGCCATAGACGACGAGTGGGAGATTTTCGCCGAGCTTGACCACGCGACAGCGCCAGTTGCCGGTCAGGTCCATGCCGGAAAATTCAAGCTGCTTTGCATTGAGCAATTTCTCAACGCCTGTAAATTCTACGGGATCGCCGCCAGACTTGGCTTCGGCGATAGCTGCCGCGCGCGTTTTCTCGTAATTGTCGAGTCGTTTCTGATCCGCTGGCGTGATTGTGGAAAGGATGGCGCCCGTCGCAAACGCGCTGCCGCAGACGGCGAGCAGACAGAGAAAGGCAACAGAAGTTGTGCGTTTTTTCATTTGGTCATCCCGGCTTGATGGGCGAGGGAGGGGGTGAGGTCGCCATAGCCCGTCGAGCGGCGCTCATAGGCAAGGCCGAGCAGTTTTGCTGCGCCTTCGGCCACCTCATCCAGCGCAGGATCGTCGGTTTGCGCCAGATAGATCAGCTTTTCATAATTGCCGAAATAGTCAGGAATGAGTTCCGGGTGCCGATCCAGCCCCAGCGGGCGGATGAAAAAGGCGTCGAACTGACGGCAGAGAAAATCGGTCATATAAAAGGCCAGCATGTCTGCTTCGCCGGATGACATGAATTGTGTGTTGCCCTGATAGAACGCAAAGCAATGCGGGCCGTCCATGCGCTCCACGCCGTGCTTTTCGCAGATCGTGTCGAGCAAGCCGCCCGTGCCGCAATCGGCATAGCCTAAGAAAATGCGATCGTAGCCCTCGCGCTTCGCCTTGACGATGGCGTCGTCCATGGCAGGCGCGATACGGTCTGGATAAAAGTGAAACTCGGCGGGCAGGCAGGTGAGTTCGAGATGGTCCAGACCAAGCTGTGACTTAACCGCCAACACCTCGCGGGCAATCATGCCGCAGGCAATGACCAGCAGCTTTTCATGAGGTTTTTCTGCGGCTTTTCGAGCCATTGGAACCAACGGGCTCCCTTCGCGTTCTCTAAGCGCCGAACCTATCCAATGAGGGAGACATCGTCCATGAAACTGTCACGACTTGCCCCGGTTGCAATCCTCACTGTGGCTCTATTTGCGTCCGCATGCGCCAACACCGTACGTGGTGTAGGCAAGGATGTGAAACAAACCGGCCAGGCCGTTGAGGAGACGATCGAGCAATAGGCTACGTTTGCGTATAGTTTAAAGGCCGCGCAATGCGCGGCCTTTTGCATTCAAGCCCGCACGTTGTGGCGGCGTTTCATAAATTCCTTGGCGGTTTCGACCGCTACGGCAGCGTCACGGCAGTAGGCATCTGCGCCGACAGCCTTGCCAAACTCCTCATTGAGCGGCGCGCCGCCAACCAGCACGACGTAGTCGTCGCGAATGCCTTTTTCCTTCATCGTGTCGATAACGACCTTCATGTAAGGCATTGTGGTCGTCAGCAGAGCGGACATGCCGATGATGTCCGGCTGATGCTCGTCAATCGCGGCGAGATAGTTTTCGACCGGGTTGTTGATGCCGAGATCGACAACGTCGAAGCCCGCGCCTTCCATCATCATGCCGACGAGGTTCTTGCCGATGTCGTGGATGTCGCCCTTGACCGTGCCGATAACCAGTTTGCCCTGCTTGGGCGCGTTGGTTGCGGCGAGAAGAGGGCGAAGAATGGCCATTCCAGCCTTCATCGCGTTGGCGGACAGAAGCACTTCCGGCACGAACAGAATGCCGTCGCGGAAATCCTCACCGACGATGCGCATACCCTCGACCAGCGCCTCGGTGAGCACCCTATAGGGCTCCCAGCCGCGTTCGAGCAGGATGTGCGTGCCTTCCTCGATCTCTTCCTTCAACCCGTCATACAGGTCGTCATGCATCTGCTGGACAAGTTCGTCGTCCGAGAGTTCGGAGAGGATAATTTCGTCGTCCGCCATGAGTGGCTCCTGCGAATTGAATTGATGCTGAAATTACCGCGCCCAAGTTAATTTGCCATAGCCGATTTGCGACCTAACGCAAAAGGAAAGCGACTGGAGAATCCGCACCTTGATTGTCGATATTAAGACAGGGCTTGGCGCTGCGGGGCCGTTTCGATTAGCGTGCTTGACTACGATCCCGAACAATCGGAAAGCGGCGTGAACAGCCGGGCGAGGAGCAAGATCATGGACGACAATCTGCCGGTCGAAGCGGAAGCGGCTACGGGAGGCCGTAGAGGCAGGGCAGATCGCGGCGGCGGCGCTGCTGCGCGGCGTGCTGCACGCGGCGGAAGCGGCCCCGGCACGCAGCTTACCTATATCAAGCGCAAGATCCCCGTTTATGAGGTGCTGGACGAGGAAGGTCTGGCGCTGATCGAGAAGAATGCCGACAAGGTGCTGGAAGAAATCGGCATCGAGTTTCGCGACGATGCGGAAGCGCTGAAGCTCTGGAAGGACGCGGGAGCCGACATCAAGGGCGAGCGTGTGCATTTTCCCAAGGGCCTGCCGCGCTCGCTGCTCAAGACTGCGCCGTCTACCTATACGCAGCACGCGCGCAATCCCGAACGCTCGGTGGAAATTGGCGGTAAGGGAACCGTATTTGCGCCGGTCTATGGCCCGCCCTTCGTGCGCGATCTGGAAGGCAATCGCCGATATGCGACGATCGAGGATTTCCGCAATTTCGTGAAGCTGGCCTATATGGCGCCGTCGATCCACCATTCGGGCGGGACGGTTTGCGAGCCGGTGGACGTACCGGTGAACAAGCGCCATCTCGACATGGTGTATTCGCACATCCGCTATTCGGACAAGCCGTTCATGGGTTCGGTGACTGCACCGGAACGCGCCGAAGACACGGTTGATATGTGCAAGATCGTGTTTGGTGAGGAGTTCGTTCAGAACAACACCGTGCTGACGAGCCTTATCAATGCCAACTCGCCGATGGTGTTCGACGAGACGATGCTCGGCGCGCTGAAGGTTTATGCGCGCAATAATCAAGCCTGCATCGTAACGCCTTTCATTTTGGCGGGCGCAATGAGCCCGGTGACGGTGGCTGGTACGCTGACGCAGGTGTTGGCCGAAGTGTTGGCAGGTGCGGCGCTTACGCAATTGATCCGGCCCGGCGCGCCAGTGTTGTTCGGCACGTTTGCATCGTCCATTTCCATGCAGTCGGGTGCGCCGACATTCGGCACGCCGGAGCCTTCGTTGGTGTCGTATGGCGCGGCGCAGCTTGCCCGCAGGCTTGGCCTGCCGTTTCGTACCGGCGGTTCGCTTTGTGCCTCGAAGGTGCCGGATGCGCAGGCTGCATATGAGAGCGCAAATACGCTGAACTCGACCATTCTGGCCGGTACGAATTTCGTGCTGCACTCGGCGGGCTGGCTCGAAGGCGGGCTGGCGTCCTGCTACGAGAAGTTCATGATGGATATCGACCAACTCGGTATGCAGCAGAAATTCGCGGAGGGGGTCGATCTTTCCGAGAACGGGCAGGCGATGGATGCAATCCGCGAGGTAGGGCCGGGGAGCCATTATCTCGGCTGCACGCACACGCAGGCGAATTTTCAAACGGCGTTTTATCGCTCGTCCATTGCCGACAATAATTCGTATGAGCAATGGCTGGCGGAAGGGCAGAAGACCGCGCCGCAGCGGGCAAACGAACTCGCTCGCCGTTGGTTGGAAAGCTATGAGGCGCCGCATCTGGACGCTGGCATCGATGAAGCGCTGAACGCGTTTATCACCAAGAAGAAAGAGTCGATGCCCGACGCCTTCACTTGAAAGGAGCCCGAATCCAGCCGGGCTAAAGTGGCTAGTCTGATTCACAAGGAAGTCTGGCGGAGCGCTTTCCGCCAGTGAAGAAAGTGCTTGCCGAAGTCTCTGGAACGGCAGGGCCTGAGCCTTCGAGGCGGTTTCAATTTTGACAAGGGTGAAGATGCCCCAATAGGGGCGTCAGGCCAGCCTGCAAAGGCGGTTTTGCTGGTTGGCAATGTGGGTGCTTCTTTCTGGGCGCATTTTCAACGTTGGTATACAGCGCAGGCAGGGCGAACCAAAAATCCGCTGGATGAGTGGTCGCGCGAGGTGATTGGCGCTGCCGGTGCGCTGGTTGGTGCGCGAACCGTTCTGCCGAATGACCAGCCATTTCTACCGTTTCAGCAATGGGCGATGCGCGCCGAAGCGTTACGCGCTTCGCCGCTCGGGATTCTCATGCATCCTGAATATGGCCTGTGGCATGCATATCGTGGGGCGCTGCTTCTCGATAGCGCGTTGCCAGAGGAGGGGACGTTAGCTGCGGTGCATCTGTGCGATGAATGTCTGGAGAAACCTTGTCTCAAGGCTTGCCCTGTGGATGCACATCACCTGACGGGCTTCGCCTATCAGCGATGCCTAGAGCACGTAAGAAGTGCGGAGGGTGTCAACTGTCGGGCGGCTGGATGTATGGACCGCAACGCATGTCCGTATGGCACGATGTTTCGATACCCGCGCGCAGTTCAGCAGTTCTTTACGGAAGCTTTTGCGCGTTAGCGCATGGAAGGTTCGGCTACGGGCTTTTTGGCCGCTGTCGTGGTGGTGTTCGATGCCGTTTTTTCATCGTCATCAGACGCATTCTTCGGCTGTCCGCCTGAATTGATGAAGTTGGAATCGCCGTAGATGGCTTTGTCCAATGGCTCTGTGCTTGCCGTATCGGTCTTAGCGCGGGGCTTTGCTACTGCTGCGGCCCGTCCACTGCCTACAAAGTCTTTGTAAACAAAGCCGCGCTGACCATTATAGGAAATTTCGCACCACTGCTCGCAACCGGGAGCGATGGAAACGCGCGCGCCATCTGGCACGACAAGGATCACCTTCGATCCGCTGCGCGGCGCAGCGCGCATGTTGGCGGCTTCGTTGAGAGAGGTGTTGCCCGACAATGCGCGGCCGGTTGTTGCCGCTTTTGGAGGCGTTGGATCGTCGTCTACCGGCTCGCGTGCACGCTCTTCGCGAGGTGCGGGCAGGGGTACGTGCGGCACCGTTGCTGCAAGATCGACGGTTGGCTCCGAGCTTTCGTCGGGTGTTACCATCACCGCAAACGGATCATTCGCGGTTGATGCATCCTGAGCGAGATTGCCGGAATTGCTTTCATCATCGGCATAGGCCGCAAGCAACGCCTGCTTCTGAGCCAAAGAATTGGAATTTGCCGTGGTTTCGCGCGCCCAACGTGGATTTGCGCCGTGCAGGGCGCTGCGCTCACGTACGGCAACCGTCACGGACGATGTCGGGGCGCGGTCGGTCTGCTGAGTGACAGCCGCGCCCTTATCGGCGGGTTTGTCGGAAATGGAGACGGTTTTCACCTTATGGGCCGGCAACTGAAAAGCCGCCGCTTGTGCACTGGTGGTTGGCAAATCCGAGAAGAAGGAACCTGCGGAAACGACAGCCGCAGCAACGCCTACCATCGCAGCGCAACCGGCACCAAGCACCAGAAGGGTGGTCTTCGCGTCGCTCACGACACGAGCGCCTTGCCGGACTTTTTGCCGACATATGTACTGAATCGAAACTGCATCGCGTCCTACAAGAACAAAAAAGATACGCGGGTGGCCCGACCAGACCGAACGGGTTTAATCCGGCTGAATTGTGGCCGAGATGTGGCAAAACACAATTTGTTACCGGTTCGTTAATATTTGCTGCCTCTTTCGTGTGCAGAATATTTTTTGGTTCCACCCCAAGGATTGGCCATCGTTGCGCGTCAAAACAGGTGAAGAAACGGGATAAAGCATCGCGTGAAAACAGGGGACGCCGACCTAATAGATCTGGCCCGGCAGGGGGACAGCGTTGCGTTTGGCCAGTTGGTCACGCGTCACTACGACTTTATCTATCGCGTTGCTTTCCGCTGGTGTGGACGGCAGTCGGATGCCGAGGATGTTGCACAAGACGTGTGCGTGCGGCTGGCACGGGCTATTGAAAGTTATCGCGGTGGGTCTGCATTCACCACTTGGCTCTATTCAATGACGCTTAATGCGGCGCGAGATCTGCGGCGCAGATCAGTGCGGGAAGAGATGCGCAACGATGCCTACCGGGCTCACGCGCTGAGCGCCGCTTCCGTGGAGCCGACAGAAACGCATGATCCTGCGGACGAGCTTTGGCAAGCGGTGCGGCAATTGTCGGACAAGCAGCGCGATGCGGTTTTGCTTGTCTATGGCGAAGAGCTTTCGCACGCGCGCGCCGCCGATGTGATGGGAATTTCAGAAACAACCGTCTCCTGGCATATCCACGAGGCGAAGAAACGGCTGAAGACGCTGATGCGCACAGCCGGGGAAGTTTGAAGATGACCGACGACCACACACTTGGCCGATTGGCAAAACTCGACATTCCGGCACCGCGCGCGGCAGCGCGGGAGCATGCCGTTGCATCGGCGCTGCAAGCTTTCGAGCAGGAAAAATTTCAGCAGCAGACCCAAGGAATAGCTGCCGTGCCGCGTCTTACCCACCGGATACTGAACCTGTGGGGTAAGATCATGGACCGCAAATTGCTTTCTACGTCCGCGCTGGCGGGAATATTGGCGCTGCCGCTGGCCGGATATACGGCTTTGTATTTGATGAAAGAAAATCCGATTGCGCTGGAAAGCGCTCCGGTTGCTGCGTACGCCCCGGAGCCGACGCCTGCGGCAAAGACGGACGCAGGTGAGGCGTTTGCCGACAATATTCAGCAGATGCAGCAAGAAATGCGCAGGGAGTCGGATGCTTTCGGTGCGACAGGCATTATGGACAGCCGCGCGACGCAAGATGGTCGCGCAGCAGCCTTCCATTGCGCCAATGCCGGCGCCGCAAGATCTGATTGTTCCCGAACAGCCGAGCAGTGACAGGGTGCAGAGCTTCGACACGAACCCGTTGAAAGTGGTGGCGGAAGCGCTGGTTTCGACCTTCTCGATTGATGCTGACACGGCGTCTTACGCCTATGTGCGCCGCGCGCTGAAAGAAGGGCAGTTGCCTCAACCCGATACTGTGCGGGTCGAGGAAATGATCAATTACTTCCCCTACGATTGGCAGGGACCGGACAGTGTGGCAACGCCGTTCAACACTACGGTGACTGTGATGCCGACGCCGTGGAACAACGGCACCAAGCTGTTGCACGTCGCGATCAAGGGATACGATGTGAAGCCCGCCGAGCAGCCGAAAGCCAATCTGGTTTTCCTGATCGATGTGTCGGGCTCGATGGATGAGCCCGACAAACTGCCGCTGCTGCGCTCGGCTATGCGTATGCTCGTCAACAAATTGCACCCTGACGATACGGTTTCAATCGTGACCTATGCCGGGGAGGCGGGAACCGTGCTGGAGCCGACCAAAGTTTCCGATAAGGCGAAGATACTCAATGCCGTGGAGGCACTGACGCCGGGTGGTTCGACGGCGGGTGAAGCAGGTATCCGCGAAGCTTATCGGCTGGCGCAAAGCTCGTTCGTTAAGGGTGGCGTGAACCGAATAATGCTGGCGACCGATGGCGACTTCAATGTTGGGCAGACGGATGACGACGGCCTGACGCGATTGGTCGAGGACAAACGGGATAGTGGCGTTTTTCTTTCGGTGCTGGGCTTCGGGCGCGGCAATCTGAACGATCAGATGATGCAGGCACTGGCGCAGAACGGTAACGGCACGGCAGCGTATATCGATACCTTGCAGGAGGCAGAAAAGGTGCTCGTCGAGGATGCATCATCGACGCTGTTTCCCAATCGCGAAAGATGTGAAGATTCAGGTGGAGTTCAATCCACAGACGGTCTCGGAATACAGGCTCATCGGGTATGAGACGCGCGCGCTGGCTCGCGAAGATTTCAACAATGACGCCGTGGATGCGGGTGAAATCGGGTCGGGTCATTCTGTGACGGCGATCTATGAGATCACGCCGAAGGGAAGCCCGGCAGAGCAGGTGGACGCGCTGCGCTATGGCAAGGCGGAGGCAAATGAGCGGGCCAACAATGGCGAATATGCCTTTGTGAAGCTTCGCTACAAGCAGCCGGATGGCGATGTGTCCAAGCTTATCACTACGCCGGTAACGCAGGCCAATGAGGTGTCGAGTTTCGCTGCCGTCGGGACAGATCAGCGGTTTTCGGTGGCCGTGGCGGCGTTTGGGCAAAAGCTTCGTCATGCCAGCGAGGTGCGAAATTTCAGCTTCGATCAGATCGAGGCAATGGCTTCGGGCGCGCGCGGCGACGATCCTTTCGGCTATCGCGCGGAGTTCCTTTCGCTGGTGCGGTTGGCGGATGCGATGGGCGGCTCGAAGGCTCAATAGGCAAAGTTTTCGGGCAGGGCGGCTGGCCGGCGGGAAACCGCCGGCCAATTTTTTTGCGGACGGCTCTTGCAAAAGATATATCGTTACGTAGATATATCGCATGAAAGATATATCGAAAGGAAATTCTATGTTTGGTCATAGACATCATCATCACAACGAATGCGGCGGCTGGAAAATGGCTGGGCGGGGCCGGGGATTTGGCGGACCGTTCGGCGGTGGCAGAGGTGGGCGCGGCGGACCATTCGGGCGCCATGGCGACGGGCCGTTTGGCGGCCGCGGGCGGCGTATGTTCGACAGCGGTGCGTTGCGGCTGGTTGTTCTAGGGCTGATCGCGGAAGAGCCGCGCCACGGCTACGACATCATCAAGGCGCTGGAAGCAAAATTCCAAGGCGCGTACAGCCCCAGCCCCGGCGCTATCTATCCGATGTTGCAGATGCTGGAGGAAGCCGACCTCGTCCGCTCGGATGCGGAAGGCAACAAGCGGCTCTATTCCATTACCGAAGAGGGAAGAGCCTTTCTGGCCGAACATGCCGATGAACTGGCGCGGATCAACGCCCAGATCGAAGAAGCCTCAGCAGATGTAAGCGGTGTTGCTCTCGGCGAGGAACTGCGCGCGTTGAAATGGTCGCTGTTCGGGCGGATGCGCGAAGGCTCACTGGATGCAGGTAAGGCGGGCAAGGCGCTGGAAATTCTAGGTGCTGTTCGGATTCTATCGTGTTTCCCTATTAAACCTTAGCAGCGAACTGAAACGAAGAACGGCAGTACTTATCGCGCGACCGGACAACTTCCCCATCGCGTCGTGTTTGCCCTTGCCTCCCTCATCGTGTTCTATCGAGGCTCATGGCGAGGTGAACAACTGCCCGTGAATGACAATCCCGGTGTCCTGGCGGCAATGAGTGATTGCTGGTCATCGGGCGATGCGCCAAAATTGAACAGGCTGCTTGCAACTGTTGCCCTGTGGGGATGTGATCTAACAACAATTCCAGGCCTGGAGGCTTCGGTGAAAGAAGGTGTGGGGAATCTGATCAATAATAATTGACAATTACTCCGGTGTCACCATCTTGATAATATCATTCGCAAAAATGAATACCATTAAGGCCAGAAGGAACAGCATCCCTACCTTTTGCGCATTCTCCAGGAATTTATCCGACGGCTTGCGCCTGGAAATGATCTCGTAGCTGAGGAACATGACGTGGCCGCCGTCGAGCGCCGGGATAGGCAACAGGTTCATGAATGCGAGTACAAGCGACAATACGCCGGTGAGTGTCCAGAAGCGGGCCCAGTCCCACTCGGTACCGAAGGCCTTCATGATCCCCAACGGTCCGGATATTGATTTCTGAGCGGAAAGCTTCCCGGTAATGACGCGACCGAAGGCGGTGACATTCGCCGCCAGCGACGAGAATGCACGCTTTGTGCCTAAAGGAATGGATTCGATCAGGCTGTAGGTAACACGCTCTTCCGCATTTGCCAAAAAAGCATCCGAAGGCAGGACCGCGATGCCGATCAGCTTCTGGCCCCTGAAGTTTGCCTTCATCGCTATATCTTCCGCACCGCGTTTGACAACCAGTCTGATCGTATCCGATTTGCCCGACGCAGAATCGGCAATCATCGCCTGCACCTGGGTATCGATCTGATCTTTGTATTGAATAGGCTGGCCGTTCACTTCAATGATGCGGTCATTGACCTGCAGGTTCAATTTCTGCGCCACGCTGCCGGGCTGGACCTGACCGATAACGGGTTGCACGCGAATACTCAGGAACTGGCCCGGAGTGCTCTTGCTGCTGCTGAAGTTTTCGATGAAATCTGCAGGAATGGGAATAATGACTTCCTTTCCGTCCCGTTCAACTGTAAATGAACCGTCGCTGCTGAGCAGGGTCTCCATTTTCAGAATATCCTGCAGGTACTTGAACTCCTTGCCATTGATCTTCGTGATCTGGTCGCCCGTTTTCAATCCCAGTCGCTCACCTATCGGCCCGATAAGGAACCCCCCTGCCTTGTTGATCTCGTCTTTCTTAATGTAGGTATCGCCCAGGAAGAACGTAAGCCCGATAAAGATCAGGATGCCGACAAATACATTGACGATGATCCCCCCAAGCATCACGATCAGGCGCTGCCAAGCCGGCTTGGATCGGAACTCCCAGGGCTGCGGGGGTTGCTTCATTGCCTCCACATCCATGGATTCATCTATCATGCCTGATATCTTCACGTATCCGCCAAGGGGGATCGCGCTGATCGCATATTCAGTTCCACCTTTCCGGAAGGACCAGAGTTTCGGCGGAAATCCGACCGAAAACTGCTCCACGCGCATTCCAAAATATTTTGCCGCCAGCAGGTGACCCATTTCGTGAACGGCCACCAGGAACGACAGGCTCAACAGGAGCTGAGCCACCATAATCATCCAATCCATTGTATTCTACCTCTGTTTAACGGGAGAGACCTAGGTGCTGTTCGGATTCTATCGTGTTTCCCTATTAACCTT
>JASGJA010000028.1:0-93496 GCA_049840935.1 Mesorhizobium sp.
GCGACCTGTCCCGCTCACCCGTCTTGGGTTCGGCGGCGCACCGCTGGGCAATCTCTATCGCAAGATAGAAGACGCAGACGCCCAAGCTGCCATGCAAACAGCGTGGGCGTCCGGCATTCGCTATTTCGATACCGCACCTCAATACGGTCTGGGCCGTTCGGAAATGCGAATGGGCGAAGCATTCCAGCGCTTTGACCGTTCCGCGTTCACGATTTCAACGAAGGTAGGCCGTCTGCTGGAAGATTGCTCCCCACAGGACGTAACGCCCGAAATCCTTTGTAGACGTTCCGCAAAAGCGCATCGTTTACGACTATTCCTATGACGGCATCATGCGCAGCCACGCGGCTAGTCTCGAACGGTTGGGCGTCGAAACCGTGGACATTTTGTTTGTTCATGACGTTGACTCCTTCACGCACGGCTCGCGTGCAGCCAGCGATGCGCGCGTGCGCGAACTGTTTGATCGCGACGGTTATCGCGCGCTGGTCGAGTTAAGAGACGCTGGCACCATCAAAGCGTTTGGGGCAGGGGTGAACGAATGGCAGGTCTGCCAAACCCTGCTCGGTATGGGCGATTTCGACTGCTTTCTGCTCGCGGGTCGCTACACCTTGCTCGAACAGGAAGCGCTTGAGAGTTTCCTGCCCGAATGCGTCAAGCGTGACGTCGGTATTATTCTTGGCGGGCCTTACAATTCCGGGATTTTGGCGACAGGTCCGGTAGAAGGCGCCCGCTATAATTATGCGCCCGCTGCGCCGGAGATTCTGGAGCGCGTGCGTAAGCTCGAAGCGATTTGTCGCGAACATGGTGTCCGCCTCATTGAGGCGGCACTGCAATTTCCTGCTGCGCATCCAGCGGTGAAAACAGTAATTCCCGGCGCAGTTAGCCGTGCGGAAGTGCTCGCCAATGTCGAACTGTTTTCGCGTGAACTGCCGACAGGTCTTTGGAGTGATCTCAAGCAGGCCGGGCTGATACGAAGAGATGCCCCGGTTCCGGGAGAAACGTGATGTTGCGCGGGATAGATCCCATTCTTTCACCTGAACTGTTGCGCATTTTGCGCGCGATGGGCCACGGCGACGACATTGTTATTGCTGATGCCAATTTCCCCGCCGAATCCTGCGCTACTGAACTGGTGCGGCTTGACGGCTTGAGTGCACCGCAAGTTGCGCGCGCAATATTGAGCGTCATGCCGCTGGATGATTTTGTTGAAGACCCGGTCCGCAGCATGGCGATTGTAGGCGATGAAAATACGCTGCCGCCTGTGGTCGCGCTTTTGCAGTCCGTCATCGATGAGGTCGCGGACAAGCCAACCGCGATCAAGCCGCTGGAGCGCTTTGCCTTCTATGAAAAAGCGCGCGCCGCTTTCGCAATCGTCCAAACCGGCGAAACGCGCCACTACGGCAATTTGCTACTTAAGAAAGGCGTTATCGCTTCGTCGGATTGAACGCTAAACCGCGACTGAATGGCGTGCGTTGCCCTTCGCGAAATAGGGATCGAAGTGCGAGGCCACCAGACGTGTCATGGTTTGATCGGTTATTATAAAACGGTCGCCCTCGCGCCTCAGCCCGGACATTGGCGATTGCGCCAGAAGCGTTGCCTGTGCCAACAGCGTTTGCGCCTGTGAGCCGAACCGGTTGAGCAATTCTCGCGCACTAAGCGAGAAGTCGCACATCAGCCGTTCGATGGCCCACCCGCGCATCCGGTCATCGTCAGAAAATGTGATCCCGCGCACAACGGATAACTCGCCGTTTGAAACCACGCGGCAATAGTCTGCCGTGGCCACGATGTTTTGCGTATAGCCGTCTCGGTAACGGCTCACAGAGGAAGGTCCAAGACCAATCAACGTCTCGCAGCTATCATCGGTATAGCCCTGAAAATTACGCCGCAACCGCCCTTCGCGTGCAGCGGCGGCAAGGCTATCACCGGGCAGAGCAAAATGGTCGATACCGATGGCCTCATATCCTTCAGCCACAATCATTTCTGCAGCGGCGCGCGCCTGTGCAAGCCGTTCAAGTCCTTTTGGAAGCCACTCTTCGTCGATCATCGTCTGGTGTTTCTTGAACCACGGCACATGCGCGTAACCGAAAAGCGCAATCCGGTCTGGCCGCAAGGAAAGCGCCTGATCCAATGTCGCGGCCAGCGTGTTTAAGGTCTGGTGCGGCAAGCCATAGAGTAGATCGAGATTGACTGACTGCACGCCGCGCTCGCGCAGCCCTTCCACAATCGCCGCAGTCAGCTCAAAGCTCTGGTCCCGGTTGATAGCCTGTTGCACGCGTTGGTCGAAATCCTGCACGCCGAGGCTGGCGCGGTTCATCCCTATTTCAGCCAGCATATCCAGCCGCTCGTCACCCATATCATTCGGGTCAATCTCGACGCTGAACTCCACATCTGACGAGACGTCGAAGGCAGCGTC
This sequence comes from Mesorhizobium sp., assembly GCA_049840935.1. Taxonomy (GTDB): domain Bacteria; phylum Pseudomonadota; class Alphaproteobacteria; order Rhizobiales; family Rhizobiaceae; genus Mesorhizobium_G. The sequence continues at coordinate 2,408 of JASGJA010000028.1, forward strand.
GATTTCCTTCCGCAGCGCCTTCATATCCTGCGGTTTCAGCATGGTTGGGGAACCGCCGCCCCAATGGACCGCGCGCACCGAGGCACGGCCTGCAATGCGCTCGCCAATAGTCCGGATTTCAGCATGTAACGCTTCGAGGTACTCGCTCACCGGATCATAGCGCCGCGTCTGCTTGGTGTGGCAGGCGCAAAACCAGCAAAGACGGTCGCAATAGGGAATGTGCAGATAGAGCGAGAGCGCATCGCCTTGCGGAATTGCATCCAGCCAGCCCGCGACTGTTCCCGCATCCACCCCCGCATGAAAATGCGGCGCGGTAGGGTAACTCGTATAGCGCGGAACGTTGGTTTCAATCGCGCGGTGTGACGAAGCGGTCATGGCATCCCTCTGCATTGCAGATGCCTGTCTTTGCCATGCGCGTTGTATGTTTACGTTGATTCAGGTCAATCAGTCGCCGGCGCGGATCACGAGACGCTTAAAGTCCTCGATAATGACGTGCCGATTGTTCTCTATGCGAATGACGTGCTCGGTTCGCAACCGCGTCATCTGCCTGCTCACCGTTTCGATGGTGAGCCCAAGGAAATCCGCGATATCTGCGCGCGAAAGCGGCAGATCGAAGGATGCACTGTAGGCTTCCGGGTTTGTGCCGGGGCGAATGTTGCGCGCGATCATGAGAAGAAAGCTGGCGACTTTCTCCGCTGCCGTTTTCCGCCCCAGCATCACCATCCAGTCACGCGCCTGATCAAGTTCTTTCAGCGTTTGTTCCAGCAGGCGATGCTGCAAATCCGGCTGGTCGGCCATCATTCTCTCAACGACCCGTCGTGGAAATGTGCACAGATCAACTTCCGTCGCCGCCTCTGCCGTAAGCGCACTTTCCGCCTTGAACGGCCTGCCAACGAAATCGGGCGCGAATTGCAGCCCAACGATCTGCTGACGCCCATCGGATAGCGTCTTTGTCAGCTTCACCACACCGCCGAGAACGTTCGAATAGCGCTCGACATCCTGCGCATCGCCAACCAGCACTTCGCCCTCGGTGGTCCTGTGCTTGGAGGACGATTTGGCCAGCGTTACAAGTTGCTCCGGGTTGAGCGCGCCGCAGACGCCGCGATGGCGCGCTTCGCAAGACACGCACAGCACCGGGATGCCCGCCGTATGAACATCTTTCCGCACATTACTCATAGAGGAGGGCCTAGCACCCCCAACGAGGTTGCACCACTGCGCATTTTGTCCGCTTTAGTCGCGGATATTTTCCAAAAGATGCCTGCGCTGGCGCAAATAATAGCCTTTGAGTTGGGGAATCTGCTCTTCAAGCCCATGCAGGCGCGCAATCGCCTTTTGCACCCGGCCTTCATAATTGTCCTCAAGGAAGGCGTTATGCGCCTTCATGACCTCGGGCGAGGGGACCTGCGAAAGAACCGTCGAGACAGTGGTTCGTTCAAATTTGCCTTTCACGGCAACGCGGTCCAGTTCAATCACCGACATGGCTTGACCCGCCAGTCGCGCTGTCTCTGAACCCAGCAATATGGAAACATCATAATTTTTGGTTTGGCCTTCCAGCCGCGAAGCCAGGTTCACCGCATCTCCCAGTGCCGAATAGTCGAAACGTTTTTCCGATCCCATATTGCCGACGACACAGTCGCCGGTGTTGATTCCGACGCCGATTTTCAACGCCAGAGCTTGCTCGCCGCGTTCGTTAGCCTCCGCAGCCAACTCGGCATTTAGCTTGTCCAGCGCCGTCAGCATCGCAAGTGCCGCCTGCACGGCGTGGGCGGCATGGTCGGGGTCGTCCAGCGGCGCGTTCCAAAACGCCATGATGCAATCGCCGATATATTTGTCGATGGTGCCGCCCGCATTAACCACCGCATCGGAAAGCGGGTTCAGTAGGCGATTTACGAGCGCGGTCAGCCTCTCCGGGCTGTCTTTCATCTGTTCGGAAATGGTGGTGAAGCCGCTCACGTCGCAGAACAGAATGCTGAGCGTCCGCCGTTCGCCTCCGAGTTTCAGCTTGCTGGGATCATGCGTTAGCTGCCGCACCAGTTCCGGCGAAAGATATTGCGAGAACGCACGCGTGATTTCGCGCCTCAAACGGCGTTCGGCGGCATAGTCGCGTGCGCCTTGTGCAAGCGATACCGCCGCAAACGCAAATGCCGGTGCCGCCGGCGGCACATAAATTTTGCCAAATCGGAGCAGGAGAAATGACGCGACGACGATGCCCGCAAATCCGGCCAGTGCCACGACAAAAGTGCGCCAGCTTGTCCCGCGCCATGCCATCATCGCGGCGAGTATAGCGGCGGCGTATGTCACGGATATGAGCGCCCAAAGCGGCGCGCTGCGGATAAATTGCCCGCTTGCGAGATTGTCAAAAACGGTTGCCTGTATCTCCGCGCCGGAAACCAGCGTGCCGGTCCGCGCGCTCCATGAGGTCGCGTAGGCGTCGGCTCCGCCTGCATCAACCTTTGGCGCGGCCTGCATCGACAAGCCGACGATTACGGTGCGCCCTCGGAAGAAATCCGGCGGCAGAAACGCAGCCGGATCAAGCGCTTGATAATAGGAAACAGTAGGATAGCTGCGTGCAGGACCATAGGTCTGAATCAGCGAACCATCCGGCGCTGCTCGATTTCCACCAAGAAGCGTTTTTGCAAAACTATCATCATAGCCGGGAATGCGCCGTATTGCGCCGTCACGGTCGAGCACGATTGAGGCAACGCCCGACCGCGCGCCCCCAGCGGTCAATTCGGGTAGCGGCTCTGTTCGCAGCATCTGGCTGGCCTGAGGCGTTTCGAGAATTGTTATGTCGGACGCCAGCACCACGTCCGGCCCCATCGCCGCCGCAAGTGCGGCATCCGCTTCCGGAGTGGAAGGCTCCGCGAAAATTATGTCCAGCCCTATCCTCGTTGCACCCGCCGCGCGCAACGCGGCTATTAGCTTTGCGTGATGGTCGCGCGGCCACGGCCACTGCTTGCCGATTTCGGCCAGCGACGGCTCGTCAATCGCCACGATGATCGGGCCGTTAGCGGGCCGCTGCGGCGCAAAGGTGGTGGAAAGATAATCAAACGTCCGCGCGTCGAGCAGACGCCACGGACCTGTCTGCGATATCAGGGCGATGGCGATGCCAACAAAAAGCGCCGTAAGTACCAGCCCAGTGCCCCGCTTCCGGGAGTTCGGTCGGCCTGCTCGAGGCGCAGGCAGCCGCGTCCACCAGGGCCGCGCCTCCATCAGAACCGGACCTTGAACGTTCCCGTAAAGGTCTGTCCCCAGCCCGGCGTATTAGGCGCAACGAGAAATTCTTCGTCGAGCAAATTGTACCCGGCAAGCTGCAGCTCGAAGCGTTTGTCGGAAGGTTCCCACGTAAGGAACGCGTCAGCCGTCCAATAGCCGTCGAGATTATCGCCCGCCACCTGCGTTTCACGTTCACCGACATAGCTGGCCGCAAGCGTTACCTTGACGTTGGCCGGATTGACCCAGGTGACACCCGCGCGCGCCGTCGTTTCAGGCACATAAGCAAGACCATCGCCATATCCGATGCTGGTGGGGTCTTCATTCTCCGAATCCGCATAGGATGCGGTTGCGAATACGCCAAAGCCATGACCCAGCCACACATTTGCGGTTCCGCTCACACGATCTATCCGCCCCTCGGTTACGGATTGCGTCTCGATGGTTCCGGGGATCGGAATGAGCAGGTCATGTATGGATTGATGCTGATAATCGACCGAGGTGAAAAAACGGGTGGTCCATTCCGCATCCCATCGCGCGGCGATGGTGTCCGAATATCCTCCAACCGCGAGGGGCGTTTGGTTCGATTGCAGCCCAACAATTCCGATTGGCGCCAGCGTCATATTGTTGGCGGCTTCAGTTTCACGGATAAAGCCGACACGCAATGAATGCCCAGGCATGAAATCCCACGCAAATCCGGCTCGCGGCTCGAACCGCTGCACATCGACTGAACCGTCCGAAATCGTGCCGAATGCTCCCGCTTCAAGCTTGAGATCGGGTGTCACCTGCATTGCCGCATCGGCGTAGATACGCCCGAATGTAACATCCGTGTCGTCAGCCAGCGTGTTAGTGACATCGCCAATACCCAGTAGCGGAAAACCCACAGTCGTCGTGAACGACTGGTCGAGTGTCAGCTTTCCAACCTCCGCGCCATAGCGCCAGACGATGTCGTTTGCCTCGACCGTATGATTGATTGCGCCGACATAGGTTCTCTGGTCAGTGCTTGCCAGATCCTGCTGCGATATCAGCGGGATAGTTGGGAAGAACGGCAGCAGGAAGCCATTGCTCAGCGAATCGCTGGTCTGCTTTATGTCATTCACGAAGAAAGCAGCGTTCAGGACATTGTGGTAGCCGAATGTATGGCTCCAGCCGATCCCACCTGTTGTGGATCGGGTCTTCACTTCACGATTGTAATCCGCTGCATTGTAGATGAGCGCAGGAATGGTGAAATCCACATGCGCATCATCGAATCTTTCATCGACATTCTGTATGTCGAGATAAGTCACCACGCGATCATTCGGGGTCGGTCGCGCGGTCACATAGGCCGTGCCGGAAATCGTTTCGAAATCCAGCGTAAAATCTGTGTATGGAACCACTGTTCCCGGCGCGAGATACTGCCTGTATTCTTCCGATGGCTGCCATTTGAAATTGCCATAGAAGCTCCACGGGAAGGGGGCGTGCTGGAACGATTGCAACTCGGCTTCACCGGTCGCTTTCCAGTCTGTTCCCGATTTCACGAAGCCGCTGCCGAGAGAGCCTTCCACGAATGGGCGGCGAATGAGATTGGCCGTCCGGGATCGCCCGGAAATCATCTCCGGCGAAAACATCAGGCCCTGGAACAGTGCGGAGAACCCGGCGTCGTTTGTGGTCGGAACCACGACATTGCCGCCATAGGTGATGTCGCCGGTAAACGGGTCGGCGCTTCCAGTTACGGCTTGATCGACATAAGCTGCGCCCGCGAAGGCATCGAATGCGCTGTCCGAATAGAAGCGTCCCCACGCGTCCAGCCCCTGCAATCTGAAGGCTTCGTTCAGGGTAGAACCTGCATCAGTGTTCGCGCTCACCGGCGCATAGTCGCCTCCGCGTGCACGACTGCGGCGCAGCGCATCCTGCGCGCTGGCGATTGCGCGGTCGGAGTCGTAGCCATCAATTGCGATCGATGTCTCGAAATCGGCAGTAACCGGATCGTTGGGATCGAGCCGGTTGGCATTTTCGAGCGCCTGCTCGGCAGGCTCGCGCTGGCCGCTTTCATAATATCCGGCGGCGAGCAACAGCAGGCCCTGTGAGTATGCGGGGCTGACAGTCGATGCCGCCAGCAAATCGTCCACGGCCTTATCGAGTTCCCCTGTCTGCATGTAATAGCGGCCGCGCGCCGTGAGCGCGACTTCAAACGCTGGGTCCAGTTCGATCGCCTTGTCGATAAGAACCTTGGCCTCGGCCACCCGATCCTGATCCAGATAGAGAATCGCGAGGTTGGCATAGGAAACTGGATCTGTCGGCTCCAGTTCGATTGCGCGTTTGAAGGCGGCTTCCGCTTCGCGCGTTCCGCCGCGTGCGCTTTGGATATTGCCCATTGCGTTCCATGCTGATGAGGAACCGGGCGCCAGAGTGGTAGCGCGTTGCGTGTCGGCGAGAGCGCCCTTCATGTCGCTCTGAATGCCCGACTTGAAATAGGAACGAGCTTCCAGCGCGGTGGGATCATCCGGGTCAATCGATAGCGACCGTGCAATAGCCTCTTCAACCTGAGCGCGGTCATCGATCAGGATCGAAAGCTGTGCGCGATAGGCTGGCAGCGACGGGTCGTCAGGATATTCCTTTTCCGCCTGTCGGATCACTTCGATTGCTGCGGGAATATCCTTGAGAAAACCCGTTGTCCAAGCCTTTGCCAACGCTCCATACGGGCCGCCATGCGGAACATTCGGCTCTGGCTCAACACGGTCGGGGTCAGCAAGAGAGCGCGCGAAATAGGCGCCATAAAGAGCGATTGCCCTGCGTTGCGGATCGAGGCCGGGCGCTGCTTGCTGAAACAGCTTCGCCGCTTCCGCAAAATCATGATTTGCACCGGCAGCAAGTGCATCGATCAGGTCGAGACGGGCCTGCTGCGATCGGCTCAATCGTTTTCCGCGCAAATTGCTGGCTGCGGCGAGCGCCACGGCCTTGCCATCATAGCTGAGCGAGGTTTCAGCCAGCGTCAGCCAGTCATCGACACTGCGTGAAGCAGGCGGCGTTGCGTTGATCTCCTCACGCTGCCGACGCATGTCGGGAGAGGGCAGGGGCGATGCCGGCATCCACCCAAACGAATTTCGCAGCGACAAATAATAGAGCATCTGCTGGCGATCTTTGGGGGCGACGATCACGATCTTGGACGGCTTCTGGCCAATTGTCGCAACCGCCGCTTCGCCCTCGGCAACATGTACCGAGCCTTGCGGATTGTAGAATTCAACCAATCCTTCGAGAACGATGATGGAGGTCTTGTTGCCTTCGACCGTCATCGTCCAATCGGTGCCGCGAATTGCCGCCGCCGCCGCTGGTGTTTCCACAATCAACCCTTGGCCGCCACGCTCGGCGCGCGCCCAGATCGTACCGGATTCGAGGCTGAACTTCGTTTCCGACGGAGTGCCCACCTGCTTGACGACGAGCGTGGTGTTGCGGCCAAGGCGGACCTGCGTTCGATCCGAGAACAGCACGGCGAGATTGCCAAGCGCGTTGGTGCGCAGAATATCGCCCGGCAGCAAATCCTGATTGATGTCTACGCCGCGCCAGTTGCTGATATCGATGAACCGCACTTCTTCACCGATCTTGCGCGCAATAACGGTTCCCGCAGGCGGTTGGCTGCGAGGTAAAACTTCCGAATATGATGGCCATGCGCAGCCAGAAATGGTCAGCGCAAGCAATACTCGCCTCAGTACAGACATTTAAATTATCGGTGCAAAACCCTCTTTAATCACACGTATACAAACGATTTATACTGTCAAGTTTTCGTTGCTGTATAAGGAATGTTCGGGCATTGATCCCAAAAATTGCGTTGCAGAAAATCGACAAATATAGAGCATTATTCTAATGAAAGAGCCTGCAAAACCGCCAAGGAGCAACAAGGTTGCATCAAGCACGGCAGCGCTTGATCAGGAATATTTGAAACATCTAATAAAAGTGAATGACATATTCTATGACCAGATAGGTACGGCGGACCAGAAGGCGGCGTTCATATTTACCTTCATGATAGCGTTCCTCATAAGCTCGACAGAGGGAAAGCAGGTTTTCAGCCTGGCGCGCTATCAATCAGGGGAACCGGTTGCCATCATCTTGTCAGGTTTCATGGCCTTGTCGGTTCTCGTTTCGGTGATTGCCGCGATTCTTGTGGTTCTGCCACGGCACGTCAAAACCTCCACCTCCCTTTATTGGGCCGGTTGGTCTACCAGCCGCAAAAAGATTGCGACCGCTTACGAGGGTAAGGACGAGGCTTTCCTATTTGAGGAATACCTCGCGAATGCGGATACGCTCGCCATCATTGCGCGCGCAAAATATCGCTATGTGTGGGTGGCATTCCGAGGCCTGATGGTCAGCGTGGTTGGCTATGTGCTGTTGCTCATCTGGCAGGTAGGGGCAACGTCATCTCTCGTTGCTCGCTAATGCTCTCTTGAAACAAAAAAAGGCCCGCTCCTGGAGGAACGGGCCGACCGCTTGCGGGCTTGGGGCTTGGGGGGCAAGCGGGATGGCAGGCATATAACACCGTATGCTAAGGTACGCTAGCAAAATATTTACTTTTTAGAGCTTCCGGCGTCATTTTCTTTCATATGCACACCGGCGATTGTTTCATAAGTTTTTCTGGCCCATCGAATGGGCCTTTTGCGGCCTTGCGCGATCGAAATTCGCGTTCTACCCGCAACCCATGATAGCTGCTCCGAGCTCCACTCTTCGCCTGGCTTTTTCCGGCATGGTCGGCATGGCCGTGGCAATGGGAATTGGCCGATTCGTATTCACGCCGATTCTCCCGCTAATGATGGAAGGGCTTGGCCTTTCGCCAACCGATGCGGGCTGGATCGCCTCTGCGAATTATCTGGGATATCTCGTCGGAGCTTTCGCTGCCGCAGGTGGGTGGGGAGCAGGACGCGAGAGACAACTTATGTTGATTGCGCTGGCCGCGAGTGCGGTGCTTGCAGCGATCATGGGCCTGACCAACAGCGTCGTGGTTTTTCTCATCGTCCGCTTTCTTGCGGGCGTCGCCAGCGCTTTTGTAATGGTCTTCCTTGCCTCGATAGTCTTTTCGCATTTGGCAGCGTCGGGCCAAACACATTTGCAATCAATACATTTCGCGGGCGTCGGTGTAGGCATCGCCGTTTCATCTCTCATGATGGCGTGGCTCTTGTCGATGCAGGCCCCGTGGCAGGAGGCATGGTTTGGTGCGGCGTTTCTCTCGCTTCTCGGGTTCTGCTTTGTTGCTTTCACGCTCAAGGTCGGGCCGGTACAGCAGGCCGATGGTAGCCGAACTGAACCTCCGCTGCCGCGCGATCCTGCTCTTATCCGCCTCATCATTGCTTATGGGCTGTTCGGGTTCGGATACATTGTCACGGCAACTTTTCTCGTTGCCATAGTGCGTCAGGGCGATGGCGGCAGAATCTTCGAGGCGGTCGTCTGGCTGGTAACAGGCATTGCGATTATTCCTTCGATCCATTTGTGGGGAAAGCTCGCTAAAAAAAGAGGCATAATCAGCGCGTATATTATCGGCTGCCTTGTAGAAGTGGTCGGCGTGGCGGCGAGCGTATTGCTCGGCGGTTGGATCGGGCCGATTCTGGCTGGCTTGCTGCTGGGGGGAACGTTCGTCGCGGTCACCGCCTATGGCTTGCAGGCAGGACGCGTGCTTGCGCCACAGTCGCCACGCCGCGCGCTAGCGTTAATGACTGCGGCGTTCGGTGTCGGCCAGATAATAGGGCCGATCGTTGCAGGCCAGCTTGCGCACTCGACCGGCAGTTATTTTCTGCCTTCGCTGCTTGCAGCTTTCGTGCTTTTGGTCAGCGCGGCTTTCGTCTGGCCGGACCGTCGCGCAGTTACGTGACAATAATGTAATGCGATAAAGCCTGCCCAAACCATTCCTTTGCCGCAAATTCTGTGACTTTATGCCCGCGATTTTTCACGCCCTGCTTCGCGGGGAGCAAGTCAAGGAATCGCGGTCTTGTTCGTATCCTTTTTTCCGAAGCCGAAACTCTTTTTCCTAAGCGCGGCTTTGTGGAGCCTCGCGCTCGTTCTTTTCTGGTTTAATGGCGGTGCCGACCTCGGTGCAGTCTTCGGCATGCCGCCTGCTGCGGCGGGAGTCCCGCCAATTATCGGCATCAGTGTCTTCTGGTCGCCTCCATTCATCTGGTTCTATATTTTCTACGCAGCCAGCGTGCTTCTGTTCTACGCGTTCTGGCGTTGGTATTCGCCACATCCGTGGCAAAACTGGTCCATTCTCGTATCCGCGCTAATTCTGTTCCTGATTTACTTTTCGGTGCAGGTGTCCGTCGCCGTAAACAATTGGTACGGGCCGTTCTTCGACTACGTTCAGGGTCTCATGGGTAAGACCGTGAAGTCGACCAATGCAGAATTTTATGCAGGCGCGGCAACATTCGCGTGGCTGGCGCTGATCGGTATGAACGTTAGCGTGATAAACGCATTCATCGTAAGCCACTGGATCTTCCGCTGGCGCACGGCGATGAACAGCTATTTCATGGGTCATTGGCCAAAGCTGCGTCACATTGAGGGTGCGTCGCAGCGTATTCAGGAAGATACGATGCGCTTTGCCCAGATCATGGAGGATCTCGGCACCAGCATGGTCCAATCGCTCATGACGCTAATCGCATTTCTCCCTGTGCTCATTGAACTCCAGCAGCATGTCAAGGAAGTGCCGATTTTCGGCGAAATACGCCAACCACTGGTCGTAGCAGCAATTGCGTGGTGCTTGCTCGGTACGGTGGCGGTCATGCTGGCCGGTATTCGCCTTCCGGGCCTTCAATTCCGCAATCAGCGAGTTGAGGCGGCCTATCGCAAGGAACTGGTCTACGGCGAGGATCATGCGGACCGCGCGCAGCCCCCTGTGGTTCAGGAGCTTTTTGGGAATGTGCGCCGCAATTATTTCCGGCTTTATGCGCACTACGTCTATTTCAACGTGGTCCGCTACACCTATCTGCAAGCTGACAACATCGTATCATTTCTGGTCATGGGGCCGGCACTTGTGGCTGGCACCATCACGCTTGGATTGATGAATTAGGTCAGCAACGCCTTCGGGCGCGTCACCGGTTCGTTCCAGTTTCTCGTCAGCTCGTGGTCAACGATTGTGGAGCTACTTTCTGTGCAGAAGCGTCTTCGCGCATTCGAAGCAACGCTCGATGGTCAGGAACTTCCCGAAATCGATCAGCGTTATCTGGAGCGCCGTGCGTCGGGCGATGCGCCCGCTTGACCTTGTCAGTCTGGCGCGCTTCGGCCCAATCCTGCGCGCCAGATTGTCATCGCAGATGAATTTTTGCTGATGCGTGACAAGAAGCTTGCCTTTTCCCCTTCCCACGACGCGAATAATCGCTAAAAGGCGCGCAACGGCCCTGCATCCGGGGCGCTCGGATCTGTTTCATGACGGACGACAGTTTTTTTCGTGAGGTTCAGGAAGAGATTCGCCAGGAAAAGGCGAAGGCTCTCTGGGACCGCTATGGCGCATTGATCATCGCGCTGGCTGTGGCCATTATTTTGGGCACGGCTGGCTTCGTCGGCTATAAATATTGGGACGAGATGCGTTCCGGTACGGCTGGTGACGCGTTTGCTCAGGCGCTGCAATTGGCGCGGGATGGCAAAACCGACGAAGCGCTCGCCGCATTCAAGCAGATCGAGGAAAATGCCCACGGGGCATACCCGGTGCTCGCTCGCCTGCGCGCCGCAACCGTGCTGGCCGACAAGGGCGACGCCGCTGGCGCTGTCGCTGCGTTTGACGCCATATCAGCAGACAGTTCTGCAGATGTGGCGCTGCGCGACATGGCCCGCCTGCGCGCTGGCTACATCCTCGTTGATTCCGGTTCTTATTCGGACGTCGCTAATCGCATCGAGCAACTTGCCGCCGATACCAACCCGATGCGCACTGCCGCACGCGAAGCGCTCGCGCTTTCTGCGTGGAAAGAGGGCAAGGGTGACGACGCCATGAAGCTGTTCAAGCAGATTGCGGACGATGATGCAGCGCCGCAGGATGCTCAGCAGCGCGCAACGCTGATGATCGAGCTTCTGCGCAGTTCTGGCGTGAAATCGTAAGCGTGCGATGGCCCTCACCATTGCCATCATAGGCCGACCCAATGTTGGCAAATCGACGCTTTTCAACAGGCTCGCAGGGCGTAAGCTTGCGCTTGTAGACGATACGCCGGGCGTCACGCGCGACCGGCGCATTCATGCCGCCCGCCTGTACGACCTGAATTTCGATGTGGTGGATACGGCAGGGTTTGAGGATGCCGCGGCCGCCACGCTGCAAGGCCGCATGCGCCAGCAAACGGAAATCGCGATTCGCGAGGCCGATCTGATCTTCTTCGTAATCGATGCCAAGTCGGGCATTCTCCCCGACGACCGCACCTTCGCTGAAATCGTACGCCGCGCCGGTAAACCGGTCATTCTCGTTGCAAACAAATCGGAAGCGCGTGGGTCCGACGCCGGCTATCTGGAATTGTTTGAGCTTGGGCTGGGCGAGCCGGTTCCAATCTCGGCCGAACACGGGCAGGGCATGCCTGATCTGCGCGATGCAATCATCGCCGCTGTCGGTGAAGAGCGCGCCTTTGAAGATGATGAGGATGAAGCGGCAGAGGCCGCGCCGCTTATCGGTGAAGATGTCACCGATGCGGATGAAGAGCCCGCCTACGACGACACAAAGCCGCTGCGCATCGCTGTGGTCGGTCGTCCGAATGCTGGCAAATCCACGCTCATCAATGCGTTGATTGGCGAGGAGCGTCTTCTTACCGGGCCGGAAGCGGGCATCACTCGTGATTCGATTTCGGTGGACTGGAACTGGAAAGGCCGCCGCATCAAGCTGTTTGACACGGCGGGTATGCGTCGCAAGGCGAGAGTTCAGGAAAAACTGGAGAAGCTCTCAGTTTCCGATGGGTTGCGCGCGATCCGTTTTGCGGAGGTCGTCATCATTGTGCTCGACGCCACCATCCCGTTCGAGAAGCAGGATTTGCAAATCGCAGACCTCATCATTCGCGAAGGCCGCGCTCCAGTTATCGCATTTTCCAAATGGGACTTGATCGAGAGCCGTCAGGAAACACTGGCCGAACTTTACGAAAAAACTGCGCGACTGCTGCCGCAAGTGCGCGGACTGTTGGCGATTCCAGTCAGCGCCGAAACAGGCCGCGGGCTGGATCGCTTGATGGACGCTGTCCTCAAGGTGCATCAGGTCTGGAACCGCCGTGTTTCGACCGGGCGCCTAAATCGCTGGATGGAAGGTGTTCTCGCACATCATCCGCCTCCGGCTGTTGCGGGTCGCCGCCTCAAGATCAAATACATCACACAGGCCAAAACGCGCCCGCCGGGTTTTGTACTTTCAACCTCGCGTCCGGATGCGCTGCCGCAATCCTATGTGCGCTATCTGGTGAACAGCCTGCGCGAGAGCTTTGACATGCCGGGCGTGCCGATTCGGATGGCATTGCGCGCGTCCGACAATCCGTTTGCTGACAAGGCAAAGAAGAAGCGCTAGCGCGCTATGTAGTTAACGAGAACAAGAACTGGGCAGCCGCGTTAACCGACCATCAAGGTTAATGCTTCATTTTTCCGAACCGTACAACTTTAGCGTGCGGTGAGGGTTTGTCGGTTGCGTCTGCGTGTCGATTTTTTGTTACGGCTGGGCGCATATGCGTTGCAGCGCCGCATTTCCCTCATAACTCCAGCATTCGTCGCGGTCGCCGTTTTGCTTTCATTCCCGACCGTCGGCGGTCGGCAGGACATTGCCGGTCTCATCGCGGGCGATGATTCCGGAACGGATAATTGGGGCGGATATGTGCAAAAGGCTGCGGCAGGTTCTGTGCATCAGGCCGAGATGCCCTTTGGCGATTCGGCTTTGCTGTCAGGCGGGGGCGTAAAGGCGCCCGGTCTGGGCAAGGTTGCTTTTCGCGGCCACAATAAAGGCGCCGAGAAAACACCCGACGAAGCGCGCGTGAACGGCACGGAAAAGAAGGGCCGCATTGTGCGCATCGAGCGCGTTGCGCCGCCCAAGGCATTCAATGCCGGGTCTGTGTTCGAGCGCACTTCAATGCTGCGGCCAAGCCTCGACACCAAGGAAAAGCTGACCTTCGCTAAACCCGCGATTAAGGGTAAGGAGGTTGAAATCGCTTCTGCTTTTCATGCCCGTGAGGTCGAGCAGAAAGACCCCGGCATACCGAGCTACCTGGCCGAATTGGTCAATAACCATCAGTCCGACGTTCTCGCGACGGCCTACGCATCTGCAACGCCCGACTATGCCCAATCTTCACCATTCGAGAGCTTGCTGAACGAAGCCCCCAATGGTGGTCGTTTCATTCCGCCGATGGGCAAGGGCGATCATGCGTGGCTCGAACAACCATTGCCGGCAACGGTGTTTTCTGAACCCGAACAGGCATGTCTGGCCAACGCCGTTTATTTCGAAGCGCGTGGCGAATCGCTTCGCGGTCAGGCGGCGGTGGCACAGGTGGTGCTGAACCGCGTGCGCAATCCAGCCTACCCCAAAACCATTTGCGGCGTCGTCTATCAGAATCAAAACTGGCGCAATGCCTGCCAATTTTCCTTCGCATGTGATGGTCGCAAGGATGTCGTGACCAGCCCCGGCGTCTATCGCAAGGCGCAGGACGTCGCGCTGGCCGTCACGGCGGGAAAAATCTTCATCCCCGAAGTCGGCTCTTCGACGCACTATTACGCGCAATATGTCAGCCCCGGCTGGGCGCGCTATATGAAGAAAATGACGAAGATCGGACTCCACATTTTTTACCGCACTAAAAACGGCGGCTGGAGTTGATTGCGTGCCTGTCGGCGCATGATTCTCGCATGGGGTGTGCAGGGCACGATGTCGCATCTGCGTAAATTATTGAATACATTAATGAAATGAGCCTTGTGAAGAAGGCTCTACGCGGCTTGACGTGTGCTGCGCCCCTAACTATGTTGCGCGCGACTTTGGAGCGGTAATCCGATTGCGGATTTGCCGGGCAGGGAGGTCGCGATGGTCCGAGCGGGCAAGCCGGGAAATACCGGGAAATCCGCTCCGGAAACGCCAGAGCAACCGGACCCGCGCGACCAAGAGCTGGAGCGCCGGCGGCGCGAACTTGATGCCTCACTTGCATCGAGACGCACCGCTGAGCAAGCCAGTGAGCAGGCAGCGAAGTCGAGCAGTGTTTCCGGGTTCGGCAACGCGCTGAAACTGTCCAGCGAGTTTATCGCGGGGGTGGTCGTCGGGGCGGGACTTGGTTGGTTGATAGACAGTTGGGCGGGAACCTCGCCCTGGGGGCTGATTGTCTTCCTGCTGCTCGGATTTGGTGCAGGGGTGTTGAATGTTTTGCGTTCGGCTGGACTTGTTGCCAATGCTGGCATAAGGCAGCCAGACGAAACCGGGAAACCGGATTAAGCAATGACTGCGCTTCGGCGCGTGTTTATCGAGGGGTCACAGCGTGGCGAACGATCCGATCCATCAGTTTCAGATTCACAAGTGGATTCCGATCGAAATCGGCGGTTATGATTTTTCTTTCACCAATTCTTCCGCCTTCATGGTGGCGACTGCGGTCGTCGCTGGTGCGTTTCTTTTCCTGACCACGTCGAGCCGCGGCATCGTTCCGGGGCGTCTCCAGTCGGTTGCGGAGATGTCGTATGAATTTGTCGCCAATATGTTGCGAGACGCGGCGGGAACGCAGGGAATGCGATTCTTTCCATTCGTGTTCTCGCTCTTCATGTTTGTTCTGGTTGCAAATCTGATCGGGCTTTTCCCTTATTTCTTCACGGTCACCAGCCACATCATCGTCACCTTTGCTTTGGCGCTTCTGGTTATTGGCACGGTCATCGTCTACGGTTTCATGAAGCACGGATTTGGCTTCCTGAAAGCTTTTCGTGCCGCATGGTGTGCCGGGCATTCTGGTGCCGTTGGTGGTGCTGATCGAGGTCATTTCCTTCCTGTCGCGTCCGATCAGCCTCTCTGTCCGTCTCTTCGCAAACATGCTGGCCGGCCACATCACGCTTAAAGTCTTTGCAGGCTTCGTTACCTCGCTTACGGCGCTTGGCGCTGCGGGCGTTGCAGGTTCCATCCTGCCACTCGGCATGGCGGTGGCGATCACTGCTTTGGAATTCCTCGTCGCATTCCTGCAGGCTTACGTGTTTGCAGTGTTGACCTGCATGTATCTGAACGACGCAATTCATCCGGGTCACTAACCAAGGCGCAGCTACAGGGCTGCATCCAAGAAAACGCATTTTGAATTTGAATCCAAAAGGAGTTGGACAATGGAAGTAGAAGCAGCAAAGGCAATCGGCGCTGGCATCGCGTGCCTCGGCATGGGTGGCGCTGGCATCGGCCTCGGCACCATTTTCGGTAACTACCTGGCGGGCGCTCTGCGCAACCCGTCGGCTGCTGACGGCCAGTTCGGTCGCCTGATTTTCGGCTTCGCCGTTACCGAAGCTCTGGGCATCTTCTCCCTGCTCGTCGCGCTGCTCCTCCTCTTCGCGTAAGAGCAGGCATGGTTCGCCCGGCCGCATTTTCGGCGGCCGGACTGCAAGGGATTAGGGGATCGAGATGTTCGTGACACCGGCTTATGCCCAGGAGGCCCAACCGGCCGAAGGGGAATCGCACGCACCGGCAGGGGATACCCATGCCGCACCGGCTGACGCTCATGCGGGCGAGACGCATACCGAAACGGGCGCCGAACATGGCAGCGGAGTTTTCCCGCCTTTCGATCCCAGCAATTACCCGTCACAGCTCCTGTGGCTGGCGATTACTTTCGGCCTTTTCTACCTGTTCCTGAAAAAGGTCATCGTTCCGCGTATTGGTGGGATTCTTGAAGTGCGGCATGACCGCATTGCACAGGATCTCGATCAGGCGGCGCGCATGAAGGAAGATGCGGACGCAGCGGTCGCCGCCTACGAGCAGGAATTGGCGGAGGCGAGAGCCAACGCCAACGCGATCGGCCAGTCCGCCCGTGATTCAGCCAAGGCTGATGCCGAGGCCGAGCGCAAAAAGGTCGAGGCCGAGCTTGATGGCAAAATGGCCGAAGCTGAAAAGCGTATCGGTGGTATTAAGTCGAAAGCGATGGCCGAGGTCAGCAATATCGCTGAAGAAACGGCTACAGCCATTGTTCAGCAACTTACGGGCACGAAGGTGGATAAACCCACCGCCGCTGCTGCCGTCAAAGCTGTGCGCAACTAGGAGGGACCGATGGACGCCACATTCTGGGCATTGGTCGCCCTCGTTATTTTCTTCGCAGTAGCGATATATTTCAAAGTGCCCGGCACGCTGGGCTCGGCGCTGGACAAGCGCGCCGCAAAGATTGCTGGCGACCTCGAAGACGCTCGCAAACTCCGCGAGGAAGCGCAGCAATTGCTGGCCGAGTATCAGCGCAAGCGCAAGGAAGCTGAAAGCGAGGCAGCAAGCATCATCGAGGCAGCGAAGAACGAAGCGAGCCAGCTCGTTACGGAAGCACGCCAGAAGACGGAAGAATTTGTCACGCGTCGCAGTGCGATGGCCGAGCAGAAAATCGCTCAGGCCGAGCGTGAAGCTGTCAACGAAGTTCGCTCCACTGCAGTTGATATTGCGACCGAAGCCGCGCGCAAGTTGATCGAGCTTAAGGTGGACGCGAAGGCTGGCGCAGATCTTTTCAAGCGTCGCTGAACGATCTCAAGGCAAAGCTCAACTGATAATTTCAGAAATCTCAACTGATAATTTAAAGGCCGTCCAGTTATCAGGCGGCCTGTTTTCATTCGCGCGTATATCAGTTGGGGGCGTACTTAGCCTATCGCCTGTCTCATATGCATCTTGCTTGAAGCCGAAAAGCAGCGTCTTGCCGGTATCCAGCACTGGGCGCTTGATGAGATTTGTCTCCGCCAAAATCATTGCGCGCGCCTTGCCTGCATCGAGATGCGCTTTCTCGCTGTCGGGCAGTTCCTTGAATGTCGTGCTGTTCTTGTTCAGCACCGCCTCCCAGCCTGTCCGTGCGAACCAGTCATCAACGACCTTGGGCTCAAGTTTCTCAACGCGATAGTCGAAATATCGGTAGGGCACGCCGCGATCATCCAGCCATTTGCGCGCCTTTTTCACTGTGTCGCAGGATTTAAAACCGTAAAGCGTCGTCATAAATGCTCCCCGTTTAGACCACTGCTCTTCTAGCATATTCAAAGATTGGCGCGCGGCGTCCCTGCCATTTTCCCGGAAATTTCGTTCAATCTTGCGGTTCTATGGAAAGGTCGCCTAGAGAGTGAGCATCGGTTTGCGCAAGGCTGCAGAATAATGGCTGAAAAATACGATGTTGTGGTGGTTGGGCGCAGGGCACAATGGCCTCGTCTGTGCTTATTATCTCGCCGCCGCCGGGCTATGCGTCAAAGTCATCGAGCGTCGCAGCGTGGTCGGCGGCGCTGCCGTAACGGAGGAGTTCCATCCGGGCTTTCGCAACTCGGTCGCGTCCTACACGGTCAGCCTCCTCAACCCCAAAATCATCCGCGATCTGAACCTGTCTGCGCACGGCTTGAAGATTGTCGAGCGGCGGCTTGGGAATTTCCTGCCCCTGCCGGATGGCAATTATCTAAAGGCCGGCGAGGGCGTGACACGCGGCGAAATAGCTCGTTTCAGCGTGGGTGATGCCGCGCGTTATGACGCCTATAGTGCTGAGATCGATGCGATTGCCGATGTTTTGCGTGATCTTGTGCTCCAGCAACCGCCTAACATGGTCAGCGGCGGCTGGCGCGAAACCATTGCTGAGGCTTGGCGCGCGCTTTCGAGCGGCAATCGCTTGCGTCGCCTCTCGCCCGAACGTCGCCGCGCCTTGCTGGACCTGTTCACCAAATCCGCAGCGGATTATCTGGACGGCTGGTTCGAGACAGATTGCGTGAAGGCGCTATTTGGGTTCGATTCCATCGTCGGCAATTTCGCCAGCCCCTACACGCCGAACACGGCCTACGTGCTTTTGCATCATGTATTCGGCGAGGTTAACGGGAAGAAGGGCGCATGGGGTCACGCGATCGGCGGAATGGGGGCCATAACGCAAGCTATGGCAAGTGCCTGCCGTGCGCGCGGTGTCGACATCGAAACTGATGCGCCTGCGCGCGAAATCATCATCGAAAAGGGCAGTGCGGCGGGCGTTGTTCTCGAAGATGGTCGCGCCATTCGTGCCAACGCGGTGGTCAGCAATCTGAACCCTCGTCTGCTGTTCGAGCGGCTGGTTCCGGCTGACGCTTTGCCCGCTGAATTTCTGGATCGGATGCGGCGCTGGAAATGCGGCTCCGGCACGTTCCGCATGAATGTTGCGCTGTCCGAACTGCCGAACTTTTCCTGCTTGCCGGGTCGCGAGCTTGCAGATCATCACACCTCTGGCATCGTTATTGCTCCCTCGCTTGCCTACATGGACCGCGCCTATCATGACGCTCGCCAGCACGGTTGGAGCCGTGAGCCCATCGTGGAGATGCTCATTCCGTCGACGCTGGACGACAGCCTTGCCCCGAAAGGCGCACACGTCGCCAGCCTGTTCTGCCAGCATGTGCAGCCGGAGCTTTCAGACGGTCGCTCATGGGATGATCATCGCGACGAAGTTGCCGATCTGATGATCGCAACGGTTGATCGCTATGCGCCGGGCTTCAAGGCTAGTGTCGTCGGACGCCAGATCATGAGCCCTCTTGATCTTGAACGAACTTTTGGCCTAGTCGGCGGCGATATTTTCCACGGCGCGCTCAGCCTCGATCAGTTGTTTAGCGCGCGGCCCATGCTTGGCTATGCTGATTACCGCTCGCCTTTGAAGGGCCTGTATCTTTGCGGATCGGGCACGCATCCCGGCGGCGGGGTCACGGGCGCGCCGGGCCACAATGCCGCCCGCACGATGATAGCTGACCGTCGCGCGATCATCGCACGCCTGAAACGCGACTGGCCCAGCCATCAACGCGTGACAAGCGGGTGCGTGCTGCATTATGTGTGCGGCCCGAAGAATGAAAGGTTTGCCATGTCTGCTTCAAGCAAAGCCCTCGTTGATCCCGAAAAGCTCGACCGCCTTGCGCAGGTCGCTGTTTCGGTCGGCCTCGGTCTTCAGCAGGGGCAAGACCTCGTCATGACAGCACCCATCGTGGCCGCACCACTCGCGCGCCGTATTGCGGAACACGCTTACAAGGCAGGCGCGGGCATCGTGACCACGCTATTCTCGGATGAGGAACTCACGCTCGCCCGCTATCGTTACGCGCCGGATTTCAGTTTCGACCGCGCTACTGGCTGGCTCTATGATGGCATTGCCAAGGCGTTCAGCGAAAATGCGGCGCGTCTGGCCATCTATGCTGAAGATCCCATGCTGCTGGCGAATGAAGACCCGGACAAGGTTGGCCGCGCCAACAAGGCAAACTCAATTGCCTATACCCCCGTTCGCGAAAAGATCACCGGCTTTGATATCAACTGGACGATCCTTTCCTACCCGAACCCGACATGGGCAAAGAAAATCTTCCCGAACGACGACGAGGATACGGCAGTCAGCAAAGTTGGCCGATGCGATTTTCGCCGCCACGCGTGTCGATCAGGCTGATCCCGTCGCGGCATGGAAAGCCCACAACGCGAATCTGCATCGCAAGACGGCGCAGTTGAATGGCCAGCGCTTTCATGCGCTGCATTTCAAGGGGCCGGGAACGGACCTGACGGTCGGCCTCGCAGACGGCCATGAGTGGAAGGGCGGCGCATCGCTCGCGAAGAACGGCGCGACCTGCAATCCCAATCTGCCCAGCGAAGAGGTGTTCACGACGCCGCACGCCATGCGCGTGGATGGTTATGTCCGATCCACCAAGCCGCTGTCGCATCAAGGCACGTTGATTGACGGAATTGAAATGCGGTTCGAAGCGGGGAAAATCATTGAAGCCCGCGCCACACGCGGCGAGCAGGTGCTTCTCAAGGTGCTCGATACAGATGAGGGCTCGCGGCGGCTGGGTGAGGTCGCTCTGGTGCCGCATTCGTCTCCGATCTCGAAGAGCGGCTTGCTATTCTACAATACGCTTTATGATGAAAACGCCGCCTGCCACATCGCGCTCGGCCAGTGCTATTCGGATTGCTTCATTGATGGCGCGAAGCTGACGGCGGAAGAAATCGCCGCGCGCGGTGGCAATCGGAGCTTTATCCATATCGACTGGATGATTGGCTCCGGTGAAATCGATGTTGACGGGCTCGACGCCAACGGCAACCGCACGCCGGTTATGCGCAAGGGTGAGTGGGCGTAAATCGTTTACGATCTAGGCGCGGGCTGCGGTCAGTCCGCGATTGGCAGGATCAGCTGCTGGCCGGGGGTTAGCCGCCCTGGATTGCGCAGTTGAGGGTTGAGGTTGAGAATCTCACGATAGCGCTCGCCATTGCCCAGCTTGTCTACTGCAATTGACCAGAGCGACTGGCCGGGCTGCACGACATATTGCGCGCTGGTTGCAGGCACTGTTGGCTGTGCCGCGGGCGCTTCCGTTTTCTTGTCGGGCGCGGGTGCTGGCTGGCTCAACCGGCTTTGGCGCATCTTTGGCATTTGCGGCGGCCTTGTTTTCGACTGGGGGCAAGCCCTCGCGCAGTTTCTTTTCCACTGACGCAAGCACATCCGGTTCCGGCTTCATATCGCGAGAATGACGCCACTGGAACGTGGCCTCAAGCTGCCGACCGGCGCGCCAATAGGCATCTCCCAAATGATCGTTCAACACCGGATCTTCCGGCTTGAGCGAAACGGCACGCTCAAGCTCGTTGACAGCCTCCTCATAGCGGCCAAGCTTGTAATAGGCCCAGCCCAGTGAATCCACGATGTAGCCATCGCTGGGGCGCAGATCGACAGCCTTGCGGATAAGGTTCAACCCTTCCTCAAGGTTGATGTCCATGTCGATCCAGGAATAGCCCAGATAATTCAAGACCTGCGGCTGGTTTGGATACAGTTCCAATGCCTTGCGGAAATTAGGCTCGGCCTTCGGCCACTCCTTCACGCGCTCATAGGCGATGCCACGCTGATAGAAAACGCTCCAATCGTCGCGCGTCGGGTTTTTCAGATGCTCCACGGCCTGATCGTAGAGGGTGGCTGCATCGCGGAAATTTTCCTTGGAAGCATAAACGCTGCCGAGCGCAAGATAAGTGCGCATGTCGTTCGGATCATCAGCGAGAATCTTCTTCAGGTGTGCGACGGCCTCATCCTGCTTGTCCAGATCGGCGAGATTCAGCGCGAGCTGTGTCTCCGCCAGCTTCTTGAACGGAGAACTTGCAGGGACGCGATCATAAAGATCAATTGCTGCCTGTGGGTCCTCCTTCTGCTCTGCACCTTCGGCGAGTTGCATGAGAATCAGATCGTTATCGGGCGACAACGCCAGCGCATAATGAAGGTAGAGGCGAACAAGTGGTTCGCCACCATCCCGCTCCAGTGCGGTGCCGATGTTAAGCAGAGCTTCCGATATGCCCGCTGCTGCGGTTGGCGCCAGCGGCTTGATTTCCTTGCCTTCCTTGATCTGTGTGCGCAGCGCCTCAATCGGCAAGCGACCCGGTGCAAATTCGTCCGCCTTATCGAGCGCGGCCAGCGCATCATCCTTGCGGCCTTCGCGTGCCAGAAAACCCGCATAGGCTTCCGCGGCGCGTAAATAGGTTCCCGGCGCAATCGGTCCCTGCTCAACATTGTCCAGCGTCAGACCGAATGTTTCGTCGGCCTGGGCCTTCATGCCTGCTGCTTCCTCGATCAGCGCCTGATGATAGGTGGTGAAAAGCGCGTACCAATCCGGGCCTTGCAACTTTTCCAGATAGCTCACCGCACCTTTTGCATCGCCGGCGCCATATTTCGCCCAAGCCGTCACCAGCCCGGCGATAAGCGCATCAACGTCCGACTGGAGCGCGAGCTTCATCATGTTCTGCGCGCCGGTGAAATCCTTTTTACGGATGTCTTCGACAGCCAGCGCGAGGCGGGAAAAACGTTCCGCCTCCGGCACTGTCTTGAGCGCGTTCGCATAAGGCAGCGCTTCGTCGAAACGTCCTGTGGAGATCAGCGCGAGCAGCAGGTTCTGCTTGATTTCGGCATCATCCGGCTGAAACGACAACGCGCGCTTGTAATAGGCAATGGCATCGTCCAGATCGTCATCGGACTCCGCTACCCGTGCGGCAAGATACGAGCCGGAAAAGGATCGCACCTCGACCGGCGGCTCGGATTGTTTTGCAAAAGCGGGCGCACCCGCCGGCACGAATGCCGCAATTGCCGCCAGGCCAAGCAGCCAGCTGGCTCGTTTCTGCTGCATCGTCGTCCTTTCAACAAAGGCCGGAAACGCCCATCCGGCCGGAATCGCGCAGGCGATATTTCAGGAAAGCATGGCCTTTTTGCGAAGCAACTTCAATCCGGCTCAATTTATCCGGCGAATACAAAAATCTATGACATCGATCAGCGCCGATTTTTGCGGTGTGTTCGGCAGTGGGGCCAGCGCATCGCGGGCGATTTCGCCGAAATGGCGTGCACGCGAAATTGTATCCGCCACCGCACCGTGACGGGTCATAAGATTAATCGCGCGCTCAAGTGCTGCGTCGTCGTTTGCACCTTTTTCAATGGCGCCTTTCCAGAATTCACGCTCCTCCGGCGTGCCACGCCGATAGCTGAGAATGACGGGAAGAGTGATCTTGCCCTCTCGGAAATCGTCGCCAACGTTTTTGCCCATGTCGACGCTCGACCCGCCATAATCCAGCGCATCATCGATAAGCTGGAAGGCAAGGCCGAGATTAATGCCGTAAGAACGCAAGGCGGCGCGGTCCGCGCGCGCGGCGTTTGCGATTACAGGGCCGACTTCGGCAGCAGCAGAGAACAGTGCTGCGGTCTTCGCCTTGATGACCGCAAAATGCTCGTCTTCGGTGGTTTCGAGATTGTTGGCTGCGGCAAGCTGCATGACCTCGCCCTCCGCGATGATCGCGGCAGCGGAAGAAAGAATGTCGAGCGCTTCCAGCGAGCCGACCTCAACCATCATGCGGAAAGCCTGCCCAAGCAGGAAATCGCCAACCAGAACGCTGGCCTGATTGCCCCAGATCATACGCGCAGTCTTCTTGCCGCGCCGCAAATCGCTTTCGTCAACCACATCGTCGTGCAGCAGGGTTGCCGTGTGCATAAATTCCACGCTGGTGGCGAGCTTGACGTGACCGTCACCTTCGTAACCAAACATCGTTGCAGCGGCGAGGGTGATCATGGGGCGCAGTCGCTTGCCGCCTGACGAGATCAGGTGGTTCGCAACCTCCGGGATCATTTCCACATCTGAGCCGGCTTTCGACAAAATAAGCTCGTTGACCCGGCCCATATCGGCCTTGGTCAGATCGATCAAAGGCTTGATCGTCGCTTCGCGCTTGCCGCTATCCAGATTGACGACAACACCCACTGGCTATTCTCCACGCTGCCTTGCGGCAATTTATGACCTGTGCGTGCGCCATTACAGGCGGCGAATTGGCGCGGCACTGTTTACAGCCATGCCACGAGGTGCCAATTGTTTGCAATGATTGAACTCATCAGAACAAACGATGCCGTGGTTCTTTCCTTCGTGCAGTCACTTTTGAAAGACGCGGGAATAGAATGTTTGCTGGCAGACCAAAATATGAGCGTGCTGGACGGCTCAATCGGCGTACTCCCGCGCCGCATCATGGTGCCGGAGGAAGACGCTGACGAAGCGCGAAAGATTCTTTCCGACGCCGGAATCGGAAATGAAATCCGCGAAGGCTGATTCCCATCAGGTAGAATTGCTGAATTATTCCCGCGATGCGTTCCATCGCGGGCGGTTCTGGCTCGTACAGCCCACACAATCTGGCCATCGTGCCGGAATGGACGCCATGATGCTGGCGGCGGCAGTTCCTACCCTTTTCAATGGAAGACTGGCGGATTTCGGCGCTGGTGCAGGCGCGGCAGGGTTGGCGGTCGCATCACGCGTTCGAGGTGCACAAGTCGTACTGGTCGAAAATGCACCGGAAATGCTGGACTGTGCAGAGCGCACGCTTGCCGACGAAGGCAATGCGGAACTTGCCGGGCGCGTTTCCGTTCTCGATGGCGATGTTTCCTTGACCGGAGCCGCACGCAATGCGGCGGGGCTGGAGGACAACAGTTTCGACCATGTTGTGATGAATCCGCCATTCAATGCGGCTAACGATCGGGCGACACCAGACACACTCAAGCGCGCGGCGCATGTTGGCCATGACGGGTTGCTTGAAAGCTGGATCCGAAGCGCGGCGGCTGTGGTGCGCCCAAGAGGCGGAATAGCCATTATCGTGCGGCCGGAAGCGCTGCCCGACCTGCTTTCCGCGATAAGCGGGCGATTTGGTGGTGCGGAGATCATGCCTATCCATCCGCGCGATGATAAAGCAGCCATTCGCATCATTGTGCGGGCGGTGCGTGGGTCGCGCGCAGCGTTGAAGCTTTGCCCGCCGCTGTTCTTGCATGAGCATGGCTCGGACCGCTTTTGCGCGAAGGCCGATGCAATCAACAACGGGCTGGCGTCACTTTTCGGCGATTGACGGGATTGCACGGGCGCTTCCAGCGCCTACATCAGCAGGAAATTACGGAGATCAGAGTGGGAATCAAACAAGCCCTTTCACGCTTTCTGCCCAAATCCATGCGGTCAAATGCCGTCACGATCCCCGTGGTGCGGCTGCAAGGCATGATCGCTTCCGGCGGAAGCTCCCTGCGACCGGCGCTTTCGCTGGCGTCGACAGCCGGGTCTGATCGAAAAGGCGTTTGCGATGAAGGACGCGCCCGGCCGTCGCGTTTTCAATCAACTCGCCGGGTGGCTCGCCTGTGCAGTCACGGCTGATCTACAAACGCATTCGCGACCTCGCACGCGAGAAGAACAAACACGTTTACGTGTTCGTGGAAGATGTGGCTGCGTCGGGCGGCTATATGATCGCGCTGGCGGGTGATGAGATCGTCGCCGATCCGTCGTCAATCGTGGGCTCAATTGGCGTCGTTTCTGCCGGGTTCGGCTTTACCGAACTCATCAAGAAGATCGGTGTCGAGCGGCGCGTGCATACCGCTGGCAAGAACAAGGCTGTGCTCGATCCTTTCCGCCCCGAGCGCAAGGAGGACGTGGAACGGTTGAAAGAGCTGCAGCTCGAAGTGCACGACACCTTTATCGACATGGTGAAGGAGCGGCGTGGGGCGAAGCTGAAGGACGATGGAGACCTTTTCACTGGACTATTCTGGAGCGGCAAAAAGGGACTGGAACTCGGCTTGGTCGACTC
The DNA here is from genome assembly GCA_049840935.1 of Mesorhizobium sp. Taxonomy (GTDB): domain Bacteria; phylum Pseudomonadota; class Alphaproteobacteria; order Rhizobiales; family Rhizobiaceae; genus Mesorhizobium_G. The sequence continues at coordinate 27,774 of JASGJA010000028.1, forward strand.
GCTCGGCGACATGCGCTCGTTCCTCAAAGCACGCTACGGCGAGAAGACACAATTGAAGCTCATTACGCAGCCGCGCGGTCTGCTAGGTCGCGGATTTGGCCTGTTCGGCTCGCGCAATACGTCTGGATTAGCTGGAGAGGCCGTTCACGCTGCGCTGGAGGCGGCAGAAGAACGTGCAATTTGGGGCAGGTTCGGCCTTTGAAATGTTTGTGAATGGCTTTACACTGACTTTGCCATAAAAAAGTCATGTGCGCCTTGAGGCTGAGCGGTTCAGCCGGGAAAGGAACTTTAGAGATGCCGCAGCTTCTCTTTTTTGCCGTCGTTGGCATTGCGGCCTATTATGGATACCGGTCCTTCGTTCGTGAGGCAGAGCGCGTCACGGCAAAGATAAAGCGTGAACGCCAGCAGGCCGCCGACGGCACGCATGGCACGCTCGTGAAGGATCCGGTGACGGGCGAATATCGTCTGGCAAAGGATTGATCCTAATCCTTGCCTGAGACAGCCTCTCCGGTCGTCGAGGACGCACCGGCCAAGATTAATCTCGCCCTGCACGTGACCGGCAAACGACCGGACGGTTATCATTTGCTCGAAAGTCTCGTGGTGTTTACGCGGCTAGGCGACCGACTGACGGCAGCACCCGGTGACGACGGTTTCGAGATTTCCGGGCCTTTTGGCGACGAGTTGATCGCCGACGACTCCAATTTGGTGATCAAGGCGCGCAACGTGTTTCCGGCCAGACCTTCGGTAAAGCTTTTGCTGGAGAAAAACCTGCCGCTGGCTTCCGGCATTGGTGGGGGCTCAAGTGACGCGGCAGCGACATTGCGGGCGCTGGCCCGAATGTCCGGCTTTGAGGGCGATTTGTTTGGCATTGGCGCGAAACTCGGTGCCGATGTGCCGATGTGTCTTGCTGCAAAACCGCTGATCGCAAAGGGCGTGGGCGAAAAGCTGGTTCCCGTTTCTGGCATGCCCCAATTCGCAATCGTTCTGGTGAATCCCGGCGTTCATGTTGCAACGCCAGAGGTTTTTCGCGGATTGGTAAGCACCGAAAACGCACCGTTAAGCGCACTGCCAGACCGGCTGGATTTGCCGACACTGGTCGAATGGCTGCGGGAAAGCCGCAATGATCTGCAAGCGACTGCCGAAAAGCTTGCGCCCGCCATCGCTGAAACGATGGCAGCGCTGAAGAGCACGGCCCCCGCCTTCGCACGCATGTCGGGTTCAGGCGCGACCTGCTTTGGCATCTATGAGAGCGCATCGCTGGCGGAAAACGCTGCGCGCACTATTCAGACGCATCAACCCGGCTGGTTCGTTGCCGCAACTTCCACAATGGCCTAACGTTCGACCATGACCGAGCGCCAATTCATTCCAGTCCGAATCGCGGTTCTGACCGTTTCCGACACGCGCAGCCTTGCGGATGACAAATCCGGGCAGACGCTGGCAGAGCGCATCGATGCAGCGGGGCATATTCTCGCCGCGCGAGACATCGTGACCGACGACGTGGAAAAAATCCGCGCCAAGGTTCTGGAATGGTCACGCGATGATAGTGTGGATGTCGTCATCACCACAGGCGGCACCGGCTTTACGGGTCGCGACGTGACGCCAGAAGCGCTGGAACCGATTTTCGAGAAGCGCATGGACGGCTTTTCAGAGGTCTTCCATCGCATTTCCTACGACAAGATCGGGACTTCAACCATTCAGTCGCGGGCAACCGGCGGCGTGCTAAACGCCACCTTTGTGTTTGTACTGCCGGGGTCGCCCGGTGCTTGCAAAGATGCATGGGACGGCATTCTCAAAGCGCAATTGGATTATCGCCACATGCCCTGCAATTTCGTGGAGATAATGCCGAGGCTCAACGAACATCTGCGCCGCGGGAAAAGCTGAACGCGCTATTTGCGCGCCGCAGGCACGATTTCGCCGTCGAGTCGCTTTGTGGCCAAGCCGCGCGCAATCGCTTCGCTGCCCTGACCGTTTCGCGACAGCGACGACGCTTGCCGCTTGGTTATCAGCAAGCCCTCGACCAGCGCGCGGTTGCCAGCAAAAATGCGTTTCAGAAATGGGGTGCGTGCCTTGCGGGCGCGAGAGAAGCGCCCCGCCATCGTGACCCGCGAAACATGCCGCGCGACCGAATCCATCCAGCCATCGACAAGCGTAGCTCCCGGCTCAAGCAGAAGCAGCCAGTCTGATTTCGCACGGCGTACGCCCTCTGCGGCGCCTCCCGCAGCAAGCCAGACGCAGCCGGCTTCATCCGCAACCCGGTGTGCACGATCCGTTGAGCCGAGGTCGCAAATAATCACCTCGCGGACCATGCCCTCGACCGCACCATTGACCAGCGAAGCCAGCGTGCGCGCCAGCTCTTCCTCGTCATTTCTGGTTTCGATCACAACGGAAAGCATATTCGGCAAATAACCGAAAGCGAGCCTATAGGCCAGATAGCCATGCGTTTATATTGTTCTTGCTTTGTTCCAAAAATCGCCATAGGAATAGTTTCATCTTTCATCTGAGTCGCACAAGCCCCGTATTGGCGGGGCGGCAAGCGGAGAAGACAGAAATGGAACAGATTTCCCGCGCGGATGTTGCAGCCTTTAGCCAAGGAGGCTCATCCATGGCCAATGCCATTGTTGAAGAAAGCGGTCTACGCATCAATCACGAGCGTCGTCGCGGGCGTGGCGCAGGGGTTAACCCAAGCGGGCGTTATGAGCCGACCAGCCGCGATGTGTTTGACGATGGGTGGAACTCCATCGATGAGCTGCCGCCGTTCAAGACGGAAGTTCAGGTCGAGAGGCCGCGTCAGATCATTACGCGCAATGAGTCGCCGGATATTTCTTTCGACCGTTCGATCAATCCGTATCGCGGCTGTGAGCATGGCTGCATTTACTGCTTCGCGCGACCGACGCACGCCTATATGGGGCTTTCGCCGGGGCTGGATTTCGAGTCCAAGCTTTTCGCAAAGCCGGACGCCGCCAAGCTGCTCGACAAGGAATTGTCCAAGGCGGGTTACGAGCCGCGCACGATTGCAATCGGGACCAATACTGACCCGTATCAGCCGATTGAGAAGCACTACCGCATCATGCGTGAAGTGCTGGAAGTGCTAGAGGCACGCAACCATCCCGTTGGGATTGTTACGAAATCGGCGCTGGTGACGCGCGACATCGACATTCTGTCACGCATGGCGGAGCGTGGGCTGGCCAAGGTGGCGATGTCAATCACGACTCTGGACCGCAAGCTGGCACGCACCATGGAGCCGCGCGCGGCAACGCCGCCAAGGCGTCTCGAAACGCTGAAGCAGTTGAGCGAGGCGGGCATTCCGGTGTCGGTGATGGTCGCTCCGATCATTCCCGGCCTGAATGATAGCGAGATTGAGCGCATACTTGATTCCGCGCAGGCCGCAGGCGCGCGCGAGGCCGGTTACGTTATCCTGCGGCTGCCATTGGAGGTCGCGCCCATTTTCAAGGACTGGCTGCTGCGGCATTACCCGGACCGCTACCGTCATGTGCTTTCGCTGGTGCGTTCCATGCGAGACGGCAAGGATTATGACGCTGAGTGGGGCAAGCGAATGCGCGGTTCAGGTCCGTATGCGTGGCAGATTGGTCGCCGCTTCGAGATTGCATCGAAGAAGTTGGGCCTGAATCTGGAGCGCAAAAGGCTGCGAACGGATCTTTTCGTGCAAGCCCAAAAGGGCGGCGAGCAGCTCATTCTCATTTAAAAGCAATTCAGCGCGCTCCTTCCCCGAGCGGCTGTTGCCTTCCCGCCGCTCCCCTCAGCGGGAAGGTCTTGCGGAGAATCAGTACGGGTGCGAGTCTCGCCAATTATGGCTCGACCGCGTACCGATTCTCCGCCCTTGTTTGAGATTCTTGAAAAGCCCGACTTCGCTATTGAGGCGAAGGCGCGGGCAAGCGGCATTTGGCCGGTGTGTGGTCTGGACGAAGCTGGGCGCGGGCCGCTCGCGGGGCCGGTGGTCGCGGCTGCGGTCATTCTTGACCCCGATAATATTCCCGATGGATTGGACGATTCCAAGCGCTTGAGCCGTGATGCGCGGGAAGTGCTGTTCGCGCAGATTGTCGCTACTGCTCCGGGAATTGCTTTTGCTTCGGTCGCTGCGGAAGGCATCGACCAGATTAATATTTTGCGGGCCAGCCTCGAAGCCATGCGCCGCGCGCTCTGCGCGCTGCCCCTGCGCCCACTTCTCGCGTTGGCCGATGGACGCGATATTCCGCCGGGGCTGCCCTGCGAGGGGCGCGCTTTGATAAAGGGCGACCAGCGTTCGCAATCAATCGCCGCTGCATCGATCATTGCGAAGGTCATGCGTGACCGCATGATGTCGTGTTGCGCGGATCGTAACGAGCGCTACGGCTTTCATGTGCACGCTGGTTACGCGACCGAGCGTCACCGCGCCGCAATCGAAATTCACGGCCCCGCCCCGCGCCTCCACCGCATGAGCTTTTCGCCATTCCGGCTGGAGGCGGAGATCGTAACGCTGGTTTAGCACCGCGTTTCTTGTAGGATTTCAATTCCGGCTAGGCTGCTGCCACTTTTGGAGTTAGTTTCCTAGCTTGATGGCGAGCGTTGAGAACCCGACACTTTCCCCCGTGCTGCGGATATTTTCTGCAGGCGTCATCATCGTACTTCTCGTAGGCGCTGGATTGTTCTTCACTCCCTCGCTGGTGCGTCCGCGCTGGCCTTGGGACGTCGCCCCCTTCAACGCGCGCTTCCTCGGTAGCTTCTACACGGCAGAAATTGCCGTAATGTCGTTTCTGCTGGTGTGGAATCGCTGGTCGCCGGGGCGGTTGATTCTCGTCATGGCATTTGCATTCACATTCGTCGTAACCACAACGTCTCTGGTCAATCACGGCATGTTCAATTTTGCGCGTAAAGCCCCGTGGGTCTGGTACGCGGTCTACATAATATCCGTATTGGTGTCGGCCTACGTGCTCTTCGCCAGTCGCAACAAGCCCGTCGTCCGCGGCCCCAATCTCCCGCCACCGTTGCAAACTTGGCTCGGTCTGGAATGGATGCTGCTCGCACTTTATGGCGCGGCGCTTCTTGCCTTGCCGCTGCAAAGCACCGCCTTCTGGCCGTGGCATATCGATATTTTCCACGCGCAAACCTACAGCGCAATTTTCCTCAGTGGAGCGGCGGGTGTTTTGCTTCTCTCGCAAAAGGGCACCCGCGAAGATTTCCTCGTCGTTGGCACCGCCGAGATCATGGTAGGTACGCTCGCAATATTGGGCCTCGTCCTCACAGACCTCGCCGTGCATCGCGTGACGTGGACTGCCCCCGGCACAATCGCCTGGATTGCGCTCTTCGCGCTAATGGCTGTCAGCGGCATTCAGAAGCTTCTTCATGCGCGACGGATCGCCACCATCGCTTGACGCATGGGGGCGCTCTCACTAGGACAAGCGCCACGATTGCGACCTAGCGCGAGGCTTCCGTGTCCGACGCCATGAATCCGGCCCGATCTTTTCAGGGCCTTATCCTGACTCTGCACGCTTATTGGGCGGCGCGCGGCTGTGCGATTCTGCAACCTTACGACATGGAAGTGGGCGCGGGCACGTTCCACCCGGCCACCACGTTGCGCGCTCTTGGCCCAAAGCCGTGGAACGCGGCTTATGTGCAGCCATCCCGTCGCCCCAAGGATGGGCGCTATGGCGAAAATCCGAACCGGCTCCAGCATTATTATCAGTATCAGGTGATCCTGAAGCCGAACCCGCCGAACCTGCAGGAGCTTTATCTCGGCTCGCTGGAAGCAATCGGCATCGATCCGCTTTTGCACGACATTCGTTTCGTCGAGGACGATTGGGAAAGCCCTACACTCGGCGCGTGGGGCCTCGGCTGGGAGTGCTGGTGCGATGGCATGGAAGTGTCGCAATTCACCTATTTCCAGCAGGTCTGCGGCATTGAATGCGCGCCGGTTTCCGGCGAACTGACCTATGGCCTCGAACGTCTCGCAATGTATGTGCAGGGTGTCGACAACGTCTACGACCTGAATTTCAACGGCGTCGAAGGTGAGGGCAAGGTCACTTACGGCGACGTGTTCCTGCAAGCCGAACAGGAGTATTCGCGGCATAATTTCGAGTTCGCCAATACACAGACGCTGCTGCGCCATTTTGTCGACGCGGAGGCGGAATGCCGCGCTCTGCTGGCTGCAGGCGCGCCGCTGGCAGATGGTGAACGTCACCGCATGGTGTTCCCGGCCTATGACCAGTGCATCAAGGCCAGCCACATCTTCAATCTGCTGGATGCGCGCGGCGTTATCTCCGTCACCGAGCGCCAGAGCTATATTCTGAAGGTGCGCGAGCTGGCGAAAGCCTGCGGCGAAGCCTTCCTGCAAACAGATGCGGGTGGCGCGCTGCTTCGCGCCGCCTGATCCGCACAAAGACATCAAGAGCCAGCCATGCCTGATCTTCTTCTTGAACTCCGCTCCGAGGAAATTCCCGCCCGCATGCAGCGCAAGGCGGCGGGCGATCTGCGGAAGATGGTCACGGATGGCCTTGTCGATGCTGGTCTGACCTATGAAGCTGCGCGCGAATATTGGACCCCGCGCCGCCTGACACTGGACCTGCGTGGTCTCACGGCGCGCTCGCGCGATGTGCATGAGGAAATCAAAGGTCCCTCAACCACCGCACCAGACCAAGCCGTGCAGGGCTTTCTGCGCAAAGCGGGCCTCACCGACATTTCGCAGGCGCATGTTCACAACGACCCGAAGAAGGGTGATTTTTACGTCGCGCACCTCTCCAAGCCCGGTCGTTCGGCGGAAGAAATCATTGCCGAGCTGATCCCCGCCATCATCCGCAGCTTCCCGTGGCCGAAGTCGATGCGGTGGGGCAAGGCGTCGGCCAAGCCCGGCGCGTTGCGCTGGGTGCGCCCACTGCAATCCATCGTCTGCACTTTCGGCCCCGAAACCGAAGAGCCGGTCGTGGTGGATTTCGAGGTCGATGGCATCCGCTCCGGCAACATCACCTATGGGCACCGTTTTCACGCGCCGGAAGGCTTCGTCGTGCGCCGCTTCGATGACTATGTGTCAAAGCTTGAAGCCGCGAAGGTCATTCTCGACGCTGAGCGCCGCAAGGAAATCATCCGCACAGACGCCGCCAATCTCGCCTTCGCCAACGGGCTTGAGATGGTCGAGGACGACGCCCTTCTGGAAGAGGTATCCGGCCTTGTCGAATGGCCGGTCGTGCTGCTCGGAACCTTCGAAAAGGAATTTCTCACCATCCCCGCTGAGGTCATCCGCCTCACCATCCGCGCGAACCAGAAATGCTTTGTCACGCGTCCGGGGGACGCGGCTGGCGATGAGGCGAAGCTGTCGAACCATTTCCTTCTGACCTCGAACATCGAGGCGAAGGATGGCGGCGTTGAAATCGCGCATGGCAACGGCAAGGTCGTGCGCGCGCGCCTCTCGGATGCGCTCTATTTCTGGCAAACGGACCAGCACGATCTGCCCGACCTAGAAACGCTGAAAGAGTCCGCTGCGAAGTTCGATCTGGACCTTTCCAAGCCGCTCGATCAGCGTATGGCGCGGTTGGACAAACTCGGCGTTATCTTTCACGCAAAACTAGGTACACAAGGTCAGCGCGTGGCACGTATTGCAAAGCTTGCGGAAGAACTGGCGCTGTTCGTTGCAGCCGATCCGAAGCAGGCGCGCCGCGCTGCGGTGTTGGCGAAAGCCGATCTGCAAACCGAGGTCGTTGGCGAGTTTCCCGAACTGCAAGGCGCTATGGGTCGCAAATATGCGTTGCTGCAGGGTGAAAATGAATTGGTCGCAGCAGCACTGGAAAATCACTATAAGCCGCAAGGCCCGTCCGATCGAATTCCGTCTGAGCCGGAGGCAATCGCCGTTGCGCTTGCCGACAAGTTGGATACGTTGGCAGGGTTCTGGGTTATTGACGAAAAGCCAACAGGCAGTAAGGACCCTTATGCTTTGCGTAGAGCGGCATTGGGTGTAGTTAGAATTATAATTGAGCACGGAATTGATCTGCGAAACAAATCAATAAAAGAGTGCCCATCGTTACTTTACTTTTTAATGGAAATCGTTGGGTTTCCTCTTTATTTTAGGCATCTGCGTGAAAATGCTGATCTGTTGGAAACGGCTTCCAGACTGGAGAATGCCGGGCTAGTACCAACTGGGCTTGTTGCAAGTATCTATCACAAGATTGATGCTGCTTATCATCGGGATTTTCCACTAGCGTGGGCACTCTCTTTGAACCTCCTCTCTTTCTTCCACGACCGTCTAAAAGTCTATCTCCGCGATCAGGGTGCGCGGCATGACCTCATCGACGCGGTGATTACCCCCCAGTCTGACGATCTGCTGGCCATCGTCCGCCGCGTTGAAGCGCTGGGCGCGTTCCTCGACAACGAAGACGGCAAGAACCTGCTGGCAGGAACGAAGCGCGCGGCTAACATTCTTGCGGCGGAAGAGAAGAAAGGCACGCGCATTGCGGATGCGGTCGATGCCTCGCTTCTCAAGGAAGATGCCGAGAAAAAGCTGGCTGCGGCGGTGAATCAGGCTGAGAAGGATGCGGGCCAAGCGATTCAGAATGAAGACTTTTCCGGCGCCATGCGCGCGCTTAGCGTGTTGCGTGAACCAGTTGATTCATTCTTTGAAGCTGTGCTCGTAAACGATCCTGACGAGAACGTCCGCGCGAACCGTCTGGCGCTGCTGTCGCGCATCCGCGCTGCAACGGGCCAAGTGGCTGATTTCTCGAAAATCGCCGGTTAGCTTCCTGATGGTTCGCTAGCCGTCGGCTGGTCGGCTGCCGGTTCCTGCGTCTCTGCCTGTTTTGGCAGAGGCTCACCAAACTCAATTGCCTCGCGAACTGCGCGGCGGTCATCGCGTTCTTTTTTGCGCTGTTCAGGGCGGCTCAGCGGCTTCGGCTGTTCTTCCTCAACAGCAACCGGTGCTGGCAGCGCATCACCGAAAACGCCGCCACGCAGCACGGCAGGTGCGAGACCGGAATTGATCGCGGCCACTCGCTCATTGCTCACCGTTGGCGGCTCGCTGATGGCGATGATTGATCTGCTCACCTGTGCCATGCCATCGGCTGAAAGCACATCGACAGAGGCCGAACTTTGCGCCTGCGGAATGACCATCACCGAACGCGAGGTTTGTGCGCCATCGCCTTCGATCTGCAAAAATGATGACGCTGCTGCCTCACCGGCAAACAGACTCCCGGCGACAATTATCGCAACTTGAATACGCATGGTTCCGCTCCGCTCACCGGGCTCTCTTAACCAATGGCTCTTTCGGGCCGATTGAAGAAATAGACAGCAATTGAGCGATTGACTTGCAGCCGGTCGCGCGCGGCGATAGCAAGCGGAGCATGGAAACGCGCATTGCAAAAGCACATTCGGCAACAGATGAGGCGCTGGCCGTGCTGTCGCGCGGAGGCTTGGTCGCGCTGCCCACCGAAACGGTTTACGGGCTGGCGGCAGACGCCAGCAATGGCGCGGCGGTGGCGCGCATATTCGAGGCCAAGGGCAGGCCGCGTTTCAATCCGCTGATCGCCCATGTGGCGGACATGGATATGGCGCGCCGCATCGCTGCCTTTGATCTGTTGTCGGAAAAGCTCGCCGCAGCGTTTTGGCCTGGCCCGCTCACCCTCGTTCTGCCTGCGCTTCCCGGCGCGCCGGTGCATGATCTGGTCACGGCGGGCCTAGACACAATCGCGCTCCGAATGCCGAAAGGCTTTGCTTCTGGCCTTATCGCGCGGTTGGGCCGCCCCATCGCGGCCCCCAGCGCCAACAGTTCAGGCCGCATCAGCGCCACCACCGCGCAGGCCGTCGCGGATGATCTTGGTGGCAAGGTCGAATTGATCGTCGATGGCGGGCAGACGCCGGTTGGCGTGGAGTCGACAATTGTCAAAGTCGATAGCGGGCGCGTCTATTTGCTGCGTCCGGGCGGCGCATCTGCCGATCAGATTGAGCGCATCGCCGGTGTCCCGCTAACGCGCGACAATTCCGGCAAGGTCGAAGCGCCCGGCATGCTGCTGTCGCACTACGCGCCGAACGCGCACATGCGCCTCAATATTGGCGAAACCAGACCCGGCGAAGCGCTGCTCGCTTTCGGCCCCGCCCGCGTCGAAAATGCCGGCACCGCATCCGCAACGCTCAATCTCTCGCCCTCTGGCGATCTGCGTGAGGCTGCGGCCAATCTCTTTGAATATATGCGGCAACTGGACGCCCTCGGCGCGCCGGTAATCGCCGTTGAACCGATACCAGTTGAAGGTCTCGGCGAGGCCATCAACGACCGCCTGAAGCGTGCCGCCGCGCCCCGTCACGGAGTTTGATGCATGGACGAAGCCCTTATCGCCCGTTTCGCCGCCATCGTTGGCGAAAAATATGCTGTGCGTGCCGGTGCCGACATCGTGCCTTTCGTGTCAGAACCGCGCGGGCTTTACGGTGGCGTAACGCCGCTGGTTCTGCGCCCTGGCTCGGTGGATGAAGTCAGCCGCATCATGGCGCTCGCCACGGAAACGCGGACGCCCGTCGTGCCGCAGGGCGGAAATACGGGGCTGGTCGGCGGCCAGATGCCGGACAAATCCGGCGGCCAGATCGTGCTCTCCCTGTCCCGCCTCAACCGCATTCGCGAAATCGACGTGCACTCCAACACTGTCACAGCAGATGCGGGCGTTATCCTCGAAACGCTGCAGCAGGCGGCGGATCAGGCGGACCGGCTCTATCCCTTGGCGCTGGCCTCGCAAGGGTCGTGCGAAATCGGCGGCAACTTGTCCTCCAATGCGGGTGGCGTCGGCGCACTGGCGTATGGCGTCGCGCGCGATCTGTGCCTCGGCATCGAAGTCGTGTTGCCAACGGGGGAGGTGCTGGATGACCTTCGCAAGCTGAAAAAAGACAACACCGGATACGACCTCAAAGACCTATTCATCGGCGCGGAGGGCACGCTAGGCGTCATCACCGCCGCCGTTTTAAAGCTGTTTCCGAAGCCGAAGGGCCGCGAGATGGCATGGATCGGCCTTGCCTCGCCGGAGGCCGCGCTTGCCTTGTTTGGTCGTGCAAACGAGGCGGCGGGGGCGGGGCTCACCATGTTTGAACTGGCGCACCGCACGCCGATGGAGTTTGTGGCGCGGCATCTGCCATCACCGCCATGCCCGATTCCACTGGATTACGAATGGTACGTGCTGATGGAAATTTGCTCCGGTCGCTCCGCCGAGGATGCGCGCGCGCTCATCGAATCCATTCTGGAATCCGCGTTGGAAAATGGCATTATCGAGGACGCCGCCATTGCCGCGAGCCTCACGCAGGCGCGCGATTTCTGGCAGTTGCGCGAAAACCTGCCGGAAGCGCAGAAGCCGGAAGGCGCATCCATCAAGCACGATATTTCTGTGCCGGTCGCGGCCATTCCTGAATTTATCGTCCGCGCTGCTGCTGCGGTTCAGAGCGTCAGCCCCGGCGCGCGCGTCTGCTGTTTCGGCCACATGGGTGACGGCAATCTGCACTACAATGTCAGCCAGCCGGTAGGGGCCGATAAGGACGCGTTTCTGTCGCTTTACAAGCCGATGAACCATGCTGTGCATGATGTTGTGCGCGCGATGGATGGCTCCATTTCCGCCGAACATGGCATCGGCGTTCTCAAGCGGGATGAGTTGATCGCCACCGCCCCGCCGGTCGCCATCGATCTCATGCGCCGCGTCAAAGCCTCGTTCGATCCTGCGGGCATTATGAACCCCGGCAAAGTCATATGAGGCTGGACTAATTAACCTGAAAGCAATGTTTCCTTGGGGTTTCGCTAACCATCGAGCCCGATCAGAAAAATTTAACCGAACTTGTTAAGCGGTCCGATAAGACCCGCGCGATAGCCTTCCCGACATAAGAGGCCGGAAACACCGGCCCAGAGAAGACCGGAAAACCGGCTCTCAGGACTAACAGGAAGGCAACACTGATGAATACCAGACTGAAGCCGGTCTGGGCGGGGCGAACCATGCGCCTCGACCCTTTTCGCTTGGCTCAAACGGTTAGCTACGAAACCGAAGACGACGCCGGTGGGATAACCTATTCGATCAACTATAAGGGCGCGGTCATTCGCCGTGCGCTGGAACGCAGCGGTCTGCCAATGACGATTGCGCTGCCTGTCCGCGCCTTCCTTGGCGTTGCTGCGCGAGCGCTGGAAGACGGAGAGGGCAACCTCACCGTCACGCTGGAACTCATGCATGAAGATCCAGCTTTGTCGGTGCCGCTGCTCGTTGCCCGCGATCTTGACGATGTCGCCGCTGATTGGCGCGCATGGGCGGTGGAATACAAGCTTCCCATGCTGCTAGTGGAAGCGGATGGCACGCCGCGCACGCTGGAAGAGTCGCTTGGCGGTGGCATTGTTGCCCGCACGCCAATTGAGCGCCGCAAGCGCCGCAGTCGCACGGCCAAGCGCCGTCCGCGTTTCCTCATGCGTCGCAAGGCTGGATCGTTGGGTGTCCGCCTCGTCGTTCGCGGCGAAGAAATCATCGCTCGCGCCTGAGCAGCAATGCGCTTCTAGTAATTTTCCCCCACCCCTTACCCCTCCCCTCAAGGGGGAGGGAGACAAAGGCGCTGAGTTCTCAATTCCCCCTCCCCCTTGAGGGGAGGGGTAAGGGGTGGGGGTTATGATCTCGGCGGCGAAGAAATCATCGCGCGGGCCTAACGGCCCGACGCGGTACCCTTTTCGGCTTTTATTTTAGCATATTGCGGAATATGTTCTGTCCCGAATCGGCTGTCCGGCCGGTTCTGGGGCTTAGAAACCCCATAGAAAGCGGTCGGTGTTGACCGAAACGACATCTCCTCGTCCTATGGTCGGGGGAACCCCGGCGCATGTCCAGAGCCGTTAGGCTTAAAGGCCGGGGTGGTCGTCTTTCTACGGCTTTCTAATCCCCCGGTCACCAGAGGGGCGAACGTGAAAATACAGCCCCTCGGTGACTGCTTGCGAAGCCTCAAACCAGCGGTTTGAGCGCCACCCAAACCCCGCCACCGACCAGCCCCAAAAATATCAGCCAGCCCACAACGCTGTTCGACTTGAACAGCCGCAAACACTGATCGGGGTCGTCAATATCCAGGGTGCGAATTTGGCGGTGCATATGCGCGCCAGCTGCCAACAGTCCCGCCAAGGCAGGCATGGGCACCACGGCGTTTGCAAAGGCTCCCGCGAAACAAGCGAGCGCGCCGCCATAAAGCCCATACAGCCAAAGTTCCGTGTTCTTGCCGAACAGTCGCGCGGTTGAGCGCACACCCACAATTGCGTCGTCTTCCTTGTCCTGATGCGCGTAGATCGTATCGTAGCCGATAACCCACAGGATCGAGCCCGCGTAAAGCAGCAGCGCGGGCACATCCAGCGAGCCATATGTTGCCGCCCAGCCCATCAGCGCGCCCCAGGAAAATGCAAGTCCCAGAACGAATTGCGGCCAGTTGGTGACTCTCTTCATAAAGGGATAAATCGCCACCACGGCGAGCGACGCCACACCCAGCACCACGGTAAACCAGTTGAACTGCAACAGCACGACCAGCCCGACCAGCGCCTGTGCAACCAGAAAACTCCATGCCTGTTTGCGTGTAACCTGACCGGAGGGCAGGGGGCGTGAACGGGTGCGCTCCACCTGCGCATCAATGTTCTCGTCAACGAGATCGTTGTATGTGCAGCCCGCGCCACGCATTGCAATCGCGCCCGCAAGAAACAGTACGAGGTGCCACGGGTTTGGCAGCAATTCGATAAGTGGCCGCCCAACTGTCGCATGCGCGGTCGCGGCCAGCGCCGTTGACCACCAGCATGGCCAAAGCAGCAGGATCCAGCCGATTGGCCGGTCCCATCGCGCCAATTGTGCATAAGGCCAAAACCCGCGCGGCAAGGCGCGGTAGACCCAGTGGCCGCTTGGCGCGTCGGCAACGCGACCTTGGCCAGATCGGGATTGTATCGTTTCCATCGTTAGCGCAGTGGCAGGGTGCGGATTGCGCGTCAAGACCTTGACCCGGCGCGACACGCACAATACCGGGACAAGGACAAATTGACTCAAGGGTTAGCGATGAACGTCCTTCTTCTTGGCTCCGGCGGGCGCGAACATGCGCTTGCATGGAAACTGGCGGCATCTCCATTGTTGGGGAAGCTTTATGCTTCGCCCGGCAATCCGGGCATTGCCGAGGAAGCCGAACTCGTTGGACTCAACATCGACGACCATGCCGCCATCATCGCATTCTGCAAAGAGCACGACATTGGCCTCGTCGTAGTTGGGCCGGAAGCGCCATTGGTCGCAGGTATCGCGGACGCTCTGCGCGGCGCGGGCATCCGCGCGTTCGGCCCATCGCAAGAGGCAGCGCAACTCGAAGGTTCAAAAGCCTTCACGAAAGAGCTTTGCGCGCGTTTCAACATTCCGACCGGCGCGTTTGGCCGTTTCGACAATGCCGAAGCCGCAAAGGCGTACATCCGCCAGCATGGTGCGCCGATTGTCGTAAAGGCAGACGGGCTCGCCGCAGGCAAGGGCGTCACCGTCGCCATGACCGAATCCGAAGCGCTGGACGCCGTCGACGCCTGTTTTTCCGGCGCGTTTGGCGGGGCAGGGGCGGAAGTCGTTGTCGAGGAGTTCCTTGACGGAGAGGAGGCAAGCTTCTTTTGCCTCTGCGATGGCAAGACTGCGCTGCCATTCGGCACGGCACAGGATCACAAGCGCGTGGGCGATGGCGACACCGGCCCGAATACCGGCGGCATGGGTGCCTATTCGCCCGCGCCGGTCATGGACGCCGCAATGGTGGAGCGCACCATGCGCGAGATCATCGAGCCGACCATGCGCGGCATGGCGGAGATCGGCGCGCCTTTTGCGGGAATTCTGTTTGCCGGCCTGATGATTACAAAGGATGGTCCGAAGCTCATCGAATACAATGTGCGCTTTGGCGACCCCGAATGCCAGGTGCTGATGATGCGCCTCAAGGATGATCTTTTGGTGTTGCTGAACGCTGCAACCGATGGGCAGCTTGAGCACACGAGCATACGCTGGCGCGATGATCCGGCGTTGACCGTGGTGATGGCCGCGAAGGGTTATCCCGGTACGCCGGAAAAAGGCAGCGTCATTGGTGGGCTGGATGCTGCCGCGAAAACCGGCGCACAGATTTTCCATGCAGGCACCGCGCTCAAAGACGGCCAGATAGTTGCCAATGGTGGCAGGGTGCTCAACGTTACCGCCACCGGCAAAACGGTTGCTGAGGCGCAGATTGCGGCCTACCGCGCTGTCGATGCTATCGATTGGCCGGGTGGCTTCTGCCGTCGCGATATTGGCTGGCGCGCCGTGGAGCGCGAGAAGGCTTAAAAATCCTTTTATTTAACCCCTCATCCGCCTGCCGGCACCTTCTCCCTCAAGGGGAGAAGGCAGAGATGTCAAGGCCTCGCTTACCTGCAACGTTGAAGACTGAAAGCCAGCATTGCAGTTTTCCGCCTTCTCCCCTTGAGGGAGAAGGTGGCGGCAGCCGGATGAGGGGGTCTAAAACTTGATCCCCGGCTTCGCCGTTTCCGGCATCAGTAGATCCGAAAAATCCTCAGTCTGCTTTAGCAAAAACACGGGCATATCGCCTCGTTTTATTGCTGCGCGCTCGGTCGAAGCGGTCACTGTCATATCCACGCCCGGCGCGCCCTTTCCTAGCAGTCTGTCAATCGCGGCTTGTCCCGCGCTCACTGCCGTACCCAAATATGCAGCCGCAAATGTCAGCATCGTTTCGGGATTTGGCGTCAGTTGCGCGACCGCCACCTCGGCGGGCCAGTTTTCGCTCGCCGTCGGCAGGTTCGACACTGCGGCATAAACAATCTCGACATCGCCCGTCAGGGCCTTTTCGCGCGGAAACGGCACCGGCACGCTCGCGACCAGTTCGACGCGCTGGTTCACCAGCCCGCCAAACGGCCAAGCATTGCGCAATTCATCGGGCGACATGGTGGCAACGTTGACGTCAATATCATTGCCCGCGCCTTTCACGCGATACGGACACACCCGCTTGTTGCAATTCACCTGCGAGGCAAATTGCCAGAGCGCATAGCTATCCCAGTTTCCCTTTGGAAAATGCATTCCGATTTCGGGCTTATAGCGTGCATACCAAAGCGGCAGGCGCGACAGCAGCCTGTAGCGCCATGCGTTGTCGGCGATGTGTTTGGCGGTCGTGCCATTAGTATAAAGCATCGGGAACCGCCCCGTGCGCAAATGTATCTCGCGCACGAATATCTCCGCATCATCCAGCGACATCCACTGTGACGGATCGTTGTCTTCGATGTCCAACGCCATCAGATCGTCCGGTTCAGGCTCTGCAAAATCAAGAAAATTGCGCGCTTGTTCGAGCGGATTTCCGGGCCGCGCAAGATGATACGCACCCCATTTCAAGCCCAACGCTTTCGCCAGCGTGCGGCGCGTGTGAAACAGCTCGCGCGCAACGGCGTGGCGTTTCCACAGCGCTTTGCACAGCTTGTACTCTGTCTCCTGACCCGTGCAGAAATAGGGTGGCGGCAGGCCGTCGGACGCCTTGTTGATGAAGCCGACAATGCGCTTGTCATTGGCAAGTTCGCGCCAGTCCAGCTCATTATATTCATAGGCATCGAGCACGAGCGCGCGGTCGGTGCGCTTCCACGGCTGGGAAAATTCAGACGCGGCTGCGGGCAGGCTGGCGCAAATCGCCGCCAGCATTCCAATCACCCCGGCAATGATGCGCCGTTTTCCCACCACTCATTTTTTCCTTCAATGCGGAATGGTGGCGCAAACATGGTTAACGAATTACCATCAACGCTCGTCTCATCCACCTTATACCAATCTCCATTTGACGCTTACGTAAGTGAGATGTAGGCCGGGACCACACAGGAGAACATCGATGACCTATCGCGCACCCGTTGAGGAAATTGCATTCACGTTGAAGAATGTGGCTGGCCTTGACGCCGCGATGAATGATGGCCGCTTGGGCGACCTTTCCGGCGATCTGGTCGATGCTATTATCGAGGAAGCAGGGCGCTTCGCCACCGATGAAGTTGCGCCGCTTGCGGTCAATGGCGACCGGCAGGGCGCGGTTTACGAGGATGGCGCGGTCAAGACGCCGGATGGCTGGCGCGACCTCTATGCTCGTTGGCGCGAGGGCGGCTGGAACGCGCTGTCCGGCCCGGAAGAATTTGGCGGGCAGGGCTTGCCGACCATGCTGGCCGTCGCCGCAACCGAAATGTGGAACTCCGCATCGATGGCATTCGGCCTTGGCCCGATGCTGACGATGGGTGCCGTCGAGGCCATCGAAAAGCACGCCTCCGAAGATCTAAAGCAGAAATTTCTGGAAAAGCTGGTGTCCGGCGAGTGGATGGGCACCATGAACCTCACCGAGCCGCAGGCCGGGTCAGACCTCAATGCCCTTCGCACCCGCGCTGAACGCGCGGGCGATGGCACATATCGCATCTTCGGCCAGAAGATTTTCATCACCTATGGCGAGCATGATTTCACCGACAACATTGCCCATCTCGTGCTTGCGCGCCTACCCGATGCACCAGCGGGAACCCGCGGCATCTCCCTCTTTCTGGTGCCGAAATTCCTTGTCAACGAGGATGGATCGCTCGGCGCGCGAAATGATGCGTTTTGCTCATCCATCGAACACAAGCTCGGCATTCATGGCTCGCCCACCTGCACGATGATTTTCGGCGATGGCTTCGTGAAAGATCGCGAACCGGGCGCCGTTGGTTATCTCATTGGCGAAGAAAATCGCGGGCTGGCTTGCATGTTCACGATGATGAACAATGCCCGCCTGATGGTCGGCATGCAGGGCGTTGCGGTCGCTGAAGCCGCATTCCAGAAAGCGCTCGGCTATGCCAACGAGCGCCGTCAGGGCAAAGCCGCCTTGTATAAGGGCGAGGGCATGGCCCCCATCGCGTATCACCCCGACGTGCAGCGAAATCTTCTGACCATGCAGGCGCTCACCCGCGTCGCGCGCTCGATCAGCTATTGCTGTGCACACGCCGCCGATCTGTCGCGCACTGGCGGCGATGACGCCGCGCATTGGCAGGAGCGCGTCAATCTGCTCACGCCGGTCGCTAAGGCATTTTCGACGGATGTCGGCGTCGATGTCGCGTCCATCGGCGTGCAAATTCATGGTGGCATGGGCTTCATCGAGGAAACAGGAGCAGCCGCGTTTTATCGCGACGCCCGTATTGCACCGATTTATGAAGGCACGAACGGCATTCAGGCCATCGACCTTGTAACCCGCAAGCTGCCGCAAAGCGGCGGTGCTCATGTACAAGGTTACATTGATGAGCTTCGCGTTGAAGTTTCGCGGCTAAGGGATTCCAACCGCGATGGTTTTGGCGACAGCGCAGACTTTATCGAAAGCGCATTGAACGATCTGCAAGAAACGACCGACTTCCTGCTCGCGGCACTAAAAGATGGTCGCATGGACGATGCGTTGTCGGGTGCAACGCCCTATCTGCGCCTGTTCGCGCTTTCGGCGGGCGGCGCCTATCTTGCCCGTGCGGCTCTGGCGACCGACAACGGCGCTCGCACGGCGCTTTGCCGTTTCTTTGCCGAAAATCTGATCAGCGAAACCGGCGCGCTGAAATCGCGCGTCATGCAAGGTTCAGCCAGTCTTCAGGCTGCAGCGGTTGCTCTGGTTTCAGCTTGAGGTATGCAGATGAGTGAAAATATTCAGATCACACGCCACGGCGCCGTTCAGGTCATCCGCATCAGCCGTCCGGAGAAAAAGAACGCGCTCACGCGGGCCATGTATGCCGCAATGGCAGGGGCGCTGCGCAGCGGGGATGCCGACCCAGACATTCGTTGCCACGTTTTTCTCGGCGTACCCGGCGCGTTTTCGGCGGGCAACGATCTGGCCGATTTTCTTGTCGTAGCTACCGGCGGGGAGGGCGGCTCCGAGGTTTGGGACTTCCTGATGGCGCTGGCCTCTTGCGAAAAGCCGATGGTGTCCGGCGCTGATGGTATCGCGGTTGGCATTGGCACCACGCTTCACCTGCATTGCGACCTAACCTTCGCAACACCCCGCACCAGCTTCCACACACCTTTCACCGATCTGGGTCTCGTACCCGAAGCAGGTTCCAGCCTCATTGCCCCAGCCCTCATTGGCCGCCAGCAGGCGTTCGCCTTGCTCGCAATGGGCGAGCCTTTCCCGGCGCAAAAAGCGCTGGAACTCGGCATTATCTATCGCGTCGTCGATGAGGCCGAACTCGAAACCGAAGTTCTTGCCGCTGCTGAGCGCATTTCCGCCAAGCCACCGCAGGCCCTCAAAATTGCCCGCGATCTGATGCGCGCGCCGCGATCCTCATTGCTGGATCGCATCAGGGAAGAAAGCGAGCATTTCCGCGAGCGTTTGAAATCCGATGAGGCGCGCGCGGCATTAATTGCCTTCATGAGCCGAAAAAAGTAAGGCCGGTCTCGAAAGACCGGCCTTGGCTGAGAGGTCCGCCAACACTAGCTCAGCTTAGTTATAGGGCGAGTAGCACTGCTGACGTGGGCCATTATATGGCTGGAACGTGTTGTCATAAGCGCGATACGAGCGATAGCGGTTGTAGCACCACTGAACATGCGCATCGCCACCGCCATATACGCGGCGCACTGGCTCACGATAGACAGGGGCAGGCGGCGGCGCTGCCAGCGCTCCGCCAAGCAATGCGCCTGCTACAAACGCGCCAGCCGGGAACCAGAAATCATTGTACCGGCGATAGCCCGGACGATAGTCCCGATAGCCGCGATGGCCGTTGTAATAATAGCGGCCACGCTCGCTGTAAAAGCCCGGACGTCCCGGAATGCGTCCATGAGTACTGGGTACGCGCCGCCAGTTCCAATCCTGCACCTGTATAACATCGCTGCCCGGCATCGCTTGGGTCGGCACTGGAACGATAGGAGCTGCAGCCACCGGAGCCGCCGTAGAAACTGCGGTGCCGATCGAAAGCGCGGCAGCGCAGATTGAGACGAGAAACTTACGCATTTCGAATTCCTTTCAGGTCAAGAACCCATATTGGCTGTTCTGCCAGAACGCTCCTGAACGGAAGCTGAACGCGGAAATTGCAAAAAGGTTGCCGCCCACCCCTACGGGTATAGCCGCGTTTTGGACCAGCTATCATCGCCATCGCGTGCGAAAACCACGCGGTCGTGCAGCCGGAAGGGCCTGTCGTGCCAGAACTCCATGCTATCCGGGATGATACGAAAGCCCGACCAATATGGCGGGCGCGGAATTTCGCCCACGAGATGCCGTGCCGTATATTCCGCAACAGCTTTTTCCAGCGCAAATCTGCTCTCCAGTGCGCGCGACTGCTTCGACGCCCACGCTCCGATGCGGCTATTGCGCGGTCGCGACTGGTAATAGGCATCCGCTTCTTCGCCGCTGACGATTTCGACGGCTCCTCGCACGCGAACCTGTCGGCGTAGCGATTTCCAGTGAAAGCACAGCGCCGCTTTCATATTGCCGAGTATTTCCCTGCCCTTGGCGCTCTCGAAATTCGTGTAAAACACAAAACCACGCTCATCGAGGCCCTTGAGTAAAACCATGCGCACGTCAGGCATGCCATCGGCGTCGACTGTTGCCAGCGCCATCGCATTGGGATCATTCAATTCGGTCGTTCCGGCCTCTTCCAGCCAGACACGGAAAAGGCTAAAGGGATCAGACTCTTCCGTGAAGTCACTTCTTGTTAAGGATGGCTCGCTCATAAATAGCCTTTGAGGGATGTCGGTTTGGGAGTTTGCCTATTGGCGCGATTGGCGCAAGCACCACGCACCGAGAGCTATATAATGCCAGCGATGCGCCGGGCAGGCGCGGCGGCGTTTATGCTATTGGGGCTGTTAACAGCCGGTTGCACCTCCACCATGCTCGGCGGCGGCAAGGATGTCGATCAAGGTATCGTCACCTCCACAGTGGCGTCCGCGCAACCCGCACCTGATGCAGAAGCCCAATCCGACGCGCTAACGGTTCGCAACGCGGTTTCCTCTGCCGACCTTTCTACGCTCGATGGCTCGCCGCTGGCATGGGCAAATGCGGATACTGGCTCGCGCGGCGCAATCAGCGCTGTCACGGAAGACAGCCAGCAGGGGCAGGTCTGCCGCAAGTTCACTACCACGCGCGAGAGCTTCGACGGTATTTCGCTTTATCAGGGACGGGCGTGCATGGTCGCGCCGGGCACTTGGCAGATGACGGCATTTGCCCCGTCTTAATCGATAAACCGCACTGGAATTTCTGCGTAGTCGACCGCATATTAGATCGTGAGAAATCACGCTTCCGTGAAAGGTTGGAAAACTGACAGTGCGCGACCCCTATGAGGTTTTGGGTGTGCCGAGAACGGCCTCTGCGAAGGACATAAAGTCCGCGTTTCGCAAGCTGGCCAAGCAATATCACCCGGATCAGAACCCTAACGACCCCAAGGCGAAAGATCTTTTCGCCACGGCCAATCAGGCATACGAAATTCTGGGCGACGAAAAGCAGCGCGCGGCATTCGACCGTGGCGAAATCGGCCCGGACGGCAAGCCTGTATTCCAAGGCTTTGAAAGTGCTGGCGGGGGCGATCCGTTTGCAGCGTTCCGCCAACGGGGCGGCGATGCGCATTTCGACTTCCGTTCATCGGGCGGACGTCCGTTCGGCGGCAATGCTGGCGGCGCAGGTGGTGATGCGGATGACATCTTCAGCCAGATTTTCGGCGATGCCTTTGCGGGTGGCGGTGCTCGCCCCAACGCACGCCAGCGGCGCGTACCGCGTGGTGAGGATGTTTCCGCCACGCTCGATATTTCTGTGGAAGAAATGGCCACTGCCGCCAAGGTCAATGCGCAATTTCCAGACGGTCGCAAACTCGCGGTAAAGTTGCCTGCGTTCGTGGAGGATGGTCAGACCATCCGCCTGAAAGGGCAGGGCATGCAAGGTCCGGGCGGCGCGGGTGATGCGCTGGTCAAGATCAGGCTGCGCACGCATTCGCGCTATCGCGTCGATGGTCGCGATCTTCATGTGGACCTTTCCGTTCCTTTGCGAGATGCAGTGCTCGGTGCAACTGTACCTGTCGAAACGCCCACGGGTAAGTTGGGTGTAAAAATCCCGGCATGGTCCAGTTCAGACAAGATCATGCGCCTCAAGGGCAAGGGATTGCCGCTCAAGAGCGGCGGCCACGGTGACCTTTACGTGCATGTTCGCATAATGTTGCCGACGGGTGGCGACCCGGCATTGGAAGAGTTGATGCGTAAATCGGCACCGTAATCGATTGAAGTTGCGCGCTTGATGGCCGCGTGCGCCTGTGCGATAGGCAGGCTGATCCAAAATTCAGTCTGGAGTCTCTCAAAATGGCAGCAGGACAGGGCTTGATGGCCGGCAAGCGCGGCCTCATTCTCGGCGTCGCGAATAACCGTTCCATTGCCTATGGCATTGCGAAGGCCTGCGTCACACAGGGCGCGGAAATCGCGCTCACCTATCAGGGCGAGCAATTCAGGAAGCGCGTCGAGCCGCTCGCGGAAGAACTTGGCGCTGAACTGGCCGGCCATTGCGACGTTACCGACGAATCGAGCCTCGACGCCGTGTTCGATGGCATCAAGTCGAAGTGGGGCAAGCTGGATTTTCTCGTCCATGCCATCGCCTTTTCCAATAAGGACGAGCTTGATGGTCGTTACGTCGAAACGACGCGCGACAATTTCCTCATGACGATGGACATCTCAGTGTTTTCTTTCACCACCATCGCCAAGCGTGCCGAAGAGCTAATGACCGATGGCGGTTCGCTGGTCACGCTCACCTATTACGGCGCTGAAAAAGTCATGCCGCATTACAATGTCATGGGCGTCGCCAAGGCCGCGCTTGAGGCGAGTGTCCGTTATCTTGCTGTCGATCTCGGCTCGAAAAACATCCGCGTCAACGCAATTTCCGCCGGTCCTATCAAGACGCTTGCCGCCTCCGGCATTGGCGATTTCCGCTATATTCTGAAATGGAACGAGTACAATGCGCCGCTCAAGCGCACCGTGTCTGTCGAGGAAGTGGGCGATGCTGGGCTCTATCTTCTGTCCGACCTGTCGCGCGGTGTAACGGGTGAGGTTCATCACGTTGATTCCGGCTATCACGTCGTTGGCATGAAGGCCGTCGATGCACCCGATATTTCCGTGGTGAAGGAATAGGGAAGCCCGCGCCCAAGTGCCCGACCTTCCGAAGCCGCTGGTCTATTTCGTTCGCCACGGTCAAACCGACTGGAATGCCGAGGGGCGCTTTCAAGGCCAGAATGAAGTCGATCTTAACGCGACCGGGCGAGTGCAGGCCGAGCGCAATGGGCGGCTGCTGCGCGATTTGATCTCTCACCCCGAAACTTTCGATTTTATTGCCAGCCCCATGCGCCGCACGGTGGAAACCATGCAGATCGTGCGGCGGGAAATGGGATTGGATGCGGATGGCTTTCGCACCGATCCCCGGTTGATCGAGGTGCATTTTGGCGATTGGCAGGGCCAGCGCCTTGCCGACCTCAAAGGTTCGACACCAGACATGTTTCGTCGTCGCCGCGCCGACAAATGGAACATGGTGCCGCCCGGAATGGGCGGTGAGAGCTATCAAATGCTGTTGGAGCGCATGCGTCCGTGGTTTGATTCGCTTCGCCAGCCGACCGTTTGCGTTGCGCATGGCGGCATATTGCGTGCGATTTTCCGGCTGGCTGGTGGCGTGAGCGAGCCCGAAGCTGCTGACCTCGCCATTCCGCAGGACCGAGTCCTCGCGTCTGGAAAACGGCGGATTGAGTTGGCTTTGAACATAGGACACGTCCCCCGGCGGTTTTACCGGCGGCGCTTGGGTTTTTCGAGAAGTGCGACGGCCTCGACATGTGGCGACCATAAAAACTGATCGATGGGCGTCACAGAAATGAGCCGGTAGCCGCCGTCGATCAGAATGCGGAGATCGCGCGCCAAAGTCAGCGGATTGCACGAAACCGCAGCGACGAACGGCACGTCAGATCGCGCAATCTGTTTCGATTGGTCTTCGGCGCCTGCGCGTGGCGGATCGAACACCACGCCGTCAAAGGTGTTGAGTTCCTTGAACATTAGCGGGCGGCGGTGGAGATCGCGGCGTTCGATGGTGACGCGCTTCAACCCACTGGCAAAACGAAAGCCACGATCAAGCGCGGCGAGTGCAGCAGCATCACCTTCGACTGCGAGAACTTCCGATTTGCGCGCAAGGCGCAACGCGAAAGCGCCAGCTCCGGCAAAAAGGTCTGCGACCTTCTTCGCGCGCTGCATGTGTTGCAGTACCAAGTCGACCATCGCGTTTTCGGCTTCGGCAACCGCCTGCAAGAAGCTGCCGGGCGGCGGTGTGACGGAAGCATCACCAAAATGAATGACCGGCTTGCTCGGCTCGATGATGATCTCATCCTCAATGGACAAGCGCGCGAGCCGCTTGTTGAGCGCGAAGGCACTCAACGCACCGCGCCTTTTGTCTGAGATTTTGCCGGTGTCCGGAGGCGGCGACATCCAACCCGCTCGCGGTGCGTGTGACGGTGAGGTGAAAGGCTTGCGCTGATTCTTCGAATTGGCTGGCGAGGTCGCGCAGCATGGGTAGCGCGCTTTCGATTTCCGGCAGTACGACCGGACATTCCTCAATGTCGATGATGTGGTGGGACAGCGCACGGTTATAGCCCAGCACCGCGCCATTGATGGTGCGACGCGCCGAGAAGACCGCGCGGCGGCGAGAGCGCGGCGGGCAAGGAATTATATCCGCCACCTCCGCGTCGATGCTTTTGGCGTGCAGCGCATCCACCACCTTGTCGCGCTTCCACGCGCGATAGGCGCTGTCTTCGAGATGTTGCAGCGCGCAGCCGCCGCACTCGCCAAAATGGCGACAGGCGGGATCGATGCGCTTTGGCGAAGGTTCCAAGACCGCCATGAGCGTGGCGCGGTCCTTTTCGCGCGCGGCGGTGACAGTCTCGCCGGGGAGCGCAAACGGAATGAATACCGGTCCGGTTTCGGTCTGGGCAATGCCGTCGCCCTGTGCGCCGAGCCGTGAGATGGTGAAGCGCGTGCTCATTTGTCCTTGATCCCGCCGAGCAGATATTCGCGGTTGCCGTCGCCGCCTTCGAGTGGTGATGCCGTCAATCCGACCGATCGCCAGCCAGAAACGCCATCGAGCCACCGCCACAGTTCTTCGGCAATCCGTGGGCCATCCGACGCGTTTTTGAGCAAGCCGCCCTTGCCAATGGCATCGCGCCCCGCCTCGAATTGCGGCTTGACGAGAAACACGCAGCGCGCGCCGGGAGATGCCAGCGCCAATGCAGGCGGCAGCGCCAGTTTCAGCGAAATGAAACTCACATCGCTGACGATGAAATCGGGGGGTTGGTTTTCAAGATCGGCCAACGTGAGATCGCGCGCATTCAGCCCTTCGCGCGCGGTGACGCGCGGGTCGTTGCGGATCAGATCAGCCAGTTGGCCGTGGCCAACATCTATTGCGAAGATGCGGCGCGCGCCGCGTTCCAGCAGAACCTGCGTGAAGCCACCGGTCGAGGCACCGACGTCCAGCGCGGTCGCGTCCGTGGGATCGAAACCAAATGCATCCAGCCCTGCGACCAGCTTCAAAGCGGCACGAGAAACATAGTGTAACGCCGGATCGCTGACCGCGATTTGCGCACCGCTGGCAACCCCTTGTCCCGGCTTGCGCGCAG
This sequence comes from Mesorhizobium sp., assembly GCA_049840935.1. Lineage (GTDB taxonomy): Bacteria > Pseudomonadota > Alphaproteobacteria > Rhizobiales > Rhizobiaceae > Mesorhizobium_G. The sequence continues at coordinate 53,344 of JASGJA010000028.1, forward strand.
GTTCACCTTCGACGGTGACGGTTCCGCGCTTGATCGCATCCGCCGCTCGCGAGCGACTGGCAAAGAGGCCGCGCTGAACGAGAAGTTCATCCAGACGCAGGCGATTTTCGGAAGCGTTGATCACGAATTTGCCTTACGGAAATTCGGCCTGAGCTTTTGATTCAGGCGCGAGCGGCCTGCTCAACCTGCCCCAAGGCGTTGAATACCGTGCGAACAATGCCCGCCGCATCAAGCCCCGCATTGGCATACATTTTTTCGGGTTTGGCCTGATCGGTAAACTCGTCCGGCAGCACGAGCGGGCGAACCTTCAACCCATGCTCCAACATGCCGTTGGTGGCGAGGTAGTGCAGCACCTGGCTGGCGAAGCCGCCAATCGAACCTTCCTCGACGGTAATCAGAACTTCATGTTCGCGGGCGAGGCGACGGACGAGATCCTCATCCAGCGGCTTGGCAAAGCGCGCATCGGCCACGGTGGTCGAAAGACCGGCAGCATCCAATTCCTCAGCGGCGGTGAGGCAATCCGCAAGGCGGGTGCCGAAGCTCAGCAGCGCGACTTTCGTGCCCTGCTTGATGATGCGACCCTTGCCGATTTCGAGCACGGAGCCACGCTCCGGCATATCGACGCCGACGCCGTTGCCGCGCGGATAGCGGAAGGCAATCGGACCTTCATCATAAGCGGCGGCGGTGCGAACCATATGGCGCAGTTCCGCCTCATCCGCAGCCGCCATGACGACAAAGCCCGGCAACGAAGCAAGATAGGTGGTGTCGAACGCGCCGCAATGGGTCGGGCCATCCGCGCCGACAAAACCGGCACGATCAATCGGGAAGCGAACCGGCAACTTCTGGATCGCGACGTCGTGAACGACCTGATCGTAAGCGCGCTGCAAAAAGGTAGAGTAAATCGCGGCGAACGGCTTGTAGCCCTCGCTGGCAAGGCCAGCGGCAAACGTTACCGCATGTTGCTCGGCAATGCCCACATCGAAGGTGCGGTTCGGGAAAACCTCGCCAAACAGATCCAAGCCGGTTCCGGTCGGCATGGCGGCGGTGATGGCGACGATCTTGTCGTCGTGCCGCGCTTCTTCGATCAGGCTTTCGGCAAAAACCTTTGTGTAAGCAGGCGCATTGGCCGGAGCCTTCGCCTGCGTACCGGTTACAACATCGAATTTGTTCACGCCGTGATACTTGTCGGCGGACGCCTCGGCGGGGCCGTATCCCTTGCCCTTTTGTGTCACCACATGGACGATAACCGGGCCATCGTGGTTGTCGCGGACGTTTTTCAGGACCGGAACGAGGTGCTCAAGATTGTGTCCGTCAATCGGCCCGACATGGAAGAACCCCAGTTCCTCAAACATTGTGCCGCCGGTAACATAGCCGCGCGCGTGTTCCACGGCACGGGTGATGGCGCGGTCCATGCGCTTGCCCAGATAAGCAGTGAGCTTCTTGCCGAAATCGCGAATGCTCAGATAGGTCTTGCCGACCGCAAGGCGCGCGAGATAGCCGCTTAGCGCGCCGGTTGGCGGCGCAATCGACATATCATTGTCGTTGAGAATAACGATCAGGCGGGAGCCGAGCGCGCCGGCATTGTTCAACGCCTCAAAGGCCATGCCTGCCGACATGGCACCATCGCCGATGACCGCGATAACATTGTTGCGACCGCCTTGCAGATCGCGCGCGGCAGCCATGCCGAGGCCAGCGGAAATAGAGGTCGAAGAATGCGCCGCGCCGAACGGATCATATTCGCTTTCGGCGCGTTTGGTGAAACCGGACAGCCCGTCTTCCTGACGCAGCGTGCGCATGCGGTCGCGGCGTCCCGTCAAAATCTTGTGCGGATAAGCCTGATGCCCGACATCCCAGATCAGGCGATCCGCCGGGGTGTTGAAGACATGATGCAGCGCGACGGTGAGTTCCACGACGCCAAGCCCAGCACCCAGATGACCGCCTGTGTGCGAGACAATATCAACCAGTTCCGCACGAAGCTCTTCGGCAAGCTGGGGCAGCTCGCTTTCATCCAGCTTGCGAAGATCTGCGGGGGTATGAACCCGGTCCAGCAGTGGGGTATTGGGTGGCGATGTCACTTAGTTCGGCGTCTTTTCAATACAAAGTCGTAAGGAGATAGTCGTCGTTTCACTCAAAGTAAATGTGCAGCGTTGCCGCGTCGGATTGCAACAGATATCGACCATCCATCCTGGCGTCATTCTCGGGCCTGTCCCGAGAATCTTCCTCGCCTTTGCATGTCATTGATTCCATTCACAAACTATGAGCGCTGCAGATCCTTGGGACAAGCCCAAGGATGACGGAGAAAAGCTCGCGTCAGTTTTCCGGCAGCGGGATAAACTCCTCTTCATCGCCCGGAACGATGTCGAAACGCCCTGTTTTCCACTCGTTCTTGGCCTGCTCTATGCGTTCTTTTGATGATGAAACGAAATTCCACCAAATATAACGTGGGGAGCCCATCGTCGCGCCGCCGAACAACATGAAATGCGCGCCGCGTTCGGACGAAACGACGATTTCATCACCGGGGCGGAAGACAAGCAACTGGTCGGCGGCGAATACGTCGCCAGCAATCGAAACCTCACCGTCCAGCGTGTAGATCGCGCGCTCTTCCGCCACCGCCGGAATGCGGAACGAACCGCCTGCATCCAGCGAAACGTCAGCGTACAGCGTATCGTGATAGGTGGTGACGGGCGCCTTCAGCCCTTCAAGCTCGCCAAGAACCAACCGGCCATGTGCACCGTCCGTTTGGAAAGTGGGGAGCTTGTCGCGCGTTGTGTGCTCAAAACCGGGGGCGATTTCCTCTTTTGCTTCCGGCAGAGCCAGCCATGTTTGCAGGCCGGAAATGGCCAGCGGACCGCCGCGCAACTCTTCCGGCGAACGCTCCGAATGCACAATGCCGCGACCGGCGGTCATGAGATTAACGTCGCCGGGCTGGATCACCATTTCCGTGCCAAGCGAATCGCGATGGCGGATGTTGCCATCGAACAGATAAGTGACCGTGGACAGCCCGATATGCGGATGCGGGCGAACGTCGAGCGCCTGATCGCCGCGCAAAAGCGCCGGTCCCATGCGGTCGAAGAATATGAACGGACCAACCATGCGGCGCTTGGCGGAAGGAAGCGCGCGACGCACAACCAGCCCGCCAATATCGTGCGAACGAGGAATGAGCAACAGTTCGATCTGATCGCAGGCGAAGGCATCGCCCGGATTTGGGTCATTTCCCGGAAAGAAACTCATGCCATTTCTCCCTTTTCAACTCGCGGGAAATGCTACTCCGCGTCGAGTGGTTCGGTACCGACCGGCTTGCCGTCGCGCGAAAGCCGGATTTTCTCAACCTTATCCTCAGCGGCTTTAAGAAGCCGGGCGCAATGGGCTTTCAGCAATTCACCGCGTTCATAAATACGGATGGACTGATCCAGCGGAACCTCGCCGCGCTCAAGATCGTCCACGATTTTCTCAAGCGCCTCAAGCGCTTGCTCGAAGCTCATTCCGGCAATGTCCTGATTAGCGTCCTGCGTCATTCCCTATCCCTTCATGAGCCGCTTTACGTGTGCACCGACCGAAAAGGCCAATCCCTGCAAATCGTAGCCGCCTTCCAGCAGGCTAACCAAGCGGTTGTTGCTGTGACGCTCGGCGATGTCCATCAACTGGCCGGTCGCCCAGTCGAAATCGTCTTCCGTCAGATTGATCTGCGCGAGTGGATCGCGGTGATGCGCGTCGAATCCCGCCGAGATTATCAGCAGGTCCGGGGCGAAATTGCGAATCGCTGGAAACACGCGCGAACGCATGGCTTCGCGGAACAAATCGCTGCCGCTGTCGGGTGAGAGCGGAGCGTTGACGATGTTGTTTTTTGTGCCGGTCTCTTCCTTCGCGCCAGTGCCAGGATAAAGCGGAATCTGATGCGTGGAGAGATAGAGGACAGAAGGGTCGTCCCAGAAAATATCCTGCGTGCCGTTGCCGTGGTGAACGTCCCAATCCATGATCGCGACGCGCGGGACGCCGTGCTTCTTCTGCGCATGGCGGGCGGCGATTGCCGCGTTGTTGAACAGGCAAAAGCCCATTGCGGTCGTCTTTTCGGCATGATGGCCGGGCGGGCGTGCGGCGACAAAAACATTGTCCGCCTGACCGCTAAAAACATCATCCACGGCGGCAGTAGCCGCGCCGACCGCAGTCAATGCCGCTTCCCAGCTTTTGGGGCTGACATAGGTGTCAGACTCGATCTGGACGATGCCTTCTTCCGGTATCTTCCGTCGCTGATCCTCGACATAGGATTCGGGATGCGCGAGCAGGATCGACGCCTCGTCACCCAACGGTGCTTTCTTGCGATCAAGATGCTCGTAGCCAATGTCTTCCAGATGCGCCTCGATGGCGCGAATCCGATCTGGCCTTTCCGGGTGGCCGGTCGGCGTCAGGTGCTCCAGAAAGATCGGATGCGTGTAGAGGCGGGTTGTCATGCGGCTAACATAGGGCGATGCGGCCCTTCCCGCCACGCAAAAGCGGCGATTTACTCAGAGAATTTCCGTGCGCAAAATGCGAATGCCAAAGCCTTCCAGCCCGACATAGTGACGCTCGCGCGAGGCAATCAACTCAATGGAACCGATGCCAAGATCTTTCAGGATTTGCGCGCCGAGGCCAATTTCACGCCATTCACTTTCGCGGCGCAGCGCTTCCTCGTGGCTTTCGCCATCGGTTGCAAGACGCGAACGCTTGCTCTGGCCTACGCCGACCGAGCCTTCGCGCAGATAAACAATCACACCGCGCCCCTTGGCAGCGATGGCTTCCATAATATTGTCCAGTCGATGCACCGTGCCGAACACGTCTGCCACGACATTTTCAGGATGGAGACGGACTGGCACGTCTTCGCCGTCGCGAACATCCCCGAAAACGATGGCAAGGTGCTGCATGGGGTCCCACGGCAGCGTGTAGGTGTAAGCCTTCGCCTTGCCCGCAGGCGTTTCGACGTCAAAACAGGCCACCCGCTCAACCAGCGTTTCCTGCCGCTGGCGGTAGGCAATCAGGTCCGCGACGGAAACAAGCTTCAGCCCGTGCTTTTCCGCAAAATCGACCACCTGCGGCCCGCGCGTGACAGTGCCGTCATCGTTGACCAGTTCGCAGATTACGCCGACCGGCGGCAAGCCAGCCAGCTTGCAGAGATCGACGGCAGCTTCGGTATGGCCGGACCGCATCAGCACGCCACCCTCGCGGGCGATGAGCGGGAATATATGGCCGGGTCGCACGAAATCGCTGGCACCGACATTGCCGTTGGCAAGATTGCGAACTGTCAGCGTGCGGTCGTCGGCAGAAATGCCGGTGGTCGTTCCGTGCTTGAAATCCACGCTCACGGTAAAAGCGGTGGTGTGCGCGGAATCATTATCCGCGACCATCGGTGAAAGATTGAGGCGGCGAGCGTCTTCGCGCGTCATGGGTGCGCATACGATGCCGGACGTATGCCGCACGATGAACGCCATTTTCTCTGGCGTGCAATGCACGGCCGAGACGATCAGGTCGCCTTCATTTTCGCGCCCATCATCGTCCATGACGACAACGATCTCCCCGCGCTCGAAGGCGCGCAGAGCTTCAACGATTTTCTTCTGGTCGTAAGGCATGAGGCTTCCCGATGAAGTTTATACGCGGCCAGTCTGGCCGCGATGGCGCAGATAGTGATCTGCGATGGCACAGGCGACCATCGCTTCGCCGATTGGCACCGCGCGGATGCCAACGCAAGGGTCGTGACGGCCTTTTGTTACCACTTCGACTTCGTTGCCGTCCTTGTCGATGGACCGGCGCGGCGTAAGAATCGATGAGGTAGGTTTTACGGCAAAGCGGGCCACAACGGGCTGGCCGGTCGAAATGCCGCCCAGAATGCCGCCCGCATTGTTTGACAGAAACACCGGCTGGCCATCATTGCCAATGCGCATTTCATCGGCATTTTGCTCTCCGGTAATGCGAGCCGCCTCGAAACCGTTGCCGATTTCCACGCCCTTGACGGCGTTGATCGACATCAGATTGCTGGCGATATCCTGATCGAGCTTGGCGTAGATCGGGGCGCCCAAACCGGCAGGAACTCCTTCCGCAACAATCTCGATTACAGCGCCAACAGATGAACCCGATTTGCGGATGCCGTCCAGATAATCGGCGAAAACAGCGACCGAGGCCGGGTCGGGCGTGAAGAATGGATTTTCGCCATCGTGAACGAAATCCCAGTTCCAGTTCGCGCGGTCGATGGATTTTTCACCCATCGAAATGAGCGCGCCTCGCACAATCAGACCCGGCACAACTTTGCGGGCCAGCGCGCCTGCGGCAACGCGCGCCGCTGTTTCGCGCGCAGATGAACGGCCACCGCCGCGATGATCGCGCAGGCCGTATTTCACGTCATAAGCATAGTCGGCGTGGCCGGGGCGATATTGCCGCGCGATTTCGCCATAATCCTTAGAACGCTGATCGACATTTTCGATCATCATGGAAACCGGCGTGCCGGTCGTCACCATCGTCTCGCCGTCCTCATCCATGATGAAGCCGGACAGGATTTTGACCTCATCAGGCTCGCGCCGCTGCGTGACGAATCGCGACTGGCCCGGACGGCGGCGATCCAGATCAGCCTGAATTTCCGCACGCGTGAACCGAATGCCCGGAGGGCAGCCATCCACCACGCAGCCCAAAGCCGCGCCGTGGCTTTCGCCCCAGGTGGTCACACGGAAGAGATGGCCGAACGTGTTGTGAGACATGGAGTTTTCTTGGCCGAATGAGCAATGCTTCCGGCCTTCTATTGAGGTTTTCCACCGCGGTCAAACGCATGTGAACCGTCGCGGAATTGGCTTAGCCCATAATTTCTGACACATTCGTAATATTAGCTGTTCCAACGATTTACACCGACAAGAACAAAGATAAGAGAAGCAGATGCGCTTTGTGTTGACCCTCGCCGCCGCTCTTGTGTCCGTTACCGCTGCCTTCGCGGCCGATACCGAGGGTGAAATCAAGAAGATCGATGCGGACAAGGGCACGATTACCCTCAGCGACGGCAAGACCTACAAGCTGCCCGGCGAATTCGACGTCGCCTCGCTCAAAGAGGGAATGGATATCGTCATTTCCTATGACAAGGTCGACGGCGAAAACCTGATCGCCGACATGCAACTGCCAGAGTGATCTAACCGCCGATCAAAATACGCTCTACATAATCCGGCACGATTTTCGTCGCCTTACCTTGAATTGCATCGTGAAAAACGCTGTGCCCCTCGGAGGGCTCCAGATTCAATTCCACCGTATGCGCGCCATGTGATCGCGCAAAACCTACAAAGCCCGCTGCGGGGTAAACATTGCCGCTCGTGCCGATGGACAGAAACAAATCGCACCCGGCCAGACTCTGATGAATGCGGTCCATCTGATAGGGCATCTCGCCGAACCACACGACGTCTGGCCGCAAATACCCGACTGTCCCGCACGCCGGACAGGCTGAACCCTGTTCCATATCGTCGGGCCAATAGCTTCGACACTCGCACACGGTACATAGCGCGCTGTCCAACTCGCCATGCATATGGATCAGGTTACGCGACCCGGCGCGCTCGTGCAGATTGTCGATATTCTGCGTCACCAGCAGAAATTCGCCAGCGAACTCCTGTTCGAGCCGCGCAAGCGCCTCATGTGCGGCATTCGGCTTGACCTTCGCTAATCCGCGCCTGCGCATATTGTAGAAATCGAAAACCAGTTTCGGATTGCGCACAAACCCTTCCGGCGTCGCGACGTCGCGGTAATCATATTTCGACCAGATGCCGTCCTTGTCGCGAAACGTATCCACGCCAGATTCGGCAGAAATTCCGGCGCCGGTCAAAATAACGATAGATTGCGTTCGCGCCATCAGGTGCGCGTGCCGCCGACGGTAATCTGGTTCATACGCAGGTGCGGCTGGCCGACACCGACCGGCACGCCTTGACCAGCCTTGCCGCACATCCCGATGCCAGTGTCCAGCTTGAGGTCGTTGCCCACCATCGTCACGCGATGCATGGCGTCCGGGCCGTTACCGATCAGCATTGCGCCCTTGATTGGCTGCGTAACCTTGCCGTCCTCGATCATGTAAGCTTCGGTGCAACCGAACACGAACTTGCCGCTGGTGATGTCCACCTGTCCGCCACCGAACGAAACGGCATAGATGCCTTTCTTCACCGAAGCGATAATTTCTTCCGGCGTGTGGTCGCCCGCTGTCATATACGTGTTCGTCATGCGTGGCATGGGCTGATGCGCATAGGATTCACGCCGTCCGTTGCCGGTCGGGTTCATGCTCATCAGCCGCGCGTTTTGCCGGTCCTGCATATAGCCGACCAGCTTGCCGTCCTCGATCAGCACATTATAGCCCGACGGCGTACCCTCATCGTCGATTGTCAGCGAACCGCGCCGTTCTGCAATCGTGCCATCATCAACCACGGTAACACCCTTCGCGGCCACCTGTTGACCCATCAGTCCCGCGAAAGCAGACGTCTTCTTGCGGTTGAAATCGCCCTCAAGACCGTGGCCGACTGCTTCATGCAGCATAACGCCCGGCCATCCGCTCGAAAGCACGATGTCGAATGTACCCGCCGGGGCAGGGATTGCGTCCAGATTCACGAGCGCTTGCCTCAGAGCTTCGTCGGCGGCGAATTTCCAGCTTTCCTCTGCTAAAAACTCGCCAAACGCCTTGCGCCCGCCCATGCCGTGCGAACCGGATTCCTGCCGGTCGCCATCGCCCACCACCACGGCAACGTTGATTCTCACCAGCGGGCGAATGTCGCTGACAAGCTGACCGTCACCCCGCAGAATTTCGACATGCTGCCATGACGCCGCCAGCGAAACCGTGACCTGCCGCACGCGGGGATCTCGCGCGCGCACCCATGCATCGATTTCGTGCAACAACTTGGCCTTGTCGGCAAAACCCGGCTCCGCAATCGGATTTTCTTCACCGTAAAGATGGCGATTCGTGCGCTGTGGTGCAGCCGCCAGCGTGCCGGAATATCCGGTTTTCACGGCAGAAACCGCGTCGGCGGCGCGCAGTAGCGCCGCTTCCGACAATTCGCCCGAATGCGCATAGCCGCTCGCTTCGCCGGCGATTGCGCGCAGACCAAATCCTTGCGACGTATTGAAATTGGCGGTTTTCAGTCGGCCATTGTCAAAGACCAGCGCCTCGCCTTCCGACTGCTCCAGAAAAAGCTCGCCATCATCCGCATCGCGAATCGTGTCCGCCACGATCTGCTTGAGGCGATCTTCAGAAACGTCGAATTGTTGGAGCAGGGATTTGGCCATGACGCGCCTCGCGGAATTGAACTTACCGCCCATGTAAGCCCGCGCCGCGCGTCAATCCAGAGGCCATCTTACGGCAGTTGCGCAAAACCTTCGCCAAAGCCCTTGAGATCGACAGGGATGCCGATTTCCTTCTTCGGGCGTCTGGAACACGATAAAAGTAGCCGACTTGCCCGTCTTGAGCGTGTCCAGCAGCGGCTTCTCCAAGATCACCTCGGCATAGCAACCGTCCTGAAAGCAGCGCACGAAATAGGCGCGGCCAATATCCTTGCCGTCCACATTGAGCCCAAGACCGTTAGGCAGCAAGACGCCAAGCGGCGCAAGCACGCGCAGAATTTCGGCTTTATTATCCGCCGTGCGCAGCACGACGACTGAAAGACCGACTTCCGGGCGGTCTTCAGCGACGACATTCTGCATCATTGCGCACTGCTCGGCGGTAGCGCCTGCGGGCGTGTCGCACACGATTGACCATGAACCGTGCGTGGATTTGACGGTTCCCTTTGGCGGCTGTTGGGCCTGCGCGACCGCTGGCATGAGCAGGATAAGCGTCATGGCGGCCTGCGGCAGGAGTTTTAAAAGCCTGAATTTCATGACAGCTCCGTTGCCGAATCACTGCGAGCAGGTTGGTACGAGAGCCCAATAAAGGACGGATCACTGTCGTCAACCGCAGCGTGACAGGTAGTGATGATTTATAGTGAAATTTGCCGGAATTAGGGCTTTTTCATAGAGCTTTGCCAAACCACAGGCACCGTCCACAGGAGCGGGGCAGTCCACAGCGCGCAAAAATGCCGCACAGGGCGCGCGGCGTCTTTCTTGCGGATGGGATCGGAGTATGGTTTGAACCGCGTTAGAAGGTCGAGGATTCCGGCCGCGATGCTTTTTGCTTTTGCATTGCAGGGGAGACGACCTGGAGAATGGGAGACACGTTCACGATGAGAAGGTTTCTGGCGGGCCTGATGGCCAGCGGTGCATTGCTCTTCGCTGGCCTTGCACATGCGGATCAGCCACATCCTTGGCAGATGCGGATGCAGGAACCGGCAACGGGCATCATGCGGCAGATCGAGTGGTTTGAGGCCTACACACTGTGGTTTATCATACCGATCACGCTGCTTGTGCTGGCTCTGTTGGCCTATTGCATCATGAAGTTCCGCGCCAGCGTGAACCCAAACCCCTCGCGCACGAGCCATAACACGCTCATCGAGGTCATCTGGACCATCGGGCCGGTCATCATTCTACTCTTTATTGCAGTGCCGTCGTTCCAGTTGCTGACGGCGCAATACACACCGGAAGAAGAGCCTGCCTTGACGATCAAGGCCACAGGCAACCAGTGGAATTGGGACTACGAATATCAAATCGAAGACCCGCTCTCGTTCAACTCGGCGCTGCTTCAGGAAGGTTATCGCGAGGCCGCTGGCAAGTCGGACAAGGCACGTTATCCGCGCCTTCTTGCTGTCGATAATGAAGTCGTCGTTCCGGTGAACGTTACGACCCGCGTTCTGGTCACTGCGGCAGACGTTATTCACGCGTTTGCAATGCCTGCATTCGGTGTAAAAACCGACGCTGTTCCGGGCCGCATCAACGAAATCTGGTTCAAGCCGGAGAAGGAAGGCCTGTATTACGGCCAGTGCTCCGAACTGTGCGGCAAGGATCACGCTTTCATGCCGATCGCGATCCGCGTGGTCAGCCAACAACAATATGACACATGGCTGGTAGCGGCCAAAACCGATCTGGGCGGCGCGAACAAGGCGCTGATGGCAGCGGTTGATGGCGCTAACAAGCTGGCTTCGGCCCAATAACGGCTGTGGCAGAAAGAATAAGGTAAGGAGCGGAACATGGCAGGCGCTGCAGCAGCTCATGACCATCATGATGATCACAAGCCCAAGGGCTGGGTCCGCTGGGTCTATTCGACCAACCATAAAGATATCGGTACGCTGTACCTGATCTTCGCCATCATAGCAGGCTGCATCGGCGGCTTCCTTTCGGTGATGATGCGCTGGGAGCTGGCTGAGCCGGGTATCCAGATTTTCACCGGTCTCGCCCAGATGGTTTACGGGCTTGAAGGTGACGCTGCCATCGATGGCGGCAAGCAGATGTTCAATGTATTCACCACCGCCCACGCGCTGGTCATGATCTTCTTCATGGTCATGCCTGCGCTTATCGGCGGCTTCGCCAACTGGATGGTGCCAATCATGATTGGTGCGCCGGATATGGCGTTCCCGCGCATGAACAACATTTCGTTCTGGCTCCTGCCGCCAGCGCTCGGTCTCCTGCTGCTTTCGATCTTCATGCCGGGACCAACTGGTGGTTACGGCGTCGGTGGTGGCTGGACGATGTATCCGCCGCTTTCTACGCAGTCGCCCGGACCTGCTGTGGACCTTGCGATTTTGTCGCTGCACATTGCCGGTGCTTCGTCGATCCTCGGTGCAATTAACTTCATCACCACCATCTTCAACATGCGCGCGCCGGGCATGACCCTGCACAAGATGCCGCTGTTCGCATGGTCGGTGCTGATCACCGCGTTCCTGCTGTTGCTGTCGCTTCCGGTTCTGGCCGGTGGCATCACCATGCTCCTGACCGACCGTAATTTCGGCACGACGTTCTTCCAGCCGGATGGCGGCGGCGACCCGATCCTGTTCCAGCACCTGTTCTGGTTCTTCGGTCATCCGGAAGTGTACATTCTGATCCTGCCGGGCTTCGGCATCATCAGCCACATCGTTTCCACCTTCTCGCGGAAGCCGGTGTTCGGTTATCTCGGCATGGCTTATGCGATGGTGGCCATCGGTGCTGTCGGCTTCATCGTGTGGGCACACCACATGTACACCACCGGCCTGACGCTCGACACGCAGCGCTATTTCGTGTTCGCCACGATGGTTATTGCGGTTCCGACAGGCGTGAAGATCTTCTCATGGATTGCCACGATGTGGGGCGGCTCGATTTCGATGCGTACGCCCATGCTTTGGGCAATCGGGTTCATTTTCCTCTTCACGGTTGGTGGTGTCACGGGCGTTCAGCTTGCCAATGCAGGTCTGGATCGCTCTCTGCATGACACCTATTACGTCGTGGCGCACTTCCACTACGTGCTGTCGCTCGGTGCGGTGTTCGCGATCTTCGCTGGCTGGTACTACTGGTTCCCGAAGATGACCGGTTACATGTATTCGCCGGTTATTGCGCGCACGCATTTCTGGGTAACGTTCGTTGGCGTGAACCTGATTTTCTTCCCGCAGCACTTCCTTGGTCTGGCCGGCATGCCGCGCCGCTACATCGACTATCCGGACGCGTTCGCTGGCTGGAATTCGGTTTCGTCCTACGGTTCGTACATCTCCTTCATCGGCGTGTTCATCTTCCTTTATGGCATCTTTGATGCCTTCTCGAAGAAGCGTGTTGCAGGTGCGAATCCGTGGGGTGAAGGCGCTACGACACTAGAGTGGCAGCTTCCATCGCCGCCGCCCTACCATCAGTGGGAACAGTTGCCCCGCATTAAATAAGCGGGAACTGCAGATGAAGCCGCCGGTAAAACGGCGGCTTCTGCCAAACGGAGCGGTTTGAGTACGCATGGCATTGCTTGAAAAGGACAGTTACGAGGCATCGGGCTTCCAGCTTTCGGAAGCGACGGCTTCGGACTATCTCGCGCTTTTGAAGCCGCGAGTGATGTCGCTCGTCGTCTTCACGGCATTTGTAGGCATGCTTGCCGCGCCCGTTCCGCTCAATCCAATGACCGCGATTACCGCAATCATATCCATCGCGATCGGGGCAGGGGCCTCTGGCGCGTTGAACATGTGGTACGACGCCGACATCGACGCCATAATGACCCGCACCAGCACGCGGCCAATCCCTGCTGGCAAGGTTCAGCCGGGTGAAGCTCTGGCCTTCGGGTTGGTATTGTCGGCGCTTTCCGTGCTCACGCTTGGGGTATTCGTCAACTGGATTGCTGGCGGGTTGCTGGCTTTCACGATCTTCTTCTATGCCGTTATCTATACGATGTGGCTGAAGCGCTGGACGCCGCAGAATATCGTGATCGGCGGCGCGGCCGGCTCATTTCCGCCCATGATCGGTTGGGCTGCGGCCACGGGCAACATCAGCCTTGAAAGCGTAATCCTGTTTCTCATCATCTTTCTTTGGACGCCGCCGCATTTCTGGGCGCTGGCTTTGTTCAAGTCGGGCGACTATGAGCGTGCCGGCATACCAATGATGCCAAACGTTGCGGGCGAAGAATTTACCCGCAAGCAAATCTTCGTCTATGCGCTGCTGGTCGTGATTGTCGGGGTGCTGCCCTGGTATTTCGGATTTGCAAGCGCGGCTTACGGCTTGGTCGCCGTGTTCCTCGGTGCAGGCTTCGTCTGGTATTCTTTGCAGGTTCTGCGCATGTCCCCTGACGACCGCACGATGAAACCGGCCAAGGCGCTGTTTGGGTACTCCCTGCTTTACTTGTTTGGGGTGTTTGCAGCCTATCTTGCAGATAGCATCGTTGAACGCGCCCTGGCGGCAGTTGGAGCGTAATGGCAATGGATAAACTCGAAACCATCAAGCCAACAGAAGCGCAGCTCAAAGCACGCCGTAACCGCAACATCGCTATTGGCGTTGCGCTGGCGCTTTTCGTGGTCCTCGTCTATGTCGCATCCATCGTGCGACTTGGCCCGGCGATCCTGAACCGGCCAATGTGAGATCGACAATGGCCGAAGCTCCCCAGATCAACCAGCAAAGCCAGCGCAGAATGCGGACCACCGCGTTCATTTGCGGCGCGGTTTTCTTCGGGATGATCGGGCTCGCCTATGCGTCCGTGCCGCTTTACGCGATGTTCTGCCAGATCACCGGTTACGGCGGAACGACACAGCGCGTCGATCAATATTCGGACCGCGTCCTGGATCGCCAGATCACTGTCCGCTTCGATGCCAACAAGATAGGCGGCTTGCCGTGGAATTTCGAACCGGCACAGCGCTCAGTCACCATGCGGATCGGTGAGACCGTGAAGGTCGAATATAAGGCGAACAACTGGTCGAAGCATACGGCCAGTGGCCGCGCGACCTTCAATGTCACGCCTGAACTCGCCGGTGCATATTTCAACAAGGTCGAGTGCTTCTGCTTCACGGATACGACGCTGAAGCCGGGCGAATCTATCGATATGCCTGTTGTATTCTATGTGGATCCGGCCATTGTGGATGTGCCGGAACTCAAGGACATTCGCACTATTACTCTTTCATATACATTCTTCCCCATTGACGCGAAGCCGTTGGCTGCTGCACCCAGTGCGGAAGAGGAATCGACGAAGCTCGGGGGTTGAAATGGCTGAAGCGCACGCCAAACATCACGACTATCACATTATCGACCCCAGCCCGTGGCCCGCGCTGGCCTCGCTTGGCGCGCTCATCATGGCGCTCGGCGGCGTTATGTGGATGCAGTATCTGCGTGGCGGAAACGTTCCGATTTTCGGATACAACGTAGCTAACCCGTGGTTTTTCTTCATCGGTCTGCTGATCGTTCTTTACACCATGTTTGCATGGTGGTCGGACACGATCAAGGAAGGCAAGGAAGGCCACCACACGCGCGGTCGTCTCGCTGCATTTGCGTTACGGCATGATCATGTTCATCGCTTCCGAGGTGATGTTCTTCGTCGCGTGGTTCTGGGCTTTCTTCGACGCCAGCCTGTTTCCGGGCGAGGCTGTTCAGTATGCTCGCACCACCTTCACCGGCGGTGTATGGCCTCCCAAGGGCATCGAGGTTCTCGATCCTTTCCATCTGCCGCTCTACAACACGGTGATCCTGCTGCTGTCCGGAACGACCGTTACATGGGCGCATCATGCGCTGCTTGAGAACGACCGCAAGGGCTTGGTCTGGGGCCTGGCGCTAACCATCGGTCTTGGCGTTCTGTTCAGCTTCGTCCAGGCTTATGAATACATTCACGCACCATTCGGCTTTAAAGACTTCGATCTATGGCGCGACCTTCTTCATGGCGACAGGCTTCCACGGGTTCCACGTTATCGTCGGTACGATCTTCCTGCTGGTGTGCCTCATTCGCGCGATGAAGGGTGATTTCACGCCCAAGCAGCATTTCGGTTTCGAAGCTGCCGCTTGGTACTGGCACTTCGTTGACGTCGTCTGGCTGTTCCTCTTCGCGTCGATCTATGTTTGGGCGTCGCACGGCGCAGTCATCGCGCACGGGCATTGATCGAACTGCAAACTTATTTTGGGCGGCTGCCTTGCGCGGCCGCCCATTGCATTTCTAAGCTCGCTCCTGAGATTTTCTTGATCGGGATTCGATTATCGAGCACACATGAAGATAAGGCCCACTGGCCGCCGGTTGAGCCAATCAACGCAGGGCTGAAAGGCCGCTGTCCGCGCTGCGGCGAGGGGCATCTGTTTTCCGGTCTGCTGTCGGTCAAACCACGCTGCGGCGTCTGCGGGCTGGATTATTCCTTCGCTGATGCGGGCGATGGTCCGGCAGTTTTCGTTATTCTCATCATTGGTTTCCTGGTTGTCGGTTCTGCGCTCTGGCTGGAAACCTCTTACGGTCCGCCGCTCTGGGTGCACTTCCTGCTTTGGATACCGCTAACGTTGGTGCTCAGCCTCACGGCGTTGCGGCTCATCAAGGGCGTGCTCATTACGCTGCAATATGCCAACAAGGCGTCCGAGGGTCGTATCGACCAAGACAAATGACCGAAATCGCTAACTCGACCGCGAAGCGAGCGCCGCGCAAGCTGCCGGTGCTGCTCGCCAGCGCCATTGCATTCGCCATTCTTGTCGGCCTTGGTACGTGGCAGGTGCAGCGCCTTCACTGGAAAGAGGCGCTAATTGCAAGCATCGAGAGCCGCATCACATCTGCGCCGAAGCCGCTGCAGGAAATCGAAAAGCAGCTCGCGGAAACTGGCGACGTCGATTATCAGCCGATCATCGTCAAGGGCACGTTTGAACATTCGGGCGAGCGCCATTTCTTCACCACATGGGATGGCGATAGCGGCTTCAACGTTTACACGCCGCTGCGGCTGGAAGAAGGACGTTATATTTTCGTCAATCGCGGCTTTGTTCCCTACGATATGAAAGACCCTGCCAAGCGCGCGCAAGGTCAGGTCGCCGGGCCCGTCGAGATCACGGGTCTTGCCCGCAACCGCCTTCATGCCAAGCCCGGAACTTTCGTTCCCGAAAATGATGTGGCGAAGAACATTTTTTATTGGAAAGATCTGGACGCGATGGCAGCCAGTTCCGGCTTGCCCGCGAGCGCCAACGTCCTGCAATTTTTCGTCGATGCTGATGCCGTGCCGAATCCCGGCGGCTGGCCCCATGGCGGTGTTACGATCATCGACCTGCCGAACAGCCACCTGCAATACGCGCTAACATGGTATGGCTTGGCTGCGGCTCTCGCGGGAGTTGTTGGGGTGTGGCTCTATCGCCAACGCGCCGCGCGCACTTGACAGGCAGGGTATATCGCCCCCATGTCCCGCCAGACCATGACAGATGCCATGCAGACCCAAACCCGAAATCCACTGACGATCCGCCTTTGCGGGCCGCGCGGCTTTTGCGCGGGCGTGGATCGTGCAATCCAGATCGTTGTTCTCGCGCTGAAGAAATATGGCGCGCCGGTCTATGTCCGTCACGAGATCGTGCACAATCGCTATGTGGTTGAAGGGCTGCAAAATCTTGGTGCGGTTTTCATCGAAGAGCTTCATGAAATCCCGCCGGAACATCGCGACGCGCCGGTCGTGTTTTCTGCCCATGGCGTGCCGAAATCCGTCCCGGCAGATGCGCAAGCGCGCAATCTTTTCTATCTCGACGCGACCTGTCCGCTTGTTTCCAAGGTCCACAAACAGGCGCTTCGCCATCAGCGGCTCGGTCGACACGTTCTGCTCATCGGTCATGCCGGGCACCCGGAGGTCATTGGCACGATGGGCCAGCTTGCAGAAAGCTCCGTGACCTTGATCGAGACGCTTGAAGATGTCCGCGAATTTCAGCCGCAAGACCCCGCCGCGCTGGGCTTCGTTTCCCAAACCACGCTGTCGGTCGAGGACACTGCGCATCTGTTAGAGGCGTTGGAAAAGCGTTTCCCGTTGCTTCATGCGCCTGCCGCTGAGTCCATTTGTTATGCCACGACAAACCGGCAGGAAGCAGTCAAGGTTGCCGCACCGGGAACGGATTTGTTCCTTATCGTCGGTGCACCCAATTCATCCAATTCGCGACGGCTGGTTGAAGTCGCTGAGCGTGCTGGCGCGCGGCTGTCTTTATTGGTCCAGCGCGCGGCCGATATTCCGTGGAATGAAATCGGCGATATTTCAGTGCTCGGCCTTTCTGCGGGCGCTTCGGCACCGGAAATTCTGGTGGATGAGATCATTGCCGGGTTTCGCCAGCGCTTTGATGTGCGGCTGGAGCTTGCCATAACGGCGGAGGAAACCGAGGATTTTCCGGTCATGCGTGTGTTGCGTGATGTTGAACTCACGGCTCAGGACATGGCATTCGTCAATGGCGCGTAATTCCGCTCGCTTCGTTCACCGGACAATGAACTGATGGCCGTCTACACCGATATTTCGGAAGTCGAACTTGCGGAATTCCTCAAGGATTACGACATCGGCGAACTGCTGTCCTACAAGGGCATTGCGGAAGGCGTCGAGAATTCGAACTTTCTCGTCCATTCTGCAACCGGCGCATACATTCTTACCCTTTACGAAAAACGTGTGAACCCGAAGGATCTCCCGTTCTTTCTAGGGTTGATGCAGCATCTCAGCGACAAGGGCATCCGCTGCCCGCTGCCGGTCAAGCAGCGCGATGGCGACATGATTGGCGAACTCGCTGGCCGCCCCGGCGCGCTGGTCACGTTCCTTGAGGGCATGTGGATGCGCCGCCCAACGGTCGAGCATTGCCGTGAGGTTGGTGCGGCGCTCGCCGCCATGCATCTGGCCGGTGCGGACTTCCCGATGAGACGACACAATGGCCTGACGGTCGACGCCTGGCGTCCTCTGTGGCATCGCGCGGCGGATCGCGCGGACGAGGTGGAGCCGGGGCTAGGTGTGGAGGTCGAGGCCGATCTGGCTGCCCTTGAGGCGCATTGGCCGAAAAACCTGCCTGTCGGCGTCATTCATGCAGACCTTTTCCCAGACAATGTGTTTTTCCTCGGCAAGCGGCTGTCCGGCTTGATCGATTTCTATTTCGCTTGCACGGATATTCTGGCTTACGACGTCGCCACCTGCCTGAATGCGTGGTGTTTCGAGAAGGACAATTCCTTCAATCTTACCAAGGCGATGGCGTTGCTGAACGCCTACACCGCGATCCGCCCGCTAACAGCGGCTGAAGCCGAAGCGCTGCCTCTGCTTGCGCGCGGTTCCGCGCTACGGTTCATGCTTACCCGGCTTTATGATTGGCTGAACACGCCGGAGGGCAGCCTTGTCGTGAAGAAAGACCCGCTGGAATATTTACGGAAAATGCGCTTCCACCGTTCGATCAAATCCGCCGCCGAATATGGTCTGAAACTGTGAAGCGCGTAGAAATTTTCACTGATGGAGCCTGTTCGGGCAATCCGGGGCCGGGCGGATGGGGCGCTATCCTCCGCTTCAACGGCGCGGTGAAGGAAATGAAGGGCGGCGAGGCCGAAACCACCAACAATCGCATGGAGTTGATGGCGGCAATCTCCGCGCTCTCCGCGCTCAAGCAACCCTGCGCCGTCGACCTCTATACGGATAGCGAATATGTTCGAAACGGCATTTCCGGCTGGATCGAGGGCTGGAAGCGCAATGGCTGGAAAACAGCGGCGAAGAAGCCGGTGAAAAACGCCGAGCTTTGGCAGGCGCTGGATGATGCGCGTAAGAGCCATCAGGTCACATGGCATTGGGTGAAGGGCCACTCAGGCCATCCGGAAAATGAACGCGCCGACGAGCTTGCGCGCGAAGGCATGGCTCCGTTCAAGACTTCGCATCCGCTCCTGAGGTTCAGTCTTGCTGTCGCGCGGCCTGCTGCACGGCGTCCGCAATCGTCCGAAGCTGCTCGGCAAGCGGCGTGCTCTTGCGCCACACCATTCCCACCGTCCGCTTTGGGGTAGG
The DNA here is from genome assembly GCA_049840935.1 of Mesorhizobium sp. Taxonomy (GTDB): domain Bacteria; phylum Pseudomonadota; class Alphaproteobacteria; order Rhizobiales; family Rhizobiaceae; genus Mesorhizobium_G. Next base: position 72,618 of record JASGJA010000028.1, read on the forward strand.
GTCGGTCAGCCGCGCGAGAGATACGGAGGCAGAGCGCGTCTCCACCGGCACCGCCATTTCGGGGATCAGCGTCACGCCAATCCCCGCGCTCACCATCTGCACGAGTGTTGAAAGCGAACTTCCCTCCATCAGCGTGCGCGAGGCGAAGGCAGGCAGTTTGCAGAAGGAAATCGCCTGTTCGCGAAAGCAATGACCCTCCGCCAGAAGCAGCAGTCTCTGTTCGTGAAGCTCCTCTGGGCGCGGCACCGGCTTCGTGGCATGGGCGGCGGGGCGCACCAGCACGAACTCTTCCTGAAATAGCGGCAACTCGGTCAGCGATGGCTCGGAAATCGGCAGCGCCACAATCGCCGCATCGAGCCGCGCTTCCAGCAGGTCTTCCACAAGTTCGCGCGTAACAGTTTCACGGGGTCGAATATCCAGCCCCGGAAATCGGCCGGTTAGATCGCTGATGACGCGGGGCAGGAGATAGGGCGCGATAGTGGGAATAACACCAATGCGCAAACGCCCCGTTAGCGGTCCTTGCGAGGCGCGAGCTAGGTCGTGCAACTCGTCGACCGAGCGCAGAATATCGCGTGCGCGCCGCGCAAATTCTTCACCCAACCCGGTCAGACGCGTTTGTCGCGCACCGCGCTCAACCAGCGGTGCGCCGATCAGCTCTTCCAACTCGCGAATCTGCACAGAAAGCGCCGGTTGCGTGATTGAACGATCTTCAGCCGCGCGTCCGAAATGGCCTTGTCTGGCCAGCGCATCGAAATAGCGCAGATGTTTCATCGATATAGCATTCATAAGATAAACTTATCGTGTTTGTTATGAAATGCAATTATACATTATTGCCGTACTTCTGATATTCCCTGTTATCGAGAGCAGGGCGGTGAGAGACTTAATCGCCCTGCCTGCACAATCCAAGCCACGAATACGCAGCTATCGGAGTGATGAAATGGACGTAAGTGACGTGAAAACGGGCAAATGCCCCGTGATGCACGGCGGCAATACCGCTTTGAACAGTTCGGTGATGAGCTGGTGGCCCAACGCGCTGAACCTCGACATTCTGCATCAGCACGACACCAAGACCAACCCGATGGGCAAGAGCTTCAACTATCGCGAGGAGTTGAAGAAGCTGGATGTCGAGGCGCTGAAGCAGGATGTGCGCGCCCTTATGACCGACAGTCAGGAGTGGTGGCCTGCGGATTGGGGCAGTTATGTCGGCATGTTCGCTCGCGTTGCATGGCATGCGGCGGGCTCATACCGTCTGGCGGACGGGCGCGGCGGTGCGGGAACCGGCAATCAACGTTTTGCGCCGCTGAATTCGTGGCCGGATAACGTCAACACGGATAAGGGCCGCCGCCTGCTGTGGCCGATCAAGAAGAAGTACGGCAACAAGATTAGCTGGGCCGACCTCATCGTTCTGTCCGGCACAATTGCCTATGAGGTCGCGGGCCTGAAAACCTTTGGCTTCGCCTTTGGCCGCGAGGATATCTGGGCGCCAGAAAAGGACACCTATTGGGGCAACGAGAAGGAATGGCTCGCCCCGAGTGACGGTCGTTACGGTGATGTCGGCACGCCCGCCACGCTCGAAAACCCGCTTGCTGCTGTGCAGATGGGCCTCATCTACGTGAATCCGGAAGGCGTCAACGGTAAATCCGACCCGCTGGCAACGGCGGCGCAAATGCGCGAAACCTTCGCCCGCATGGCCATGAACGATGAAGAGACGGTCGCGCTCACTGCGGGCGGTCACACCATCGGCAAGTGCCACGGCAATGGTTTGGCGTCAGACCTCAGCCCCGACCCGGAAGCCGCTGGCCCGGAATATCAGGGCCTTGGCTGGCTCAACATGCATGGTAGGGGCATTGGCCGCAACACGGTCGTCAGCGGCCTTGAAGGTGCGTGGACGACGAACCCGACCCAGTGGGACAATGGCTATTTCAAAATGCTGTTCGAGCACGAGTGGCATCACGTGAAAAGCCCGGCGGGCGGTACGCAGTGGGAGCCGATTTCCATTGCGGAGCAGGACAAGCCGGCTGACGTCGAAGACCCGTCGATCCGCCTCAACCCGATGATGACGGACGCTGACATGGCGCTGCGCGTCGATCCGATCTATCGAGAGATCTCCCTACGCTTCAAAGACGATCAGGATTATTTCTCGGAAGTATTTGCCCGCGCATGGTTCAAGCTGACCCATCGCGACATGGGTCCGAAGGCGCGTTACATCGGGCCTGATGTTCCGTCGGAAGATTTGATCTGGCAGGACCCCGTTCCAGCAGGCAGTACCGGCTATGACGTTGCGGCGGTGAAAGCGAAAATCGCCGCCTCGGGCCTGTCGAACGCTGACCTGATCGCGACGGCGTGGGACAGTGCCCGCACCTTCCGTGGCTCGGATATGCGCGGGGGTGCAAATGGCGCGCGCATTCGGCTGGCTCCGCAGAAGGATTGGGAAGGCAACGAACCTGTGCGTCTGGCGCGCGTGCTTTCGATTCTTGAACCGATTGCAGCGCAAACCGGCGCATCGGTCGCGGATGTGATCGTGATCGGCGGAAATTACGGCGTCGAGCAAGCCGCGAAAGCTGCCGGTTTTGATATTGCCGTGCCGTTCTCGCCCGGTCGCGGCGATGCAACTGACGCGCAGACCGATGCAGATTCCTTCAATGTTCTGGAGCCGCTGGCCGATGGCTACCGCAACTGGCTCAAGCAGGACTATGTCGTAAGCCCGGAGGAACTGCTTCTCGACCGCACCCAGCTCATGGGGCTGACTGCGGCGGAGATGACGGTTCTGGTCGGCGGCATGCGCGTTCTCGGCACCAATCACAGCGGCAAGAAGCACGGCGTGTTCACGGCGCGCGAAGGCGTGCTGACGCCGGACTTCTTCGTGAACCTCACCGACATGGCGAATACTTGGAAGCCGCAGCATGACGGTACCTATCAAATCGTCGACCGCAAGACCGGCGCGGTAAAATGGACTGCCACGCGGGTCGATCTGGTTTTCGGCTCGAACTCAATCCTGCGCTCATACGCTGAGGTTTACGCGCAGGATGACAACGCGCAGAAGTTCGTTTCGGATTTCGTCGCTGCGTGGACCAAAGTTATGAATGCGGATCGTTACGACCTCGTGTCGTAACGCCATTAACAGCGGGTGGCGGCATTCGCCGCCCGCCTATGCTCCCAGCTCACCCGTCATCCTCGGGCTTGTCCCGAGGGTCTGTTCTCCAGCCCCCTCATCCGCCTGCCGGCACCTTCTCCCTCAGGGGGAGAAGGATGATAATTGCAAAGCTGGTTTCAACCACAAGCGTCGCGGAAACAAGCAGTGAGCCCGCCACTATCGACCTTCTCCCCTTGAGGGAGAAGGTGCCGGCAGGCGGATGAGGGGGTATTTTACGCGCGAGACTGCTCAGCCCAGCTGTTCGAGTATCTTCGCTGCGCCGGATGCAACGGCGACGCCGGGCGAATCTTCGATATTCAGCGCCGTGACAACGCCATTATCGACGATCATCGAGAAGCGCTTGAAGCGTTGGCCGAGGCCTCCCGCCGAAAGGTCGAGGTCCAACCCCGTCGCCTTGGCGAATGCTGCGTTTCCATCTGCGAGGTAGAGAATTTTTCCCTCACCGCCTGTGAAGGTCGCCCATGCGCGCATCACGTGATGGTCGTTTGCGGCGACGACTGCGATCTGATCGACGCCGCGCGCCAGAATGGCGTCGTGATTTTCGAGATAGCCGGGCAGGTGGTTGTTGCTGCATGTGGGCGTGAACGCGCCCGGCACGCCGAACAGCACAACCTTCTTGCCGTCGAAAACATCGGCAGTTGTCAGGTCTTTTGCGCCGTCAGCGGTAATTACCTTGAACGTCGCTTGCGGCAGCTTGTCGCCGACAGAAATGGTCATGAGAGCCTCTTGAAATGAATAGAGGAGAGCGTCCGTACAGGCTTCGCGGCGCAATCTCAACTGGCCTAAAAAGGCAGTGTTCCGCTGGCTGCGCGGGCAGGCGTCTTTAGCGTGTAAAAGACCGTCGCGCTTTTTGGCTTGGCCTTCAGATAGCTGGTCACTTTTGCCGTGAAAAACAGTTTGCCATTTTGCACGACGGGCTTAGGCCGCGAAAAAGCGAAACCGTCGCTTCCGGCAAGAAAAAGCTCGGCATCTGCGCCAGAATAGCCGGTGATTGAAAATGTCGCCTGCTCGCCGTTCACTTGAATATTGGTCACGCCAAAGGCTGCGGATGCTGCTTCCGGCAATTGCGCCTGCGCTCCGGCAAGTGCCAGTGAATCCGATGGGTTATCGGGATCAGATGCCGGGTCCAGGGTGAAATCCGCTTTCAGCGGAATGCAAATTGTCTTGCACAATCCGAGAAACGCGGTCGCTTGCAGCGCGCCGCTGTGTTCGGGCGGAACTGTCAGCATCACCGGTAGCACGACCGAACTGGAATAACCCGCCCAGTCGTAGGTGCCGTCATGGTCCCATTCAGGGGCAGGGTAGAGGATTTGCGCACTGCCGCCATTGAGTTCCAAAGTCGGTGGCACGCCCGCGTCACCCGGCTCGCGCCAATAGGTCTTCCAGCCCGGATCAAGCTGGATATCCAACATGCCGTTCAATTGGCCATTCGCGTCCGGCTCGCCTACCGTAATTAGCCGTACGCGCCCGCCTTCCGTTTCATGCCATGTGCTGGATGAGGCAAAAGCAGGCGCGGCAAACAGCAGGCCGATGCAAAGGGGCAGCAATCTCATACGCCTTCTTTTGCGGATTTCGGCCAAGGCCACAATGATCATCATTAAGCGCTTACTCATTTTTGCGTGACGCGTGGCTTTAAAGCGAGCCGGAAACGCGTTACCTTTCGATTATGGACCTTTTGCGGAACAAGAATCGGCCCGTAGGTCGTGCCGGATTTTTAGACGACCAGTTTCTCATTGCCATGCCGGGCATGAAGGATGATCGGTTCGCGCGCTCGGTCATTTACATGTGCGCCCACAGCGAAGAGGGCGCGATGGGCATCATCGTCAATCAGGCCCAGCAAATGATGTTCCCCGACCTGCTGGTGCAGCTTGGATTGCTGAAAGACGAGGAGGCCATCCGCCTGCCGTCATCGGCGCGCGATTTCGTCATCCGCAACGGTGGACCGGTAGATCGCAGCCGGGGCTTCGTGCTGCACTCCGACGATTATGTGGTGGAATCGTCGCTGCCGATTTCCGAGCAGATTTGCCTCACCGCAACGGTCGATATTCTGCGCGCCATATCGGTCGGGCGCGGTCCGCGTCGTGCGCTGATGGCGCTTGGTTATTCAAGCTGGGCACCCGGCCAGCTTGAAAACGAAATCGCGGAGAATGGTTGGCTTACATGCCCCGCCGAGACGGAAATGCTGTTCGATCAGGACATTGAGCGCAAATACGACCGGCTCATGGCATCAATGGGCGTCGATCCGAGCCGTTTGAGCCAGTTCGCCGGTCACGCCTGAGCGGCCGCCGCTGCATTCTGTTCTTTCAGCAGCTTGAACGCCGCTTCCGGCTTCATCGGCGCGCCTGTCAGGAAGCTCTGCACGAACTCGCAGCCCATCTGTCGAAGTTGCAGCGCGTCGCTCTCGTCTGAAACGCCTTCAGCGACCACGGACATGCCCATCTCATGCGCCATGTTGATCATGGATTTCAGCAGCACTGAACGCTTCGGCGCGTTGTCATCCACGAAGCTTTTGTCGATCTTGATCGTGTCGAACGGGAAGCGCGTGAGATAGGACAGCGACGAATAGCCGGTGCCGAAATCATCCAGCGAAAGGCCGATGCCAAGCTGTTTCAGCTTGTTCAGCACATGTGCGCTCTGTTCGGGATTGTCCATCACCAGCGATTCCGTCAGCTCCAGCCGGAAGCATCGCGGCTTGAGGTTCGCGCGCGCCACCACGGAGCGCACGTCGCTCACCAGATCGCGTCGTAGAAGCTGCCTGCTCGAAAGATTGACCGACATGGAAAGTGGCATGTCTCCCAGCTGCGATTGCCACTCCGACAAATCTTCCGCTGCCTTCTGCATCGCGAACAGGCCAAGCTGAACGATCAAGCCGCAGCTTTCCGCAACCGGCACGAAATCGGATGGCGGTATCATGCCGCGACGCGGATGATCCCAGCGCAGCAGCGCTTCAAACCCGGCAATGCTCCGGTCTTCCAGCCGCACGATTGGCTGATAGGCCAGCGTAAATTCGCGGCGCTCGATGGCGCGGCGCATATCGGATTCGATTTGCAAACGGTCCGTTCCGACTGCGCGGAAGGCGGGGCGGAACGGCTCGATGCGGTCGCCGCCGAAGCGCTTGGCCTGATACATCGCAAGCTCGGCGTCCTTCACCATGTCCTCGGCAGAAGCATGATTGTTGTTCCACGTAATCAGGCCGATGGAAGCCGTCAGCACAATCTCGCGCTTGGCGAATGAGATCGGCGCTTGGATTGCACGCTTGATTGCCTCCGCAACGCTGGCAATCCGCGTCGGGTCTTCCTCGGAAAGCAGCATTAGCGCGAACTGGTCGCCCGTGAATCTCGACAGCGAATCCTTCGGCTTGAGCAGGCGGTGCAAGCGCCGCGCGACCGTCAGCAAAATCGTATCGCCAGCCGAAATTCCGAGCCCTTCATTCACCTTCTTGAAGCGGTCGATGTCAATCAGGAACACGGTCGGTCGAATTTTCTCATCGGTCTTGGCGATGGAGATAATCGCCTCAAGCCGGTTCATAAAAAGCTCGCGGTTGGAAAGCCCGGTCAGATTGTCATGCACGGCGTCGTGCAAGAGCCGTTCCTCGGATTTCTTCTGGTCCGTTACGTCGACCAGCGTGCCGACGCAGCGCAGCACCTCACCATCCGTCCCCACCAGCGGGCGCGCCCGCAGCGAAAACCAATGATAGTGGCCATCGGCCCCACGCAGGCGGAACTCATGCAGCGATACGTCCGCGACGATGTTCGAGAATGACGTCCAGCAGTGTGCGGAAGGTGTCGCGGTCGTCGGCGTGCAGGATCGGCAGCCAGGTCCGCGCTGGTCCGCCGAGGCTTCCCGGTTCGAGGCCAAGCTGCAGCGCAACGTCCGGGCGCGTCGTCACCTTGTCGCGCATCACGTCCCAGTCCCACACCGTGTCACCCGAAGCAGCCAGCGCCAGCGCGCGCCGCTCCATATCGCTGAACAGGCCCTGATTGAGCGCGCCGCCTGCAAAGGCGTGTTGCATGACGGTGAAGCCGATCAGCAGCACCACGAGAATGAGACCGCCGCCGAGCGCGGGCTGGATAATGTCATTGTCCAGCCTGCCGGTTATCGCCATCCAGAATGCGGTTATCCATAGCAGCAGCATCACCCAACTGGGCACGAGCATGATGGCCCGGTCATATCCCCTGATGCCGAGAAACACGATCAGCACCGCGCCCAGCACCGCTGTCACGGCGAACGACATGCGCGCAAGGCCGGAGGCAATCGCCGGATTATAAATCGCCAGCGCGGCAATCGCGCCAAGGCCGAGCACCCACGCGACAGCACCATAGCTGAAATGGCCGTGCCATCGGTTTAGGTTGAGGTAGGCGAACAGGAACACGACCAGCGTTGCGGCCAGCGCAACTTCCGTACCCGCGCGCCATATCTGCTCATTGCCCGGAGTGATCGCAATGACCTTGCTGAGAAACCCGAAATCCACGCAGACATAGGCCAGCACAGCCCATGCAAGCGCCGATGTCGCGGGAAACATCGACGTTCCCTTGACCACGAATAGAATGGTCAGGAACAGCGCCAGCAGTCCCGCAATGCCGATAACAATGCCGCGAAACAGCGTGTAGGCGTTGACGGTGTCCTTATAGGTGTCGGGGTTCCACAGGTAGACCTGCGGCAGCTTCTGCGCCGTCATTTCCGCAACGAACGTCACCACCGCACCGGGGTCGAGCGTAACCCGGAACACGTCCGCGTCCGGGCTTTGCTGGCGGTCCAGCGCAAAACCTTCGCTCGGCGTGATGGCGGCAATGCGCGACGAACCGAGATCAGGCCAGATCAGCCCGGAATCGACCAGTCGGAAATGCGGCACGACGATCAACTTGTCGATCTGCTGGTCGGTGGTGTTGGCGAGCGCGAACACCGCCCAGTTGGACGACTTGCCCGGCTCCTTCGATTCCACCTGAATGCGCCGCACGATGCCGTCTTGCGTCGGCGCGGTGGAAACCTGAAAATCCTCGCCCTGATTGAGCGAAATTTCGACCGCGCCGGTCAGATCAAGCGCATTGTCGTCGCGCGAAATCTTGATTGCCTCAACGGCAAACGCTGCCGATGCCGCCGAAAGCAGCACGGTCAGGGTCAGCAACATCGCCGCAAATGCAGCCCCAAGTCTTCTCACAAGGCTCAGCCTTTTTTCTTCGCCGGGGTCAGGTCACTCGCCACGATTGCGTATAAGCAATGGTCCTGCCAAACCCCGTTTATTTTGAGATATGAGCGCGCCACCCCCTCGCGCTGAAATCCGGCTTTTTCAAGCACGCGTACAGAACGCGTGTTCGTTGGAATACAGGCGGCTTCAACGCGATGCAATCGCAGGCCGTCAAATGCGTGTTCCACGACCAGCCTCACAGCCTCCTGCATGAAACCGTGCCCCGCATACCGCGCTCCAATCCAGTAGCCCAGACTGCCCGTCTGCGCTACACCGCGCCGGATATTGGAGAGAGTTATCCCGCCGTAAAGTTTGTCGCCGATCGCGCTGAAAAGGAAAAAGGGCATTCCACTGCCCTGCGCAATGTCTTCGCGATAGCGCCCGATGCGCAACCTCCACGAGCCGTAGTCCAACTCATCAGGCGACCAGCTCGGCTCCCACGGCTCCAGAAAGGAGCGGCTTTCGCTGCGCAGGCTCGCCCATTGGCGAAAATCGCCGAGCGCGGGCGCGCGCAGCCGCACACGTTCGCCGACAAGCACAGGAAGGTCTCGTCGGAAAAACGGCAAGGCGAACATCGTGTCAGGAAGCGGCCCGCCTCAGCCCGGTATGCGCTCCGGGCAGGGCATCAACGACATTGTCATAGGCAGGCAGCGAACCGACCGGACCAACCGCCGCAAGCGTCGGGCGCGTTGAAAACAGCCGCCCAGAAAGGTCGGTCAGCCGTTCCACCGTCAGCGCATTCAGGCGTTCCATCAACTCGTCTCGCGCCACCGGTCGCCCGAACAGCAGCAATTGCCGTGCAATTTGCGAGGCGCGCGAGGCTGGGCTTTCGGCAGACATGATAAGACCGGCGCGATACTGCGCGCGGGCGCGGTCAAGTTCGTCCTGCCCGATCGAGTCGCAGGTGCGATGCAGTTCCTGCGCAATCACCGGCAGCAGTTTGCGAATGTCGCCTTCGCCGGTCGCGGCATGCACGCCGAAGATGCCGGTGTCCGAGAATCCCCAGTGAAATGCATAGATCGAATAGCACAGGCCGCGCTTCTCGCGCACTTCCTGAAACAGCCTTGAGGACATGCCGCCGCCAAGGATCATCGAAAGCACCTGCGAGGCATAAAAATCGCGTACATGATAGGCGCGGCCTTCAAAGCCGAGCACGATCTGCGCATCCATCAGGTCGCGGCCTTCGCGGAAATCGCCGCCGACATAATGCGCATATTGCGGAATCGTGCTGTCCGACTTGGCACGGAACGTGCCGAGTTTCTTTTCCACTTCGCGCACAAATGCATCATGCTTCACATCGCCAGCAGCGACTACCACCATGCGCTCCCCGCCATATTGGCGTTCCATAAACGCATGAAGCTGTTCAGACGTGAACGACTTTACCGTCTCCGGCGTGCCGAGAATTGAGCGCCCAAGCGCCTGATGCCGAAATGCCGTTTCGGTGAAGCGATCGAACACAACATCGTCGGGCGTATCGTGCGCCGCGCCAATCTCTTGCAGGATAACATGTTGTTCGCGCTGCAATTCTTCCGGGTCGAAAGTCGAGTTCTTGCAGAATGTCCGCAAGCAAATCCACCGCCAGCGGCACATCGTCAGCCAGCACGCGCGCATAGAAGGAAGTTGTTTCCACGCTGGTGGCCGCATTTATCTCGCCGCCAACATTTTCGATCTGCGCGGCAATGTCGAATGCGCTTCGCGAAGATGTGCCCTTGAAGGCCATATGTTCGAGCAGATGGGCAATTCCGTGCTCGTCGTCGCGCTCGTTTCGTGCGCCAGACTTTACCCAAACACCCAGCGCAACAGACTCAACACCGGGTAACGTTTCCGTGGCGACAGTTATCCCGTTCGCCAACCGGCTAACCTCAACGGCCATACAGGTACTTCTCCCTAAGAAACCGCGACAGCATACTAGGAAACGGCTCGCGCGCGGCTTGCTACATAATCTTCCACCATTTTCAAGTCTGATGGAAGCACCGTGAAACGTTCTTTCCTGTCCATTAGTCCAGAAAGCCAATCAGGCAATGCTGGCGTCTTGCCGCAAGCCTCTTGCACAGCATCGGGGAACTTCGCCGGGTGGGCAGTCGAAAGCAGCACCATCGGCGTTTCCGAAGCTGGCAGCTTGCGCGCCACATAAACACCTGATGCCGTATGCGGATCGAGCAGATAACCGCTCTCTTTCAGGGTCGTCGAAATCGTACGGGCTGCTTCTTCGCTTGAAGCGCGACCTGCGTCAAACTCTGCGCGAATGCGCTCCAGCGGCCCGGCTTCAATCGTAAATGCACCCGATTGTTTCAAGCCCGCCATGTAGCGGCGAACGACCGCTGCATCGCGGCCCGTCGACTCAAACAGCAGGCGCTCGAAATTCGAGGAAATCTGAATGTCCATTGATGGCGAGGTGGTGGGAACCACGCCCGTCATGCGATATTCGCCCGTCGCCAGCGTGCGCGCCAGAATGTCGTTGTCATTGGTCGCGATCACGAGGCGGTCAATCGGCAACCCCATGCGCTTGGCGGCAAAGCCCGCAAAAATATCGCCGAAATTGCCGGTCGGAACCGTGAAGGAAACCGGACGGTCAGGCGCACCCAACGATAGTGCGGACGAGAAATAATAGACGATCTGGGCCATGATCCGCGCCCAGTTTATCGAATTTACGCCGGAAAGCATCACGCGGTCGCGGAAGGCGTGGTCGTTGAACATGTCTTTCAGCATGCCTTGGCAATCGTCGAAATTTCCTTCGATGGCGAGCGCATGGACATTTGCTGCGTCGGAAGTCGTCATCTGGCGCTGCTGCACAGGCGACACGCGCCCATGCGGAAACAGGATGAAAACATCCGTTCTCTCCCGGCCCGCAAACGCTTCAATTGCCGCACCGCCGGTGTCGCCGGAAGTCGCGCCCACAATCGTTGCGCGCTGGCCGCGCTCGGTAAGCACATGATCCATCAGCCGTGCGAGCAATTGCATCGCCACGTCTTTGAACGCCAGTGTCGGCCCGTGAAAAAGCTCAAGGATAAATTCATTGGAGCCGGTCTGGACAATCGGACAAACCGCCGGGTGCCGAAACGTGGCATAGGCTTCGCGAACAATCCGCTCGAAGTCATGCGCCTTGATTTCCGCATTCAGAAATGGCGTCAGCAATTCCACCGCAAGATCGGCGTAGGGTTTGCCGCGCATTTTGCGAATTGCTTCTGCGGAAAAGTGCGGCCAGCTCTCCGGCACATACAGTCCACCGTCGCGGGCAAGTCCGGTCATCATCGTGTCGGCGAAGCCGAGGGCAGGGGCATCGCCGCGGGTGCTCACATAGCGCATGATTGGAAGCTCCCCGGAAGGCACGCAACAAGCTGTAAACGCATGGTTCGGAAAATAGTCCAGATTAGTCGCATTTTGATTGGATCATTGGTATAGACCGCCTTGGACGAGAGAGGAAAGCAGAATCGATGTTGCGCATTAATTGGAGTTGAATGAAGCCCGCTTTTGCTCCCCTGTGCCTGGTTTTGGCGCTGGCTGGGTGCCAATCCAACGAGGGGCCAACCGGCGAATTTATGAGCACAAAAGATCTTGCGGGCAATCAGCCCAAGATCAGCCAGAACGAGCTTGAAGCATTTTGCCCGCCAGTTCGCGTGCGTCAGGGCACCGCGTCGCTTAGCAGATATGCACGTGGCGGCGATGGCGATCCGTCCAAGCTGACGTTTCAGGCTTCGCTCGGCGAAACCAGCCGCGCCTGCTCCCGCGCGGATGGTAATTTGACGATCAATGTCGCTGCCGCCGGTCGCGTTATCGCTGGTCCGGCAGGGGCACCAGCGTCGGCGGTCTTGCCGATTCGCATTGCCGTTACACGCGGCGACGAGGTCCTCTATTCGCAACTACAGAAGCAGGAAGTTGCGATCAACCCGCAGCAAGCCACACAGTTCATGTTCAAGGATCCGAACATCGTTATTCCGATCCCCGCCGAGCGCAATGTTATGGTTCAACTCGGCTTCGACGACGGCGCGAAATAGAGTTTTTAATCCGTCCATCCCGCTAATCCGTCCACCCCGTCATCCTAGGGCTTGTCCCTAGGATCTGCGACGGTAAAGGCGTTAGCTCCTGACAGGCTGTAGATTCTCGGGACAAGCCCGAGAATGACGGCTGAAAGGGGGTCGGCAGGCGGATGATGGGTAAATCGCGCTGAGCTTGAGAGCTACCTCAAGCATCCGCCCATTCGGACAACGCATCGAGCACCGGAGCAAGATCGCGCCAGCGATTGATGACAGTCTCGGCCCCTGCTTCCGTCAAAATATCCGAGTGGCCCGGATAACTGTGCGCACCGCCGGTAAAGCCGATTACGCGCATTCCGGCAGATTTTGCGCCATGAATACCATGCACGGAATCCTCCACGACAAACGTGTTTGCCGGATTGGCTTTCATTTGCCCTGCGGCATACAGGAACACGTCCGGCGCGGGTTTGGGCTTACCATCCGGTATAGCAAGCGCGGAATAAACGTGATTGACAAAAAAGCGATCAAGTCCGGTCAAGCCAAGCGTCATTTTCAACCGCTCGGCCGTCGAGTTTGAGCAAATGCAGCGCGGAACCTTCACCGCCGCAACAGCCTGCGCAACACCGTCAATTGCGCGCACATCCTTGAGTTGCTTGTCGATAATCGCATCCGCTCGATCGATGAGCGATGCCTGCAACGGAATTTGCGCGACCTTTTCGACACGCAGCAGAATTTCGCTGAAGTTCAGCCCCGAATAAAGCGCGGCGATCTCTTCAGGCGAAATTTCATATCCGGCCTCGGTCAGCACTTCTGCTTCCACGCGGGCGGCAATGATTTCGGAGTTGATGAGAACGCCATCGCAGTCGAAAATAACAAGATCAGGTTGAGGCATGAAAATCCCGCAATCAGTAGAGGTGCGCGGCGGGCGCTTTACAGTATTGACGCCAATCGCGCAAATCCGGCGCCGATTTCATTAAATCTTTACCCAGTTCAGTAACCATAACACCCAGTAAATAGTTCAGCGTAACCGGGTTCTCCATGTCGGCAGTGCGTTCTCTGCAATCAATCCGTTCGGGCGATCAGTCCGTCTGGCTCAATTCGATCCTCAAAGGCGACTGCGTGGCCGCGCTGAATGCGCTGCCAGACAAATGCGTCGACCTGATTTTCGCCGATCCGCCCTACAATCTCCAGCTTGAAGGCGAGCTTCACCGGCCTGACCAATCCAAGGTCGATGCGGTGAACGATCATTGGGACCAGTTCGACAGTTTCGAAGCCTACGATGCATTCACTCGCGCTTGGCTTCTGGCTGCTCGCAGGGTGTTGAAACCGGGCGGCACGATCTGGGTAATTGGTTCATATCACAACATTTTCCGCGTTGGCGCGAAGATGCAGGATCTCGGATACTGGATTCTGAACGACGTCATCTGGCGCAAGACAAACCCAATGCCGAACTTTCGTGGCCGCCGTTTTCAGAATGCGCATGAAACGCTGATCTGGGCCTCAAAAGACCAGAAAGACAAAGGCTACACCTTCAATTACGAAGCGATGAAGGCGGCAAATGACGACGTGCAAATGCGGTCGGACTGGCTTTTCCCGATTTGCACCGGAGCCGAACGCCTGAAAGACGACAATGGCGAAAAGGTTCATCCGACGCAGAAGCCGGAAGCGCTACTTGCCCGCATTTTGATGGCGTCGACCAAGCCCGGCGACATCGTGCTGGACCCATTTTTCGGCTCCGGCACGACAGGCGCTGTTGCCAAGCGTTTGGGCCGAAATTTCGTAGGCGTGGAACGCGAGGACAGCTATATCGAAGCCGCAACGGCGCGCATTGCAGCCGTCCAACCTCTTGAATCGCATCAGCTTTCGACGCTGACGGGTAAGCGCGCTGAGCCGCGCGTCGCGTTCGTCAGCCTGATCGATAGCGGGCTGATTACGCCGGGAACCACGCTTTATGATTCCCGCAAGCGTTGGAGCGCCAAGGTTCGGGCAGACGGCACAATCGCCACCGCAGAAATGGCCGGTTCAATCCACAAGGTTGGCGCAACCGTACAGGGTCTGGACGCCTGCAATGGTTGGACTTTCTGGCACTACGAACGCGCCGGCGGGCTTACCGCCATCGACGAACTGAGGCGCATCGCGCGCCTCAGCGTAGAGCAAGCGGGCGGATGATTATCTTTAAATAACAATGCTATAGGATGCGAGGTCGCGCAGAAGCGTCGGCGCATCCTTATAGCGTACAGCCTGCCAGCCGTAATCTTGTGCCGCCTTCACATTGGCGGGGTTGTCGTCGATGAAGAGCGTTGCAGCAGGCGTTAATTTGAAGTCGGAAGTGTGCCGGTCGTAGATTGCGTGATCGGGTTTGATAAGCTTGATTTCGCCTGAAACGGTTACGCCGCGCGGACGGTTCAAAAAGTCGAACTTCTTGCGAGCGTCCGAGAAAGTGTCTGCTGCAAAGTTTGTCAGCATAGTTACGTCATAGTCTTTCTCGATCAGACCAAGCATGATTGCGACGGTATCATCATAAGAATGCGATACCATTTCATTCCAGTTCTCACGGAACGCTCGTATGTTAGTTTCGTGATCTGGAAATTGTTCTATCAGAAGCGTCTCTGCATCTTTCCATGAACGGCCACGGTCCTGCTCAATATTCCATTCTGATGTGCAGACATTCTGGAAAAACCAACGGCGTTCCTGTTCATCCGGGATGATCCGTGAAAACGGCAGATTCGGATCGTAGTGAATGAGGACACTGCCGATATCGAAAACAATATGCCGGATGGGAGTCATGCAAACCGCCTGCGCTTGGAAATATCTGGAAGGGCGGTTTCGATAACCTTTTTCATGACCGTGGGTAAAGCCTCAGCCATTACGTCTTTCGACCAGAAGTAGTGCTCAGGTTGTGAAAACGGCTCAATTCCTGCCGAATAAACCTCCAATTCGAGCGCAAAATGCGTGAAAATGTGAGAAATACGCCCGCAAAACTTCCAGTTTGCGTCGAACGGCGCTGCTTTTACGCCCGTTTCACCGTCCTTTCTCGCGGTCCATGCAGTGGTCGGCGGCTCGGTCATTCCACCCAGCAGACCCCTCTCAGGTCGCTTGCGGAGCAGGACCGCGCCATCGCTCAAGCGCACCGCGACGAAGGCCGCACCTTTGCGTAATGGCTTTTCCAGTTTTGGGCGGGCGCAACGGAAAACGTTCGGGATCGCCATTGGCCAAAGCATCGCAATCATCATTGACCGGGCAAAGCATGCAACGGGGGCGTTTGGGCGAGCAGATGGTCGCGCCAAGGTCCATCATGGCTTGTGCAAAATCGCCGGGCCGGTCGTGTGGCAGGATTTCCGTAATGAGCTGACGAATTTGCGTTTTTGCGGCGGGCAGGGGCGTTTCTATGGCATAAAGGCGGGAAATGACGCGCTCCACATTGCCATCCACAACAGCAGCAGGACGGTTGAACGCAATCGCCGCAATCGCAGCAGCGGTGTAAGGGCCAACGCCGGGCAAATCGAGCAACCCCGATTCCGTATCGGGAAATGCGCCACCATGCGCGACAATATAATCAGCGCAGGCTTTGAGATTGCGCGCGCGGGAATAATAGCCGAGCCCAGCCCACGCCTTCATTACGTCGTCATTTTCGGCGCTGCCAAGGTCGGTGACGCGTGGCCAGCGCTCCCTAAACCGTTGAAAATACGGCTTTACTGCTTCCACAGTGGTTTGCTGAAGCATGATTTCCGAAAGCCAGATATGATAGGGATCGGGCACGACACCAGCGGCGCGAGCCGAAGGGTGATATGCGCCACGGCAATTCGCGATGATGCCGGTCGTACCAGTCGAGCAGGCGATTGCTCAACGAAGCCTTGCCCGCGCTTTCAGCCGGTGCCATTGGTGAGTTTGAAACGTTCATCGGACATGGACATGGCAGGGAAAAGATTTTCCGGCAATCCCGTTCCCGTCGCAGACCTCGCAGGAGAAATTCTTGACCCGGTTTTGCGCAAGCGGGCAGGGCTGTCGGTAGCGCTGGTACAGAGTTGGGACGAAATCGTCGGCCCGCGAATTGCCGTGTCTTCAAGGCCGGAAAAGATCCAATGGGGCCGCAGGCGGGACGAAAACGAGCCGTTTGAACCAGCAGTGCTAGTCATAGCATGTGAAGGCTTGGCCGCGCTGCACATTCAGCACGAGGCCGATGAAATCATCGGTCGGGTCAACAGTTTTCTGGGTTATATGGCTATTGGCCGGATTCGGATCGTTCAAAAACCGGTCAGGCAGGAGCGCCCGGAACGACCAAAGCTTCGGGAACTGAATGCCGACGAACGCGCACGCATAAAAGGCGTTGTTTCAGGCATTGAAGATGACGGACTGCGCGAGTCACTGGAACAACTCGGTGCCTCGGTGAGGGCGAGTAAGAAGCGCTAATGGCGAACCGCTACAAGTGTCGCTCCATATCCATTTTGCCGTGCAAAATGCGGATTACTTCCAGCAAATTATTGTGTTTGCGATAAAAAATGAGGTGAGAACCAACGCCATATTTCAGATATCCGTCACGTATCTCGACGCGACGGCCTGACTTGCGGCCCTTCGATAAATCGGCGCAAGCTTCGAAAATGTGATCGACATAGCCATCAGCTTTATCGGCACTCCATTTGTCCGCTGAGAAATCCCAAATCGCATCCAAATCCGCCAAAGCTGCTGGCGAAAAAACAAGTTGCGTCATTTAGCGGTGCGTTCTGCCCGTTTTCGAGCCTTAAACGCATCGATATCAAGCGGTTGTGGCTGGCCGGACTGTTCGCCCGCAATCAACGCGGCCTCCAGCGCTTTTCGGTTTGTTTCATTGTCTTCAAGCAAACGAAGCCCGGCTCGCACGACATCGCTGGCTGAACCATAGCGTCCGGAGGCGACCTGATCGTTGATGAAGCCTATAAAGTGATCTCCAAGGGAAATTGATGTGTTGCGAGGCATCGGATCCTCCAGTTGACGGCCATGTACCAAATATTGGTATTTCATGATTGCGCGTTTCAGTCAACTTTTGGAGAGCAAGCGGTTGGACAAAGGTTTTCGGAAGAAATTCGCTTTGTGTTGGGGACCAGTTTGCCTTAATTCGCGCGAACTCTCGCTTTTGTTGGCTATTCCAACGCACAATTCCTCACAACTCAGGTGATTCGCATGATGAGCTTCGTTCAGCGCCGGACCGTTCTAACCGCGCTTGCTGCCGTTTCAGGTGCTGCCTTGCTGGCTGCATGTTCGGATTCGGGCGAG
This sequence comes from Mesorhizobium sp., assembly GCA_049840935.1. Taxonomy (GTDB): domain Bacteria; phylum Pseudomonadota; class Alphaproteobacteria; order Rhizobiales; family Rhizobiaceae; genus Mesorhizobium_G. The sequence continues at coordinate 90,181 of JASGJA010000028.1, forward strand.
CAAAAGAAAGCGGAGGCGACGCCTGCCCCAGCAGAGCCAAACGCGACGCCCACGACACCGGCTGCACCCGCTACGCCGGCACCAGCCGCTGAACAGACGGCACCGGCTGCGCCCGCAAAGACAGTGGAAGCGCCGAAGCCAACCGGTCGGTGGACATCGCGAAGTTGATGGAACCGGGACGCGCTTCCTGAAATGGTGTTGGGCAAGGCCGATGCGCCTGTTACCATTGTGGAATATGCGTCGATGACTTGTCCGCATTGTGCGCATTTCCATGAGACGACGCTGCCCACGTTGACGAGCAAATATATCGATACCGGCAAGGTGCGGTTGATATTCCGCGAATTTCCGTTCGATCCCGCGCGCAGAAGGCGCATTCATGCTGGCGCGCTGCTCCAAGGACAAATATTTCCAGATGGTGAGCGTGCTTTTCCAGCAGCAACAGAACTGGGCGGCTGTGGATAACGCGAAAGACGCCTTGCTTCAGCTTGCGAAACTTGCGGGATTCTCGCAGCAGACGTTTGAGGCCTGCCTGACCGACCAGAAGTTGCTGGACGACATCAGGGCCGTGCGGGAACGGGCCTCCAAGGATTTCAGCGTGATTCCACGCCAACTTTCTTCATCAACGGATCGAAATATCCGGGGGCAATGTCGATTGAGGAATTCTCGGCCATCATCGACCCACTGCTTTAAGGCAGTTGCGGCAGGGAGGGGCGCGCATCTTGAGCGCGCCTTTGGCCGCGCGTGAAATTTACTAAGCTGCGCCTTCTGGGCTTCAAGTCCTTCGTCGAACCCTCCGATTTCGTAATCGAGCGCGGGTTGACGGGAATTGTTGGCCCGAATGGCTGCGGCAAGTCCAATCTGGTCGAAGCGCTGCGCTGGGTGATGGGCGAAAGCTCATACAAGAACATGCGCGCGTCCGGCATGGACGACGTGATTTTTTCGGGATCATCTACCCGGCCTTCGCGCAATACAGCGGAGGTGACGCTTTTCCTCGACAATGTGGACCGCTCTGCGCCGCCGAGCTTCAACGAAGCAGACGAATTGCAGGTTTCGCGCCGTATCGAACGTGAGGCTGGGTCTGTCTACCGGATCAATGGCAAGGAAGCGCGCGCCAAGGACGTGCAACTGCTGTTTGCAGATCAGTCCACGGGTGCGCGTTCGCCTTCGATGGTTGGGCAGGGGCGCATTGGCGAACTGATTCAGGCCAAGCCGCAGGCGCGACGTCAGCTTCTGGAAGAGGCGGCAGGCGTTTCCGGCCTCCACACAAGACGCCATGAGGCGGAACTGCGGCTGCGCGCGGCAGAGCAGAATCTGGAACGGCTCGACGATGTAACGGGTGAGCTGGGCGCGCAGATCGAAAGCCTGAAACGTCAGGCGCGGCAGGCGACGCGCTTCAAGAATCTGTCGGCGGATATTCGCAAGGCGGAAGCCATACTGCTGCATCTGCGCTGGATCGCGGCAAAGGCGCAGGAAGCCGAGGCCAAATCGGCGCTTGCGCACGCAACCACATTGGTTGGGGACCGTGCCGCGCAGCAGATGGAAGCGGCAAAGCAGCAGGCGGTTGGCGCGCATCGCCTGCCGGAGTTGCGGGACGCGGCTGCTGCGGCTGCGGCGGCGTTGCAAAGGCTGACGATTGCAAAGGCGCAGATCGAAGAAGAAGAGCAGCGCATCAAGAACCGTCAGGCCGAACTTGATCGTCGGGTCGAGCAGCTTGCGGCGGATATTGAGCGCGAAAACCAAATGGTTCGCGACAATGCCGATATTCTGGCGCGGCTGACGGACGAAGAAACGGCGTTGCGCGCGGAAGAGGCAGGATCGGCGGAGCGCGAAGTTTCCACGCGTGCGGAGTTTGAGCAGGCAAGCGCAACGCTGGCTTTGAGCGAGGGCGCGTTGGCCAAGCTGACCGCCGAGCGCGCGGAAGCTGCGGCACAGCGCAACCAAACGGAGCGGGCGCTTCGTGATGCTACAGAGCGGCGCGAGCGCATCGGGCGGCAATTGGGCGATGTGGATCGCGAATTGCAGGGCATTGTTGCGCAGATTTCGGCTTTGCCAGACCCTGCTGAAAAGCGGGTGCTGGTTGATGAGGCGCAAAAGCGCGTAGCCGAGGCGGAAGCGGCGGCGGTCGCGGCGGAAAAGGTGGTTGCCGAGGCGCGGCAGGCGGAGACGGCGGCGCGCCCGCCTTTGCAGGAAGCGCGGGCGGCATTGCAACGCGTCGAGACGGAAGCGCGTACACTGGCAAAGGTGTTGAGCGCTGGATCGAACGATTTGTTCCCGGCTGTGCTGGAACAATTGGGCGTTGATCGCGGCTTTGAAACGGCGCTGGGCGCAGCGCTGGGCGATGATCTCGAATTGCCGCTGGATCGGGCGGCAGCAGCGCATTGGGGCGATATGGAGCCGCAGGCCGGTGATCCCAAATTGCCGGACGGGGCGCGCAGCCTTGGCGAGTTTGTGCGGGCGCCAAGGCAATTGGCGCGGCGCCTGGCGCAGGTCGGCGTGGTGGATGCAGGTGAGGGTGCGAGGCTGCAAAAGCTATTGGCTCCGGGCCAAAGACTGGTCAGCCGCGATGGTGCGCTGTGGCGCTGGGATGGTGTGACGGCAAGCGCGGAAGCGCCGACGCCTGCGGCCATGCGGCTGGCGCAAAAGAACCGGCTGAAGGAACTCGACGCGGAAGCAGTCGAGGCGACACGAACGGTGCGCGGCGCGGAGGAAAGACTGGCGACTGCGGAGCAGGCGGTGCGTTCGCTGACCGAAGCGGAACGGGTCGCGAGGCAGAACTGGCGTGACGCGCAACATGCGGTGAGCTTGGCGCGAGACGCGCTGGAAAAGGCCGAAAAGGCATCCGGCGAGTTGGTGCAGCGTCGGGCCGCGCTGGACGAGGCGCGCACACGCCTGGCCGAAACAGCACAGGAAGCGCAGGCGAGTTTCAGCGAGGCAGAAGCGCAACTTGCCGCCGCGGCGGACCTTGCGGATTTGCAAATCCGCTTTGAGCGGCTTTCGGCTGACGTTTTGCGCGAGCGGGCGACACTGGCGGACGCGCGGGCAGTACATGAGGGGTTGCGCCGCGAGGCGGAAGCGCGAACGCGGCGGCTGACGGCGATCGAGGGCGAGCGCACAAGCTGGACGCAGCGCGCGGACAATGCGGCAAAGCAGATTGCGCTGCTGACGGAGCGCCGCGCGGAAGCTGACACGGAACGCATGAGGATTGCGGACGCGCCCGATGATATTGACCAGCGGCGGCGGGCGCTGCTTTCGCAGCTTTCGCAATCGGAAGCGCTGAGCAAGGAAGCTTCGGACAGGCTACAGGAATCGGAAAACA
>JASGJA010000029.1:0-129976 GCA_049840935.1 Mesorhizobium sp.
GATAGTCATTCCAGTAATTTCGCACCTCGTTCATATCCCGCCAAACAATCCACGCAGCTGCCATTGGCAAAGACCATTCGAGTAGCGCTAGCGGATTGTTTTTTTGAGGTCCGGTTTCAGGTTGCTTCCGGCAACACCGCGACTGTCAGAGTGGCGCTGTAGGTCGGCTATAAGAGCTTCAAATTCTGCCTTGGCAACAAATGGCGTTGTTCCCCTCAATCCTTCCCATGCGCAGCCGGGACGCCACTCGCTTTCAATGGTCCGGCTAGTAAAGACGTGATGGGCGCTAATGTCGTTCCAACCATCTCTCGCAAGAGACGCTACGATCCCATCGTGCCAGATAAAAGCTTCAAGCCGACCGCTGCTGAAAAGCTCCAGCATTTCGTTCAAGGCCGTATGGTATTCCTCGGTTCCCAGATCATTGAGTGTGTTACCGGGTACTCGATACCCGAAGCGCTTTTCAAGAAGCTTCGAACGCCTCTCTTATACGGCAATGTATCCCTTAGGAACTATGGCCAGCATTTACGCGCACCTCGCGATGCACCTTGAAGGTCACAGGGAAACCGGGAGGTGCACCCCGGGGCTGTCGGTTGGCCGGCCTATCCCTGTGATTTGTTTCCGGTCTGCTTTCCGTTGAACGGTATGATCAGCCGGTGTGACGGGTTCGCCCATCGCCGCAGCAATCGAATTGCCGATGGCATTTGACGCACGCCGGAGCGGATCGGTGTCAAGGTGAGCGTATCTCGCGGTCGTAGCGGGCTGCGCGTGGCCGAGGAGCTTTCCGATGATAGGCAGACCCATGCCGCCACCCGCACCGAAGCTGGCGAAGTTATGCCTCAGATCATGAATGCGCAGGTCTTCCATCCGCGTGACGCGTAACCATTGCCCAAGGACGTTTAAGGTCAGCACGCGGCTTTTCGTCTTCCAAACCCGCTGTCTTGCCTGCGATGACATATTTGCCAAGTCGGTCGAGATTTAGTAATCGCGATTGCGGGCGCATTGAGCACGATGGTTTTCTTGCCTGTCTTCGATGTCGGCAAGAGCAGCAACCCGCGCTCCAGATCGACGTCGAGACCATTCCAGATGCAGAATTTCCCGCAGGCGAGCACCGGTAAAGATTAGCAATCGAAGCGCAGCAGCGGCGTGCGGGCCGATGACAGCTTCCCGCTTTTTTCGGGACATGCTTGGTCTTCTTGGCCGGATTGATCTGCCAAGGAATGCCTTCAGTCTCAGCGACACGAATGGCGTCTCCCAGTCGAACCAGTTCATCAGCGGATAGCAGCCGCTCGCGTGAGCGTTCTTCGAACTTCTCGATGCCGCGCGCGGGGTTGCAGTTCTCTGGTACGAGACCATGCTTGCCCGCAAATGAATACATGGAGCCGACGACGGCAACTACGCGATTGGCCAGGTATGGCCTGTTGTTCAGATCAAGATGAAGCTTCGCCAGATCGGCCCGCTTGAGGTCGGCTGCTTTCCTGTTGCCCAATTCTGAAATCACAAGGCGCTTCAGAACGTCACGGTAGAATGCCTCTGTCCGGTCCTTCTTCTTCGAACCGATGTGAACCAGAAACTTGTCCGCCAACTCATCTACTGTCACCGCTTTTCGGTATTCCACCTTCTCAGCCTGCGGATCTAAGCCCATCTTGGCTTTCGCACGCAGTTTCTCCGCGAACTTCCGTGCCTCGTCTGGCGTGAACTCGTCAGAGCGCCCGATAGTCACTCGCTTGGTGCTGGCCTTTCGCCCGCCTCCATCCACCTTGTACTCGAATATCCATGACTTCTGCCCCGAAGGGAAAACACGAAGACCAAAGCCCTTAATCTCGCTATCGAACAGCACATAACGGGACGATCGCACTTCCGCGCCATCCACGGCCCTTTTCGTCAGCTTGATCTTCTGGTTCAAAGTTGCTTTTCCTGTGTCGGGTCGTCACCGGGGCGTCACCGAAGGCGAAAGCAGGAGGAAACGACAGGAAAGAACGTACAATGAACTGTGGTTAGATTCAATCGGTTATGGAAGCTGTGGACAACGGCAGGAAACGTGCGGAAATTCAGACCATGTGACTGGGGGTCAAGGGGTCGCAGGTTCGAATCCTGTCGCTCCGACCATTTTTTCATAATATTTGGCAGGGTTATCTGGTCGGCGCAGCGTCTAGCAGCAGCATCGTGTTGCTGCGGGTGCGCTCCGATATCCGATAACCGCTTGCTTGCATCAGCGCGATACAGTCCGTTTGCCATTGGTCGCGAGAAATATGCTCGATAACAACCGCGCGCGGCCATGCAGAGCGCGGCGTCTTCTCATAAAAGTCCGTCAATACTCGGTCTTCAAAGCCTTCGACGTCGATCTTCAACGCGCCGATATGTTGCACGCCATTCTGAACAAGAATGGTGGCAAGAGTCAGCGCTGGCACAGTTATGCCTCCCATGCGTGCGTCCGAACTTATGTGGCTTGCTCCGAGATTTTCGTCGCCGGACACCATTGTCACTTCACCATCTACATCAGCAGCTGCGACGGCAACTACTGTTACATTGTCCAGCTTTGAGGCGTGTCGATTGAATTCAAGGCGAGCCAGCGCGGTAGGGTGAGCTTCGATGGCAAGGACGCGTCCTTTTGGGCCTACGGAGCGCGCAATAGGCAGCGCGACTGTTCCGACATTTGCGCCAATATCGAGAAAGACGTCACCCTCGCGGAGATTACTCCGGAGGAACGTCAACTCGTCCAGATTATAGTTCGAGTTAAGGAGCGCGCCGCTTTCTGTTGCGCTTGCGCTGTAGTGCAGACGAAATTTGACGCCTTGGTATTCCACATCAAGTGGCCCGGAACGAAAGAGTGACAGCAAGCGTGAGAGCGTCGGTCGGAATGCGCCCCGCTTTAAAAAAGTATTGTGCGCCAGCGCAATGATCTTGTGCTGTGCAATATTTGGCCTGCAAGCGCCATGAAGCGGCGGTGTCATGTTTGAGCTTCGCTAAGTCGGAATACCAGATTATAACTATTCTCTAATATCTTAAACTATTTAATGAAACGGTGAAACGCTTACGCGCTCTCGGATGCGTTATTTTAACTTCGGGCGTGAACCCGAGAATTCAGCGCAATCGCACCCCAGACAAGGCCGATCAACACGTAGAAATGCCGCCAGTGGTCGGTATCGATGATGGAGCCTAGCAGGACGTGGCCGAGCAGCGTGACGTAGGCGCAGATGAAATATGGCTGCCACCAGTTCTGTTTGAATAAAAGCTTTGCGCCGAGTCCGAGCGTAACGACGATGAGCAGAAGATAGGTCGCAAAGCCAATCCAGCCATAATCCAGCAGTGCTTTCAGCCAGATATTGTGTGTGTCCTCGCCAAGCAACTTGCCGAATACGAGCGGGCCGATTCCGAATGGGCTTTGCATCGCCATGTCCAGCCCGATGCTATAACGCCCGAAACGGCCAAACTTGCCGCCATCGTAGTCCTGTTCAAGATGAGCACGAGCGCTGAATAATTCGCCGACACCCGGCAATTGGAGGATTGCGAGCAACGCGAGGATCGTGCCCGCAGTGGCCAGAATGCAGAGCACGACGATGCGCAATTTGGTGGCACCACGAGATCTTTGCGCAAGAAGGATGATGGTAAGCAGAAGGGCTGACAACAGGAAAAGACCCCACGCGCCGCGCGAGAACGAGAGAAAGATTCCGGCCAGCAAAACAAGGAAAAGAGGCACGTAAATTACAAACCGCGATAGTGCGCCGGTGTAGAGGCGATACAGCAGAAAGGTGGCGGGAGCCACGAGAAAGGGTCCGAATACGTTTGGGTCTTGAAATGCGCCGCTTGCGCGCCCGTATCGCGTGAAGATTTCGCTGCCGGGTAGCAATCCAAAATATCCGTTGATTGCAAGGAAGGATGTGAGAACAGCGGCGGTAATCCAAGCCTGAAATATGGTTGCGTAAAGGTTTGGGCGCTTTTCGAGCGCTGCCGCAAAGAATACGGAGGTGAGACCCAAGAAAAGAGAGACGGCGATGTAAAGCGGAGCGTCGTCGGGGTGAGCCATCTGGAGGATGGCGAGCATACCGCCGACATTGAATATGGTAATGATGCAAAGCAGCACGGCAACCGGGCGCGAAATGGCGAGGCCGAAACAGAAACCAGACCGGCATCAGCGCAGCCATATAAATTTCATAAGGTGCGGGCTCATCCAGCACGAAGCCGGAAAGACCGACGCCCAGGAAGATCGAACCGGCAGCGGCAAGCGAAATAAGCTTCGCTTGATGTGCTTGCGCTGAAACCTGAACGCTCAATACGCATTCTCCGTATTGAGGAGGCTCAACGGCGTGAGCAGCAATATTTTCAGATCAAACCAGATCGACCAGTTCTCGATGTAGTAGAGGTCGTATTCCGTGCGCATGCGGATCTTGTCGACCGTATCGGTTTCGCCGCGCAGACCGTTGATCTGCGCCCAGCCGGTGATGCCCGGCTTCACGCGATGGCGCGCATAATAGCCCTCGACAACTTCGTGGTAGAGCTTGTCGCGCGCGACGGCAGAAACGACATGCGGCCGCGGGCCGACGAGGGACAGGTTGCCCGCGAGAACGTTGAAAAGCTGGGGCAGCTCGTCGATGGAAGTCTTGCGGATGAAGCGCCCGACACGCGTAACGCGCGGGTCGCCACGGCGAACGGCGTTGCGACCCGTGGGGTCCGCTCGGTCGGTATACATCGACCGGAACTTGTAAACCTCGATGACCTCATTGTTGAAGCCGTGCCGCTTCTGCCGGAAGAAGACCGGACCTTTGCTGTCGAGCTTGATTGCTAAAGCTGTGAGCAGCATGATCGGCGAAACCAGCAGTAGGGCGAGGGTGCCCAGAATTAGATCGAAGCAGCGCTTGGCCACGGAATCCCAATTGCTGATGGGCCGGTCGTAAAGATCGAACATCGGGACGTTGCCGATGTAGGAATAGGTGCGGGGCCGGAAGCTCAAATCGCTGGCATGAGCCGACAGGCGAATGTCCACCGGCAGAACCCACAAATCTTTCAGTAGCGTGCGCACGCGGTTTTCTGCCGTGAGGGGCAGGGAGACAATGAGCATATCTATGCGTGCGATGCGGCCAAATTCGATGAGTTCGGCGATAGTGCCGAGCTTCGGATGACCCGCGACCAGCGACGGCGAGCGCTTGTCGTCGCGGTCATCGAATATGCCGCAAATACGAATGTCGCTCGCGGGCTGTTGTTCGAGTTCGCGAATGAGGGCTTCAGCGCGTTTGCCGCCGCCAACGATGATGGCGCGGCGCTCCATGCGGCCATTGCGCACCCAGCGGCGCGCTATGCGCGCAACGACCAGACGAAGGACGAGGATCGCGGCGAGGCCGAGGAAGAACCATGCGACATACCAGACACGCGAAAACTCGTTAGACATGCGCGTAAAAAACGCGGCGGTTGCCATGAGCGCAAAGGTTGCGCTCCAGACCATCAGCAATGCTCGCAAAATGGTTCTCGGGCGGAGCAGGGCAGGCACCTCATAGGCGTCTGCCTGATCGAGCATCAGAACGGCGAATACAGCGGCGCCTAACGATACGCCGAGGTAATTCCATATCAGCGCTGGTTCGTTGCCGACATACGCGATGTAGAGCATAAAACCCAATGCTGCGAGCAGCGCGGTTTCGCCAAGCTGCATGAAGCCGCCAAGCATGACGGGCGATAGCTTGTCACGTCGATAAAGCTGCGCCACCTGCTGGGCGACAGGATTTAGAACCACGGGATTTGCTCGTTGCGCTACCGTTTCGGCGGTTTTGGCTACGCTGGTCATGCTCATTCGACTGGACTTCCGCACAATGCAGGGTTGCTGCAACGTGGAGCCAGTGCACCCTCAGCCTCAAGGACGGCATTAGGAGGATTTAGGCATAATATAGTATTATATTGGCGTGACTTACCGCTTTTGGAGGTAGGCCGAGATAATGGCCCCAGCCATCGCTTTCAAGCTGAAACGGCTTTGCAACTCTGCGTAGTTTGGCATGGCGGCAAGGAGTGTTTTGCGGTCGATATTGAAGGCTGTGAGCCTATCAGCCAAACTTTGCGGGGTAGGGTCGCACAATGCAGAGTTTTCAGAGCCCATGATCTCAGGAATACCGCCAACGCGGGTGGCGATGACCGGCATCTGTGCTGCCAGTGCTTCGAGCACGATGTAAGGGAAAGATTCAGCGCGTGACGGCACGACAAGCGTATTTGCCAGCGCAAATGCGGAACGCGCGGGCATTGCGGGGCGAAACTCGATTTGTGCAGTGAGGCCGCGGCGCGCAACGAGGTCTTTGCACGCAGATTCCCATTCACCTTCACCCACGATGACCGCCGTGAGCTTCCGCTTGATCGATTGCTGTGCCAGCGTGAGCGCTTCGATGAATATATCCGGTCCTTTCAACTGACGTAGCGTGCCGATGAAAAGCAGGTCGCGTGCATCGGGGTTAGGCTTGACCGGGACAAATTCGTCGGCGCGCAGGCCGTTATAGGCAATGCGGCTTTCAGTACGGATGGGACCAACCTTGCGAAGGTAGGCTTCGCGCTCATATTCGCAGACGAAAAACAAGCCGTCTGTGATGCGTTCCAGCATTCGCTCGGTCGAGAAATAAGCCTTGCCCTTCAGCGAATGCTCATCGAAGTGCAGGCTGCCGCCGTGAGGCGAATAGAAGCGCCCGACAGGTTTTACGCGGCGTAGCGCCGTTCCGAACAGGCGCGCGTAGAGGCCGCCCTTTGCGCCGTGCCCGTGCAAAACATCCGGACCAAGTGCTTTGAGAACGCGGTAGGTGCGGAGCGCGGCGCTGATGTCGCCAGGACCGATCTGCCTCTGCATAGGTATGCGTGTGATGCCAAGCGCAAGGCGCGGCTCGATTTCCGCAAAAAGTCGGGCTTCATAATCCCCACCGGTGGTGGAATCGCAAACAAAGCCCACCGCATGGCCATCGGCGGCTTGTGCTTCAGCAAGGTCTCTTACGTGGCGGAAAACACCCCCGACCGGAGCGCGGAAGCAATGGACAATGCGCAATCGCGTTTCCAAGGTCGCATCAAAACAGGCGTTCGCGGATATAGATCGTATCGCCGGGCAGGAGCGGGTCGCTGATCGGCACTCTGCCTGTCATCACTTTGCCGTTGATGTCTCGCGTCACGTCTACATCGCTCTGGTTTGCGCGCGGCGTGTAACCGCCAGCGGTTGCCACTGCCTTTTGAACCGTCAGGCCCGGAACATACGCATATTGCCCGGCCGCGCCAACTTCGCCCATGACAAATACCGGCCGATATTGATCGACTTCCACGGAAACATCGGGGTCGCGCAGAAAGCCCTTCCGCAGTTTTTCGGCAAGCGACTTTTCAACCTGCTTGGTGGTTTGCCCGCGCGCAGGAACGGCGCCGACGAGCGGGAAGGAAATATAGCCAGACTGGTCTACGGCATAGCTGTTTGTGAGGCTGGCCTGCTCGAACACGGTCACGCGTACACGGTCGCCTGCGCCGAGCACGTATGGCTGTTCCAGCCCTTGATGAAAGGCTGGCGGAGCGGGGCGATAGCCAGAACATCCGCTTACGATAAGCGCGGAAAGCAAAAGACCCGAAAGAGCGATGTGCTGTTGCTTCAACGACAGAATCCCCGGCAGCAAGTGCGGCAACTGGGTTCGTTATCTGACTGTTAAGGTTAATGGGACGTAAAGGTGCGCCGTTCTTGCCTGTAAATGTTGGATTTTTTCGACTTCCTAATGTTTCGTTAATGCGACGTTAACCCTCAGCTTACCATGAATGTTCACCATATATCTGCCGAGTTCTAGTGGGTGGGCGTAATGCCAGGTTTCCAGAACACCGCCGACAATGCCGACATTGATCTGGGTAGGCTTTTCGCCAGCCTCGGACGGCATTGGTTTCGCATATTGCTCGGCGCGCTGCTGTTTGTGGCGGCGGCATTTCTTTTCATATGGACCGCGACCTCGTTTTATCGTGGAGAAACGCGCTTGCTGATCGAGGCTCGCGAATCCGTTTTCACGCGGCCCGATGCTTCCGGCGAGAACGAACGGCCTTTGCTCGACGAAGAGGGGGTCACCAGTCAGGTGGAGGTTATTCTTTCCGCTGACAATCTGCGCCGGGTGGCTGACAAGCTGAACCTTGCCGGTGAGCAGGAGTTCGGCGCAATTGGCGAAGTGGGGCCGGTTAAGCAGTTTCTTATCCTGACGGGACTTGTGACCGATCCGTCGCAGCTTCCTGTCGATGAGCGCGTGATGAAAACACTGCGCGAGAACCTGAGCGTTTATCGCGTTGATAAATCACGTGTAATCGTTGTTGAGTTCACATCCTCCAATCCCAAACTGGCGGCATCGGTGCCGAATGCCCTGGCTGATGAGTTCGTGACCGCGAGCCAAGCCGCGAAAAGCGCATCCAATGTGGACGCAACCGATTGGCTTGCACCGGAGATTGCTGACCTCACCAAGCGTGTGAAGGATGCGGAAGCAAAGGTTGCCGAATATCGCGCGAAGAACGGCTTGATCGTCGGTCCGAACGATACGGTGCTCTCAACGTCGCAGTTGTCAGAGCTTTCGAGTGAGCTTTCACGCGTTCGAGCCAACCGTGCGACGGCTGAGGCCAATCTGGAAAGTGTGCGCAAGGCGCTCGATAGTGGCTCGACGCTGGATGCGCTGCCGGAAATCGTTGCGTCGCCCCTGATCCAGAATTTGCGCGACAGGCTTGCGCAGACCCGAGCGCAAATCGCTGATCTTTCAATCACGCTGCTTCCGAATCATCCCCGTATCCGGTCGCTGAATGCGCAAATCGCAAATCTGGAGCGTCAGATTCGGGCGGAAGCCGGCAATGTGCTGAAAGGCCTGACGAATACGGTTGAGACGGAACGTGCGCGCGAGCAGCAGCTCGTCGCGGACCTGAATCATTTGAAAGCCGAGTTTGGCCGCGCCGGGGAGCAGGAAGTGGATTTGCGTGCGCTGGAACGTGAGGCTGCGGCGCAGCGTGATTTGCTGCAATCCTACATGACGCGGTATCGGGAGGCTTCATCGCGGCAGGACCGCAACTACGTGCCTGCCGATGCACGCATATTCTCGCGGGCGACGGTGCCGTCTGAACCATATTATCCAAAGAAGCTGCCGATTATCGGCGCATCGTTCGGTGCTGGGTTGCTGGCAATGTCTATCCTGACGCTACTTGGTGAGCTTTTCTCCGGGCGCGCGACCGTTCCAGCCGGTGGTGCTCGACTTGAACCGGCGCGAGAACCGGAAGTGGTAGAGGTGATTGCGGCGCAGCCTGAACCGGTAGCCGTGCCTGCGCTGCCCGTCGCGGTGGAAATGCAGGTCAACGACCGAGAGACCGGCGTTGCCGGCGCGGCGCGCAAGTTGGTTGAACTTGGATCGGGCAGGGCGCTTTTCGTTTCTCCAGAAGGGGATGAGGCCGCGGCATCATCCGTGCTTGTAGCGCGGGAGATCGCTGACGCCGGGGTTCGTGTTCTGCTGATCGACCTGACAAGCAGCGGCGTTGCTGGCAAGCCCATGTTGGATAGCGGCGCGTTGCCGGGCATTACCAACCTGCTGGCTGCGACCGCGCAGTTTACCGATGTGATCCACATGGACCTCTATTCGGATGCGCATGTGATCCCTTGCGGCACGGTAGATGCGGAAATTGCCATGCGCGGGATTGATCGGTTGCCGATGATCCTTGATGCGCTGGATTCGGCTTATGCAATCGTGATCGTGGAATGCGGACCGGCGCGGGCGGAATCAGTCCGCAGGCTTGCCGGCAATGGGTGCCAGTTGTTTGTGAGTGTGATTGATCGCGCTGACGATGTGGTGGAGAAGGCGACCAAGGCACTGGAAGCTGAAGGGTATACGGACGTGACAATCGTAACGCCCGTCGGCCATGTCGCGCCGCCGACCATGCCGGGGCGCAATGCGGCCTAAGCGTGACCTTTGACGAGTTGGCGCAAGCGCTTCGCCTGCTGCCAGATATGGGGCTGAGATTTCAGCCAGCGCTTTGCAGAGGAACCGGCCCGCAATCCAGCGGCAGCTATGCGGCCTCTCAATGTCAGCGGCACGACCACGTCGAATTGTTCGATTTCGTTATTGCACCATTGGCGCTTGTAAGGTTCGTCGCCTACGCTGAAATCATACAGGCGGTAGCCATTCTCGGCGGCTTTCTTGATAACCTCGAACAATAAATAGGAGCCGGGGCTATAAGCGCTGAGTTCATCGTTTGCGAACGCGCAAAATTCGCAGACGAGGCGCGCGCCATCGTTGCTGTGGCCGAACACGGCCCGCAGCTTGCCACCAATTTCCAAACCTTCCAATGTGAACAGGCGCACTTGGCCGCTCAGAGCTTCGCTGAAAAGATTGCGGAACGCAGCGCGCACGGATAGCGGGGCAAATGGGTCGTCAATGCCGAGTGCCGCAAAGCGTTCGGCCTTCATTTCAAAGAAAGTGTTGAGCAAACGATCCACTTCAACCGGTGTCGAAGCATAGATCATGCGGACTTCGCCCGTTTCGTTGAATTTGCGAATCTGCCGCCGGTGCTTCTTCCACTTACTGCTGCCGCCGGTGCGCGCAACCAGTGCGTCGAAACCGTCGGTGATGTCCGCTGCCAGAGCGATATTGGCGCTTTGCTGGTGATTCAGCGCAGCAAATGGGTTGACCTTGCCTGCGCGCGAATGTGCCATGCGTTCCAAAGAAACAAGGTCGATGTCTGGGCGCTCTGCGGAGATCGACTTCAGCAAAGCATCGAGCAAACCGGGTTCAATTCGGTCCATAGATTTCATAGGAACTAAGCGGGAAATTACCGTTCGCATGACGATGGCCGACATAACGGGCAACGCACATTGAACTGGTACGCACGACTTCCAGCGCCAGAGCCAGCACGCATTGCCCATGAGCCGCATGAACGCGCGCGATGATGATTTCAGTGCCGGACTTGGCCCACGCTTCGATCCATTCCGGGCTTTGGGCGGGCGCAAAAATGGCCTGCATGCTCGCGCGCTCATAGGCTGCGAGATCATTATCTACCCGAAATTCCCAACGAGAACCGGCCAATTTATGATGGTGATGACGCGAAATTCTTGGTGCGCTCAGCGCGTCTTCACGAAAAGCAATATCCGCCATTGCATAGTTCCGCCATGCTCCGCCCCTCCGCAGTGCGCTGCGAAAGTAGCTCAAATTCAATTCCCGAGAGTTTCGGCGAAAGCTAAAATGCAAAAAATCCGGCGTAAGGTGATTTTAGCCCTTCGGCGAAATCATCATCCATTTGATGAGCAGCATAGCCGGTAATACCCACAAAATGCCCGATACCAAGAAAAAAAGGAGATGCACCACCGGCCCGGAGTCGCCCAGCCGCGCGACCGCGACAGCGGTTGCCAGCAGTGAATAGATGACGACGAGCGCCACCAGCAGCACAGTTCCAATCAGTTTTTTCAGGCGAATGGGCATGGCAGAGGCAATAGACCTTCTGAGAGCGCGCCGCAACAAGGACGCGACCGCATGTCGCGCGGCACGGCTCGCCCTTGCATGGCGGTTCGCGATGGTTCACCAACGCGCCCCATGAGCAGCATCGCAGCCACGTCTTCTCCTTCCGCAGCCGCAAACACAGTGCAGCGAAATCGCGCGCTTTTGCGCGGCTGGTTGTATGTCGTGCTGCTGGTGCTGTTTGCGCTCGTTCTGGTTGGCGGTGCGACTTGGCTGACGGATTCGGGGCTGTCGATCACGGAGTGGAAGCCAATCCACGGCGTGATTCCGCCGCTTAACGAAGCCGAATGGCAGGAAGAATTCGCGAAGTATCAGCAAATTCCCGAATATTCCCAGATAAACAAAGGGATGGATCTCGCTGGTTTCAAACGCATTTTCTGGTGGGAATGGGCGCATCGCATTTTGGCGCGCAGCGTTGGCGCGATCTTCGCGCTACCGCTTCTGTTTTTCTGGCTGACGGGTCGCGTTGAGCGGCGGTTGAAGCCGAAATTGGCTGGCATTCTGGCGCTTGGCGCGTTTCAGGGAGCCGTTGGCTGGTGGATGGTGTCGTCGGGCCTCGTGGAACGCACGGATGTGAGCCAGTACCGGCTGGCGACACATCTCACCATTGCTGCCGTCATTTTTGCGGCCACGATGGTGGTCGCTCGAGGGCTATGGCCGTCGCAAGGTGCGCCTGCATCGCGCTTTACGCAAAGGTTCGCAGGTTTTCTGGTTCTGGCCGTGCTCGTCCAGATTTATCTCGGCGGGCTGGTTGCGGGGCTGGATGCCGGTTTAAGCTATAATACTTGGCCGCTGATGGACGGAACGCTCGTGCCGGGCGATATGTTCGTCATCCATCCCGTGTGGCACAATTTCTTCGAGAACCCGAAGCTGGTGCAGTTTGTGCACCGATTGGGGGCGTACGCGGTTTTTGCGCTGGCGCTGTGGCACATGATCGCCGTGCGTCGACGCGATCCGGGGACGCCGCACGCGCGGCGCGCGCTGATTCTGTTCCATCTGGTGTTACTACAGGCAATCGTGGGCATTGTGACGCTGTTGACGCAGGTGCATCTGCACGTTGCGCTGACGCATCAGGCGCTTGCGCTAATCGTGCTTGGCTATGCGGCGGCGCATTGGCGCGCCACCAAGGGCAGCTATCCGCTGCCGGCTGCGGGTAGCACTAAGCTACGAAATAGCTTAGTGCTTGCGCCCGAGCATCAGATCCATGTTCTGAACGGCGGCGCCCGAAGCACCCTTACCCAGATTGTCCAACAGGGCGACTGAGATTCGCCTGCCCTTGGCCTTCCGTGCCGAACACATAAAGCTTCATACGGTCGGTATCGGCCAGTTCGGTCGGGTCGAGACGCCCGATCCTGGCGCTCTCGGCCAGCGGCACGACTTCCACAATGGATTGACCGGCATAGTGCTTTTCGAGCGCACCGTGGAGGTCTGCAAGCGTTGGTGAGCCATTGAGGTCGCCGACGAAAACCGGCACCTGCACGATCATGCCCTGAGCGAATCTGCCAACGGAAGGCGAGAAGATCGGCTTACGATCCAGCAGACCGTGCGTTTTCATCTCCGCGACGTGCTTGTGCATGAGCGGAAGCCCGTAAACGAAATACGGGGAATCGATGTGATCCGGGTTTGCCGGGTCTTCCATCTGCGCGATCATTTGCTTGCCGCCGCCGGTATAACCCGAAACGGCATTGATCGTGACAGGATAGTCAGCCGGAAGAATGTCCAGCCGCAACGAGCGGACGCACGAGCGAGATTGCGCCGGTTGGGTAACAGCCCGGATTGGCGACGAGCCGCGCGCGCTCGATGCGCTCACGTTGGGCCGGCTCCATTTCGGCAAAGCCATAGGTCCAGTCCGGGTGAACGCGGTGCGCGGTCGACGTATCGATGATGCGCGTAGAGTTCTTGCCCTCAAGCATGGCGACAGCCTCGCGGGAGGCATCGTCAGGCAGGCAAAGAATGGCGATGTCTGCCTCGGACAGCATGGCGGCGCGCATATCGCGATTGCGCCGCTCGACTTCCGGGATTGAAAGGATCGCGAGATCGTCACGCGCGGCCAGCCTCGAACGGATTTGCAATCCGGTCGTGCCATGCTCGCCGTCGATGAAGATCTTGGGTTTCATTTCAATTCCACTCCTGAATTGACGCTCTCATATGCCGCCAGCTTCGTGCAGTCCAGAACTGTTACCATTGTCCTCGAAACGCGCGCGCCGCTCGGCCAGCAGGCCCAGATAATGCATCGCGACCGATGAAGCGGCGATGGCAGTTATATCGGCATGATCGTAAGCCGGTGCAACCTCCACCACATCTGCCCCGACAATATCCAGATGCGTGAGCTGACGCAGCACGGAGAGGATTTTAGCGGAGGATGGACCGCCTGCGACAGGCGTACCCGTTCCCGGCGCGAACGCAGGGTCGAGGCAATCAATATCGAAGGTGACATAACATTTGCGCCCGCCCGTGCGGTCGGCGATGGCATAGGCAATATCCGCCGCGCGCATCTCCTCCACCTCGTTGCCGTAGATGATCTTGATGCCGCAATCGTCTGGCGCGTGGGTACGAATGCCGATCTGGATAGAACGGTCGGGGTCGACGATGCCAGCGCGAACCGCGCGACCAACAAAACTGCCGTGATCGATGCGCTTGCCGTCGTCGAACCACGTATCCTGATGCGCATCGAACTGCACTAACGCCAGTGGGCCGTGGATGGCAGCGTGTGCTTTCAGGATTGGCCAAGTGATGAAATGGTCGCCGCCGAGGGTGAGCAGAAACGCGCCGCTCTTGAGCAGCTTTGCGGCCTCGCGCTCAATGGTGCCGGGCGTTTTCTGGTGATTGCCGTTGTCCAGAAGGCAATCGCCATAGTCGACCACCGCCATTTTCTCGAACAGGTCGCGATTGAACGGATACTGCGGATCGTTGTCGAAAATAGCGGAGGCGCGGCGTATCGCCTGCGGACCAAAACGAGCGCCGGGGCGGTTCGTGACCGCGGCATCAAACGGCACGCCCCAGACCACGACATCCGCGCCCTTGACGTTCTTCGTATATTTGCGGCGCATGAAGGAAAGGGCGCCCGCGTAAGTGGGATCGGACGCCGCGCCGGTTAATCCGCGCGCAGTGAAAGCATTGTCGATTGACGATGACGGCATAGAGTGTCCCTCATTTAATCGAGGCGTCTTTATTCGATATTATTTTCAGGATTGCGACCCCTAAATGGAGTTCGAACTGTGCGAGGATTTGATGAGTAAAGCCAAAGAGCGTGACAAGCGTAGCGATTACAAGGTTTTCAGGACGATAACCACGCGCTGGGCGGACAATGATGTTTACGGTCACATGAACAATGTGGTGCATTATTCGCTGTTCGATACGGCTATAAATGGCTGGCTATTCGAAGAGGGCGCGCTGGATTTCGCGCGCGGAGAAACGATTGGGCTCGTCGTGGAAACGGGCTGTCGCTACTTCGCGGAGATGGGATTTCCCGACACCATCACCGCAGGCATTCGGGTTGGCAAAATCGGCAATACGTCAGTGCGCTACGAGATAGGCCTGTTCCGCAACGATGATGCGGAGGCTTCGGCGCAAGGTTTTTTCGTGCATGTGTATGTGGAGCGCGCCACGCGCAAGCCGCAGCCTGTGGCCGGAAAATTCAGGAAATTGCTGGAAGCCGCAGCTATAAATGCATAACGCCGCTAGATGGCAGCGTTACATAACATCATATATTTGCGGCGGTCTGCTAAACTTTCGCGGAAACCATCATGAAGGCCGGAGTTTCGTCGCCGAATCCCACGGTCGTATTGATATCGTCATCATCGCGGTGACGACGATGATTGCGAGCAGGGCGGTCGCGCTGTTCCGGCTGAACCTTGCGGTCGGCATTGTCGTTGCGGATCGCTTCCTTGCGGCTGCGGCGTTCCGCGACAGCATCCGGTACCTCAACGGTTTCCGGCTGCGGACTCTTCTCCGGCTTGGCCTCTTGCGGTTTACCGCGCGTGTCCTTGCCTCTGGAGCGTGACTTCGCGTTGCGGCCACGCGGCCGTTCATCCTGCGCATCATCGCTTGGCGCGAGAGTGGACAGGTCGCCGCTGTGCCAATCGATCGATTTGCCGATCAGCTTTTCGATGGCATCAACATAGCGCGTGTCACTGCGCGTCACGATTGTGAATGCCTTGCCGCTGCGGCCCGCGCGGCCTGTACGGCCAATGCGGTGCACGTAATCTTCCGAGTGGATCGGAACATCAAAGTTGAAAACGTGGCTGACGTCAGGAATATCCAGCCCGCGTGCGGCGACATCTGATGCGACGAGCAGCTTGAGCTTACCGTCGCGGAAATTTGACAGCATGGTCATACGGGCGCGCTGATCCATGTCGCCATGCAGAGCGCCCGCGTTGAAATCATACTTCACCAGCGAGCGGAAAAGCTCCGACACGTCAACCTTGCGATTGCAGAAGATGATCGCGTTCTTGATGGACTCGTCTTCTTCCTTGATGAGATCCCGCAGCACTGCGCGTTTGTCCCAAGGCTTGGAGCCGGATTTAACGAGCGTCTGCGTGACCGTGGAAGCTGTGGACGCGGGGCGAGCCACTTCAATGCGCACCGGCGCGTGCAGAAACTGTTCGGTGAGCTTCGTGATTTCCGGCGGCATGGTGGCCGAGAAAAACAGCGTCTGCCGCGTGAACGGGATCAGCTTGCAGATGCGCTCGATGTCAGGAATGAAGCCCATGTCGAGCATACGGTCGGCTTCATCGATCACGAGAATTTCCACGCCGGTGAGCAGCAGCTTGCCGCGCTCGAAATGGTCCAGCAGGCGGCCCGGCGTTGCGATCAGCACATCCGCGCCGCGCTCAAGCTTCTTTTCCTGATCGTCAAACGATACGCCGCCGATGAGCAACGCGACCGTCAGGCGATGGTTCTTGCCGTATTTAACGAAGTTCTCTTCGACCTGAGCGGCAAGCTCGCGTGTTGGTTCAAGGATTAGCGTGCGCGGCATACGGGCGCGTGCGCGACCCTTTTCCAGTCGGGTGAGCATGGGCAGCACGAAAGAAGCCGTTTTGCCTGTGCCAGTCTGCGCAATGCCCAGAACATCCTTACCCTGCAGCGCGTGCGGAATAGCTCCAGCCTGAATTGGCGTTGGGTTCAGGTACCCGCTGTCCGTAACCGCGGAAAGCACCTTCTGTGAAAGACCAAGGTCAGCAAAAGACACTTGCTCAGTCTGTGTTTCTGGTTCGGTGGTCACGCCCGGTACGGACTCTATAACTTCTGACAATGTGTAATTGCGCCCTTATTGGCGAGTGAGCGGCCGTGCCGCGTAAGGCGCAATGCGCCTGTTTTCCTGCCGCGACGTAGGCTCAACCCCAATATTTGTCAACTAAACCTGATAGGCTGATTAGAACTTTCAATCGATCTAGCTAAAAAAGTCACGCACAAGTGTGCCAATTTGTTCGGTTGTCAGTAACGAAACTGCTCCGAGAGGATTCTTTCGTTCCAAGAATGATCGGGATCAAACAGCAAAGTGGCCGTGTGCTGGCGTGATTCCCTAACGGTTACACTCACTACGCTTTTGACTTCCGTGTGGTCTGCCGCGGCGTTTACAGGGCGCTTTTCAAATTCGAGAATATCAAAGCGCACGGTGGACAAATCGTGCAGCAAAGCGCCGCGCCAGCGCCTTGGGCGAAACGGGCTGACAGGCGTCAACGCCAGCAGCGGCGCGTCGAGTGGCAGGATCGGCCCCTGCGCGGACAGATTATAGGCGGTGGAGCCAGCAGGCGTCGCGACCATCACGCCGTCGCAGTTTAGTTCTTCCAGCCTGACCTTGCCGTCCACCGTTATGCGGATCTTCGCCGTTTGGTAGGACTGGCGCCAAAGCGCGACCTCATTGATGGCCAGCGCGGAGGTGGCAGTGCCATCTGCCTGAACTGCTTCCATTTCCAGCGGGCGGATTGTTTCGGGCTCGGCCGCGGCAATGCGCTGCGGCAGGTCATCTTCCGAATATGAATTCATGAGGAAGCCGACAGTGCCGCGGTTCATGCCATAAACGCGCTTACCGGTGGACATAGTCTCGCGCAGCGTTTGGAGCAAAAACCCGTCGCCGCCGAGCGCCACGATGACGTTCGCGTCTTTCGTGTCGGTCTGGCCATAGCGCGCAATGAGATTTGCCGCCGCTTCCCGCGCATCGGGAGCATCAGAAGAAACGATGGCAAGCTTCTGCCGGTTTGCATCCATTGGGTATCGTGGGCCAGTTCAATTGACGTTGGCTGACGCGTAGCATGCGGCTTATCGGCTGCAAAGCAGGGCGGGGCAGGAACCTCGCCCAAAAATCCTGTGCGCACATTCACATCTGTTTCTAATTTAATACAATTTGTGGTAGTTGGGCTTGTGGCCAGCTGAGGGGTGCCGGCTGGATGTTTCCGGTAAAGTATTCGCAGGACCATTCGGAGAGAAAAATGATAAAGCGAAGAATTCTGGCCTTGATTTCAACCGCGGTGTTGATCGCGGGCTGTCAATCCTCAAGTTCCGACCCACAAGTGCAGGCTAAAGAGCACGAGTTCGGCTGCATGGCGGGAACCGTTGGTGGTGCAATCGTAGGTGGTCTTGTCGGCAGCACGATCGGTGCTGGAACCGGCAATGTGCTGGCTGTTGGCGCTGGCATCGGCGCTGGCGGTTACATCGGCAATCGCCTGACTTGCAGCTGAGGGAGATGGATATGAAAAACTATGTTCTTTTCGCTGCGATTGGCTTGCTGAGCGCAACAGGCATCGCCGCTGCGCAACAGGCGCAGAGCATGAATCAGGGCGAACTCAACCAGATCGATACCGACAAAAATGGCGCTGTGACGCAGTCTGAATATCAGACCTTCATGAACGGCGCTTTCACGAGTCTGGACGCCAATGGCAATGGCTCGCTGAGCGCCGCGGAGACGTCAAAGGTGCTCACGCCGGCGCAATTTTCCTCGCTCGATGCGAATGGAAATGGCGCGGTCGACAAGAAAGAATTCATGACGCAGGTCATGAAAGATTTTGCCTCAGCGGATAAAAGCGGCGACGGACAGCTCAAGTAAGGGGAGTTTCGCCCGGATTTTGCGCAGGCGTGCAGTGTCTGCATAAGGGAAGATGCATCACCAAACGGCTGAATTGCCCAATTTTTATGCTGGGTTAGCATTCACCTGTCCGTGATGACCCTTCCGCCCGAAACCTGTCACGGCAAGCCCGCTGACCCTTGGTCAGCGGGTTATTTTTTTGAGCAGTGAAGCGACTTTTGTTCGGGTCTGCTGTGGCAAATGATCTTTACTAAGCTGAATGGGTGATACGCGACAGACCTTTCAATTCAAATGCAACGTATTCGCATAACCGGCAATCAAGTGGAAAGAAGGTAGGGCTTTGGCAAGGGGACGAGTGCGCATTTCTGTGACATTCGCAGATTGTTCGGCGCAACGTTGGTGGGCGGAAACGGGGGATTCCAATTGCAGGTTGGACAACGAGGAGGAAGGACGAATGCAGCCGTAGCATTCCCTAGACGATGGCTGGTTCAATTTTTTGTAACAACATTCTATCCAGTTAGCAGCAACCGGGAGTTGGTGTTGGAGCAGTGTCGCGCGATGATGCGACAACTTCCGATTTTTTACTTCATTCTGCTCGTTAATGGGTGGGTACTAATCTATTTTTTCATTGGTAAAGCACCCTGGTATCTTACAATTGCTCCACTCACTATTCTGACTGTTGTCGGTGCCGTTCGGTGTGCGGTGTGAATTCGACTGAACGGGCGACAGCTCGATGTTGATCGGGCCGTCAGCGAATTGCGCAGGGGTATTTTCCTCACCGTCGTTTTGAGCATTGCGTGCCCACTTATTGCTTTCTCCCTTTATCCATACGGAAACATGGCGGGAAGAAGCCTTATTGCACATATGCTAACAATAACAATGATTTCGGCCATTCTTTGCTACATTCATCTTCGTGCCACCTCCATTTTGATTACACTGTTTGTCGGTGGATCTTTTACTGCTTTTTTTGCGACACGCGGGGTTCCAGAATTCTCTGCAATGGCTGTAAATATGCTTCTGGTTGCGGCGGGCGCGCTGACCATCGCGCTCATGCACGGTCGGGCCTTTGAACGCATGGTCGAGGTAGCGAAACACAGCAAAGCACTGGCCAACCAGAATTCGCAGCTTGCCAATCTCAACTCGCTGACGGCTTTGCCCAACCGACGCCGTTTTTTTCCAATCTCGAACGAATATTCGGCTATGCTCAGTCGCAAGGCGTGCGGGTGGTTGTCGGGGTGATGGACCTCGATGGCTTCAAGCCGGTGAACGATCTTTACGGCCATACTGCCGGCGACGCGCTGTTGGTGCAGGTTGCGCAGCGGCTTTCGGAATTATGCTCCAGTCGAGACATTCATGTCGCGCGGCTCGGCGGCGACGAATTCGCCCTGTCCTTTCTCGATTTACATGGCTGCACGGACCTGATGGTTCTCGACGAAGAAGTTTGTGCGCTGTTGAACGCACCATTTCTGGTTCATGAAACTGAAACGCATGTAACTGGCACAGTCGGCTTTGCCGAATTTCCACAAGATGCGACGTCGCACTGTGAGTTGTTCGAGTATGCCGATTATGCGTTGTTTTATGGCAAGCGAACCGCGCGGGGGCAGCCGACACTCTCCGATGAAAGTCACAAGTCGAATATTCGTCGCGACGCGATGATTGAAAGAGCGTTGGTAATGCCTGAGATCGTCGACGAGATGAGGGTGGTTTTTCAGCCAATCGTTAAAGGAAACACTGGGCACCCAATTGCTTTCGAGGCGTTGGCGAGATGGCAAAGCGCAAGACTTGGTGAGGTTTCGCCTTCTGAGTTTATCCCGATTGCAGAACGCGCGGGACTGGTTGGCAAAATTACTCGTCTATTGCTGGAGAAGGCGCTGCACGAGGCAGCCAAGTGGCCGGAAGACCTGCGTCTATCGTTCAATCTGTCGGCTCACGATCTGGGGTCGCACGATGTTATGCTGTCGGTAATTTCCATCATTGGGAAGAGCGGAGTTGCGCCGGGACGAATTGACTTTGAATTCACCGAGTCCGCGTTCGCTCATGATTTCTTGCAAGTCGAGCGGTCAATACAAATACTCAGCCGGATTGGATGCGGCATCTCGCTGGATGATTTCGGCACAGGCTATTCCAGCCTTTCACGACTTCATTCTCTACCGTTTACGAAGATAAAGATTGACCGCAGTTTTGTTGTCGACATTCACCGCAAGCCCGCGAGCGCCAAGATTATCAGATCACTGCTAGCGTTGAGCAAAGATATGGGGCTGGAATGCGTTGTGGAGGGCGTCGAAACGGTTGATCAACTCGAAGCGCTCAGAAAACTTGGCGACACGTTGGTGCAGGGGCAGTACTATTCCCTGCCTCTCGGCGCGGACCAAGTTGGTCCATACCTCACATTCGGAAGTGCGCAGGAAGCAGCCAAAGTGCCAGCATGAGTGTGGCTGCTTTTATGGTGCCCCCGGCGTGCAGATCCCGCAGATCATTTCTGTAACCGGGCATGAACTGGAAAGCGCCACACAAATCCTCAAGCACTACCTCGCGCGTCACCCGGAGCTAGCAGACCAGGCTATCCGGCAGATGATCGCTTGGTACGATGCCGGCGGCGAAACGGAGCTTGGGCTTTGAACAAGCTGTGTGAACTATCGATGTGATTCCGATTTACCCGATTTATCAAAGTCGGGAAAAAGTCGGGTAAGTGTCAAAAACGTGAATGTTTGTTCCGCTAATGTTCTGAAAATTCCTGCTAAGCTATTGAAATTGCTTGGTGCCCCCGGCGTGACTCGAACACGCGACCCCCTGATTACAAATCAGGTGCTCTACCAACTGAGCTACAAGGGCAGCGAGCGGCGCTTAGCACAAATATATCCGAAAGCTCAATGGGTTTCCGAGGCTGATTTTGAAGCCATGCTATTTGCAACCAACCGGAGACTTCCTACATCAATCAGGGCGCGCACGTGTTGCTGCGCGAGGAGTTGAGGGAAGGACTATGATCCGTTTCGTCATTCTGGGTTTGTTGTTCGTCGTTGCATGGTTTGCTGTGACGCGGACAATCCAGTTTGTCCGCACGCGACAGATCGACTGGACCGGCGTGGCCTTCATGGTTGGCTTCGTTGTGGTCGCTTTGTATCTGCGTCACAAGACCGGGATCGGTTAGGCGCTATTCGCCGACAACGACGCGTAGCGCAGTTAGCGGCGTGGTGAGCACGATATCGGCAGCCGCGCCAAGCGACCCGCCCAAGTGGCGGCCAAGCTGGTTTACGCGCTCAGTTATCGCTTCCTCGCCACGAATCGGCTCGCCCTCATAATTCAGGCCAGCGCCGATGAGCTTGATTACCACCGGGTTGGCAGCGAATTTGGTATGCCCAAGGCGGTCGCCTTTCACAGCGGTCAGGTCCACAACGGTCACGCCATATTTCGCAAGGTCTGCCGAGTCGGCGTAGTCGCCCACACGCGGTCGTTCACCCGCCAAGAAGCCGGAAATCTGAAGCGCACGGTCATTTCCCGACAATAGCAGGATGAACGGCTTTTGAGGCTTGCCGTAGCGCTGCATCTGCGCCTTGAACACATCGACGTCGATGTCAGGCGAGGCGAGAATGACGTCGCCAAGCTTACCGTTGAGCGTTGGGTTGCCAACGATGGCGAGCTGTCGGAGCGCTTCCATCGTCACCCAATTGCCCATCGAATGCGCGATGATGTCTACCCGCGTAGCGCATTTGGAAACGAGGCGAAGGGTGGCCTCCAGCGAATTGCGCGCGGCGGTCGCGCTGTTATTGTCATAGACATAATCGACGATCTTGCCGCCGGACGCCCACGAGAACAGGATCGGAGTGCCTTCATAGCCCGCGTCGTGCACGATTTGCGTCATGCGATAGACGGCGGCGTCGAAGCTCGTTTTGTATCCATGCACGAAGACCAGCGCGCGGCCCGAATGCTTCGCGATATTGGCGCAGGCGGCGTTGTCGAATGCAGGCTCGGAATAGGCCGTGATGGACGCGGCTGTGAAATATTTCGAGGCGTCTGCAATGCGCCCTTTACGGCGCTCAATATTTCCCACCTTGTGGATGGCAGGAACCGTAATGTCGACCTTGGCAAAATCGGTTTTCGGTGCGCGCACGCCGCCGAAATACTCCAATTCGTCTTGTGACCGTTCGCGGGTGGTGGCTACGAAAATCTCATGCGTCGCGGCGATTTGGTCCGGGCGGACCTGCTTTGTTTGCTGCGTGAGCAACTCGCGGCCACCCTGATTTGCGCAGGCAGCGAGCAGCCCTAAAGCGGCGGCGAGCAAAACGCTCCGTACAGTTTGCTTCAAAAACATCAGGTCTGCCCAAATTCACGCGCGCCAAAAGACGGGCGAGAAGATCACCAATACGGACAGAATTTCAAGACGCCCAAGCAGCATTGCTGCGGAACAAATCCATTTTGCAGCATCGGGCACGTCGGCATAATTTCCCATGGGGCCGATTTGAGCGCTGAGGCCGGGGCCGACATTGGTCAGCGAAGCCAGCGCGCCAGTTGTAGCGCTGAGGAAATCCAGCCCGGTTGCGCCGAGCAACATGGTGAAAATGGCCCACAATACGAAGAACGATGAGATGAACAGCACGACCGCGCGCTGCATATCGGGGTCGATGGTACGGTCACCATATCGCACAGGCTGCACCATGTTTGGATAGATCAGGCGGCGCACACCGTTGCCCATGAGCTGGAACAGGATGAGGAAGCGATAAGCCTTAATGCCGCCGGTCGTTGAGCCGGAACAGCCGCCGAGAAATGTCGCAACATAGATGCAGGCGACAGCGAACGGTCCCCATAGCAGATAGTCATCGCTGCTGAACCCGGTCGTGGTGATGATCGAGATCAAATTGAAGGTTGAGTGCGTGAGTGCATCGAAGAATGAAATATTACGCGTGGAACGCAGATAGATCGCCACCATCAGCGCGAAGGCGATCGTATAGCCAACATAGACGCGGATTTGCGGATCGCGCATAGCGTCGTAACGCCCGCGCACCGCAAACAAAATCATAACCGAAAATGGCAGGCCGCCAATCAGCATGAAAATGGATGCGGTCCAGAGAATCGCAGGGTTGTTTGCATAGCGCAGAAACGATGTGTCGTGGGTCGAGAAACCGCCCGTCGCGACCGTGCTCATGGCGTGATTGATCGCGTGAAATCCAGGCATTCCGCTGGCATTGTAGCAGAATGCGCAAACAGCAACGAGCGCGGTGTAAATGCCGATCAGGCTCAATGCGAAAGTCTGGAAGCGCTCGAAGGGTCTGTCCGCAATGTCCGATGATTCGATTCTGAAATAGGAAACGCCGCCAATGTTCAGGAAGGGCAGGAGGAACAGACCCAAGGCAATGACGCCCAGACCGCCCATGAAAGACAGAAGCGAGCGCCACATGATGATGCCGGGCGGCGCGTTGTCGAGGCCGCTTATGACGGTCGATCCTGTTGTGGTGACGCCGGAAACGGACTCGAAAAACGCGTCTGTGAAGCTCAGTTCGAGCGACGACATCATGAACGGGACAGCGCCCGCGACGGCCAGTGTCAGCCAGAGCAGATTGACCAGAAGAAAGCCGAAACGCGTGTTGGGCTGGGGTTTTGCGCCGCGCGTGGCCAGCATGATAGCCGTGGCCGCACCACCCATGATGAGCGCGGAAAATGCGAAAACCTGCCAGTCGCGGCTGCGATAATGCAGGTCTATCGCCGCCGGGATGAGCATCGCCGCCGACAGATACATCGCAAAAACAGCAGCGACATGGATCGCCGCGCGAATGGCCAGTCGGTTCAAGCTTGCAAACACCCTCTCATGGACGCGACAGTGGCTTCACCGCCGCCAATATGCAATACGCGCTGGTGTCATGGAGTTCCAACACAATGAGCTTTGCACAACGCGTTTTGCGCGCCGAGGCTGCCGTCCGCGATCTGTTTCCCGAAACGCCGTTGCAAGAGAATGACTATCTCTCGCGAAAGTTCGGCGCGCGGGTGTTTTTGAAACGCGAAGATCTGACGCCCGTGCGGTCGTACAAGATTCGCGGTGCGTTCAACTTCTTTCGCAAGGAGATAGCCCAAGCCAAGGAGGGCAGCATTTTCGTCTGCGCTTCGGCGGGAAATCACGCGCAGGGGTTTGCTTTTGTGTGCCGCCATTTCGGCGTGCGAGGCGTGGTGTTCATGCCTGTGACGACGCCGCAGCAAAAGATCGACAAGACCAAGCTTTTCGGCGGGGAATGGATCGAGATAAGGCTGATTGGTGACTTTTTTGATGATTGCTATCGCGCCGCCATGGATTTCGCGCAGAGCGGCGGCGGCCATATGGTGCCGCCATTCGATCACAAGGACATCATCGAAGGTCAAGCGACGGTCGGCGCGGAAATACTCCAGCAAATGCCGGAGGGCAGGGCGCCCGACATGATTTTCGTGCCAGTGGGCGGCGGCGGTCTTTCAGCAGGAATTGCACGCTACTTTGCCGACGCCGGAGCGAAGACGCGGTTTGTGTTCTGCGAGCCACAGGGCGCGCCAAGCCTCAAGCAATGCCTGCTTGAGCAAAGGCGCGTGAAGCTGGCGAAGGTGGACAATTTTGTCGACGGCGCGGCGGTGGCGGAGATTGGCCGTGAGCCGTTGCGGACATTGAAAGAGTTCTCGCCTGATGCGGTGCGGCTGATTCCAGAAAATCGCCTGTGCGCGACGATGATCGAGTTGCTCAATGTCGAGGGCGTTGTACTGGAGCCGGCGGGGGCGTTGTCGATCGATGCGCTCAAGGATTTTCCGCGTCGTGAACTGAAGGGCAAAACGATTGTCTGCATCGTTTCGGGTGGCAATTTCGATTTCGAGCGATTGCCTGACGTGAAGGAGCGCGCGCTGCGCTTCGAGGGGTTGAAGAAATACTTTGTGTTTCGATTCCCGCAGCGTCCCGGCGCACTGCGCGCGTTTCTGGATTTGCTCGGCCCCGATGATGACATCGCGCGCTTCGAATATTTGAAGAAATCGGCGCGCAATTTTGGTTCCGTGCTGATCGGTATCGAAACCAAGGATGCGAAAAACTTCGATATTCTGGCAAAGCGTTTTCACGAGGCCGGATGGGCCTATCAAGACATTACGGACAATGAAACGCTGGCCGGTTTTATCATATGACGGTCTATATTTTGCTGTTTCGAGGCGTTGGCGGGGCAACTCAGTTGCCCGTGGCGCGGCTGCGCGAAACGCTGAGCGGGGCCGGTTTTGAGAATGTCGCAACCTACATCAATAGCGGCAATGCTGTGCTGAAAAGCAAACTTGCGCGTGAGAAGGTGATCTCGAAGGTTGGAGAGATATGCCGGAAGGAATTCGCATTCGAGAAGCGAATATTTGCGCCGACGCTTGAGGAATGGCGCAAAATCGTTGCGCAAAATCCGTTCTCCGATGTGGAAAAGGGCAATGTCGTGCACGCTGCACTTTTGGCGGAAAAGCCGAAGGCGGAAGCCGTCAGTCGCCTAAAGGAACTGGCCGTGAATGGCGACCAATTCGAGGTTTTCGGCGAGGTTGCGTATCTGCATACGCCCAACGGTGTTTCCAATTCTAAGCTCGGCGAACGGTTCGACAAATGGATCGGCGTAGAGAACACCGCGCGGAACTGGAACACCACGAAGAAGCTGCTGGAACTCGCGGAGAAGGCGAACCGCTGAGTTTGTGCGCCGCACAATCAGCTTGCATTTCCAAGGCAAATCATCCATATGCGCGGCAGACAGGCGCATGGGCCGGTTTCCGGCTTTCCCAAGGTTAGGACTGAGTTGCGTCTTGCTTCGCTCTTCCAGATGGAACGATTCCATCGATCGAGTGAACAGCCCCATTCCAAAAGAGTGGGCACGACAGCGCAACCGTGCGAACTCTGTTCGCCGCCTTGTCGTAATCGAATTTTGTTTTGAGCGCTGCAGGTATGCGCCTTGCGGCGCGTATGGCGGTGGCGTTTGCGCCACGCGAAAGATGTGTGAATTGACTATTGAGAACAATGAAGCGCCGGAAGGTTTCGAGGCGCTCGGTATTGGCGGGCAGCTTCTGAAAGCAACGGAGGCGGCAGGTTTTGCTGCTCCGAAGCCTATTCAGGAACTGGCTATCCCGCCGCAGCTTGCAGGCCGCGATATTCTGGGCATTGCACAGACCGGCTCCGGCAAGACGGCGGCGTTTGCCTTGCCGATCCTGTCCAAGATTTTGGCACTCGGCACCAAGCGTCGCCCCAAGACAGCACGTGCGCTGATCCTTGCGCCGACGCGCGAACTGGCCGTGCAGATCGAAGAGACGATAAAGGTTTTGGCGAAGGGCGCGCATATTGCCACTGCGCTTGTGCTTGGCGGCGTTTCCAAGAGCACGCAGGTGCGCAAGATCGCTCCCGGCGTTGACGTGCTGGTGGCGACACCGGGACGGCTGATGGACCTTGTGCGGGATCATGCGGTTGTGTTGAGCGAGACCACATGGCTTGTGCTCGACGAAGCCGACCGGATGCTCGACATGGGCTTCATCAATGATGTGCGGCGTATCGCGAAGGCTACGCATCCGGCGCGACAGACGGCGCTTTTCTCGGCCACCATGCCGACGGAAATCGCCTCGCTGGCGCACGACCTGTTGCGCGACCCGGTGCGGGTCGATGTGGCTCCGCAGGGAACAACTGCTGCCGAGATCAAGCAGAGCGTTATCATGGCGCGGACGAAGCAGAAGCGGCGTTTGCTTTCGCAGATGCTGGCCAATCCGGAAATGAAGTCCGTGATGATCTTTGCGCGTACCAAGCATGGTGCGGATCGTGTGACCCGCGATCTGGAGCGTGACGGGTTTGAAGCTGCGGTGATCCACGGCAACAAATCGCAGAACGCGCGGCAGAAGGCGCTGACCGGGTTCCGCGACGGTTCCGTTCGGATTTTGGTTGCGACTGATATTGCGGCGCGCGGCATCGATGTGCCGGGCATTTCGCATGTCGTGAATTTTGATTTGCCGGATGAAGCATCGAGCTATGTGCACCGTATCGGTCGCACGGGCCGCAACGGCGCGGATGGCATTGCGATTACGCTGTGCGATCCGACTGAGGCTTCGAAGCTGCGTTCGGTGGAAAAGATCATCCGCATGAAGTTGCACGTAGCTGCGGATCATACGGGCGAGCCGGATCCGAAGCCTGAACCGGGCGTTCAGCGTATGCAGCAGCCCGCAAATGATCGCGCCCCTCGCGAGCAGCGCGAAGGTCAGAAGCATCGCGGTCAGCCGCGTGACGGCGCGCATCGCGGACATGGCAACGGCGAGGGCGGTCGCAATCGCGGCCCGCAGCGTCAGGGCAATGCGCCACGTAATGCTGATGCCCAGGGCGAGCGCAATGGCGGCAAGCCTGCAGGCAAGAAGCCTTTCCGTCGCAAGCGCTTCGGCGGCGGCGGCAAACGATTTGGCAGCAAGGCAGCCTAAGCAAGCATGTGGGCCAGTAGGGCGCGGAGCCGTGCTGGCCTTATTGGCTTCACAAGAAGCTCTGCGCCCATTTCCGCGACGATCTCCTCAAGGAGCGGGTCAGGGTCGGCGGTTGTTACAAGCGCCGGTATTACCCGGCCTAGCCATGCTCGAACGCCGATGATTGTCGCGCTGCCGAGATCGCCGCGGTCTAGATGCTGATCCGCGATCACGATGTCTGGTATCCACGCGGTATCATTGAGCTCGTTGAGCGCCTCTTCGGTGGTGCTCGCCGCGCGGACATCGCATTGCCAGCTTTCGAGCAGACCGACCATAGCGGTCACGACGTCAGGGTCATTCTCGACGAGCAATACTTTCGCGCCGAATAACCCATAGCCGCGCGGCTGCTCAATCTCCGCAAGCATCTGCGACGGCTCGTTCGGCGCTATGCAGGAGGCTGGAATATCAAGGTGAAACACCGTGCCTTGGCCCATGCGCGAATTGAGACTGACGCGATAGCCCAGCGTTTCCACCATGCGCCATACGATGGCGAGGCCCAGCCCCAGCCCTGCGCCGGAAAGGCCGGACTCATCCACAGCGACGCCGCGATGAAACTCCTCAAAAATGCGGTCGCGTTGGTCTTCCGGAATGCCGCACCCGGTATCCGCGATTTCAATTCTGAGATTCGGACCGTGACGACGCACACCCACCAACACGCCGCCGGTCGTGGTGTAGCGGATGGCGTTTGCGACGATGTTTTGCAGGATGCGGCGTAGCAATGTGCGGTCGGTTTTTAACGTCAAAGATGTTGGTACGAAGCGGAGCCGCAGCCCCTTGCGTTCGGCCAGAGGAAGGAAGTCCGAGCGCAGACCTTGCAGCAATTGGTCGAGCGATACGCTAGTGAGTTCCGGCTGCACGACGCCTGCATCAAGACGGGAAATATCCAGCAGCGTGCGCAGCAATGTTTCCATCGTTTCAAGCGAACGTTCGACCTGACGCACAAGGCGCTTTCCTTCCGTGCTGGTCTGGACGTCAGCAAGCGCCGAAACTGAAAGATGGGCGGCGTTGAGTGGTTGAAGCACGTCATGGCTGGCGGCGGCGAGAAAGCGCGTTTTTGAAACATTGGCCTGCTCGGCACGATCCCGCGCTTCGATCAATTCGGCGTTCGATTGTTCAAGCCGACGCAATGCGGAATGAAGTTCGTCTGTGCGACTGCGCACAAGGCTTTCGAGGCTGATTGCGGTCTGGAACAACGAGAAGGCGTTGCCCTGTTGATCCATCGAACGCTCAACGCGGTTGATGAGCGCCGCGTTGATCTTTTTCAGCCGTTCGATGTCGGCAATGTGTTCGAGCGCCACAGCAAATTCCTATTCAGCGGCTTGACGGCGATGACCGAACGCGATGCCGGTGAAGGT
Organism: Mesorhizobium sp.; assembly: GCA_049840935.1. Classification (GTDB taxonomy): domain Bacteria; phylum Pseudomonadota; class Alphaproteobacteria; order Rhizobiales; family Rhizobiaceae; genus Mesorhizobium_G. The sequence goes on from JASGJA010000029.1 coordinate 29,277, forward strand.
CTGGTTCAGGTGCAAGGACTGATATTGCTCGCCATAGGTGCCGAAGCCGACAACGTGCTTTTTCTTATACACATCTGACAAATCCCGAACGGATTGGCGGTTGACGGCATCGAGACGGCGCAAAACACAATCGAAGCCAAGGATAACATCGGTTCCGCCGAGAACGTTTTCAACCTCGTTCAGCGCCGCCTCGGTGGACTCAACCAGATCGACCGCGCGCGCGATTGAAAGCACGATGCCGTCATCTATGGCGCAGAAAAAGGAGAGCGAGCCGTCTGGATTGCTCTTTTGAATTCGAGCGGCAGAAATATTCGCCTCCGACACGAACGACAGTGGGGTGTGACGCGAAGCTCAGCGGGGTGAGGTCGTTCGGCAGCAGGCCAACCGCGCCCGCATATTCTTCCGCCGCTGGGGTGGCGTTGAACTCATGCACGATGCGACGTGCTGGATCGGACGCGGTAACCACCAGCTTGTTTTCGGTCGCGACGAAATTGTCCGTCTTGAAGGTGTGGAACGGAATGTCGGTCGCGAACAGCACGACCACGGCGCTGTCTGTATAGATCCCGCCGTTCCATAGCAGGTTGGTTTTCTCGAACTTCAATTCGTCGCCAGCGGAGCCGCCAACGAGCGGAATGTCCTCAAGCTCCCAGTGGATTGCTGATGTGACAGACTCCTCCGAATAGGACAGGCCATCGATCAGGCAGATCGCAAAGATATTGGTTTCTTTGCGGTCGGGAGCCGTGGTGAAGGAGCGCCGAAGCGCATCGACCTGTGCGGAAACGGTTTTGATGTCGGAAGTCGAAATGCTCTGGAGCAGCGTGCCTGATGCAGCGAAACTATTCGACGGAAAGAGCAGGGCGACGGCTTGACCTTCATGCAACCCATCAGGGGTGATTTCGCCAGCCGTCGTGCATCCTGCGTGGGGCAAATCCGGCAAGCGGCGCTTGAGGGCTTTGGCAAGGCGGCCAGAATCGAAAAGCGAGCGCGAATAGAAGAAGAGCGCAAAGCCAGTCTGCGTTGCTGCAACTTCTGCAGCAACGTGCTCGATGAATGTGTCCTCGCCGGGCAAATCCGTGCTCAGTGCGACAAGGCCACAAGCATAGCTCGTGTGCGAAACTGCCAGTGCTTCCTCCCGCGTTCCTCCGCGCGTTGGGTGGCTTGCGGGCATAAGAAATAGGTCTTGCGTGCCCACTCTCCAATGCAGAGCATTTTCTGACCTAAAGTACAATAGAACGCCGCAATGGCCAGCGGCACAGTCCGCATGTTGGGTTCACTACCATTAGCCGATTTTGGCGGCACATGACCGCCAGTGCTGGGGCACCACTCCCGGCACAGCCACGGGAGGAACAATGTCCGAAATTTCTATGACCGTGAACGGTCGCAAAGTGCAGGGATCGGTCGAAGACCGCACCTTGCTGGTGCATTTTCTGCGTGAAAATCTTGGCCTGACCGGGACACATGTCGGGTGCGATACATCGCAATGCGGTGCGTGCCTCGTGCATGTCGACGGCAAGGCAATGAAATCCTGCACGCTACTTGCGGTGCAGGCGTCGGGTTCCGAAATCACCACCATCGAAGGATTGGCAAACGGGGCGGATCTCCACCCTGTGCAGGCAGCGTTCCGCGAGCATCACGGCTTGCAATGCGGGTTCTGCACGCCGGGCATGATTATGTCGGCTGTCGACATGATCAATCGCCATCCCGAAGGGCTGGACGAAGCCACCGTGCGCGCCGAGCTGGAAGGCAATATCTGCCGCTGCACCGGCTATCACAACATCGTCAAGGCAGTGCTTGCTGCGTCAAAGGAAATGGCCAAGAGCACTAAAGGCAAAGGCAGGGCCAAAGCGGCCTGACGCGCTACCCACTGTTCTTACGGTTTGGAGGAAAACCTCATGGGAATGGAAGGCATTGGCGCCCGCGTGGCGCGTAAAGAAGACAAGAGATTTATCACCGGTTCAGGCCGTTATACGGACGACATGGTCGTTCCCGGCATGAAGCATGCCGTGTTTGTGCGCAGCCCCCATGCACATGCCGACATCAAGAAGATCGACGTGAAGGCGGCACAGGCTATGCCGGGCGTTGTCGCTGTGCTGACCGGCAAGGAATTGAAAGCCGATGGTATCGGCAATCTGATCTGCGGATGGATGATCCATTCCAAGGACGGCACACCCATGAAGATGGGTGCATGGTCGCCGCTGGCGGTTGATCGCGTGCGCTATGTGGGCGATGCGGTGGTGATCGTGATCGCCGACACCAAGGGGCAGGCGCGCGACGCGGCGGAAGCCGTCAACGTGACCTATAAGGAACGCAAGGCTGTTACCAGCGCGGTGGACTCTTTGAAGTCCGGTGCGCCTCAGCTTCATCCGGAAGCCGAAAACAATCTGATCTATGATTGGGAAATCGGTGATGCGGCTGCAACCGATGCGGCGCTGAAAAAAGCGGCGCACATCACCAAGATGCACATCGTGAACAACCGCCTCGTGCCGAACGCGATGGAGCCGCGCGCTGCGCTCGCTCACTACGATAAGGCGGAAGATCACTTTACCTGCTGGACGACATCACAGAACCCGCATGTGGCGCGCCTCGTGATGAGTGCGTTCTATAATGTAGCGCCTGAAAACAAGCTGCGGGTTATTGCGCCGGATGTCGGCGGCGGTTTCGGATCGAAGATATTCATCTATCCGGAAGAAGTGGTGTGCTGCTGGGCCTCAAAGAAGGCTGGCGTGCCAGTGAAATGGGTTGCGGACCGCACCGAGAGCTTCCTGACGGATGCGCATGGCCGCGACCACGTGACCGAGGTGCAGATGGCCTTTGACAAGGACAACAATGTCATAGGGCTCAAGGTCGATACGATTGCGAATTTCGGCGCATATATGTCGCTGTTCTCGTCGTCGGTGCCGACATATCTCTATGCGACGCTGCTCTCAGGCCAATACAACTTCCCGGCCATCCACGCGAATGTGCGAGCGGTTTACACAAACACCTCGCCAGTGGATGCGTATCGCGGGGCAGGGCGTCCGGAAGCGACTTATGTGCTGGAACGCACGATGGAAACAGCCGCGCGCGAGCTTGGCGTTTCGCCCGCAGAACTTCGCCGCAAGAACTTCATCACGCAGTTCCCGCATCAGACGCCAGTCATCATGAACTATGATGCGGGCAACTATGCCGCCTCGCTGGATGCGGCGATGGAAGCCATCAATTACAAGGGTTTTGAGAAGCGCAAAGCTGAATCCGCCAAGCGCGGCAAGCTGCGCGGCATCGGGATGAGCAACTATATTGAAGCTTGCGGCATCGCGCCGTCTGCTGCGGTTGGCTCATTGGGCGCTGGTGTGGGGCTTTGGGAGTTTGCCGAGGTGCGGGTGAATGCGGTTGGGACCATCGAGGTTTTGACCGGCTCGCACAGCCACGGGCAGGGTCACGAAACGACCTTTGCGCAGCTTGTTTCCGAGCGCTTTGGTGTGCCGATCGACAGTGTTTCGATTGTCCACGGCGATACCGACAAGGTGCAGATGGGTATGGGAACATATGGCTCGCGTTCCGGCGCTGTCGGCATGTCGGCCATCGTCAAGGCGTTGGACAAGGTGGAAGCCAAAGCAAAGAAGATTGCCGCGCATCTGCTGGAAGCCGACGAAAGCGATATTGTCGTTGAAAACGGCGCGCTGAAAGTGGCCGGCACGGACAAGAATGTTCCGTGGTTCCAGATGGCACTCGCGGCCTACACCGCACACAATCTTCCGGGCGGCATGGAGCCAGGTCTGAAAGAAACGGCATTCTACGACCCGACCAACTTCACCTTCCCGGCTGGCTGCTACATTTGCGAAGTGGAAGTCGATCCAGATACTGGAAAGACGGACATTCTGGCATTCGTCGCGGCGGACGATTTCGGCAACATCATCAATCCGATGATTGTCGAAGGTCAGGTGCATGGCGGCATTGCGCAGGGCGTCGGGCAGGCATTGCTTGAAGGCGCGAACTACGATCCATCGAGCGGCCAGCTTTTGACGGCCAGCTACATGGATTATTGCATGCCGCGCGCGGATGATCTGCCGTCCTTTGAAGTGTCTCACCAGAATACACCATGTCCGGGCAATCCGCTCGGTATCAAGGGCTGCGGCGAGGCGGGTGCTATCGGTTCGACGCCTGCGGTAATCAATGCGATTACCGACGCAATCGGCACGAACAATCTTGAAATGCCAGCCACGCCGCAACGCGTGTGGCGCGCGCTTCAAGCGGCCAAGAACTAAGCGCGAGGGGAGACAAGACCATGTATGCAGTCAACTATCATCGCGCAAAATCGGTAGCCGATGCCGCCAAGCTCGGCAAAGGCGAAGCCAAATATCTGTCGGGCGGCATGACGCTTATTCCGGCAATGAAAACCCGCCTTGCTGCGCCTTCAGACCTCGTGGATCTGTCGCACATCAAGGACATGAAGGGCATTAGCGTATCGGGAAAGACCGTTACCATCGGCGCAGGCACCACTCACTACGAAGTGGCGACTGATGCGAAGCTGGCAAAAGCCTGCCCTGCGATTGTGCATCTGGCAGGCTTGATCGGTGATCCGGCGGTTCGCCATCGCGGCACAATTGGCGGCTCGATCGCGAACAATGATCCTGCGGCGGATTATCCTGCGGCCATGCTTGCCCTTGGTGCCACGATCACCACGAACAAGCGATCCATTGCGGCTGACAAATTCTTCAAGGGCCTGTTTGAAACTGCGCTCAAGGAAGGTGAAATCGTCACCTCCGTCAGTTTTACCGTGCCTGCGAAGGCGGGATACGCAAAGTTCCCGAACCCTGCGTCCCGCTACGCCATGACTGGCGTGTTTGTCGCCAAAGATAAAGACGGCGTTCGTGTTGCGGTGACAGGGGCGGGGGACGATGGCGTTTTCCGCTCCAAGGAAATCGAAGCAGCACTTTCGAAGAAATTCGAAGCATCAGCGTTGGAAGGCGCGAAAGTTCCATCCGGCTCGCTGATGGAAGATATGCACGCTTCGGCGGACTATCGCGCGGCACTTATCGTTGCGATGGCAAAACGTGCAGTCGCGCAGGCCAATGGCTAAGACATAATGTGCTCGGGGGAAGCCCCGAGCACTATTTTGCGGGTAACGCTACGCCCGGCGCAAAGTAGGAGACGGGGCGGATTTCGTATGTCGCGCTCTTGTTCACAGTTTTGAACTCCTGCGCGATTGCGACCGCTTCATCGCGAGAGGCGCAATTCACAATATAAAGTCCGAGCAATTGCTCTTTCGTTTCCGCGAACGGTCCATCGATAACGGGGGTGCCCGCATCACCGCGCACCGTTACTGCACTTTGCGTGAAATCGAGACGCGCTACCGGGCCGAGCTTGCCCTCACTCTCCAGCCGTTGATTTATCTTGATAAGGTGCTCCATCAATGCGGCGTCTTCCTCTGGCGTAAGGCGCGTTATAGTGCCTTCGACGTGATAGGCTAAAATCGCATAGAACATTTCGTCCTCCCTTTAAGATCGCGCGATTGCGGTGGAATGTGCCTTTCGCTTTGCGCTGTGACCTTGTAGTTGGCACCGACGAGATTCTCATCGGACCGCATTCATGTCCAAACCCACCACAGAACGCCACACCTTATTTGAAGACGTGCAAGCCATCCTGACAGGCTCGCTGATCGTTTCGCTGGGTGTCGCGATGTATTCGCACGCGATGCTGGCGCTGGGCGGCAACTCCGGCCTTGCGCTGCTGCTGCAATATTCGACCGGCTGGAGCTTCGCGGTCGTTTTTTCTCTGGTAAACCTACCGTTCTATATTCTCGCGGTCTGGCGCATGGGCTGGCCGTTTACGCTGCGCACCTTCATTGCGGTCAGTCTGGTTTCGCTGTTTGTGCGGTACACGCCGCAATGGGTGCAGTTTGCAGAATTGTCTCCGCTCTATGCGAGCGTCGCCGGAGGGTGCTTGATCGGCATGGGAATGCTGATCCTTTTCCGGCACCGTACCGGGCTTGGCGGCATCAACATTCTCGCCATCTGGATGCAGGAAAAGCTCGGCTGGCGCGCAGGCTATGTGCAGCTTGCAATCGATCTAATCATTTTGACGATAGCGTTTTTCATTCTACCCGCCGAGAGCGTTGCGCTGTCTGTGCTGGGTGCAGTCATTATCAACATGATATTGGCGCTCAACCATCGGCCCGGTCGGTATGCCGGCTACAGTTGAGGCAGCTTTACACACTGCGCCTCGCCCCTTATGTAGCGGCCACACAATGGAAGAATCTCGCTGATGCGTGCGGAAACACAAAACCTCATCGATGAAATCAAGCAGGGCGTAACCCTGCTGAGGAGGCATCTTTGACTGGGATCAAGCCGTAAAGCGACTTGATTACCTGAACGCGCGTTCTGAAGAAGCCGATCTCTGGAATAATCCGCAAGAAGCGCAAAAGCTGATGCGCGAGCGCCAGACGCTGGATGACGGCATTGGCGCGGTGAAGCGGCTGGAGCAATCGCTTTCCGACAATATAGAATTGATCGAACTCGGCGAAATGGAGGGCGATCAAGGCATCGTCACCGACGCCGAGGCTTCCATCAAATCGATGGCGGGTGAAGTGCGCGAGCGCCAGATCGAAACGATGCTTTCGGGTGAGGCCGACGGCAACGACACCTATCTTGAAATTCATGCGGGCGCGGGCGGCACTGAAAGCCAGGATTGGGCGAACATGCTGTTGCGCATGTATACGCGCTGGGCCGAGCGTCGCGGTTTTAAAGTCGAAGTGCTAGAAATGCATGACGGCGAAGAAGCCGGCATCAAATCCGCAACGCTGCTGATCAAAGGCCAGAGCGCCTATGGCTGGCTGAAAACCGAGTCCGGCGTGCATCGGCTCGTTCGCATCTCGCCTTATGATTCAAATGCCCGGCGACACACCTCCTTTTCGAGCGCGTGGGTTTATCCCGTCATCGACGATACGATCGAGATCGACATCCCTGAATCGGACGTGCGTATCGATACCTATCGCTCGTCTGGCGCGGGTGGTCAGCACGTCAACACGACGGACTCCGCCGTTCGCATTACGCATATTCCAACCGGAATCGCCGTCGCCTGCCAGGCAGGACGCTCTCAGCACCAGAACCGCGCAAAGGCGTGGGAGATGTTGCGCTCACGCCTGTATGAAGTTGAGCTGGAAAAGCGCGAAGCTGCCGCCAATGCGGAGCAGGCCTCAAAGACCGATATTGGTTGGGGCCATCAGATTCGCTCTTATGTGCTCCAGCCCTACCAGCTTGTGAAGGATCTGCGCACTGGTGTTGAATCCACCAGCCCGTCTGACGTGCTGGACGGCGACCTTGATGGTTTCATGGAAGCCAGCCTTGCGCATCGCATTGAAGGCGGGGCGGGTGTCGAGGTCAAAGACCTCGACTGAGCGGTTACGCCATTACAATAGCGACTTCACCTTCAAGCGCGCCCTGATAGGCTGACAGATACGGCTCGTCGTCGGGCTCATCTTCCAGTTCGCCGATCTGGTCGAGCTGCGCTTCCGCGAATCCTTCGCTCTGCAATCCGTTGAGAGCAATACGCACCGCCGAATCTTCATCCGGCGCCTGTAGCAGCACATGGACTTCTGATTCCTCGCCGCCCTTGCGGCGGGTGACTTGCCCTACAATGATCCAGATGACCGGCGGCTCGTTGTCATTCATTTGAAAATGATTCTCTTTCTGCTTGGAATCAGTATGGAATTTCCTTCTGACCGAATCCATATAGGGATGGTTCGCGGGCATTCCTACTGCGCGCTTCTAAACCGTTGTTATTTTGTTGCTGTGATCGCTGAAATACGAAACAAAGTTGCGTTCTATTTTTGCATGGCTGGCAGTTAGTCCGAGATCGCGTTTTTTCGGGTCGCGGACTTGACGGGGCAGGGGCTTACGAGTAGAAGCCGCGACGTCTGAGCCGATGTGAGGCTTTCTTTTCCGGGGCGTCCCGCTCTGGAGTTTGCCTCAAACAGGGTTCGTTTTACGAACGAAAGACATTTCCGGCGTGCATGAAGCAGCAATGCTTCCTCTGCGATTTGTTCGGGCGGGAACCGTGATTACGGTTTTGTGCCCGAATTTGCGTATGGAACTGCGACGTTCAAAGCGGCCTCGAAAAGGCTTGTGACACGAGATTGAGAGACAAGAGGAAGGTTTAATGCCTACCGTAAATCAGCTGATCCGCAAGCCGCGCACTGCGCCGTTGAAGCGCAACAAGGTTCCTGCGATGCAGCAGAACCCGCAGAAGCGTGGCGTTTGCACGCGCGTCTATACAACGACGCCGAAGAAGCCGAACTCGGCATTGCGCAAGGTTGCGAAGATCCGCCTGACCAATGGCTTTGAAGTGATCGGTTATATTCCGGGTGAGGGGCATAACCTCCAGGAGCACTCGGTTGTCATGATCCGCGGCGGTCGTGTGAAAGATCTTCCGGGTGTGCGCTACCACATCATTCGTGGCGTGCTCGACACCCAAGGCGTGAAGAACCGTAAGCAGCGCCGTTCGAAATACGGCGCGAAGCGTCCGAAGTAAGGAATTCCTCCCGGCTTCGGCGCTTTCTTTTTGAAGCGTCGGGTCGACGAAGATTGAGAGACACAGATATGTCCCGACGTCACAGTGCAGATAAGCGTGAGATCAACCCGGATCCGAAGTTCGGTGATCTGGTTGTTACGAAGTTCATGAATGCCGTCATGTATGACGGTAAAAAGTCGGTTGCTGAAACCATCGTTTATGGCGCGCTGGATCAGGTGCAGGCCAAGACGAAGCAGGAGCCGGTTGGTGTGTTCCATCAGGCGCTCGACAATGTTGCGCCGCACGTCGAAGTTCGCTCGCGTCGCGTTGGTGGTGCTACCTATCAGGTGCCGGTCGATGTTCGTCCGGAGCGCCGCCAGGCTCTTGCAATCCGCTGGCTGATCAATGCAGCGCGCAATCGCAATGAGACCACGATGGTTGACCGTTTGTCGGGCGAGCTGATGGATGCCGCGAACAATCGCGGTACTGCCGTCAAGAAGCGTGAAGACACCCATAAGATGGCTGAGGCCAACCGCGCCTTCGCTCATTACCGCTGGTAATTGGCGCGCGAGAGACAAGAGGCAGCATTATGGCCCGCGAATATAAGATCGAAGACTATCGCAATTTCGGCATCATGGCTCACATTGATGCGGGAAAGACGACGACCACCGAGCGCGTGCTCTATTATACCGGCAAGTCGCACAAGATCGGCGAAGTGCACGACGGCGCTGCTACCATGGACTGGATGGAGCAGGAGCAGGAGCGCGGCATCACGATTACGTCTGCCGCGACCACGACCTTCTGGAAGGGTCGTGACGAAAAGATGCGTCGCTTCAACATCATCGACACGCCGGGCCACGTCGACTTCACGATTGAGGTTGAGCGTTCGCTGCGCGTTCTCGACGGTGCTATTGCTCTTCTTGATGCAAACGCTGGTGTTGAACCGCAGACTGAGACTGTTTGGCGTCAGGCTGACAAGTATCACGTTCCGCGCATGATCTTCTGCAACAAGATGGACAAGATTGGTGCGGACTTTTACCGCTCCTACGACATGATCAAGACCCGTCTTGGTGCGACAGCGGTTGCTGTTCAGCTTCCGATCGGTGCTGAGAACGACTTCAAGGGCGTTGTCGATCTAATCGAGATGAAGGCTCTGGTATGGCGCGATGAGTCTCTCGGCGCGCAGTGGGATGTTGTTGAGATCCCGGCTGATCTTCAGGCTAAGGCTGAAGAATATCGTGAAAAGATGATCGAGACTGCGGTCGAGATGGACGAAACTGCGCTCGAGAACTATCTCGAAGGCAAGATGCCAACGAATGACGAGCTTCGCGCTCTGATCCGTAAGGGCACCATCGCGGTTAAGTTCTTCCCGATGTTCTGCGGTTCCGCTTTCAAGAATAAGGGCGTTCAGCCGCTTCTCGACGGTGTGGTCGACTTCCTGCCTTCGCCGGTAGATGTTCCTGCGATCAAGGGTATCGATCCGAAGACGGAAGCTGAAGTCGAGCGTCATTCGTCCGATGATGAGCCGCTTTCGATGCTCGCATTCAAGATCATGAACGACCCGTTTGTTGGTTCGTTGACCTTCTGCCGCATCTATTCGGGCAAGCTCGCTAAGGGCGTGTCGCTCGACAACACGGTTAAGGGCAAGAAAGAGCGTATCGGCCGCATGTTGCAGATGCACTCCAACTCGCGTGCGGATATCGAAGAGGCTTTTGCTGGCGACATCGTTGCTCTTGCGGGCCTTAAGGAAACCACCACGGGCGATACGCTTTGCGATCCGCTGAAGCCGGTTATCTTGGAGCGTATGGAATTCCCGGATCCGGTTATCCAGATCGCAATTGAGCCTAAGACCAAGGGCGATCAGGAAAAGATGGGCCTTGCGCTTAATCGTCTGGCCGCAGAAGATCCATCGTTCCGCGTCAAGACCGACGAAGAGTCCGGTCAGACCATTATCGCTGGCATGGGCGAACTTCACCTCGACATCATCGTTGATCGTATGCGTCGCGAGTTCAAGGTCGAGGCCAACGTTGGTGCGCCGCAGGTTGCTTATCGTGAGACGATCACGCGTTCGCACACCGAAGATTACACCCACAAGAAGCAGACCGGTGGTACGGGTCAGTTCGCACGTGTCAAGCTCGTGTTCGAGCCGAACTCCGAGAGCGAAGAATTCGTATTTGAATCCAAGATCGTTGGTGGTGCGGTTCCGAAGGAATACGTACCGGGCGTCGAGAAGGGCATCCAGAGCGTTCTGTCTTCTGGTCCGTTCGCGGGCTTCCCGATGATCGGTGTCAAGGCGACGTTGATCGACGGTGCTTACCACGATGTTGACTCGTCGGTTCTCGCGTTTGAAATCGCCGGTCGTGCGTGCTTCCGTGAAGCTGCATCGAAACTCGGCGTTCAGTTGCTCGAACCGATCATGAAGGTCGAGGTTGTGACGCCGGAAGATTATGTCGGCAACGTTATCGGCGATCTCAACAGCCGTCGTGGTCAGATCCAGGGCCAGGAAACGCGCGGCGTCGCCGTTGTCGTGAATGCGATGGTTCCGCTGGCTAACATGTTCAAGTATGTCGATAATCTTCGCTCGATGTCTCAGGGCCGTGCCCAGTACACGATGCAGTTCGACCACTATGAGCCGGTTCCGACCGCGGTCGCCCAGGAAGTTCAGAAGAAATACGCGTAAGTCCAAGGGCTTATCTTAGAAAGCTAATTCGCCCTGAAGGGCTGGAAGGAAATGGAGACCTCACATGGCAAAAGGTAAATTTGAGCGTAACAAGCCTCATGTGAACGTTGGCACGATTGGTCACGTTGACCATGGCAAGACGTCGTTGACGGCGGCGATCACGAAGTATTTTGGAGAGTTCAAGGCGTATGATCAGATTGATGCAGCGCCTGAAGAGAAGGCGCGCGGCATCACGATCTCGACGGCGCACGTTGAGTATGAGACGCCGAACCGTCACTATGCACACGTCGACTGCCCCGGCCACGCTGACTATGTGAAGAACATGATCACGGGTGCTGCGCAGATGGACGGCGCCATTCTGGTTGTTTCGGCAGCAGACGGTCCGATGCCGCAGACCCGTGAGCACATTCTGCTTGCACGTCAGGTTGGCGTTCCTGCGATTGTTGTGTTCCTGAACAAGGTTGATCAGGTTGACGACGCTGAGCTTCTGGAACTGGTTGAGCTTGAGGTTCGCGAGCTTCTTTCGAAGTACGAGTTCCCCGGCGACGATATTCCGATTGTGAAGGGTTCTGCGCTTGCAGCACTTGAAGACTCCGACAAGGAGATCGGCGAGAATGCAATCCGCAAGCTGATGGAAGAAGTTGACCGCTACATTCCGACGCCAGAGCGTCCGATTGACAAGCCATTCCTGATGCCGATCGAAGACGTTTTCTCGATCTCCGGTCGTGGTACGGTTGTTACCGGTCGTGTTGAGCGCGGCATTGTGAAGGTTGGTGAAGAACTTGAGATCGTCGGCATCCGTCCGACGGCGAAGACGACCTGCACGGGCGTTGAAATGTTCCGCAAGCTTCTGGATCAGGGTCAGGCAGGCGACAACATCGGTGCGCTGCTTCGCGGTGTTGACCGTGAAGGCGTTGAGCGTGGTCAGGTTCTGGCCAAGCCGGGTTCTGTGAAGCCGCACAAGAAGTTCAAGGCGGAAGCCTACATTCTGACGAAGGAAGAGGGTGGCCGTCATACGCCGTTCTTCACGAACTACCGTCCGCAGTTTTACTTCCGTACGACGGACGTGACGGGCATCGTGACGCTTCCTGAAGGCACCGAGATGGTTATGCCTGGCGACAACGTCACGGTTGATGTTGAGCTGATCGTGCCGGTGGCCATGGAAGAGAAGCTGCGCTTCGCTATCCGTGAAGGTGGCCGCACCGTCGGCGCTGGCGTCGTCGCAAGCATCATCGAGTAAAAAAGAACAATGATCTGTCGCGGGCGGGAATTCGCCCGCGCCGCGCCAGAACAAGGAAAACTGAAGTGATGAACGGCCAAAATATCCGTATTCGCCTCAAGGCGTTTGACCATCGTGTGCTCGACGCCTCGACGCGTGAGATCGTTTCTACAGCGAAGCGCACCGGCGCAAACGTTCGTGGCCCGATCCCGCTTCCGACCCGGATCGAGAAGTTCACTGTAAATCGGTCGCCGCACATCGATAAGAAGAGCCGCGAGCAGTTCGAAATGCGTACGCACAAGCGTCTGCTCGACATCGTCGATCCGACCCCGCAAACCGTCGATGCTCTTATGAAGCTCGACCTAGCGGCAGGTGTTGACGTCGAAATCAAGCTCTAATCGAGCAAGGAACAAGAGCCCGAAGATGATTTCTGAAGGCTCCTCTGAAGGAAGATGAACCAATGCGTTCAGGTGTGATAGCTCAGAAAATCGGGATGACCCGCGTCTACAACGACGCTGGTGAACATATCCCGGTCACGGTTCTTCGCATGGAGAACTGTCAGGTCGTGGCACAGCGTACGGCAGAAAAGAACGGCTACAATGCTGTTCAGCTCGGCGTCGGTCTTGCCAAGGTGAAGAATACGTCGAAGGCGATGCGCGGCCATTTCGCGAAAGCCTCCGTCGAACCAAAGGCAAAGCTCGCTGAGTTCCGCGTTTCGGCTGACAATATGCTGGACGTAGGCTCGGAGATTACAGTCGATCACTTCGTTGCTGGCCAGAAGGTTGACGTAACGGGTACCTCGACTGGTAAAGGTTTCCAGGGTGTCATGAAGCGCCACAACTTCGGTGGTGGCCGCGCGACCCACGGTAACTCAGTTTCTCACCGTGTGCACGGTTCGACCGGTCAGCGCCAGGATCCGGGTAAGGTCTTCAAAGGCAAGAAGATGGCCGGGCACATGGGCGCAACCCGCGTGACCACGCAGAATGTCGAAGTCCACGCAACCGATGCTGATCGTGGGCTCATCCTGATCCGCGGCGCGGTGCCGGGCACAAAGGGTGCTTGGATATTAGTTCGCGACGCCGTCAAGGTTGCGCTGCCTGAAAACGCGCCGAAGCCGGCTGCTCTGCGTGCTGGTGCCGCCAAGACTGAAGCTCCGGCTGTTGAAGGAGCCGAATAATGGACCTCAAGATCACCACACTCGCTGGCAAGGATGCCGGCAAGCTAAAGCTCTCGGAAGAGATTTTTGGCCTTGAGCCTCGCGAAGACATTCTGCAGCGCGTTGTGCGTTGGCAGCTTGCGAAAAAGCAGCAGGGTACGCATCAGGCAAAGGGCCGTGCGGATATCGCTCGCACCGGCGCCAAGATGTACAAGCAGAAGGGAACGGGCCGCGCTCGTCACTCTTCAGCGCGCGCTCCGCAGTTTCGTGGCGGTGGCAAGGCGCACGGCCCGGTCGTTCGTAGCCACGAGCACGATCTTCCGAAGAAGGTTCGTGCACTTGGCCTCAAGCACGCTCTGTCGGCTAAGGCTAAGTCGTCCAGCATCATCGTGATCGATGAGCTGAAGCTTGCTGATGCGAAAACCAAGGCGCTGGCGGCAAACTTCGAAACGCTGGGACTGACCAATGCGTTGGTTATTGGCGGTGCAGAGGTCGATCTGAACTTTGCCCGTGCAGCTCGTGCGTTGCACAACATTGATGTTCTGCCGGTTCAGGGCATCAACGTATATGACATTCTGCGCCGCGGTACGCTGGTCCTTTCGAAGGCGGCTGTCGAGGCTCTTGAGGAGCGCTTCAAATGACCGATCTTCGCCACTATGACGTGATCGTCAGCCCGGCGATCACTGAAAAGTCGACTATGGCTTCCGAACAGAACCAGGTCGTTTTCAACGTCGCTCGGAAGGCGACGAAGCCAGAGATCAAGGCGGCGGTAGAAGCGCTGTTTGGCGTTAAGGTAACTGGCGTCAACACATTGGTTCGCAAGGGCAAGGTGAAGCGGTTCCGCGGCACCGTTGGTCGCCTGAGCGATGTTAAAAAAGCGATCGTGACGCTGGCTGACGGCGACACCATCGACGTCGCTACGGGGCTCTGAGCAGGGGCGCGAGGATAGAACAATGGCATTGAAAACCTATAAGCCGACGACGCCGAGCACGCGCCAGCTTGTCCTGGTCGACCGTTCGAGCCTCTACAAGGGCAAGCCTGTAAAGGGTTTGACCGAGGGTCTTACGAAGTCGGGTGGGCGCAACAATTACGGCCGTATTACCGCACGTTTTATCGGCGGTGGTCACAAGCGTAGCTATCGCATCGTCGATTTTAAGCGTCGCAAGTTCGACATGACGGCGACTGTTGAGCGTTTGGAATATGATCCGAACCGTTCGGCGTTTATCGCGCTCATTAAGTATGAGGATGGCGAGCTGAACTACATCCTTGCTCCGCAGCGTCTTGCTGCTGGTGATAAGGTTGTTGCTGGCGCGTCGGTCGACGTTAAGCCAGGCAATGCAATGCCGCTGTCGGCGATGCCCGTTGGTACGATCGTACACAATGTTGAACTAAAGCCCGGCAAGGGCGGTCAGGTCGCTCGTTCGGCTGGCACTTATGCTCAGCTGGTTGGTCGTGACCAGGGCATGGCGATCCTTCGTCTGAACTCTGGTGAACAGCGCATTGTTCACGGTTCCTGCTTTGCAACCGTAGGCGCGGTTTCGAACCCCGACCATGGCAACGTAAATCTGGGTAAGGCTGGCCGTAAGGTTTGGCTCGGTAAGCGCCCGCATAACCGTGGTGTCACCATGAACCCGGTTGACCATCCGCATGGTGGTGGTGAAGGCCGTACTTCTGGTGGCCGTCATCCGGTTACGCCGTGGGGTAAGCCGACCAAGGGCAAAAAGACCCGGTCCAACAAGTCGACCGACAAGTTCATCATGCGCTCGCGCCACGCGCGCAAGAGCTAAGAGAGGTAGTCAGACGTGTCCCGTTCAGTTTGGAAAGGCCCGTTTGTTGACGGCTTCCTGCTCAAGAAGGCAGAGAAGGTTCGCGAGGGCGGACGCAACGAAGTTATCAAGATGTGGAGCCGTCGTTCGACAATTCTGCCGCAGTTCGTTGGTCTCACCTTCGGTGTTTACAACGGCCAGAAGCATATTCCGGTTGCCGTTTCGGAAGAGATGGTAGGCCATAAGTTCGGTGAGTTTGCTCCGACCCGTACCTATTACGGTCACGGCGCGGACAAGAAGGCGAAGAGGAAGTAAAGATGAGCAAGCCAAAAGCCCCGCGCCGGCTTGCTGACAACGAGGCCCGTGCGGTACTCCGCACCATCCGCGTCAGCCCGCAGAAGCTGAACCTTGTTGCTGCACTTATTCGTGGCAAGAAGGTCGCTACGGCGCTCAATGATCTTGAATTTTCTCGCAAGCGTATTGCTGGCACCGTCAAGAAGACGCTGGAGTCGGCGATTGCAAATGCGGAAAACAATCACGATCTCGATGTGGATGCGCTGATTGTTGCTGAGGCATTTGTCGGTAAGTCGATCGTCATGAAGCGGTTCCATGCACGTGGTCGTGGTCGCGCCAGCCGGATCGAAAAGCCGTTTTCGCACCTCACGATCGTCGTTCGTGAAGTCGAAGTGAAGGAGGCCGCATAATGGGTCAGAAAGTTAATCCGATCGGTCTTCGCCTCGGCATCAACCGCACATGGGATTCGCGCTGGTATGCGAACACCGGCGAATACGGCAAGCTGCTGCACGAGGATCTCAAGATCCGTGAGTACCTGATGAAGGAGCTCAAGCAGGCTGCTGTTTCGAAGGTGGTGATCGAGCGCCCGCACAAGAAGTGCCGCGTGACGATTCACGCTGGTCGTCCAGGCCTCGTTATCGGCAAGAAGGGCGCGGACATTGAAAAGCTTCGCAAGAAGCTGACCGAGATGACCAAGTCCGAAACGCATCTCAATATCGTTGAAGTGCGTAAGCCGGAGATTGATGCAACGTTGATTGCGCAGTCGATTGCCCAGCAGTTGGAGCGTCGCATCGCGTTTCGCCGTGCAATGAAGCGCGCTGTTCAGTCCGCTATGCGTCTCGGCGCAGAGGGCATTCGTATCAATTGCTCGGGTCGTCTGGGCGGCGCTGAAATCGCTCGTATGGAATGGTATCGCGAAGGTCGCGTTCCGCTTCACACGCTGCGTGCAGACGTTGATTTCGGCACGGCTGAAGCTCACACGGCTTATGGTATTTGCGGCGTGAAGGTTTGGGTGTTCAAGGGCGAGATCCTTGAGCACGATCCAATGGCTTCGGAACGCCGCGCGACCGAAGGCGAGCATTCGGGCGAACGTCCGGGCGGCCGTCGTCGCTCCGAACGTGAAGCTGCCTGAGCGGCCTAGGGAATTTGGAGAACAAGAACAATGCTGCAGCCAAAGCGCACAAAGTTCCGCAAGCAGTTCAAGGGCCGCATTCACGGCACCGCGAAGGGCGGCACCAATCTCGATTTCGGCGGCTTCGGTCTGAAGGCGCTGGAGCCAAATCGCGTCACTGCACGTGAGATCGAAGCGGCGCGCCGCGCGATTACGCGTGAAATGAAGCGTCAAGGGCGTGTGTGGATCCGGATTTTCCCGGACGTGCCAGTGACCTCCAAGCCGACCGAAGTCCGTATGGGTAAAGGTAAGGGCGCGGTTGACTATTGGGCCGCGCGTATCAAACCGGGTCGTATTATGTTTGAGATCGACGGCGTTAGCGAGGAAGTCGCTCGCGAAGCTCTGCGTCTCGGTGCAGCCAAGCTGTCGGTTCGCACGCGCTTCGTGCAGCGTATCGCTGAATAAGGAATGCTGAGATGAAAGCCTCGCAGATCAGAACGAAGACCGTTGACGAGCTGGATACCGATCTGGGCGACCTGAAGAAGGAGCAGTTCAATCTGCGCTTCCAAAAGGCGACAGGTCAGCTTGAAAAGACTGGCCGCATCAAGGAAGTGCGTCGCGATATCGCGCGCATCAAGACCATTGCTGCGGAAAAGGCGGGTCAAAACCGCAAGAATAAGGCTTAAGGACGAGAAATATGCCAAAGCGCGTTTTGCAGGGCACTGTCGTCAGCGACAAGAACGAGAAGACGGTGGTCGTCAAGGTCGAACGTCGCTTCACGCATCCCGTTATGAAGAAGACCGTGCGCATGTCGAAGAAGTACAAGGCGCATGACGAGAACAACGCCTACAAGGTGGGCGACACTGTGCTGATCCAGGAATCGAAGCCGATTTCCAAGGATAAGCGCTGGGTCGTGCTGAGCCCTGAACAGGCTCAATAAGAAACAGAATTGCCGGGCAGGGCGCTTTGCCAGCCCGGTGCATGAAAAAGAAGGCGGTCAGTCATGATCCAGATGCAAACAAACCTCGACGTCGCTGATAATTCCGGCGCCCGTCGTGTCATGTGCATCAAGGTGCTGGGCGGTTCCAAGCGGAAGTACGCTTCGGTTGGCGACATCATTGTTGTGTCGATCAAAGAAGCAATTCCGCGCGGCCGCGTTAAGAAGGGCGATGTAATGAAAGCTGTCGTGGTTCGCACGGCAAAGGACATTCGTCGTCCGGACGGCAGCGTGATCCGTTTCGATAAGAACGCAGCCGTTCTCGTCGACAACAAGAAAGAACCTATCGGCACGCGTATCTTCGGCCCGGTTCCGCGCGAATTGCGTGGCAAGAACCACATGAAGATCATCTCGCTCGCGCCAGAAGTGCTGTAAGGAGCCGGAAAGATGCAAAAGATTCGTAAAGGCGACAAAGTCGTCGTGCTGACCGGCAAGGACAAGGGCCGTAGCGGTGAAGTGGTTCGTGTTATGCCGAAGGACGACAAGGCTGTCGTGCGTGGCGTAAATGTCGTTCAGCGCCACCAGAAGCAGTCCCAGTCGCAGCAGGGCGGCATTATCAGCAAAGAAGCGCCGATCCACCTGTCCAACATCGCGATTGTCGATCCTAAGGATGGCAAGCCGACCCGCATCGGTTTCGAGGTTCGCGACGGTAAGAAGGTGCGCGTCGCCAAGCGCTCGGGAGCAGTCATCAATGGCTAAGGCAGCACAATCATACGAACCTCGCCTGAAGACGGTCTATAACGAGACCATTCGGAAGGCTATGTTGGATCAGTTCAATTACGACAACGAGATGCAGGTTCCCCGCATCGAGAAGATCGTGCTGAACATGGGCGTCGGTGAAGCCACTGGCAACTCCAAAAAGCCTGCCGTTGCGGCTGAGGATCTAGGTCTGATCGCAGGTCAGAAGGCAGTTGTTACGCGTGCTCGCAAGTCTATCGCAGGCTTCAAGGTCCGCGAGAACATGCCGATTGGCGCAAAGGTCACGCTGCGCAAGGAACGCATGTACGAGTTTCTTGATCGTCTCGTGAACATCGCGTTGCCGCGCGTTCGCGACTTCCGTGGACTGAACCCGAAGAGCTTTGACGGTCGTGGCAATTACGCCATGGGTATCAAGGAGCACATCGTGTTTCCGGAGATCAACTACGACAAGGTTGATCAGATCTGGGGCATGGACATCATCGTTTGTACGACCGCTAAGACGGATGATGAGGCTAGAGCGTTGCTCAAGGCTTTCAACTTCCCGTTCCGGCAGTAACGGCAGCGAGAAAAGGAACATTTGAGAAATGGCAAAGACCAGCTCAGTTGAGAAGAATAACCGCCGCCGCAAGCTTGTGGCGCAGAATGCGGCAAAGCGCCGTGCTCTGAAGGCGATTATTATGGACCAAAGCAAGTCGCTCGAAGAGCGTTTCCAGGCGCAGCTCAAGCTCGCCGCGATGCCTCGCAATGGTTCGAAGACCCGTATCCGTAACCGCTGCGAAGTAACTGGCCGTCCTCGCGCCTACTATCGCAAGCTTAAGATGTCCCGTATCGCGTTGCGCGAACTCGGCTCGCTGGGCATGGTGCCCGGTCTGGTCAAGTCGAGCTGGTAAGGAGGCTGAAAGATGTCTGTTTCTGATCCACTCGGCGATATGCTGACCCGCATCCGTAACGCGTATGGCCGCAAGAAGACTTCGGTCTCGACGCCGGCTTCTACGCTTCGCGCACGTGTTCTGGAAGTTCTGAAATCGGAAGGTTATATCCGCGATTTCAGCCAGACCGATTTTGACAACGGCAAGTCCGAGATCGAAATTGAATTGAAGTATTTCGATGGCAATCCGGTCGTTCGCGAGATCGCTCGCGTTTCAAAGCCGGGCCGCCGTGTGTATGTATCGGCCAAGTCGATTCCGAATGTTGCAAACGGCCTCGGAATTTCGATCCTGTCCACGCCGAAGGGCGTGATGGCTGATCATCAGGCGCGCGAACAGAACGTTGGCGGTGAAATTCTCTGCCAAGTGTTCTAATCAGCCATTCGGCTGGTGATCACGAGGATAGTACGAGGCCGAAAGGGGTGTTGCCCCACGGCGAACGCAAGTTAGGAACGAGGACAGAAAAATGTCTCGTATTGGCAAAAAGCCCGTTTCGGTTCCGCAGGGAGTAACCGCTTCCGTAAACGGCCAAACCGTTACCGCTAAGGGCCCGAAGGGTGAGCTGAGGTTCGTCGTGAATGACGAAGTTCTGGTCAAGATGGAGGGTTCCGATATTTCGGTAGAGCCGCGCGACCAGTCAAAGGACGCTCGCTCGAAGTGGGGTATGTCCCGCACCCAGATTCTCAACATTCTCAACGGCGTTAAGGACGGTTTTGAGAAAAAGCTTGAGATTACCGGCGTTGGTTATCGTGCAGCGATGCAGGGTAAAAACCTTCAGTTGGCGCTTGGGTTCAGCCACGACGTGGTTTACCAGACGCCGGAAGGCATCACGATTGCTGTGCCGAAGCCGACGGAAATTACCGTGACGGGCATCGACAAGCAGCAGGTCGGTCAGGTTGCTGCGGAAATCCGCGAATATCGCGGTCCTGAGCCTTACAAGGGCAAGGGCGTACGTTACGCAGGTGAGCGCATCGTGCGTAAGGAAGGCAAGAAGAAGTAACGCTACGGATGGGGGTCGCGGGAGCAAAGCTACCGCAGATGGCCCCCAACGTTTTTAAGGCAGGAAGTTCCCTATGGCTGATAAAGCATCCATTCAGAAGCGCGCGCAGCGTGTTCGCCGCCAGATCAAGAAAGTGGCAGGTGAGCGGCCGCGTCTTTCAGTGCATCGCTCATCAAAGCACATTTATGCTCAGATCATCGACGACGCGAAGGGCCATACGGTTGCTTCGGCTTCGACACTCGAGAAAGATAATCGTGGACGCACCGGTGCCGATGCTGCTGCGGCCGCTGCGGTCGGCAAGCTGATTGCAGAGCGGGCGGTTAAGGCCGGCGTCAAGGATGTCGTTTTCGATCGTGGCGCGTACATCTATCACGGTCGTGTTAAAGCTCTAGCCGATGCAGCGCGCGAGGCAGGGCTGAATTTCTAAGTAAAGTTCGCGTCAGCGTGGCGCGATCTGCACTTGCAACTGGTCCGGTGTCGGTATAGACGCCGGGCTTCGTTTTTAACCTAGTCAGTCCGGAAAAGAATAAGGAACAGGATATGGCACAAGAACGTCGGGAAGGCGGCCGCGAGCGTGGTCGTGACCGCGAAGAGCGCGACGACGGAATCGTCGACAAGCTCGTACATATTAATCGCGTTGCAAAAGTGGTGAAGGGCGGCAAGCGCTTCGGTTTTGCGGCGCTTGTCGTCGTTGGCGACCAGAAGGGCCGCGTCGGCTTCGGTCATGGCAAGGCCCGTGAAGTGCCAGAAGCCATCCGCAAGGCGACGGAAAGCGCAAAGCGCGACATGATTTTCGTGCCGCTTCGTTCTGGTCGTACCCTGCACCATGACGTTGAAGGTCGTTGGGGTGCTGGACGCGTTTTGTTGCGCGCTGCCAAGCCGGGTACCGGTATCATCGCCGGTGGTCCAATGCGCGCCGTATTCGAAACGGTCGGTATGCACGACGTTGTGGCCAAGTCGATGGGTTCTTCCAACCCATACAACATGGTTCGCGCCACGTTTGACGCGCTGAAGAGCCAAATGCATCCGAAGGATGTGGCTGCTGCGCGCGGCATCAAGTATTCGACTCTCCAGGCACGTCGCGGCTCTGCCGTGACGGCTGAAGAATAAGCCAGGGAAGGGAAGACCGCCATGGCAAAGAAAGCTGCAAAGGCAGGAACCACCGTCACCGTCGAGCAGATCGGCAGCCCGATCCGTCAGCCGAAGAATCAGCGTGCTACGCTGGTTGGTCTTGGCCTCAACAAGATGCATCGCCGTTCGACGCTCGAAGATACACCGTCCGTTCGCGGCATGATCAATTCGATCCCGCATCTCGTCCGCGTTGTGGACGAGAAGTAAGCCGCGCTGGAGAACGACCATGAAACTGAATGAACTGCGTGATAAGGAAGGGGCAACCCATTCCAGCAAGCGTGTCGGTCGCGGCATTGGCTCCGGCAAAGGCAAGACCGGCGGTCGCGGCGTTAAAGGCCAGAAGGCGCGCTCCGGCGTCGCCATTAATGGCTTCGAGGGTGGTCAGATGCCGCTCTATCGGCGTTTGCCGAAGCGCGGCTTCCACAAGCCGTTTGCAAAGTCCTACAATGCTGTGTCGCTTGGCCGTATTCAGGCTGCTATCGATGCCAAGAAGCTCGACGCAAAAGAGACGGTGAATGCTGAGGCGCTGGTTAAAGCCGGTGTTATTCGTCGTGCCAAAGATGGCGTTCGTTTGCTCGCTGGTGGTGAGCTGAAGACGAAGCTTGCCTTCGATATCGCGGGCGCTTCCAAGTCGGCGCTTGAGGCTGTCGAAAAGGCGGGCGGGTCGGTCAAGTTACCGGAACCTGCTGCGGCTGCTGAATAAAACTGAATAACAAGCGGCGGCCATTGTGCCGCCGCTTGCATCTTGAGGTTTGCACGCCTATGTCGTGGCGACCTCTTTCCGTGCTTCGCACGGACAATCCAGCATCAGAGTGCGTGTGCCTACCGGATATTGCGTGCTCTTACGGAGACCAGGTGCATGGCATCGGCTGCTGAACAACTAGCTTCCAATCTAAACTTTGCAGCTTTTGCAAAGGCAGAAGACCTTAAAAAACGCATCTGGTTCACGCTGGGTGCGCTGCTGGTCTACCGGCTGGGTACCTATATTCCGCTGCCGGGAATCAACCCCGACGCGTTCGCGCATGCTTTCCAGCAACAGAGCCAGGGTGTACTTGGCGTGTTCAACGCATTCGCCGGTGGTGCTGTCGAGCGCATGGCGATTTTTGCCCTGGGCATCATGCCTTATATCTCTGCATCGATCATCATGCAGTTGATGACGTCGGTGATTCCTTCGCTCGAAGCGTTGAAGAAGGAAGGCGAGCAGGGCCGCAAAATCATCAATCAGTATACGCGCTACGGCACCGTGCTGCTTGCAATGGTGCAGGCTTATGGCATTTCCGTTGGACTCGAATCGGGGCAGGGGATTGCTACGGATCCGGGCTGGTTCTTCCGCCTTTCGACGGTGCTTACGCTGACCGGCGGCACGATGTTCCTGATGTGGCTTGGCGAGCAGATCACATCACGCGGCATTGGTAATGGTATTTCGCTTATTATTTTCTCGGGAATCGTCGCCGGCTTGCCGCACGCGCTCGGGCAAACGCTGGAACTAGGCCGTACGGGCGCAATGTCCACCGGCCTGATTCTGGCGATTATTGCGTTGTGCATCATCGTTATTGGGGCGATCGTTTTCTTCGAGCGCGCTCAGCGCCGTTTGCTGATCCAATACCCCAAGCGCCAGATCGGCAATCGCATGTTTCAGGGCGATACATCCCATCTGCCGCTTAAGCTGAATACTGCGGGCGTGATTCCTCCGATCTTTGCCTCGTCATTGCTGCTCTTGCCCGCGACGCTTGCCGGCTTTTCAAATACGACCACGCTTCCGGCTTGGGCGAGCACGGTGCTTTCTCTCTTGGGGCATGGTCAGCCGCTTTATATGATGTTGTATGCGGCAATGATCGCGTTCTTTTGCTTCTTCTATACGGCGATCGTGTTCAATCCAAAGGATACGGCTGATCAGCTCAAGAAGCATTCCGGTTTCATTCCCGGATATCGTCCGGGCGAAAGAACCGCAGAATATATTGACTACGTGCTGACACGTATCACGGTTGTCGGTGCAATTTACCTCATGATTGTCTGTCTTATCCCAGAGTTTTTGATTTCCTGGGCCGGCGTGCCTTTCTACCTTGGTGGCACTTCGCTTTTGATCGTTGTCAGTGTAACGCTCGATACGGTCGCTCAGATCCAGGGACACCTCATCGCTCATCAGTATGAGGGTCTCATCAAGAAATCGAAGCTCCGTGGAGGGAAAAGAGGAAAATGAGGCTAATATTGCTTGGCCCGCCCGGTGCGGGGAAGGGGACACAAGCGCAGCGTCTGGTCGAGAAATATGGGATTCCGCAGCTCTCCACGGGTGATATGCTCCGTGCGGCGGTAAAGGCTGAGACGGAAGTCGGGAAGCGGGCAAAGGCAGTGATGGATGCTGGCGAACTCGTCTCCGACGAGATTGTAAACGCCATCGTTTCCGAGCGCATTGGGCAGTCAGATTGTGCGAC
Organism: Mesorhizobium sp.; assembly: GCA_049840935.1. GTDB lineage: Bacteria > Pseudomonadota > Alphaproteobacteria > Rhizobiales > Rhizobiaceae > Mesorhizobium_G. The sequence continues at coordinate 53,175 of JASGJA010000029.1, forward strand.
GGGTTTCATTCTTGATGGCTATCCGCGAACTCTGCAGCAGGCGGATGCGGTTGAGGGAATGCTCGACGAGCGTTCGTTGCGGTTGGATGCAGTGATCGAGTTGGTTGTTGACGATCGCGCGCTGGTTGGCCGAATCGTAAAGCGTGCGCAGGAAGCCGAAGCCGCAGGACACCCAGTCCGTAAGGATGATAATCCGGCTGTTTTTGAAGAACGGCTTCGCGAATACTACAAGAAGACTGCTCCGCTGATCGGTTATTATTATGCCAAACGCATGTTACGTGGTGTCGACGGTATGGCATCCATTGATGACGTGACGGCGCAAATTGAGGCAGTTTTGCGCGAGGCGCGCAGCAAAAATTAGAATGGGCTGTTGACTTGCCTGCAGACGTGAACTATCTGCGGCGCACATTCCATTCAGGAAACGAGCTGGCCGCTCTTGTCAGAGTGCGGTCGGCTTTTTGATTGGAATATCCGCAAGGGCCGGCCTCCACCGGACGCGGGTTCAACCGAATGCCGGACAGTCCGGCCCACATGGAGAGACAAGATGGCTCGTATAGCCGGTGTTAACATACCGACCAACAAGCGCGTTGTTATCGCGCTTCAGTACATTCACGGCATTGGCAAAAAGTTTGCGCAGGAAATCATGGACAAGGTTGGCATTCCCGCTGACCGCCGTGTGAACCAGCTTACCGATGCTGAAGTGCTTGCTATTCGTGAAACGATTGATCGCGATTATCGCGTTGAAGGTGATCTGCGTCGCGAAGTTTCAATGAACATCAAGCGTTTGATGGACCTTGGTGCGTATCGCGGCCTGCGTCATCGTCGCAACCTGCCGGTGCGTGGTCAGCGCACGCACACGAATGCTCGCGCTCGCAAGGGTCCGCGTAAGGCAATCGCCGGCAAGAAGAAGTAAGTTGGAGTATGTCGGCGGGATGTTTGACTGCCGCCGATTTCTCCTGGTGTAGCCGCTGGTATTACGGCGGCGTTGAGATCATTGGAAGGATACAGAATGGCTAAGGAAGCCGGTCGCGTTCGTCGTCGTGAGCGCAAAAATATTTCGTCGGGCGTTGCTCACGTCAATTCGAGCTTCAACAACACAATGATCACCATTAGCGATGCGCAGGGCAATGCGATTGCGTGGTCGTCTGCTGGTGCTCAGGGCTTCAAGGGTTCGCGCAAGTCCACGCCGTTCGCGGCGCAGGTTGCTGCGGAGGATGTTGCCAAGAAGGCGCAGGAGCACGGCATGCGCACGCTAGAGGTTGAGGTTTGCGGCCCGGGTTCGGGTCGTGAGTTGGCGCTTCGCGCGTTGCAGGCTGCAGGCTTCACCATTACGTCGATCCGCGATGTGACGCCGATCCCGCACAATGGTTGCCGTCCGCGCAAGAAGCGTCGCGTTTGATTTGAACTGCCGCGCGAGCGGCGTGCTAACCGGATCTCTGTTGATAGATTTGGATGTGCGCTGCTCCTCCACGGCTTTCCATGACGCCCGTCACGATTGGATGGTGCGGGCAAGCGGAAGGAATGAATTATGATCCAGAAAAACTGGCAGGAACTTATTAAGCCGAACAAGATCGACTTTACGTCGAAGGGGCGCACGCACACAACGTTGGTGGCTGAGCCTCTGGAGCGTGGTTTTGGTCTGACACTCGGCAATGCGCTTCGTCGTGTGCTGCTGTCATCGCTGCGTGGTGCGGCTGTAACGGCTGTGCAGATCGATGGCGTGTTGCACGAATTCTCATCGATCCCGGGTGTTCGTGAGGACGTTACAGATATCGTTCTTAACATCAAGGAAATCGCTATCCGCATGGAGGGTGATGGGCCGAAGCGCATGGTTGTGCGCAAGCAGGGTCCGGGTGCTGTTCTCGCTGGCGATATTCAAACTGTTGGCGACGTCGAGATTCTCAATCCGGATCACGTAATCTGCACGCTGGATGATGGTGCGGAAATCCGCATGGAATTCACGGTCGATACCGGTAAGGGCTATGTGCCCGCCGAGCGCAATCGCGCAGAAGATGCTCCGATCGGCTTGATTCCGGTCGACAGCCTTTATTCGCCAGTCAAGAAGGTCTCTTACAAGGTGGAAAACACCCGTGAGGGACAGGTTCTTGACTACGACAAGTTGACCATGACCATCGAAACAAACGGCTCGGTGTCCGGCGAAGATGCGGTGGCTTTTGCAGCTCGTATTCTGCAGGATCAGCTTGGTCTGTTCGTCAACTTCGACGAGCCGCAGAAGGAAGTTGCTTCCGAGGCTGTTACCGAGCTTGCCTTCAATCCGTCGCTTCTCAAGAAGGTTGATGAGTTGGAGCTTTCGGTGCGTTCGGCAAACTGCCTGAAGAACGACAATATCGTTTACATTGGCGATCTGATCCAGAAAACCGAAGCGGAGATGCTGCGTACGCCGAATTTCGGTCGTAAGTCGCTCAACGAAATCAAGGAAGTGCTTGCGGCAATGGGGTTGCATCTCGGCATGGAAGTGCCGGATTGGCCGCCAGATAACATTGAAGATCTCGCAAAGCGCTACGAAGACCAATACTAAGCACGGGGCTGAGGCCACCTCAGCCGTGCTGCGAAACAACTGAGGCGCCAAGGCGTCCAACTGAAACTAAGGAGAAGAGCCATGCGTCACGGATTTGCCGGCCGCCGGTTCGCCCGCAGTGTAAGCCATCGCAAAGCGATGTTCGCTAATCTCGCTGCTTCGCTCATTGAGCATGAGCAGATTGTTACTACGCTTCCCAAGGCTAAGGACTTGCGTCCGATCGTCGAAAAGCTGGTAACGCTGGGTAAGCGCGGTGATTTGCATGCCCGCCGTCTGGTTATTGCCCAGATCGGAAATGAGCATCTTGTAAAGCGCCTGTTCGAAACCATTGCGCCGCGTTATGCGCAGCGCAACGGCGGCTACCTGCGTATTATGAAGGCTGGTTTCCGTCATGGAGACAATGCGCCGCTCGCCGTTATCGAATTTGTTGATCGCGATGTTTCAGCTAAGGGTGCGGGCGACAAGGCTCGTGCAGAAACTGAAAGTGCGAATGAACAGGCAGAAGCGGCCTGATTGTACTGGATTTGCTTGAGGCCGCTTTGCGGCCTTGAGCTATGTCGAGATGCTTCTTTTTCTCCGGTGGAAAGCTGGTGTTGCCCTTGAACCTCAAGGGCTTTTGTGAAAAGAGAGCGTCCTCGCTAGGGGTATAGCTCAGTTGGTAGAGCGGCGGTCTCCAAAACCGCAGGTCGCGGGTTCGAGCCCTGCTGCCCCTGCCAGATTTCAGAATTGGTTGTCGTCTTGCGGCGAGCGTTCAATTCTGGCATAAATTTGCCATAGCTGGGACGGGACGACTGGATGGTTCCGATGCGGCGTTTGGTTAGATAAAGATGGAGACGCCCTTGCGATTTGGGTGAATTGTCTTTATGTAGAACGACGGACACGCGGTGCGTGGAGCTGGGAAGCTGGCTTTACGCATTTTTGGCGCGTGTTTTAATGGCCTCGACGAATCAATTTCTGATTGGTCGAGTTGTGGCAATCCAGAAGGCCCGATTAACGGGCTCTTGAGAACAGAGCGGCGAATGGCAAAGACCACAAACCCCTTTACCTTCATTCAGCAGGTGAGGGCTGAAACGGCCAAGGTTACGTGGCCATCTCGCCGTGAGACGTTGATCTCCACGGTCATGGTGCTTGTTTTCTCGCTGATTGCTATGGCGTTCTTTTTTGTTGCCGACCAGGCCATGGCGCATGCGGTTGGGCTCATTTTGGATATCGGTCGCTGAGCGGCTACGGGGACTGATTTAAGATGACGGCTCGCTGGTACATCGTGCACGCCTATTCGAACTTCGAAAAGAAGGTCGCGGAGGATATCGAGCACAAAGCTAAGCAAAAGGGTCTCTCTGGTCAGATCGAGAAGATCGTGGTGCCGACGGAGAAGGTTGTTGAAGTGCGTCGTGGTCGCAAGATCGACGCTGAGCGCAAGTTCTTTCCTGGTTACGTGTTGCTCAAGGCCAACCTTACGGACGCCGTGTTCTCGCTTGTGAAGAATACGCCCAAGGTTACCGGTTTTCTTGGTGATTCCAAACCAGTGCCGATTACCGAGGCTGAGGCTGAGCGCATCCTGAATCAGGTTCAGGAAGGTGTGGATAGGCCGAAGCCGTCTGTGACGTTTGAGATTGGCGAGCAGGTGCGTGTGTCGGACGGTCCATTTGCGTCCTTCAACGGATTTGTTCAGGAGGTGGATCAGGAGCGGGCGCGTCTTAAAGTCGAGGTTTCGATTTTTGGCCGTGCGGTTCCGGTCGATCTTGAGTTCGGTCAGGTCGAAAAGGCCTGATTTCTTTCCGGCCTTCGCGGTCGGAATTTGGCGGGCGGGTTTCGTTCGCTTTCGTTGGTGGGAGATGAGTGTGGCTTAGCCGGTCTCACAAATCGCACCACCAAACTGCAACCGCCGGAATATCCGGCAAATTGTGAAGGCAGATAAGAGATGGCTAAGAAAGTTGCAGGCCAGCTCAAGTTGCAGGTTTCCGCAGGTTCCGCGACCCCGTCGCCGCCTATCGGACCGGCGCTTGGTCAGCGTGGCATCAACATCATGGAATTCTGTAAAGCGTTTAACGCGCAGACGCAGGAAATGGAGAAGGGTTCGCCTATTCCTGTCGTAATTACCTACTATCAGGACAAGTCGTTCACCTTCGTTATGAAGACGCCTCCGGTGAGCTATTTCCTGAAGAAGGCTGCGAAGTTGAAGTCAGGTTCCAAGGAACCCGGCAAGGTTAAGGCTGGTCAGATCGGTCGCGATGAAGTCCGCAAGATCGCTGAAGCTAAGATGAAAGACCTGAACGCCAACGACGTAGATGCGGCAATGCGCATGGTCGAAGGTTCTGCCCGTTCAATGGGCCTGGAAGTGGTGGGCTGAGATCATGGCTAAAGTTTCCAAGCGTATGGTCAAGGCGCGCGAGGGTATTGATCCGAACAAGGCATATTCGCTCGAAGATGCTGTGAAGTTGCTCAAGGAGCGTGCATCGGCAAAGTTCGATGAAACAATCGAAGTGGCGATGAACCTTGGCGTTGATCCTCGCCATGCGGACCAGATGGTTCGTGGTGTAGTGAATTTGCCGAATGGCACGGGCCGCACGGTTCGTGTCGCGGTGTTCGCAAAGGGCGCAAAAGCGGATGAAGCTAAGGCTGCTGGTGCTGATATCGTCGGTGCTGAGGATCTGGTTGATATCGTTCAGAAGGGCGAAATCAACTTTGATCGCTGCATCGCGACTCCGGATCTTATGCCGTTGGTTGGTCGCCTCGGTAAGGTGCTTGGTCCGCGTGGCATGATGCCGAACCCGAAGGTTGGCACGGTGACGACGGATGTCGCTGCTGCGGTCAAGGCTTCGAAAGGTGGTGCTGTCGAGTTCCGCGTGGAAAAGGCTGGTATCATTCATGCTGGGGTTGGCAAAGCTTCTTTCGACGCCAATGCAATCGTCGAAAACGTGCGTGCGTTTGCTGATGCTGTGACGAAGGCGAAGCCGGCTGGCGCCAAGGGCAACTATGTCAAGAAGGTTTCTGTGACCTCGACAATGGGCCCTGGCCTGAAGCTCGACATCGCGTCGCTTACCCCGGCGCAGTAAGTTTTTAGCAGTCGGTCGCAAGTGGCTGATTGTGCAAGAATTTCATTCCCGGTTCGCCGGGGATGAAAACCGGAAGCGAAAGCTTCCGGAATCCTGTCCGAGATTGCAGGTGGTCTGCGAAAGCAGAGCTTAATCCGTAAGGGCCGGCATGAGACGGGTGACGACCAGACAAAGGGGCGCATGCCCCAATGGAAGGTTCGAACCATGTTGACCTTTGTCTGCGCGCCTTCGGGTGTGGCGGGAAGCGGCAGGATCCTCGACCGTCTTCGGGCGATCCATGCGGATGGCCCGCGAAGACATAAAGGCAACCCGGCCTCCCGCTCATAGAGAGCAGGGGCCAACTGGAGATAGGCAGTGGATAGAGCGGAAAAGCGCGAACTCGTCACGGGCCTGAACGACGCCTTCAAGGGCGCCGGCTCAGTCGTCGTGGCCCACTATGCCGGTATTACCGTCGCTCAGATGAACGATCTTCGTACGAAGATGCGTCAGGCTGGCGGTACCGTCAAAGTCGCGAAGAACCGTCTCGCCAAAATCGCCCTTCAGGGTACCGATTCCGAGAATATCATCGATCTGTTCAAGGGACAGACGCTGGTTGCTTACTCGGACGATCCGGTTACGGCGCCGAAGATTGCTTCGGAGTTCGCGAAGGCGAACGAGAAGTTGGTCATTCTCGGCGGCGCAATGGGTGCGACTGTTTTGAATGCAGATGGTGTGAAGGCTCTGGCCACCATGCCGTCGCTGGATGAACTCCGCGCCCGTATTGTCGGCATGATTTCTACGCCGGCAACTCGGATCGCACAGGTCGTCAACGCACCGGCAGCTCAGCTTGCTCGCGTGTTTGGCGCATATGCCCGGAAGGACGAGGCGGCATGAGGCCGTTCCTCGCTGTCACAAACTCGTTCGAACCTAAACCATAAGGAATTGAAAAATGGCTGATCTTGCAAAGATCGTTGAAGACCTTTCGAGCCTTACCGTCCTTGAGGCGGCTGAGCTTTCGAAGTTGCTGGAAGAGAAGTGGGGCGTTTCCGCTGCTGCTCCGGTAGCTGTTGCTGCCGTTGCTGGCGGTGCTGGTGCAGCCGCTGCCCCGGCTGAAGAGAAGACCGAATTCGACGTCATTCTTGCCGCTTCGGGCGACAAGAAGATCGAGGTCATCAAGGAAGTTCGCGCCATCACTGGTCTTGGCCTCAAGGAAGCCAAGGACCTCGTTGAAGGTGCTCCGAAGCCGGTCAAGGAAGGTGCTTCCAAGGCTGATGCAGAGAAGATCAAAGCACAGCTCGAAGCTGCTGGCGCCAAGGTCGAGCTGAAGTAATTGATTTCGGGGCCGGCGGCTTCTTTGCTGTCGGCCCTGAATTTCGAATGCGAAAACCTGTTTCCTGATGGCCGGAAGGCGGCTTTCAGGAAAAAGGTTTTCTCCCGTTTCTGGGGCGAGAGAGCGTTGTTGGCGCAAATTCGTGGCCAGTAGGTGGATTTCTAGACGCCCGTATGGGTGGCAGGCAAGGCGCGATCCCAACGCGTCCCAAGAGGTAAGGCCCTAGAGGCTAAGGCAAGGAGCGACGATGGCCCAGACGCAGACTTTCAATGGCCGCAGACGCGTACGGAAATTTTTCGGCAAGATCCCAGAAGTCGCAGAGATGCCGAACCTCATTGAGGTTCAGAAGGCATCCTATGATCAGTTCTTGATGGTGGATGAGCCGAAGGGCGGCCGTCCGGACGAAGGGTTGCAGGCTGTTTTCAAGTCGGTGTTTCCGATCAAGGATTTTTCCGGCACTTCAATGCTCGAATTCGTCAAGTATGAGTTCGAAGCGCCGAAGTTCGACGTTGACGAATGCCGTCAGCGCGACCTGACCTATGCTGCGCCGCTCAAGGTGACGCTGCGCCTGATCGTGTTCGATGTTGATGAAGATACACAGGCCAAGTCCATTAAGGACATCAAGGAGCAAGACGTTTACATGGGCGACATGCCGCTCATGACGATGAATGGCACGTTTATCGTGAACGGCACCGAGCGCGTTATCGTTTCGCAGATGCACCGTTCGCCGGGCGTTTTCTTCGATCATGATAAGGGCAAGTCGCATTCTTCGGGGAAGCTGCTTTTTGCCGCTCGCGTCATTCCTTATCGTGGCTCGTGGCTGGATATCGAATTCGACTCCAAGGACATTGTCCATGCGCGTATCGATCGTCGCCGTAAGATCCCGGTGACGTCACTGCTCATGGCATTGGGCATGGATGGCGAAGAGATCTTTCGACCTTCTACAACACGATCACCTACAAGAAGGCGGGTGATCACTGGCGCATTCCGTTCAACGTCGATCGCTTCAAGGGCCTGAAGGCTGTTAACGATCTGGTTGATGCGGATACGGGTGAAGTTGTTGTCGAGCAGGGCAAGAAGATCACCGCGCGTCAGGCTCGTCAGCTTGCTGAAAAAGGCTTGAAGGCGATTAAGGCGACGGATGACGATCTGTATGGGTCGTATCTCGCTGAAGACATCGTCAACTACGCAACTGGCGAGATTTATCTCGAAGCCGGTGACGAAATTGACGAGAAGACGCTAAAGGTTTTGCTTGAGGCTGGTCAGGAAGAGATCGAAGTTCTCGATATCGACCACATCAATGTGGGCGGATACATCCGCAACACCTTGGCGGCGGACAAGAACGAGAGCCGTCAGGATGCGCTGTTCGATATTTATCGCGTCATGCGTCCGGGCGAACCTCCGACACTTGAAACCGCTCAGGCGATGTTCAACTCGCTGTTCTTTGACGCTGAGCGCTATGATCTTTCTGCGGTTGGTCGCGTGAAGATGAATATGCGTCTCGAACTCGATGCCGAAGACACCGTGCGGGTGCTGCGCAAGGAAGATATCGTTGCCGTGGTCAAGACGCTTGTCGAGCTTCGCGACGGCAAGGGCGAGATCGACGACATCGACAATCTCGGCAACCGTCGCGTGCGTTCGGTCGGCGAGTTGATGGAAAATCAGTATCGCGTTGGTTTGCTGCGCATGGAGCGCGCAATCAAGGAGCGCATGTCGTCCATCGAGATCGATACTGTGATGCCGCAGGACCTGATCAACGCGAAGCCGGCTGCGGCTGCGGTTCGCGAGTTCTTCGGTTCTTCGCAGCTTTCGCAGTTTATGGATCAGACGAACCCACTGTCGGAAATCACGCACAAGCGTCGTCTTTCGGCTCTCGGGCCGGGTGGTCTTACGCGTGAGCGTGCTGGCTTTGAAGTGCGCGACGTGCATCCGACTCATTATGGTCGTATCTGCCCGATCGAGACGCCAGAAGGTCCGAATATCGGTCTTATCAACTCGCTGGCGACGTTCGCTCGCGTCAACAAGTACGGCTTTATCGAAAGCCCGTATCGGAAGATCGTTGATGGCAGACTGACGAATGAGGTCCAGTATCTTTCCGCTATGGAAGAGGCGAAGCACTTCGTGGCGCAGGCCAACGCCGAGCTGGATAAGGATGGCCGTCTCAAGGATGAGTTCGTCATTTGCCGTAACGCCGGCGAAGTGATGATGGCTCCGCGCGAAAACGTCGATCTTATGGACGTTTCGCCGAAGCAGATGGTGTCGGTTGCTGCCGCGCTCATTCCGTTCCTTGAAAACGACGACGCCAACCGCGCTCTGATGGGCTCGAACATGCAGCGTCAGGCTGTGCCTTTGGTACGCGCTGAAGCGCCGTTCGTCGGTACCGGCATGGAGCCGATTGTTGCACGCGACTCCGGCGCTGCCATCGCGGCTCGTCGTGGTGGCGTGGTCGATCAGGTGGACGCTACGCGTATCGTTATCCGCGCGACGGAAAATCTTGATCCGGGCAAGTCTGGCGTCGACATTTATCGTTTGATGAAGTTCCAGCGTTCGAACCAGAACACCTGCATCAATCAGCGTCCGCTGGTGAATGTTGGTGATCGCATCGAAAAGGGCGACATCATTGCGGACGGTCCATCGACCGATCTCGGCGATCTGGCGCTTGGCCGGAACGTGCTCGTCGCGTTCATGCCGTGGAATGGCTACAACTACGAGGACTCTATTCTTCTGTCCGAACGTATTGTTGCTGATGACGTCTTTACCTCGATCCATATCGAGGAATTCGAGGTCATGGCGCGCGATACCAAGCTCGGACCTGAGGAAATCACGCGCGACATTCCGAATGTTTCGGAAGAAGCGCTTAAGAACCTCGACGAAGCTGGCATCGTCTATATTGGTGCCGAGGTGCAGCCGGGTGATATTCTGGTCGGCAAGATCACGCCGAAGGGTGAAAGCCCGATGACGCCGGAAGAAAAGCTTCTGCGCGCCATCTTTGGCGAAAAGGCATCGGATGTGCGTGACACCTCCATGCGTATGCCGCCCGGAACGTTCGGCACGGTCGTTGAAGTGCGCGTTTTCAATCGTCACGGCGTCGAGAAAGACGAGCGCGCGATGGCGATTGAGCGCGAGGAAATCGAGCGTCTCGCAAAGGACCGCGACGACGAGCAGGCCATTCTTGATCGTAACGTCTACAGCCGCTTGGCAGACATGCTGAATGGCAAGGACGCGATTGCTGGGCCGAAGGGCTTCAAGAAGGGCGGTAAGGTTTCCATTGAGGTGCTCGGCGATTACCCGCGCTCGCAATGGTGGCAGTTTGCTGTCGACGACGAGAAGCTCCAGGGCGAACTCGAAGCTCTGCGCGGCCAGTATGACGAGTCCAAGAAGGCGCTGGAGCAGCGCTTCATGGATAAGGTCGAGAAGGTCCAGCGTGGCGATGAAATGCCGCCCGGAGTGATGAAAATCGTCAAGGTTTTTGTCGCGGTGAAACGCAAGATGCAGCCAGGCGACAAGATGGCTGGCCGTCACGGAAACAAGGGTGTCGTGTCTCGTATTGTTCCGGTTGAGGACATGCCGTTCCTCGAAGACGGAACACATGCCGATATCGTGCTCAATCCGTTGGGCGTGCCGTCGCGCATGAATGTCGGGCAGATTCTGGAAACCCATCTTGGCTGGGCATGCGCAGGCATGGGCCGCAAGATTGGGAACCTGATCGAAGCGTATAAGCGGGGCGGTGACATCAAGCCGTTGCGCGGAACGCTTGAGACGATCTTCCCGGACAACGACCGCAACGAGCCGGTGCGTACCTATGACGACGAGTCCGTGGTCCGTCTTGCGGATCAGCTCAAGCGTGGTGTTTCGATTGCTACGCCGGTGTTCGATGGCGCGCATGAAATCGATATCGACCACATGCTGGAGCAGGCTGGCCTGCACACAAGCGGTCAGTCGCAGCTCTATGACGGACGCACGGGCGAGCCATTCGATCGCAAAGTGACGATGGGCTACATATATATGCTCAAGTTGCACCACCTCGTGGATGATAAGATCCACGCGCGTTCGATTGGCCCATACTCGCTGGTTACGCAGCAGCCGCTGGGTGGCAAGGCGCAGTTCGGTGGCCAGCGCTTCGGCGAAATGGAGGTCTGGGCGCTCGAAGCATACGGCGCGGCTTACACCCTGCAGGAAATGCTTACGGTGAAGTCGGACGACGTGGCAGGCCGTACCAAGGTGTACGAGGCCATTGTGCGTGGTGACGATACGTTTGAGGCCGGCATTCCAGAGAGCTTCAATGTTCTCGTCAAGGAAATGCGTTCGCTCGGTCTTAATGTCGAGTTGGAAAACACCAAGGTCGATCCGGCGCAGCAACAGCAGTTGCCGGACGCAGCCGAGTAAGACGGCGTTGCGGTCGCGGGTTTTTCCCCGCGACCGCCTGAATTCACCGGCTTAGGCCGGACCCGCCGGGTGTCCTCCCGGCAGACGATGAAAAGGGGTTCGCTGACCCCGAAAAGGAGAATGGCATGAACCAAGAGGTCATGAATCTCTTCAACCCGCAGGCTCCGGCCCAGGTATTCGAATTCCATCAGAATATCGCTGGCCAGCCCGGAAAAGATTCTGTCCTGGTCGTTCGGCGAGATCAAGAAGCCGGAGACCATCAATTACCGCACGTTCAAGCCAGAACGTGACGGTTTGTTCTGCGCGCGCATTTTCGGTCCAATCAAGGATTACGAATGCTTGTGCGGCAAGTACAAGCGCATGAAGTACAAGGGCGTTATCTGCGAAAAGTGCGGCGTTGAAGTTACGTTGTCGCGCGTTCGCCGTGAGCGCATGGGCCACATCGAGCTGGCCGCGCCGGTTGCGCATATCTGGTTCTTGAAGTCGCTGCCGTCGCGTATTGGCACGCTGCTCGACATGACGCTCAAGGACATTGAGCGCGTTCTCTATTTCGAGAACTACATCGTGACCGAGCCGGGCCTGACTGCGCTCAAGGAAAATCAGCTTCTTTCCGAAGAAGAGTACATGCTCGCCGTTGACGAGTATGGCGAGGATTCCTTCACCGCTATGATCGGCGCGGAAGCGATCCATGAACTGCTGGCTGGTATGGAGCTTGAGAAGATCGCGGGCGATCTGCGTTCGGAACTGGCTTCCACGACGTCTGAGTTGAAGCAGAAGAAGCTGCTCAAGCGCCTCAAGGTGGTTGAGAACTTTATGGAATCCGGCAATCGCCCTGAGTGGATGATTATGAAGGTCGTGCCGGTTATTCCGCCGGATCTACGTCCGCTGGTGCCGCTTGATGGCGGTCGTTTCGCGACGTCCGATCTGAACGATCTGTATCGCCGCGTTATCAACCGTAACAACCGCTTGAAGCGGCTGATCGAACTGCGTGCTCCCGGCATCATCATTCGCAACGAAAAGCGTATGTTGCAGGAAGCCGTTGACGCGCTGTTCGACAACGGTCGCCGCGGTCGCGTCATCACGGGTGCAAACAAGCGTCCACTGAAGTCGCTGTCGGATATGCTCAAGGGCAAGCAGGGCCGGTTCCGTCAGAACCTTCTCGGCAAGCGCGTGGACTATTCTGGCCGTTCGGTCATTGTGACCGGCCCGGAACTCAAGCTGCATCAGTGCGGCCTGCCGAAGAAGATGGCGCTCGAACTGTTCAAACCGTTCATCTATGCGCGCCTTGACGCGAAGGGCTTCTCTTCGACGGTCAAGCAGGCGAAGAAGCTGGTCGAGAAGGAAAAGCCGGAAGTCTGGGATATTCTGGATGAGGTTATCCGTGAGCATCCGGTGCTGCTGAACCGCGCACCGACATTGCACCGTCTCGGCATTCAGGCATTCGAGCCGACTCTGATCGAAGGCAAGGCAATCCAGCTTCACCCGCTGGTGTGTACTGCTTTCAACGCCGACTTCGACGGCGACCAGATGGCTGTTCACGTTCCGCTGTCGCTCGAAGCGCAGTTGGAAGCGCGTGTTCTGATGATGTCGACGAACAACATTCTGCACCCGGCGTCGGGTGCGCCGATCATCGTTCCGTCGCAGGACATGGTTCTCGGCCTCTACTACCTCTCGATTGTCAACGACAACGAGCCGGGGCAGGGCATGGCGTTCGCCGATATGGGCGAATTGCAGCACGCGCTTGATACCAAGGCGGTGACGCTGCATGCCAAGATCAAGGGCCGTTTCCGCTCGGTTGATGCAGAGGGCAATGTTGTGTCGAAAATTTACGACACGACGCCGGGCCGTTTGATCATCGGTGAACTGCTGCCGAAGAACCACAATGTGCCGTTCGAAACCGCCAATCAGGAGATGACCAAGAAGAACATCTCCAAGATGATCGATACGGTGTATCGTCACTGCGGCCAGAAAGAGACGGTTATTTTCTGCGACCGCATCATGGCGCTCGGCTTTGCTCACGCGTGCCGTGCAGGCATTTCCTTCGGCAAGGATGACATGGTCATTCCGGCTGCCAAGGAAAAGCTCGTTGCTGACACTGAAGCTCTGACCAAAGAATACGAGCAGCAGTACAATGACGGCCTGATTACGCAGGGTGAGAAGTACAACAAGGTGGTCGACGCCTGGGCGAAGTGCTCGGAAAAAGTTGCCGAAGAAATGATGGGCCGCATCAAGGCGGTTGAGTTCGAAAAGAATGGCCGTCAAAAGCCGATGAACTCGATCTACATGATGAGCCACTCCGGTGCTCGTGGCTCGCCGACCCAGATGCGTCAGCTTGCGGGCATGCGCGGCCTTATGGCCAAGCCGTCGGGTGAGATCATCGAAACGCCGATCATCTCGAACTTCAAGGAAGGCCTGACTGTGCTTGAGTATTTCAACTCGACGCACGGCGCTCGTAAGGGTCTGGCAGACACCGCCTTGAAAACGGCAAACTCCGGCTACCTGACTCGTCGTCTGGTTGACGTGGCGCAGGATTGCATCGTCAACGCTACGGACTGCGGCACCGACAAGGGGCTTACCATGACCCCGATCGTCGATGCCGGTCAGGTCGTGGCGTCGCTTGCTCAGCGTATCCTCGGTCGCACTTCGCTCGAAGATATCAACCACCCCGTATCCGGCGAGTTGGTGGTTAAAGGTGGCAAGCTGCTCGACGAGCGCGATGTCGATCTCATCGAGAAGGCGGGCATCCAGTCTGTGCGTATCCGTTCGGCGCTTACCTGCGAAGTGCGGGTTGGTGTTTGTGCGGTCTGCTATGGACGCGACCTTGCACGCGGCACCCCGGTCAACCAGGGCGAAGCTGTCGGTGTTATCGCCGCGCAGTCGATCGGTGAGCCGGGTACGCAGCTTACCATGCGTACCTTCCACATGGGCGGCACGGCGCAGGTGGTCGACCAGTCGTTCCTCGAAGCCTCGTATGAGGGCTCCGTCAAGCTGCGCAACCGCAACGTGGTTCGCAATTCGGACGGCCAGCTCGTCGCGATGGGCCGCAACATGGCCGTGCTTATTCTTGATGAAGCGGGCAAGGAGCGTGCCGCACACCGTGTCACCTATGGTTCGCGTATTTATGTGGACGATGGCGACAAGGTGAAGCGAGGCCAGCGTATCGCGGAATGGGATCCGTATACCCGTCCGATCCTCACGGAAATCGAGGGGCATGTCGGGTTCGAAGATCTGGTGGATGGCATCTCCGTGCAGGAAACGGCGGACGAGTCGACGGGCATCACCAAGCGTGAAGTCATCGACTGGCGCTCTACCCCGCGCGGTGTGGACCTAAAGCCTGCGCTGACGGTTCTCGACTCCAAGGGCAAGGTCGGCAAGCTCTCCAAGGGTGGTGATGCGCGCTTCCTGCTTTCGGTCGAGGCTATTCTCTCGGTCGATCCGGGTTCACATGTGAAGCCGGGTGACGTGCTTGCGCGTATTCCGATGGAAAGCGCGAAGACGAAGGACATCACGGGCGGTCTGCCGCGCGTTGCTGAACTCTTCGAAGCGCGTCGTCCGAAGGACCACGCCATCATCGCTGAGATCGATGGTACGATCCGCTTCGGTCGCGACTATAAAAACAAGCGCCGTATCATCATCGAGCCGCACGAACTCGACGCTGGAGCCGGTCGAGTATCTCATCCCGAAGGGTAAGCCGTTCCATCTGCAGGACGGTGACGCCATCGAGAAGGGCGACTACATCCTCGACGGCAACCCTGCGCCGCACGACATTCTGGCAATCAAGGGCGTGGAAGCTCTCGCTTCCTACCTCGTCAATGAAATCCAGGAAGTCTACCGCTTGCAGGGCGTTATCATCAACGACAAGCACATTGAGGTGATCGTTCGCCAGATGCTGCAGAAGGTTGAGATTACGGAGCAGGGCGATTCAACCTACATCGCGGGCGATCATGTCGATACGATCGAACTCGAAGAGGTGAATGAGCGCCTGATCGAGGAAGGTAAGAAGCCTGCGGCTGGCCAGCCGGTGCTGCTCGGCATTACCAAGGCTTCGCTGCAGACACCGTCCTTCATCTCTGCAGCTTCGTTCCAGGAGACGACACGCGTTCTCACAGAAGCTGCGGTTGCCGGCAAGACCGACATGCTGCAGGGTCTCAAGGAGAACGTCATTGTTGGCCGTCTCATCCCGGCGGGCACTGGCGGCACGATGAGCCAGATCCGTCGCATTGCGACGCATCGCGACGAACTGATCCTCGACGAGCGCCGCAAGGCGTCCGGTGTAGAAGTTGCCGATCCGATGCTGGCCGATATGACCAACGCTGCCGAATAATCGGTAAGCTATCTATTGATGAAGGCCGCTGGAGCAATCTGGCGGCCTTTTTCATTTTGAGGATACTTCAAAAGGTTATCCACTTTTTTCATGCTAGACCAAGCGCCCTGTAGTCTGGCATTCGAGCCATTATGGAAAAGGTAGATTGCATAGTCATTGGTGCGGGCGCGGTCGGTCTGGCAACGGCGCGCGCGCTCGCGCGCGCTGGTCGCGAGGTGATCGTCCTGGAGGCGGAACAGGGCATTGGTCTCGGCATCAGTTCGCGTTCTAGCGAGGTGATTCATGCGGGTATTTATTACCCAACAGGGCTGACCAAAACGGGCCTTTGTGTTGCGGGTCGCGATCTCCTTTATCAATTCTGCGCCGAGTATGATGTTCCGCATCGGCGCTGCGGCAAGCTTTTGGTTGCGACCAGCGATGATGAAATTGCAAAGCTGAACGCAATTCAGGCGCAGGCGGCTGCGAATGGCGTACATGATTTGCGGCCACTCACACGCGAGCAAGCGCAAGAAATAGAGCCAGCCTTGCATTGTGTTGCGGCTGTGCTGTCGCCTTCAACAGGCATTGTCGATAGTGCTGGTTATATGAACGCCCTACTTGGCGATGCGGAAGCGCATGGCGCGATGGTGGCACTCGCGACGCCGGTCATCGGCGGCAGTGTGGAGCCGGATGGCATTGTCATCGAGGCGGCTGGCACAGACCCAATGACGCTGAAAGCTGGTTTCGTTGTGAACGCCGCCGGATTGGGCGCGCAGAACATCGCGCAGAATCTTCGCGGTATGCCCGCAGAACTTGTCCCGTCCCTGCATCTGGCAAAGGGCAATTATTATGCACTGGGTAGCCGCGCGCCTTTTTCGCGTCTCATCTATCCGATGCCGGAAAAGGGCGGTTTGGGCGTGCATTTGACGCTGGATTTGGGCGGGCAGGCACGCTTTGGGCCGGATGTCGAATGGATTGAAGAACTCGACTACAGCGTCGATCCGCGTCGGGCGGATGGCTTCTATGCCGCTATTCGTCGTTACTGGCCGGACCTGCCCGACGATTCACTTCAGCCAGCATATGCGGGCATTCGTCCCAAGATCGAGCGTCCCGGCGGACCGGGTACGGACTTCTTGATCCAGACGGAGCAAGCACACGGCATATCCCGTCTCGTCAATCTCTTTGGGGTCGAGTTGCCTGGCCTTACATCAAGCCTTGCAATTGCAGAGCTGATCGCGAGCCGGGCCGTGCGTTAATCATAGAACGGCTCGACCGCGATACGCCGCCCCAGCATGAATGCGTCGGCGACATGTTGCAGCGGGGCGAGGTCAACATCGGAATGGTGGCCGTGGATGATCTGGGCAAAGCGCTCATAAAGTGCAGGATATTCGCGCTCGGGCTGTTCATGCGCAGTCTTGCCATCTATGGCGAGCTTTGCGCCGCCTGATGACAGCACCATTTCTCCCGCATCCGTGTCCGCATGAATATCCCAGTTCTGCGGCCCGGTCTGGAGCCAGTCCAGTTCCATTTTGACTGGCGTGCCTTGCGCGGTTCGGAAATCGATCTCCGCCGCAACAGGAGCATCCTTGTTCGAAGGGAACTGGAGTGCTGCCTTCGTCACATACATTGGCGGCAGAATATGTGTGGCGATGGAGAGCGCATTGATGCCGGGGTCAAAAACGCCTAGTCCGCCTGCCTGCCATATCCAATCCTGGTTGGGATGCCAGCGACGAACGTCTTCCTTCCAAACGATACGAGCCGAGCGGATATTGGTGGAGGCGAGAAATTCTTTCGCGGCTTCAACTGCGGGCGCATAGCGCGAATGCCAGCTTGCAAAAAGCGAAACGCTGTTTGCTTCCGCAAGGTCGATCAGGTCATGCACTTCGCGCACAGTCGCGCCCGGTGGCTTTTCCATGAAAACGTGCTTGCCTGCTTCGAGTGCCTTGCGAGCCGCGTCATAACGATATTGCGGCGGCATACAGAGCGAAACCGCATCCAAATCAGCGACGGCTTCAAGCATGGATTCGATGGTGGCGAAGTTCGCAATGCCATCGACGGAAGCGTTGCGGCTCGCCGCGCAAACCAGTTCGAAATCATTGTTGCCAGCCAGTGCGGGGAGATGCTGGTCGCGGACAATCTTGCCGACGCCAACAATGCCAATCTTGATGGGCTTCATGCTTTATCCTGATCCTGTTTCAGTGCGGGCTGCTGGCTTCCTCGAACTCAAATGTGAACGGACCTCCAGCGAGAAATGTTTCAAAGCGGTGCTCGTACTCGCCCGTATACAGATCATTGGCCGCTAGCCAATCGTCATTGTGATAGGTGTGCGCGTAGCGTTCACCGGAATCGCAGATCAACGAGACAATTGAACCGCTCTCCCCGTGCTCGCGCATCTGTGCGGCCTTGAGGCAAACACCGGCGAAGTTTGTTCCGGTTGAGCCTCCGACGCGCCGGCCAAGCAAGCGGGAAAGCACCCGCATGGCGGCGAGCGATACTGCATCAGGTATGCGGGCCATATGGTCGATAACACCCGGCACGAACGACGGCTCGACGCGTGGTCGGCCAATGCCTTCGATGCGGGTCGAGCGTTCGCAACGGCAGGCGCTGTCGCCTTTCGTATATCCGTCAAAGAATGCCGAGAACTCTACGTCGACGACCGATAGCCGCGTCGCGTGACGCTTGTAGCGGATGAAGCGGCCAATCGTGGCGCTTGTGCCGCCCGTTCCTGCACTCATCACGATCCATGCCGGAACCGGATGCGCTTCGGCGCGCATCTGTTCGAATATGGATTCCGCAATATTGTTGTTGCCGCGCCAGTCGGTTGCGCGTTCGGCAAAGGTGAACTGGTCGATATAGTGTCCGCCCAGCCGTTCGGCGAGTTCGGTGGCCTCGGCGTACAGCCGCCGACCGTCGTCGATGAAGTGACAATTGCCGCCGTGGTGCTCAATGGCCGCTATCTTTTCTTTTGAGGTCGTGCGCGGCATGACAGCGTAGAATGGAACGCCGATCATTCGCGCAAAATAGGCTTCTGAAACGGCGGTCGAGCCGGAAGATGCCTCGACCACAGCGCTGCCTTCGCGTATCAGCCCGTTGCATAACGCGTAGAGAAAAAGCGAGCGTGCCAGCCTGTGTTTGAGGCTTCCAGTGGGGTGCGTCAACTCGTCTTTTAGATAGATGTCGATGCCTGCAAGAGCGGGCAATGGTAGTTTCCAAAGATGAGTGTCGGCGGACCTGCGAGCATCGGCTTCGATGCGCGCGACAGCCTCATCGGTCCATTCTCGACGCTGCGATTCTGCTAGAGCAGCTTGCTGCCGTTTCACGTCTCTTCCCTCACACCGCACGAGGGATCACTTGCACCGTTTGACACTTGTCTTCAACGGTTTAGGTTGCTTGCCGAGGAATTTCTGCCATCCGGGAGCCAAAATCGGGGGAAAATAAGCAATGCGTGGGTTAGAGCGCCCAGTTTCCGTTCTTTTCGTTTGCGCAAGTTTCGCTCTTTCCGGTTGCGTGTCTGGCGGCCAAACCGATGATCGCTCTTTTATCGGAAAAGGCTGGGACTCGCTTACGGGGCTTGTCGGGCGTGACCGCGAGCAGCGAGACAATCAGCTCATCGATGCCGGGGTCGATGCTGTTGGGAAAGCTGAAACAGACCCCTATATGGACCGCCAAGAGCAGGAATTGCGCAAGCAATTGAATGGAAAGTCCGCGACAATATCTCGTGCGGGCGACCAGTTGGTGGTCACATTGCCGTCTGCCGAATTGTTTGACCCCAACAAAGATACGCTCAGAAGTAACGCGTTGGGTGCGCTGAACAGCGTTGCCGCTGTTCTTAAAAAGAATGAACGGACCACCGTGGATGTTTACGGGCACACCGACAGCGGCGGCGATGAGAAGAAGAATCTGGATTTGACGCAACAACGGGCGCTTGCTGTCGCGCGCCATCTGGCGTCGCAGGGCGTTGATGCGCGCAGGCTTTCAGTGACCGGGTTCGGAAGCTCCAGACCGGCTGGTGCGGCAGAAGGGAACGCGACGGACAGGCGAATAGAAATTCAGATTTCGCCGATCAAAAAGCGATAGGCGCGTCAGTCGCCGTCGCCGGGGTCAATCTCTGACTGTTCGTTCGCCAGCACTTCCAGTTCGGCATCAATTCCGCCTTCGACGGTGATGTTGCGCTGGTAAATGTGGTCGCGATTCTTGGCGATGACGGTGTAGTTGCCGTTTGCCAGCACCATTGATGCGTACGGGCCGACCTTTTCGGTAACGGGATCTCCCGACTCCGTCAGTATGGACCAGCTTGTATCGGCCAGCGCCTCGCCGCCAGTTTCGCGGACCAGCTTGAGTGTGATTTCACCGGCTGAATGTTCGACGGCGGCTTCCGTCAGCTTGCCGGCCTCGACACGAATATCCGACCGCACCACAGCGTTAATCGCGCCGTAGGTAGAAACGACGTGGTACATACCCGCATTGAGCCGAACCACTGAATTTGGCTTTATGTCTTTGGCTACAAGAGGACGGTCGCCGTTGGCATCCTGCTTCGCTTCATAGATGGAAAAACGCAGCTTTTCAGCATGAACCTTCTTGCCGCCGGGACCAACTGCGTTCAGCTTCAATCCGCCAGCGTCCAGCACCACGACTTCCGTATCCGCGTCCTTGCGCAGCGTTATGCGCTTGGTCGCGCCCGCGCGCCCAAAGGCGGCGTGCACCAGATAGCTTCCCGGAACCAATTCGAAAGTTGCGCTGCCGCCTTGCGACGATGCGACAAGCGGCAGCTTTCCATCTGGGCCTGGATCGGGCCGGAAAACCCGCCATGTCAGTCCGCGCGTGATGTCTTCGCCATTGTCCGTCAGCTTTGCTTTCAGGCTCAACGCAACATTGGCGACGCGCGAAAGTGGACCCTTCGGCGCCGCAGGCGCATAGCCCGAAATACCGGGAAGGGCGGGAGCGGAAATATCGGGAAGTCCGGCGTCGGGCATGCCGGGCGTGCTGAAATCCTGCGCTGCGGCGGGCAAAGCCAGCGCAGACAGAATCGAAATCAATGCAAATTGACGTTTCATCCCCTCATACATAGCTTGCCATCAAGCGAGTCGCGATGGCAATTTCAAGGCCGATTTTCCAGCCACGCTCAAAGCCAGCCAGACCTGACCTCCGGGAGTATACCCCTTGAACAAAGACGTAATCGATTTTCTGCTTAAGCGTGCTTCGCCGCCCATTCAGGAAATGCACGAGCCGGGACCGGATGATGCCGCAATTGCAACGCTGATGCGCATCGCGTCGCGCGTGCCGGATCATGGTCGGTTGGTCCCTTGGCGCTTCATCGTCTATCGCGGAGAGGCGCGACACAAGGTTGGCGAAATGCTGGCCGAGCTTGCGGAAAAGCGCGAAGGGCCATTGCCCGAAGGGCGGCGCAATCAGGAACTTACGCGATTTTCGCGCGCGCCGGTGGTGATCGGGGTCGTTTTCACGCCGAAAGAAAACCCAAAAATTCCGCAATGGGAAATGTTTTTGTCTGGTGGCGCAGCCGCGATGAATCTCGTGAACGGAGCGAGCGCGATGGGGTTCGGGGCCAACTGGATTACCAATTGGTATTCCGACACTGAAGAAGGCCGCGCAATATTGGGGCTGGCGCCCGAAGAACGGGTGATTGGCTTCGTGCATATCGGTACTTATGACGGCAAACCCGTTGAACGCCCCCGCCCTGATTCCGAAACGCTTTATTCTGATTATTCAGGCCCTTGGAAGGGTTAGTTTATATCCTTATTGCGCTTAGCGTGCTACCGGAAGCAGTTAATCGCTGACCTTGATGGCGCGCGCAAGCAGCCGTTCAGCCAGCCGTAAATGAGGCCGGTCGAACATCTTGCCGTCAACGGCGACCACACCCGGATTGCCTGCATCCGCAAACGCCTGCACGATTGCGCGGGCGCGTTCGAGCGCTTCAATGGAAGGTGTAAATGCTGCGTTGATTACGGGAACCTGATCGGGATGGATTGCCATTTTGGCAGTGAACCCATCGCGCTCGGCCTCCGCACATTCTGCTTCGAAGCCTGCCATATCTCGAAAGTTTGGGAAAACCGTATCGACAGCCGGCGCGTCCGCTGCCGCCGCTGCCAGCAGCGTAACTGCACGCGCCAGCCGAAACGCATCGGTATAGCGCCCCGTCACATCGCGGGCGGTTCGCGCGCCGAGTGCGGCGGACAAATCCTCTGCGCCCCAGGTCAACCCGGCAAGGCGCGGGCTGCAATTGGCATATGTTCCGCCGGTGAAAACGCCTGCGGGTGTTTCCGTGATGAGCGGGAGAATGCGGATCGCGCCGTCTTCCAGCTCGGCTTCGGCTTCATGAACACGCAGCATTGCGGCCAAGCGCTGGACGTCCTGTCCGCTGTTCGACTTCGGGAGCATTACGCCATCTGGCTTCGCTTTGACGAGTGCCGCAAGATCGTCGTCGGTCATGCCGGTCGAGAGGTCATTGACCCGGACAAATATTTGAGCACGTGTCGCGTGTCGCTCGCTTGCGATAAAAGCAGCCGCGATGGCGCGTGCAGTGTTCTTATTGGCGAGCGATACTGAATCTTCGAGGTCGACGATTAAAACATCGGCCTTAGACGCGAAGCCTTTTGCGAGCTTTTTTTCCGAATCCCCCGGTACGAAAAGCAGGGAGCGCATCACGATGGCTTCTTTCTCAGCATCGCTTGCCGAGTGGTTTTGGCCACGAGTTCGCCGTGCTGATTATAAGCACGATGCTCGAATTCCACGATACCGCGATCATTCTTCGACTTCGATTCCCGCACTGATTTGACCTCAGTTTCAACACGGATCGTATCGCCATGGAAAACCGGGTGAGGGAACACCGTATCCGTCATACCGAGATTCGCAATCGTGGTGCCAAGCGTCGTGTCATGCACGGAAATGCCGATCATGAGGCCGAGCGTGAAAAGTGAGTTGACCAACGGCTTGCCCCATTCAGTCTTGGAGGCGAAGTCGAAATCAATGTGAAGCGGCTGCGGGTTCAGCGTCATCACCGAGAAAAACATATTGTCGCTCTCGGTCACGGTCTTGGTAAGTTCATGTTTGAACACCTGCCCGGCAGCAAATTCTTCAAGATAGAGTCCGGCCATCTAGTCCTCCCTTTTGGGCTCTCCATATGCGGGGTGTTGGCTCACTGCAAGCGCTCTGGCGGAGTTCACTGGAGGTTAAAGAACATGGTGAACGCTTCGTAAACCATTTCCAGCCTAGCGTTGGTTGTGTGGCGGAGAATGCGATTCCAAATGATTGTTGAGCATTTTTTGAGATGGGTACAGACGGCGGCAGCGACAGAGCGTGCGGCAGCAGCGGCGGCGCTCGCGCGGACGTATATTAATGGTGATCTGCCGGTCGATGACCGATGTGCGGCAGATGCGGCACTGACATTTTTGCTCGACGATCCATCGGTAAAAGTGCGCATGGCGCTGGCGGAAGTGCTTTCCATGAGCCGAGTCGCACCGCCGCAGATTATCAGCGCGCTGGCTTCTGATCAGCCCGAAGTCGCCGAACTGGTGCTTGGGCGCTCGCCTTTGCTTTCCGATGGCGACTTGATTGAGCGGGTGAGGGTAGGGGAATCGGCCATTCAGGCGATCATTGCCGATCGACCGGTTGTTTCCATGTCAGTCTCGGCCGCTATTTCCGAAATGGGTGATGCGGAGTCCTGCGTCGTGCTGCTTGGCAATGTGGGTGCCGATATCGCCGAACTCAGCTTTAAGCGTGTCACCGAACGCTTCGGCGGCGTCGCGAGCGTGCGCGAAGCACTGATAGCCGATCGGCGATTGCCTGCCGAATGCCGTCACGAATTGCTGGTGCGGCTTGGTGAGGCGCTGATGCAGTCACCGCTCGTGCGGGCTATATTCCACGGTGAGCGCGCGGGTCGTGTTCTCAGGGATGCTTGGCTGAAAGCATCTGTAACGTTGATCGACCGCACGCCGACCTCGGAGTTTCCTGCACTTGTCGAGCATTTGCGGCTGCGTGGTGACCTGACACCTCGCTTCCTTCTTCGCGCATTGGCACACGGAAAGGTCGATTTCTTCGGCGCGTCTCTTGTTGCGCTTACCGGATATCCTCACGATCAGGTAGCTGCCCTTATCGCCAATGGTTTCGACAACGCGCTCTATGCGCTGTGCCGCAAAGCCGGATTGCCTGAGCGCACGCATGAGGTCGTGCGTTGTGCGCTAAAGATCTGGCGTGAAGTTGCGCGCGGCAAGCGCGCCGCAGGAGCGCAAGAAGCAAGCTGGCTCATGCTTAAAGAGCTTGGCGACGATGGCGGCGACCTCTCCGCCATGCTGAAAGCAGTGCATCTCGAAGCGCTGCGCACCAATGCTCGCGGCCATGCGCTAGCGATCCGCGCAGCCTAACAAAATTACGAAGCGCTCAAATATCGAGCGCTTCTTCATGCGCGAACTCTGCTCTTTCCTGAATGAAGCGGAATCGAGCATCAGCCTTGGTGCCCATCAACGCATCCACAGCGCTGCGGGTCTGCACTTCGTCGTCAATGACTTCGACACGAAGTAATGTGCGCTTCTTCGGGTCCATCGTGGTTTCCTTGAGCTGGCTAGCGAGCATCTCGCCCAGACCCTTGAAGCGTCCGATTTCCACCTTGCCCCGGCCTGTAAATTCGGTCCGCAGCAATTCGTCCTTATGCGCGTCGTCTCGCGCATACATGGTTTTGCCGCCTTGGCTGATTTTGTAGAGCGGCGGGACCGCCATATAGAGATGGCCGCCGCGTATGAGCGCGGGCATCTCCTGATAGAAAAAGGTGATGAGCAGTGATGCGATGTGCGCACCGTCGACGTCAGCGTCGGTCATGATCACAACGCGATCATAGCGCAAATCTTCGTCGCGATATTTCGACCGTGTGCCACAACCCAGCGCCTGAATAAGGTCGCCGATCTGTTGATTGCCGGCAAGCTTATCGTTGCCGGCGCTCGCGACGTTCAGGATTTTGCCACGCAGCGGCAGTACGGCCTGCATTTGCCGGTCGCGCGCCTGCTTGGCCGAACCGCCTGCCGAGTCACCTTCCACGATGAAGATTTCAGCACCGGCGGCAGCATTTTGCGTGCAATCCGCCAGCTTGCCCGGCAGGCGCAGTTTGCGCACCGCAGACTTGCGGCTGACTTCCTTTTCCTGCCGTCGCCGCACGCGCTCATCTGCGCGAGCAATCACCCATTCCAGAAGTTTGGAGGCTTCCTGCGGATTGTCCGCAAGCCAATGGTCGAACGCATCGCGCACTGCACCTTCAACGATGCGAATTGCTTCAAGCGTCGCGAGGCGATCCTTGGTCTGGCCGACAAACTCCGGCTCGCGGATGAAAACCGACAGCATACCCGCAGCCGAAATCATCACGTCTTCGCTTGTCATGATTGACGCGCGCTTATTGCCTGTCAGGTCGGCATAGCCTCTCAGTCCCCGCAGCAGCACATTGCGGAAGCCGGTCTCATGCGTCCCGCCTTCATGCGTAGGAATTGTGTTGCAATAGGAATTGACGAAGCCGTCTCCGCCATACCAGGTGACGGCCCATTCCACCGAACCGTGACCACCTTGCCGGTCACTCTTTCCAGAGAAAATCTCACGCGTTACCTGAAATTCATCGCCCAGCGATGCTGCGAGGTAGTCCTTCAAACCGCCGGGAAAATGGAACTCTGCCTTGGCGGGTGTGGTGTCCTTTTCTTTCAGCAGGGACGGGTCGCACGACCAGCGTATATTCACACCGCCGAAGAGATATGCCTTCGAGCGCGCCATACGATAAAGCCGCGCAGGCTCGAATGCGGCGCTCTTCCCAAAAATTTCCGCATCAGGATGGAAGCGAACGCGCGTGCCACGGCGATTATGCACTTCGCCAAGTTTTTCGAGTTTGCCGACCGGGATGCCACGCGTAAATCGCTGGCGATACAATTGCCGACCGCGCGCGACTTCAACCTCCAGCACATCGGATAGCGCATTGACCACCGAAATGCCGACGCCGTGCAAACCGCCTGACGTTTCATAAACCTTCGAGTCAAATTTGCCGCCAGCGTGCAGTGTAGTCATGATGACTTCGAGCGCTGATTTGTCCTTGAACTTGGGGTGGGGGTCCACCGGAATACCGCGACCATTATCGGTGACGGTCAGGAACCCCTGCGCATCGAGCTCAACTTCAATGAAAGTCGCGTGGCCCGCGACGGCTTCGTCCATCGAGTTGTCGATCACTTCTGCGAACAGGTGGTGGAGCGCTTTTTCATCCGTGCCGCCAATATACATGCCGGGGCGGCGACGAACGGGTTCCAACCCCTCCAGCACTTCGATATCGGCGGCGCTATAGCTTTCACTGCCGTCTTTGACCTGTCCGGTCTTCTTCACGGCCTGAACAATAGTGTCCGCCTTGCGCTGCGCCGCGCGGCCCGCATCGTCGAGCTTGGAGAAAAGATCGCTAGGTTGGTCCATGTCTGCCATGAGCGTGATCGAAATCAGTTTGGCGATACTGCCATTTTGAAGGGGTGAACAACAAGCGTTCCGGTTATGTTCGGCATAGCGCGCGACGGCAATCTACACAAGGTTCTGAATTAAATAGTGAAAACTGTAATCATTTGGGAATGCTTCCATAAATATGATGTTATTACCTTCCCTCTGGGCATGGCGGATTTGCCGTGCTCCGAGTCTGCGTGGCGGCGCGGTGCGAGACAAGTTACATGGCCTTGGATTACGTTTCATTGCTTCTGGCAGCGGCGCTTTCAGGTGCGTTTCTGTTTGTGGCGCTGCTTGTGGTTTGGGTGCCTGCGCGGCAGCACGGCCACCTTGTATCAAGTGCTGCGGGCGTCGCGGCGCTGGTGGCGCATGTCATCTTTTATTGGATCTACGCCAATAATCCTAATCGCGCGATTGCTTGCGTCATGCTGGCACTGCTGCCAGCAGGCATGGCAATGGTCCTCGCTTCAGCGCGACAGCTTTATGGCATGGCAAAAGGCGTTCAGGATGCGCTGGTCATAGCAGGGTGTTCCGCAATCGGAACAACGGCGCTGGTTCTGGGCGGCGTCGATGGCGCTGCCTTCATGCTTGCTTATTTCATGACCGCACTGCTGCTTACGCTAACCGGCCTCATTCACTGGTCGTATCGATCTGAAGCCTCTGCCTTGATGACGCTTGTCGCTTCGCTGTTCATGCTTTGCGCGGCCTCGTTCGCGGCCTGCGGCGCGGTGCTTCTTTTCAACGGGCAGTGGCAAATAGGGCATGTGCCGGACAATTGGGCCGAACGCGTCAATATCATCGTTTCGGTTGCCTGCATGACGGGTTTGGGTGGGCTGCTGCTCACCTTGCACAACATTCGCGCCAGCGTGCAGCACGAGTCTGAAGCAATGCGGGATTCACTTACCGGCCTTATGAACCGCAGGGCGCTGCAATCGCTTTACGCCGACAAGCAATTTGGTCGCTTCACCGCCGTTGCGATGTTCGACCTTGATCACTTCAAGAGAACTAATGATCTCTTCGGTCATGCTGTGGGTGACGAAGCCTTACGCATGTTCGGCGCAATTATGGCTGAGCACACAAGACCGCACGATCATTCGTTCCGCCTTGGCGGTGAAGAATTTGCGATGATCGTTTCGCGCGTCAGCCGGGATCAGGTTGAAGCTATCGCCAGCAGTATTTCGCGGGTTTATGCCGACCGAGAGATTCAAACCGACCTTGGACCAGTGAAGTGTACCGTGAGCGTCGGTATCAGTTTCGGTTCTGCGACCGGGTCCAGCCTGATCGACGTTCTGACCGATGCTGACCGCGCACTTTACGCGGCCAAGAGGGGTGGGCGGAACCGGGTCGTATTCTTCGACGAAAACAGAAAGGCGGGCTGAGCGCCCGCCTGAACTGTTATTCCGCTGCGTCGCTGTATTCGCTCAGCGGCGGGCAGGAGCAGACCAGATTTCGATCACCGGCAACATTGTCGATGCGCGAAACCGGCGGCCAGTATTTTGCTGCCGTATCGGGATCAGAAGCGGGGTAAGCCGCTTCGAGCCGTGAATAGGGATGCGTCCATTCTGCAACCAGCGTTTCAGTTGCTGTGTGAGGTGCATTGTGGAGCGGGTTGTCGGTCTTTGACCACTCACCGCTTGCAACCTTTGCGGCCTCGTTGGCAATGCCTATCATCGCATCACAGAAGCGGTCCAGCTCATGCTTGGGCTCGGATTCCGTCGGCTCAACCATCAGCGTTCCGGCTACTGGCCACGACATTGTCGGCGCATGGAAACCGTAATCGATCAGCCGCTTGGCGATGTCATCAACAGTGATGCCAGCGCTGTCCTTCAACACACGCGTATCTAGAATGCACTCGTGCGCAACGCGGTCGCCACGGCCCTTATAGAGCACCGGATAATGCTCTTTCAGCCGGTTCGCGACATAGTTTGCAGCGAGGATTGCGTGCTCCGTTGCCTGCTTCAAGCCGTCGCCTCCCATCATGCGGATATACATCCACGTAATAGGCAGAATGGAAGCAGAACCATAAGGCGCAGCCGATACAGGGTGCGTGCTGCCGTGGTCGATGTGGCCCGGCAGATATGGCGCGAGATGCTTGGCAACGCCGATGGGGCCAACGCCCGGACCGCCGCCGCCATGGGGAATGCAGAACGTCTTGTGCAGGTTCATGTGGCAGACGTCGCCGCCAATGTCACCTGGACGCGCAAGCCCGACCAGCGCATTCAAGTTCGCTCCGTCGAGATAGACCTGCCCGCCATTGTCGTGGATCAACTGACAAATGTCCTTGACGGTTTCTTCGAACACACCGTGCGTCGAAGGGTAGGTAATCATCAGCGCCGCGAGGTTTGCCGCATGCTGCTCCACCTTGGCGCGCATGTCGTCCATATCGATGTCACCGCTCGCGGTGCACTTCACAACCACAACTTCCATGCCTGCCATGGCCGCGCTTGCCGGATTTGTGCCGTGCGCGGAGGAGGGGATCAGGCAGATGTTGCGGTTCGTTTCGCCACGCGCTTCGTGATAGCGGCGGATTGCGAGCAACCCGGCATATTCGCCCTGACTGCCAGCGTTCGGTTGCAGCGAAACGGCATGGAAGCCGGTGATCTCGGCCAACCAACGCTCAAGGTCATCGCACATCGCCTTGTAGCCGGTGGAGTGTGCCTTCGGCGCGAAGGGATGTAGATTGGCGACGGTCGGCCAGCTAACCGGGATCATCTCGGCGGCGGCGTTCAGCTTCATCGTGCAAGACCCGAGCGGGATCATCGTGCGGTCCAGCGCAAGATCCTTGTCCGCCAGCTTGCGCAAGAAGCGCATCATGTCCGTTTCTGAACGGTTTTCATGGAAGGCTGGCTGTGTCAGGAACGATTTAGCGTCGCGTGGCTTACCGGGCAGGGCGCGGTCTGACTTGGACGGAACAGTCGCACCGAACAGCGCCGCGATTGCTTGTAGATCAGCTTCCGTTGAAGTCTCGTCGAAAGTAATGCCGATCAGATCGTCATTGACCATGCGCAACAGACGGCCATCCTTCTGCGCTTCCTTGGCCTTTTCCTTCGCTTGACCTTTGAACTCGACGGTCACCGTATCGAAGCGCTGGTCACCCAGCACGTTCAGCCCCTTGGCCTTGAGCGCCGCAGCAAGGCGGCTTGCAAGTGCGTGCGTTTGGTTCGCAATCGCCTGAAGGCCCTCCGGTCCATGCCAGATCGCATATGCCGTCGCCATATTCGCAAGCAGAGCCTGCGCGGTGCAGATATTGGACGTGGCCTTATCGCGGCGGATGTGCTGTTCGCGCGTTTGCAGCGCCAGTCGATAGCCGGGGCGCCCCTTGGTGTCTACCGATTGGCCGACGAGACGGCCAGGCATCAAACGGGTGAGCGCGTCCGTAACGGCGCAATAGGCCGCGTGCGGCCCCCCAAAACCCATCGGCACGCCAAAGCGCTGCATGGAGCCGACCGCAATATCTGCGCCGAGGCTGGCCGGAGTATCCGTAACAGTCAGCGCCAGCGGATCGGCAACGAAGATAACCAGCGCGCCAACGGCCTTGGCCTCGGCAATCTTCGCTTTATGGTCGCCGTAGACGCCATAGGTGTCGGGCCATGCAACAACGAGTGCGGCTGTGTTTTCGTCAATCGTATCGCCATCGATCTCAATGCCGAGCGGTTCGGCCCGGGTCTTTGCAACGTCACGCGTCTGCGGGTGAGGGGCGTTGGCAAACGCAATGCGTGTTCGCTTTTCCTTGTGCTGGCGGAAGGCGATGCCAATTGCTTCGGCAAGCGCGGTCGCTTCGTCCAGCAGGGATGCGGATGCAACCGGCAGGCCCGTCAATTCCGTAACGAATGTCTGGAAGTTGAACAGCATTTCCAGACGGCCTTGGCTGATCTCGGCCTGATAGGGCGTATATGCTGTGTACCAAGCCGGATTCTCGAACATGTTGCGCAAGATTACCGGCGGGGTGTGGGTGCCATGATACCCCAGCCCAACGAAGCTCTTGAGCACTGTGTTTGCGGACATCTTCTCCGCAAGCTCCGCGAGCGCCTCCGCTTCGGTTGCTGCGGCGGGAAGGTTTAGAGGGCGCTCCAGCCGAATCTTGTTGGGCACTGCCTGACTGATAAGCGTTTCCAACGACGGGACACCGAGCGCGGCGAGCATGGCGCGCGTGTCGACTGTTCCGGGGCCTATGTGCCTTGGAGCGAAGGAAGCATAGCTATTCATGGCGTTGTCCATTCAAATTCGGCTTTATACTTTTCGTATTCCCTCACCCGTGGACAGGTGAGGGAAGGCGCGTCCGTTTTTACCCAATATGGGCCTTGTATGCGGCTTCATCCATCAGTCCGGCGAGCTGACCTTCGTCTGCAAGCTTCATCTTCCAGAGCCAGCCATCGCCAGTTGCGGCGGAGTTTACGAGTGCCGGATCAGACGAGAGCGCGTCATTTGCCTCGACGATCTCGCCATCGACCGGAGCATAGACATCCGATGCCGCCTTGACGGATTCCACCACGACCGCTGTGTCACCCTTCTTGATCTGTTTGCCCACCTCGGCAGATTCAACGAACACGATGTCGCCAAGCTGCTCCTGTGCATATTCGGTGATGCCGACGGTCGCTACGCCGCCGTCAACGGTGAGCCATTCATGGTCTTCGGTATAGTAGGTCTTCGACATGGTTATCCCTTGAAATAACGGTGTTGGGTAAAGGGGAGAGGCGCGACTTCAACCGGAATCCGGCTGCCGCGAACTTCTGCAGATAGCTTAGCTGCGCCCGGCTTTGCGAGGTCGGCGCGTACGTAGCCCATCGCGACCGGATGAGCAGCCGACGGGCCGAATCCGCCCGAAGTGACGCGTCCGACAGAATTGCCATCGGCATCCACGAGCGGCGCGCCGCCGCGAACCGGCTGGCGTCCTTCCGGCTTAAGGCCGACGCGCTTTTCGGTTGCTCCCGACGCAATCGCAGCGCGTAGCGCGTCCGCGCCGATGAACGTACCCGTTTCGCGCAGTTCTTTCGGGATAGCCCAGAGCAAGGCTGCATTGACCGGATTTGTCGTAGGATCGATGTCGTTGCCGTGCAGGCAGAGCCCGGCTTCCAGTCGCAAACTGTCGCGTGCCGCCAAGCCGATCCATTGTGCGCGCTCATCAGCAACCAGCTTTGAGACCAGCGCTCGCGCATCCGCTTCGGGCAGGCCGATTTCAAAACCGTCTTCGCCCGTATAGCCCGACCGGCTCATGAACCAGTTCGCGCGCGGCTCAAAACCATTCATGAAAACCAGACCGCCGGTGTCGACACCCGCATCCGCCAAAACAGCAGCTGCTTCCGGCCCTTGGATTGCGATAAACACGCGATCAAGCGGCTCGACAACAGTGTCGAAATCCGCACTCACCGTGCGAAGATGCGCCTCGTCCGCAACGGCATTGCCGGCATTGGCAACGACCATGAACCGCTCATCACCCAGCCGGGTGACGATCAGATCGTCCATAATTCCCGCATTTTCGTTCAGGAAGAACGTTAGCTTGGATTGGCGAATAGGCATTGCAGCCGCATCGATCGGGCAGGCTTTTGCGAGCATTGCAGCCGCGCCGGAACCGGAAACGACAAACAGCTTCATATGCGAAATGTCGAATAGCCCCACATGCTCCCGCGTGTGGAGGTGCTCTTTCATCACACCCGCCGGATAGGTCAGCGGCATGTTCCAGCCCGCAAAGGGACCGAACTTGGCGCCTGCAGCTGCGTGGATATCTTTAAGTGGCAAATCTCGTGCCGAAATGTCTGTCATTACTCCCCCAGAGTCGCGCCTGATCAACCGCGAAAGCGGTCTAATGAGCGCCCCTCTGTCTGAAGCCTGAGAGACTCGCACAACCGGAACTCTGTTGGCTGCACTTACACCTTCGGCGCGGAACTTTCGTTCCGACTTTCCAGAGTGTCATTACCGGCAACGGTTCTTTTGCCTGAGAGATTTCGGGCGATTTCCCCTTCGGCGGCAGCTTTCGCTGCTCTCTCCCGCGAACCGGCAGGCCAAAATCAATTGCAAGATTCGAGCCTCTGACGATTTGCTAAATAGCCCAAGCCCGACACCTTGTCACCTCCCTGCGACGCAGCTTGTGCATAAATTCGGTTGGATTGAATGCGTCAATGCGCTTGATCTTATGTATTAAATATTTCTAATAAAAAGAATTCGATACGCGAGTGCAATTGCCCCATTCGCACCCTCCAATTTTACCGTTTGAGATAGCTGGTCAGGCCTCATGATTCTTGCAGATCTTCGTTCTGTTTTTCTTTGCACCGTCGCCGCAAGCACTTTGGTTCTTTTCGTTTCATCTGAACGCGCAGTGGCTGACCCGGCCGAACTTATGATCGGCGACACTTCGGAATCTGGGCAGACCTATACGATCACCGGTTCTCAGAATTGGTCATCGATAGTGGTTGGATGGGGAGATAACGAAAAGGGAACCATGGCAATCGAGGCCGGGGGATCTCTGACAAATGGCGGTTCGGGCAATAATACCATCCTGGGAAATAGCGCTACCGCGACTGGCGTTGTAATCTTGACGGGTGGACAGGCGATCTGGATCGACAACAGCGACAGGGTCGTGGTTGGCCAACGCGGTGTTGGTGAAATTAACGCATCGGGCGGCGCTCAAATCAGTGCGAAAGGCATGACTTTGGGCAATGAGGAGGGTGGTCGAGGGTCCGTCTCTTTGTCTGGTCCGGGCACGAGTTCTCGTCAGCACCGAGGGCATGTATCTGGGTTCGGGAACGGATGCATCGGCCTCCTTGACGGTGAGCGATGGAGCCGCTTTCGAAACCGTATCGGGCGGCCTTTTTGTAGAAGGGGGAAGCGCGGTCACGATTTCCGGCGCGAATACTTCGTTCAAAGTCGGAACCCTTCATTCGGAAGTACCGAATACGTGGGTTGATGCAGATGGTTGGTTCTCTCTCGGCAGCGGTACGGTAACGCTGTCCGACGGCGCTTCAATGGATGTCGATGGACTCTATGTTCAGGGTAGCGCTGACGGAGGCACGGCTTCAATGACAGCAAGCGGCAGCGGCACATTATTGAACGCCGGATTGCTTATCTATGTGGGTGGTAACGGCAATGATACCGCGGGCGATGGCAGTCTCGTGCTGTCAGATGGCGTAACGGCTTCTGCGGTTTCAATTGCGACCGGCGTGGATGAGGACACCGAAGGTAGTTTGCTGATAACCGGCGCAGGAACCAACGTTTCGACTTTCCAGCATGCCAGCTTTCTGGGCAACGCGAATGCGGGCTATTCTGGCACCGGCACGATCATTGTGCAGAATGGTGCAAGCTTCTCTGTCCGCAATGAATTGAGAATTGCTTATAATGCGACAGCGACCGGCACGCTCGTAATCGGCGCTCAGGAAGGCGAAAGCGCTGTTGCTGCCGGCACCGTTCATGCGGGCGCAGGCATCGTTTTTGGTAGTGGCTCGGGAACGATTGTGTTCAATCACACAAGCTCCCACCTGGAATTTGACAATGATATCAGCGGAGAGGGCGAAATCAGGCAGATAGCCGGTGTTACGGATCTTACCGGAGATTTGAGCGAATTTTCAGGCATTGTTTCCCTTGTGGGTGGCGAGTTGAAAGTGAGCGGGTCACTAGGCGGAACCACCACCGTTGATACTGGAGCAAGGCTTTCCGGCTCGGGAACTCTGACAAATGTTGTGGTGTCGTCAGGTGCAACGGTTGCGCCCGGAAACAGTCCTGGCACATTGACCGTTTCGGGCAACTACGAGCAGCTTTCTGGCTCGATCTACGACGCTGAGCTTGTCCCCGACGGTTCGGTTTCCGACCTGATCACGGTTGGCGGTATCGCGACTCTCGCTGATGGCGCGATCCTGAACGTGTCGAAATATGGTTCCGGGGCATTTTCATCAACGTCGCGATACACCGTGCTGACGGCTGCGGGCGGGTTGACAGGCACGTTTGATGTGACTGGCGACACGACCATTTCAAATTTCTATGAATTGCAGGCATCGTATGATGCAAGAAATGTATATCTTTCTCCGGTGCAGTTTCGTTCATTTGCTGATGCTGCCGAAACACTAAATCAGTTCGCGACAGCCGATGCGTTGCAAGCGCTGCCCGGCGGCAGTGATCTGCGGGCGTCGATTGAAATGCAGGAAGACGATGCTTCTGCGCAAGCGGCGTTTGATGCGTTGTCCGGCGATCTGCATCCAACGATTTCGGTTGCGCTGGTTCGCGACAGTTTCCATGTTCAGGATGCTGTGCTTGGCCGACTTCAAGATATGAGTGGTGTCGGCAGTGCGTCGATGCTGCAAAATTGCCTGTCTGGCGCCGAAAATTCTGGAGACTGCACGACCGCATGGCTTGATATGACCGGAACGAGTGCGCAGGTCGACGGCGATGGCAACGCGGCCGGCTTTTCCAGTGATTCAACCCGCGTCGTTGCCGGACTGGATTCTCACGTGTCAGATAGTGTGCGGGTTGGTGTCGTTGGAAGTTACGGCCACCTGTCGATTGATGGCGATGCGGACTCGTCTGCATCTGTCGATAATGCCACGGCGGGAATTTATGGCGATGCTGAGTTTGGAGCTTTTGCGGCTCGTTTTGGCGGGGCTTATGGCTGGAATGACGTTTCGACACTGCGCGCGGTCAAATTCCCCGGTTTCAGCGAAAGTCGACCGCATCCTATAAAGGCGCGACTGCGCAGATTTTTGGAGAAGCCGGATATCGCCTTAAAATCGGAAAAACGAATATCGAGCCCTTTGCCGGGCTTGCCTATATTCACAACCGGCATGACGGGTTCACCGAAGAAGGTGGCGTTGCGGCATTGACGCTGCCATCCAATAGCTTCGATGCGAGTTTCTCCAATATCGGCATTCGCGCATCGATGCAGCTTCCATATGCCGATGCGAGTTGGAGCGCGAATGGCGCGATTAGCTGGCGCCATGCGTTGGGAGATGTCCGTGCAAGCGATACACCGTCCTTTGCCGAGGGTCAGTCGTTTGAGGTTTTTGGGAATTCGCTGGCGCGCGATGCATTTGCAGTCGAGGCGGGAGTAGCGAAGAAACTGTCGAAATCCATGGCGTTCGAAATCAACTATTCAGCCGAGTTTGCAAAGGAAAGCCAGGAGCATGGTGCGCGTGCAGCGCTAAAGATCGCATTCTGATACGTGTTGCAAACTGATTGTTGTTCAACCGTTGTTAGTCCCCCGGCTCAATTGCCAAGCGATACGGCGAGATTAACAGCGGCGGCGACAATGACGGTGTTGAAGAAGAATGAAACAACGCCGTGGATGAGGCTAAAGAAGCGCATATGCCTGCCGGTAATCTGTACGTCAGAAGTCTGAGCGGTCATTCCTATAACGCAGGAAAAATATAGAAAATCAGTCCCTTGCGGGTCTTTTGTGCCAGGAAACTCTAAGCCGCGCCTCGATGTTTTATCGGTGCTGGAGGACTGGGGTTGCCAGTACAGATGTGCATAATGAATAGCCGCCATAAGATGAATGGTGAACCATCCCAGCGGCACCGATGTCAGCGCAATGATCAGATGCGTAGGCTCAGGTGCAGCTTTGTCGTTTATCAGCAGGAAAAGCGACACCATCGCGGCCGCCACCGCAAAAAGCGCTATCACGAAAATCAGCCAGACAGGCGCATCGCTGCTGGCGGCGTGCTTGCGCAGATAGTCAGGCGTGAGATTTTTCAAGGTTGCCAGTGTTGAGCCAGTGTAGACTGCAAAGAAGGCATTGGCCGCGATCACAGGCGCAATATCAGTGCCCAGCGTCCAGGCGATCCATAAGGCCGCAATACCTGACGCAGCTCCCAGATAGAATGGAATGTGTCGGTAAACAGGGCTGCTTGCCATAATTTTCTCACGCAGTGCGAGGGCAACCTTTCAGGATTCCCTTTGTCAGGCAAGCAAACGTTGGAAATCTTCATCTGCGACGAAAGATGTGTAAACGGCGCGCTTGACCCAAAAGCATAAGCTCATAAAAGAGGCCGCACGGGAGTTCGCTTGATGTTCAAAAAGATACTGATCGCCAATCGTGGTGAAATCGCCTGCCGCGTAATCAAATCGGCGCGCAAAATGGGCATTGCCACGGTGGCTGTCTATTCAGACGCAGACCGGGATGCGATGCACGTCGAAATGGCTGATGAGGCCGTTCACATCGGTCCGGCTCCCGCTGCGCAAAGCTATCTCTTGGCAGATAAGATCATTGAGGCGTGCAAAGCCACCGGGGCGGAGGCGGTTCACCCCGGCTATGGTTTCCTGTCTGAGCGCGCTTCTTTCTGTGACTCACTGGAAAAGCAGGGCGTCATTTTCATAGGCCCGAAGCCCAAAGCTATCGAGGCAATGGGCGACAAGATCGAGTCCAAGAAGTTCGCCAATGCAGCCAAAGTGAATACCGTTCCCGGATATCTGGGTGTTATCGAAGACGCGGATCACGCCGAAAAGATCGCTGACGAGATTGGCTATCCCGTCATGATCAAGGCTTCTGCCGGAGGCGGTGGCAAGGGTATGCGCATCGCGTGGGATAAGTCGGAGGTGCGCGACGGCTTTGATCGTGCTCGCTCGGAAGCGAAGAATTCCTTCGGCGATGATCGTGTGTTCATTGAGAAGTTCGTCGTCGAGCCACGCCATATCGAAATTCAGGTACTCGCCGATGGTCACGGCAATGCCGTCTATCTGGGCGAGCGTGAATGCTCCATCCAGCGCCGCAACCAGAAGGTCGTTGAAGAAGCTCCGTCGCCATTTCTCGATGAAGCAACGCGACGCGCGATGGGCGAGCAGGCTGTCGCACTTGCCAAGGCGGTCGACTATCAGAGTGCAGGCACTGTCGAGTTCATTGTAGACAAGAATAAAAACTTCTATTTTCTTGAAATGAATACGCGTTTGCAGGTCGAGCATCCTGTAACGGAACTGATCACTGGCGTTGATCTGGTCGAGCAAATGATCCGCGTTGCTGCGGGCGAGAAACTCTCGTTTGCGCAAAAGGACGTCAAGCTGAACGGCTGGGCTGTCGAAAGCCGCCTTTATGCAGAAGATCCATATCGTAATTTCCTGCCCTCTATTGGCCGCCTGACGCGCTATCAGCCACCTGCCGAAGGTCCGATCGGCGATGCAATTATTCGCAACGACACGGGCGTGACGGAAGGTTCCGAGATTTCAATGTTCTACGACCCGATGGTCGCAAAGCTTTGCACCTGGGCACCTACGCGTCTCGAAGCCATCGATGCCATGTCTGATGCGCTCGACAGCTTCGTCGTTGACGGAATTGAGCACAATATTCCGTTTCTCTCCGCGCTTATGCAGCATCCGCGCTGGCGCGAGGGCAGGTTGTCTACCGGCTTCATCGCTGAGGAATTTCCGGACGGCTTTGCGCCGATCAGGCCGGATGAATCTCAGAAGGGCGTGCTCGCGGCTGTCGCGACGGCTGTGGAACTGCTGCGCCGTGACCGTCTGGACAGGCTTTCCGGGCGACTGGCGCCGCATTCGGGCGCGATAAAGCCGGATTGGATTGTCAAGATTGACGACAACTATGTTGACGTCTCGCTGCGCGACGGCATGGTGTCCATTCCGTTTGAGGCCGATCTTTCGATTAATGGCGGCAAGGTCGTCACGGTCGCATCGGATTGGCGTCCGGGCGAGCCAGTCTGGCATGGAACCGTTGGCGGGCAGTCCGTGACCGCGCAGTTGCGTCCTGGCGCGGAAGGTTTGCGGATCGACTGGAAGGGCATGTCGGTGACGACCAAAGCTATGCTTCCGCGCACTGCCGAACTTGAAAAGCTGATGCCGATAAAGCTGCCGCCAGACACCTCGAAGATGCTGCTTTGCCCGATGCCGGGTTTGGTCGTGTCCATCTCCGCTAAGGAAGGGCAGGAGGTTAAGGCCGGCGACACGCTGGCCGTGGTCGAAGCAATGAAGATGGAAAATGTATTGCGTGCCGAGCGCGACCTCACCATCTCCAAGATCAACTGCAAGCCGGGTGATAGTCTCGCAGTCGATGCAGTCATTATGGAATTTGCCTGAGCGCAGACAATCTGTGGGCGGCGCTCGCTAGGGCGTCGCCGTTGGCGAGCGAATCCCCTATATATTCTGGATGGCTGGCGACCGACCTCCTCGTGATCCAATTTTGCGCGCCGCGCTGCAAGGCGAGGCGCCCCCGCGCGCTGTTGCACGTACCTTCGTGCATTTGCGCGTGCATTCGGCGTATTCGCTGCTTGAGGGGGCGTTGCCGCACGGCAAGATCGTCGGCCACGCCGTCAAGGACCAGTCGCCAGCGATAGCTGTCACCGACACGAACAACCTTTTCGGCGCGCTCGAGTTTGCCCAAAAAGCCTCGAAAGATGGGGTGCAGCCGATCATCGGCATGCAGCTTGATCTCAATTTTGAAACCGGCGGCATGGATATTGCGCGCGCAGCGCGGCGACAGGGACCGGAGCTCGCACCCATTGTGCTGCTGGTCGCCACGAGTGAGGGCTATTCGAACCTCATGCGCATTGTCAGCGCCGCTTATCTCGAAACGCCGTCCGGCGAACTGGTGAACCGCAATGTGGAGCAATTACGCGGTCTGACCGATGGGCTGATTTGCTTGACCGGTGGTCCGCGCGGGCCCATTGGCGCGGCGCTCAAAGAGGGCCATTCCGAAATCGCGGAGGCTCGTCTGTCGCAATTGCAAGAGCTGTTCGGCGACAGGCTCTATGTCGAACTTGAGCGCCTTGGCGGATATGACCGAGGGTTGGAGGCTGCGACCGTCGAGCTTGCCTATGCGATGGAACTTCCGCTCGTCGCGACGAATGAGGCGTTTTTCCAAAGCCGGGACGATTTCGAGGCGCATGACGCGCTGATTGCAATCGCTGAGGGCTCGGTGGTTGCGTCGGATGATCGCCGACGGCTGTCGCCAGACAATTATCTGAAATCGTCTGCCGAAATCTCGATGCTGTTCGCCGATCTGCCGGAAGCGATTGAAAACACCATCGAGATCGCGCGCCGCTGTTCGTATTATCCGAAAAGCCGCGCGCCGATCCTGCCGCGCTTTACGGGTGGCGATGCATCGAACGCCGATGAAGTTGTTGCGGCGGAGGCGTCTGAGCTTGCGCGGCAGGCCCGCGAGGGGTTGGCCGCGCGTCTGGCTGCGCATGGTCCGTATCCCGGTTACAGCGTCGAGGACTATGGCAAGCGGCTCGAATATGAGCTGTCGATCATCGAGCGGATGAAATATCCGGGTTACTTTCTGATCGTGGCCGACTTCATCAAATGGGCGAAATCGCAGGGCATTCCGGTTGGGCCGGGGCGCGGTTCAGGTGCAGGCTCGCTGGTGGCATATGCAACGACCATCACCGACATTGATCCGCTGCGTTTCTCGCTGCTGTTCGAGCGCTTCCTCAATCCTGATCGCGTTTCGATGCCCGACTTCGATATCGACTTCTGTCAGGACAGGCGCGAAGAGGTCATTCGTTACGTCCAGCAGAAATATGGCCGCGATCAGGTCGGCCAGATCATCACCTTCGGTACACTGCAGGCGCGCGCCGTCCTGCGCGATGTCGGGCGTGTGCTGCAAATGCCCTATGGTCAGGTGGACCGGCTTTGCAAAATGGTGCCTGCTAATCCTGCTAATCCGGTAACTCTTGCGAAGGCGATTGAGGGCGAGCCGCGCTTCGCGGAGGAGGCCGAGAAGGAGCCGATTGTCGAAACGCTGCTGGCGATGGCGCAGAAGCTGGAGGGGCTTTACCGCCACGCTTCGACCCACGCTGCGGGCATCGTCATCGGTGATCGTCCGTTGTGGGAACTGGTGCCGCTTTACCGCGACCCGCGCTCGGATATGCCCGTGACGCAGTTCAACATGAAGAAGGTCGAGGATGCGGGCCTGGTGAAGTTCGACTTCCTTGGCCTCAAGACCTTGACGGTGTTGCAGACGGCGGTTGAGCTCATCAAGCGGCGCGGGGTGGAAATCGATCTATCGGCCCTGCCGCTGGACGACGCCAAGACATATGAGATGCTCGCGCGCGGTGAGGTTGTCGGCGTGTTCCAGGTTGAAAGTGCGGGCATGCGCAAGGCGCTGCTTGGCATGAAGCCAGACCGTATCGAAGATATCATCGCGCTTGTGGCGCTATATCGTCCCGGCCCGATGGAGAACATCCCGACCTATAACAATCGCAAGAACGGACAGGAGGAGATCGCCTCCATCCATCCCAAGATCGACCATCTGGTGACGGAAACGCAGGGCGTTATCGTTTATCAGGAGCAGGTCATGCAGATCGCGCAGGAGCTTGCGGGCTACTCGCTCGGCGAAGCAGATTTGCTGCGGCGCGCGATGGGCAAGAAGATCCGCGCGGAAATGGACAAGCAGCGCGAGCGCTTTGTTACAGGCTCGGTCGAGCGCGGCGTGGCGAAGCCGCAGGCGGATTTCATTTTCGACCTGCTGGCAAAGTTCGCGGACTATGGCTTCAACAAATCGCACGCTGCCGCTTA
This sequence comes from Mesorhizobium sp., assembly GCA_049840935.1. GTDB lineage: Bacteria > Pseudomonadota > Alphaproteobacteria > Rhizobiales > Rhizobiaceae > Mesorhizobium_G. The sequence continues at coordinate 93,674 of JASGJA010000029.1, forward strand.
TGCGGTGGTGTCGTATCAGACTGCCTATCTGAAAGCGCATTTCCCGGTCGAGTTTTTGGCTGCGTCCATGACGCTGGATATGTCGAACACCGAGAAGTTGAACGACTTCCGGCAGGACGCAACGCGCCTCGGCATCGAGGTCATTCCGCCATCGGTCATGACGTCTTTCCGGAACTTCGAGGTTGGCGAGAACAAGATTTTCTACGCCTTGGCTGCCATCAAGGGCATTGGCGACGCTGCGGTTGAGCACATTGTTGAGCGCCGCAACGAACGCCCATTCGAGAGTCTTGAGGATTTCGTCCAGCGCGTCGATCCAAAGATCGTCGGCAAGCGCGTGTTTGAAAGCCTTATCATGGCAGGTGCGCTGGATTGTTTCGGGCGTGATCGTGCCGCGATGATTGCTGGCGTCGAACAGATGATGGCTGCCGCCGCATTCGCGCAATCCAGTGCGTCGAGCGGGCAGATCGACATTTTTGGAGCCGGGACGGGATCGCGAAAGCCGGAACCGATCCGCCTGCCGTTGACCGAGCCTTGGCTCGCCGCCGAGCGTCTTCATAAGGAATTTCAGGTCGTCGGCTTTTATCTTTCTGCACATCCGCTTGATGAGTACAAGGCGGCGCTAGACAAGATGCGCGTGCAGACATGGGCGGAGTTTTCCGCTGCTGTGAAGCGCGGCGCGACCGCAGGGCGGCTGGCCGGAACTGTTACATCGCGGCAAGAGCGCAAGACCCGCATGGGCAACAAGATGGGCGTGGTCGTTTTCTCCGACACGACCGGACAATTCGAAGCGGTGCTGTTTGCCGAAACGCTCGCGCAATATCGCGACATGCTCGATCCGGGCCGTTCACTCGTTATCACGGTGGCCGCTGAAGATCGTCCGGAAGGGGTGAATTTGCGCATCCAGAGCGTTAAGTCGCTGGAGCAGGAGGCAACGCAGGTTCAGAAATCGATGCGGATTTATCTGCGCGATGCAAAGCCGCTAACGGCGCTCGCCACGCAACTTGCCGTCAGAGGCGAGGGGCAGGTTAGCTTCATCGTGCTCAAGGACGAAGGAAAAGGCGAGGTCGAGATCGAACTGCCTGAACGCTATAAGTTCGACAATCGCGTTGCCTCCGCGATGCGCGCCATTCCCGGTGTCGTTGAGGTCGAGCTAGTTTAATCCGGCAAGAACCGCGCGGGCTTGCCCTTGAGCGCTTCAGCCAGCAACTGTTCATATTTGCGGCGCGGCACGTCGACTGCGCCGAACTTCACAAGATGGTCGGTGGTAAACTGCGTATCGAGCAGCACGAAGCCCTGCCGCTTCAAATTTTCCACCAGATGCACAAGGCACACTTTTGAAGCGTCACGCTCGAAAGAAAACATGCTTTCACCGAAGAAGGCACGCCCAAGCGTGATGCCATACAATCCGCCGACAAGCGCTCCGTCACGCCACGCCTCGACCGTGTGGCAATGCCCGCGCGCATAGAGTTCGGCGTAGGCCTCACGGATCGGCTCGTTGATCCAGGTCGACAGCCGACCCTCGCGTGAGGCCGCGCAACCCGCAATCACGCCAGCGAAGTCATAGTCAAACCGTATCTCAAATATTCCGCGCCGAATGGCTTTTGCCAAACTGCGCGGAACGTGAAATTCATCGAGCGGAATGATGCCCCGTAGCTCCGGCTGCACCCAAAAGACTTCGGGATCGTCCGCGCTTTCCGCCATCGGAAATACGCCCGTTGCATATGCGCGCAACAGGAGATCGACAGGAATACGCTGTCCGGGTGCGAAGGGGCGCGCCATCACATTTGGTCTGCTGATTTCGACACAGCAGACCTTAGCTTATGACTCTGTTTTGGCGAGATATTTTTCCAGCCAGTGAATGTCATAGTCGCCGTTTGCAATATCCGGGTTGTTCACCAATTCCTGGAAAAGCGGCAGCGTCGTCTTGATGCCGTCCACCACAAATTCGTTGAGCGCGCGCCGCAGGCGCATCATGCACTCAACGCGGTTGCGCCCATGCACGATCAGCTTGCCGATCAAGCTGTCGTAGTAAGGCGGAATTTTGTAGCCGGAATAGACGCCGGAATCGACGCGGATACCAAGACCTCCGGGCGTATGGAAATGCGTAATTGTACCCGGCGATGGCGTAAAGGTGCGCGGATCTTCCGCGTTGATCCGGCATTCAATGGCGTGGCCGTTGAAGTGAATGTCTTCCTGCGTGACCGAAAGCCCGCCGCCGGATGCCACGCGAATCTGCTCGTGCACCAAATCGATGCCCGTAATCGCTTCGGTCACGGGATGCTCGACCTGCAGACGCGTGTTCATTTCAATGAAATAGAACTCGCCGTTTTCATACAGGAACTCGATGGTGCCCGCGCCGGAATAGCCAAGATCGGCAATTGCATTCGCACAAATTTCGCCGATCCGCTGGCGTTCTGCCGAGTTGAGAGCAGGGGAGTTTGCCTCTTCCCATACCTTCTGATGGCGGCGCTGAAGCGAGCAGTCGCGCTCACCCAGATGCACGCCCTTGCCCATGCCGTCGCCGAACACCTGAATTTCGATGTGGCGCGGCTTTTCGAGATATTTCTCGATATAAACTGCATCATCGCCGAAAGCTGCGCTCGCTTCCGACCGTGCCGTCGCCAATGCGACTTCAAGATCGGATTCGTCGCGCGCGACTTTCATGCCGCGTCCACCACCACCGGCAGATGCTTTGATGATGACTGGATAGCCGATCTCCGCTGCAACGCGCTTTGCTTCGGCCGGGTCGGAAATCGCGCCGTCCGAGCCCGGAACAACCGGAATGCCAAGGCGCTTTGCGGTGCGCTTTGCCTCGATCTTGTCGCCCATGATCCGAATGTGATCGCCCGACGGACCGATAAAGGTGATGTTGTGCGCCGCCAGAATATCCGCGAACTTGGCGTTTTCCGACAGAAAGCCGTATCCGGGATGCACGGCGTCCGCGCCCGTAATCTCGCATGCAGCGACGATCTGGTGGATGTTGAGGTAGCTGTCGCGCGATGGCGGTGGGCCAATGCAAACACTTTCGTCCGCGAGTCGTACATGCATTGCGTCAGCGTCGGCGGTCGAGTGCACCACAACGGTCTGAATGCCAAGTTCCTTGGCGGCACGCAGCACGCGAAGGGCGATTTCGCCGCGATTGGCTATGAGTATCTTCTGGAACATCGCGTTATTCGATCACCACCAGAGGCTCACCAAATTCAACCGGCTGGGAATCCTCGAACAGAATGGCCGTAACCGTGCCGGAACGCGGAGCCGGTATCTGGTTCATGGTCTTCATCGCTTCGATGATAAGCAGCGTCTGCCCCTCTTTCACCTGCTGCCCAACTTCAACGAAAGCTTTCGCTCCGGGTGATGGCGCACCATAAGCTGTGCCGACCATTGGCGAGAGCACGGCATTGCGTGACGGTTCGGCAGAAGCCGCCGGAGCCGCAGCCGCAGCCTGAGCGGGTGCCGCAGCAGGAACCGGCGCATACGCCGCAGGCGCAGCAAATGCTTGCACGGGCGTGCCGCCGCGCGAGACGCGCACCTTGAGATCGCCTAGTTCGACTTCGATTTCAGTCAGATTAGTATCGTTGAGAATCCCCGCAAGATCGCGGATGAGCTGCTGGTCCACTGCGGACTTCTTGATCGACATTTCTATGCCTTCCGGTTGTGCCAGCGTTTTAGCCGGCGGCCAGCGCATGCAGCGCCAGAATGTAGCTTAGTGGCCCGAAGCCGCAGATCATGCCGGCCGCAACCGGAGCAATCAGCGATTTGTGCCTGAAAGTTTCGCGCGCATGTATGTTTGAAAGGTGAACTTCCACCACTTTCAGCGGCGCATTTGCGCGAATAGCGTCGTGAATTGCGATGGATGTGTGGGTGTAGGCGCCAGCATTGAGCACCACACCCGCGGCTTTGTCGCCCGCCTCGTGTATCCAGTCGACAAGTTCGCCTTCGTGGCTCGTTTGCCGAAAATCGATCTCAAAGCCAAGCGAGCGGGCAGTTGCGCGACAATCGTCGGCAATCGCTGCCAGCGTTTTGCCCCCATAGATTCCCGGTTCGCGCTTACCCAGCGCATTAAGGTTGGGGCCGTTAAGCACATAGATTGGTTTCGACATACAAACTCTTCCGCGAACGGCTATACCCCGCGCGGACCCTCTATAGTTGGCTTATAACGAGGGGAAAAGACCACAAGTGTGTTGTTTTACTTTCCACAACTGTCTGCGAATGGATGTTGTTTCAGCATGCTGAGGTCTGACATTGCGCGCGAGCGCTCGCTATTTTCTCGGTCAGCACCTGCTGTCCCAACGCGCCAAATACCACCTCATCACCGATTACATACGATGGCGTGCCGGTAATTTGCAGGCGGTCAGCCAGCTCGAAATTCTTTTGCAGTGTCTGGATGACCTCCGGCTTTTTCATCTCGGCGCGCAGTGCGGCCTCGTCTACGCCAAGACTTGTAGCGACGAGAATTGCGCTCTGTTCCGTGGCCCGGCCACCACCGCCACCCAGCAAGCGGTTGTGAAATTCTGCATATTTTTCAGGCATTAAGCGGTGGAACGCTTGTGAGACGATATGCGCGCGCTGGGAATCCGGTCCCAGAATGGGCAGTTCCTTCAATACGAATCGCAGATTGGGATCGCTGGTCGTCAGCGCTTGCATGTCCTCAATTGCGCGGCGGCAGAACCCGCAATTGTAGTCATAGAACTCAACGATTGTCGTCTTGCCTTGCGGGTTGCCGACCACGGCATCTGCTGGCGAGTTGAAGATTTCCGCGCTGGCATTCTTGATGGTGTCAAGCGAAGCGAGTCGCTGCTCTTCCTTCTGCTTTTCTTCCAGGGCGGTTTGCATTTCTGCGATCAGTTCCGGGTTTGCCAGAAGGTAGTTCCGAATCGATTCACCCATCGCAGGTCTCTCGGAGACAGCGACTTCTCGGGTGCTGATTCGCGTGGTCTTGCCAAGTTGATAGCCGCCAATCAGAGCAGCCACCGCAATCGCGGCACCCGCGATACCGTAAGGAATAAGCTTCTGCATAACGAAATGTCCGTATTAACCGCGGGGCTTGCGGTAGTTGATGATATCCTGTGCGCGCTGCCATTCTGCCGAGCCCGGCTTAAGCTTGCGTTGCGCGCGCGCCGCGAAGATTTTCGCGTCCTGAAAGTTGCCGCTGTAATAGTGACCATCTGCTGCGGCAAGCTCTGCCTCGCCCACCTGTCCCAATTGGCCGTAGGCCTGCGACAAATAACGATAAGCGGTCGTGTTTTCCGGGTCTGCCGCAACGCTGCGTTCCAGCGCTTGCACGGCTTTCTTCGTCGATTTCGGATTTCCCTGCGCGAGCAGTGCCTGTCCATAAGAAACCTGCAACACGCTGGAGCGGGCGGGGTCGAGCTTTATGGCCTTCGCATAGGCGTCCGCCGCCTCAGCCGGTCGGTTCGCCTTCATCAATGTGTCGCCGCGCAATTCGTAATGGTACGGATTTTTCGGCTCGGCCTTTATCAGCGCGTCGACCTTGGCGAGCGCTGCGCGCGGGTTTCCATGCAGATAGCCTTCAATTGCCTCGCCATATTGCTTGGCTTCGGTGTCGTTGTTCTTTTTGAAAAGCTGCGCGGTAGAACCACGTCCATTCGTAAACGCGGCGATCTTGGCGCGCATCCTGTCGTGACGTCGCTGCAATTCCGGTGGGTCGCGCGTTTCAAAATAGGGGCTCTTGCGCGCCAGCACCTCCAGGTTGGCAATGCGGTCGCGCGGCGTCGGATGGCTGATCTGATATGGATCGACCCGGGTGCCTGAAAGCGCCAGAGCTGTCTGAAAGCGCTTGAATGTTTTCAGCATGCCGCGTGCTGATTGATGTGTCGCGTCGAGATAGGTCAATGCCGAGCGGTCGGCGGCTGTTTCCTCGGTGCGCTGGTAAGCGAGCAGGCTTCGGCGTGCTGCTTCAGTCGTGCCCGTGGCCATACCCATGCCAACGCCGCCAAGTTCGCCGCTTTTTGTGGCTGCGCCAGCGGCTAACGTACCCATGCCGAGCAGCATTCCGACCATTGCAAGCGTCTTGGCGCGGTCGACCTGCATGCGCAAACGTTCCTGATGCCCGCCTGCCAAGTGACCGATTTCGTGCGCCAGAACTCCGATCACCTCATTTGGCGTTTCCGCCGTCATCAGCGTTCCGGTGTTCATGAAAATACGGCGACCGGACACGAAGGCGTTGAAGCCCGGATCATTGACCAGAACGATTTCGATGTTCTTGCGGCTAAGACCTGCTGCTGCCAGCAGGGGCTTGGCATAGTCGCGCACCAGCGCTTCGATTTCGGCATCGCGCACGACAGGTAGATTCTGTGCGACGGCTGATCCGAGGCTGGAAAGGACCACCGCGCCGCTCACCAGCAGCGCACAAGCACTGCGGCCTATGCTTCGGCACAAAGCGGGCGCGATTTGAGAAAACAACATGACCATTGAGACCTAAATTACCTGAGGCTGGTTGAAAAGTGCAGCCGTGGGTGATCATGAACTTGTGAAACCCATATCATTCAGGCATTTGTGCGGCGCAGCCAAATCCCTGATATGTTTGGAGACATCATGGCCATCGCGATTTCGCGCCGCGGCAACGTCGAACCGTTTCACGCAATGGATATCCTTGCCGAAGCCAATCGCTTGCGTGGGGAAGGGCGGTCGATCATATCCATGGCAGTTGGTCAGCCATCCGATCCCGCGCCCCTCGCCGTGCGCGAAGCTGCGCGCGACGCACTGGAAAATGGCCGCATTGGCTATACTGACGCGCTTGGTACGCGCGCTTTGCGTGAGGCAATTGCCGCCCATTATGCTGATCACTACGGCGTTGAGGTTTCGCCGGGTCGCGTGGCGATCACGACCGGCTCGTCGGCTGGCTTCAATCTGGCATTTATGGCTATGTTCGATGCAGGCGACCGCGTGGGCGTCGCTGCGCCGGGATATCCGGCCTATCGCAATATCATGGCCGCGCTCGGTCTTGAGGTTGTCGAGATTCGTTTGGAAGACCGGCCATATTTGACTGCTGAAATGGTTGAGGCTGAGCATCAACGCACGCCGCTCAAAGGAATTTTGTTTGCCAGTCCCGCCAACCCAACCGGAGCCAGCATTCCGCCAGAAGAGCTTGATAAATTAGTAAAAACTGCCGAGGCACTTGGCATCGCTGTCATATCTGACGAAATTTATCACCGGCTCAACTTTACAGGTGCCGATCATACAGCGCTTGCATGCAGTGATACGGTCACTGTCATCAATTCTTTTTCCAAATATTATTGCATGACTGGCTGGCGCATCGGTTGGATGGTGTTGCCGGAAGCCCTTGTTCGCCCGATTGAGCGTATTCAGCAGAGCCTTTATATTTCAGCGCCCGAGCTTTCGCAGATTGCAGCAATTGCTGCTTTTTCCGCAACGGACGAGCTTGAGGCGGTAAAGCAGCGCTATGCCGCAAATCGCGAATTACTTGGCAAACGCCTGCCATTGCTGCGATTTCCGCTGGCCGCGCCGATGGATGGCGCTTTTTATGCCTATTGCGATGTTTCGCAATTGACCAACGACAGCATGCAATTCGCAAAGAGGATGCTTGCCGAGGCGGGGGTGGCTGCCACGCCCGGACGCGATTTCGACACCGAATACGGTCATCGCTTCATGCGGTTTTCATATGCCGGAAGCCTCGATGAGATGGCCGAAGCTACAGACCGCATTGCAAAATGGCTGCGTTAGGCATCCGCAATATAAAATGAAATCGCCCGGAACCAGTCCGGGCGATGTGAATGAATAATGATTTTAGCTGTTTAACCGAAAAAGCCTTTTCGCTGCCACCATCCTTTTTTGGGCTCGGACGGTTCGGTATCGGCGGTCTCACTGGAAGCCACAGTAGAGGAAATCGATGGCGTTGAAGGCTCAGCGTTTTCGCCTGCTGCATTTGCTGGTTTGCGGCGCGTGGTGCGTCGCGGCTTTGATTCCGGCTCTGATACTGGTTCGCTCGGCTCAGTCGCCGCAACCACGATTTCTGCCTCCGCAGCCTTGGCCTTGGTTGAACGTTTTGCGCGTGCCTTGGGCTTCTTGACCTCTGCAGGCGCTTCTTCTTCTGCTGCTGATTGCTCGGCTTGAGCCTCAGCCACCGGCGCGGGCGCCGCTGCCTGTTCCGGCTCCTCCGATGCAACCCGCTCTTCGCTGGCTTCGACATCAGTTTCGCCACGGCTGCGCTTGCCGCCACGCTTGCCACGACGGCGCTTCTTGCCGTCCGCTTTCTCAGCAACAACTTCCTGCTCGGCAGGTTCAGCAGCGGTGACGGCCTCTACGGCTTCGCCTGCGTCATCTTCATCTGCAGCGTCTACCGTTTCGGCGCTCTCGCTTGCAGACGTGTCTTGTGTACCTTCCTGCTGTTCGCGGTCACGTCCGCCGCGGCGGCGGCGGCGACGCTTGCGCTTGCGACGATGTTCTTCACCGGACGCTTGCTCAGCGGTCGCATCGGATGTGACCTCATCGCCCACTTCTTCCTCGTCCTGTACCTCGACGATGTCTTCTTCGTCCTCGACTTCCACGACCTGTGCAGGCTTTGCCCGCTCGTGGAATTCGATCGGATTCTCCACAATCGCCCCGCGCGTGATCGTGTAGTGCTGCGAGCCGACGCTGTCGTCAGATTCGATGGTGATCGTCAGGCCGAACCGACTTTCGAGTTCCACCAGAGTGGTGCGCTTGTGGTTGAGCACATAAAGCGCAGTCGCTGCGGGCGTTCGCACCGTTATGTGGTGCTTAGCGTCCTTGAGCAAAAACTCCTCGATTGCGCGCACGACAAGCAGCGCCACCGAAGAATCCGAACGCACATGACCTGTACCGCCGCAGTGTGGGCAGGTTTTCATCGTGCTTTCGAGAACACTTGCGCGAATGCGCTGGCGCGACATTTCCAATAGGCCGAAATGCGAAATGCGGCCGACCTGAATGCGCGCGCGGTCGTTTTTCAGGCAATCTTTGAGCTTCTTTTCGACGGACCGGTTGTTGCGCGATTCCTCCATGTCGATGAAGTCGATCACGATCAGCCCCGCGAGGTCGCGCAGTCTTAGCTGCCGCGCGATTTCCTCTGCCGCTTCCAGATTTGTCTGAACCGCAGTGTCTTCAATAGAATGCTCGCGCGTCGAGCGGCCCGAGTTTACGTCAATCGCAACAAGGGCTTCCGTCTGATTGATGATAATGTATCCACCGGATTTCAGTGTAACTTGCGGCTGTACCATCCGGTCGAGTTGAGCCTCGATACCGTTGCGCGCAAACATCGGCGTCGTGTCGCGATAGGGCTGAACCATCTTGGCATGGCTCGGCATGAGCATGCGCATGAAATCCTTGGCCTCGCGATAACCCTCGTCACCCGCAACAAGAATCTCGTCTATGTCCTTGTTATACAAGTCGCGTACTGAGCGCTTGATGAGGCTGCCTTCCTCGTAAACCAGCGTTGGCGCGGTGGATTTGAGCGTCAGGTTGCGAACGTTTTCCCACAACCGCATCAGATATTCGTAGTCGCGCTTGATTTCCGCCTTGGTGCGGTTTTCGCCGGCAGTGCGTAGAATCACGCCCATGCCTTGCGGCACCTCAAGCTCCTTCACCACGTCTTTAAGGCGCTTGCGGTCCTGTGCGCTGGTGATCTTGCGGGAAATGCCGCCTCCGCGCGCAGTATTAGGCATCAAAACGGAATAGCGACCTGCCAGCGACAGATATGTCGTCAACGCTGCGCCCTTATTACCGCGCTCTTCTTTTACGACCTGAACGAGCAGAATTTGGCGACGCTTGATGACTTCCTGAATCTTGTAATGGCGACGCATCGGGCGACGGCGGTCGCGAACTTCATCGAGCGCATCTCCCGCGCCCACCGATTCGATATCGCGCTCGTCGGTCGATCCGGAAGAAACTTCCTCTATCTGTCCGTTGATTTCAGACGTTTCTTCGCTTTCTTCCTTAACCTGTTCAACAGGCTCGGAAATTACGTCCGCCGCAGCCTCTGCCGCTATTGTACGGGGAGCATCCGTATCATGATCTTCATGCTCATCCGCTTCTTCGATATGATCGGAAGCATCTGCTCCGGATTTTCGACTTTTCCTCCGCAGCATGAACGTTTTCACCGTTCCTGCTACGGTTCTTGCCGCGTCTGCGGCGACGACCGCCGCTGCGTTCGCGTTCCTGCCTTGGCTCGCTTTCGTCCTCGTCCTCATGTGCGGCGGCCTCAGCCTCCGCTTTCAGAAGCGCCTGACGATCTGCCATCGGGATCTGGTAATAATCGGGATGGATTTCGCTAAATGCGAGGAAACCGTGGCGGTTGCCGCCATATTCCACAAAGGCTGCCTGTAGCGATGGCTCAACCCGCGTTACGCGAGCGAGATAGATATTTCCGCGAAGCTGTTTCTTGTCCTGTGATTTGAAATCGAATTCTTCAATACGATTGCCGCGTGTTACGACGACCCGCGTCTCTTCGGGATGAGACGCGTCTATAAGCATTTTGTTGGGCATAATTCTTCTCCCCGGCGGGAGCATGGCCTGGCGCACGGTAGGGGCCGTGAATGCGCGTTAGGGGCAACAGACTGCCGCCGGATATATAGGGGATCGCCTCGAAGCGCGTGCGGGCCGCAACAGACTCCACCGGCTGCGTTTCGCGCCGGGTCTCGGTTCTGTAATGTGCGGTGCCTATCGTCATCGCCTCGTTCAGCGAAAGGTTAAACTATGACCCGGCTCACCCGGATCGACTTCTTCGCTCATTAGGAGCCGGCGCAGAACGCTGTTCCGGGCCGTTTATCACCGAGGCCCGCAACTGCGTTTCCTCGGAAAATCTCACGCGACTGCGGCCGGGCAAAAATGCCGCGCGGTTTTTTAGAAGATCCGCCTAATCCATCCCTAAACCGCAGCGGCGCGCTAACATGCCACAATCCATTCGCTTGTATGGTGTGACGCGGTTTCTGGCAACCCCGAATTATATTGCCGGCAGACAACCGTGCCGTTCGGTAAGTGTCCGTGAAAAGGGTTGTTAACCTTCTTTTCATACCAATTGTTAAGCTCTCGGCTTTCCAAGGCAAAAAAACCTTGTGTTGGTGAGATTAACTGGACGGTTAAATGCGCATACCTGCTTCTCATAACGACTGTTTCAGGCGAGTTTTTGCGCCTGTTTCACTGTTTTTTCTGCTTGTTTTGCTGCTGTCCAGCCCCGTTCACGCTCTTTCAAAGGCAACAAATTTCGGCATTTCGGGAGACTTCTGAGCACACCACTGTGGAAATTGCGCTCGATCAGGACCCCGATCTTCGCTGGTTTTTGCTGTCCAGCCCCTACAGGCTCGTGATTGAGCTGCCGGAGACGTCGTTTGCGTTTGAACCACGAAGCCTCAAGCCAATCGGGCTCGTAAACGGAATTCGCTATGGCAAGGCGGCAGAGGGGCGCTCGCGCATCATTCTCACGGGGCGCAAACCGTTCGCGGTGGAGAAGGTAGACGTCCAGCAGGACGCCGACGGCTACAAACTCACCGTTTCTGTAGAGAAATCCACTGACAGCGATTTTCGCGCTGCGATGACTGAACAGGCCAGTTCGACGAGCGCAATACAGGTGCAGGCAGCGCCGACAACTGAGGAAGAGAAGCCGTTTACAGTTGTTCTCGATCCCGGTCATGGCGGTTTTGACGGTGGCGCAGAAGGCATCAGCGGAACAAACGAAAAAGACATCACCCTTGCTTTTGCGCAGGAATTGAAGGCGCGGCTTGCTTCCAAGCGCAATTTCAAGGTGGTTATGACCCGCGATTTAGACGTGTTCGTGCGTCTGGATGATCGCGTGAAGGTTGCGCAAGATAATGCCGCCGATCTGTTCATCTCGATTTACGCGGATACGATACGGTTCAAGGGGCTGCGTGGCGCAACGGTCTATACAGGCTCCGAGCGTGCGTCCGACGCCGAATCGCAGGCGCTGGCAGACCGCGAAAACCTCGCCGATCAGGTCGGCGGTGCTGTTTCAACGGAAGAGAGCCACGAGGTTGCGGATATCTTGTTCGATTTCGTTCGCCGAGAGACGGAGGATTACTCGGTCCACGTCGCCAAGGATCTGGTCGGAGAACTGGGAAAGTCGGTCGGTGTAATCAATAATCCGCATCGTTTTGCACGTTTTCGCGTATTACGCGCGCCAGATGTTCCTTCCGTGCTTATCGAACTCGGCTATCTTTCGAACGCCGAGGACGAATTAAGCCTGCGTGATCCACAATGGCGCGCAAAGGCGGTGAGCAGTATAGCCGCTGCTGTCGAAAATTTTGCTGAACGCAAGGGAATACCGGCGGCGCAGGCAGAAAGGTAATTGCGCCAGCATTGCGTTGCGACTAGACAACAGCGTGGGCTTTTCTGGCTCGCCCGCGTAGTTTACGATCATCTCGCCGCAATTTGCCCACATCCCCACTGCAGGACGTGGCAGGGTTTGTTTCGTGACAGCGTGCGGCGGAGTGCGGATTCGAACCACTAGTTTTTGGTTCGATGTGGAGCGGGAATGATTTCGGCTTCTCGGATATTTTTTTGGTGTGGCGATTATGATCGGTCTGCTCGCTGCGGCGGGTGTGGCGATGTTCGTCGGCCATTTGGCGAAAGACCTTCCAGATTACGAGGTGCTGGCAAGCTATGAGCCGCCCGTAACGACGCGTATTCACGCTTCGGATGGCGCGCTTATGGGCGAGTTTGCACGCGAACGCCGCTTGTATCTTCCGATTCAAGCTGTGCCGGATCGTTTGAAAGCAGCGTTTCTTTCTGCTGAAGACAAGAATTTTTACAAGCATCCGGGCATTGATGTGTCCGGCCTGTTTCGCGCCGTTCTCAATAATCTGCGCACGGGCAGCAAACAGGGTGCTTCGACCATTACCCAGCAGGTCGCAAAGAACTTCCTGCTGACCTCGGACCAGACATATGAACGCAAGATCAAGGAGATGTTGCTCTCCTTCCGTATCGAGCAGGCATATTCGAAGGACCGCATTCTCGAACTTTATGTGAATGAGATTTATTTCGGCCTCGGCGCTTATGGCGTTGCGGGCGCCGCACTGACCTATTTCGACAAGTCGGTGAACGAATTGACGCTCGCAGAAGCGGCGTATCTCGCGGCCTTGCCCAAGGGACCGAACAACTATCATCCGTTCCGCCACACTGAACGCGCTTTGGAGCGTCGCAATTGGGTCATCGATCAGATGGTCGACAATGGCTACGCAACGCATGAAGAAGGCATCAAGGCCAAGTCGGAACCGCTTGGCGTGAATATCCGTCGCCGCAACAATTACCTTTTCGCCGGTGAGTATTTCACCGAAGAAGTACGCCGCGAGATCATCGCGCGCTACGGACAGGATGCACTCTACGAAGGCGGTCTTTCTGTTCGCACCACGCTTGACCCCACGATGCAGGTCATTGCGCGCAAGGCAATGCAACGCGGCCTGATCCGTTACGATACGCTGCGCGGTTATCGCGGCCCCAAAGGCCAGATCGATATATCTGGCGATTGGGGCGTTCCGCTTGGCGAGATCAAGCCTCTTGAGGACGTGCCGGAATGGCAGCTTGCCGTTGTGCTGGACAGTGCCAAGGAGGGCGTAACCATCGGAATTCAGCCCGGTCGCGAGACGTCGGGCGAGCTGTCTGATAAGCGCGATCGGGCGTTTATTTCTGCTGACGACATGAAGTGGGCGCTGCGCCACGTGGTCAATGGCGAGCGCGTCAAGGCAAACGGGCCTGACGGCGTGCTCAAGGCAGGCGACGTCATCTACGTCGAGAAGAAAGACGATGGTGAAGGCTATGTGCTGCGTCAGCCGCCCGGAGTTTCGGGTGGCATGGTGGTCATGGACCCGCATACGGGCCGTGTTCTGGCCATGGTCGGCGGCTTCTCCTATTCGCAGTCGGAGTTCAACCGCGCGACGCAAGCGATGCGCCAGCCGGGTTCCTCATTCAAACCAATCGTTTATGCGGCTGCGCTGGACAATGGCTACACGCCCGCATCGGTGATCATGGACGGACCGATTACCATCACAATCGGTAATCAGGTCTGGACCCCGAAAAACTATGACGGCAAGGCTGCTGGCCCATCTACCCTGCGCAGCGGCATCGAGCGGTCACGCAACCTTATGACTGTCCGTCTTGCAAACGACATGGGCATGAAAATCGTGTCCGAATATGCTGAGCGCTTCGGCGTGTACGATAAGCTGCCTCCGCATATCGCCATGTCGCTCGGTTCGGGCGAAACCACCGTTATGCGCATGGTGTCGGCCTATTCGGTGATGGCGAACGGCGGCCGTCAGATCAAGCCATCGCTGATCGACCGCATTCAGGATCGCTACGGCAAGACGGTTTTCCGTCACGATGAGCGCGGCTGCGAAGGCTGCTCCGCACAGGATTGGGAAAACCAGCCTGAGCCTGAACTGTTAGACAATGCCGAGCAGGTTCTTGACCCGATGACCGCCTATCAGATCACGTCGATGATGGAAGGCGTGGTTCAGCGCGGCACAGCGACGATCCTGAAGGATCTCAATCGTCCAATAGCGGGCAAGACCGGCACGACCAATGACGAGAAGGACGCATGGTTCATTGGCTTCACGCCAAATCTCGTTGCTGGTCTGTATATTGGCTTCGACCAACCTCAGCCACTTGGCAAAGGCACGACCGGCGGCGGGCTTGCTGCGCCGATCTTCAAGGAATTCGTAGCGGATGCACTCAAGGATGCGCCCGTTGTCGATTTTCAGGTTCCGGCTGGCATGAAGCTCATTCCAATCGACCGCAAGACCGGTATGCAGGCGTCCAAGGGCGATCCCAATACGATTGTCGAGGCGTTTAAGCCCGGCACTGGCCCGGCTGACAGCTATTGGGTCATCGGTATGGATTCCGGCATTCAGCCAAGTGGCGAGGCTCTTTCGCCTGCGGCCAAGCAGGTCATCGATGGCGGTGGCGGCGGTCTTTACTGATCGTCGTTTCCGCGAACCGCTGCGATTGTCGCCTTCACTGCTGACTCGTCGGTAATCGTAAGGCGATATTCTCTGTCCAGATCCGTGCCACCCATGCCGACATGCGGGTTGCGGAACAGCATCTTGCTTGGAATATCGCGCAGTGATGCAAAGTGCATTTCGTTCAAGCCAGTTACGGCATGAACGTTTCTGATTGAATCAGGAGTGAGCGCGCCGCATCCGAGAATGATGATGCGGTTGCCTGCATGCTGCACCAATTCAGCCAGCAGAGGCGCTCCTTCAACTGCGGTATCGCGCTGCCCGCTCGTGAGTATTCGTCCGACCCCGCAGCGAACGAGCGCGTCCAGCGCCTCAAACGGATCGCGCGTCATGTCGAACGCACGATGGCACGTCACGTTGATGCCATTTGCGCAGCGAACAAGTTCGCTCATCCTGTGCTCATCGATTGTGCCATTCGGAAGCAGGCAGCCGGCGACCGCGCCTGCAACGCCAAGATCGCGCAATGCCCGTACATCGTCGCACATCGACGCAAATTCGGCATCGCTATAGAGAAAGTCGCCGCCCCTCGGTCTGACGATCACATGGAAGGGAATTTGCGCCACATCCAGCGCAGCCTTGATCGTGCCGTAGCTTGGCGTAAGCCCGCCCTCCAACAGGCTGGCGCACAGTTCCACGCGGTCGGCTCCCGCATCTTGTGCTGCAACCAGCCCGTCGACGCCTTCGACGCAGACTTCGATCAGTAGGCGTTTCATCTTTAAGCTACTGACCAGATAACGAATGCGAGCAGAACCACCGCAATCAGCAAGTCGGTGCAGAGCGCGAGGTTTTCGTTTGCAGAGCGGTCCTTCTGGCCGATATGGCCTATTCCTGCCGCGCCGTAGAAAATAGTGGCGTAGATCGCGATTGGCAGGAGGAAACTCGGTGCAAACACCGATGCAATACCAACGACGCCCCCGGCGAAATTGGAAATACCCAGCTCCCGAACAATCGGAAATGCTTCGTCGGTTTTGAGCTTGAATATTTCTTTAGCGGTGAACTCAGGCTGTAGGGTTTGCTTCAAACCAGCCGCAATCAGCCTAACGCCTGCACCCCAGAAAACGAACCAGCGACCGAGAGCCAGCATCAGCGGTAAATCCGGGTGCAGCCAAAGATCGATCCCTGCCGACGCCAAAGGCAGAACCAGCATCGTGCCTATAACGAATGGAAAGTACAAAGCCGCCTCCTAACCAAGATTAGCGCAAAAGATGCCCGGAATTTTGCGAAAATCAATGTGGCGACGATTGCCTTAACCAAGAAAAGTTTCGGCTGCTGCTCGTGAGAGCAACAGCCGTCTCGAATGTCTCAAAGGGTAGGGTGGTGCTATGACGCCATTTTCGCGGGAATGCCCAATGCCGACGTAATCCGGGTCAGCGTTTCCGGGTCCATGAGACCTTTTGCTTCGATGTCGGAAAGATCCGACACGGTTAAACCGGACGCAATTGCGATTTGGTCCAGCGAATAGCCGGTTGCCTCGCGAAGGGCAGTAACGGGGTTTACGCCGGAAGCCAGCGACGCGGTTAGAGTATCAACGATTGTAACCATCTGAAACCTCTCCGTGAGGCTCCGATATGCGCACACGCGGGCTTTAATGGCAAGTTAACTTTTTCGCACTGCACAAATGCGCACGGAAATCATGATCCTAACGAATACAGTCACCGACCTTTCCGTGACATGCCAAATCAAACTATCAACAGCTTTCACATTCACTATATATATAATTATCAATTAGAAGTTGCATTTTGATTGTTTTTGGCACGATCTAAGCGCGCCTTCGTTTATGGAAATCGGGGAAGACATGCGTAGCAGTGCAGCCTTCCTTTTTTGCTCATTGCTCGTCGCCGCTACGCCCGTTGGAGCGCAGGTGCTACGCGAGAGAACGCGGATGTGTCAGGCTCTTGTGCTGAACATGTTGGAGGGTTCAGCCATTGCTGCCGCCGCTGCCGACGCGTGCAATGATCTCAAGCTCAAAGTCGAGCAGGCGCGCCTCGCAATCAACATTGCTATTGCAGTCGGAGTGGACGAGAGCGTTGCAATAGAGGTTTTTACCCGGGAATATGTGACTGTCAGCAAGTCTGGACGAAAATGCGACCTGGACGGCATGATTGCTTTGGGAAATTCGTTTCAGGATACCGCGGAGCAGACTATGGATTTCTGCTCGGTCATCGCTCCCTGACCCCTTTTGAACAATCGCTCGCTCGCCACGCTGTTAACAGCCGCGATATGAATATTTCAGGGTATATCTCTTTCATCTAGTTTCCGTTGGGGAAACTCATCCGTAGGTTGCATATGCGCGCAAACGCATAATCCTCCCTGCGCGCCGCCCGTCGCCTGTCCTGCGAGGGAGGCGGCGGGCCTCTTCGTCGGCAAAACCGCGGAAATTCCAAATTCATCGCATAAGATATCTGGTGGCCGCTGTGGGGATCGAACCCACACGGGCGAAGCCCGAGAGATTTTAAGTCTCTTCCGTCTACCAATTCCGGCAAGCGGCCGAAGCGATGGCCGCTTCGCAGAGTTCCCTATACATAAAAACCGTGGCTGTCAGCCGGGTCAGGACGACAGCCACAACGAAATCAATCTTCTTCCACGAACACTTCGTCGCGCTTTTTGCGAACACTCGGCAGAAGTACCACCACCAGCACGATCACAGCGAGCGCCAGCAATATTGCGCTGATGGGGCGTGTCGCGAATGTCGACGGATCGCCGCGCGACAGGATCATTGCGCGTCGCAGGTTTTCTTCCAGCAGCGGCCCAAGCACGAAGCCGAGCAGCAGCGGCGCCGGTTCGCAGCGCATCTTCTGCAGCATGTAGCCAAGCAGGCCGAAGAACGCGACTGCGAACAGGTCGTAAACGTTCGAATTGACGCTGTAAACGCCGATGGAACAGAACGCCATGATGATCGGGAACAGTACGTAATAGGGCACCGTCAGCAGTTTCACCCACAGGCCGATCAGCGGCAGGTTGAGGATGATGAGCAGCAGATTGCCGATCCACATTGACGCGATGATGCCCCAGAACAGCGCGGGCTGTTCTGTCGCGACATTCGGGCCAGGGACGATGCCCTGAATAATCATCGCGCCAATCATCAGCGCCATGACGGGGTTGGCGGGAATGCCCAGCGTCAGCATTGGAATGAACGATGTCTGTGCGCCTGCATTGTTTGCCGATTCTGGACCCGCAACGCCAGCAATTGCGCCGCGCCCAAACTCCTGCGGGTTTTTCGAAACACGCTTCTCCACCGTGTAGGACGCGAACGACGCGAGGATTGCACCGCCGCCTGGCAAAATGCCGAGTGCTGAGCCGATAGCGGTGCCGCGCAGAATTGGCGCAAACATCTCCTTGAAGTCTTCGCGCGTAGGCATCAGGCCGGTTACTTTACTGACAAGTACCTCGCGTGTGCGTTCGTTTTCGAGGTTGCGCAGGATTTCCGCAATGCCGAAAACACCCACCGCCAAGGCCACGAAATTCAGGCCGTCCGCGTATTCATTTATGCCAAGCGTGAAACGTGGCGTGCCCGAAATAACGTCGGTGCCAACCAGACCGAGCAACAGGCCGAGCGCGACCATTGCCAGCGCCTTCACCACCGAGCCGCTAGCGAGTGCGATGGAGGAAACGAGGCCGACGATCATCAGCGAGAAATACTCCGCTGCGCCAAACTGCAACGCGATGGAGGTCAGCGGCGGTGCGAAGATCGCGACGAGAAAAGTCGAGACGGTACCTGCGAAGAAAGAGCCAATCGCGGCGACTGCCAATGCAACACCGGCGCGGCCTTTGCGCGCCATCTGGTAGCCGTCAATGGCCGTCACTGCCGATGAAGATTTCTCCGGGCATGTTGATCAGGATTGCAGTTGTGGAGCCGCCGTACTGGGCGCCGTAATAGATGCCTGCGAGCATAATTAGCGAGGAAACCGGATCACCGATCTGGAATGTGATGGGCAGCAGCATCGCGATTGTCGCGGTCGCGCCAATACCCGGAAGCACACCGATCAGGGTGCCGAGCAGCACGCCGATCAGGCAGAATCCCATATTATAAAACGTGGTTGCGGTGGCAAAGCCGAGCGCGAGATTGTTAAAGAGTTCCATTGTCGCGCCTCACAGTCCGAGCCAAGGGGCAAACGCCTGATAGGGCAAACCGAGGCCCCACAGGAACACGACATAGGAGAACACCGTCACGCACACGGACAGCACAACCGCAGCCACGACCGACATTTTATGGCTGGCAAATGATGCGACGAGCGCTGCAATGAAAATGGCCGGAACGAAACCGAGGCTGCGCACCGTCAGGCCGAAGATGATGGGCGCAGGCAAGATGAAGGCCATGCCGCGCCAGGCGATAGCGCCCAGCGGTTCGCCCTCAACACGCGTTGCCTGAACGAGAATGACCACGCCAAGCACGATCAGAATTATCGAGAGCGCCAGCGGAAAAAATCCCGGCCCCATGCGGAAGGTCGAGCCTATCTCCATGGAAAGGGACTGAACGGCGAAGAAAATGCCAACGGCCGCGAGCAATGCACCGCATGCGAGATTGGTCTTGTCGAACGTAAAGGAATTCATGGCTTCCCCCGTTTAGGCGCGACCTTAAAAGGCCGTTCGCACTTGGTCTGGAAAAGGGGTGGGGCGCCGGTAATGGCGCCCCAAGCTCAATCAGTCAGCGTACTGGCCAGCAGCCTCGATAATCGGCTTCCAGCGCGTTATTTCGCTTTCAAGCTTTGCCTTTAGCGCCGCCGGAGTAGCGTCCGCATCCGAAGAAGGCTTGGTGCCAAGTTCAGCAAACCGCGCAACCACGTTCGGGTCTTTGAGCGCTACCTGAAGTGATTTCGACAGACGATCATTGATCTCCGCCGGGGTGCCCTTCGGGGTGTAGATGCCATGCCAGATGGCCACCTGCATGCCCGGCAGACCGGCTTCATCGGTGGTCGGTACGTCCGGCAACACGTCGAGCCGGGCAGGGGTCGTCACGGCATAAGCCTTGATCGTTCCGCCGACAATCTGCTTGGTCGTGTTGGTGGTCTGGTCGCACATAATGTCGACCTGTCCGCCCAGAAGGTCGGTCATCGCCGGACCGGTTCCCTTGTAAGGAACGGTCACGAGCGGCGTGCCGATTGCGGACATGAACAGCATGCCGCAAAGATGCGATGCCGCACCTACGCCAGCGTTGGCCACCGTCACTGTGTCCTTGTTTGTCTTGGCGTATTCGACAAGGCTTTTGAGGTCTGTGGGCTCCAGATCCTTGCGCGCGACGATTGTCATCGGCACTTCGGTAACGAGGCCGACATAGTCAAACGCGTTCAGCGTGTCATAAGCAAGCTTACGATACAGCGTGGCACTGGTCGCCATGCCTATGTGGTGCAGCAACATCGTGTAGCCATCAGCGTCCGAGCTTGCCACGCGGCCTGCGCCGAGCGTGCCGCCTGCGCCGCCTACATTTTCTACGACGACCTGCTGACCGAGGTCTTTGGACATGGATTCCGCGACGAGGCGCGCAACAGTGTCCGTCGGGCCACCGGCTGCGAACGGAACGACCATTGTGATGGTGCGGCTTGGGTAGTCTTGTGCCTGCGCGGTAAATGCCGTCAGTGCAATAGCCGCAGCAAGGCCGAGTGAGGCCAAAATCTTGTTCATGAATTTCCTCCCGATACTCAAAATTCCACGCATGATTCAAAGACCAAACGTGGCTGCAAAATTATTTCTTTAAATTCGCGCTAAACAACCGTTCAAGGTCAGATTAGGCCGCCGAATGCGAAGCCAATTCGCAAAAATGGGTAAATTGGGTGACAGTTGGCGTGCTGATGTGTGAGATTCTACCCATTTGAACCGCTGCCGTCGCCGTCGTGAGCGTCCAGCTCGTATTTCACCATCTTGTCGTAGAGTGTCTTGCGAGAGATTCCCAAGGCCTCGTAAACGCTCTTCAGCCTACCGCTGTTTCGTGCCAGTTCCTGAGCGATGATGTGCCGCTCGAATGCAGCCACCCGATCCGCCAGCTTGCCCGACGTTGCGTTTTCGGAGGCTTGCGTTTCGTTTTCCGTGTGGTCCAGCCCAAGCAGATGCCGGTCGGCGGCGTTGCGCAGCTCGCGAACATTTCCGGGCCATTCGCGCCGCGCAAGCGAAGCAAGCAGCGCATGCGGCACGGCCGGTTCGTCGCGACGATAGCGTCCCGCTGCCTCTCGCAACAATTGCAGAAACAGCAGCGGAATGTCCTCCCGTCGCGCGGCGAGCGATGGCACTTTCAACGTGATGACATTAAGCCGGTAGAGCAGGTCGGCGCGGAAGCGCCCCGCTTCAACTTCCTTTTCCAAGTCCACCTTGCTCAGTGCGACAAACCGCGCATCCAGCGGTATTGGCTCGTTTGAGCCCAGTCGCGTTATCACCCGCTCCTGTATTACGCGCAGCAGCTTGGCTTGGAGGTTTAACGGCATGGAGGCGATTTCATCCAGCAGGATGGTGCCGCCGCGTGCATGCTCAAACTTGCCATAGCGCGGGCGCAGAGCGCCGGGGAACGCGCCCGCCTCATGGCCGAAAAGTTCACTCTCGATCAGATCGACGGGCAGGGCGGCGCAGTTGATTGCGACGAAGGGACGTGAGGCTCGACCGCTCAAATCATGTACAGCGCGCGCCACGACCTCCTTGCCGACGCCCGTGTCACCCACGATCAGCATGTCAGCATCGGTGCCCGCTGCCGCGCGGGTCATGTAGCGTAGGTCGATCATCGCCTGCGTGCGTCCCGGCAGTCGCGTTTCCAGATCGTCGCGCTGGCCAGCGGCGGCACGCAGCGCGCGATTTTCCAGCACCAGTTGGCGGCGATCCATCGCACGCGCCGACATTTCGGCAAGGTGCCGGGTGTTGAAGGGCTTTTCGATGAAATCATAAGCGCCTTCGCGCATAGCTCTAACGGCAAGCTGAACATCGCCGTGACCCGTCACCAGAATGACTGGAATATCGGGATCGATCTCGCGAATGCGCTCCATCAGCGTCATGCCGTCCATGCCGGGCATCCGAATGTCAGAGATAACTACACCATTGAATCCGGGCGTTACGAACTCCAGCGCTTCCTCTGCGTTAGCGCATTCCTCAACCCGCAAACCTTCCAGATCGAGCGCTTGCCGAGTGGAGCGTCGCAACTCGTCCTCATCGTCAACCAGCAGCACCAACGAAGGCATCATTCTGCGGCCTCTTTGTGCTGCATCCGTGCCGCATCCAATTCGAGCGTGAACAACGCACCGCCGTCTGGATGATTTTCTACGGTAAGTTGCCCACCAAAGTCTTTGATAATATTATATGAAATTGACAATCCAAGGCCAAGCCCCTTGCCGACTCCCTTGGTCGAATAGAAAGGATCAAAAATCCTGTCGCGTATTGCTTCGGCCACGCCGGGACCATTGTCGCGCACGGATAAGAGCACTTTTGACCCCTTACGCTGCGCACTTACGGTCACGTTGCGCTCGGCTCTGCCTTCCAACGCATCAGCCGCGTTGCTAATCAGATTTACCAGCACCTGCTGCAACCGAACTGCACCGGCACGTACCGCGAGCGTCGGCGGATCGATCCGTGTTTCAAGCGCTACGCCCGCCGATTTCAGACGCGGCGTGACTATTTCAACCGTGTCGTTGATCACTTCTTGCAGCAGCACTGGTCCGAGCTTCTGGTTCGGCTCGCGTGCGAAATTGCGCAGATGGCGGCTGATGGTTGCCATTCGGTCGGCGAGGCTGGAAATGCGCAGGAGATTGTCTCGTGCATCCGCACTCCGGTCCCTGTCGATCAAGGTCGCACCGTTCTCCGCGTAGGTTTTCACCGCCGCAAGTGGCTGGTTAAACTCATGCGAAAGCGCTGCCGACATCTGCCCAAGCGCGGCAAGCTTTCCTGCCTGAACAAGATCAGATTGTGTCTGACGCAACTGCACTTCCGTCGCCCTGCGCTCCGTCACCTCGGTTTCCAACCGTTGATTGACGGCGGCGAGGTCTGCGGTGCGCTCCTCCACGCGTCGCTCAAGCTCTTCCTGCGCGGCGCGCTGTATGCGCAGGCGTTCCGCCAACTGCGCGCGTCGTTGCAGCACGAATGCCGTCGCAAGTCCTGCCAGCAATACCAGCAACACTGCTGTAATCACGCCTGTCAGCGCTTGTGCACGCGCGGCGCGCGTATCCATCAAAACGCTTACGGTCCAGCCTGCCTCCGGCATTTCCTTGGATTCGACCAGGAATTCCCGGTCAGTCCCGTTGCCGCGGATGCGGATCACATCGCGGCCATCTTCGCTAACCTGATGGGTAATCGGTAGTTCACGCAGCGGCGTATCGGCATAGCGTCGCCAGCCGCGCATTTGCGATAGGCGCTCCTCGGTCAGCGGCAGCATTCCCGCATACTGCCATTCCTTACGGCTTGTCATGAACACGATGCCTTGCGGGTCCGTCACCGTGATTTCGTAGTCACCGCTCGCCCAAGAGGCCTCGATGTCATCCAGATCGACCTTGAACACGACGACACCGCGAATTGCGCCGCCGTCTCGCACGGGTGATGAAAAGTAATAGCCACGCTTGAGCGAGGTCGTGCCGAGTGCGAAAAACCGTCCCGGCACGCCCTTCATTGCGTCCTGATAGTAGGGCCGGTAGCTGAAATTCTCGCCGACGAAACTCAAATCCGTATCATAGTTGCTGGCGACTATTGTCGTGCCGTCCGGCGTCATCACATAGATGTCCGAGGACTTCAGCAACGCATTGATTTTTTTGAGATAAGCATTCGCCTCGTCGCGAAGCTGCGCGTTGTCCGGGTCGCGCACCAATTCGCGGATCATATCGTGGTCTGCGATCAGCGCAGGTAGCGGTTCAAACCTGTTGAGATGTCCTTGCAGCGCTGCCACTGCCAAGCCAAGTGTGGTTTGGCCGCGCTGTGCCGTCTGCGCCAGATAGGTACGCGTTGCGAATGTGCTGCCAAACAGAGCGATGGCCAGCGCAAGGCCCGCAAAAAACGTTGCGACCCAAATCCAGCGCTGACCCCTTATCGACTCGCGTAGCGAAATGCGTAAATCCTCCCGCTTTTACGGCAGCTAAAATGCGCTGACATATAAGCCGCCATCAACCGGAATGTTTTGTCCGGTCAGATAACCTGCATGAGCAGAGCAGAAGAAGGCGCAAATTTTGCCAAATTCCTCCGCCGTGCCGAGCCGCTTTGCCGGAATGTCTGCCGCCAGCCGCGCCTTTTGCTCGGCCTCATCAAGGTCGGCCTTGAAAGCGCCGCACAACCGATCCGTATCGAGCTTGCCGGGCAGTAGATTGTTGATCGTCACGTTGCGAGACGCGACGGTGCGCGCTACGCCAGCCATAAACGACGTCAGGCCCGCTCGCGCACCGGAGGAAAGGTCAAGCCCCGGTATCGGTACATAAACGGAAAGCGACGTGATGTTGACGATGCGCCCAAAACCGCGCTCCGCCATGCCGTCCAGCACCGCCTTGGTCATTTCGATTGGCGTGACCATGTTTTGAGTCACGCCTGCCAGAAATTGCGTCGCGGTCCAGTTCACGAAAATCGCGGCGTGGCGGCCCGCCATTATTGTTGACCAGAATATCCGGCTCCGCAAAAACAGAGAGCAATTCGCTCTGACAGCCATGATCGGAAACGTCGCCCGCAATCTCCGTAACGGAAACGCCGAAATCGCGTAGCTGTCGCGCAGTTTCCGCCAGGATCTGCGCATTGCGTCCATTCACGGCCAGGTCACAGCCTGCTTCGGCCAGCGCCATCGCGCAGCCTTTGCCCAATCCTTTACTGGATGCGCAAACGATTGCCTTACGGCCTCGAATTCCAAGGTCCATGTAAAATCCTTCCTTCAGCCCCACAGTGTGGGTTCTGGTGGAGATACGGTCGAGCCATCGTATCGCAGTGCAGGGATGCGGTCACGCGCAAGCAGCAGCGGCCCGTCCAGATCGACATAGTCCGCTCCCTGTGCCAGCAGCACGGCGGGAGCCATCGCCAGCGATGAGCCAACCATGCAGCCCACCATTATGCCGAAGCCGTCGCCGCGCGCTGCGTCACGCAGTTTCAGCGCTTCGGTCAGTCCACCCGCCTTGTCCAGCTTGATATTCACGGCATCATAACGTCCGCGCAGGCTGGCAAGATCGTCAGTCACATGCACGCTTTCATCGGCACAAATCGGCACGATATGGTCGACCGTTGCCAGCTTGGAATCCTTGCCAGCGGGTAGGGGCTGTTCAATCAACACCACGCCGCATTCGGCGGCAATCTCCAGATGCTTTTCCAAATTGTCGTCAGTCCAGCCTTCATTCGCGTCCACGATCAGCCTGGAGTTTGGAGCCGCATTGGCGACGGCGCGCAGTCGCGACGCGTCATCGTCGGTGCCGAGCTTGATCTTGAGAAGCGGTCGCGACGCATTCTTGCGTGCTTGTTCGGCCATGCTTTCCGCGCTTCCGAGCGAAAGCGTATAGGCAGTTATCAATGACTGCGGCGTGATCCCGCCGAGCATTTCAACGACGCTCTTGCCCGAAATCTTCGCTTCAAGATCCCACAACGCGCAATCAACCGCATTGCGTGCGCCGCCCGCAGGCATCGCATTCAGCAGTTCCGCACGCGTCAACCCCCGCGCAATAGTGTCGCCAACCTCTTCAATCTGAATGCGCACTGATTCGAGCGTTTCGCCATATCGCTTGTATGGAACGCATTCTCCTCGACCTTCTTTTCCCATTTCGGAAATAGTACAAACCAAAACTTCCGCTTCGGTCTTGGAACCACGAGAAATGGTGAAAGCGCCCGCAATCGGGAAGGTTTCAGCCGTGACGGAAAGGACACGCCCCATGAATTTGCACTCTGCGAATCGCCAGTTGACCAGCCAGCAAAGTGACATGCTGCTGTCGTGCCGGTAAGAGGTTGGCGATGTTGACCAAACGCCGCACAAACGCTCCCGGCCGGCCAGAAGACGGTCCGGTCGTTGCCTCCCGGCAAGAGGGCGGCGTGCTTTCCATCGAACTGTCGGGAATTTGGTCCGACACGCCGTGTTGGCAAGGTGGACGACCAGATGCGCGCACTTCAATCCGCTAAGGGTGTGGAACGGGTGGAGATCGATATTTCCGGCATCGGTCGCATCGATACAGCCGGTGCGTGGATCGTGGACCGTCTCACGCAGGCGTTTCGTGAGCGCAAGATACCGGTTTCCATGTCCGGGGCGGACAAGGACGACACCATCCTGTTGGACGCTGTCGAACCGGCGGCGGAATCAAAAGACGACTCGAAGCCGGAGCCAAAGCCTTTCATTTTGATCCGCGTGCTGGAGAGCATAGGGCGCTCTGTTTACAGCGTTCGTGATGATGTTCTCGCGTCGCTCTATATTCTCGGCGCGACCATTCGCGGCGGGCAGATGAAGGCCGGGCGCGGCCAGTCCATCAACTTCACCGCCATTGTGCACCAGATTGATCGGATGGGCGTCGGAGCTATTCCGGTTGTAGTGCTCATGTCGGCAATCGTTGGTGCAATCATTGCCCAGCAAGGCGCATTCCAGTTGCGCTATTTCGGCGCTGACATCTTCGTGGTCGATCTGGTCGGCATTCTCGTTCTGCGCGAACTCGGCGTCCTCATGACTGCAATCATGGTCGCCGGTCGATCCGGCAGCGCAATCACTGCTGAAATCGGCTCCATGAAGATGCGCGAGGAAGTTGACGCTCTCACCGTCATTGGCCTCAATCCCGTTGGCGTGCTTGTTTTCCCGCGTCTCGTTGCGCTTGTCATTTCGCTGCCGCTGCTCACGGTCATTGCGAATTTTGCAGCGCTTGGGGGCGCGATATTCGTAAGTTGGGCCTATGTCGATATTCCACCCACGGCATTTATCGATAGATTGCGTGCTGCCATTGATGTCTCAACCATCGCTGTTGGTCTGGTCAAAGCACCATTCATGGCAATCACAATTGGCATTCTTGCTTCGGTTGAGGGCTTGAAGGTGGGCGGCAGCGCGGAATCGCTTGGCCGTCAGGTCACGAGTTCGGTCGTGAAATCCATTTTCGTCGTTGTCATCATGGACGGCTTGTTCGCCATGTTCTTCGCCACAATCAACTTCTAGGGCGAACGATGGCAGCGACACAGGAAGCTACCGATATTTCCGAAGAGCGGCACGCGCATGAAGTAATCCTTTCCGCGCGTGACATTACCGTTGCGTTCGGCGAAAAGGTTGTCCTGAAAAACTTGAACCTCGATATTTATCGTGGCGAAATTCTGGGTTTTGTCGGCGGTTCTGGCACGGGCAAATCTGTGCTGATGCGCACAATCCTAGGCTTGAACCGCAAGCAGGCGGGCACCGTGAAAGTGTTCGGCATCGACGTCGACAAAGCCACGCCGGAAGAAAAGATGGCCATCGACATGCGCATGGGCGTGCTTTTTCAGCACGGCGCACTTTTTTCGGCACTTACCGTGCTCGAAAACGTTCAGGTTCCGATGCGGGAATATCTGGACCTTCCAAAGAAGCTGATGGACGAACTGGCAATGCTCAAGATCGAGCTTGTCGGCCTGCCGCGTGATGCTGGTCCAAAGTTCCCGTCAGAGCTTTCCGGCGGCATGATCAAGCGCGCGGCTCTTGCGCGTGCGCTCGCGCTCGATCCTGATCTTGTATTTCTCGATGAGCCGACATCCGGCCTCGATCCCATCGGCGCGGCGGAGTTTGACGAGCTTGTCATAAAGCTGCGCGACACGCTTGGCCTGACCGTTTATATGGTCACGCATGACCTCGACAGTCTTTTCACGGCCTGTGACCGTATCGCAGTCCTCGGCGACAAGCGTGTCCTCGTTCAGGGAACCATCGAAGACATGCTGAAAAGTGAGGAGCCGTGGGTAAAATCCTATTTCAGAGGCAAGCGGGCTCGACATCTCGACTTGCGGCATAGAGCTTAGATTTTCGATGGAAACCAGAGCAAATTACGTAATTGTCGGCCTGTTCACGGTGCTCGCCGTGTTGGGTGCGTTCCTGTTTGTCTATTGGACCGCCGCAGTCAGCGATAAGGGCGAACTGACCTTGCTGCGTTTCCGCATTCCAGGTTCCGCGTCGGGTCTGGGTCGTGGCAGCGTCGTGCTGTTCAACGGCGTGCGCGTTGGCGAGGTGCAGACTGTCTATATTGATCGCGCCAATCCATCCGCCGCTATTGCCGATGCGATGGTTGACCGGCGCACGCCCGTCACACGCTCCACGCAGGCCGTTATCGGACTGGCCGGTCTGACGGGTACTGCAAACATTGAAATGAAGGGCGGCAGCTTGCAGGAGCCGAACCTGTTCACCGAGGCGGATGAGCAGAACAAGGTGCCGGAAGTCACCGCCAGCCCGTCAGCGGTTACAAACCTGCTGCAAACCGCGCAGGAGATTTTAACCCGAACGGACAAGGTTCTGGTTGAGCTTGAGGGCTTCACCAAAGACGTGCGCCCCGAACTCCAGAAAACTGCAGAGAATGCGCGCAAGTTCTCCGATGCGCTGGCAAACAATTCGGAAGGCGTCGACAAGTTCCTCGGCAGCGTTTCAAACCTTGCTGACGAACTCTCCGGCGTTTCGCAAAAGCTGGATGGCACGCTCAAGGCGGCGGAAGAAATCGTCAAGGCAATCGATAAGAACAAGGTTTCTGATGTCGTGACCAATGTCGATATCTTCACGAAGAATCTGACCGAGACCGGCAAGAAGTTCGATACGGTTGTGACCAAGGTCGACAATCTGCTGGGGTCTGGCGATGCGCAGGGCGTGATGGTTCAGATCAACGATACGCTTAAGGCATATCGGCAGGTTGCGGATACGCTCAACTCGAAGTTGGGGACGATCACCGATGGATTGGCTCGATTTTCGGGGCAGGGGTTGCGTGATGCCGAAGCACTCATCAATGATGCTCGCCGGTCGGTTAATCGCATCGAGCAGGCGATTTCCGATCTTGAGCGCAATCCGCAGCGCATTCTTGGCGGCGGTGATGGCGAAGTAAGACGTTATGACGGGAGAGCGCGTCGATGATGCGCGGGCGGTGTGAGGGCACCGCGACCAAGTGGGGATTGAGTAAGGGATGAGAGTTTCGATCCGAGCGATGGCGACCGTTGTCGCGCTTTCCCTTTCCGTTTCCGGCTGCGCTTTGCTGGGCGGCAAGGCAAAACCGCTTGATACGTATGAGCTGACGGCTCCGGGCGCAGACAAGGGCCGGGCGCGCCGTGGGGTGCAAATCCTCATCACCGAGCCTTCAGCGTTGAAAGCGCTCGACAGCCAAAACATTGTTATCAAGCCGCAGGCTGGTTCAATCGAGTATCTTGGCGGTGCGCAATGGGCGGATCGACTTCCGAAAGTCATTCAGGCACGGCTCGCTGAGACGTTCCAGAAGTCCGGCCAATTCGCAGGTGTTGGCAAGCCGGGCGAGGGGCTCGCAATTGACTATCAGGTTGTTACGGAAATCCGCGCTTTCAATATCCGGCTCGATGGCCAGCAGCGTGCACATGTGACGCTGTTCGTGCGCATCCTGAATGACCGCAACGGCGTTGTCCGCGCCGCGCGCGTGTTCGAGGCCGATGCTTTCGTCAGTGGTTCGGGCAATAATGCTTATGTCGATGCGCTGGATGCCGCATTTGGCAAAGCTGCAACCGATATCGTTAGCTGGACAGCTTCGATTATCTAAAATCGTTTTATCAAATGGCGTGGTTTGACCTGCCTATCACAGGCAGGTCAGGGGTGACGATTGCCCGAGATGGGCAACCGTCCGAGACGCTTACGCCAGCCGTCCTGACGCATGTGCCAACATGATGTACGCCTTGCCAGTATCGGACATCTCGTAATTGCGCACTTTCAGTTTGCCGCCTTCTGTACGGCTGACACGATCCAGCAAACGCTCGAAGTCGTCGCAATACCGATCAACCGCTGTACGGAAACCTTCGTCGCGGCGATACTTGTCTGCTACCTCGTCGAAAATCTGCTGGCCGCGCAATGTATAAAGTCTGCGCGAAACATCCAACGCGCGATTGGCCTCACGACGCTCCCAGATCTCGCTCAGCGTCTCTGTATCGATTGACTTGGCAATGTCCTTGGCCAGCGAGCCCAGCGTGTTGTCCAACCGCGCTGCTGGTGCTGGCGCGACCACTTCCACACGTGGTGCGGTCTTCACCTCGCCTGCCGGCACTGCGGGAGCCGGTGCCGGGGCGGGCGCAGGTGTCGGCGCTACGCGCGGCTTTGGCTGAGGCGCATCAATAATCGAACCACGTAGCGGCAGCTTCACTTCCTCAGGCGCGCTGGGCGTCGCAAAGCGTTCGGCCAATCGCGTTTCGGAATTGGAGACCGGGCGACGTATCACAGAGCGTTCGGGATCGCTGACGTCGATCGTCCGGCCCGATTGCACGACAATCGCAGACAGTTCCTTCAATGCGTTGATCTGTTCCGTCACGGCGCGGCGGATCGCGCTGGTGGATTCACGTGCTTCGACAGGCATGTCCACAATGCCCTTCTTCAGCGCATTGCGCGTGTCGTCTAGCTCATGTCGGATCGTTTCCGAAACCTTGCGAAGTTCGTCAGTCGCATCTGCAAAACGCTGAGTAGCTCCATCGATCACCGATGAAAGCGACTTCTGGATACTGGCCGTTGTTTCCTGCGCGCGGCCTTCGGCCTGTGCAAACGAATTCAGCACCAAGCCCTCAAATGACTTCATGATCTTTTCGATGTCTTCCGACTTCTTCACCAGCCCAACCGCGAGGTCTTCCAGCGCACTCTGACGGTCGCCGAGTGTCGTAACCAGATTGCTTTGCGCCGAACCGAGCAAATCACTCGCCGATGACAGTAGCTTGCTGTGTTCGTCAAACCGGCTGGCGATACCTGCTACTGCCTTCAACGTTTCCGAAGTCATGGTGGTGAGGCGTGTCGTGTTGGAATCCAGCAGGCGCGCCGAGCTTGCAAATGTCTGCGCGGCGCGCTCCGTCGAAGCCGCAAACGCCTGTGTCGTTTCGTTCAGGCGGCGGTCAACGGTGTCGAGGCTCTGTTCGGCCAACCCTGCCAGTTCGGAAAGCTGGCGGTTAGAATCCACAACCTTGGCAACTGTCTGATCAACGGTCTGCGTAATCCGAGAACGAGTTTCCGACGCCGCGGCCAGCGCCACATTGGCTTGTCCTTCGAGCGCCTGAACAAACTCGGCGTTTTCTGCGCGCAACCGTTGTGTCGCTTTTTCGGCAGCCACTTCGATACTGCGTTCCAACTCGCTTCCGCCAGCCGTAAAGCGCTCGGCGAGGGGACGTGCCGTCTCGTCGAGAATGCGTATCATCTCGGAGGAACGTGATCCCAGAACCTCATTGAGTTCGCGCGTATTGTCACCGAGCGTACGGGCCGCTTCGTTCGTGGTTTCCGTGATGTGCTTGCCGACAGCGGAGAACGTATCCGCAATAACATTGGCACGCTGCGAAAGCTTCGCTTCGCTTGTCGCGAAATCCTGCTCAATCGTGCTGCGCACGTCCGCTGCCGCCTGCGAGAGACGTGCCTCGGCCTGTGCGACATCTTCCGAAATGCGGATGACCGCCTGATCGGAAGTCTGTGCCAATCGCTGCTCGGCAGAAGCCAGCGCGTCGCCGATGTTGCGGGCCCGGCGTTCGAGTTCTTGCGCCGTCTCGCCTGTGCGGCGGACAAGGAGGCTGTCTGTCTGTTCAAACAATTCGCCAAACTGCGCGGCTCTTTGATCCAAAGCAGTTGCCAGCGTATCCGCACGATCCGCAATCTTGCGATCCGCGTCGTCAAAGAGACGAGCGACCTCGCCGGCCCTCGATCCAAGTTCGGCAGCCGTCTCGCCGGTGCGCGACACGATACGGTTTTCGGCCTGTTCGAGGATCTTCGCGATATCCTCAGTTTTCTGGCTGAGCTCGGCAGAAGTCTGATGCGTGCGTGCGACGATGCGCTGTTCCGTCTCGAAGAAGATATTCGCGACGTCCGAGGCGCGCGCGGAAAGCTGATCGGCTCCCGCGGAAATATTCGAAGCGAGCAGGTTGTCGGCGCGTTCGAACATAGCTTTCAGTTCGTCCGCGCGAGCGGATAGCGCATCGGCAGAGGTGCTTACGCGTTCCGATATCCTGCCGTCGGCGTTTTCAAACAACTGCACAATCTCGATAGCGCGCTGGGCGAGGGCGCTCGCGTTTTCAATCGCGCGTGCTGCCAGCTTGCGGTCGCCATCGTCGAACAAACGTTCGATCTCAGCCGCGCGAGCCTGCGCGCCACGTCCAGTTTCGTCCGCGCGCGCGGCGATAACCTCATCCGCCCGTTCGAACACTTCGCCGATACGCTGCGCGCGGTCGGTAATGTGGTCGGCAGCTTCCTCGGCGCGCGCCGTAATGCCCTGCAGGCTGTCGATTGCACGATCCGAAATGCGGCGGTCGGCATCCTCGAATGCGCGTGCGATTTCCTCTGTGCGGCTGGCAAGAGAATGCGCCGTTTCCTCCGCGCGCACCGCGATCTGGCGGTCGGCATCGGCGAACACTTTGCCAGCCTCGTTGGTCAACGCTGCTGTCAGTTCCAGAACCTTGTCGCGCAACTCTCCGGCTGTGCGCACGGCACTATGCTCCAGCACGATGCGGACGTTTTCCACGCCCGTAGCAAGTGCATTCTCCACGGCGCTCGCGCGGTCGGAGATTGCATCGATGTGACGCTGGAAGGACGCGTCGATCTGCTCGACATCGCCAGCCAAGGCTGCCGAGATTTCCTGACGCCGATCCGCGAACACTTTGATATGTTCGGCTGCCTGCGCATCCAGCAGGGTACGGGCTTCATCGAGCCGCTGCAAATCAGACTCCAGCGCAGCCGACAGGTTATTGCGGCCCTGGTTCAACCCGTCGATATGGCCGTTGAGCGCCGCCTGCAGGTTTTCGCGTGCGGCATCCACCGCCGAGAGGTCGGCTTCAAGCGCGCGGCGCAGGATGTTGCGGCCTTCGGCCAGCTTTTCGACCTGACCGGAAACAAGGCTATCGATGCTGACGCGGCTTTCGGCAAGCTTTTCAAGATCGCCTTCCATCGCGCGGCTAAGCTGCGCTCGGCGCTCCTCGAACACCGCATGGTGTCCCTCAAGCATCTTCACCAGCGCGGCATCCAGTTCGACCCGGCTTTCGCCGAGCGTCACCAGATCGGCCTCAAGCGCACGCTTGAGGATGTTGCGGCCTTCGGCCAGCTTTTCGACCTGACCAGCAACCAGCCCGTCAATATCGGAGCGCGATTCTGCCAGCTTGCGCAGATCATCCTCCAGTGCCTGCGAAAGCCTCTCACGGCCCTTCGCCAACCCTTCTTCCTGCTCAACCGCAATGCGCTGCATCAAGGATTCGAGTTCATCGCGGCTATTGCCGATGCGCGACAGATCGGCTTCAAGCGCGCGCACGAGAATGTTGCGCCCCTCGGACAGCTTCTCCACCTGTGCGGCCACCAGACCATCGATGTTCGCGCGGCTTTCTGCGAGCTTGGTGAGGTCGTCTTCCAACGCGCGCGAAAGGGCGGCGCGACCTTCGGTGAAGTTATCGCTGTAGCTGTTAATGAGGTTCACTACGCCGCCATCAAATTCCGACTTCGCGTCAGTAAGGCGCTTCAAATCGGTTTCCAGCGCGCGCACCAGGAGGTTACGGCCCTCTGCCAGCTTGCCGATCTGGCCGGACACCATTTCGTCAATCTGCATGCGCGTGTCGGCCAGCTTTTGCAGGTCTTCTTCCACAGCCGCGGCAAGCGCATCGCGACCCGCACCGAAGCTGCCGTTGAGCTGCACCGTGATTTGGCTCAGCGTATCGTCCAGTTCTTTGCGGCTCTGCGCGAGTTTACCCAGATCGCCTTCGAGTGCACGAACGAGAATGTTGCGGCCATGCGCGAGCTTTTCTACCTGCGCCGAAACGAGTCCGTCTATACTGCTGCGGCTTTCGGCCAGCTTTGCCAGATCGTCTTCAAGTGCTGCGGCGAGTGCGCCGCGACCTTCATCGAACGACGCTTTCTGACGCTCCACGACAGATTTGAGCGAATCGTCCAGATCGATGCGGCGCTTGTCGAACTCCGCCAAATCCGCTTCCAGCGAGCGGGTGAGCAGCGCGCGGCCTTCTGAAAGCTTCTGCACCTGACCGGAGATCAATTCGTCAACATGCACCCGGCTTTCCGCCAGCTTGGTTAGGTCGCTTTCTATGGTGTCGCTCAGCAGCCTGCTGCCATCCTCGAACCCACGATTGAGTTCCGAGAGCATGCGAGCGAGGGAAGAATCCAGCCCGGCGCGGTTCTGGTTCAGCTTTTCGATGTCGGCTTCCAACGCGCGGCTCAGCAGGTCGCGGCCCTCCGCCAGCTTTTCAACCTGACCGGCAACCATGGAGTTGATTGCTGCGCGGCTTTCGGCGAGCTTTTCGAGATCATCCGCAACAGTCTGCGCAATGGCGCTGCGACCATCCTCAAATGTACGGCTCAGCTCGGCCATCATGCCACTCAACTGGCTGTCCAGTTCGGATCGGCTTTCATTCATGCGGGCGAGGTCGGAAGAAACCGTCTGCGTGATAACCTTATGGCCAGCCTCAAACGTGCGGCCAAGGTCGGCAACGATCGATGCGACTTGATTGCCCAGATCGGCGTGGCTCTCATTGATCTTGTCGAGATCGGCTTCAAGAGCGCGGCGCAGAATATTTCGGCCTTCCGCAAGCTTCTCGACCTGACGGCCAACCATGCCGTCGAGGGCCGCGCGGTCGTCGCCGAGGCGCGCAAGGTCTTCCTGCAGCGCTTCGGACAGAACCCGACGCCCATGTTCCAGACCTTCTGCCTGGCTGGCAATTGCGGTACGCAGCGCTTCGCCGAGTTCCTTGCCGCCGGAAGCTAGCCGCTGCAAATCTTGATCCAGCGCTTTCGCCATTTCGTCGCGATGGCTGGAGAGATTGCCGAGATGCGCCTGAATGGCCCCATGCAATTCGTCGCGTTCCGTTGCAAGTTGCTCAAGATCAGCTTGCAATGCGCGCTTGAGAATATCGCGGCCTTCGGAAAGCTTGCTCACCTGTCCGGCAACCAGACCATCAATGTCGGAGCGCGCCGAGGCGAGCTTGTCCAGATCGTCCTGCAAGGCCAGCGCCAGCGCGCGGCGACCTTCTTCCAGTTTTTCGCCTTGTGCGACCACAAGTTGGTTGACCATGGCATCGACTTCGGCGCGGCTGTCCGCCACCTTGGAAAGGTCGGATTCCAACGCGCGCCGCAGAATGTCGCGACCTTCCGCCAGTTTCTCGACCTGACGGGCGACCAGACCATCAATATTGGCGCGGCTTTCGGCCAGTTTATTGAGGTCTTCCTGCAGCGCATCGGTCAGCGCCTTACGGCCTTCTTCGAAGCGCTCGGACTGCGAGGCGACCAGCCGCGCAAATGTCTCGTCCAATTCCTTGCGGCTCTCCGTAACGCGGACGAAGGTCGGCGTCCAGTGCACGCTTCAGCAGGTCACGGCCTTCGCCAAGCTTGCCAACGTGACTGCGAACGGACTCGTCAATCGCATTGCGTGCTTCGTTGAGCTGGGCGAGGTCATCGTTCAGCATGTTAGATAGCGCTTCGCGGCCTTCGCTCAGGGTGCGTGAATGCTCGCCCATCGAAAGATCGATAAGACGACGGGATTCCTCGACCTTGCCGAGGTCTTGCGCCAGCGCAGTGCTGGTCGCCGTGCGGCTTTCTTCCATGCGCGCGACGTGACTGGCCACTTCCTCGACAAACTCGGCACGGCTGCGGTCAAATTGGCCAAGCTCGCTGTGCAAATCTTCGATCATCTGTGCGCGGCTCTGCGAAAGCTGGCGCATTTCGTCGGCGGCTGCGGCATCAATTTCAGCGCGCGCCTGCGCCAATTGCTCCAGATCCTGATCTAGCGCGCGGGAGAGGCGGCTGCGGCCAGCGTCCAGCCTGTCAATAAACTGTTCCGCGTGCTGTTCGAGCGCTGCCGAAGCTGTCTGAACCAGAGCCGACATTTCGGAGTCGATACGCTTCTGATTTTCTTCGATGAGGCGAGCAAGGTCTTCCTTGCCACTGGCAAAGCTGCCAGCAATCTCGCGCGTACGCTCGACAAGTGTATCGTTGATCTGGCGTGCGCGGGCCTCAAGCGCAACGTTCAAGCGCTCCGTTCCAACATCCAGCGCATCGGCGCGGCTCTGGAACTCGCCAATCAGCGATTGGCCCGGCGCTCAGTAAGTGTGTTTTCAATATCATGCAGCCGCTTGTTAAACTCATCGTTCAGCGAATTGGTTGCCAACCGAGCAGCGAAATCATGCTCGTAGCGCGCTCTTCCAGCACGCGGGACAGCGATTGCGCCGCATCGACCGTGCCTTGGGTGAGGTTCGCGATACGAGGTGCTGTTCATCATTGTGTTTCCCTATTAACCTTAGCAATACGTAACTGAAGTCGTAGGCATAA
>JASGJA010000030.1:0-92522 GCA_049840935.1 Mesorhizobium sp.
ATATGTACTTGGTTCAGTTTGGTCTTGCTGACTGCCATAGGGAAACACGATAAATCCGAACAGCACCTGGTGCCGCACCGGGAAGAACACCACGCGCTGATCCGGTCGCGCGACTCGTCGATCACGGCAGGTGCTTCCTCGCCTCGTAGTACGCGGGCCACGAACCCTTGCACGGCCCTTCACCACGTGGTTGAAGTAGTTCGCGAGCTTCTTCACGTCGTCCGGGGCGTCCTTGAGAGCCGACGACGAGGTGCTGCACGAGGTGTTCGGGCTCGACCGCGTTCTCGCCGTAGTAGTACGCGTGGATGCCGGCCGCGTACGCGGTGGAGACGGCCTCCGCGGTGCTCATCGCGGTCGTGAGCGGTTCGAGCCTCCATCGCTGGTCTGCCCGGTTCGAAGCTCGTGGAACGTCGTGACGAGCAGTTCCACCACATCGGGTTGAAGCGTGATGGGGATGTCGGCGAGCCGGAGGAGCTTGCCCGGCCTCGCGCTGAACGGCGCCCATCTCGTCCTCGATGCTACCAATGGGCTGCACGGTCTCGAAGTTGAACCGGCGCTTCAGCGCCGCCGACATGTCGTTCACGCCGCGGTCGCGGGTGTTCGCGGTGGCGATCACGTTGAACCCGGCCTTCGCGTAGAGCGTGCGCCCGGGGCCGTCGAGTTCCGGGACGCTCATCACGCGGTCACTCAAGATCGAGAGCAGCGTGTCCTGGATCTCGATGGGGCAGCGACGTGATCTCCTCGAACCGGACGATCTTCCCCTCGTTCATCCCGCGATGCACCGGGGCCGGCACGAGCGACCGCTCACTCGGCCCCTCGGCGAGCAGCATCGCGTAGTTCCACGAATACTTGATGTTGTCCTCGGTCGTGCCCGCGCTGCCCTGAATGGTGAGTGTCGAATCGCCGCTGATCGCCGCCGCGAGGAGTTCGCTGAGGTAGCTCTTCGCGGTACCCGGTTCGCCGATGAGCATGAGCCCGCGGTTGGTCGCGAGTGCGACGATTGCACGCTCCAGGAACGCGCGGCTCCCGACGAACTTCGGTTGCAGCCCGCTCGTCTCATCTCCGAGGACGAAGCGCAACACCGACTGCGGGGAGAGGCGCCAGCCCTTCGGCCGCGGCTTGTCCTTGTCGGCGCGCCGCGAGTTTTTCCAGTTCCGCGGCGTAGAGCGAACTCGGGCCGAGGGCGCTCGAGGCGGTCTCGACGGCGCCGGTTCCGCGGGCGCCGATTTGGGTGCGAGTTTCTTCGCCATGTCTTTGTTGGAGTCCCGCCTTTAGGCGGTTCTTTGCTGCGGAGTGGGGTCTGCGACTGGGTAGTCCGGGATTGCGGTCGGAGTTAGATCGCCGAAGACCGCCTGAAGGCGGGACTCCAACGAAGTCACATCTCCGCGGGATCCCACTCGTCCCCGTATTCAAGCACCGGGTACTCGCGCCGAGCACCGCTCGACCTCTTCTCGGCCCACGGCATCGAGGTATTGGGACGCGTTCGAGTACGGGCCAGTCATGCCCAGCGCTGAACGTAGCGGTGGCGGACCGCGTTGTGCAGCACGTAGTTCACCGTGGCCCAGAAATGGCGGTCCGACTTCATACCGGTCTCGACCGCACGGTGCCACACCTGACGCCCGAGCCGGCCCTCCTCTTCGTTCCAACGGTACGAGGTCCGCCCGTGAGGTTGTCCGAGCGCCCGCGAGCAACGTCCGCAGTTCCGGGACGCGGGCAAGGAAATGGTAGTGGTTGGGAGAATCACCCAGGCCAACACTTCGGCCGCTGACGCGGCGGCGACCGCCGAGGAGTTCGGACTCGAACGCGGCCATCCTCTTCGGGCTCGTGCCAACCAACGGCCGGTGTTCGTAACAGGCCGCTGTGAGGAGATACCACCCGCTGCTGTTGTCGTAGTGGGGTGGCCCGTGCCACGGCAGACGGTGCCGCTGGCGGTCCTCCAAGACCTCGCGGCGCATCGGAGTCCGTCATCTGACGCCAGCGGTACATCGGACGGTCGAGGTTCATCGCGGTGCCACATTGTTGGAGTCCCGCCTTTAGGCGGTCTTCGCAATGGGTCGAAATGGACGTTGGATCTCGAACAGGGCGATCCGGGATTCCGTGAGGCGGTCTTCATTCCTTCGCGAAGAACCGCCTGAAGGCGGGACTCCAACAAATACTACTGCGGGGCCTTCGCCGCGAGCAGGGCCCGATCTCGCTCAGCACCTCGCTCACCGCGATGGGATCGACGTCGCCCAGCGGCAGCTTGCCGCTGCGATTCTCCGCCGCTCGACACGAAGTAGCACCGCTCGACGGTGAGGTTCGAGTTCGGGTCGATGTACCCGTAGCCGACGTAGCCGTCGTACTCGACGCACGCGGACACGCCGGCCGCCGGGAACTGCTTCCAGTGGCTGTTGAAGCTCCCGCCCCCGCCGGTGCCGTGCTCCACCCGCGGTATTCGAGCCCGTACACCAGCGTCGCGGCCGAGAGCGAGACGCCCGCGAACCGCGTCAACTCGGTGGCCTTCTCCTCGCCCTTTTCGAGTCGGTAGATGCTCCGCCCGAGTTGCGGGAACGGCGGCACGATCTCGTAGTCGCCGAGCACCTCGCCCCACTTCGCCTTCTGCGCGTCGGTCAGGTTCAGCGGGTGAACGATGCCCACCGTTTCGACGCCGTCGAGTTTGAGGGCCTTGTCCTCGGCGTCCGCGTAGGTCTGGTCTTCCGTGACGCGGAAGATCGTCGTCAGTTTCCCGTTCTTGGCGTATCCGCCCCACAGCAGCCGTCGCACGAGGTGGATCATCAGCGGGTGCTTCACGAGCAGCGTCTCGAAGTCGGCGCGCCGACCACTTGCGGACGGTCAGCCATCGCCTGTTCGAGCCGGCGGGACTGGATCGTCGCCGACCTCCTTGATCTGCTTTTTCATCAGCTTCCACGCGGCGAGCGCCTCCTTGCCCTTCGCCGCGTCGTCCTTCTGACCGGGCTTGGGAAGGTCCGGCTTCACCTTGCCGTCGCCGTCCTTGACCATCGGCTTCATCGCGGCGCCGAGCACGAACCGGAACGACCGCGTGCCGTAGTCGAAGACGCCGGTTGCCGCGCTCGTCGAGGTCGCAATCGGGGACGACGCGGTCTTCGAGTTCGGTGCGGCGACATGCCCTTCGCCTTCGCGATGGCGTCCATCGCGTCCATTGCCTTCTGCTTGAGCCCCTTGAACCGGAGCTTCTGCGCGATGCCGTTGAGCTGCATCAGCGCGGTGTCGGAGCCGATCGCCTGCAGGCACTCCAGGCCGAACACCGCGCCGCTGGTGCCGCTCTCCCGGGCCACTCCCGGATGAGCGGGGTGAGTTTCAGCGCGCACCCGTCGCCGCCGAACAACCCGATGGACGTCATCGCCCATTTGTCTTTGGAGAACCCGCCCTCGCTCTCCCAGTTCTGGAACATCTTCCACGCGAGCGCGTCGAGGCGCGAGCGGGTCGCCGTGCTTCTTCATGGCGCCACGATCAGGGGTTCGGTGGTGGTGAGCGTGACGTGCGGCAACGTCGCCAGGACGGTCTTCGCGTCCTCGTCGCTGAGCCGCTTGTCGCCGATGAGGATCGGCGGGAGCGTCGCGGGGTCGGCCCACACCGGGGGCATGTTCGCCTTCTTGATGACGACCGTCGCGTTCTTCTTCGCGGCCTCTTCGACGACCGCCGATTTCAGGTCCGCGGGGAGCTTGTCGAGTACGGGGTGCTCCTTCTCGGTGTGGTCCAGCACGCTCTTCTTGACCGCGTCGGCAACTTCCTTCGATGTGCCCTTCAGCGCCGCCTTGATGACGGCCGTGTGGCCCTTCTTCTTCGCCTCGCGGAGGTACTCGATCGCGCCCTCGCCGACCTTCCCGCGCGTGAGCACCGCCGCGACGAGCCCGTGGATCGCGTTCCCGACCTGCTGGTTGAGCCACTCGGTCGCCTTGGCCGGCGCCTTCGACTTCATCTTCAGTTCCATGACGAACGGGGCCGCCTCCGGAGCCTTCACGCGAACGAAGTCGTGGACCACGGCGCGACTGATCGCTGCTCTT
Organism: Mesorhizobium sp.; assembly: GCA_049840935.1. Taxonomy (GTDB): domain Bacteria; phylum Pseudomonadota; class Alphaproteobacteria; order Rhizobiales; family Rhizobiaceae; genus Mesorhizobium_G. The sequence continues at coordinate 4,026 of JASGJA010000030.1, forward strand.
GTCGATGTTGAGGATCTGCTCGCACGCGTACTCCAGCCCGGTGAGGCCGGTGAGCGGAGCCACTCGCGGGCGGAGGTGCTCGGAGGTCCGGATCGGCACCTTCAAACGCTGCGTCTCGGCGAGCACCAGCTCCGGGCTGCCGAGCCGGAACACGATCTGCTGCACCGGGTAGTTGCCCCGGAGGCGAACCGCCCGTTGTTGACGCGCCTGCACCACCGGGAGCAACTCCTTCGACATCCCGGCGGCCGCGGCGAGGAAGAACGCGATCGGGGGCCGTCGGTGGGGCTCGGCGGGCCAGTTCGCGGGGTCCAGCTTCCGGCCGCAGCGCGGCGCGGAACTCGTCGCGCGCTCCTTCTCAGAGAGGTACGCGAAGTAGTCCTTCTTCACCTCGCTGACGGTGTGGTCGGGGCCGTAGTAGTAGCTGTAAGAGTTGACTACCAGCGCGTCGCACTGCACCGCCTCGGCGGTGTCGGCCGGGTCGAACAGATTGAGGAACAGCGTGAGCCCCTGGTAGATCGGGAAGCCCTTCGCGTCCTTCGCGAGTTTGGCCGCCTCCGCGACCGTGAGCTTCCCGGTCACCTCCCCCGGTTTGATCTGCGCCGTGACGTCCGCGACGGTCTGCTTCTCGTAGTCCGCGGTCATCGCCAGGAGCCAGGAAGTTCGCCTCCTGGCGCGTGATGTGGTCGGCGATGCGGGGCTCGTACCAGTTGTACCCGCCGTACTTGCCCTTCGTCATCTTGGTCAGGTGCGCCTGACACTGCTCGAAGTCGTACGGAACCTGGGCCTGCTCGCGCTTCTTCACTTCGGCGGGCTTCCAGGCCGCCCACTCGTAGTCGTGCGGCATCAGCTCGAAGGTGTTCGACGTCTCCAGGAAGATCGGGGCCACCGGGAGCGGCTTCGGCGCCTTGCCGGGCTTCGCGGGAGGTGCCGCCGGTGCCGGCGCCGCCTTCGTCGCCGCGACCGGCTTCGCGGTGACTTTCGCCGCAGACTTGGGTGCCGGTTTCGGCTTGGCGGTCGCCTTCGCCGCGGGCTTTGGTTTGGGTTTGGTCTTCGTCGCGGTGGCTTTCTTGGGAGCGGCCTTCGCCTTGGCGCTCGTGGTCGCGCGCTTCTGCTTGCTCATGGTGATTCGCCACAGGTGCCGGGGAGGGAGAACAAAAGGCTACCATCCCGTCGCGGCGTGCTCCAGCTACGAAATGCAATGTGAAGGGCTCTTCTTGGCCGCGGTCCGGTATCGTCGGCACATTCTCGCGACTGCTTGATGCAACCGCGGCCACAGCCGGGTAAGCTCGGCGAGCGTCACGCCCTTCTCTTCTCCCACCGAGGTTACGACGATGAACCGCCGCGAATGGCTCACCCGATCCGCAGTCGCCGCGCCGACGATCCCGTGGTTCCTTTCGAGCGCGAGGGCGCGCAACCGCCGGCCGTCGCGCCGATGCCGGCGGCGAGGGGCGACGCGATCAAGATCACCGCGGTAAAGACGTTCCTGACCGCACCCGCGAACATCCGGCTCGTCGTCGTGAAGGTGGAGACGAGCGAGGCTGGGCTCTACGGGCTCGGGTGCGCACGTTCACGCGCGCGCCCGAGGACCGTCGAGACGGCCGTGGACAAGTACCTGAAGCCGTTCCTGATCGGCAAGAACCCGTTGAACATCGAGGACCTGTGGCAGTCGAACTTCGTGAGTTCGTACTGGCGGAACGGCCCGGTGCTGGGCAACGCGATCAGCGGCGTCGATATGGCGCTGTGGGACATCCTCGGCAAGCGCGCCGGGATGCCCGTGTATCAGCTCCTCGGCGGGAAGTGCCGCAAGGCGGTGGACACGTACCGGCACGCGAGCGGTGCGACCTTTGCCGACGTCGAGAAGGCCGCGAAGGCGCTGATCGAAGCCGGCCAGCGGTCTAAAGGGCTTTGGAAAATTCGATAGCTTCTCGTGAAAGATATGCCAACTTCAATTCGGCTTTTAGTTTTGTGGAGCGCGAGTACCTTTTTTTTGTATTTTCCCCTAATAGCTGAAACCGGAAAAAAAATAGAAAACAAAAAATTGAAAGAAAAATCAATCTTAGCTGAGGTAAAAAACTTGCCCTCCGGTGCTAACGCAGATAAATCCACAAAAACCGATGGTGAGGAAGACGAAATCAGCCTAGTCATCAAAGGCAAAATCATTTCCGTCACCGACAAAGAAATCATCTACAAAGAAACCGGCTCCAATACCGAAGGCCGTGCCCCCATACATAACCTGCACTTTCTCCGCCGGGCGAGCGGCGAATATCGCTTCTTCACTCCCGCAAAAACGAGATCTTGTTAATCCGACGAAGATCGAAACTGAAGAGCTGAAGCCCAAAGAACCACCGAAACCAGAAACAGCTGCGGGATTAACGCGATGGGAATTTTCGCTTTCTGCAGGCGGAGTGATGCACTTCGGCCGTAACGGCGATACGGGTGATTATATGAGCGGCCTCTCCGCTTACGTAGCCAAAGCCGCCAATCAGGCAAATAATCCAAAGGGTTTTACCGGGCAACTCAGCACCGACGCGGCAAAGTTTCAGTTTCAGGGTTTTGCCGAGCCCCGGCTGGCGTATGGCCGTTTCATGGCGGGACTGCAGGTAGGCTATGCTGTTTTTCCGAAGGTTGTCGGCACCGTTGGTTCTCCCAATTATTCTAACCAGCTAACTCTGAGCCTCGATGGTTACTTTATTCCGGCGTTCGCTATTTTTTACTACCGCATCAGCCTTACGGAACGGTTGTCGTTGAATCTCGGCCTCGGCGGCGGAGTGATGTATACCTCTATTCGGTATACAGAAGATGATACGGTTACGAGTAATTCCACGCGGTATACGGCCTGGAGTGCTGCGGCAGTAGCAAAACCCGAACTCGCCTATAAAATCGGATCAGTCATTCTTATGCTAAGCGCACCATTCTATTTCGCTGAAAGCCGCAAGGTGGAATCGGGTTCAACCTCGCTTGTCAACGGCGACACGGGCAAAGTGATTTCACCAAACCTGACAGGTATAAGCGTCTCCCTTGCAATCGGATACCGATTACGCTAAACGATCATTTTTGATTTCGAATCGGCGGGCTGTGCGTTTCGCATCAAAAAAACTTGACGCACAGCAGTCTGCAACCGGCTCTCAGCCCCCAGCAAAACCTCTTGCCTGAAAGCCGATCGTGAAACACGCCGCCCTACTTTGCCCTCTCCTTACGCTCTTGCTCGTATCCAGAACTTCCGCAGCGCCGCAACCGACGATGAATCCGCAAGCGGCCGAGAAAGACGCCGAAGAGACTTTCAAAAGTGATCCGACGGACGAAATCGGCCTCACCTCAGGGGCTGTTCTTCAGGCGCAGATCGTTCTTATTTCAGAAAAAGAAATTGTCTACCGGCAAAAAGATGCGTTCGCCCAGATAAAAATCCCCGTAGAAAAAGTGCAGTTCATCCGCCGCGCTGGCGGAGAGTACCGGTTCTTCCAACCGACGGCACCGATCAGCGAACCTTCAAAAAGAATCGGTTTTTACCTGATCACGGGGATCAATCTGCATGTTGCCAATAACTCCGGCAGCAAAGATCTCGTCACAAATACCGCAAATTATCTCGCCAATAATTTCAACCAGGCAAATAACCCCAAGGGTTTTACCGCCGATTTGAAAAAGAATACACAACCGATGCAGTGGCAGTTTTTTGCGGAGCCGCGGATTTACGGCGAACGCTGGATGCTCGGCCTCTCTGTGGGGTATGCGACGTTTTCACAGATCTCAAGCAGCGTTCAATCGCCCAATTATATCTACGAGCTGGCAGTCAGCCTCACCGGTTTTTTCATTCCTGTGACCGCAATCTACTACTGGCGGCTGCCGCTGACTGCGAACGCAACACTGAATCTGGGGTTTGGTGGCGGACTGCTTTATACGTCCGTAAAATTTTCCATCAACGACGACGGCTACAATATCAGCGAGCGATACACTTCCTGGAATGCCATGCTGGTTTTTAAGCCGGAGTTCACCTATAAACTGGAAGATGTTTTAGTGATTGCGAGTCTGCCCGTCTACTTTGCGGAAAGCCGCAAGGTAGAGTCGGGTTCGGATTCGTTGAGCGACATCACGACCAATAAAGTCATTTCTCCCAACCTGACGGGTATCGGCCTCTCCATCGCCTTTGGCTACCAGTTCCGTTAGATCAGAGCGGCGCGCCGGTTAGGCACCGGCTTCGATCTTCGCCAGCGACCCGGGTGCGCTCATTTTCCGGCGCAAGCTCCTGAGCGCGCCGCAGCAACTCCTGCGCGCGTTCTTCGTTACCAAGCAGGCGATAACAATCCGCGAGGTTGTTCAGGTTCTGGATCATCTTAGGCGAACGCAGACGGCAACATTCGCCGTAGGCAACCGCAAGCCGCATCTTTTTACGATCCGCGAGCTTTTTCAGCGCAAACGAAACAAGATAGAGCGCCTCGGTATCTTCGGGAATTTGCCCGATATATGCCTGCAAAACCTCGACAGCATCTAAATAATTTCCGCTGCGCAAAAGCTCAATGCCGTCCTTGCGCAACGACTCAGGACCCTCGCGATCCTCGGCTGAGATTCTCCTCATTTTCACGGAAGGCGATGCGAACCAGCGAAAGGTCGTCAATGAGCTCCCCGATTCTTCCAGTAAGGTAGCGACACGGTCGAGATGACCAGAAGCCGTCTCCACAATTCTGAGAAAGATGGTCTCATCTTCGTTGATCTGCCGCGATTTTTTTTCCGGATGCATCAGGGCGATGTCGTCACGCCCGTCGGAACCGAGAATCAACACATCGCCGGGCAGCAGGCGGGCCGTACGGACGACAAGGTCTTCCTGTGTGCCATCGATGCCAATCTTCCGTAAAAACGCCTCCGAATTATTCTCGAGAAACTGCGCATGACCGGCGCGCAAAAGCACAACTGCGGGGTGCTCCGCGTTAATATAATACACCAACCCCGTTTCATCTTCGAGGAGCCCGATGACCGCCGAAACCATCATTGTGCCTTCAAAAGAAACGAACACGTTCTGCAGCTCTTCGTAACAGGCGTTCAGCCACTGCTCCGGAAACTGAGCGGACGCGACATATGAATTCTGGGTGCGTGCAACAATCGTCTTAAACAGCGTGCCGCAAACGATGGAACCGCCCGCACCCTGCATCGATTTACCCATAGCGTCGGCATTCAGAAAGACCGTATAGTGCCGGCCGCGCAAGGTGAGACTGTGCACGATACTCAGGTCGCCACCGATTTCCGAATGCCAGCGCTTAAACTGAAAGCGCTTTTTCTGCCTTGTCAGAACTTCGCAACTCACGTTGCGCGTCGTGAAAATTTTCCACTCAACGGATGTATCAGCAGCGAGGTCAGAAAATAATCCCCATCTTGCTGCGTCTTTAACGTATGCACTTCGCTCAGCGTACGCTGCAGCTCTTGTGTGCGGTTCGCGACCATCTTTTCGAGATTCGCGTTCAGCTCTTCGACTTCGTTATGGACGCGCAGAAAGCGGTTCGCGAGAATCGCGGCAATGCCCAATATATAAAAGGAAAATCCGTACTTTGAAACCAAAATGCCCCAACGGAATACAAGCGCGTCGACGAGGTCGAAAAGAATGCCCGCGAAATAGACCAGCGTTCCATACAGCATGGGTTTTGCGTCCGGATGCTGCGCGCGGATTGCCCGCACAATTTCGACAAAGACATAAGGAATAAAGAGTAAGCCAATGGCAACAATCCAGATGCGCATGTAGAATCGCCTGCACATGCTCTTCGCTGGCAAAGATCACCGGCGGCACCAGGGCAAGGCAAAACCCGGTCGCTCCGTATGCGATCTTACCGATTTTACTCCAGAACAGCTGGTTCAGAAAGAATAATAACAACGGCCCCGTCAAAAGCAGAACAACAGTCGCTGCCCTGTTGAGAAACATGGTATCGAGATTCTGCCATTCGAAAACAATACTGTTGCGCGAGAACAGGTATGCCGCCAGTGTAACGCAATAGACGCCGAAATAGGCGTTATAGACTTCGCGCCGGCGCTTCGAGAACAGCAACAGGTGATAGAGGCCGACGAGCAGGTAGATGGCATTGAATACAATACCCAAACGATCGCGCATCAGGTCGTTCAGGTCATCGGCCGCGCCGAATAATAACCATCAGAGCTACCGAGACCCGTGAATATATAATCGGGATCCCCCTGCACCTTGATCAGCAGCTGGTTGCCTGTCGGCTTCAAAAACTGCGGATTAATTCCGTAAACCCGCCGCGTGACAGTGCGGTGTAAGACAATCCTGCCATCTGCGGCGCGGCCCTCGGCTGCAATCAGCTTACCGTTAATATAAATACTCGAAAACCTCGCCGATACTTCCCGTACCGAGCGCCGGCTGCGCATTACCAGCGAGAAAATTTTCATTTAAATCGAAATAATGCACGAACGAAAATACGCCGAATTTGCCTGGTGCCGGCAGGTGTTTCTTCACAGACAGCGGAAATGTCCGTACTTCTTTCCAGTCTTTCGACACAGGTGCATTCAGCAGCTCAGCAGAGAAGCCGCGCGTCATATACCAGGCGCGCGGTATGCAGTTTTTCTTTACCCGCCTGGCAATCTTGCGTCAGATCGAAGCGCGGTACCGGAGTTTCGGCGCGCAGCGAATCAGTAAAAGACACACACAAAAAAAGCAGAATTAAAAAAAAAGAGGCAGCACGCATACGGAACGGTGGTTTAACGAAGTGTGCAACAGTCGTCGAGCGAAAACATTGCAAAAAATATTTTATCTATGTGTTTTACCGTACGTAAATTTTTTAAAACAGGATAAACATCCCATAAGATTTCCCAAGCAGAGTTTTGCCGGTGCAAACAGCCATAGGGCATCTCTGTTTTCATTGACACAACTACACCGTCGGCTTGCCTGCCGCGCTATGCGCAGTTATTTACTAACAATTCTTGGTTTCTGCATCCCCCTCGTGCCCTATAGCGTAAACGGTGCGGGAAAAGATTTTCCACTGAAGTCTTATGTGCCGCAGAACGGTCCCGCGCTCAACGTCTTGGTTGCGGTAAAAGGACGCGTCGTCTATTCCGGCTCGACCGGTTTCGCGCACATCCAGAAAAAGTTTCCCGCAAAACCCGAACACCGCTTTAACATGGCGTCGGTTTCGAAACACTTCACCGCGATGGCAGTGCTGCTGCTCGAAGGCGAGGGCAAAATCAACACCGCGGATTCCATCCGCAAGTATTTGCCGGACCTGCCGAAGTATGCGCAGGCCATCACCCGTAAAGCATCTTATTCACCATTCGGGCGGATTGCCACCTTATGAGGAAATTTGCGGCACCAACGACGCACCGATGACGAACCAACCCGTGCTCGATTTCCTGAAGAAAACAAAAAGAGCGCAGTTTCCGGCCGGCCAAAAATACGAATACTCCAACTCAGGTTATTCGATGCTGGCGCTCATCGTCGAAAAAGCCGGCGGCATGCCTTTTGAAAGACTTCATGCAGAAACGCATCTTCAGCGTTACCGGCATGAAAGATTCTTTTGATCTCTCACGCCGAAATCGCTGAAACAATACCAGGCGCTGCCGGTCGTCGGACATTACGAAAACTGGAAATCCGGCCCTTATGCTTTCTCAGGCTGCGACACGATGGTCGGCGACGGCAGCGTGATTGCGAATATTTTCGATTTGCACAACTGGTTTTCCGCGCTCTATACCGGTAAGCTCGTCAATGCCGCTCAGATGAAGAAATACCTGACGCCCGCAAAAACCTCCGGCAATACGACCTATGCCTACGGCCTCGAGAAGTACGACGACCAGGGTGAGATCTCTTATTTTCATGAAGGCAGCTGGGGCGGTTTTATTTCGAATGTAGTTTATTTTCCCTCGCGCGGCGCGTGGATCATCATGATGTCGAACTTCGACGGTTTCGACACCGCGACGCTGACGCAGGCCCTCTACGAGCATTTTCTGCAATGACATATCGTGCCGCACTCTGCGGTCTTTGCCTGACGGCGCTGGGTGGATTTATTTTTGCGGAAAAAAATTCGATCGCTGGTGACTATGACCGCCTGATTGTGGGTGAAGACAACGGTTTAGTAACAGGCTCTTTCCACGACTGCACGGGTGAACGTAAGTTCGAATGCGCATTTTCATTCGAGGGTCGCAGGCAGGGCAATCAGTTCAGGATTCGTGCCTATGAAACGGATTCTAAAGAAGCTATTCCCGGAACCCTGATAGTCGACGGCAAAAATCTTACCCTGCGTCTTGAAACATTACCCGGGGGTTGCTGGAATGTGGAACCTGAGCTCAACAAGGCGGGCGCGCGGGTCTTACTCAATGCCGCGCTACCGTGGCTGGGTATCGCCACTCTTAAGGAAGAGAGTCATTTGTATGACGATCAGGGCAAAAAGACCTCTGCCCGGTTCGGAAAATTACAAACCGTTGGTATTCTCAAGAAGAAACCGGGCTGGGTGCTGATTGAAAAACTGTCGAACCGCCGGGAAAAGGGTTGGATCCGGGACTCCGCGCTTTATCCCTTACATAATCCTTCATTGTTTTAAGCGCCTCGGCATTTTCTGCTTTCCCACGCAGGGAATCCAGTACAGATGGAGCCATGTTCGCAAAAAGCCTGACACTTCTTTTCGCCGCGGCAGCGCTCGTGGGCGCTGTGCTCTACGCACAAAACAAGGCAGAGAAAGGCGAAAAGGTTCGCCCGGTCTTTGAATTCGAGTAAGTCGGGCACACCGACACCGATCGAAGATGCGCCAAAACCGGTAAAACCGAAGCCAGACGAAATCCAAAAGCCGAACGAAGAGAAGCCTGCTGAAAAACCGGTCGAACAAAAAGCGGAAAAACCTGCCAAGAAAAAAAAGAAAAAGGTGATGCCGACTTCTAAATCGCTCAGCGTCGACTGACGCAGTGTTTTTTCTCGAAACCCTCGCGAAGGCGTTTCTTTACTTAGCCGCCATTAGCATTGTCTTTGCGCCGCTCGAATATTTCTGGCGCGCTGATAAAACCGAACCGATGCGGGGTATCCCGTGGCTGCGGCGCAACTGGCTGAACGATCTCACCTTCTACTTCGGCCAGGCCCTGCTCTTCAACAGCATCACGATCTTTGTTCTGACCTGGGCTTTCACCTACATCGAAGACGCGGGCTTTTCACCAGCACTGCTCCGCAACCTGCCGACACCGCTGAAGATCGTGCTCGTAATTCTCACCAGCGACTTTCTCATATACTGGGGGCACCGCGCCCAGCACCGCTTTGCTTTTCTCTGGCGCTTTCACCGCGTGCACCACACGGCCGAACACGTAGATTACATCGCCGCGTACCGCGAGCATCCGCTCGATAACATCTATACGCGCGGCCTCGAAACATTGCCCGCGATCTTTTTCGGCCTCGATCTCAACACCATCGCGGCATTCATCACCTTCCGAGGCCTGTGGGCGATTTTCATCCACTCGAATGTTTCGATAAGGTTGGGATTTCTCGAAGTGCTGCTGGGCTCTCCGCACCTGCATCACTGGCACCACGAGCTCGCTAAGCGCGGGCTGTGCAACTATGCGAATCTTTCGCCACTCATGGATCTCGCCTTCGGCACATATTACAGCCCGAAAGAGCGACCCGCGCGCTACGGCACAAGCGAACCGGTGCGGCAGGCATGGCACTGGCAGATGCTGATCCGTTACTTCCCCAGACCTTTCCTGTACGCAGGGTTTCCCGATGACATTGTGTCCGGGTCGGCATGTCGCTTCTCACCCAGCTTTTAATCCTGATTGTTTCGGCGCGGCTTTTAGGGCGTTTTTTTGAGCGGCTGGGGCAGCCCGGCATCGTCGGTGAAATGCTCGCCGGTGTGGTTTTAGGGCCCAGCGTCTTCAACCTGATACACGCCGACGCCGCGCTCTCGGGTATTTCAGACCTCGCAGTCTTTCTCGTCGTGCTCTCGGCCGGGCTCGAGATGCAATTCAAGGATATTTTCGACGCGCTGAAAGGTCGCGGCCTCTTTCTCGCGCTGCTCGGCTTTTTCGTACCGATGGCCGCGGGCATCGCTATCGGCATCGCCTACGAGCTCGACACAATGCGCGTGGTTTTTCTCGGGCTCTGTGTTTCGATCACGGCGCTGCCCGTCGCGGTGCGCATTCTGCAGACCTTCGACCTGCTCGATTCTGATATTGCCCGCTACTCGGTGGCGACCGCGGTCTTAAACGATATCACCGCGCTGCTCGTGCTCGGCGTCATTCTCAACCTGCCGGGGCAGCTGTCTTTCCAGACGATCGGCCTCTCTGTGCTGAACACAGGCTGGAAACTCGTCGCGCTGGCTGCGTTCATTCTCGGTTTCAATTTCTTTCTGCAGAAACTCATCGACCGCGGCGTGCACATTCACCGCTGGTCTGAAAAAGTCGTCGAGGTGCTGGGCACCGAGGCGCTGTTCGGTATTCTGGTCGTCTTTGTACTCTCGTTCGGTTCGATCAGCGAAGCGTTAGGATTTCACTTTGTGATCGGCGCTTTTTTCGCGGCGCTCTTAATCGACCGTAAATTCTTTCTGCTTCGCGCTATAACGAGCTCGACCACACGCTGCGTTCGATCGGCGACGGTTTTTTAGGCCCCGTCTTCTTCGCGACGCTGGGCCTCGAATTTAACGTCGCTTCGGTAAAATCGGTGGATTTTGTCGCGGTGGTGCTCGCCGCTTCCGTGATTTCGAAACTTGTTTCAGGCTGGCTGGGCGCGAAGGCCATCGGCATGAATAACACCGAGGCCTTGGGCGTCGGTATTATCTTAAACGGCCGCGGCGTCATGGAACTTGTCATTGCATCGATCGCCTACCAGCGCGGCTTTATCGCGCAGGGACTATTCTCGACACTGATTCTTATGGGTGTGTTTACGACCATTGTAACGCCGCTTATGTTCAGAAGGTGGGTGATGCCCCGCCTGCCGGCAAAAGCATCCCCCAAAGAAAGTTAATCCCACTTACTATTCTTCGAAATGGCGTATTTACCGCCGCCGCTGTAGAACAGCACCATCGCGCCCAGCATGAAGAGCACCTCGAGCTCGATCGCCCAACCGCCCGCGGCGTTGACGGCGAAGACCTTGCTGCCCCAAACAAGTATAATCGCCATCAGCATGTTGAAGGCCATGACGAGCGCTGCCAGCCGTGTCCTGAAACCCAGGATCATGCACATCGGTGCCAGCACTTCGCCGAAAAACACGCCATACGCGAAGAATAACGGCATACCGACGCCGGCAAGCGGCTGTTTAATCCACTCCACACCATGCGTGAGTTTCGCCATGCCGTGGAACAGCATCAGAAAGCTGATCGTTAAACGCAGGAGAAATTTTGCCTTGTCATCGCTCCGCATGAAGAGCGCTTCTTTGATCGCAGCCATAAAGCCTCCCCGGGTAGCCGCCTGGCCCAGAACTCGAGCAAACGAACGGGCCTTAGCGAGCGACCCTCTGGCGGCAGTATAAGAAAAGACCGCCAGAAAGGCAAATTATTCGGCCGCTACTGGGGAACTCCGCCTAAGGTTAAACCGGTAGGCGCACTTGCCGTCGCATAGGGTGAACTTGGCAGGGTCGTTAACGCTCCCGTAGCCGCATCGATGGAATAACCCGCAATGCTGTTGCTCCCCGAGTTAGAAACGTAGAGATATTTTCCTTTGGCATCGGTAATAATCGTTTCTGGATTTGTACCTGCGGCAAACGGCGAGCCGGCAATCTGGCTCAGCACACCATTCGTAAGATTTAATGTGAAGGCTGAAATATTGCTGCCGTTGTTGTTTGCGACATAGACAAAATTTCCCGAGGGATGCACGGTGACGCCGCGCGGATTCGCCCCGACATTGAAGGGCGCACCTGGCACCGTGCCGCTATTCAAAGCGCCTGTGCCCTGGTTCACGTTAAAAACCGAAAGATTGTTATTCCCCGAATTCGTAGAAAACAGATAAGCTCCTGTCGGATCGATCGCCGCGGCCCAGGGATTCGACCCTGCAGTGAAAGTTTCCCGATCGAAGCAATGGCGCCTGCGGCATCGATAGAAAATCCGCTGAGGTTATTACTGACGACATTATCATTCGCAATGTAGAGATATTTGCCCGATGGGGCAACCACACCTTTAATCGGATTCGTTCCCGTTGCCTGTGCCGCCCCGTTCGCCGTCAGCGCCCCCGAACTGCCGATCGTAAACGGCGACACATTGTTCGAAGTCGTATTCGCGACGTAGAGAAATTTACCGGCGGGGTCCAGCGTAACACTCGTCGGTCCCGTACCGGTTGCAATCGCCGAACCGATAATGGTTGGGGCGCCTGTATTGTTCAGCGCATACGCGGCAACGCCCGAGGCCGAAAGAGTCGAATAAATATATTTTCCGCTCGGGTGTATTTGTAGTCCCTCGGGCGACGAGCCCACAGCAAAAGGTGATCCTGAAATCTGCGTGAGAGCCCCTGTTGTTATGTCGAGGGCAAAAGCCGACAAGCTCGCCGCACCGCCGTTTGCAACATAGACAAAATATTTAACGATGGTAAAAGCTTGCGGTGATGTACCAGTGCCGTCAGACGTTGCAACGGTCACGGCACCCGAAGTAGCTCCCACAGGAATCGTTACTGTAACTTTTGTCTCGGAGGCAGAGACGACAGTTGCGGCAACGCCGTTGAATCTCACGCTATTCCCGGAACTGGTTGGCGCAAAACGTTTTCCGGAAATTTCAATCATCTCACCGATAGCTCCGGATGCGGGTGAGAGCGTACTAATTTCCGGACCCACTTCCCAAAAGCGGCCATAGCTCTGGCATTGAGTAAAACTCAACGCACAAATACATCCGACTATGATAGCGCATAAAGTTTTCATATGTACTTGGCAGATACTTCGGAAAAAAATACGATTTAAAATCAGATTCAGTGCCATAAATCCGTAGTTGGGCCGCTTTTTGCTACCATACCCCCAATATCTTTCGGAGAAAAGATAATGACGCTTATCACTCTGGTTCGCACGGCCAGACCATTGACCATCATCGCCTTCACGGCGCTTTTGGCCAGCTCGTGCGCCGGTGGCACCTTCACCCAGGTAGCCCCCGATGTGAATACGGGACTAAACAGTTCCGCTGATTTGGTAACAATTTCGGGTGGTGTTACCACAACGACTGAGCCGTTTGAAAACGGTTCCAAAACAAGTTACGCGGCGGCTTCCGTCGCACTCGAAACCGGCTCGTGGACGCTGGATGACGCGCTTATCGGCACGTCGACCAGCGACCGCAAGAACGGCACGAAGGCTGTACGCCTGCAGCAGACCGGAAAAGCAACGATGCTTTTCAATCTGACAAACGGCGCAAGCACCGTGACGGTGAAACACGCCGTCTACGGCAGCGACGGCACCAGTACGTGGGAGCTCTGGAAATCCGCAAATTCCGGCAGCACATGGACGAAGGTCGGCAGCACCGTAACGACAAGTTCGACGACGCTCGCATCCGCGAGTTTCACGGTTAACCAGACAGGTACAATCCGTTTTGAAATCCGCAAGATTTCGGGCGGCACGTACCGGCTGAACATCGACGACATCGCCGTCACCGACTATACCACTTCTGGTGGGGGCAGCGGCGGCACGCTCAGCGAGCACATCACGCTCGGCAATCCGAGTGGTGCGATCACCGATACCGGTTCGTATTCGAATTACCTACTGGTGAAATCGCAGTATGCGATGTCGTACAGCCGCGACGAAGGTAAACCCAACTGGGTTGCCTGGCATCTCGATTCTTCGTGGATCGGTTCTGCCGCGCGGCAAGACGACTTTCGCGCCGACACGACTTTGCCTTCGGGTTGGTACCAGGTCGGGGCAAGCAGCTATTCGGGTAGCGGCTTCGACCGCGGGCATTATTGCCCTTCGGCCGACCGTACAAGCAGCGTCGCAGTGAACTCGTCGACGTTCCTGATGTCGAACATGATGCCTCAGGCGCCGGATAACAACCAGGGCCCATGGGCCCGCCTCGAAGATTATGAGCGTTCGCTGGTCGATGCCGGCAACGAACTCTACATCTACGCTGGCAGCTATGGCAGCGGCGGTACAGGTTCGAACGGCTCCGCAACCACGGTGGATTCAGGCCGGGTCAAGGTACCTAACCGTGTCTGGAAGGTGATTGTGGTTCTGCCTACGGGTTCGAGCGACGCCAGCCGCGTGACAACATCGACGCGTGTCATCGCGGTCAATTTGCCGAATGCACAGGGCATACGCTCCGTGAACTGGGGCACATACCGCGTGACGGTGAATTCGATCGAATCCGCGACAGGTTTCGACCTGCTCTCTGAAGTACCGACTTCGGTACAATCAGTGATCGAGGCAGCCGTAGATACTGGCCCAACCAGCTAAACAGCTTCAACACAAGACGGCCGGCCCCGTGCGCGGGTGCCGGCCGCTATAAATTTACTTCTTGATGAGCTTAAATGTCACGCGGCGGTTATCGCTGTGCGACAGATTCGCATCGGGCTCGGCATTGCCGACGCCTGTATACGTCATCTTTTTCTTCTCGATGCCTTTCGCGGCGAAATAATTATAAACATATTTTGCGCGCTGCGTCGAAAGCGACTTGGTGTACGCTTCTGATTTCGATGCGTGCTGGTTCGCATGACCGACAACCTGTAACAGGTAACCTTCGGGCATCGATGAGACTACGGTTTTCGCAACAGTTGCCGCGTTTTCACCGTACTTGTCAAACTGCGTAATCGGCATCTGTGTGCCGAACGGGGGAAACCCGACAACGGGAATTTTGGCGAGCTGTTCATTCGCAGCGTTCACCACGACACCGTCGCCCAATGAGCCGGAATCTTTCGTCTGAGTCGAACCGCAGGCAATCATGCCTGTAGCCGCAACAGCGCAGAGTGCGAGAGAAATTTTTCTTTTTTCGATTTTCATTCAACCTCTTTTGTGTATTTACATAGTTAACCGTAAAAAGAGGTGAATGGTTCCAGAGCGGAGGAAAAAACTTCCGAAACGCGGGAATGCGGCGTAAAGGGAGACGCCTCAAGGCAAAAAAAACGCCGGATGGAAATCCTTCCGGCGTTTTAAAAAACTTATTATCCCGCTTTCTTTTCGAAGAATTTTTGGTTCGCCGCGAAATAATCCGCCGCGAGCTTGTCGTTATCCATCTGGTCGGGGTGAAAATCCGGACGGAAATACTGCAGAATCTTCGGCACCATCGCGCCGACTAGCTTCGCAAGGCGCGGTGCTTTTTCAGCAATCGAGCCCGGAATGTCGGTCAGTTTGACATCCTTATCTTCGGCGAGAAATTTCACAGTACCGACGGCGCCATACCATAAGAGCGCCCAGGTGCCGACGACCATGCCGACATTTTTCGTCAGCTGGCTGCCGTCGACCTGTTGCATCACATCATACGCAACCGACTTGTGTTCGATCTCTTCGGCCGCATGCCACATCAAAAGCGCCTTCATCTTTTCGTCGAAGCCTTCCATGACATTGAGTTCGGGATCGATCGCGACTTCGGCGAGCGTCGCCGTGTAGTGTTCGAGAGCGCAGGTTACAGACAGCTGCAATCTTTTATACATGTCAGGGCCAACCATCTTTTCGATCGCGCCTTCGACAGTCTCATAGGCGTTCCTGGAATACCAGGCGTCGTATTCGCGCGCCTTTACGCCCTGGCTTTCGAGCGTATCCCAGATGCGCTCATGCTGCGCCATGTGCTGCGTCTCTTGGCCGATAAAACCCTTCACACGCGCCTTGAGCTGCGGGTCGGTAATCTCGTCGGCATAGTTCTTCACCGCGCGGATGAAGAGTTTTTCCCCTTCGGGAAACACCACGTGCAGGCTGTTCAACAGCTGCGATAAGAAGGCATTGCCATCGGCGTAATACTTGGTGAAATTATGCTCCAGGCCAAAATCGGGACGCCGAACCTGTGGCATATTCATGGGAATTACATTGTTATTTGCCATATTTACTCCTATGCACCATCGATTCAGACGGCTAAGTCACCTTTCTTTAGTGCAGTGCAAATATAAACAAAAACGAACAAGGTGTCAAATTATTTTTGAACATTTGTTCACAATTTAGAGGCCATAAAGGTTTACGCGACCAGGGTATACTTTATGCTCGGATTTCCCCGAACCCGCGATGAAAATACTGGTAGTAGAAGACGACGATGTGCAACACACACTGTTGCAGGCGATGTTCGGCAAAATCGGCGTTGACGCGCTCTTCGTCTACAACGGCGAAGCGGGCTTAGAAAAACTGCGCACGCATTTTTTCATGCGATGCTGCTCGACCTCAACCTGCCCGGCAAAAGCGGCGTACAGATTCTGAAAATGATACGCGAAAACGTCATGATCTCAGACATGCCGGTCGTTATTTTTACCGGCGATAAGACGCGTGAGACGCTGGCGCAGTGTATGCAGATCGGCATTACGGATTATATTTCAAAACCGGTCGATATGTACCAGTTCGGTATGAAATTTTCACGCCTCAGAAAGATCGTCGCGCAATTGGCGTCGACGAGAGGCAAGGCCAACACGGTCAAGATCAACTTCGAACGCAGCGGCGGCACGCTGCGCATCAGCTTTGGCGGCCTGCTCAATGAAGAAGCAGTGAAGCGCTTCGAAAGCCAGTACACGCCGGCTTTTAAATCGATCACCAAAGCCGATACAGTGATCTTAAGCCTGGCGGCCATGCCGGGCCTCAACGATGCGCAGGTCCGTTGTTTTAACCTGGTCCTTGCGCTGATCGAACCGAAGAAGCCACTGATCGTCGCGGGACGCAGCTTCGGGCCGTTACTCGATGTGCTGCCCGACTATGAAGAGCGCCTGTTCATGACCGAAACCGATGCGCTGAAAATGGCGGGGCGCTGACTCAGGTAGTTTTTTGCCGCGTGCGGTATTCGCTCGGTGTCTGCCCCGTAATTTCTTTAAAGACTTTATTAAACCCCGCCTTAGACTGAAACCCCGCCATGAGACCGATATCGAGCACGGTTTCGTCATGCATGTCTTCACGTATCAGCAGTGCCTTCGCCTCTTCGACGCGGTAGGCGTTGATGAAATGGTAAAAGTTGGTATTACGCTCGATGTTGATCACCATCGAGAAATGGTGCGAAGGAATGCCCAGCTCGCGTGCCAGAGCGGCCAGCGTAACCTTGTCGTCGAGAAAGGGTTTTTCTTCCGCGAGATAATTTTCGATCTTTTCGAGATAAACCTTCCGCTCGGCGTCGGTCAGGTTCTGCTTCTGGTACTTACCCGAAGCCTTTGCCGGCGCGGATTTCGGCAGCGAAAAGATCGCGGGCCTACGGATAAAATAATAGAGAATGATGTAGATCATCAAAAGCGCGACAATGCCTTCGACAGGCGTCGATGGTATCTTCAGGTCGAAGGTTGAAATCACAACCAACCCGCCGCAAAAGCTGATCACTAAAAGAAGGTTCAGTGAAATCAAAAGCTTAAACCATTGCAGCTGGTCGCGGTCTGCGCCGGCGAAATTCTCCTGGTAAGCCTTATTATAGACGCGGATATTCCTCAGCGACAGCAACAGGAATACGAGGTTGTAAACCACGGCCGCGGCAAAGAGCATGCGGCTGTAGGGGGCTATAATACCTCCCTGTGTCGCAATCTGCGCCGCGTCGCGCATCTCGGGAAATTTGAGATGCATTACCGTATGCAGCAGAAGCGCGGCCAGCGGCGCGGCACAGAGGGAAATCCAACCAAACTTTGAAGGGCTGCGGTTAAAGAGAGCGGTCTCGCAGTAAAGGTACATCGACGGCGAATAACAGAAAAGCCCGGGGAAAACCACAAAAGGCATGTAGAGCAGAAGCTCGCTGCCCAAATGAAAGAAGAGACGGGTAGTGATAATCGAGCCTAAAATGATGAGTAACGCCAGCAGATAGGGCGTGCCAGGTGCGCGTTGCCGGTCGACGACGAGCAGCACCGCGAGAAAAACCAGCACACCAAGGCTGACGGCCGAAACATAGGGGGTGAGGTTCATACCCGGGCGAATTTTCACCGGGCAGATATTCGGTCACGGCTTTCCCTGGAGTGTTTTACAGCCTCTCTCCCTTTAACATAAAGCCCCATGGGCAGCTCGCTCGGGCGTCTTTTTCGGGCACGGTTACGCAAAACGATATTCGTGCCATTCAACTCGCGAAAGCAGCACTATACGCTGGCGTCAAACTTCTGATGGAAAAACAAGGGGTTGGCCACGTCGATACGATCCGGTTCGCGGGTGCTTTCGGCTCGTTTATCGATCCCAAATACGCAATGGTTCTGGGACTGATCCCGGACTGTGACCTGTTCCGAAGTCAAGGCTGTCGGCAATGCCGCTGGAACGGGCGCATTGATGGCACTTCTCAATCGCGGATACCGCCGCGAGATAAAAAGAAGTATCAAAAATCGAGAAGATCAAGAACATTATAGACCGGATTTCCAGCAATTTTTCATCGACGCAATGGCGCTGCCAAACAAGGTCGATCCGTTTCCTAAACTGGCCGAACAAGTGGCCCTGCCGCCGAGAAAAGTGCTCGAAGGAAATGGCGATCCGGGCGACGGATCACCCCGCCGAAGGTCGCGGGAAGAGCGCGCAGCACGCCGAAACCGCTCATAAAACTCCTCATTCTGCGCGCAAAATAGGCTGCTTTTAGAAAAATACGCCCGTAAAACTGCCGAAACCGCGCGCAAAATCGCATTTATGCACGTGATTAATCATGATCTGCTGAATTTTCATACCTCACCTGCAAATTTGGTAGGCACTCTGATCTATCTGTCCCAACCGTCACAATTGATATATCAACCGGGTGTTAATTCGATAGCTTGAGGCAGTCATGTGCTTCGCGTTTTTGAAGGTAAAACCAAAATGAACATGTCTAAAGCACTGGCGTGGATCGCCAGCGGTCATCTTAAATCGCGTGCTGACCGCCGTACCGCAAACATCATCAATTCGCTGCCCGAAGAAGTCCAGAAGGACATCGGTTGGCGCTGGACGCCGAACCGTCGCGAAAAAGGCGGCAAGGCTGATTTGCAGTTCGAAATCATCTGATCTGATTAGCTCAACATTCGTCATCCTCGGGCTTGTCCCGAGGATCTAGGACCGTGCAAGTCGAGCTTTCCAGCTAATACCTACGGACTGCAGCGGATCCTCGGGACAAGCCCGAGGATGACGGTTGGTGGTGGCTTCGAACGGCCGGAAGTGCCGGGTGGCTGCAAATCGAAACTGTCAGAACTTGCCCGTTTCTCGGAACTTCAAGATCATCTAATCTGATTAACTCAACATTCGTCATCCTCGGGCTTGTCCCGAGGATCTATGGACCGTGCAAGTCGAGCTTTCTAGCTAATACCTACGGACTGTAGCGGATCCTCGGGACAAGCCCGAGGATGACGGTTGGTAGCAGATGCGAGCGGCTGAAAGGCCGGGCGGCTGCAAATCGTAAACTGTCAGAACTTGCCCGTTTCGCGGAACTTCGAGATCATCTGATCTGATTAACTCAACATTCGTCATCCTCGGGCTTGTCCCGAGGATCTAGTGACCTTGCAAGTCGAGCTTTCCAGCTAAAACCTACGGACTGTAGCGGATCCTCGGGACAACCCCGAGGATGACGGTTGGTGGTAGCTTCGAACGGTCGGAAGTACCGGACGGCTGCAGATCGAAACTGTCAGAACTTGCCCGTTTCGCGGAATGCCTCGAAGGCGGCGCGGATGTGATCCGCAGCGGCTTTGACAGGCGCAGCCGCGTCCTGCGCTACCAACATGGCCAGCGAATATTGCCCCATGGACGGCATACCGTCCTTCGGTCCAAGCTCGACCATATCGTCGGTAATGAACGACTTTGGCAAAGGCGCGACAGCTAGGTCTGACAGGATCGCGGCGCGCTGACCGGCGGTATGGGCGCTCATATAGGCAACGCGGAAATTGCGACCGTCACGTGCCAGCGCTTCCATCGCGCCAGCACGCCAGGCGCACCCCTCCTCCCAAACGGATACGGGTAGCGGTTCGCGCAAATGGGCGCATCCACCACGCGCACCGGCCCAGACAATCGGCTCGGTTAGCAGGGTTTCCGCGCCGTTAGATGCGCCGGTCGAATTGGTTAGCAGAGTAATGTCCAGCGCACGGTCATCCATGCGGCGGCGCAGATTCACGCTTTGGTCAATGACGACATCGACGGCGATAGACGGATGGGTCTGCGCAAAACGGCGCAAAACATGGGGCAAAACGCGCTCGCCGAAATCATCCGGCGAACCGAGGCGCACAACGCCGACAATGTCCGGCACCACGAATTTGGAAACGGCCTCGCGGTTGATTGCCAGCAGGCGGCGCGCATAGCCCAGCAGAATTTCGCCATCTGTGGTCGAGCGAAACCGAGCGGGCATCACGCGCGAAAACAGCTCGACCCAGAATGTCCTCAAGCTTCTTTATCTGCATTGAAACGGCAGAGGGTGTGCGAAACACCGCATTGGCAGCCGAGGTAAAACTGCCCGTTTCCGCAATGGCTACGAAGGTGCGCAACACGTCCAGATCAAGCAATGGCAAGGGGTGATTCAGCGGCGCGTTCATTTCCTGACCTCATTCAATTTTTCTGACAGAAAAGATCATTTCATTTCGTTTGATTGAACACAACCCATGCGCGATAGTCAAGTCATCAGAAACGCCCGGCGCGTTGCCGGACAGCAAACAGGAGGAAGTTATGGGTATTCTTTCCGCTATCAGCTATATCGCAGGCGAATATAGCCGCGCACGCACACGCTATCAGACAGAGCGGCTTTTGCGTTCCCTGCCGTTTGAGGTGCAGAAGGACATTGGCTGGCCGCACGGCGAAGACGCGCGCCGTCCAGCGAACACCAATATGGCGCACTGAGATAGCAAAAATGTGCTCCCAATCCGTAGACAGGCCCGCTGGCCAGCCCAGCGGGCTTTTTTTGCGCGGCGACATGCATGGCTTGCATGCCGCATATGAGGCATTCACATGGGTGGCGAACCGCCCGCTAACAGTTTGTTAATCAACGAAATAACCGTAGAGAAAACGCGATATTGCATAGCCCGTGTCGATTTTGCGACAAGCCATTTCGCTTTTATATATAGCGGCCAGTTTCAGGCGCTCCTATATGAGCCACAACAAGAACCGAGCTGCCCCACTCCGGCAAAAACGCGAAGGCACCCGTGTCCACTTGGATGCATTGGAGATGTGCCATGACGCTTTTTTCTCGCCTGTTCAAAACCCGCAAATCAGCTTCCCTCTCGACGCTTCGCGAGCGTGATCGCTTTGCCAAGACAATGCCCGGCCAGACTGGCGCTGTCGCAGCAAACCGGCTCGGAATGCTTATTGGCTGATCTGCTTTCACAGTATTAGACAGCGTAGCCGTCCGCGCATCGCGCCGGGCGGCTTTTGCATTTGACGGCTTGCGCGATGGCATTGACAAGCCTCGAATATGGTGTCGCATATAGGAAAGCCACGTACTCGCAAATGCGACTCGCGCAGCCGGATGGTGCCATGAACATCGTGAAGAATCAGATCAAACGGTCGCTTGTCTTCTTCCTCGTGCCCGAATTTACAATGGTCGCATTTGCGACGGCGCTGGAGCCGCTGCGCATCGCAAATCGCATGCTCGGATACGAGGCCTATCGCTGGCGGTTGGCCAGTCTCGACGGCAAGCCTGTTCCCGCATCGAACGGCGTGCTGTGCGCTGCGGATACCTCGCTCGAGGAAGAGCGCAGGAAGATGGCTGGGGCGGATCGACCTTCAATGGTCATTGTTTGTAGCGGCTATAATGTCGAGAAATTCCAGAATAAATCGGCGCTGGCTTGGCTGCGCGAAGAGTATAATCGCGGCGTGAGTGTCGGCGGGCTTTGCACCGGCGCACATGTGCTTGCCGCCGCCGGACTGCTGGCGAACAAGCGCTGTGCGATCCATTGGGAGAACTTGCCGGGATTTGCGGAGTCGTTTCCCAAGGCGAACGTTTTTGCCGATTTGTTCGAGGTGGACCAGAATATCTACACCTGCGCGGGCGGCACAGCGGCGCTCGACATGATGCTGAAGCTGATCGGTGACGATTTCGACGACAACCTCGTCAATCGCGTGTGCGAGCAAATGCTGACCGACCGGGTGCGCAACCCGACCGACCGACAGAGACTGCCGTTGCGGGCGCGGCTCGGTGTGCAGAATTCCAAGGTGCTGACCATCATCGAATTGATGGAGGCGAATTTGTCGGAACCGCTTTCGCTGATTGAGATTGCGGATCATGTGGGACTGTCGCGGCGGCAGATCGAACGGCTGTTTCGCACGGAAATGGGACGTTCTCCGGCGCGGTATTATCTGGAAATCCGACTGGATCGCGCCCGACATTTGCTGATTCAGTCATCCATGCCGGTTGTGGAAGTGGCTGTTGCCTGTGGGTTTGTCTCGGCATCGCATTTTTCCAAATGCTATCGGGAATTATATGCGCGCTCACCGCAGCAAGAACGTGCCGATCGCAAGCAATTAGCCGCGGCTTGAGGCGAGGCGGCGCTCCTTCCTTCGCCCCGTTTACGGGGAGAAGGTGGGATTTCATAAACGATTTCACAAATTTCAAGTGCCGCGCAGCACCCCCTCACCGCCTGCCGGCACCTTCTCCCTCAAGGGGAGAAGGCGTAACGCTGGCTTCAATCGCCATCGCGGCGAACGGGCGAGGCATTGATCACATCATCCTTCTCCCCTTGAGGGAGAAGGTGCCGGCAGGGATGAGGGGTAAAAGCCTATTTAGACGGAACAAACCTCAGCACACCCGCTATCCCGTCCGAATCTCGAGTCCGGAAAATCCGAGGGGTGGCGGACGCCCTCGTTGACCGGAATCTCCGCGAAATCGAACGGGCTGACGCCCTCAAGGCAGGCTGCGTTGACGCCAAACTCATTCGGGTTCGAGCGGCGCTGATGATGGGTGTAGATGCCGCAGACGGAGCAGAAATAGTGCTTCGCGACCTTGGTGTTGAACTGATAGAGCGTGAGCTTGTCAGCGCCCTGATATACTTCCAAATCGCCGACACGGGCGGTGACAGCAACTGCCCCTCGCATACGGCAGAGCGAGCAATTGCACCGACGCGCCCAGCCGAGCCCTTCACTCAACCGAGCGCGAAACCTGACCGCTTTGCAGTGGCAAGCGCCTTCGAGTTCAATCGGATCGGATGAGATAACGGGTTTCATGCGCACAATTCTCGTTGGACTCAGCGACTGTCCCACATCCATGACCGGTTGCGCCAGATTTTCTCCCCGATCAGGCAATCATAAGGCGTTTTGGCCTGCGCATAGATGATGGGAAAATCGTTCTGAGGCTTGGCGGCCAATTCCAACACCAGCTTGCGCCGGATCGCTTCTGGAAATTGCTCCCAATCATTGACCGGAATCATGAACGACCCAGGCCCGCCGATGACGCAATTTGAATAATAGGCATCAAGATCGGCCACGTCGTATGCGCTGGAATAACCGCCGTTCGTCATGAGCGGCAGGCCATTAATGATGATGCCTTGCTCAATCAGTTGATCGCGAATTTCCGTAACCGGCGCACCCTGATTGTTTGGGCCGTCGCCAGAAATATCGATAACGCGTTTGGCGCTTTTGAACGGACTTTCGGCAAGCAAATCCGCGCCAAAATCCAGCGCGCTGGAGATAGACGTGCGCCGCGCGCTTGCGGGCGGATAGGCGGTGAGACGTGAGACGACGCGCTGAGCATCCGCCTGACTGGAGATAATCGTCCACGGCACGACGATCTGATGCGATGTGTTTCCAGCCCACTCGAAATAGGTAACAGCGATGCGGCCATAGGCACCGCCCGCGATTGCATCAAGCACAGCCTTGTCGAGCAACGCGGCAGCGTAGCCATCCCGCTGGATACCAAGTTCCGTAGGAGACATAGAGAGAGAAACGTCAACGGCAAGCACAAGCTCGACATCTACTGGCTCAGCCGCAGACGACGCACTCGCACCTGCCGTCGCCAAAATGGCGATGACGAGAGCAGTCCTCAGAATATGAGGCGTTCCGCGCATACGCCAAGGATTAAGAAAATCCCGGACAATGGCAATGGGCCTTCGTCCGGGATTTTTTCCGCACATTCAACTTTTTGAGAGACGCATTCAGCTTCGGGGCTTGAGATTCTCCGGATCGTAGATCGGCTTGTATCCCACGGCAGCGATTTCAACAGGGAAACGCTCGTCGAAATATTCGACGGTGAGCTTGCGGCCTTCCTGCGCATATTCGCGCGGAATATAGGCCAGCGCGATGTTCTTGCCGACGGTCGGACCGTAGGCGACCGAGGTGGTGAAGGACAAGCGGCCAAGCTCATCCACCAGCGTTTCACCAGTCGTGGGGTCCATGACCGGCATGGAGCCGACAGGATAACGCGCGATACCCTTGGAATCGACGTTTTCCGTCATGATGAGCGTGCAGAGCACAGCGGGCTGGCTTTCGCGCGCGCGATATTCGATGTGCTTTGCCTTGCCCCGGAAATCGGCTTCCTTGACCTTCGGGCGGGCAAGATCGGCTTCCAGAAGATTGTATTCGGTCAGAAGGTCAGCATTCTGGAGACGCAGGCTCTTTTCCATGCGGCGGCTGTTGGCATAAGTCTCCACGCCGAACGGCATGACACCGGTAGAGCGCAGCGCGTCCCAGACGGCGAGGCCGTCTTCATAGCGCATGTGAAGCTCCCAGCCCTGCTCACCGACATAGGAAATCCGAAAGGCCGTGACGTCCTTGCCGCCAATGCGGATCGGCTTGATGGCTGCAAAGGGGAAATTTTCCGGCGTGAGGCCGTCGGGGTTTTCGACGACCTTTTGCAGCGTCGTGCGGGCATTTGGACCCCAAATGCCGATGGTGACGAACTTCTCCGTGACGTCCGTGATGGTCACGTCAAAGCCTTTGTCCTGAGCCACGCGGCGCAGATAATGATAGTCGCGCGGACCGGCATCCGCACCATCCACCACGCGGCAGCGGTCGGCCATGCGGATGACGGTGAGGTCGGCGCGCACCATGCCTTCGTCATCGAGGAAGTGCGTGTAAATGCCCTTGCCGATATTCGCATCACCGCCGATTTTCGCGGCGCAGACCCATTCCATAAGTTCAACATGATCCGGGCCTTCGACATCGAACATCGCGAAGTGCGACAGGTTCACAATGCCGCAATCCTCGCTCATGGCGAGATGTTCAGCGTTTGAGACGCGCCAGAAATGGCGATTGTCCCATTCGTTTTCGCGGACCGGAACGCGATTGCCGTATTTTTCCAAAAGGTGCTCGTTGGCGGCGTAGCCGTGAGCGCGCTCCCAGCCGCCAAGCTCCATGAAATATCCGCCGAGTTCCTTTTCGCGTTCGTAGAAGGGCGAGCGGCGAATGTTGCGACCGGTCGCATACGGCTCACGCGGATGAACAGCGGGATTGTAAATCTTGCACGCAGCCTCGCCGCAGCGGCCTTCGATGAGTTTCTCGTCGAACTGGTGCGGATAGAAGCGCGCGTAATCGATGCGGGCGTGGTCGATGGACGTACGGCCATCCGTCATCCAGTCCGCGACCAGTTTGCCGAAGCCGGGGCCATCCTTGACCCAGATCGCGACGCAATACCAAAGCCCCCTCACCTTCTGGCTCTCACCGACCGAAGGCCCGCCATCGGACGTGACTTGCAGCAGGCCGTTGAAGGAATGGCTCTCATTGTAGCCGAGTTCGCCGAGGATCGGAGTTAGCTCAATGGCGCGCTCCAGCGGCTCCAGAATTTGCTCCATGTCGAGGTCGCGTTGCGACGGCGACAGGCGGGCTTGATCCTTCTCAAGCAAGTCGCGGGGGTGGCAAAGGCGTGGATTGGTTTCTTCGTAATAGCCCCACTCGATCTGGCCGCCCTCGGTGGTTTTCGGATCGCCGGTGTCACGCATGTAAGCAGAGTTGCCCTGATCGCGCATCAGCGGCCAGCCGATTTCCTTTCCGGTTCCGGCAAACTCGGTATAGGGGCCGAAGAAGGTCAGCGGATGATCGACCGGCATGATTGGCAGGTCTTCGCCAGCCATCTCCGCAATGAGACGCCCCCATATACCGGCGCAGACGATGACGTAATCCGCATGGATCGTGCCACGGCTGGTGACGACACCCTTGATGCGACCATTTTCGATGATGAGCGATTTCGCAGGAGTGTTTGCGAAAGCTTTGAGTTTGCCGGTTGCTTCGGCCTGATCGACCAGCTTGCCCGCAACGGTTTGCGAGCGCGGCACGACCAGACCGGCGTCGGGATCCCACAAACCGCCCTGCACCATATGCTCTTCGATGAGCGGGAATTTTTCCTTGATGCCAGCGGGATCAATGAGGCGAGCGCGGGTGCCGAACGCCTTCGCGGACGCGACCTTGCGCTTGATCTCGTCCATGCGTCCATCATCACCGACACGCGCGACCTCAAGACCGCCGATGCGGGCGTAGTGGCCCATTTTTTCGTAGAAATCGATGGAGTAAAGCGTGGTCCAGCACGACAAAAAATCATGGCTGGTCGTGTAGCAGAAGTCCGAAGCGTGGGCCGTCGAGCCGATGTCAGTGGGAATGCCGGACTTGTCGATGCCGACAATATCATCCCAGCCGCGTTCGATCAGGTGGTGGGCGATCGATGCGCCGACGATGCCACCCAAGCCGATGATGACGACCTTTGCCTTACTGGGAAACTCTGCCATTGCCCGCGACTCCAAAGTATTGAACGCGGGAGACTATATTGCGGCACGAGCGATGCAATGCAGCCTGTTTGCGACATCGCAGAAATGCGCCGCGACTTGGCGTTATCTTCCTTCTCCCTGTTTACGGGGAGAAGGTGGTCCGAAGGACCGGATGAGGGGCAGAGTCAGCTTTGGAGCGCTTGTGCTGCCCCTCACCTGCCTGCCGGCATCCTCTCCCCGTAAACGGGGAGAGGCACGATCGTTTCGGCGGTTTCGCTAACCGGAACCCTTACTTGATCTTCGCGGCACCGCCGGAGATTTCGACGGTTTCACCGCCGGTAAGAGCCTCGCGGTCGCCATTTGGCAGGGTCACGAAACAGCCGCTAGGGCAGAAATCGACCGTCTCGCCGGGGCCGATGTCGATCTGCTGACGGCTGCCGCCTTCGGTCACAACGATTGTCCGCGTCTCGCTGTCGAGATTAACCGCGCTTGCAGCCATTGCAGAGCCGCCCGTCAGGGCAATCGCCAGCGAAAAGACAATTGACTTCATCATGTCCAGTACCGGTATTTCACCGCCTCTATTGCATCCCCAAGGGCCAACATAACCCCTCGGATGTGAATGCTATAGGACAATGAGCCTGAACGGCAACTGAACGATGGATTCAGATTGCGCTAATACACATTTATGCGGGGTCTGGCTTGCGCCTGCGGGGCTTGCGCTTCTCTTCCACCAACTCGTCGGCACGCTTGGCAATGCGCTCGACGAATTGCGCCTCGGCGGTATCATCATCGAAGCTCCAGCTTGGCGAGGCGGGAGCGGGCGCAGGACGCGGCGTATGCGCAATTTCAATGCCTTCACGCAAGAACGCCTTCACGATACCAAACCGCAACTCGTTCTGCACGGATGAACCATTGCTGATATCGGCAAGGAAAACCCTGATCTCAAAGTTCATGGCGGTTTCGGTGAAGCCGGTGAACAATACGAAAGGCTCGGGATTTTTGAGGATAAGCTGACTGCTGCGTGCAAGCTCAAGCAGCACGCGATGAACATGTTCAGGATCGGAGCCGTGAACAACGCCAACCGGCACTTCGATGCGGCCAAGGCGATTGCGATGCGTCCAGTTGCCGACCGCGTTGTTGATTAGCTGCGAATTGGGCAGCAACATTGTCTGTCGTTGAAACGTCTCAATTTCCGTAGCACGCACGCTGATCTTGCGAACCGTGCCGGAAACATCTCCCGCCACAACCCAGTCTCCCACCTTAAACGGGCGCTCTACAAGCAGGATCAAACCAGACACAAAGTTCGAGACAATATTCTGGAGACCAAAACCGATACCAAGGGAAAGACCGCCAGCGATGAGCGCAAAGCTAGAAAGATTGAGCCCCGCCGCAGAAATGCCAACCAACGCGGCAATTGCCATGCCCGCATAGCCGACGACCGTACGAATGGAATTGCGAACGCCGATATCGACGCGACCGCGCGCCATAACCGTGCCGTCGATCCACGATTGGAACCAGCGCGTTACCGAATAACCAATGCCGAAGACGATAATGCCGGTGAGGATAGCCAACGGCGAAAAGGTGAATGTTCCGATCTGGAAGCCCGCGCCGAGGCGGCGCATCCAGACTGCCATGTCGCCAGTTTGAAAGCCCCACTGGAAGAGAATAACCGGCAGGAACGCGGCGACGATCAACAGGTTGATGATGACGCTGGCCAGCACGCCAAGCTGATCCAGCTTTGAATCTTCGGTGTCGTAGGTCTGCTTGATCCAGCGGCCTGCCGATGTGCTGCCAAATGCGCCTTCATCGGAAATGGCGCGCGACGCGAGCAGGCCGATATAGGCCGTGGCAACCCACGCACCAGTAACGACAACCTGACGCGAAACGAACTGCGCGAGACTGATATAGCCGGTAAGCGCCGCAATAATTGTAGCGATGCCAAGCATGTAAACCGTAACGCGAAACCAACCCGGCCAAGGTCGGAGATTGCCGCTATCATCGGCAAACGGTTTGACGCTGCCAAACACCATCAAAAGCGTGCCCACCAGCATGGCGGCAAGCAAGCCCTTGAGAATGGTGACAGACAACGGCGAGCCGAGGCTTTCCGTTACAATGCCGGTGAAGCGGTCGAGACCGACAATCAAGGCGGCGAGCGTTGCTAGCCAGATGAGAACACGCGCGGGCCGCGCCTCGATCTTTATGAGACGCCAGTTTGGTGCATCGGGCGACAGGATTGCATTTGCGAGCCGGTTTACGAAGAAGCAGGTGAAGAGGGTTTGCAACAGGCCGATAAAGTAGCTGCCGACATCGCCGCGCAACACATTATACGACTGATAGAGCCCAACGATCAGCCCGAGAAACACACCGAGCGCCAAGGCGGGCAGCAGTGTCGACCAGAACGCTGCGGAAAGCCTGCTTAGATAGTCCGGGTTTGTGGTCGGATCCTTGTAAAGCAGGCGAGCAGCCACACGTCGCCCGACAAAATAGAACAGCACACCGACAATGGATGCAAAGAAGGTTGCGACAAGCGCCGCTTGCAGCTTGAAACGCACGAGGAAGCGAAACCACGCAGACACATTGCGCGAGAGCATGGACACCTGATCACCAACCGCCTCGCCAACATCTGGCCCTATCGCAGCGCGCAGTTGATAGCGCTTCATCAGGGTGTTGGCGAACAGGTCGCGTCGCATGACCGCGATTTTATTAACCAGCCCGTTCACACGGACCAGCAGGTCTTCCGCCTGCCCGATAACCTGATTGATCTGGGCCTTCTGCTTATTAAGAGCGGCGCGCTGCGTCGCCTTTTCATCTGCCTCCGCCGGATCGCCATCCTTCGGTGCAGGCCCAAGCGCTTCAAGTTTCGCATTTATGTCATTGAGGGTAGGCCGGAATGCCACGCCGCTTTTCAGCACTTCGGCCTGAATGTCTTCGAGGGCAAGACGAATTTCGACCAACCGCGCATCGTCTTCGGCGTTGGCATCAATGTCTTTTTCAAGCCGGTCCGTTTGGGCTGATAGCCGCTCAATAGTGGTCTGCTGCTCGGCGGCTATTCCCGTGAGCGCCGGCTGCACATCCTTCGTGTCCTGCGCATCCTGCGCCACAAGCGTGCCCGCGAGCAGGAAGGTCAGGACAAAACTGAGAGCAATGACTTTTCGAACAAGATTTCATATTGGATTTGTGCAGCGATTCGTTGGACGCCCCAGCGACATTCAGAGCTTAGCCGATATGGATTGCGAAATGCAGCCCTTGGCCGCCAATCTTGACAGTATGATGGTGAGGAATGTGCGCAACGATGAACTGAACAACGCCTGTATCGCGCAGCACTGCTTTTTCACATACCCCTCATCCGCCTGCCGATGAGGGGTATTTTCGGCTCGGCCAGCGGTTGTACGTTCTCCGGCGCGCATCTATTCATGCTGATGATGCGTCGGCGCATTGAAAAGCGATGACGTTTTATTATTCGTCGGAAATATGCCGCAAGGCTAGCTTTCAACGATCAGGGTTCGGGAGTCGGTGCCAGCATGGCGGAATATTCAGCGCTGTCGATCATACGGAACGCGCTTTCCGGCAATACAGGCTGGAAACCGGCATGGCGCAAACCCGACCCGAAACCGAGCTATGATGTGATCATTATCGGCGGTGGCGGACATGGTTTGTCGACCGCCTATTATCTCGCCAAAGAACACGGGATCAGAAATGTCGCTGTGCTGGAACGGGGCTATCTCGGCTCCGGCAATGTGGGCCGCAACACTACCGCCGTGCGGTCGAATTACCTGCTGCCGCAGAACATTCGCTTTTACGAGCATTCCATGAAGCTGTGGGAACGGCTTTCGCACGATCTCAATTACAACGTCATGTTTTCCCAACGCGGCGTACTGAACCTCGCCCACACCCCGGCACAGCTTGACGACTATGCGCGGCGCGGCAACGCCATGCGCCATCTGGACGCCGATGCCGAACTGATGGATGTGGCGGCGATCAAGCGGCTGATGCCAATCGTGGACGACTCCAAAAATGCGCGCTTCCCCATCTATGGCGGGCTGATGCAGTGGCGCGCCGGAACCGCGCGGCACGATGCGGTCGCTTGGGGTTATGCGCGCGGTGCGGATCAGCGCGGCGTCGATATTCTGGAAAATTGCGAAGTGAACGGATTTATCCGCGATGGGGACCGGATCGTCGGCGTGACCACGTCTCGCGGCGAAATTCGCGCAAAGAAGGTGGCGGTGGCGGTTGCTGGCTCGACAGGCCATGTGATGCGCATGGCCGGAATCGACCGGATGCCAATCGAAAGCCATGTGTTGCAGGCGTTCGTTTCGGAATCGCTGAAACCCATTCTGGATACGGTGGTGACCTTCGGCATGGGGCATTTTTACGTGTCGCAATCCGACAAGGGCGGGCTGGTCTATGGCGGCGACATTGACGGCTATAACTCCTATGCGCAGCGCGGCAATTTGCCGATTGTTGAAGACGTGATGAGCGAGATGGCAGCGCTGTTTCCATCGCTGGCGACGGTGCGCGTGCTGCGCTCGTGGGGTGGCGTTTGTGACATGTCGATGGACGGCTCGCCGATCATCACCACCGGCCCCCTACCCGGCATGTATCTGAATTGCGGCTGGTGTTACGGCGGGTTCAAGGCAACGCCGGCCTCCGGCTGGTGTTTTGCGCACACCATCGCCAAAGACACGCCGCACGAACTGAACGCCCCCTTCACGCTCGACCGATTCCATCGTGGAACAGTGATCGACGACAAGGGGCAAGGCGCAACGCCGAGGCTGCACTGATGCTGATTACATGCCCCTATTGCGGCCCGCGTGATGTCGCGGAATTCACCTATCAGGGCGACGGCAACCGCACGCGCCCAGATCCCGCCTCGACCGATCTGAACGCATGGAACGGCTATGTTTATGACCGGGTGAATATTGCAGGCGACCAGAACGAGATATGGCAGCATTCGGGCGGGTGTCGCACTCATCTGGCCGTGACGCGTAATACGCTGACGCACAAGATTTCGACTGCGCGATCTACACGCGCCGAAGTGCCTGCCCCGCCCAAGCCCGCGCGCAAGCCGAGGGCGAAGACATGAGCGCGATACGCATCGCTTCCGGCGGGCGCATCGACCGCTCGCGCACAGTCAATTTCCGTTTCGATGGGCAAGCCTATACCGGCCACCCCGGCGACACGCTTGCCTCAGCATTACTTGCCAACGGCGTAGCGCTGTTCGGGCGGTCGTTCAAATATCATCGACCGCGCGGATTGCTGACGGCTGGCGTCGATGAGCCGAATGCGCTGGTGACTGTGCTGCGCGACAGCGTGCGCGAGCCGAACGTTCCGGCAACGACTGTGGAGCTTTATGAGGGCCTTGTCGCGGAAAGCCAGAACCGCTTTCCGTCGCTGCAATTCGACGTGAGCGCCATCAACCAGTTTGCGGGCAAATTCATCGGCGCGGGCTTTTACTACAAGACATTCATGGGACCGGAATTCGGACCGCTGAAAGGGACGCGATTCTGGATGTTCTGCGAACATTTCATCCGTCGCGCGGCAGGTCTTGGACGCGCAGGGCTTGCGCCCGATAAATCCCGATACGAACGCATGAACGCGTTTTGCGATGTGCTGGTGGTGGGGTCAGGTCCGGCGGGTTTGAGTGCAGCAGCGGCGGCAGCGGACCAAGGTGCGAATGTCATTTTGGCGGAGATCGATTCGCGGTTTGGCGGATCGGCCAACTGGTCCGGTGAAACGCTGGATGGCACCCCGGCGGCGGCTTGGGCGAGTGGTGCTGTTGCGGAACTGGCCAAGCGGCCAAATGTGCGAATGCTGAACCGCACGAGCGTGTGGGGATACTACGATACAAATACGATTGCCGCGCTGGAGCGCGTGACCGATCACAAGCCGATGGGAGCATCAGGCGAGCCGCGCCATCGGCATTGGAACATTCGCGCAGGTAGCGTGGTGCTGGCAACGGGCGCGTTTGAGCGGCCAATCGTGTTTCCCGGCAATGACAGGCCGGGCGTGATGCTGGCCTCCGGCGCAATGCGGTACGCCAACGAATTTGGCGTGCGGACAGGCGAGCGGATCGCGATTTTTGCCAACAACGATACGGCATATGGCGCGGCGCTTGCGTTGAAACGGACGGGCGCAAGCATAGTCGCAATCGTGGATGTGCGCCGCGACGTATCCGAGAAAGCGCGCCACGCAGCGAGCGAATGTGCCGCCGAACTGCTAACCGGCCACGCGGTGACAGGTACGAAGGGCGGCAAGGTGCTGGACGGCGTCGAGGTGCAGCCATTCGACGGCCACAGGGCGACCGGCGCGGCGCGTACAATCGATGCGGATTGCCTGCTGGTTTCCGGCGGCTGGTCGCCAGCGATTCATCTGGCAAGTCAGGCGGGGTCACGCCCGGTTTGGGATGAAAGCTTGCAGGCATTTTTGCCGCCGAAACCGACAGAAAACTGGGTTGGTGCTGGTGCATTCAACGGTGTTTTCCAGACAGCCGACGCGATTGCCGAAGGCCATGCGGCGGGGCTCGCTGCAACGGGTGCGACGGGCGGCAAGAAGCTGACGCCCCCGATGGTGGAGGGCTTTGCCGGCGAGCCAAACCCTGCACCGGTTTTCGAGATAAAGGGCAAAGGCAAAGCCTTTGTCGATTTCCAGCATGACGTGACCGCCGACGATGTGCGGCTTGCCTACACCGAGGGCTTCACATCTGCCGAGCATTTGAAGCGCTATACGACGCTCGGCATGGCAACCGATCAAGGCAAGACGTCGAACGTGCCGGGCATGGCTATCATGGCGGAGGCAACCGGCAAGCCGATTCCTGAGGTCGGCTCCACGCGTTTCCGCCCGCCTTTTGCGCCCGTCTCGGTGGGTGCGCTGGCGGCGGAGCGGTTCGGCGACCTCAAGCCGGAACGGCTGACACCAATGCATGACTGGCATCTGGAACATGGCGCGACCATGTATTCCGCCGGACTGTGGTTCCGCCCGATGATCTATGGCGCAAAGGGCGAAACAGTCGAGCAGGCCTATGTGCGCGAGGCGAAGACCGTGCGCGAAGGCGTTGGTATCGTTGATGTTTCGACGCTCGGCAAGATCGCGGTTCAGGGACCGGATGCTGGCACGTTTTTGGACCGGGTCTATACGAACATGTTTTCCACCCTATCCGTGGGGAAGGCGCGTTACGGCCTGATGCTGCGCGAAGATGGGTTCGCTTTCGATGACGGCACTACATGGCGGCTCGGTGAAACCGAGTTCCTGATGACCACCACCACGGCCAATGCGGGCAAGGTGATGCAGCATCTGGAGTATTTTCTGGATGTGGTGTGGCCAGATTTGCGCGTGCACGTGACTTCCGTGACCGATCAATGGGCGGGCGCGGCAATTGCGGGACCGCTGGCGCGCAAGGTACTGGAAGCCTGCGTTCAGGGCGCGAAGGTGGACAATGACACCCTGCCTTTTATGGGTATCGTTCACGGAACGATTGACGGCGTGAATGTTATGATCTGCCGCCTCTCCTTTTCCGGTGAGCTGGCCTATGAAGTCTATTGCGGCGCGAATGACGGAACGCGCGTTTGGGAAGCGCTGATGACGGCAGGCAAGCCGCACGGCATCACGCCATACGGGCTTGAGGCGCTCGGAACATTGCGCATCGAAAAGGGGCATGTGACCGGCGCGGAGATCGACGGACGCACAACCGCACGCGACTTGCATCTGGACTGGATGCTTTCAAAAAAGAAGCCGTTCATTGGCTCTGCGATGATGGATCGCGAAGGGCTGGTCGATGAAAACCGGCTGCAACTGGTGGGCATCGTGCCGCTGGATAACAGGCCGATCAATGGCGGCGCGCATATTGTCGAGCAGTTGCATGAAGACCATCCGATGAACTCGATCGGCCATGTGACAGCCATGTGCTATTCGCCCGCGCTTGGCAAATATATCGCGCTGGCGCTGGTGAAGGGCGGCAAGGCACGACGCGGAACGCGCGCTTACGTTTCCGATCCGCTGCGCAAGCGTTTTGGGCCGGTGGATATCGTCAGCCATCATTTCTTCGATCCGGACGGGAGCCGCATGCATGGCTGAGACATTATCGCCGCTGGACACGGTTTTGCGTACGGGCCGCTATGCCAACACGGCTGCAAAAATCGGTGTCGTATTGTCTGAAGTTTCGCCCGGTTCAATCGTGCAGGTGGCCGCATGGCCAGACACCGAAGCGAGGGTGCTTGAGGGATAACGAAGACCACCAAGCTGAAGCTCGGCAGCGAGCCGGGCTCAGGAGCAACGAGCGGAAGCGCTCCACGTTCGGCATTGCACCGGGGCGCTTTATGGTTGTCACCGACGAGGAGGGATTGGCCGAGCACCTGATAAGCGTCATTCCGGCGGCGGTGGGTTCGGTGACGGACCTCTCGCACGGGCGCACGGCAATACGCATCGAAGGCGAAAAAGTCGAATGGCTGCTGGCGAAGTTTTTTGCGGTGGATTTTTCCCGCGATAAGTTCCCGGTCGGTAGTGGAGTTTCGACCAATCACCATGATATTTTCGCGCAGATACAGCGGCGAGCAGAGAATTGCTTTGAAGTTTATGTATTCAGGTCGTTCGCACGCTCATTCTGGAAAGCGCTTTGCCACAGCGCGGAAGAAATTGGCTATGAAGTGCGTTAGTATATTGGCAGGACGTGAAGCGCGCCCGGCCCGATCAATTTATGTTTTACGTTAGAATTTTATCACAATAGTTTGACTTTACGCCATTATCACTACCAGTACTCTCTTCGCGGCGGGCTGAGCTGGACACCCGATTACCTCGCGAGATTTCTGATTCATGATTCGATCTGGCCTTCATGATTTGGAGGCGGGACGATGGAGCAGCGGTCGCTATTCGGGCTTTGGGAGCATCTTGAGAGGCTGAGCAAAATCGGCGATCCGCTGGAAGTTCTGGAGGCGGCGGTCGACTTCGAATATTTCCGCGGCTGGCTGACCGAGGGCGGGCTATGGCGACGGAACCAGGGCGGCCGCCCTGCCTTCGATCCGGTGTCGATGTTCAAGGCGCTGATCCTTCAGGCCCAGCACAATCTGAGCGATGCCAGAATGGAGTTCATGATCCGGGACCGGCTGTCCTGGATGCGCTTCCTGGGCTTCGACCTCGGCGGTCCGACACCCGACGAGAACACGATCCGGCTGTTCCGTAACAAACTGACCGAGACGGGCACGTTGAAGCGAGTGATGAAGGCGTTCGACTGGCAACTCCAGAAGAAGGGCTACATCCCGATGTCAGGCCAGATCATCGACGCATCTCTGGTGCCAGCGCCGAAGCAGCGGAATACGGATGCGGAGAAGGAAGCCATCAAAGCCGGCAAGACGGCGAACGAAATCTGGCCGAACGAGCCGAACAAGGCGGCCCAGAAAGACACCGATGCGCGCTGGACGCTCAAGATCGGTGGCAAGATCCGGTATCGGCCGGACGGCACGCCGCTGCCTCAAATCGCGTTGCCGGTCTTCGGCTACAAATCCCACATCGCCATCGACAGGCGCTTCGGCTTCATCCGGGAGAGCGCGGTGACTTCGGCCGCACAGGCGGATGGCCGGATGCTGCCGCGATTGGTGACGACGGACAACACTTCCTCCGAGGTCTGGGCCGACAGCGCGTATCGGTCGCAGAAGAACGAGAAATGGCTGGCTTCAAGGATGCTGGTCAGCCGCATCCATCGTCGCAAGCCGGCAGGCAAGCCGATGCCGCAGAATATCGCACGGGCCAATGCCGCAAAATCGTCGATCCGTGCCCATGTCGAACACGTCTTCGCCCACCAGAAAAACCGCTTCGGCCTGTTCATCCGCACCATTGGCCTAGCGCGGGCCGAGGCGAAACTCACTCTGGCCAACATCGCCTACAACTTCGACAAGTTGATCTTCCATGAACGGGCAGGAACCTTGGGCTGAATCCGTCTGGCGTCGGAAAAGCAGCCCGGTATCGGCCGCCATGACGCCCTTCGACGATCAAAGGCGGCATCCTCAACCGACCGCCAACCCCCAATCTGGCTTCAAACCCGGCCGCCGGCTCAGTCTGCGGGGGTTAATGCGGGTGTCTAGCTTGCAGGGAGAGATTGCATGAAACCTATTGTCGGAATGGCCGCAGCCGCCTTGCTTTGCATGGCTGGAGCCGCGATTGCCCAAGACACCTCCATGAGTTTTTTCGTGACCAGCGCAAACCCCGGCAAGGGTGGCGATTTGGGCGGATTGGCGGGCGCAGACGCCTATTGCGGGGAATTGGCCGGTGCAGCTGGGTCGACTGGCAAAACCTGGCACGCGTACCTTTCCACGGATAGCGAAGATGCGCGCGACCGCATTGGTTCCGGCCCCTGGTATAACGCGAAGGGCGAGAAGATTGCCGACGATGTAGCTTCACTGCACAGCGCCACGAACAACATCACGAAACAGACAGCGCTGAACGAAAAGGGTGAGATCATTAACGGGCGCGGCGACACACCAAACCGCCATGACATTCTGACGGGCTCGCTGTCCGATGGCACAAAAGCGCCCCAGACTTGCGACAACTGGACAATGAACGGAGCCGACGGCGCGGCAATCGTTGGCCATTCCGACCGCACCGGGCTGGATGATTCCGACGCAGCGAAGTCGTGGAATTCGTCACACCCAACGCGCGGTGGATGCACCATCGATGCATTTAAAGGAACGGGCGGCGACGGCTTGTTCTACTGCTTCGCTACCAACTAGCGACCGTCACTCGACGAACTTGACCCACTCTTCAAGCGGGGCACGCTCGGAGCGAAACTGGTTTTCCGGCTTCGACGTATCCTCGTAGCCAAGCGCGATGCCGCAAACGAGAATTTCCTCGTCTTCCATGCCGATGATGGGCCGGATTTGCTTGTGGTAAGGCGCGAAGGCCGCCTGCGGGCAGGTGTGCAGCCCTCTGCCCCGCGCAGCGATCATGACGTTTTCCAGCATCATGCCGAGGTCCATCCATGACCCCTTGTTCAAGCGGCGGTCGATTGTGAACAGCAGACCGACCGGCGCGTCGAAGAAAACGAAGTTGCGATCATGCTGCGCGCGCATGCGCTCGACCTCACGGCGGCCAATGCCGAGCGAGTTATAAAGCGCAAAGCCAACCGTACGCCGGCGCGTAAGATACGGTTCGAAGAACTGGTCCGGGTAATATTTGTATTCGTCCCACTCGATCTTTTCGGCGCGAATGCCTGAATTGAGAATTGAAATCGGCAATGCGCTGCTTCACGTCACCGGTCACGACATAAGCGCGCCAAGGCTGCATATTCGTGCCGGACGGCGCCCAACGCGCGACTTCGAGAATGTCGCGAATTACGGAAGGTTCAATCGGTGTGGGCAGAAATGCCCGCACGGAGCGGCGCGTCAGGATCGCCTCATCGACGATTTCCTGTTCTGTCAGTCCTGTGGATTCTGTTCTCGCGAGCATGGCGTCACTTGGATAGGTCATTGTTTTGTCGGCCATATGACACATTTTGCGGCAGAAATGGGGGATACGCCGCACACAAAATATTGCAAGCCTGCAACATGAGCGGCGCAGCTTATCACCAGATTCGACAACGCAATCGCGCGGCGATAGATCATCATGGCGAAAAAATGAGGCAATCGGTGGCGAACAAGCGGCGATTTTGGTGGGGCGATTTCAAAGCGGCGGACTTCGCTGCCATCGAATCCGACACGACGATTGCGGTGCTTCCGCTTGCCGCAACAGAGCAGCACGGCCCGCATCTGCCGCTTTCCACAGACGCTGAAATCATGCGCGGAATGTTGGACGAAGTTGCGCGGCAAGTGCCTGAAACGTTTGATCTGCGCGTGCTGCCGATTCAGGATGTCGGCAAATCCAACGAGCATGTGAATGTGCCGGGAACGCTTTCGCTCGATCCGGTGATCGCGCTGGAAGCGTGGACGCAGATCGGTGATTCCATCGCGCGCACGGGCATCAGGAAGCTCGTGGTCATAACCTCGCATGGCGGCAATGAGGAAGTAATGGCGTTGCTGACGCGCGAAATGCGCGTGCGCCATCGCATGCTGGCGGTTAAATCGAGCTGGGGGCGGTTCGGTTATCCCGCGGGTGTTTTTACCGAGGATGAACAGCGATATGGCGTGCATGGCGGCGATATTGAAACCTCGCTGATGCTGCATTTCAGGCCGGAACTGGTGGATATGAGCCGCGCAGGCAACTTCCGTTCCAACGTGGAAACCGCCGATAAAAAGTTTGATTTGCTGCGGCAGACTGGGCCGTTTGGCTTTGCGTGGATGGCGACCGATCTCAATCCGGCGGGCGTGGTGGGCGATGCCGCCGCCGCCAGTGCGGAAAAGGGAAAGCAAACGGCTGAGCATCAGGCGGCAGGCTTCGTTCGATTGCTGGCGGATATTCGCAAGGCCAAACTGGACGAATTGCTATGCTAGATTTCCAGCGTGAATGGTGTGCCTTCAAAGGCATCCGCACCGCGCCCGATTTCGGCTATCGCGCGAACCATGCGGCCCTCGCGGCGCAAGATGTGATCGGCAAGCGCGATCATACGCGGATTGGGCGTAGCCGAAGGCGATAACCTGCGCAAAGTGCGGGCAAGCTCCGCCTCATTGCGCCCCGGCGCAAAGGCTGCCGCAATCATATAGGCCGTCGCGGTGGATCGGCTGATGCCCGCATAGCAATGTACGACCAACGGACGTCTGCGGTCCCAGCCGCGCGCGAAATCCAGAATGCGGTGCACATGCTCCTCACCCGGTAAGGTCATGCCATCCCGCGGCTCGTGAATATCATGCATCGTGACGTGCAGGTGGTTGGCTTCCTCAACCGAGGTGGGACGCACCAGCGCGGTGCCTTCCGACAGCAGCGAGATGATGCGGTCTGGCCGCACGCTCTCGACGGTCGTTTCCAACTTTGACAGAGAGCAAACAACGATCATTTCTCTTCCTCCCAAGCGGCCAACGCTTCCTCAAGGCGCTGCCATTGCGTTTCACTCCCGGGCAGGCCGCAGCGCAGCTCGCGCGGTCTGTCACTGAACGCTCGCAGCAGAATGCCGCGCTCGCCCAGATAGCGATGCAAGCGCGATGCTTTGTCGGTGGCGATGTGGCGGAACAAACCTGTGCCGCCCGTCACGACAATGCCGACGCGCCCAAAACAGCTATCCAAACGCGCGGCCTCCTGCGCAAGTTGCAGACGCATGGACTCCTGCCACGCTTTGTCAGCATAGGCGCGCAAACCATATTCCAGCGCAGGCCCAGCGACCGCCCAAGGTCCAAGCCGTGCCCCGAGTTGTGCAGCAATTGTGGGTGTGGAAATCGCAAAGCCCAGCCGGACACCGGCCAACCCGAAGAATTTGCCGAAGGAACGCAACACGACCAATCCACCCTGCCCGACCGCATCAGCCACGCTTTCCGCATGCGGCGCGACATCCATGAAAGCCTCATCGACAACCAGCAGGCCAGATTTCGCTCGCATATGCGCGGCAAGGTCGAGAAGGTCTTTGCGTGAGATGAGGCGGCCATCCGGGATTGTTCGGGTTTACGACAACGGCCAGATCCGCATCGGCGAGCGCATCGAAGTTGCTTACTTCGCGTACCTCGTGACCGGCAACAGCGGCAGCACGCGCATGCTCCTGATAGGTCGGTCCCAGAATGGCAGCGGTGCCGCCCGCACAAAGCCCGGCGACGAGGGGCAGCAATATCTGCGTGCCTGGAGCAGCAACGATCTCGTTGGCCTGCGCGCCATAATTGCGGGCAGCGACGGCGCAGAGTTCCGCAATGCGCGAGGGCTCGGGCAGTCGCGTAAACGCGCTGGCAGGCAAATCGAAAAGCGGATAGGCATGCGGATTAATACCGGTCGAAAGGTCGACGAACGGTCGCGGCGCATGTGGAAAGAGCATTCCTGCTCGCGCCAGACTGCCGCCGTGCTCGACCGGCAACAAGGTTTGTTCCTGCATGCTCACCCTGCTGTCTCTCATTTTTGAACTCGGCTTCGGCTACCCGGATCGGCTGTTCAAATCAATCGGCCACCCGGTGACGTGGATCGGCGCTTTGATTACCCGGCTGGACGTCGCACTGAACCGGCACGAATATTCGCCACGCGAGAAGAAAAGCGCAGGCGTGATTGCGGCGCTGATTATCGTGCTTGTGCCTGCCTTTATCGGATTTTTGCTGGAAAGACTGCTTGGGCATGGATGGATTGGACTCATCATTTGCGCGCTGGTTGGCAGTTCGTTGATCGCGCAACGCAGCCTGGCGAAACATGTGGAAGCAGTTGCCAGCGCGCTGGAAACTGGCGGAGTTGAGGCCGGACGGGTAGCTGTTTCCCAAATTGTTGGGCGCGACCCGGAGCGGCTAGACGAAGCCGCGATTTGCCGTGCAGCAATCGAAAGTCTGGCGGAAAATTTCTCCGACGGTGTGGTCGCGCCAGCGTTCTGGATGGCGGTTGGGGGGCTGGCAGGCGGCGCAGGTTACAAAGCCGCCAACACGGCGGACTCGATGATCGGCCACAAAAACGAGCTTTACCGGGATTTCGGTTGGGCTTCCGCGCGCTTTGACGATCTCATCAATTTGCCCGCATCGCGATTAACCGGATTGGCAGTTGTGGCGGCAGCGTGGGCTTTGCCGGAGACGGATTGGAGGGCGGCGTGGACAGCGTTGCGACGCGACGCCGGAAAGCACCGTTCGCCAAACGCCGGTTGGCCGGAAGCGGCAATGGCCGGCGCGCTCGGCGTGGCATTGGCCGGGCCTCGCGTCTATGGCGGCGTTATGGTGCCGGACACATATATGGGCGAAGGCGGCAGACGCGACGTAACGCCAGCAGATATTCGGCGCGCGCTGAAGCTGTACTGGACCGCAGACGCAATGCTGATCGGGCTGG
Source organism: Mesorhizobium sp. (assembly GCA_049840935.1). Taxonomy (GTDB): domain Bacteria; phylum Pseudomonadota; class Alphaproteobacteria; order Rhizobiales; family Rhizobiaceae; genus Mesorhizobium_G. Next base: position 45,444 of record JASGJA010000030.1, read on the forward strand.
TTGCAATCTGTGCGGTGTTCGGGTTGGCGCATTAATATGTGACGTTGCGCTGCCCCTCATCCGCGCTGCCGCGCACCTTCTCCCCGTAAACGGGGGCGAAAGGCAGCAGTGTTAACGCCGCGCGCATCCTGCGGCGTCGAAGATTAAATCAAGCGTTGAAATTTTCCCTTCGCCCCGTTTACGGGGAGAAGGTCGCGGCAGCGGGATGAGGGCCAACAACGCAGCTAAAACTCGATGCCCTTTTGCGCCTTCACGCCAGCGGCGAAATGGTGCTTCACCGCGCCCATTTCCGTCACCAGATCGGCGGCTTCGACCAATGCGGGCTTGGCGTTGCGGCCAGTGACGACCACGTGCAGATCAGGCCGTCGAGCGCACAGCACGGCGACAACTTTCTCAATATCCAGATAGTCGTAGCGCAGTGCAATGTTGAGTTCATCAAGCACCAGCAAGCTGATGGAAGGATCGGCCATCAGCGCCTGCGCCTTTGTCCATGCGGCTTCTGCGGCGGCGATGTCGCGCTGCAAATCCTGCGTTTCCCACGTGAACCCCTCGCCCATCGTGTGCCACACAAGCTTGTCGCCAAAGGCAGACGAAAGCATCCTTCTCGCCCGAATGCCACGCGCCCTTGATGAACTGCACCACGCCGACGCGCTTTCCGTAACCAAGCATACGCAACGCAAGACCGAAGGCGGCGGTACTCTTGCCCTTGCCGGGCCCGGTGTTGACGATCAGCAGCCCTTTTTCGACTGTCTTGCCGGCGACTTCCGCATCCTGCACGGATTTGCGCTTGGCCATCTTGGCCTTGTGGCGCTCGGCTTCGTTATCGGAAATATCACGCATCATTTCACCTGCATGGGAAGGCCAGCGACCATGAACAGCACGCGGTTAGCCACAGCCGCAACGCTCTGATTGAGCCGCCCGGCTTCATCGCGAAAGCGACGTGCAAGCGCATTGTCCGGCACGATGCCCAATCCGACTTCGTTCGACACGACAAACCACGGGCCGCGCGGAAGCGACAGTTTTTCGGTCAGCGCGGCGCATTCGGCGGCAAGATCGGCGTCGGCCAGCATTTGGTTGGAAAGCCAAAGTGTGAGGCAATCAACAAGCACCGGCACGCCGTCTGGAATAGCGTCGAGCGCGGCGCAAAGATCCAGCGGTGCCTCGACGGTTTGCCAAGGTGCACCGCGCCGCTCGCGGTGGAGATGAATACGCTCGCGCATCTCATCGTCAAACGCCTGAGCGGTCGCGATATAAAACCACGGCCCGCTCAGTTGTTCGATAAGCTTTTCGGCATGCGCGCTCTTTCCCGAGCGCGCACCACCAAGGATAAAAGTGAGATCAGGCAAGTTTGCCGCGAAGCTGAATATCTTCGCCCGCAAAGAAGCGATCACGCAAAGCGCCAACAAGTCCGCCGAGCACAACCCAGAAAACCAGATTCGTGACAGTTGTGATGACTACGAACTGATGATGCAGGTTTTCCGGAATGGGCGACTCGTGGCTGACCGGCTGCGGCGCACCGACAAGATGCGGCACAACGATCAGAACCAGACCGAGCAGCGACCACGTAACCGTGCCTCGAAATGCGATCAGCGCAAGACCCGCAGTGGTAGCGATGACGGTAAACCACCACCACACCTGCCGCTCTCCGAGATCGGCGGCCGGCATGGCAGGAAGCTCCGGTGGAAGACCAAGACCCGGCGCAAGCGTGAACACAGCAAAACCTGCCAGTCCCCACAGAACGCCCTGCCGCCAGGAAAGAACCCCGCCTGCAAATTCAGATGCAACGACAAGCAGAAGCGCAAAGCCAACTGCAGTCACGACATTTGCAAGAAACGAATAGAACGTACGTTCAAATCCGTCTGCTGGCGCCCAACCTTCCTCATCATGCTCGTGGGCTGTGGCGGCATGATCGTGCGTTGCGGGTGCTTCGGCCGTCGCACCAGCGGCTGGCGCGGTTTCCGTGGGCGCGGCTTCGGCGCCGGCGTTTTCAAAGGTCTCTGCCTGAAGAATTAGGGGAACCGTGGTGAAGTGCTGCATGACGGCCATCAACAGACCGGCGAATAGCCCTGCGACCACCGCGGCAAACACGGCGTTACGAAAAGTGCTCATGATGTCAGCCCCTTCTTAGTGGCAGGGGAAAGCCATTGAGTGGCGATAGTCGTGGGCTGCATTGTGCACAGCTTCCATCGGCGCAAAGCCGGAAAAGCCAACAATAAAAAGCCCAAGCACGCCAGCGAGCGCCAGTTGCAGCACCCGCGACGACGTCGATACGCCGCCAAGCGTTGAAGTTGATGTGTTCATAATCCCACTCCTTGTGCCCTCCACCCGAGGGCTGAGAACCTGTTGTCTGTCGCTGGCAGGTCTCCTGGCTCACGGTTCGTCGTTCTAGCCCTGCCTTCCCGAAGCACGCTTCAGTGGCGAAAGTCGGACCGAACTCACCGCATACAGTTGCGGGGGCAGCCGCGGCATCCGGCCGATTGGCCATAACCGCATTCCCTCTTGGCTCCAATCGGAACCAGCGACACGCGAACTATAGTCACAAAGCCCGCCACCCGCAAACCAATTTCACCAATCGACAATGGCTTACACGATGCTTCACCGGACGCCTTATGCCGTGGTAACGCTCAGCAATGTTTGGAGAGCGGCGCATTCCATGACCGATATTGCACCCCCTGCCCGCAGCGCCCGGCGCATCGCGGCAATCGATGTTGCGCGCGGGGTCGCGTTGCTGGCGATGGCGGTCTACCATTTTACCTGGGATCTCGAATTTTTCGGCTATGTAGAGCCCGGCCTGACAGCCGTGGGCGGCTGGAAACTTTTCGCGCGGTGCATCGCTTCGTCATTCCTGTTTCTGGTCGGAGTGAGCCTTTTTCTTGCCCATGCGAAAGCGATTCGCTGGCGACCGTTTTTGATTCGTCTGGCAAAGGTGGCAGGAGCGGCTGCGCTGATCAGCATCGCGACCTATATCGCAACACCCGGCGCTTTCATTTTCTTCGGCATATTGCACCAGATTGCACTGGCAAGCCTGCTCGGGCTGCTGTTCATACGCGCGCCATTTTGGCTGACACTGATGGCTGCGGCGGCGGTGATTGCGGCTCCGCAGTTTCTGCGTTCCGAAGTGTTTGCGCATCCAGCGCTGTGGTGGGTGGGTCTTGCACCGACCAATCCGCGCTCCAATGATTATGTGCCGCTTTTTCCGTGGTTTGGCGCGGTGCTGATCGGTATCGCGACGGCCAGCTTTGGCATATCCACCGGACTGCTGGAACGGTTGCGGCAGGTGGGAGAACCTCGCTGGTCGCGACCCCTGGATTTTCTGGGACGACACAGCCTTGCATTCTATCTGATTCACCAGCCTGTACTGATCGGCCTCGTTTGGATCGCGGCGCAGCTTTTCCCGCCCACGCCGATCTCAAATGAAGAGCAATTCGTTCGCGCGTGCCAGCGTACATGCGAACAAACGCGCGATGTAGACTTCTGCTCTGCCTATTGCGTTTGTATGCTGGACGAATTGAGCGACAACGGCCTGATGGACAGCATGTTCAACTCCGCGCAATCTGCGGAGCAGCGCGAGACGGTTCAGAGCCTCGCCGCGCAATGTACCGTCAGGACGCAGGACGCGCTGTCGGGAGGGCTGCAGTAATGACACAAACGCCGCCAAACAGGATTCCGTGGCCGCCTTTGATCTATATCGCAGCGGCAGCGGCAAGCGTGGTTGCAGACTGGCTGATGCCCCTGCCGTGGGTTCCCTCGCCGCTTTCCGACCTATTGCTGGCTATAGGGGGCTTATGCATTTTCGGAGCGCTGGCAATCGACGTTTCGGCAATGGGCAAAATGCGCAAGGCAAAAACGCCGATCATGCCGACCCGCGCCGCCGAGCATCTGGTTACAAGCGGCGCGTTTTCGTTCAGCCGCAACCCGATTTATCTGGCGAACACGCTACTGATGTTTGGCGTGGCGCTGGTCTATGGAAGCGTGTGGTTCATTGTGTTCGGGCTGATCGCCGCGTTTGCAACACAGAAGCTGGCGATTGAGCGCGAGGAGCGCCATCTCGCCCAACAGTTTGGCAAGAAATATCATGACTACACCAAGCGCGTGCGGCGCTGGATATGAATTAAAACACATATTTCAATATATTAACGTGCTTTCTTAAATCTGCATGAGAGGTTTGTATGACACCGCATAATCACGCAAAGCCGGGCGATTTTGCTGACGTTGTGCTGCTGCCGGGCGACCCGTTGCGCGCGAAATGGATCGCGGAAAACTTCTTCGAGAACCCGCAGCAGGTGAACAGTGTGCGCAACTGTTTGGGCTTCACCGGCACAGTGCAAGGCAGGCGCATTTCCGTGCAGGCGACGGGCATGGGACAGCCATCGCTCTCGATCTATGTTCACGAACTGATCAACGTGTATGGGGCAAAAACGCTAATAAGGGTGGGCACCTGCGGCGGGCTGAGTACCAAGGTCAAGGTGCGCGACCTCATTATCGCCCAGGCCGCGACGACCGATTCCGCTATCGTGCGGGATGCGTTTCCGGGCTATGGCTATGCGCCGATTGCCGATTTCGACCTGCTTTCATCAGCGGTGGAAAAGACGCGAAAGGCAGGCTTGCGCAGCCATGTCTGCAACATTCTTTCCAGCGATGTGTTCTATCAGGACGGCTTTTCGGCTTACGAAAAACTTGCCGCGCATGGTGTGCTTGGGGTGGAGATGGAGGCCGCAGCGCTTTACCTGCTAGCCGCGCGCTATAACGCGCGGGCGCTTGCTATCTGCACCATGACGGACTGCCTCGTCACACATGAGGAAATGAACGCCGAAGACCGGCAAAGCTCGCTGACGGAGATGGTAAAGCTCGCGCTGGAAGTCGCTGTCGCTGCCTGACCTACGTGTTGACGCCAAGCTCGGCCAGACGCTCGACGCAGGCTTCTTCGGCCTGATCAAGTTCGGCCAGAGATTCCTCAAGATCGCGGCGCTTCTGGCGCAGATGTTCGCGCTTTTCATGCATGCGCTGGATCATCAGCTTGAGCTGCCCAACCTCGCCCGGCGGCTCCCGATACATTTGAATGATTTCGCGTATCTCATTGATTGAAAAACCCAATCTCTTGCCGCGCAAAATCTGGCGGATCAAATGACGGTCCGACGGGCGAAACAGCCGCGTGCGCCCGCGCCGAACAGGCTGGATCAGCCCTTCGTCCTCGTAAAAGCGCAGTGTTCGCGTCGAAATGTCAAACTCGCGGGTGAGTTCGGTGATCGAATAATATTCCCGCATTTCGCCGATCCCGATTCACAAGATTGGTCGGCAAAATGCCATGGCATTTACGTAAAAGTCAATGCAGCACGTTTATCGTTTAGCCAAACCACCATGTTGCAAGGCCGAGAAAGGCGAAAAAGCCGACGCAATCTGTGACTGCCGTCACGAAGACAGATGAGGCGACGGCAGGGTCTGCGCCCACCTTGTCCAGCAGGAGCGGAATCAGAATGCCCGCCAGCGCAGCGGCGAACATATTGATCACCATTGCAGCTGCAATGATGCCGCCGATGTTCTTGTTCTCGAACCAGAATGTCGCCACCAAGCCGATCATTATGGCGAACACCAGACCGTTGATGAGGCCAACGCCGATCTCACGGCGGATAATGCGCCATGCATTGTAGATATCGATTTCCTTGGTCGCGAGCGCACGCACGGTAACAGTCATGGTTTGCGATCCAGCATTACCGCCCATGCCTGCAACGATGGGCATAAGCACCGCGAGCGCGACGATTTTCTGGATCGTCTCATCGAACAGGCCAATGACCGAGGCAGCAAGGAAGGCCGTCAACAGATTGACCGCAAGCCATGGAACGCGCGAGCGAGAAGTGGCGAGGACTGTGTCCGACAGTTCTTCGTCGCCGACACCGCCCATGCGCATCAAATCTTCTTCGGCTTCCTGCTGGATGACATCGACCACATCATCAATGGTCAGCACGCCGACCAGTCGTTCGTTTTCATCCACAACAGCAGCGGAAAGCAGATCGTACTGCTCAAATTCGCGCGCCGCCTCTTCCTGATCCATCGTGGCTGGAATTGCGTGGCGCGTCTCGTGTTGTATGTCCTCGATTTTAGTGGAGCGTTTGGTGCGCAAAATCTGGTCAAGATAGACCGCGCCAAGCAACTTGAACGTTGGGTCGATGACGAAAATCTCGCTGAAACGATCGGGTAAATCCGTGTCGTCGCGTAGGTAGTCGATTGTCTGCCCAACCGTCCAGAACGGCGGCACGGCAACAAACTCGGTCTGCATGCGCCGACCGGCCGTTTCCTCCGGGTAGTCCAGTGCGCGCTTGAGACGAATGCGTTCAGTGAAAGGAAGTTTCGACAGGATCTCCTGTCGGTCTTCCTCATCCATGTCTTCCAGAATGTAGACGGCATCGTCCGAATCCAAATCCTTGACGGCGTCGGCAATCTGGTCGTTCGGAAGATGGTCAACGATCTCCGCGCGAATCGCATCATCGACCTCGGTCAGCGCCGAGAAATCGAAATCATTGCCAAGCAAATCGACCAGCGCCCGCCGCTGTTCGGGCAACAGAGCTTCCAGCAGATCACCGAGTTCGGATTGGTGCAGCCTGTCGACATCAGCCTTGAGGGCAAGGACATCACGGTCTGCAATCGCCGCGCCAATCTGCGAGAGGAAAGAGGCGCGAACCACGCCATCCTCGTCATAAATATCTGCATGCGGCAGCGTGTCGACTGATTCGGAAGCTGGCGCTTTCTCCTGGTCCTGTTCCAAGGGCGCCTCCCGATTGGCTGCGAAAGTGAATGCGCGTTTGGTTTAGCCAAATGCAGCGGAATTTCAAATAGAATGCGCAGCCTAGCGAAACAGAAAAGGAAGCCCGGAAATCAGCGCGCGCACATATCGCGGATGCTGAAAAAGCCCATTGAGCGAGATTCTCTGGGAGAAGATAGTTGCTCCTGCCCCACTGCAGCATTCCGGGCCGGGTTGTGACGGCAAGCGAAAGGCCGCATTCTTCAACCGCCCCCGCTTCCCGCTGTCCAGCCGCGCTCGACCACCCATAGGGGTAAGCGAAGGTCTTGGGCCGTACCCCAACCAGTGATTCTATCGTTTCGACCGAATCGGAAATTTCTTCGTGCAGGCGCTTGGGATCAGCCCGCTTGAGATTGCAGTGTGTAACGGTGTGCGCGCCAATGGATAGGAGCGGATCGGTCGCCACAAGTTCACGCAGTTCCGTAGCGCTCATTACCAATTCGCTGACGAGTGCATATGGATCGACCCCGGCACCCTTGGCCGCAGCCTCAACGCGCCCCACGGCGACATCTTCATCGTAGGTGTCCACAAAATCGGCGATACGTCGAAACAGCTCTAACTTCTTTCGATTGGTACTGGCATCATACGTTTCCAACCCGTCGCCCAGATCGATGCGGATTTTATCTGAACACTGAATCATCCGTTCAGCGGTTTCCCACCATGGCGCACAGGAGCGCTGCACAAAACCCGACGTTGCGAAAATCGTGTATGGCACGCCATAACGCCGAAAAACGGGAGCAGCAAAATCGGCATTGTCACGATAGCCGTCATCAAGCGTGACCGCGAAAAACTGTCCCGCCGCCTCACCCTTTTCGAGCAAAGGGATATCCTCAAGACGCACGGGGATCAGCCCGCAATCCAGAGCAATCTCAAGCGCCGCGCCAAGGAACTCCGGCGTGATCGACAGCAACGCATTTGGCTGAAATCGATTCGAATCCGCTGGGCGCACATGGTGGAGGGTGAAGATAACCCCCTTGCCCGACCACGGTCCACGCACCACAGCAGACGGCAGCGCGCCTATTACCTCAAGCACGCCACGAATCCCTGCATAGCGCATTGCAGCGCGCATGTTGGGAAGAGTGGTCAACCTCGTCTTTCCATCAAAAATTCGGCGCAAAAGAACATGAGAGGCTAAATACTCTCTAAATCCAGGATTCTCCGCCGACAATAGGGTTGAAACAACGCAGATTTTGCCGCTTTAAGTTGAAATTCAAAACCATTGCAAAGATCGCAATTTTTGTCACCGGGACGCCTTGTTTCGCATAAGGCGATTTGCTACATGCCGCGTGCCGGTTCGACCGGCCCTTTCGTGACGTGCGGTCGTGGCGGAATTGGTAGACGCGCAGCGTTGAGGTCGCTGTGGGGCAACCCGTGGAAGTTCGAGTCTTCTCGACCGCACCATCACGAAACTAGCGTTCTAAGGAACGCTTTGAAAACGAGCGGACGATCAAGAGAATGATCGGCACTCGAAACTGGTAAGGCACCTTAACTCAACCAGGTCAAAGCCAGCGGACAGATAAAAGTCAGCCGGCAGAAACAAATCGAGCGGGACTCGACGCAGCGCGGATTTGGGACCATATGCTCTGGAGCATGACCAGCCGCCAGACCATAGCCACGTCATTTGAGCCAACCGAGGCCTCCGAGCCGGTGGAGTGGCGAATTGAGCCCGGACTGACCGATTATCAAACCGCCCTGGATTTCATGGAAACGCGGGCGGAAGCGATCCATGCAGGAACCGCCACAGAGCTTGTTTGGCTCGTTGAGCACCCCCCGCTTTATACGGCAGGAACAAGCGCACACGCGGAAGATCTCGTCGAGCCGAACCGCTTTCCGGTTTTTGAGGCTGGCAGAGGCGGCGAATATACATATCACGGCCCCGGCCAACGGGTTGCCTATGTAATGCTAGATCTCAAGCGCAGAAGACCCGATGTTCGCGCCTTCGTAGCAGCGCTCGAAGAATGGATCATTCGCTCCCTCGCCCAATTCAACGTGAAGGGCGAACGACGCGAAGACCGCGTTGGCGTATGGGTTGTTAGACCGGACCGCCCCACCCTGCCCAACGGCACGCCCGCCGAAGACAAGATCGCAGCCATTGGCATCAGGCTGCGCCGCTGGGTTAGCTTTCACGGCATCGCGGTGAACATCGAGCCCGATTTAACGCATTTTTCCGGGATCGTGCCTTGCGGCATCCGAGGCTATGGCGTGACCAGCCTTGTAGATCTTGGGCTGCCCCTGACGATGGCGGATTACGACATCGCACTGAAGCAAGCTTTTGAAGAGATCTTCGGCCCTTCCCGCGCGGCAAATGAACTTCTTGCCGCGCAATAATTTACGGAACGATCAAGCGCGTGATTAAAGCGCGCCGATCCACAAAGCCGTGGAAATAAGAAACGCACTCATGCACACCATCGACACAACGTCCTGAAGAATTCTCGCTCATTGCGACCTCCTGTTTGTTGATTGTTCATACTTTGTTCCATTTTTGTTCAAAGTCAACACAAGAACGAAATACGAACAAAATCTACTGACAAATCAGGTCGCTATGGTTAGCGATTTGCAAATATCTGCGCCTTGACGGAAGCCGTACCCAGCACCGTAACGTGAGAACCGCCCCCAGCCAGCACTGCCAGAAATGTAGCGCTGCGCGAGCGCGATCCATTGCTGCGCACGGGCATTCCAATTGTAATTGCGACGTGCAAATGCAACGCATTCCCGACGCTTGGCAGCGGCAGCGTAGGGGTTGGATCTGGCTTCCTGCAATCCTTCATACACGAGCTTTATATAGCCGTTGGCCAGGTTAGCGCCTGTCGACATCGCGCCATTGCTTTCCGGCGCCAGAGCGCGGCCAAAACCGTTCAAGGTTTCAGGGAGCGCGCCAAAGCATGTCGTAAAGATATCCGCGCCACTTGCCATGGACTCCATAACGGCGATGCAGGACGTTTCCATGAAGGTACTGGGATAGGCCAGACGCGGCAACACTGCTGAGTGACTTCGCCAGTTCGGATTGAGATACTGGCCCGACATAATCAACTCCCCTCAAGGATTTCGCCAGTACGTAAAGATACTTACATGCATCCATTTCCAAACCGATGCCGTAGATGTTCATCGATGAATGGATTCTGAGCCTGACATCCGGCACCAGCGCACGTATCGCCGGAAAGCACTGGAGAAGCACGTCTAGCCCTCGGTACGGAGTGCTTGAATATACGAGCGTCGGGCTATTGCCTATTTCGTACCACGCTGGCCCGACAGGTTGCGCCAGAACAGCCGGCGAAACACCATTGCCGATGACATGGACATCCTGTTGCCGCAACGAAAACTGCGCAACGAAGCGCTGCGCCTGCCAATGACTGACCATGACATGCCCGTCAAATGCTGCGCGCTCGTCCGGCTCCGAGAGGCGCGCAATGGCCGGTTGATCGATATCATGATGCCCCCATAGCAGCATGGGGACGCGGTCACCCACAAGAGAGCGTATTTCAGAGCCAATTGCACAGGAAACAATTACCAACAGATCGCAATCCGCGAGTACTTCTGGTGGCGCATCGGTAACCGGTACGACGCGAACGCCATCGACGACAGAATGCGCGGTGGAATGATTAAACAGCGTGACCTGTACTCCAGCTTGCGTGAGAGCCGAAGCGAGATAGGCAACAGCGGACTCGGTTCCTCCTAACGGCCGGTTCAGCGGCGTTCGTGGATCAAACGCGATAGAACTGTTGTTCAGGAAACTTATCTTCATCTTTGCGCGAACCAATTGCAGTACTGTCAGCGCAAAGAGACATATCAGACGTTGCTAAATTTAACAGAAGATTCTCAATTAGAAGAACCGAATGAATTGCTTGAGCTTATCAGGCTGTTTCAGAGCGGCACGACTTTTCCGTCAGCCAGCGTGACGCGACGATCCATGCGCGCGGCAAGTTCGAAGTTATGTGTGGCGATGAGCGCAGAAAGTCCGGACTGACGCACCAGCGCTTCCAGCGCGTCGAATACGTAATGCGCCGTTTTTGGATCAAGGTTGCCGGTCGGCTCGTCGGCCAGCAGCACTTGCGGCGCGTTGGCTACCGCGCGGGCAATTGCAACGCGCTGCTGCTCGCCGCCGGAAAGCTCGGCTGGACGATGGTTTCCGCGATGGCCGATCTGCATGTAATCCAGCAATTGCGCGCCGCGCGATGCAGCTTCGGCTCGCGAAAGCCCCTTGACCATCTGCGGAACGACGATGTTTTCCAGTGCGGAAAACTCCGGCAGAAGATGGTGGAACTGATAGACGAAACCGATTTCGTTGCGGCGGATGGCGGTGCGCGCGTCGTCGCCCAGCTTGCCGCAGGCGCGACCGCTGACATACACCTCGCCGCCATCGGGCCGCTCCAGCAGGCCAGCGGTGTGCAGCAAGGTTGACTTGCCGGTGCCCGACGGCGCGACGAGCGCGACCATTTCGCCGCGCTTAAGAGTGAAATCCGCGCCACTCAAAATGACGAGCTTGCGCTCGCCCTGCTGGTAATGGCGCTCGACGCCCTTGAGTTCAATGATTGTGGGTTGAGCCATTATTCGTAACGCAACGCTTCAACTGGATCGAGACGGGCCGCGCGCCACGCTGGCACGATGCAAGCGAAGAATGTCAGCACCATCGCCATGATGACGACGGAAAACACTTCGCCGGGGTCCATCTTCGCAGGCAGCTTGCTGAGGAAATAGAGTTCGGGATTGAACAGAATCGTGCCTGTGAGCCACGAAAAGAACTGCCGGATGGACTCGACGTTCAGGCAGATGAGGTAGCCGAGCAGCACGCCAGCCGCCGTTCCGGCAATGCCGATGGTCGCGCCCGTCATGAGGAAGATGCGCATGACCGAACCCCGTGTTGCGCCCATGGTTCGCAGGATCGCGATGTCGCGCCCCTTGTCCTTCACCAGCATGATGAGCCCGGAAATGATGTTCAGCGCCGCCACCAGAACGACCAGCGACAAGATCATGAACATGACGTTGCGCTCGACCTGCAATGCGGAGAAGAATGTCTCGTTTCGCTGCCGCCAGTCCGTCAGATAGACGGGCCGCTGCGCCGCTTCCTCAACCGGTTTTTTCAGTGATTCGACGGCATCAGGCGCGTTGACGTAAAGCTCGATAGTCTGCGCGATGTTCTCCAGATTGAAGAAAAGCTGCGCCTCGGACAGCGGCATATAAATGACGGAGGCATCGTATTCCGACATGCCGACTTCGAAAATCGCCACCACCGGATAGCCCTTCACGCGCGGCGTGGTGCCTATCGGTGTGACGTCACCATCAGGCGAAATCAGCGTGATTGTGTCGCCCAGAACAAGACCGAGCAAATCCGCCAAACGTTGGCCAATGGCGACGCCTTCGCTGGCATCGAAATTCTCGATCGTGCCCTGCTTTATGTTCTTGGAGACAAGATCGACCTTGGCCAGATCTGAACCGCGAATGCCGCGAACAAGCGCTCCATTGCCGGAAGGTGTGTTGCCCTGCGCCAGCACTTGGCCCTCGATCAACGGCATTGCCAGCCGCACGCCCGGCACCTTGCTGATGCGATCCGTAACCGCCTCGTAATCGTCCATCATGGTATCGACCGGCGCGACGATGAGGTGGCCGTTCGCACCGAGCAGCTTGTCGAGCAATTCTGCGCGGAAGCCATTCATCACCGCCATGACCACGATCAGCGCCGCTACGCCAAGCATGATGCCGGCGAAAGAAATGATCGCCACCATCGAGGTGACGCCTTCCTTGCGCTTGGCGCGCAAATAGCGCCACGCCACCATCCGCTCGAACGCCGAAAACGGCCCCGCCCCGCGCGCAGGCGCGGCGCTCATTCAGCGGCTCCGAAGCGCTCCAGCGCGACGGCCAGCGAAACCGTTTCACGCTCGCCGGTGCGACGGTTCTTGATCTCGACTTCACCCGCTGCGGCTCCACGCGGCCCAACGATCACCTGCCACGGCAAGCCGATGAGATCGGCAGTGGCGAACTTACCGCCCGCGCGCTGATCCGTATCGTCGTAAAGCACATCCCTGCCCGCCGACTGGAACGCATCATAAAGCCGCTCGCAGATGCTGTCGCATTCATGATCGCCGACCTTCATGTTGATAAGCGCGATATCGAACGGCGCAACGCTTTCCGGCCAGATGATGCCCGCATCGTCATGGCTGGCTTCGATGATTGCCGCGATAAGGCGCGTCGGACCGATGCCGTAGGAGCCCATCGAGACATTGTGCTCCTTGCCATCCGGCCCCTGCACTTTCGCACCCATCGGCTTGGAGTACTTCTCCCCGAAGTGGAAAATGTGGCCAACCTCAATGCCGCGCGCAGACAGACGATCATCCGCAGGGATTTTGTCCCACGCGGCTTCGTCATGCATCTCGTCGGTCGCGGCGTAAGGTGTCGTCCATTCCTTCACAATATTGGCGATTTGCGCATCATTGTCGAAATCCGTAGCAGAACCCGGCACTTCGAGATCCAGAAATTCGCGGTTGCAGAAAACCTGGCTCTCACCCGTTTCCGCCAGAATGATGAATTCGTGGCTCAGGTCGCCGCCAATCGGACCCGTATCGGCGCGCATTGGAATGGCCTTCAGCCCCATGCGCGTGAAGGTGCGCAAATACGCGACGAACATGCGATTATAGGCAGCCTTCGCGCCCTCATAATTGAGGTCGAACGAATAAGCGTCCTTCATCAAAAATTCGCGGCCACGCATGACACCGAAACGTGGACGCACCTCGTCGCGGAATTTCCATTGGATGTGGTAGAGATTGAGCGGCAAATCCTTGTAGGACTTTACGTAGGAACGGAAAATCTCCGTGACCATTTCCTCGTTGGTCGGCCCATACAGTAGCTCGCGATCCTGCCTGTCCTTGATACGCAGCATTTCCTTGCCGTAGTCGTCGTACCGACCGCTCTCGCGCCACAACTCGGCGGACTGGATGGTGGGCATAAGGATTTCCAGCGCGCCCGCGCGGTTCTGCTCCTCGCGGATGATCTGGCAAACCTTGTCCAGAACACGCTTGCCGATGGGCAGCATGGTGAAACTGCCCTGCCCTTGCTGGCGGATCATTCCCGCACGCAACATAAGGCGATGCGAGACAATCTCGGCCTCGCGGGGGTTCTCTTTCAGTATGGGCAGAAAATAGCGAGACAAACGCATTCGATAGTCCGTGAAGATGGGCCGCAGTGAATCGGCTGGGGGAATATGCTGATTTGACCCGGCTTCATAGCCATTTCATGGCCGAATGGAAACCAAAAGCCTTGCTGAATCACCGTTCAGCGCTTCACGAAATGGAATGATATGGAATTGTGCAGTGCAGCACAGAATTCTATGCATTTCATAGCAACATTTTTCGTGACATTCGACACTTCGTTGGTCTAATGTGCCGCTGCATAATCAAATGGGCGAAAAAACAATTCGCCCTCTCACGCGGTCAAAGTCTTGGGAGGATGTGATCTAGGCGCGCTAACCCGCTGCCGCCGGTAAACCGGAAACAGATCAGAACGCGTTAAATTGCAAGGCTTCGGGCCTTGCATTTTTTTTGTGCAGTTTCCTGCAATGTATCCCTCATCCGCCTGCCGGTAACGCGAGGTGAGGTCAAGTTATTTCAGCTCGTCGACTTCGGGCGCGAGACGTGGGATATCGGCAAAGGTATAGCCAAGTCCGCGCGTGAGATAGAAGAACCCACCGCAGATGATGAGCGCGACGATGGTTGCCCAGATCATTGCGCGAAACATATGCGGACCACGGGGCGCGCTGGCAACAGTGCCAAGCGTAACCTCGCCATCTTCATCCTGCGTTTTCAAGCCGAATGGCAGCACGGCGAACAGCACGAGCCACCAGACGACGAAAAAGACCGCAAATGCGGAGAACCAACTCACCCGGCTTGCTCCAGCTCTACAAGCGTGCCCAGAAAATCCTTTGGATGCAGGAAAAGCACCGGCTTGCCGTGTGCACCGATTTTCGGCTCGCCGTCGCCAAGCACGCGCGCGCCCTGAGCCTTCAGCCGGTCACGCGCGGCAATGATGTCATCCACCTCGTAGCAAATATGGTGCATGCCGCCCGCAGGACTTTTTTCAAGAAAGGCCGCGATGGGCGATTTTTCGCCGAGCGGTTCCAGCAACTCGATCTTGGTGTTGCCGACATCGATGAACACAACGGTGACGCCATGCTCCGGCAGGGCCTGCGGTTCCGACAGGCGCGCGCCGAGCGTGTCGCGATAAAGCGCGCTCGCGGCATTCAAGTCAGGCACAGCGATGGCGACATGATTGAGCCGACCGAGCATTCGGATATTTCCTTCCCTAGCGCGTGACGAACACCGTCACGAGCGGCTTCTTGCCCCATGCCTGATTGGCCGCGCTGCGCACCGCGCGGCGAACCGACTCTTGCACGAGGTCGAGGTCTTTTCGCCGTTGTCGCGGTATGGAATCCAGCGCGCCGATTGCCGCATCCAGCATTACCTCTTCGAGATCGTCGCCCCTTGCGTCGGTCTGCGGAACGCCGATTGCAACCAGATCCGGGTCGCCGGAAAGCTCATAGCGATCGTCCAGCACGACATTGACGGCGACATGCCCGGCGAAGGACAGCTTGCGCCTGTCGCGCACGCCCATGTCCTCATCGGAGCCGATGAGGTTACCGTCCTTATAGAGCCTGCCGAACGGAACCTGATCGATGATCTCCGGCGCGCCGGGCCATAACCGCAGCATATCTCCATCACGCACCTGCGCGACCTGAGGAATGCCCGATATAGCCATCAGCGAACCCTGCGCAACCAAATGCGCCGCTTCGCCATGCGCCGGTACGCCGATCTGCGGCCGCACCCATTCGTACATTCTCTTCAATTCGCCGCGGCGCGGATGGCCCGACACATGCACCAGTGCATCCGTGTCCTCGATGATGCGCATGCCCATATCGATGAGACGGTTCTTGATTTCCAGAATGGCGCGCTCATTGCCGGGAATTGCGCGCGAGGAAAATATAACGCTGTCGCCCGGTGTCAGCGGAACCGCCTTCATTTCTTCGCGAGACAGCTTTGCAAGCGCCGCCTGCGGCTCACCCTGACTGCCGGTGCAGATGACAACCAGTTCCTTACGCGGAATATACGGGTAATCCTCCTCGGCCAGAAATGGTGGAAGGCCATCCATGTAGCCAAGTTCGGTCGCTACGCCGACGACGCGTTTCAGCGAACGGCCAAGCAACAGAACTCTGCGCCCTGCCCGCGCGGACGCCTCCGCAATCGACCGAATGCGCCCGACATTGGAAGAAAAAGTGGTGATTGCAACGCGCCCGGCAGCTTCCGAAATGATCTTTTCAAGGCTTTCGCCGACCGCCTTTTCAGAAGGTGACTCGCCTTCGCGCAGTGCATTGGTGGAATCGCAAATGAGCGCCAGAACGCCAGCGTCGCCAATGGCGCGCAGGCGGGCTTCATCGGTCTTCGGGCCAATCTGTGGCGCGGGGTCGATGCGCCAGTCGCCCGTGTGCACGACCGTGCCAGCAGGCGTTGTGATGGCCAGCGCCATCGGCTCCGGAATTGAGTGCGCGACCGGAACGGCCTCGATCTGAAACGGGCCGACATTGAACTTTTCGCCGCCACGATAAATCTGAACCGGAATATCTGGTGCGCCATGTTCCGACTGGCGCTTGGCTTCCAGCAGACCCGCGCCAAACGGCGTCATCCACACCGGCACCTTGAGGCGCGGCCAAAGGTCATGCAGCGCGCCATAATGATCTTCGTGAACATGCGTGATGACGATGCCGCGCAGATTGTCGATGTTTCCTTCGATGAAGCGCGTGTCCGGCAGGATGAGATCGACGCCGGGGTGCTTTTCGTCCGGGAAGGTCACGCCGACATCGACGATGAGCCATTCGCGATTTTGCGACGGGCCAAAGCCATAAAGCGCGAAATTCATGCCGATCTCGCCTATGCCGCCCAACGGCACGAAAACCAGTTCGGCGCTATTCTTATCCGCCATCAAAATTCCCCTGTCCCGCTATGCCGTTCCTGCCGACGCGACTGCGCCGAAATGAACGTCACCCGCCGAAATCGCAAGCCGCTGGCCATCCATATCGCGGATGACAAAACGGCATTCCTCGTCAATTGTCTCAAATATACCGCGCTTGATCTCACCGTCGACCCGTACCGCAACTTCGCCGCCCAAGCCCGCTGCGCGCGACAACCAAAGATTGCGGATCGCCGCCAGCCCTTCTCCGCCTCGCCAGCTCGCAAAATGCGTGACCCACGCATCTGACAGCGCGACGAACAGCGTTTGCGCATCGCATTGCGCGCCGAGATTCGTCAGCGACGTTGCGGGGTATGGCACATCCTTGGGATGCTCAACAACATTGACGCCGATGCCAACCGCGACCGCCATGCGGTCCGGCGCAAGCATGGACGATTCAAGCAGGATGCCCGCCATTTTCGCGCCATCGGCCAGAACATCGTTCGGCCATTTCAACTCGAAGCGGTTGCGGCCAGCGCTGGCGCCATCCAGTGCGATCTTCACCTTGCTGCCGGGTGCGACCGCATCAAGCGCATCCGCCAGCGCGAGACCGGCAACGAAACCGAGTGTCGCGGCGTGCTGAAAGTTGCGCTCAAGAATGACCAAAAGCGTCGCGGCCAGATTGCCTTTGGGCGTGGCCCAGACGCGACCGCGCCGCCCCCTGCCCGCCTGCTGCTGCAGCGCCGTTATCCAGAGATTGCCGCCATCAGCATCACGCGCCCGCTCCAGAGCGAGCGCATTTGTCGATCCGACGCTCTCATGTGCTTCGAGGCGATAGCCAGACAGCAGCGCTGTTGGCGCGAGTTGAAAGCCGGTCAAAAAAACGTCTTCGCCGCAGTTTGCGCCACGGCCTCAAGCGGACCCATGAACAGCATATAGAGCAGCACGAATGCACCCGATATGCCGAGCACCAGTCGCAATTCGCCAGCCATTGGCTGGAAGCCGCCAACCGGCTCATCGAACCACATGATCTTGATGATGCGCAGGTAATAATATGCGCCCACCACCGAGGCCAGAACGCCAATGACGGCCAGTGCATAAAGCTTGGCGTCGATTGCCGCGAGGAACACATACCACTTGCCCCAGAAGCCCGCGAGCGGCGGAATACCCGCCAGCGAGAACATGAGGATCGTCAGGATTGTCGCCATGACCGGATTCGTATTCGACAGGCCAGCCAGATCGCTGATCGAACTCGACATTGCCGTCACGGCGACGCATGGCGAGGATGAAGGCGAAGGTGCCGAGCGTCATGCCGAGATAGATCGTCATATAAATGATGACGCCGCGCACGCCTGCTTCGTTTGCCGCCGCAAGCCCGACCAGCGCGTACCCCATGTGGCCGATGGACGAATAAGCCATCAGGCGCTTGATGTTCTTCTGTCCGATGGCAGCGAACGCGCCAAGCACCATCGACGCGATGGAGACGAAGACGAGAATCTGCTGCCAATCATGTGCGACCGGGCCAAATGTGCCGACCGTGACGCGAACCAGCAGAGCCATTGCCGCCATTTTCGGCGCGGCTGCAAAGAAGGCCGTGACCGGCGTGGGGGCGCCTTCGTAAACGTCCGGAGTCCACATGTGGAACGGAACAGCGGAAATCTTGAACGCGATGCCAGCCAGCAAGAACACCAGACCGAACACGAGGCCAAGCTGACGCTCGCCGCCCGTGAGTGCGGTGGTGATTTCCGCAAAACCGACATGGCCCGTGTAACCGTAGATCAAGCTGATGCCATACAGCATCATGCCGGACGACAGCGCGCCGAGAACGAAATATTTGAGGCCTGCTTCAGTGGAGCGCACGCTGTCGCGATTGATGGCCGCGACCACGTAAAGGGCCAGCGACTGCAATTCCAAGCCGAGATACAGCGTGAGCATGTTGTTCGCGGAAATCATGATCATCATGCCGAGCGTCGAAAGCATGATGAGCACTGGATATTCGAACTTGTCGAACTTCTCCGCCTTTGCGAACCCGACTGACATGATGAGCGTGACCACTGAGCCAATCAGCGTCAATACCTTCATGAAGTGCGCAAAGGAGTCGCTGACAAACGCGCTACCGAAGGCTTCGCCGGTTCCGGTGAACAGCACCAGCCACGCGCCCGCACCAATCAGGACGGCGACGGCTAGGCCAGTTACGGTCGTGTTAGCGCGCTCACCTGAAAACGCGCCAATCATCAGCAGTACCAGCGCACCGATTGCGATAATCAATTCCGGAGCGGCGAGTGAGAGGCTGAGGGAAAGGTCTGGGGTCATCTTGCCCTATCCTGTCAATGCGCTGCCGCCGGAGCTTCCGCTGCCGGCGCTGGGGCGTCCTGGGGGGCCGCCTGAATTGAGATCGAAACCTGATCGACGAGGTTCTTGACCGAGGCTGCCGTGGCATCGAACACCGGCGCTGGATAAACGCCGTAGAAGATTGTCAGCACGACCAGCGGATAAATCACGATCTTTTCGCGCAGCGACAGATCGAGGAGGCCCTTGAGGCTGTCCTTGGTCAAGGCGCCCATAACCACACGACGATAGAGCCAGAGCGCGTAAGATGCAGACAGAACAACGCCGGTGGTCGCAAACAACGCAACCCACGTGTTGACCTTGAACACGCCTAGCAGCGTCAGGAACTCGCCGATGAAGCCGCTGGTGCCCGGCAGGCCGACATTGGCCATTGTGAAGATCAGGAACACCACCGCATATTTCGGCATAATGTTGACCAGACCACCATAGGCCGCAATTTCACGCGTGTGCATACGGTCGTAGATCACGCCCACACAGAGGAACAGCGCGCTGGCGACAAGGCCGTGGCTGAGCATCTGGAATATGGCACCCTGCACACCTTCCTGATTCATCGCGAAGATGCCCATCGTCACGTAGCCCATATGCGCGACGGACGAATAAGCGATGAGCTTCTTGATATCTTCCTGCATCAGCGCCACCAGCGAGGTGTAGATGATGGCGACAACCGAAAGCGTGAAGACAAAGGGTGCAAAATATTCGGACGCCAGCGGGAACATCGGCAGCGAAAAGCGCAGCAAGCCGTAGCCGCCCATTTTTAGCAGGATACCTGCCAGAATGACCGAACCGGCGGTAGGCGCTTCAACGTGCGCATCCGGCAGCCATGTATGCACCGGCCACATTGGCATCTTCACCGCAAAGGAAGCGAAAAAGGCTAGCCATAGCCATGTCTGCATATTGGCGGGAAAATCATGCGTCAGCAGCGTTGGAATCTCTGTCGTACCAGCCTGCCAGTACATTGCCATGACGGCGAGCAGCATCAGCACCGAGCCGAGCAGCGTGTACAGGAAGAACTTGAACGACGCATAGACGCGCCGCTTGCCGCCCCACACGCCGATGATGATGAACATCGGGATAAGGCCCGCTTCAAAGAACACGTAGAACAGCACGATATCTAGTGCGCAGAACACGCCGATCATCAGCGTTTCCAGCAGCAGGAACGCGATCATGTATTCCTTGACGCGCTTGTCGACCGACTCCCACGACGCCAGAATGCAGAGCGGCATCAGGAACGTCGTCAGAATGACGAACAGCATGGAAATGCCGTCCACACCCATGTGATACGACGCGATAGTGCCAAGGAAATCGACCTTTTCGACAAACTGGAAACCGGGCGTCGAATTGTCGAAGCCGATCCAGATCCAAAGGGAGACGACGAAGGTAAAGACGGTCGTGAACAGCGCTACCGCGCGGATATTGCGCCGCGCGTTTTCGCCCTCATCCGTGATAAACAGGATGAGCAGCGCGCCAAGCAGCGGCAGAAAAGTGACCGTAGATAGGATCGGCCAGTCGATCATCAGAATGAACCCCCGAGCATCATCCAGGTGGCGAGCGCGGCGACACCGATCAGCATGGCAAAAGCATAGTGGTAGAGATAACCGGTCTGGAGCCTGACGACACGATCCGTGACGTCAATGACGCGGGCCGAAATGCCATCCGGTCCCAGACCGTCAATGACGACACCATCCCCCTTCTTCCAGAGGAAATAGCCGAGACGCTTCGCCGCCCGCACGAAGAGGAAGTCGTACAGTTCGTCAAAGTACCATTTGTTGAGCAAGAACTGGTAAAGGCCGTGGTGACGCGCAGCCAGTTGCACCGGCGCTTGCGGGTTGCGGATGTAGAAGTGCCACGACACCAGCAAACCAAGCAGCATGGCCACGAAGGGCGACAGCTTCACCCACATCGGCACGCCGTGCATCTCGTGCAGGATATGGTTGTTCTCCAGCGTGAACAGCGCCTTTTTCCAGAATTCGCCATAGGCCTCGCCAATGAAATAATCGTGGAATACGACGCCTGCGAAGATCGCGCCAACAGCCAGAATAAACAGCGGCACGAGCATGACCGGCGGAGATTCATGAACGTGGTGCATGACATCATGGCTCGCCCGCGGCTTACCGTGGAAGGTCATGAAAATGAGCCGCCATGAGTAGAAGCTCGTGAAGCAGGCAGCAACGACCAGCAGAACGAAAGCCATGCCCGCAACAGCGTTGTGGCCGACAAATGCGCTTTCGATGATGGCGTCCTTCGAGAAGAAACCTGCCGTACCGATGATGGTGGCCGGAATGCCAACGCCGGTCAGCGCCAGCGTGCCAATGACCATCATCCAGTAGGTCGTCGGGATGAGCTTGCGGATGCCGCCCATTTTGCGCATGTCCTGCTCGTCGGACATTGCGTGAATGACCGAGCCCGAACCGAGGAACAGCAGCGCCTTGAAGAAAGCGTGTGTGAACAAATGGAAGATCGCCGCGCCATACGCGCCGACGCCGAGCGCGACGAACATGTAGCCTAACTGCGAACAGGTGGAATAGGCAATCACGCGCTTGATGTCGTTCTGCACCAGTCCGACCGTCGCGGCGAAGAACGCGGTGAGCGCACCAATGAAGGTGACGACCGTAAGCGCCGAATGCGAGAGTTCGAACAGCGGCGACAGACGCGCCAGCATGAAAACGCCCGCAGTGACCATCGTCGCGGCGTGGATCAGCGCGGAGACCGGCGTCGGGCCTTCCATCGCGTCCGGCAACCATGTGTGCAGCGGCACCTGCGCGGACTTGCCCATCGCGCCCATGAAAAGCAGCAGGCAGACGACTGTCATCGCCGCAGCTTTGTCGAGGTGATAGCCTAGGAAATTCAGCACCGTCTCCCCATGCGCGACCGCAGCGTCTGCGCCCTGCGCAGCGGCATCCGTACCATGCGCGGCAGCAGCCGGCAGATAGGTGGCCGCATTGGCAAAGATGGTGTCGAAATTGATCGAGCCGAACAGCACGAACACGCCGAAGATGCCGAGCGCGAAGCCGAAGTCACCCACGCGGTTGACGACGAACGCCTTGATGGCGGCGGCATTTGCCGAAGGCTTTTGGTACCAGAAGCCGATCAGCAAGTAAGACGCGAGACCAACGCCCTCCCAACCGAAGAACATCTGCACGAGATTGTTCGATGTGACCAGCATGAGCATGGCGAAGGTGAAAAGCGACAGATAGGCGAAGAAGCGTGGCCGGTGCGGATCGTGATGCATGTAGCCGATGGAATAGATGTGAACCAGCGACGACACGGTATTGACCACGACCAGCATGACAACCGTCAGCGTGTCGATGCGCAGCGCCCAATCGGCTTGCAACGCGCCGGAATCTATAAAGCGCAGCACCGGCACGGTGAACGCTTCCGTATCACCCAGCGCAACCTGAAAGAACGCGACCCATGACAGCACGGCGCTGATCACGAGGAAGCCGGACGTAATGTATTCCGACGCCTTCGCGCCCAGAGAATTGCCGAACAGGCCGACAATCAGGAAGCCGAGAAGCGGCAGAAAGACGATAGCCAGATACATCTGATCCATGGCGCGCTTCTCAGCCTTTCATCATGTTGACGTCTTCCACCGCGATGGAGCCGCGGTTGCGGAAGAAGACGACGAGTATTGCAAGACCGATTGCAGCTTCCGCAGCAGCGACGGTCAGTACGAACAGCGCGAACACCTGACCGACCAGATCTCCGAGCGCTGCCGAAAATGCGACGAAGTTGATGTTGACGGCGAGCAGGATTAGCTCGACCGACATCAGGATGACGATGACGTTCTTGCGGTTCAGGAAAATGCCGAACACGCCAAGCGTGAACAGGATCGCCGAAACGGCCAGAAAATGTGAGATACCGACCTGCATGATCAGATGCCCTTGCCCGTTTCGACCTTTTTGATCTCGATTGCCGTTTCCGGCGTGCGCGCCACCTGCTGCGAGATGGACTGGCGCTTGACGTTTTCCTTATGCCGCAGTGTCAAGACGATTGCGCCGATCATCGCGACCAGCAGAACCAGACCCGCCACCTGGAAATAGAAAATGTAATCCGTGTAGAGAATATCGCCGAGCGCCGCCGTGTTATTGCGCGTGGCGACATCAGGAGTTGGCAAGGCAACGGTTTCGCCCAGCTTCGGCGCGAAGGCGTAGCCACCGGTCACGATGATAAGCTCTGCAGCGAGGATAAGCCCGACCAGAGCACCAACCGGCGCATATTGCAGCGCGCCCTGCTTCAGCTCAGCAAAATCAACGTCGAGCATCATGACGACAAACAGGAACAGCACAGCCACGGCGCCCACGTAAACGACGAGCAGGATCATCGCGAGAAATTCAGCGCCGGTGAGAAGAAACAGCGCAGCCGCGTTGAAGAAGGTGAGAATGAGGAACAACACCGAATGCACCGGGTTGCGCGCCGATATGACCATGAAGGCCGACGCGACCGCGATAAAGGCGAAGAGGTAGAAGAATACCGCCTCTAGTCCGTTTAGCATGGGTTCCCCCGGTTTCTCTTTCTCGCGGAAAAGAGCACTGTCTTTTCCGGTCTGACCCCGTGGCCCAATGGGCTCACGAAATCGCGTGGTTCTTTAGACGGGACAAATGTGCCCGTCCATCAATGTTGTTGCTTCTCCCACCGAAATGCTGGGAGCATTTGCCCTCACCGATACGGCGCATCCATTGCGATGTTGCGCGCAAGCTCGCGCTCCCAACGGTCGCCGTTCGAAAGCAGTTTTTCCTTGTCGTAATAGAGTTCCTCGCGGCTTTCCGTGGCGAACTCGAAATTCGGCCCCTCGACGATGGCGTCTACCGGGCAGGCTTCCTGACAAAAGCCGCAATAGATGCACTTCACCATGTCGATGTCGTAGCGCACCGTGCGGCGCGTGCCGTCATTGCGACGCGGACCAGCCTCGATAGTGATCGCTTGCGCTGGGCAGATCGCCTCGCACAACTTGCAGGCAATGCAGCGCTCTTCGCCATTCGGATAGCGGCGCAGAGCATGCTCGCCACGGAAGCGCGGGCTGACAGGCCCCTTCTCGTGCGGGTAATTCAGCGTGGCCTTCGGCGCAAAAAACTGCCGCATCGACAGGAAGAACGCACCCACGAACTCCTTGAGGAGCAGCGATTTTGCTGCTTGTGCGAGAGCAGACATCAGGCGAGCCCCGTCAGTTTGAGGAAGGCAGCGGTGATTACGACCATCGCCAGCGAAATCGGCAGGAAGACCTTCCAGCCCAACCGCATCAACTGGTCGTAGCGGTAGCGCGGCACGAATGCCTTCACCATCGCGAACATGAAGAACACCAGACACACCTTGAGGATGAACCAGATGACGCCCGGCACCCACGTGAATGGCGCGAAGTCAAACGGTGGCAGCCATCCGCCAAGGAACAGAATGGTGGTGAGCGCGCACATCAGAACGATGGCGACATATTCACCGAGGAAGAAGAGGAGGAACGGCGTGGACGAATATTCGATCATGTGACCGGCAACGAGTTCCGATTCAGCTTCAACCAAATCGAACGGCGGGCGGTTCGTTTCGGCCAGCGCCGAGATGAAGAAGATAACGAACATCGGGAACAGGCCGAGCCAGTGCCAGTCAAGCAGCGTGTTCGGCAGGCCAAGATGCGTGCCAAGCCCGTCGCGCTGCGACAGCACGATGTCAGTCATGTTGAGCGAACCTACGCAGAGCAGAACAGTGACAATGACGAAGCCGATGGAGACTTCATAAGACACCATCTGCGCCGCCGAGCGCAGCGCGCCGAGGAACGGATATTTCGAGTTCGATGCCCACCCGCCCATGATCACGCCATAGACCTCAAGCGAAGAAATGGCGAAGACGTAGAGAATGCCGACATTGATATTGGCAATCGCCCAGCCTTCATTGACCGGAATGACGGCCCAAGCCGCGATGGCGAGAATGGCAGAAACCAGCGGCGCAAGCAGGAACACGCCCTTGTTTGCGCCGGATGGAATGACCGGTTCTTTGAACACGAATTTCAAGAGGTCAGCGAAGGCCTGCAGCAGACCCCACGGACCTACAACGTTCGGACCACGGCGTAACTGCACCGCTGCCCAAATCTTACGGTCAGCATAGAGAATGTAGGCCACGAAGATCAGCAGCACGACGATCAACACGACCGACTTGAGCAGGATCAGCAGCGCGGGCAGCACGTAAAAGGTGAAGAAGGTATCCATTGCGTGCCTTACTCCGCCGCCTGCTTGAAGCCGTTGCGGGCCAGCGCGGAGCACTCGGCCATGACAGCGGACGCGCGCGCGATCGGGTTGGTGAGGTAGAAATCACCCATTGACGATGTGAATGGCGGCTTGCGCAAGGCTCCGCCAAGTTTGGCTAGCCGCGCGACATCAGCGACGTCGCCATGCGCAATATCGTCGATTTCCGCCAGATGCGGATGCTCGGCGCGCAATGCGGCGCGAAGCTGCGCCAGCGAATCGAACGGCAGCTTTTGGCCGAGCACATCCGAAAGTGCGCGAATAATCGCCCAATCTTCCTTTGCCTGACCGGGCGCGAACCCGGCGCGACTGGTCTGCTGCACGCGGCCTTCCGTGTTCACATAAGTGCCGAACTTTTCGGTATATGTCGAACCGGGCAGAATGACGTCCGCACGATGTGCGCCAGCGTCGCCATGCGTGCCGATATAGACGACGAACGCATTGCCCGCGCGCTTCATGTCGAATTCATCCGCCCCAAGCAGGAACAGCAGTTCAGACGATTCCAGCACATCCGCAACGTTCTTGCGGGCGTCTTGCGGCACGAAACCTACGTCCAGACCGCCGACACGCGCCGCCGCCGTATGCAGCACCGCAAAGCCATTCCATTCGGGCGTGACAGCGCCAACAGCTTGGGCAAGCTTCGCAGCCTGACCAAGCACGGCAGCACCATCGCCACGCACCAAAGCGCCCTGCCCGACGATGATCAGCGGGCGCTTGGCCTTTTTCAACACGTTGAAATATTTGCCTGCGCCGCCCGCAAGATCTTTCAGCGTATCCGCTCCTGCGCCGAGCAGTTCGTAGTCGTAACGCAAATCGCCCACATCGCCGATCACCGCAACCGGCACGTCCTGACGCCAACGCTTGCGGATGCGCGCATTCAGCACCGAAGCCTCAAAGCGTGGATTGGAGCCGATAATGAGGACGGCATCGGCCTTCTCGATACCCTCAATCGTCGGGTTGAAAATGTAGCTCGCGCGACCGTGTGACGGATGCAGCGCCGTGCCGTCTTGACGGCAATCGATGTTGGCCGAACCGAGCGATGCCAGTAGCGCCTTCAGCGCATACATTTCTTCGACGCTAGACAGATCGCCCGCAACCGCGCCGATCTTTTCCGGCGCGGTGCGGTCAACCGCTTCTTTAATGACAGCAAACGCTTCGGGCCAAGTAGAGGGCTTTAGCTTGCCGTCCTTGCGCACATAAGGCCGGTCAAGACGCTGCGTGCGCAGGCCATCCCAGATGAAGCGGGTCTTGTCGGAAATCCATTCTTCATTCACCTGCTCATTGACGCGCGGCATGATGCGCATCACTTCGCGACCGCGTGTATCGACGCGAATGGCCGAGCCGACTGCATCCATCACGTCGATGGATTCCGTCTTCGTCAATTCCCACGGACGCGCATGGAACGCGAATGGGCGCGAGGTAAGCGCGCCTACCGGGCAAAGATCGATGACATTGCCCTGCAACTCGGACGTCATCGCCTGTTCGAGGTAGGTGGTGATTTCGGCGTCCTCGCCACGGCCAATTAGGCCGAGTTCCGGAAATGCCTGCAACTTCTGTCGTGAAACGGACGCAACGCGTGCAATGGATGCAGCGCGTCATCACCGTTTTTACGAGCGGGCCGATATATTTGTCTTCGACCGGCGCGCTTGCTTTCCTTATAGCGCGAAGCATCGACGCCGAACGCCATCGCCTGATCCTGCAGATCGCACTCGCCACCCTGATCGCAGATCGGGCAATCCAGCGGATGGTTGATGAGCAGGAACTCCATCACCCCTTCGCGCGCCTTCTTGACCATCGGCGTGTTGGTGAAGATTTCCGGCGCTTCGCCATTCGGTCCGGGGCGCAAATCGCGCACGTTCATGGCGCACGACGCCGCAGGCTTCGGCGGTCCGCCCTTCACTTCAACGAGGCACATGCGGCAATTGCCGGCAATCGACAGCCGCTCGTGGAAGCAAAAGCGCGGCACCTCAGCCCCGGCCTCTTCCGCCGCTTGCAGCAGCGTGTAGTGGTCCGGGACTTCGATCTCTTTGCCGTCGACCTTGATCTTAGCCATTCGTCTAAAACCTTTGCGGCATTCCGCATTCATCACGTCGGGGGTCAGCCCGCCGCGACATCCTTCTTAGCTGTTCCAGCCTGCCCAAGCGCGTCCGCCTGTTCGAGCCATTTATCCGTACCAATTCGACCATTCAGGCCCAGTAAATCATCGAGCCATGCAACCTCTTCGGACCTGCAAATCAGCGATCTGCGGGTAGGTCCACAGGCCATAGCCGTTCAGCACTTCTTCAAGCTTCGGGCCAACACCGGTGATCCGCTTGAGATCGTCGACAATGGCCGGACGCGCAATCGCCTCTGGCATGCGCTTCGCAAATGACAGAGCTTCGGCCTTCGCCTTAACGGGCGCGCTTGGCTTTCGCTTCTTGTGCTCCGGGAGATGACAATGTCAGCATCGTTCGCGGGCTTGCGTTTTTTGTCGGCTCTTTTCGCTTGGTAGACCGGAGACACGGCGCTTCGGTTGCGAGTGCGTCCTTATTTTGCGCAAGGATTTCGCGTGACGCGCGCGCAAAGCCCGACATTGCGCCGAACCACATTTCCATCGTGCGGCTGGCGACGGCAAAGCCGACAGCAGTGGCCGCAGCAAAAGCGTCAACCGCTTCTGCCTGCCCTTTCTGCTCTTTGTCGGACTTGTCGTTCATCGCTCTAACCGTTTGCTTTCCTTAATTATTCCGCCGCTTCCAGAACCGGCGCGACATTGTGCGAATTGCGCGTGAATTCATCGATGCGCCGCTCGATCTCCGGACGGAAATTGCGGATCAGACCCTGAATTGGCCAGGCCGCAGCATCACCGAGGGCACAGATCGTGTGGCCTTCGACCTGCTTGGTGACATCCAGCAGCATGTCGATTTCGCGCTTCTGCGCCTCACCGCGCACCAAACGTTCCATGACACGCCACATCCAGCCCGTGCCTTCGCGGCACGGCGTACACTGGCCGCAGCTTTCGTGCTTGAAGAAGTAAGACAGGCGCGCGATTGCCTTGATGATGTCGGTGGACTTGTCCATGACGATCACCGCTGCCGTACCGAACGAAGACTTGCGCTCGCGCAGGCCGTCGAAATCCATCGGGCAATCGATAATGTCTTCCGCCTTCACGACCGGGCAGGATGCGCCGCCGGGAATGACCGCCAGCAGATTATCCCAACCGCCGCGAATGCCACCGCCATGCGTCTCGACCAATTCGCGGAAGGTGATGCCCATCGCCTCTTCAACCACGCAAGGCGTGTTGACGTGGCCGACCAGCATGAACAGCTTGGTGCCGACATTGTTTGGGCGACCGATCGACGAAAACCATGCCGCGCCGCGCCGCAAGATAGTGGGGGCAACAGCGATGGATTCCACATTGTTGACGGTGGTCGGGCAGCCGTAGAGGCCCATATTGGCCGGAAATGGCGGCTTCAGGCGCGGCTGGCCCTTCTTGCCTTCAAGGCTTTCGAGCAGCGCGGTTTCTTCACCACAAATGTAAGCGCCAGCACCGTGATGGACGTAAATCTCGAAATCGTAGCCGTTCTTGTTGTTCTTTCCGATCAGCTTGGCGTCGTAAGCCTCGTCGATGGCGCGCTGGAGAGCCTCGCGCTCGCGAATGAATTCGCCGCGCACATAAATGTAAGCCGCAACCGCGCCCATCGCGAAACCGGCAAGCAAGCAGCCCTCGACCAGAGTGTGCGGATCGTGGCGCAGAATTTCGCGGTCCTTGCACGTACCCGGCTCAGATTCGTCGGCGTTGACGACGAGATATGACGGACGACCATCGCTGACCTTCGGCATGAACGACCATTTAAGGCCGGTGGGGAAGCCAGCGCCGCCGCGACCGCGCAGGCCGGACGCCTTCATTTCATTGACGATCCACTCACGACCCTTAGCGATGATGCCCGCCGTGTCATCCCAGCAACCGCGCGACATCGCACCCGCGAGCGACTTATCGAAGCGGCCGTAGATATTTGTAAAAATTCGGTCTTTGTCAGCAAGCATGGCTCACACCTCAAACCGGTTTCTTGCGGGACGATGCCGCCGGGGTGGATTTTGCGGAACTGCGCTGTTTGGCAACTTTTTCAACGGCGGGCTCCGCCTGATTTGCGGCTTTAGCTGAACCCTTCGGGGCCTTGACGCTCTTACCGTTCTCGACCGCCGGAGAAACCTTTACCTTTGAAGGCGATTTCACCGCCGGATTTGTAACCTCGGCTGCCGTTTTTGGCTTGGCAGCGTTTGACGGCGGCACGCTTACCGCCGGAGCTTTGGCGGCAGCAGGCTTGCTCTTCGCACCCTTTTTCAAGGCCTTTTCGTCGGCCAGCGAAGTGAACCCGCTTTCCGGAGCGGAGAACCAGCGATCAATCTGCGGACCGGTTGGAACCTTGGCTCCCTTGCCTGCCTCGAACTCGTCAATGATTTCGGCCAGCCGCTCCGGCGTCAAATCTTCATAGGTATCCTTGAAGATCATGACCATTGGAGCGTTCACGCAAGCGCCCAGGCACTCGACCTCTTCCCATGAAAGCGTGCCGCTCTCATTGGTGTGGAACTGCTCGTGATGGATCTTGTTGCGGCAGACTTCCTTGAGTTCCTCCGCGCCACGCAAGGCGCACGGCGTGGTACCGCAGACCTGCACATGCGCCCGCGTACCCACCGGCTTCAACTGAAACTGCGTGTAGAATGTCGCAACTTCGAGCACGCGAATGTAGGGCATGGCCAGCGTATCTGCGACATGCTCGATAGCCGCCCGCGTGACCCAGCCTTCCTGCTCCTGCGCCAACATCAACAGCGGAATGACCGCGGATTGCTCACGACCCTTGGGGTATTTCTTGATCCATGTCTTTGCCTGCGCAGCCATTGCCTTGTTGAAGGCGAAAGCTGGCGGCTGATAGGCTGGCTCTGCGAGACGACGAACACTCATTTAGCGGTCAACCTCACCAAACACGATGTCGAGGGAGCCAAGGATGGCCGAGACGTCAGCCAGCATGTGGCCGCGACACAGGAAATCCATCGCCTGCAAATGGGCGAAACCCGGCGCGCGCAACTTGCACCGATACGGCTTGTTGGTGCCGTCCGACACGAGATAGACGCCGAATTCCCCCTTCGGCGCTTCGACGGCGGCGTAAACTTCGCCTTCTGGGACGTGATAACCCTCGGTATAAAGCTTGAAATGATGGATCAGCGCTTCCATCGAGCGCTTCATCGCGCCGCGCTTTGGCGGCACGACCTTGCCATCAAGATTGGAAACCGGGCCGACCAATTCAGCGCCGAGCAGACGATCCACGCACTGGCGCATGATGCGCGCCGACTGGCGCATTTCTTCCATGCGGATCAGGTAGCGGTCGTAGCAATCGCCATTCTTGCCGATTGGAATGTCAAATTCCATTTCGGGGTAGCACTCGTAAGGCTGGCTCTTGCGCAAATCCCATGCCGCGCCTGAGCCGCGCACCATAACGCCCGAAAAACCCCACGCCCACGCATCTTCCAGCGAGACGACGCCGATATCGACGTTGCGCTGCTTGAAAATGCGGTTCGGCGTGATGAGGTCGTCCAGATTGTTCAGCGTATTGAAAAACGGATCGATCCAATTGCCGATGTCTTCGACCAGCTTCTGCGGCAAATCCTGATGCACGCCACCCGGACGGAAATACGCGGCATGCATACGCGCACCACACGCCCGCTCATAGAACACCATGAGCTTTTCGCGCTCCTCGAAACCCCAGAGCGGAGGCGTCAGCGCACCGACGTCCATCGCCTGCGTCGTTACGTTCAGCAGGTGATTTCAGAATGCGCCCGATCTCCGAGTAGAGCACGCGGATCAACTGGCCGCGCTTCGGAACCTCAATGCCAAGCAGCCGCTCTATGGCCAGCGCATAGGCGTGTTCCTGATTCATCGGCGCGACGTAGTCCAGTCGGTCGAAGTAAGGCACGGCCTGAAGATAGGTCTTGGCTTCGATCAGCTTTTCAGTGCCGCGATGCAGAAGGCCGATATGCGGATCGACGCGATCCACCACTTCGCCATCCAACTCCAGCACGAGACGCAAAACGCCGTGCGCCGCCGGATGCTGCGGACCGAAATTAATATTGAAGTTGCGGACAGAGGTTTCAGCCATTCGGCGCCTCAATTCGTCTTGGCTTTTTCATCGCCGGGCAGCACGTAATCCGTACCCTCCCACGGCGACAGAAAATCGAAATTGCGGAATTCCTGCTTCAGTTCGACAGGCTCATAAACAACGCGCTTCACTTCATCGTCGTAGCGGACCTCGACAAAGCCGGTAAGCGGGAAATCCTTACGCAGCGGATGACCTTCAAAGCCGTAATCCGTGAGCAGGCGGCGCAGGTCCGGATGGCCGGAGAACAGAATGCCGTATAGGTCATACGCCTCGCGCTCGAACCAGTCCGCGCCCGGAAACACTTCTGTCGCGGACGGAACCGGCGTGTGTTCGTCAGTGCGAACCTTTACGCGGATACGCTGATTCTGGCGCGGCGAAAGCAGATGATAGACAACATCGAACCGCTTCGCACGGAACGGATAATCCGCGCCGCAAATGTCGATGAACGATATGAACTCGCACTGCACGTCGCGCTTGAGGAAACCAAGCACCGTGTTGATGTCTGCCGGATCGACGACAAGCGTCAGCTCGCCATAAGCGACAAACGCTTCCTCGATCTTGCCGGGAAGCTTTTCGCCGATATAGGCGGCGAGATCATTGAGCGCTTCACTCATTCTAATGCCTCACCGCTCAATCGTGCCGGTGCGGCGAATCTTCTTCTGCAGAAGAAGAATGCCGTAAAGCAGCGCCTCCGCAGTAGGAGGACAGCCCGGAACATAAATATCTACCGGCACGACGCGATCACAACCGCGCACGACCGAATAGGAATAATGGTAATAACCGCCGCCATTCGCGCATGACCCCATCGAGATCACGTAGCGCGGCTCCGGCATCTGGTCGTAAACCTTACGCAGCGCGGGAGCCATCTTATTGGTCAGCGTGCCGGCAACGATCATTACGTCCGACTGACGCGGGGAAGCGCGCGGCGCGATGCCGAACCGCTCAGCGTCATAGCGTGGCATGGAAATGTGCATCATCTCCACCGCGCAGCAGGCGAGGCCGAATGTCATCCACATCAGCGAACCGGTGCGCGCCCATGTGATAAGCGCTTCCGACGACGT
The DNA here is from genome assembly GCA_049840935.1 of Mesorhizobium sp. GTDB lineage: Bacteria > Pseudomonadota > Alphaproteobacteria > Rhizobiales > Rhizobiaceae > Mesorhizobium_G. The sequence goes on from JASGJA010000030.1 coordinate 77,935, forward strand.
GACCAGAAAGCCCTTGTCGGACAGTTCATTGTTCAATTCGCCAAAGAATATGTCGTCCGAGCCCACAGGCTTGCCCGTGCGCGGATCAATGATTCCCTTTGGCTTCGGCGCGATGAGCGCGCCGGAACTATCGTTCAATCCCATTCCAGCGCGCCTTTCTTCCATTCATAGATAAAGCCGATGGTGAGCACACCGAGGAATACCATCATCGACCAGAAGCCAAGCATCCCGATTTTGCCGAAGGACACCGCCCACGGAAACAGGAACGCCACCTCCAGATCGAAGATGATGAACAGGATCGACACCAGATAGAAGCGCACGTCGAACTTCATGCGCGCATCGTCAAAAGAATTGAAGCCGCACTCGTATGCAGACAACTTCTCCGGGTCCGGGTTGCGATATGCAACGAGGAAGGGAGCCACGATCAGCGCGAGCCCGACAATCATGGCTACGCCAATGAAAATGATAATCGGCAGATAGGAACTCAGTAGAGCGCTCATAGTCCAACTTTCCGCTTGGCGACCGCTACAACGACAAGACCACCTGGAAGATGTCCGGGCAACAGCAATCGCGCTTAACCGGTTCATAACCGATGCTGCGTTGCGGGAGGGTTAGCGCAGCCACCACCCCGACGCAAGCCAAAGCTTGTCCAAAATTGGGCAGAAATGTCGCGGGTCTACCCATTGATTTCTATACTTTTTTACTCATGTTTTGATCCTGACAGCCTCTTGCGGACGTTTCTGCTAGTCTCACCAGTGATTTGCCGATTCCAGCCTCCGAAATTTTACCTATGAAGAGTGAAAAGATCAGTCTGGCTCAAGCGCGCCGCATTACGCTGGCTGCACAGGGTTTTTCCGAACCGCGACCCACCGGTCCTATCAATCGAGGACATCTGAATCGCCTGCTTGGCCGGATCGGCCTTTTGCAGATTGATTCCGTCAGCGCGGTGGTGCGCGCGCATTACATGCCGATGTTCTCGCGGCTTGGCCCCTACCCCATGCAACTTCTGGACGAAGCGACGGGGCCAAAGAAAAGGCTGGTCTTTGAATATTGGGCGCATGAAGCATCGTTCCTGCCACTGGAACTGTGGCCGCTGATGCAATGGCGCATGGCGCGGGCGCGCGAACATTCTGAAATCTATAGCGGGCTTGCGCGCTGGGCGGAGGACAAATCAACGTTCATCGAAGAGATTTTCGAGGAGGTGAAAGCGCGTGGACCAATTGCCGCATCCGACATCGAAGGCCACAAGGGTAGCGGCGGCTGGTGGGGCTGGTCTGATGCCAAGGCGGCGTTTGAATGGCTATTCTGGGCAGGCCGCATAACGGCGCACTCCCGGCGCTCATTCGAGCGGCTTTACGACCTGCCAGAAAGGGCACTTCCCAAATCGGTCACTGATTTGCCGGTGCCGGACACCGCCGACGCGCATCGCGAATTGCTGCGGATTTCGGCGCGCGCGCTTGGCGTCGGGACAGCACAATGTTTGCGGGATTATTTCCGGCTGTCGCCTGCTGATATTGTCGGGCGAATTGATGAGCTGGTCGAGGAAGGCGACTTGCTGCCCGTGAAAATCGAGGGATGGCATCGGCCGGGCTATATGTGGAAGGACGCGCGCAGGCCGCGCAAAGTGAAAACGCGGGCGCTGCTTGCACCGTTCGATCCGCTCGTATTTGAACGCACGCGCACGGAAAAGCTGTTCGACTTCCACTACCGGATCGAGATTTATACGCCCGCAGAGAAGCGGCGCTATGGGTACTATGTTCTGCCGTTCCTGTTGAATGAGGCAATCGTGGCACGCGTGGACCTGCGTGCAGACAGGCCGAAAGGCATATTGCGTGTGCTGGCGGCCTATGCCGAACCGGGCGCACCGCCCGAAACCGCCGAAGCGCTGTTGCAGGAACTGCGCACAATGCAGAACTGGCTGGGACTGGAACAGATCGAGATTACACCCGCAGGCGATCTTGGCCCGGCGCTGGCAAGCCTTTCAGCGTCGTAGCTGTACGTTGACTCGCCCCACCTGTAACGCCTAAATCCAAGCAAACGGTTCCTTGCCTAAACAGCAAGGCGAAGAGGGAATGCGGTGCGCCCATTTGGGCAATGCCGTAGCTGTACCCGCAACTGTGAACGGCAAGCCAAAGCCAATGCCACTGGGCAACCGGGAAGGCGGCGAGGCGCAAAAGCCGTGAGCCAGGAGACCTGCCGTTGAACATCAACTTCCGACCGCCCGGCGGGTGTCCGGGCAAGGAGCATGTTTTTGGACGCCGAAGAATTTCCCGCGAACAAGGAAACCTCTGCTGAGGTCACGATTGTCGTGTGCGCATCCTGCCGCGATGAGTTCGGGCTCGGACGCTCACCCCCGCGCGGGCGAAAGGCTGGCGCGCGCAACGCTCGATGCAGCGCGCGGAAAGCCGGTGCACGTTCGGCAAGTGGAATGCCTGGGCAACTGCAAGCGACGGCTAAGCGCGGCTCTTTTGCGCGACGGCTGCTGGAGCTACGTGTTCGGCGACCTGACCGAGCAAAGCGGCGCGGACCTTGTGACCGGCGCCGAACTATTTATCGAAACCGTTGACGGAACGCTGCCTTGGCGTGGCCGTCCCGAACTCTCTCAAGCGCGGCTTGATAGCGCGCATCCCGCCCTCCGATTTCCTGAAGGATATTGCATGACACAGGCTCTCGAACGCGTTCCGTGCACGGTCATCACCGGCTTTCTGGGCGCAGGTAAAACCACACTGGTGCGCAATTTGATTGAAAACACCAAGGGCAAAAGGCTCGCGGTGATCGTGAACGAGTTTGGCGATGTCGGCATCGATGGCGATATTTTGAAAGGCTGCGGCATCGACACCTGCCCCGAAGAAAACATCGTGGAACTGGCAAACGGCTGCATCTGCTGCACCGTGGCTGATGATTTCGTGCCTGCGCTGGACCAGATTCTGGCGCGCGAGCCGAGGGTCGATCACATCTTGATCGAAACATCCGGTCTGGCGCTGCCGAAGCCGCTGGTTCAGGCGTTTCAATGGCCGAGCGTGAAAAGCCGCGTGACGGTTGATGGCGTTGTTGCCGTGGTGGATGGTGCGGCACTCGCTTACGGACAGGTTGCCTCGGACATGGATGCGCTTGCTGCGCAGCGTTCTGCGGACGAGTTCGCTCGACCACGAAGATCCGGTGGAAGAAGTGTTCGAGGATCAGGTGGCTTGCGCCGATCTCATAATTCTCTCCAAGAGCGATTTGATCGACGCCGATGGGGCCGCTCGGGCCAATGCGATCATCGGCGAACACAGCGCGCGCGCCGTGAAGGTCGTGCCAACTTCGCATGGCAAGGTTGATCCTTCCTTGCTGTTGGGTCTGGGGCTTGGCGTCGAAGACGACATTGAAAACCGCAAGACGCATCACGATGATGAACTCGACCACGAACACGACGATTTCGATACTTACGTGATCGATATTCCGGCGGTGTCCGATCCGGCCGCACTGGCCGCGCGCGTTGCGGAGGCCGCGGAGAAAGAAAACGTGCTGCGCCTAAAAGGGTTCGTCGAAGTAACCGGCAAGCCGATGCGACTGCTCGTGCAGGCAGTCGGAGCACGCGTAAACCATTATTATGATCGCGCATGGAACGCAGGCGAGCCGCGGCGTTCCAGCGTTGTCGTAATCGGCCTGAAAGGGCTTGACCGCGTGGCAATTGAGAAGATTCTCGTTGGCTGATGCATATTCTGGCCACCACATCGGCCTCGCTTGAGGATCTGATAGAGCCGGTCGATCTGAAACAGACGCCGGCAGATGTGGTGGCATTGTCGTTCACAGACTTCTGATCTGGCCGCACTTGCTGCGGGTTGGCAGGCGCAAAAGGATGCCCTGCCCTCGCTCGGATTGGCGGCGCTGCGCGACTTGCGACACCCCATGTCCGTCGATCTTTGGACCGACAGCGTTGCACAGCATGCGAAGGTCATTCTGGTGCGCATCCTCGGCGGGTATGACTGGTGGCGCTATGGCTGTGACCAGCTTGCGAGTGTTGCCCGCGCTAAGGGAATAAAGCTGGCGCTTCTACCGGGCGAATGTCGTGAGGACGACGCGCGGCTGGCCGAGCTTTCGACGGTAGGAGCCGACGAACTGGCGCATTTGCTTGGCTTTTTCCGTGAGGGCGGGCCAGGAAATATGCAAGCGCTCGCGCGAAGCCTCGGCGCGATGGCACGCGGCGAAGAAAGCCGTGAGACAGCAAGCGACGTGCCTAAGGCCGGGTTTTATGTGCCCGGTAGGGGGATACTTGGGGAATGGGTTACCCCCACCCCTTACCCCTCCCCTCAAGGGGGAGGGGAAATTGAGAACTCAGCACTTCCGCCCCCCTCCCCCTTGAGGGGAGGGGTAAGGGGTGGGGGTTCATCAAACAACAAACCTGTCATTCCAATTCTCTTCTATCGGTCGATGTTGCTGGCGGCAGATGCAGCGCCGATTGACGAATTGGCGAAGGCGCTGACAGCCAGAGGCATTTCGGCGGTGCCGATTTTCGTGACCTCGCTGAAAGACGCTACGTCGCTCGCATTCGTGGAAAAAGCGCTGACAGACCTCCAGCCTGCGGCGCTCATTACGGCCACGGCGTTTGCCGCAGGTGCCGAGCCCGGCGAGCAGACGCTATTCGACCGCGCGGGTGTGCCGGTGTTTCAGGTCATCACCGCCACAACGCGCCGAGAGGCGTGGGAGGAAAACCAGCGCGGATTGGCACCGGCAGATCTTGCGATGCATGTGGTTCTGCCCGAACTCGACGGACGGATTCTGGCCGGTGCGATTTCGTTCAAGGCACAATGGCAATCCAGCGATTATCGCGGACTGGCAAATCAGCCGGAGCCGGACCGGATTGAACAGGTGGCGGTGCGTATCGAGCGTTTCCTGCAATTGGCCGAGACGGGTCGCGAAAGCCGGAAACTGCTTATCCTCATACCGGATTATCCGGCAGCGGAGGGCCGCACCGGCTATGCGGTGGGACTGGATGCGCCTTCGAGCGTGCTGGCCATGCTGCATGACTTGAAGGATGCGGGCTACAGCATTGACTCGATTCCTGAATCGCCACGTCAACTTCTTGATCTTCTGGATCGTGGCGAGCAAGGTTTTGATGCGGAAGAATATGGCAAGGCGCTTGCCACAATGCCCGCCGCTGCCCGCGAAAAGCTGAATGCGACGTGGGGAGCGCCGCCGGAAAAGCGCATTCACTTCCGTGCCGCGACATTCGGCAATGTGACGGTAGCGCTTGCGCCGGATCGGGGTCGATCGGCGGATCGGCGCGCCGACTATCACGATCCAACGCTGGCCCCGCAACACGATCTGGTTGCGTTCGGGTTTTGGCTCCAGAAGGTGCTGGGCGTTCACGCTATCGTTCATGTGGGTGCGCATGGGACATTGGAATGGTTGCCGGGCAAGACGGTTGCGCTGAGCCGCGATTGCTTCCCGGAAATCGTGACCGGCGGACTGCCGGTGATCTATCCGTTCATCGTATCGAACCCCGGCGAAGCCGCGCAGGCCAAGCGGCGCATTTCTGCCGTTACGCTCGGCCATCTGCCCCCGCCACTGGCGACCGCCGAACTCGACGACAAGCAGCAAACGCTGCAACGGCTCGTGGACGAATATGCGCAGGCTGATGGCTTGGACCGCCGCCGCCGCGACCGTCTCGCCAAACTGATCGTGGAAACGGCAACGGAAACCGGACTCGCCACCGATGCGGGCGTTGCGCGCACCGATGCACCGGACGAGGCGTTGCGGCGCATAGATGCGTGGCTGTGCGACCTGAAAGATTTCGCCATTAAGGACGGGCTGCATATCTATGGCCGCACGGATGGCGAGCACGCAGAAAGCGCTGCGAACGAACGCGCAAACCTTTTGAAAGCGCTGGACGGCAGGCATATTGCGGCGGGGCCATCCGGCACACCCGCGCGTGGTCATTCTGACGTATTCCCAACCGGGCGCAATCTCTACACGGCTGACCCGCGCACTATGCCGACACCGACCGCATTCGATCTTGGCAAAGCGGCGGCGGACGAAGTGCTGCGCGATTATGTGCAGAGCCACGGCGACTGGCCGCGCGCGCTGGTGATCGATCTATGGGGCAGCGCGTCGCTGCGCACCGGCGGCGAGGAAATCGCGCAAGGGCTTTGGCTTATGGGGTGCCGCCCGCAATGGGACGCCGCCACTGGCCGCGTGACCGGCGTTGAAGTGCTTGCGCCAGCGACGCTGGGGCGTCCGCGCGTGGACGTAACCTTCCGCATTTCCGGCCTGTTCCGCGACATGTTTCCAACGCAAATCGCGCTGCTCGACGCTGCCGCGCAGGCGGTTGCGATGCGCGATGAAACAGCCGATGAAAACCCGCTTGCGGCCACGGTGCGCGAGACAGGCAAGGCCCCTGCCCGTGTCTACGGTTCCTCTCCGGGAACGTATGGTGCAGGCATCGAGGACCAACTCGCGCGCAGCGATTGGGAAGACCGCAGCGAAATTGGACACGCTTATCTGGCAGCGACCTCGCACGCTTTCGGCGGTGCGGAAGGCGCGGCCACAGAGGCACCGGGCGCGTTCGCGGAACGGCTGGCGGAGGCCGATCTTCTGGTGCACACCGGCGACGACCCAGGGCGCGATATTCTGGAAGGCTCCGCGGATGTGGCATTTATCGGTGGATTTACTGCCGCGCTGGCCGCTCTGGGGCGCAATGCGGATGTAGTCGTTCTGGACACGACCGACCCAAACCGCCCGCGTCCTCGTTCTGTGGCGCAAGCCGTTGGGCGTGTAGTTCGGGCGCGAGCAGTCAATCCACGGTTCATTGCAGGCCAGATGCGGCACGGGCTGCGCGGGGCAGCGGAGTTTGCTGAAACGGTAGACCGACTGGTCGCCTTTGCCGAAACCACGAATGCGATTTCCGGCGACCTGATAGGCGCGGTCCACGACGCCTATCTTGGCGACGAAACGGTGCGCGCATTCATTTTGCGTGAGAACCCCAAGGCCGCACGCGCAATCGCCAAGCGATTGGCTGATGCCAGACGGCGCGGCCTGTGGCGACCGCTCCGCAACGCAATTGACGATGAGCTTGCGGAACTGATTGCAGAGGCCGCCGAATGATGGTGGCCGCGCGCGACATAAATGTGCGCGGAGCCTGCCCCGCACTCGCCGCGCCGATGCAGACCGGCGACGGGTTGCTCGCCAGACTTAATCCAGTGCGCGAGGGATTGAGCGCCAACCAACTGATTGGACTCTGCGAATCCGCATCAAGACACGGTAACGGGATTATCGAGATAACCTCGCGCGGTAGCCTTCAAATACGCGGCCTGACTGAATTGTCCGCTCTGGTGCTGGCGGACGACATCAACCGGCTGGACATAGATGTGCGAACGGGCACGACTGTAACGACCAGCCCGCTCGCAGGCATCGACCCGGATGAGGCCGCTGATCCGCGCCCGCTTGCGCAAAGCATTCGGGATGGGATTGTGCGCCGGAGCCTGAATGGCAAGCTCGCGCCCAAAGTGTCCGTTATTGTCGATGGCGGTGGAGCGTGGGGCCTTGATGCATTGCAGGCCGATATTCGCTGCAAAGCGGACGGCGATTTATGGCGCATTACGATTGGCGGCAAATCGCGCACGCTGGGGCGTTTTGAGCAAGCGAGGGCGGCTGTGATTGTGCTGGAAACGCTGGAAGCCGTTGCTGCGCGCGGTCCAATGGCGCGAGCGCGTGACCTGAGCATCGGCGTTCTGGATGCCGAGGAATGTGCGGAGCAGAGGATTCCGCTAGGCCGCCTTGCGCTCAAGGATCGTGAGGCCGTGGCGGTTGCGCTGCCGTTTGGATCGGCGGAAGCTGCTGTTCTGGCTGAATTTGTGAGACAGGCGCAAGAGCTTGGCGTGGTGGAGTTTCGAGCCGCGCCGCCTCGCGCACTTGTCATGTTGCTGGAAGCGCCTAACACAGAACGAATTCTGAAAATCGCAGAAGAATTGGGCTTTGTGGTCGATCCACACAATCCGGCAATGCGGATATTCGCGTGCCCCGGCAAACCGGCCTGCGCTTCGGGCACATTCAATACGCGCGAAACCGCGCGCCTCATTGCCCGGGAACTGCCCGAACTTTTCGTCGACAACGCATTTTCGCTTCACGTTTCGGGCTGCGCGAAAGGCTGCGCGCATCCTTCTCCTGCCAAGGTTACGCTTGTTGGAGAGGGCGAAACGGTTGGAATTGTCGTGGGTGGAACAGCCCGGAGCTTGCCTCAGGCTTACGCTCAACCTAATGCGCTGGTCGACGCGCTGAAGGGAATCGGATGATCGAATACGACTATATTCGCGACGGGACGGCGATCTATGAGCGCTCCTTCGCAATCATTCGCGCCGAGGCTGACCTCTCGCGCTTCGACGCGGACGAAGCCGATGTGGCTATCCGCATGATTCATGCCTGCGGACAGGTGGAAGCTGCACGGCATTTTGTTTTCTCGCCGGGTTTTGTCGGGGCCGCGCGGACGGCGCTAAAGGGCGGTGCGCCGATCCTGTGCGATGCGGAAATGGTGGCGCGCGGTGTGACGCAAGCGCGCTTACCCGCAAACAATGAGGTGGTTTGTACGCTGCGCGACCCGCGCACGGCGTCTCTTGCGGCAGAGATTGGAAATACGCGCTCGGCTGCGGCGATTGATCTGTGGGGCGAGCGGATGGCTGGCGCTGTCATCGCCATCGGTAACGCGCCGACCGCGCTGTTCTATTTGCTGGAAAAGCTGCGCGACGGCGCGCCGAAACCGGCGGCGATACTCGGCATGCCGGTGGGGTTTGTGGGCGCCGCAGAATCCAAGGACGCGCTGGCGGAAAATTCCTATGGCGTGCCATTTGCGATTGTTCGCGGACGCTTGGGCGGCAGCGCGATGACGGCAGCCGCGCTCAATTCATTAGCGAGGCCGGGGCTGTGATTGATCCGACTATGACCCCCACCCCTTACCCCTCCCCTCAAGGGGGAGGGGGAGAGAAACGCCGAGTTTTCAATTTTCCCCTCCCCCATGAGGGGAGGGGTAAGGGGTGGGGGTCGCAATTTGCCCGTGTTCACCACACCTTCGATCCACGAGGTGTTCCCGCGTGATTGCCCGACACAACACAGGCCGGCTGATCGGCGTTGGCACGGGTCCGGGCGACCCGGAATTGCTGACCGTGAAAGCAGTTCGCGCCATCGAGCAGGCCGATGTGCTGGCCTATTTCGCGAAGCGCGGCACAACCGGCAATGCACGCGCGATTGTGCAAGCGCATATACGCGACGGCATGGAAGAATTGCCGCTACACTATCCGGTCACGACTGAGATCGAAAAAGACGACGACAGCTACAAATCGCAAATTCTGGGCTTTTATGAAGTCTCGGCGGAGAAGGTGGCGGAGCATTTGAGCGCGGGCAAGACGGTCGCGATTCTCTCCGAAGGCGACCCGCTGTTTTATGGCTCCTATATGCATCTGCATGTGCGACTTGCACCGCGCTTTCCTGCGGAAGTGATCGCGGGCGTGACGGCCATGTCCGGTTGCTGGTCGCAGGTTGGGTTGCCACTGGTTCAGGGGGACGAAATCCTGACCGTGCTGCCGGGTACGTTGAACGAAGTGGAACTCGCGCGCCGTCTTGCGGATACGGATGCGGCGGTCATTATGAAGGTTGGGCGCAACCTTCCGAAGATTCGTCGCGCACTGAACGCGACCGGGAAGCTGAACGCAGCGGTCTATGTCGAGCGCGGCACGATGCAGAATACGGCGAGCACATTGCTTGCGGAAAAGCCCGACGACGAAGCGCCCTATTTCGCTATCGTTCTGGTGCCGGGCTGGCCCGGCAGACCGGAAGCGGCGTTATGAGCGGAAAACTCTATGTCATTGGTCTGGGGCCGGGATCGGACAAGCAGATAACGCCGCAAGCGATGGACGCCATTGCGGCTTCAACGCATTTCTATGGCTACAAACCTTATGTGAGCCGCCTGAAACTGCGTGCAGATCAGGTAGCGGTGGCATCCGACAATCGCGAGGAATTGGCGCGAGCGAAGGACGCACTGGACCGGGCTGCGACCGGTGCGACAGTCGCCATCGTTTCGGGCGGCGATCCCGGCGTTTTTGCCATGGCAGCGGCGGTGTGCGAAGCGATTGAAGAAGGCGTGGATCAATGGCGCGACGTCGATCTGGAGATCATTCCGGGCGTTACCGCCATGCTGGCGGTAGCGGCACGAATGGGCGCGCCGCTTGGTCATGATTTCTGCGCGGTGAACCTTTCCGACAATCTCAAGCCGTGGGACGTTATCGAAACGCGGCTAGTGGCGGCAGCGAGCGCGGGCTTTGTGATCGCGCTCTACAACCCGATCAGCAAATCGCGGCAATGGCAGCTTGGCCGCGCCTTCGATGCCGTTTCGGCGGTGTTGCCGCCGGAAACGCCGGTTATATTCGGGCGCGCGGCGGGTCGTAATGACGAGGCAATGGGCGTGCAATTGCTCTGCGACGCCAAGGCGGAAGATGCCGACATGGCGACCTGCGTGATTATCGGATCAGCGGCGACGCGGATTGTGGAGCGTGGCGACAAGCCCGCGCTGGTCTATTCGCCGCGCTCCTTGAGGTCGCACTCGTGAAGCGTCAATCGGATCAACGCCTCGACGCTGTCCGAGCCCGGCACCTCCGGCAGGAGCGGACGGCGGAACATGATGACCCCAATGCCGAGCGCGCGTGCGGCTTCAATCTTGGCGTAGGTCGCGCTGCCACCGCTGTTTTTGCACACGATGATTTCGATGCCGTGAGCTTGCAGCATGGCACGCTCGGCGTCTCGGTCAAAAGGACCGCGTGCGAGGATGTAGGTCGCATTTGGCACCGCCAACGGCGGCTCGACAGCGTCGACGCTGCGAACCAGATAGCTGTGCTGCGGGGCTTGCTCGAAGGGCAAAAGCTCCTGACGACCGAGCGCGAGAAACACGCGGCGCGGTGCGCTGCCCAAGGCAGTAACGGCACCAATCGAATTCGTCAACCATCGTCCAGCGGTCGCCGGAAACCGGCTCCCAGCCGGGTCGTCGCAACGCCAGCAATGGTACGCCGGAGAGCGTCGCGGCCTCCGCCGCGTTAGTGGAAATTCGCGCGGCGTAAGGGTGCGTGGCGTCTATCAGCAGATCAATGCGATGTTCGCGCAGATAGGCAGCAAGACCTTCCGGCCCGCCAAAGCCGCCCATCCGTGTAGGTACACCCTGCGCGACGGGACGCTCGGTGCGGCCAGCGAGCGAAAGCGTAACGGCCAACGCTTCATGCGCGGCAAGCCTGCCGGCCAGTTGACGGGCTTCGGTCGTGCCGCCGAGTATGAGAACGGATTTGCGCATGACGTCCGTTGAAAAATGGCTGACCATTGTGGGCATTGGTGAGGACGGCATAGCCGGTCTGGGCGACGAGGCCAAGCTGGCGATTGCGAACGCAAGCTATGTGTTCGGCGGCGCGCGGCATCTCGAACTGGCGCGGGCGACCATCGCAGGAAAAGCCGAACAATGGCCGGTGCCGTTTGCAATCGAGCCAGTTCTGGCGCTGCGGGGTCAATCGGTCTGCGTGCTGGCATCCGGCGATCCGTTTTTCTACGGCGCAGGTGTGGCGCTTGCCAGACGGATTCCCACATCGGAAATTCGTTGCATCCCCGCGCCTTCCGCGTTCAGTCTCGCGGCGTCACGACTGGGCTGGCCTTTGCAGAACGTGGAGTGCGTTTCGCTGCATGGCCGCTCGATCAACCTTATCCGTCCGTTGCTGCATCCACGCCGTCGCATTTTGGCGCTGACCTCGGATGGAGCCGCGCCGAGCGAAATTGCAGCGCTGATCGCCTCGCTTGGATTTGGGGAATCGCGGATTTCCATACTTGAGGCTTTGGGCGGCTCCGCCGAGCGGATACGCTGGACCACCGCGACGGCTTTCGATGTCGAAAACATAAGCCCACTCAATGTATTAGCCATCGAAGTTGAATCAAACTCGGAAGCGCGGATCATTTCGCTGGCCAGCGGCCTGCCTGATGCGCTTTTCGATACAGACGGCCAATTGACCAAGAGCGAAATCCGCGCCGTCACGCTTTCCGGCCTAGCACCCCGGCGCGGCGAGTTGCTTTGGGATGTGGGCGCGGGGTCCGGCTCGATTGCAATCGAATGGATGCTGGCCGACACCTCCATGCGCGCAATCGCAATAGAGGCAGATAAGACGCGTGCCGCGCGTATCACCGCGAATGCCAATACGTGCGGCGTGCCCGGACTGAAATTGATCGAAGGCATAGCGCCGGAAGCCCTCGCGAACCTCGAAACGCCGGACGCGATTTTCGTCGGCGGCGGCGGGTCCGATCCGGGCGTCATTCCCGCCTGCATCAAGGGGCTGAAATCCGGCGGCAGACTGGCGGCAAATGCGGTGACGCTGGAAATGGAAGCGCTGTTGCTGGACCATCACGCGCGACTTGGCGGCGAACTGATCCGCATTGCGATAAGTCGCGCGCAGCCGGTGGGCTCCATGTCGGGCTGGCGTTCTGCAATGCCGGTGACGCAATGGCGCTGGAGGAAGCCATGATAGTTGCGGGAATCGGTTGCCGCAAAGGACTCACCGCGCAGGCCATTATGCGCGCGATCGGTCAGGCGCTCGCCCAACATGGGCTGACCGCCACCGCGATCGATCGCATAGCAACGGGGGAAATGAAAAAATCCGAACCCGGAATCCTGCTTTCGGCGCAAGAATTGAACGTTCCGCTGCAAATCGTTGGTGACGACGCCTTGCGAAGCGTGTCCGCCCGATGCCTGACGCACTCCCAGAAATCTGTCGATGTGACGGGTGCGGCATCGCTTTCGGAAGCAGCAGCACTTGCAGTCGCCGGGGCTGGCGCACGCTTGCTCGGTCCACGTTTCGTGCAAGATGGCGTGACTTGCGCGCTCGCCAAATCGGAAAACGACGCATGACGGTTCACTTCATAGGAGCCGGACCGGGCGCGGCTGATCTCATTACGGTTCGCGGACGCGATCTACTCCCCGCCTGCCCCGTTTGCCTTTACGCGGGCTCAATCGTTTCGCCCGAACTGCTGAATTATTGCCCTGCCGATGCGCGGTTGGTCGACACGGCGCCGCTCTCGCTTGACGAGATTGAAACCGAATACAAACGCGCGTTTGAGGCGGGACAAGACGTTGCCCGGCTGCACTCCGGTGATCTTTCCGTATGGAGTGCTGTGGCCGAGCAAATCCGGCGGCTTGAGCGGCTTGGGATTCCTTATACGCTGACACCCGGCGTGCCTTCCTTCGCGGCTGCGGCTGCGGCGCTGAAGCGCGAGCTCACCATACCGGAAGTAGCGCAAAGCCTTGTACTGACTCGCGTTTCGGGGCGTGCATCAAAAATGCCGGAAAGCGAGACGTTGGAAGCATTTGGCGCGACTGGTGCCACGCTTGCGATCCACCTAGCCATTCATGAGGCCGAACAGATTGCCGCGCGGCTGATGCCGCTTTACGGCGCGGATTGCCCGGTAGCAGTGGTGTTTCGCGCCTCGTGGCCGGATGAACGCATTATCCGTACGACGCTTGGAGGGCTGACTGCGGACCTCTCGCGCAATCCGATTGAGCGCACCGCGATCATCTTCGTCGGGCGTTCACTCGGCGCAGAGGATTTTAAGGAGTCGTCGCTCTACGACGCCTATTATCAAAGGCGTTTTCGCGGGAGGGGCGAATGATTTCAGCCTCTCGGAAACTGTCCGCGCAAATTGCCGTCACGGTCGAACACCAGCACTTCGACCTTGACCGGCGCATCATCGAGCACCGGCATTGCGGTTTTGTGCGCGGCTTCGGCAATGGCGTCACCAAGCGGAATGCCCTCGCCGGAAGCCAGTTCAAAAGCATGCGCTACGGTGTTCGCGCTACGCATTTGCACGACCAAACTGGCGGAAGCGCCAGCTTTGCCCGCAACGGCGGCGAGGCCCTCCATATCGGCAGGGCCGCGTTTGGAATGAAGGTCGAGCATTCCCTGCGCCAGCTTGGTCATCTTGGCGACGCCGCCCGCGATGGTCACGCGCGGGACGGGATGCTTGGCGATATATTTCAACATGCCGCCAACAAAATCGCCCATGTCGATCAACTGCACTTCGTGCATGTCGTAGCGCTTTTGGACGGCCAGTTCGGAAGCATTGCCGGTGGACCCTGCAACGTGGGAAAATCCCATTGCGCGGGCGACGTCGATGCCGCGATGGATGGAGTAAATCCACGACGAGCAGGAATAGGGAATGACGATACCCGTTGTTCCAAGAATGGAAATGCCGTGCAAAATACCGAGCCGTCCGTTGAGCGTGCGTACGGCCATCGCCTCACCTTCCGGCACCGAAATCTCGATGGATATGTCCGCGTCCTTGCCCGCCACCTCGGCCACGGCTTGCGCGATCATCCGGCGCGGCACGGGATTGATGGCCGGTTCGCCGGGCGCGATCGGCAAGCCAGGACGCGTAACCAATCCAACGCCTTCGCCTCGCAAAAAGCTGATGCCGGAGCCTTCCGGCCCGTGCCGGACGGTCGAAACAATCAGCGCGCCATGCGTCACGTCCGGGTCGTCGCCCGCATCCTTGACGATGGCCGCGCGCGCAAAGCCCTTGCCAATTGCCATGCCTCTAGT